>JADFDH010000002.1:0-491392 GCA_018263005.1 Methanobacterium sp.
TAGATCTTACCTTCATCAGGCCTATAATCCTGCATACCACGCAGCATATTAATCAAAACAGACTTACCAGCCCCACTCCTACCCAGAATACCCAAAACAGAACCCTCATCAATGTTTATGTTTATATTTTTCAAAACAGTGGCATCATTAAAACTCTTAGAAACATTTTCTATCTCTATAAAATTCATTTTACTCACCAAGATATTATTTTAATCAGCCCCGCAAAGGGGAGTCTTACATTTTGGACATTTTGTATTTTTACAGGGAACTGCCCTGGTTTTAGGTGATTCATAACCACATTCCGGACATTTACATATTTTTGGAGGGTTCATTCTTAATCCCGGGCCACCATAAGATCTCCGCAATAGTAGTGAATATTTCTCCTCCTGTACTTCTGAATCTTCTAAATAGGCAGTTATATCCTTTGATTTACAATCAGGACATTTATTATATTCTCTTTCAGGGCTAAGCCATAAGAAACCACATTTTTCACATTTATAACGGGTTTTATCAGTTATATAATCTTCTCCCACTATAATAATGGTGTTTCCTTCAATCAAAGCTTTGGATACTTTTTTACGTGCTGTTGTTAGAACTCGGTGAAATGTGGGCTGTGATATTCCCATAATCTCCGCGGATCTTTTCTGTTGAATGTCATGGTAATCTCTGAGTCTTAAAGCTTCAAATTCATCGATATTGACCCGGATAGTCTTCGGAGCATTATTATTTTCATTTTCCGGTTTAAAACATCTTGTTTGTGGTTCTTCCAGTATCTTCCTGAATCTACGAGGCCTTGCCATAGAATGAATATATATTCAAAAATATTATATAAAGTTAATGATATTAAAAAAATTTTCCAAAAAAAATAACAATTTAACCATAAAAAAGGGAATATCAAATAATTGAAGTTTCCGGTAAGAGTTTAACCAGTGTATAGTCGTACATCATCGATTTTCGTATTTCTGAAACATCCCCCAACCTATAATCATCAACGACTACTTCTGACACCTGATCATGGTATTTATCATAGTCTAATTTAACTCTTACACCATCTAACTGGCTCACAACTGGAGCTGGTGAATAAACCTCTTTTATGGCTGGTATTTGATATTCTATTTCGGTTTTTACCAGAATTGATGGTAATATGGGCGGATCATCGGCCATATCGACTCTTTTTTGGTCCAGTATTCCTTCCACAACTTCCGCCAGTTTTTTTAGAGCCCTGATATTTTCTCCTCTTTTTAATCTCCTCGGTATTCTGCCCAGTCCGCTAATGTAAGCTGTAGCACTGGGTATTTCATCAGCATCTAATTCGGGAGCACCGGTAACTACCACCGGTATATCTATATCCTCAAAAAGATGGGTTTTATTTAAAATACAATCCTTAAAGCTCCCCAAGGCAAAAACCGCCAGATCATGCTCTTCTATTAGTCTTTTTTCATCTTCAGAAATCCGCGATATCCCTTTTCCAGCCCCTCTTTGCAGTCCGATCATGTTATCTTTTGCACCGTACCGTCTTAAATATTCGGATATGTCACATGCCGAATGGGGAAGGTGTTGACGGGCCAAAGTGGGTGATACGATGGCAATTTCCGTTCCAGCCATAGGGGCAACTTTGATACTTCCTAGAAGTTCTCGGGCTTTTTGCTCAACCTTGACTACATCCTCTAGGGGGACGGCTAGAGTTAGAACAAGATCCATTTGACTAATTGTTTCTTGAAGTACAAATCCACCTAGATCCTCAATAAGCTCAATCATTTCCTCGTGCTTATGAATTCCACCAGTATAAGTTAGTGTTTCGTACATACTTTACCTCTTAACGTTAATGTAAAATTTATCATTATCTAACTGATATAAACATGTTTTTTATATAATAATTATAAAATCGGACATTTAGTATTTACTTTTCTTTGAATAATTTTTCTATTAATAAATATCCGTTACCGTCCTAAGTGCACCTGTTCAAATCTTATTTACAAACACTTGAAAATCAGACACTGCCTGCATAAATTCCAATTAAGATGCATATATCGGATATTTATCTATTTAAGATAGATCTACTAATTTAAGATAATCTAATATAGTTTATTGGGTTGTTTAAAAAATAATTTTAAAGGTTTAATAAATGAAAGATCAGTAGGAAAAATATTAAATCATGGTTTCTTGTTGAGATTGTTTTGAAAAAGATCAACGTACAGGTAAAAGTAGGGAATAGTTAAAGATGTGCTTACTAATTCATCATTCCATCCTCACAGAATAAAAGGGAGATTACCGGATGAAAAAGGTTAGAACGAGTTCAGGGAATAATAAAAATAGATTAAGAATTCCGATTTAATTAAACTTATGTTAAACACATAAAGGTTACAAATTCTTCTTTAATAAAACAAATAAAACCTTATAAATCCTAATGAAAACCCATCGTACTTATACTATTCTCTAGAATATGATATCTTATTTGTGCTCGTTTTATGGGATTTATTGGGGCTTTACCATGGGAAGGTAGCTCTACAGCTCTTTTACCCGCATTATCTATTTCTTTTTTAAGTTCATCCTTTAAATAATCAGGATATACCAGGAAATCATACTCTTCTTCGGTGGTTACCTGGAATCCCATATCCTCTGCTATTTCTGTTAGGAAGTTCGAATATACTTTTATCTTAACCTTTTCTTTGATTACATTATTTCTTTTATATTTATTTAATTCCAGATTTAATTCCCTTTTTAAGGGATCTGTACCTACTATATCGGAAATTAACTCTATACTACGTTGTATCTGGGGAAAAGTGTTAATTTTTAATTTTATAAATTTTATGGGTAATTTTTCATCTATTTCCGTCTCTGAGAGAACCACTACCAAATCTGCTTCATCATAAACGTTATCCCTTATTATCTGATATTCATGAACACCGGCAAGGCGTAATATCTCCTGACACATGGGTGTGGTGGCGATTTTCATTCTTTTAAAAATTTATTTTTTATTAAATCTGTTTTATCCAGATATTTTTTTAATTTGATTTTTTGAAATGGTAGAATTAGTCAATATTACTAATTGATATTATATTATTTCAAAAGTGGTTATTAATTTTTAATATTATTTTATATATGGAGATATTATTTGAGAATATTTTCTATTCTAATTTGTTTTTAAAATGATTTTCGAATATTAATTTATCAAAAAGGGATTATTAAAATTTTTTTTAAAGTTTTAGATTATGACCAAAGATTTATATATTTTGTTTAACAAAATAAATTACAGAGACTGCTTTATGTTAGTCTAAGGATGTGAATGAATTGTTTAGAACAGATGAAGGTCCGAAAACAGCTCCCATACAAGAAGGAGAGGAATACGACGTTAAAATTGAAGATGTAGGTAAAGAAGGAGACGGCATAACCAGAGTAGAAGGTTTCGTGGTTTTTGTGCCGGATACACAAGTAGGTGACGAGGTAAAAGTCAGAATAACCTCTGTAAGGAGAAGATTTGCTTTCGCTGAGAAAGTATAGATATTTATTACTAATAAATGCATTAATCAAATTTAACCATAAACAGTAAGCACAGAACACAGAATTAATTTTTTTTATTATTTATTTTCATTTTGAGGATTTTTTTATGAAAGTTACTCTTAGTTTAGATAGATCATATTCTGAAGATTTATCCATAATGGTAGATGCTTTAAGAGCCAGCACCACCATAAACACAGCTCTTCAAAGTTTCAAAAGTGTCATAACCGCAGAAAGCATCAAAAAAGCCGTTGAATTGGCTGAGATCAATCAAGCAACTCTGGCTGGTGAGAGAGATGGTGCGAAAATTGAAGGTTTTGATGTGGGTAATTCACCTCGGGAAATAAAAAACTTAAAAGGAGAAGTACTGGTTCTCACTACCACCAATGGCACCAGAGTCCTGGAGAGAATGCAGTCAAAAGTTCTTATAGGATCATTCGTTAACGCCCGTGCTGTAGCTCGAATAGCACTCCAACTGGCAGATAATCATATTGAAATTGTCATGGCCGGGGTAAAGGGAAGATTTGTATTAGAAGATTTTTTAGGTGCAGGAGAAATTATAAACCATCTACAAGATGAAGAACTTGATGAAATGGCCATAGCATCTTTGATGGCTTCTAATGATAAAGAAGAAGTAGATAGGGCTGTGAAAAACTCCTATTCAGCCAGGGGACTTCGGGCTCTGGGACTGGAAAAAGACATTGAATTTTGTCTGAAAAGAGATATATATAACACCGTTCCCATCTATAAAGAAGGAATAATTAAAGCTTTAAAATGATGTTTATGGAAACTGAACCACCAAAACCAAAATCACTGAAAATAATAGGTACCGCACACGTTTCCCAGAGAAGTATAGAAGAAGTTAGAGAAACCATCTTAAAAATGGAACCAGATGTTGTGGCTGTTGAATTGGATATAAACCGTTATCATAATCTTAAAAATAGAGAAACCGGTGAAAAGCCTGAAAAGGAATTTAATATTCGGGAGATAATTAAAAGCGACCAGCTAACCATGTTCCTGGTCAGCGGATTCCTCACCTATATGCAGAATAAGATCGGTGATGATGTAGGTGTCAAACCCGGTGCAGAAATGTTGGCTGCTGTTGAAGCCGCCGAAGAGATAGGGGCTAAAGTAGCCCTTATAGATCGTGACATCCAGATAACATTAAAGAGAGCTTTGAACCAGATGAGCCTATGGGAGAAGCTAAAATTTACTTATGGTATACTGGCTTCATTTTTCACCAGTGACGAAGACATGGAAGATATTGAAAAGATTAAAGAAGGCGACACACTAGCTGAAGTTATGGAATACTTCCAGGAAATGTCGCCCAAAGCATATAATGTCCTGGTAAATGAAAGAGACGCTTATATGGCTCGTATGCTTCTTGATATACCTGAAGGTCAGGTGGTGGCTGTGGTGGGCGCCGGCCATCAGAGTGGGATAAAGAAGTATATGGATTACCCTCAGAACATCCCCCCATTATCTGAACTTTTACAGATCCAAAAATCAAAGATATCCATCAGTAAAGTGATATTATTCTCCATCCCTTTGGTTTTCGTGTTGATATTTTTTCTAGCCTTTATAAACGGGGTTAATATTAATGGCAGTCTTATTCAATTTGTTTTATTAACCGGTGGGCTTGGTTTTCTCGGCGCTCTCTGTGCAGGTTCTAAACTTTACTCAGCCATCACAGCATTCATAGTATCTCCTGTAACAGTGATTCATCCTTTACTTGCTTCAGGATGGTTTGCAGGTATAGTGGAGGCGAAATTAAGGAAAGTTTCCATGGAAGACTTGGCAGAGCTCCCTAAATGTGAGGGATTCCGGGATTTATGGAAGAATAAGCTCTTCAGAGTCCTGCTGGTTGTGGTTGGAGCTAATATCGGTACCAGTATAGGGACCTTCTTGGCCATACCCAATGTTCTATGGCCATTGATAAGCAAGTTGATGGGATACTGAATTAAAATTAAAAATAGTGATTTATCTTGTATCTAATATTCAGATGTAACTGTGGCAGAGCTAATTATGCTAAAGAAGGTGTTTTGCAGAAAAAATGTGTCTGTGGAAAGACCTTTAAGGTTAAGGACAGAAGAATTTTACATAGGGTACCTGATGCTGAAACTGCCTCAGAAATGGTTAGGAAGCTGCAAGAAGAGAAATATGGTGGTGCTATTTTTACCACTGCTCGTGAACTTCGTAAATAGATAATTTAACCTAATTGAGAAATATGGATTACTTAATTTATTCAACTCGTATTTTCAATTTTTCAATCGATCTTGGTGAGATCTGGGTGAAAACTTGGAAAAATTACTTTTATATTCAAAGTCTTTTTTTAATATAAGAACTTATTAAGGATGTCACTGAAATTTCCAGCAAAATTTTTCTCAATTTAATCAAAAAACTCTCTTTGAATTTATTAACAACATTCTTAAATAGGATGGTTCGCATAGTATAAAACAGTTTCATTATATACGAACTATATTCATTGAATCCAATTAAAAAAAAAATTTCTCTTAAAAAAAAAATCTGAAAAAAATAACAAAATGAGGTACAAAAAATGAGTTATGATTTTTTAATACCAATTTTACCATTCATAGGTGGTTATTTGACCACCTTTGCCCTTTATAGAATTGGTTACATTAAAAAAATTGTACATGTAAACATATGGAATTTTATAATCGGAGTTTCTTTTTTAATATCTGGAGGAGCTGGTTTCATATTACTAATTTTAATGGAGTTAGGAATTAGAATACCATCCATAAATCCCCAGCTTATGTACTGGCACGTTGAAGTAGGAATTACCCTAACACTGATCACCATATTCCACTTCAGAGATTACTGGAAAGCAGCTAAAAACATGTTCATACCTGCTAAAAAAAGAATTAAAACTAAAAAGAGGGTTCAAACATGAAGAAACGAATCATAAGTGCCATATCTGCAATTCCTGCAACAGCTGCTTTAGCATTAAGTGGAATATCCAGTGCAGCAGGCTGTCCTTATGGTATGGTTGATTGTACTGGACAATGTGGTCGTTTCATAGACGGGGATGGAAACGGCATATGCGATCTTTCACTAACCAGTTCCTCCACATCTGATACTGTAACATCACAAGACACCGTAAATACCGATAACCAGACACCCGTACCCGATAATCTGGATCATGGGAACACTAATGCCACAACCGACCCTGGAAACGATGGAAGCGGAGGTTTCTTTGGTGATGGAGACACATACTATGTCCTACCGGTAAGCCTTCTTCTGATAATCGGTTACCTTTTAACATATTATCTATTCAAAAAAGGCATTTTAAAAAGAAGTAAGCATAGAAGGATTTGGAACTTACTGGTAACGGCAGGATACTTGGGAACCAGTGGTACTGGTATTTTACTAGCTATATTAATAAACTTAGGAATTAAAACAGCTTTAAATCCATCAATTAATTTCTGGCATGCTGAGCTGTCCATTTTAATGGTTATAGGGACTTTGATACATGTTCATATCTATTGGAAGTCATTTAAAAACATGTTTAGAGTCCTTTTCGGATTTAAATCCCATATAAGTAGGGATAAAAGCCTATTAAACAGGAAAAAAGAAACTCCAGAGATATTGGTGAATTCTATTAAAAAATAAATCTATTTCTTTTATTTACTATTTTTTTTGATTTGAACAAAAAAATAATAAAATAGGTTTGATACCTATTAAAAAGTAATTTTTTACACTTAAGATATGCTACAGTTATTCTGCAGGTGATCTTGGGTTTTTAATCTGTTTTGGAGTTTGTTTTGATCTCCGGTTCCCTGACAATTTAAGCAATCCTGAGAATGGGATCTATCCTGGTCATTCAATCGATTTTCATCGCCATTTACCTGAGAATCACTATTCTGTAGTCCATACTTGTACTTATGCTGATATTTCGCTGCTTGCTGATCTTTAACCTGATTATCACTTCCCAAAGCAAATGCAGGTACAACACTTACCAACATGACCATTGCACATATTAGAGCTATTTTCTTCATGTAATATCACCTCCTTTCTTGTGGTGCTAAAACATGACCTGCAAATATAAAAATAATTTTTCCAAGATAAACCCAAGTTTAAACCCAAATCTCACCAAGATTAATCTATTAACACATTTTTTAGAAAATCAAAAGCATTACCCTGAAGATCCATGATATAAAGAAATTATTGATTATTTTTAAAATTTAAATAGGTTAAAATAGACATTTTATTTCATCTTTTTTAAATTTTCGTGATTATCATGAAAAGACTTTTATGGTATCTGATTGCAGGAAGCAGAGGAGGGGTAAATCGGGCCAGGATAATTAAAAAACTTTACGATAGACCTTACAATGTTAATCAACTCTCAGTAGAACTCGATCTAGATTATAAAACCGTTGAACACCATATTAAAGTCTTAAAAAGTCATGATATTATTGTTAAGTCTACTGGGAAAAAATATGGGGCTTTGTTCTTTCTATCTGATCCTATGGAGGAAGAATATCCTCAATTTTTAGAAATTGTGAAGAAAATGGAAGAGAAATAAAAAATAATAATATAACATTCTGATGAGGTGATAAAAATGGTATCAGAACTAAATGGAACAGATAATGGAGGAATATTATCAATACTACAACCCACAAACAGCCAGATTATAACCATAGATATAATAATAGGAATTGCTGTAATATTACTCTTAATAATCTTATTATACGTGTATATTGGAAGTTATAAGAAGTTTAAAACTAAATTCACCCTTGGACTAGTATTATTCGCATTATTATTACTCTTTCAGAACATACTCTTCACATCTCTCCTATTAACATTTAGTTGCTTTAGAACCGTTGAAATGGGTATTCCATTCTTTTTCTTAAATTTTATAGAATTTTTCGCCCTTTTAATATTGATCTGGGTGACATTAGAATAAAATGTGAAGTTATGGGTGAGATCTGGGTATAATTATTTATACGATCCTCTGATAATATTTATTTAAGCAATCTAGAAGTATATAATCATCAGAAAAGGTGAAAGAATGGATAATCTCAAGAAAATCGTTCTGATAATTGCTGTTACTGTTATCATATGTTCGATTCCAGTTTTCGCAGGCCAAATAACCTACCAAATCCAGAAACAAGAACAGCTTCAAAAACAAGAACAAAATAGAAATCAGAGCTGTGATCAGAACCAGGACCAAAAATCCAATCAACAACAAAATCAGAACTCCAATCAAAACCAACAACAAAACCAAAACAATCAGAACCAGAACCAACAGCAAAACCAAAATGTTAATTCAGCAAATGCTCAGCAAATCAAAACCAGTACAAATACTTAAAAATTTTATCTTCAAAATAATAAGCTACATAACTTTTTAATCTTTGATTTCAGAATTTATATTATTGAAATTTCATCCATTCAATGGGAGAAATTACATCTCTTCAAATTTGGGCTTTTTGAAATAGAAATAATTTTTTTAGATAACAGGAAACTATAGAAATAGATTTTTTTTATTATTTTTTTGCACATTGCTGATTAATAATTGATGAGAAGTTTTTAGTATTATCAGATAATATTAGTTAAGATCTGGGTCTGATTTAGGTATAAACTGGGGAATATCTCGGAAAAATTACTTTTATATTCACCGTTGATGTTTTACCACCCAACATATAGGAGGTGAAACTAGATGATGAAAAAATTAGCATTAGTATGTGCTCTGGTTATGTTGGTTAGTATAGTACCCGCTTTTGCAGCTACCAGTGACACACCAATCAAAAAACAAACTAAACTACAGCAGAAAATGAAGATACAGGACGGAACATGCACCGCAACACAGACTCAGGATCAAACAAAAACTCAGACAAAACTAAAACAACAATTGAAGATTCAGGATGGAACATGCAATGGAGATCAAGCACAGGATCAAACCCAAACCAAACTTCAGAAAAAATTAAAAGACGGATCATGTACAACAACATAAAATAGCTACAAAAATGAGGTATTAAGGGTATTCGAATACCTTATTATTTTTTTTATTTATAATATGCATTATTAAAACTACTATGATATTTAAAAGGTAAAATCACATCTTAAAGACATCCTACTCCTATATTATCATATTATTCTTTAGTTACAACCACTAATATGATTAGGGCGAAGAATTCTATTATATTCAAAAAGAATATTGGTGTGCCCATATCCGGTCCTCTGAAACCCTGGTTCATCAGAAGGAAAGATGTAAATAGAATATTCTGCAGTAACAGGAGACAGACGAAGGATAGTAATCCAAATGTAAACTTAGATTTGAAATCACGATAACTTCCCAGGTACATATAAAATAAGATCAGTAAAAGCACGATATTTGCTATTCCAATAATAATATCCACATTAATGATCTGAGCATTTTCCAATCCCCATCCTCCCTGATATCCGGCGCCTTGTCCAGATGCATTATTTGCGCCCTGATATGCTGGTCCTCCGATTTTCATCTTAATCACCCTCTAAAAATCTTATTTTCTCATTTTACTCAAAATTTCCTGAAATATAGAATATTTTTCTTCCATACGGTTTGATAAAAAATATAAGGAACCATATCTTTTCTCATCAGAAGAATTAATAATATCATGACTATCCAAAACATCGATATGATGCTTAACAGTTTTATAATCCAGATCAAGTTCATTTGATAACTGATTAACATTATAAGGGCGTTCATGCAGGGCTTCAATTATTCTGGCACGATTCTTCCCACCCCTGCTGCCGGCGATTAACCACCATAAAAGCCTCTTCATGATACCACAGAAATGAATGATTCAATCACAATATAATTATTATATTACTAAATTGGTTATTATTTATTTTTATCAGTACATTTTTTCAAAAAATTCAGAGAAACCCCCAATTTAGGATTATCCCATCTCCTCCCGCATCTGACAGGCCTTACAGATATTTAAAGATGACGGTTCTCCGCATCTATCACATTCTAACAGTTTCACCATTTTTTCCGATGACTGGAAAGATTTTCTAAATGATTCTAGAATGTTCATTTTTGTTCCCGGATGATCCTCTTCCATAATATTTAGATAATTCTTTATTTTAGACCTTAAAGACTTTTGAGCGTAGGGACAATCACCAAAATGCACAGATATATCATTAAGAACCGCCCATGTACCAACATCCTTCTCCGATATGTTCCATAATGGCTTTATCCTGGGAATCAGCTTAGGATGGATTTGCTGTAACTTTGGCCCAAATTTAGGGAATCTCCTAAAATCCGCTCGGGCAAAGCTCATAAGAAATGATTGAACCTCATCATCCAGATTATGCCCTGTAGCCAACTTATCCGCCCCTAACTGGTACGCGGTTTTGTTGAGTATGTATCTTCTAAAAATCCCACAGGGTATACAGGAACTCTTATAGAGATGGGCTATCTGATCCAGTTTCCGGTTAATCTCAGCAGAGAATGATTTTTCAACTAATTCAATACCTAGCTTATCTGTATTTTCCCGTGCTATTTTCAGTCCTTTTTCCCGATAACCTGATATGCCTTCATCTATGGATATGGCCAGCAGATGTAGGTTGAATTCCTCCTTAAAATCATTTAATAAGTGCAGAGTGAGAACACTGTCTTTACCACCAGATATGGCTACTGCGATTGTTTCTTCTTCTTTAAATAGTTGATAATTCTCTATTACTTTCCTAACCCTCATTTTAAGGTTCTGATTGAATCTTTCTCTATTTAAAGGTTCCATAAAAATTATATGAAAATGGGAGCATATATATTAATCATGATATCTGCAGAACTGACCATAATCCCCATAGGAACCTCTGATACCAGCATAAGTAATTATGTTGCAGCTGCACTATCTGCCCTGGAGAAAACAGGTGTCAAATATAAGCTAAGTGGCATGGGAACCATAATGGAATCCGATGATCCTGATAAACTTTTCCAGGCTGTTAAAATGGCGCATGAAGCTGTTTTTACTGCAGGTGCTGATCGTGTGGCTACCAGTATAAAAATAGACGACCGTAGGGATAAAAAAAGAAGTGTGGAAGATAAGGTTAGATCAGTAGAAGAGAAAATATCCTGATATCTATCTAACTTTCCATTAAAAAACCCTCTGATGCCTCCATTAGAACATTTACTATGGTTTCCAAATCCTCAGGAGTTAATCCAGGATGCACCGGTAGAGAAAGGACTTCCTCGGCTGCTTTTTCTGATAGCGGACAATTGCCAGATATTTCCAGGTCCTGATAGAGTTTCTGCTGATAAATAGTCTTAGGATAATGTACCCCTGTACCCACACCATTTTCGCCCAGATAATTCTTCAAAATGTCTCTTTTACCATTTTTCACCCTTATTGTATACTGATGGAACACATGCTTTACCTGATCCATTATAAAAGGAGCTTCAATTCCGTCTATGGTGTCGATATGTGTGCTTAGGTATTCTGCATTTTCAATTCTGCTTTTATTAAAACCTTCCAGTCTTTCCAGCTGAACCAATCCAATAGCGGCTGCTATATCCGTCATTCGGAAGTTATATCCCAATTTAATATGGGTGTAACGTTGACTTTCCCCGTGTGATCTTAAAATACGCGCTGCATCTGCCAGTTCTTCACTATCCGTGGTTATTATTCCACCTTCTCCTGTGGTCATGTTCTTGGTGGGGTAGAAACTGAAGCACGCCATATCACCCAGAGAACCAGTCATCTGGTTATGATAGAGTGCTCCGTGAGCTTGGGCTGCGTCTTCAATTATCCACAGATCATGTTTCTCAGCTATCTTTTTTATGGGATCCATATCTGCTGGCTGCCCATAAAGATGTACGGGCATTATTGCCTTAGTTTTATCTGTAATTACTTCTTCTATTTTTTTAGGATCTAAATTATAGGTCTTTGGTTCTATATCGGCAAAAACAGGCAATGCTTCGGTAAATAATATTGAATTACCTGTGGCTGCGAAACTAAAAGGAGTGGTTATGACCTCATCACCCTTTTCAATTCCCAGAGATAGTAGGGCCAGATGCAATGCGGTGGTTCCTGAACTGGTGGCTACGGCATGCTCCACACCTACGTATTCAGCGAATTTCTCCTCAAATTCAGCTACTTTAGGTCCTTGAGCAATAAATCCTGATTTTAAAACCTTGATAACTTCTTCTATTTCTTCATCTGTAATATTAGGCTGAGCTATTGATATCAAATTAATCACCAATTTTTTTTTTAATTAATAAAGAATTTTAATAAAAATAATTTTTCCAATTTATCATTGTTTAATATTCTTTTTATAAGGTCATTTTTTTTTAAATAATATAAGTGTTTATCAGGATTAAGAAAATAAAATAATAATAGAGTAATTTCTCCATAAATCTTATATTATTAATTAAAAAATGGAACAACTGTTTATATAATGGGATGACTCTGTTTTATTATAATCTGATATTTAATAATAGGGTGAATCATGGAAACAACTACTATAAATGAAGGAAATGTGAAGATAAAGATTCCTGTATTTGATAAGGTTTCTTCGAAGGCTCCTGTTTTCTATAATCCCGTTATGGAATTCAATAGAGATATTTCAGTTCTTGCTCTGCAGGCCTTCTCCAAAAAACAAAAAGAAAATATAAATATTTGTGATGCTTTTGGAGGTAGCGGTGTACGGGGCATAAGGTATGCTAAAGAAATACCAGGTGTAAATAACGTTGTAATCACTGACCTAAACCCTTTAGCCGTTGAATTCAGCCGCTCTAATATCTTAGAAAATGGTTTAAGTAACGTTGAAGTGTGTAGGAAGGATGCTAATATTTTTTTGCGCAGTTGTCGTGGTAAGTTCCATGTGGTGGATATCGACCCCTTCGGAACACCTTCTCCCCATATTGAATCTGCCGCTGTAAGTTTAAAAGCAGGAGGGATGTTATGTGTCACCGCAACCGACACTTCAGCACTCTGCGGAACATACAAGGAACCATGTATACGTAAATATGGTGCTATGCCCCTTAAAACTGAGTATTGCCATGAGGTGGGTTTAAGGATTTTAGCTGGTTTCATCAGCCGTACTTTTGCCAAATATAAAAAGTACACCACCCCCCTATTTTCACACAGCAGCGAACATTACCTGAGAATGTATCTGGAAACAGGTAAAGGAGCAGGTAAAACTGACAAATCACTTAAAAATCTCGGATACATTGTACACTGCTCTAAATGTCTCTATCGAAATATTTACTCCGGAATAACACCCCGCTTATCATATGAATGTCCGGAATGTGGTGGCCCTTTAAGTATAGGTGGGCCCTTATGGTTAGGTGATATATTAAATACCGGCTATATAAATGATATGATGGATTTATTACCATCACTAACATTGAATGATGATAAAAAACTATTTAGATTGTTGGAAAGATGTCATGAAGAATCTAAAGGTCCGGTTACCTTTTATGACTTGCATAAGATCTGTAAAGTATTGAAGATCAGCGCCCCTCCCATTTATGATGTTTTAGAAAAGCTTAAAAGTGAAGGATACTTCGCCTCCCGCACCCATATCAAACCAACAGGGATAAGAACCAACGCACCTATAGATGAACTTAAAAAGATCATCCTTCTAATTAAATAAAAGAGATATTAGATTTAAATAAGATTTAATAGTATGATTTAGCAGATCTGATGCATTGTAATTTGGATCTGATTATATTAAAAACTAAACTATAGGATATAGAAAAATGGAACTAATCAATATTATCAAAGATTCCCTTTTTTATCCAGCTGATGATTGGATGAAGGTAATAATCTTGGGTTTCCTATCTTTACTTTCCTTGATCGGAGTGCTTACTGAACTTAACATATTTACCATAATATTCCTGATTATGGTCCCTCTACCCCTGGGTTACTTGTATAGAATAATTAAATCATCCTTTGATGGTTCTGATTCTCTTCCTGATTTTGAAGATTGGAAGAAGATGTATACCGATGGCTTAAGGGTCATCGCTGTAATTCTAATTTATACTATACCTCTTCTACTGGTAACCCTACTGATCAACCCCACCCTATTTTTATCCATTAATTTTCAAGCATTCACCGTTTTAATGTTCCTGGATTTGTTCATGAAATCCCTGATTCAGATATTACTCCTCATAACAATCGGCCTGGTGGAATTTATTGCAATAGCCAACATGGTTCTATATGACGGCGAAATAAGGGCCGCCTTTAAATTCAAAGAACTATTAAAAAGAATATCCATGATCGGGTGGGTGAAATATTTATCTGCCTATGTTTTTATTTGGGCCCTAGGATTCATTATAATGCTCATATCTATCCTAAGCTTGAGCATAATAATTGGTATTTTAATTATACCCCTTATAATTGGTCCTTACTTTATTATATTAAGCATGAGGCTTTTAGCTTTAATATTCGCTTCCAGCGAGTCTTGAAAACCTTTAAAAAACATTATCATTTCATATAATATTCTATTTTTTTTAAAATTTTCTCATTATTAAATTTTTTCAAAAAATTTTAAACTCAATATTTTTATAGTAATGTGGTTATAAAAAGAGATATAATAAAAAAAGGAGGTGAATAATATGGATATTGGAGAAATCATATCTGACTCAATTAAATATCCATCGGCTGGCTGGACTAAAGTTGTAATATTAGGTGTTATATTAATTATCCCCATTGTGAATTTCATTGGCCTAGGATATCTTTTTAGAATCATAAAAGCGACTTTTGCAGGTATCGACGAATTACCGGACTTTGATGAAGTTGGTGAATTATTCATTGATGGTATTAAAATATTCATCGTTAGTCTAATCTATGCCATTCCAGTGATTATAATTGCTTTAATTATCTCTATGCTCATCGGCTTTGGTTATCAAAACACTACTACATTAACTTCATTCGATATGTTCGCCATATTTGCAGGATACTCAGTATACATCATAGTAGCCATTATAGTAGGTCTAATAGAATTCATGGCCATCGCCAACATGGCATTATATGAAGGTGAACTGGGAGCGGCCTTTAAATTCGGTGAAGTTATGGATAGGATAGCGATGATCGGATGGGGTAAATACTTAGGATGGTACATTATCATGGTTCTTTTGGGAGCTGTAGCAGGTGGAATAGCTGTTTTAACCATGATGATCATAATCGGTTTCATACTGGCGCCTTTAATAATATACCCCTACTTCTCAATGTTCGGTGCAAGATCACTGGCACTCCTATTCGCATCCAGTGAAGAACGCCAAGAAACAGCCGAGAAACCAGTCAAGTGATATGAAAATTTTTCCATATCTTTTTTTTTATTTTATTTTTGGAACCTAAACTTCGTCAACCTGATAGGTCCATAATGCTAATTTTTAAATATTTCCCTATGCAAAATCAATTTAAGGTGAAAAAATGGACGCTGGCCAAATATCCTCAAATGCAATGAAATATCCTTTAAATGATTTTAAAAAAGTATTGATACTGGGTATTTTAACTATTTTATCTGTTCTTATTATCCCCGGATTTTTATTACTTGGTTATGTTTATAGAATTATTAAATCATCTATAGAGGATTCCAATGAGCCTCCACAGTTCAATGAATGGACTTCCATGTTCCTTGATGGATTAAAAGTGTTCGTTGTTTTTTTCATCTACTATTTAGTACCTGGTGTTTTAATATTATTAGGAACCTGGGCTGCTTTTCTACCCCTGCTCTCCCAACCCGGAGTCGGATCACTTATTGATCCTTCAATAAGTGTGGGATTAATCAGCGGAATAGCTGTTATTGGTATTGGATTATTAATAGTGGTTAGCTTTATTATTCCACTGGCCCTGGCCAATATGATCTATTATGAAGAGTTAAAAGCTGCTTTCAGTTTTGGGGATTTGATAGGTAAGCTTAAGGAGATAGGTGGTGTGGATTATTTTATCTGGTATGTGGTAATGCTAATTATAGCAGCAGGGGCAATTTACATATGCTTCTTCCTAGTTTTCCCACTACTTATTGGAATAGTAATTGTGCCTCTAATAATCTATCCTTATTTAACCATGTTTTATTCCAGATCAACTGCTTTAGTTTATGCCCATGGAAAACCAGACCCTGAATATTACCGGCATAAAAAGCAGATTAAATAAAAAAAATTGTAAAATAAAATCCCTTTTTTCAGGGAGAATATTACAAAATAAAAAAAAAAGGTTTAATTACCGATCAATCTTAAACCGGTTATTTTTTGTGTGTCAATGTTCAATGCCCTTAGATCTTCAGTTGTGAAGTCTCGGATATCTGAATGTCCAGCTAACATAGCTAACATTTTAGTTTCTTCGGTCATGGATTTAATATAGTTTGCTACCCGTATTGCTGCCAGATCTACATCTAATCGTTCACATAGAATAGGATCTTGGGTGGCCACACCAACTGGACATTTTCCTGTGTAACACATTCTGCAGGCTCGGCATCCCATGGCAATCATGGCTCCAGTACCGATGTATGCTGCATCAGCACCCATGGCCATTGCTTTAGCAACGTCTGCTCCGCTTCTTATACCTCCGGTGATGATCAGCTGCACAGTATCCTTCATACCGATTTCTTCCAATGTTCTAACTGCCTGTACCAGGGAAGCTAAGGTAGGCACACCGGTATGTTCAATTACCACTTCTGGTGCTGCTCCGGTACCACCCTCCATACCATCCACAGATATTACATCTGCACCTGATTCCACGGCTATCCTAACATCTTCATCAACTCTTCCAGGACCTAATTTTACTATGATTGGTGTTTGCCAATCTGTTACTTCCCTTAGTAGTTCTATATGTTTTGCTAGATCTCCATCTTTTGTGGCATCCAGGAAACGGCAGGGACTTAGAGCATCTGTTCCTATGGGTACTCCTCTTATTTCAGCTACTTTAGGACTTACTTTTTCGGCTAATAGGTGACCGCCCATACCGGGTTTGGCTCCCTGTCCAATCTTCACTTCTATGGCATCAGCAACATTAAGATAGTCTGCAGACACTCCGAATCTACCTGAGGAATATTGTACAGTAAGGTTATCTGCTAATTCTCTCTCACCAGGTAACATTCCTCCTTCACCTGTGTTGGCTAATGATCCTACCAGTGAAGTACCTTTGGCCATGGCCAGCTTGCATTCTTCACTTAAAGCACCGAATGACATACCTGCTATCAGGACGGGTGTTGCCAGTTCCACTGGTTTTTCAGCATATCTGGTTCCCAGTACTACGCTGGTGTTACATATTTCCCTGTATTTATCAACTGGTGCTACTGAGGCCTGTGCTGGTAGAATTATTATATCATCAAAGTTTGGCAGGCTTCTTTCAGTACCGAAACCTCTTAACATGTATTTTCCCGCTTTAGATGTGAATCTTATACCTGCAATTGTTTGAGGATCCCATATACTACCTGCTCCGGTTGGTATGAGCACTGGACAAGCAGCAGTACAAGATCCGCACATTATACATTTGCTTCTATCTATTTCTGCATGATCATCAACAATGGTTATTGCATTGGTAGGGCATACAACTTCACAGGTTCCACAAAAAACACATAATCCTTGAGTAGAGGATGCAAGGGCTGATGAAGGTGATAATGGTTTTATTGAGGATCCGGTAACTGAATTATCCATTTCGAAATCTCTCTGATAACTAGAAGCAAAATCTTTTACATCCACACATTCCAGACAGCCTGCTTCACATGAACTCACACAGGCAGGTATTTCTTCTCCATTTTCCATGCACTGTTGTTCACATTTTAACATCTTATCTTCTGTATAGGTGATGCTACCAATGGGACACATTAACATGCATAATCTGCAGCCTATACATCGGTCTTGGTCGAATTTTACTACCCCGTCCTCTCGGTAAATGGCATCTCTAAAACATCCTTTAATACAGGAAGGGTTTATACACTGTTGACAAACAATGGCGTGGAATCCTTTGTCCATTTTATGTAGAAATATTGTACTTTCATCGTTTACTTTTTCACAGGCTTCTATACAATCATTGCATCCATCGCATTTTTCTGGATCTGTTAAAAGTATTTGTTTCATTTATGACACCTCTACTGGTTTTCCATAGAAAGGTCTAAGATTTTTCGGTTTTAACTTAACAAAATCTTCTACATTGGCATTTATTTCATATTTTTTAAATAAATCCGTTAATTTCTTTTTATCTGAAAGTTCTAATTCATTTACTTCTGCATTGGTTCCTGTTTGGAAGCTTCCACCTATATATATGGTTCCACCGATCATCCAGTCTCCAGTGTCCACTCCAGCATCTCCGGTAACTATTAATTCGCCGCTGAGCATGTAAAGACCTGCCAGATCTCCCATGTTTCCATTGATTATGATGGTGCCACCCTTATTTAGTTGTCCTACAGCATTACCTGCATCTCCATAAATGACTATGGTGCCATTATATGTGCCGAATCCAACTCCATCTTCTGCTGATCCTTTAACTATGATTTCTCCGGAGGTCATATTATCCCCCACATAGCGTCCAGTGTTTCCATGGATTTCTATACGTGCGCCGTCGTTAAGAGCTCCGACAAAATCCCCAACATCTCCTTCAAGTGTTATATCGGCTTCTTTCCTTAATCCTACTATGATGGAGTCTAATCTACTTGCTGATTCTAATAAAATTTTATTTTTTTCCTCAGACAATGCTTTTTTAACTTGAACATTCAATTCGCGTGTTGTAAAATCTTTTGCATTTATTGTTTCATCAGATATGGTCGTTTGCATACCCCCAGTAATCTTTAATGTTTGTAAGAGGAGATCAGTATTTAAAGGTTGCTCTCCATATAACTTATAAAGTATACAATTATATGTTTAAGTGAGACAATCGATTTTGGTGAACGATGATGAAGACCTTAATAAGTAATTTAAGAGGACAATGTCTTTTTGATGCTTCAGTCAAGACACAATCAGATGGTATAATAAGTTTACATGAAGGAAAATACCATAGAACAGAAATAGACTCCTTTTTAAAAGGTGGTGAAATTTTAATAGAAACAGATGACCCCCTAGTAGCCTGTGAACGAATATCTGAAGTTATAGATGGGGCTAAAAAACATGGTGAAGTCTTTGTTGCCTCCAGTAACGGGGGTTTAGGATCATTGATCAACTTTATAGCCAATAGAAATGGTGTAGATGGTATGTTTACTTGTTATAAAGATAAAGTAATTAGAATTCCTCTTCTTAAATTGGACATATCCAAAAGTAAATTAAAAATAATTGAATTATTAAAACATGAAGATTTATCCGCCATAGAAATCGGGAAAGAAATTGGTATATCAAGGGCCATGGTTTACAAACATTTAAATGGTCTAATAGAGATGGGTCTGGTGAAGAGATCCCAATTATTCGAAAAATACAGCATCACTAAGGCGGGCAAATTGGCAATAATTTAAAAATTGATGAAAAAAATTATTCCATTGGGTATTCTATACGTAGTTTATAACTGGCCTTATCACTTAAAAGCACAGTGCCCGGGACGAAACTATCCTCAAACTCCTTAACTTTTCGCTTGACACACGGATCTATGTCCATCTTCTTGGTGTAAGATCTGCATTCATCATCAACAATTACACCCTTTTTAACGAGTGCTATGTAACGCATTTTGATAGCTTCATCATTTAAACTCATAAGATTCACCGTATTATATTGGGTAAAAACTTATATTTATACTATTCCCATGTTTCCCTGGAAAATGTATAATTTTTAATACAAAAAATTATATAATTATAAACATTGTTCATTGAAGGAGGTTTTAAGATAAAAAAGGATGATGATATAGAAAAAAATAAACAGGCTATAGACCAGGTTGACCAGAAGATGATCAAAATATTCCATGAAGATGGAAGAAAATCCTACAGAAGTATTGCCAAACAGTTGGATATTTCCATAGGAACGGTACATAATCGCATTGAAAAACTCCTTAAATCTGGAATTATAAAAAGATTCGCCCCAGTTATTGATCATGAAAAGCTAGGATACACACTCACTACCATAATCGGAGTGAAAGTCAAAGGTGGTGTTTTAAAAAATTGGGAAGACAGAACAGCCTACCATAACAATGTTCTGTGCATGTATGATGTAACAGGAGAATTCGACGCCATACTAATCACCAGATTCAGAGATACGAAGGAACTGGACAGATTTGTTAAATCACTACTTAAAGAACCAGACGTACAAAGAACCTACACTCAAACCGTCCTGAATATAGTGAAAGAGGACCTAAATTCCATAAATATGTTATAATAAGAAGACGTATAGTCTATACTCTAAGGAAAGAAGAAATATCTATATTTTGCTAGTGGAAGTAGAAATATCTAAATTTTTCCCAAGGAGTTAATCCGATCCAGTATTCTTTCACTTAAAAACTCTTCCGATATAAATTTAGGATACACTGGCAGTCTTTCCTGAAATTGAAATCCTAATTCCTCAGTTAGACTTTTTAAATTGTTTAATTCTGGCCAGGGAGCTTCTGGATTAACATAGTCCCGTGAAAGAGGAGAAACACCACCCCAATCATCGGCACCAGCCAGTAAAAACATCTGCATATTTTGTATATTTAAATTAGGCGGTACCTGTATGCTTACATCGGGAAAGAGTAGCTTGGTAACAGCTACCATCTTGATCATTTCCACCAGAGACGGCTCTATCTGATTTTCCAATGGTATTCCTGGTTTTGGTTTGAAGTTCTGGATGATTATCTCCTGTATATGTCCGTATTGGTCCTGTAACTTTCTGATCTGTAATAGAGATTCGGCTCTTTCTGCAACGGTCTCCCCAATACCAATTAACAAACCAGTGGTGAAAGGTATTTTAAGTTTACCCGCTTCTTCAATTGTTTTAATCCTTAATTTTGGTTCTTTACCCGGGCTTTTTGAGTGGGCGATTGTTTCCATCAGCCGATTACTTGAATTTTCCAGCATCAACCCCATGGAAGCATTCACTTCTTTTAACAGTTTTAAATCCTTTCTCTTAAGGATTCCAGGGTTACTATGTGGTAATAGGTTGGTTTTATCCAAGGTTTCACTGCATAGGAAGTATAGATAATCTATAATGCTGGTGAAACCTTCTACATCCAGAGCATGCCTGACTTCCGGAAATTCATCTGCACCTTCACCAAAGGTAAAAAGAGCCTCATGACAGGCATATTCATCTGCTTTAAAGAGGGTGTTTAAAACTTCTCCTGTTCTCATTAGTATTGTGGCATCGAAACTTTCCGGATTCCTGCGATAGATGCAATATCCGCATTCATTCCGGCAAATGTTGGTTATTGGAAGAAAAACATTTTTTGAATAAGTTACGGTTGTATCTTTACTTGTATTGGCTTCTACCATTAAAGATAGAATATCCCTGTAATCCGCGTTAAGATAGTCTTCAACCTCATTTTCCGATAATTCAAGCATATATACCATCTTTTTTATTTGATTGTTAGATATAATTAAAATTTGTATTATGTGCTTATCATTATCAATTATCGGATGAATTTTTATGTTTCTAAATTGGCCACTACAAGTTCAACGAATTTGGGGCCGAATCCACTTTTATCCATCCACAAAACTATAAAAATAGCTATTCTATCCAGTATACCTAATGAATATTCTACAAAACAATTCATAGCTTCGAAGGATTCTTTCATCCTATAAATTCCATAAACATCAGTTTCTCCCTGTATCTGCACCTGGGCCCTTATATTTTCATCCATGATTCCTATTAAATCCTTAGCTTCCTCACTGAAAACATCGATTTTTCGGGCCCCTATTTCATTGAAGATATCAGAAACTACTTGTGCCAAATCTTCAGGTTCTATTTCTTTCCGGGACATACCTCGAACTATCAACATCTGAGGAGTATCCATTGATGGCCTTGAACCTTGAAAAGCTTCCATAAAATGCATTATATTACCAGCGACTTCATGGGTTTTCATTTCGATCATCTCCGTTTAAAATCTCTTTTTTGAGTTCGCCAAGCATGGCCACCTTCTCAGCAAATGCATTGTGACGGTGTATGCTTTCTTCGTTCACCTGTCTCACCGTTACCAGTGTGTCATTTGGGAGATGTGAATATCTTTTTATGATCTTCTGTACCATGTTTCGTACACAGTCTTCTACGAACATAGGATTTTGATGTGCTTTTATTACCACGGCGTTTTCATCAGTTCTCTTCAATAGTTCACAAACCGGTGAACTCATAGAATCTTCTATTATGCTTATTAAATCTTCTCCTCTGATAACTTGGTGCTGGGGTACTTCCATCATGATCATACCCCTACCACGTTGGTTGTGGGAGGCAAATGAAACCGTGTTAAGTACTTTTTTGGTTGTCTCTTCATCTAGGAATTTTAAAAGATCCTGTTTAGCTGATTCCCTGGTAGATTCCTGGGCACAGGGGCATACGGTCATCCCCACTACTTCTGCCCCTATCATCTTCCTAATAACTACATCTTCACCATTACGGTATCCTATGGCATCGGCCATTATATTGGTCATTTCCTGGGTTTTGTGCCTGGTTACTGGAGATTCTTTCATGATTATGAAATCACTTTTCATGCTAACTTCTGCTCTTTTAGCATATTTATGCTTTGTTAACAGGCGATCTACAATTTCAGCACATAGCGATTCTATTTCTACTGTTGACTCTTCCACAACTTCTTCCAGAACCTCACTGATGGCTTCAGGGTTCCGTGACATATGTATCCCTCTTTTTGTGCTGGGAAGATCTACAAATGCGTCGAAGGTGGGAATGAGAACTATTGGTCTCTTTCCTATTCTTTCAATTTTTAATAGCTTTTTAACACCAGTAACCCCTACTCGAGTTAGATGAACGGTTATGCTGGGTGTTTTATCCTGGGTGTCAGGAAAACATGATCGGTCCACTTTCATCATCCCATGGTTATATATATTTTACAAAAATAATTGTTCAAAACCTAATCTGGAATAGTATTTCTTAAATTTAAAATAAATTATTTTTTTTTCCTTTTCAATTTTCAAGTTCAATCATATCCTGATAAAATTATCATATAAGGATATTTAAAATGTGGATACTTTCCACCTATATATTATTTTCTATTTTGATTTATTTTATAAAAACAAGTAAAAACGTTATGAGTGTTTATATTAAGATAGAAACTTTAAAAAGACATATTTTAATCATGGATAATTCGTTTATGTTTAATATCCTTATTTACTTAATTTAAGATTTTTTATTATAATTAAAACTCAGATAATATCTTTAAAAATTCTATGGGGGATATGTCCTTAATACTTTCCACTCTAATTATATAGGCACCGTATAGTTCCTGAGCTCTTTTAGCCAATATTTCTCCTGTTTTATCCTTTTCAACAACAACCAATACTTGTTCAATTTCAAACTGTTCTTTTTTTCTTTTTATATCATTTTTAACATGTGAAATCTTCTTTTCAATAGATTTAAGTGCAGTATCTGGTATATTGGGGTTTATAATCTTCATATCATCTATTTGTAAGGGAACTCCGGTCACCAATATGTGCTGTGGATCCACCGCTAACTTGGTCATTGACTTTTTGAAGTTGCTTTTAGTGGTTAATATTAAATATTTACCTGTTAAAGTCTTTATTTCTTCTTCAACATTTAATTGTTCCATAATACCGAAATCTACTAGTAGCTCATCCAATTTATTTCTGATAACTAATACCTGGTCACAGAAATCCTGCGCCTCTTCCTGATTAAGTGAATGTGTGGGCCTGCTGGTGTAGAGAAATTCTTCCAAATCTATCACATCATTTTGGATTTCTCCGATGGTCTGTGAGTTTATCTTCCCAGCATGAGGTTTTTTAAACTTTTCCTGGGTTTTTTTAGATTTTATTGCTTTTTCCAGGAGTTTTTGGGCCTGTTTATAACGTAATTTGTCCATATAATCACTTGAACATGGTATTAATATCCAATCCATTGAAGTTTATATTTTATCAACAATTGAGGATTGATATTTTATTGATTGTTTAATCTATATTTATTCCAATCCTATGATGTTTAATCATATTTATTTATGTTTTAAATCGTATATCTAAAAATCCACATAGGGAGAATATATCTCTTTAAGTTCTTGAAATATATTTTTTGTTTGATCATAGACTTTTGAATTGGTATCTGATCCTTTTTTATCATCTTTATCCCTTTTATCCTTGAGAACTTGATAGTTCTTCAGCCCATTGATCAGTTTCGCATTACAACGGGAAAGGGCATTCAAATCATACCCTCCCTCGAGTATAAGAGTAATAGAATCTGCAATATCCATCATTTCCACAGCGATCCATTCAAAAAATTGATCATCAAGATTAATACTGGATAATGGGTCGTTTTTATGCCCATCAAACCCTACATCCACCAGATAAAAATCAGGGTCGAATTTATGAGCAACCGGTCTTAAAACCCTCTCCAGTATATATTTATAATCTGAAGAATCTGAACCGGGAGGTAAGGGCAGATTCAAATTTGCACCTTTCCCTTCATCCCTTCCGATCTCACTTATAAATCCGGTCCCAGGAAAAATAGTCCTGGGGTCCTGGTGAATGGATATATAAAATACATCTGGGTCCTCATAGAATATCTCGGCAGTGCCATTTCCATAATGCACATCGAAATCTAAAATCATGAATTTCTTTATTTTCCTTACTTCCCTCAAATATTCGACGGTAACAGCCAGATTATTAAAAATACAAAATCCCATAGCCTTATATCTATTAGCATGATGTCCAGGAGGTCTTCCTATCGAATAAGCATTATCATAACCATCTAAAACCAGTTCAGCTGCTTTTAAAGCCCCACCTGCAGATAATCTTGCGGTTTCATAGGACTGAGCTGATGCTATGGTATCATAATCCAGATAACCCCCTCCCTTCTTACAGAAAGCTTTAATATGCTCTATATGGTCTGATGAATGAATTCTCAGTAAATCCTCATCCTCCACCATATCTGGTTCAAATATATCATCAGATTCCAGTAAATTCATCTCCCTCACTGTTTCCATGATAACTTGAACTCTTCTCTCATTCTCCACATGATTTCCCGTGTCGTGGTTTTTATATTGTTCTGAATAAACCAGGGCCGTCATAAATGAATCCCCCCTTTTCTATTTAACTTGTATAATCAGGAAATTTTATAATCAGGTATCCTAAAATGCTTTTTATCCGATTTTCTAGTTTTAACATTGGCCTGTTTTTTCAGTTTTAACATTGGCCTGTTTTTTCAGTTTCACCCATTTTTTTATCCTACCCATGCATCTACCACTACATGATAGACTCCTGGTGAATATGTTTTGATGATCTTCTTATTCAAAATCTTCACTTCGTGATCCTGTGCTGCTTCTTTAATCCTATCCACTGGCCGGGTGAACTTCAGTTTATCTGGTACTGATTCATGATAATGAATAACTCCTCCCTCCTCTTTGAGTGTGTCCAGTGCCACGTCCAGATAATGGTGAGTGTTACCAATATAACCCATGAGTACCCTATCTGCCACCCCATTTGGTGCTAGATCTCTACAATCTCCCATTAGGGGTTCTATAACATTATTAACCTGATTAAGGGTGATGTTTTGACATAGATAGTCATATGCGGTTGGATTTATCTCCAGAGAATATATTTTCTCTACTTGAGAGTGAACTGCCAGGGGGATGGAAAAATATCCAATTCCTGCAAAAAGGTCAACCACTGTTTCCTTTTCCTGTGCTAATTCTGTTATTCTCTTCCTTTCAGTGGTATTACCCTTAGACCACATGATCTGGGAGACGTCCAGTTTGAAAAGGCAATGATTCTCTTTATGAATTGTTTCTGTCCCTTCACCGACCAGTACCTTTACTTCCGGCTGCCTCGTATTACCACGAATCCTTCCCAGTTTAACCACCCTATTAACGCCAGGTATTTCCAGAAGTGTCTCAGGATCTTTTACATCCTTTTTAAGGACTAAAATATCCCCTATTACTTTACCTCTCATATAAATAATATTATGAGTTTAAATAATAGATAAAGATATTACCACCAAAATCATAACCAAGAAAAAGAATTTATTCACTATTAAATTTATTAATAAGTCCATTTACAGGACCATAATTGAATTACTTATTATAAAAGATGATGAACATGGATTAAAGTCATGATTTCTATTGATAAATAAATGGAGTATATTTGAATGGAAAAGGATTTGAAAGAAATAATATCAGCATATAATGGTAAAAAATCTGATTTGATACCTATTCTCCAAGATATTCAATCAAATTACGGGTATTTATCCGAAGAGATGATGAATGAAGTTTCCCATTTTATAGGGGTTTCAGCCAGTGAGGTGTTTGGAGTGGCCACTTTTTATTCACAATTTCGATTCAAGCCCCAAGGTAGGAAGCACATTCTGGTTTGTAAAGGGACTGCTTGCCATGTAAGCGGAGCTAACCAGATAATTGAAGGAATTGAACGCCACTTAGGAATTGAAGAAGGTGATGTTACCTTTGATATGGAATACTCTTTGGAATCCGTGGGATGTCTTGGCTGCTGTGCTCTGGCGCCATGTGCCATGATTAATAAAGACATAAAATCTAATCTCACCCTAAAAGACATTAAACGTCTTTTTTCTAAAGAAAAAAAGGATAACTAATTATAGAACTCCCGGATATTAATTTACGTTGATAAATTGGATTTCATCAATTAAATAATGTGTTTTTGTTGGTAAATTAATAATTTTAAATGTCAAAAAAAAATTAACAAAGAAACCTTTATAAGTATCTTAAGTCAAAATACGGCTAGAGGCAGTTTTAAACTTTAAATTATTCTAAAAATTTATCATAGAAAATGTTTATATAATATGAATTTAAAATTAAAAAATAGTAAAAATCGTAAAACTATTTTTTATGTGTTGTTTTTTTATGAGGTGTATTAATGAATGATAAAGATCAATTAAAAGGCACTACAACCCTTGGTTTAACTTGTAAGGACGGTATAGTTTTTGCAACAGAGAGAAGAGCAACCATGGGTAACCTTATAGCTCACAAAGTGGCGGATAAGATCTTCAGGATCGATGACCACATTGGGGCCACCATAGCTGGGTCTGTTTCACACGCCCAAACACTAATGAAATACATAACCGCTGAATCAGCTCTTTACAGACTAAGAAACAGTGAAGAAATAAGTGTGGAAGCCCTTGCTACATTAACTTCAAACATATTACGCTCAGCACCACTTTATGTTCAGACCTTACTGGGAGGAATGGATAAAAAAGGACCATCCTTATATTCTTTAGACCCGGCAGGGGGCGTTATAAAAGACATGATGATCTCCACTGGCTCAGGTTCGATGGTATGCTACGGAGTACTGGAAGATCGTTATAATGAAGACATATATGTAGATGAAGGGATAGATTTAGCTATAAGAGGAATCAAGGCCGCCATGGAAAGAGATGCTTTTTCAGGTAATGGTATCAGATTAGCTACCATTACTAAGGATGATGGTTTTGTGAAATTCTCAGTAGAAGAGATTGAAAGAAAAATAAAAGAACTAGGCTAGTGAACTATTCTTATAGTAAATTTTATCTAAAACTTATTTTACAGTTGAGTTAGATAAACTCAGCTATTTCTACTTCTATTTTTTAAGATGTGATGGAATGGGCTCAGATATCCAAGAAATTAAAAATATAATAGTACAAAGATTACCAAATAGAGTACAAGTGGCCAAAGTAGAATTTGAAGGTCCTGAAGTGGTTATATACACTAAAAACCCTGAGATCATAACCGAAAATGGTGATCTCATTAGAGACCTAGCTAAAGACATCAGAAAACGGATAATTATTCGTTCAGATCGTTCAGTGCTTATGGAACCAGAAAAGGCTATACGCAAAATTCATGACATAGTGCCTGATGAAGCCAAAATAACCAACATCTCCTTTGATGAGGTGACCTGTGAGGTTATTATAGAAGCTCGAAAACCAGGACTGGTCATAGGTAAATATGGTGCAACTTCCAGAGAGATCGTTAAAAAGATCGGTTGGGCCCCTAAAATACTTAGAACTCCACCAATTGCCTCTGAAATTATTCAGAGAATCAGAAGAACTTTAAGGAAGAACAGTAAAGAACGTAAAAAAATATTACAAGACCTAGGCAATCGAATTCATCGTGAAAGCGCCCAGGAAAATGAATGGACTCGTTTAACATCCCTAGGTGGTTTCAGAGAGGTGGGAAGGTCTTCTCTGTTTTTACAGACTTCCAACAGTAAGGTATTACTGGATTGTGGTGTGAACGTAGCCGGCACTGATGATAAAAGCTCATATCCCTATCTAAACGTGCCTGAATTTCGTTTAGATGACTTAGATGCCGTTATAATTTCTCACGCCCACTTAGACCACTCTGGTTTCCTGCCCTACCTTTATCATTATGGTTATGAAGGTCCAACCTACTGTACCACACCCACCAGGGATCTGATGACTTTACTACAGCTGGACCATATAGATATAGCTCACCGTGAGGATAACCCACTACCATTCAATATTAAACATGTTAAAAAGAGCATTAAACACACAATCACCCTTGATTATGGTGAAGTAACTGACATCGCACCGGATATTAGATTAACCCTGCACAACGCCGGGCATATATTGGGTTCAGCCATAACCCATATGCATATTGGAGACGGTCAGCATAACTTCGTCTATACCGGTGATTTTAAATATGAAAGAAGCAGACTTTTAGAACCTGCAGTTACCAAATTCCCCCGGATAGAATCTCTGGTTATGGAAAGTACCTATGGTGGACATGATGATGTGCAACCATCCCGTAACGAAGCAGAAAAAGAACTGATCAAAACCATTTATCGTACACTGGAACGTGGTGGAAAGATCATGATCCCTGTTTTTGCTGTGGGAAGAGCTCAAGAGTTAATGATAGTTCTGGATGAGTATATCAGGCACGGAATAATAAATGAAGTCCCTATATATATAGATGGTATGATATGGGAAGCTACCGCCATCCACACCGCACGACCAGAATACCTCAGTAAAGATCTAAGAGATCAAATATTCCATATGGGCCGGAACCCATTCATCTCCGATGTATTCCATAAAGTAAATGGAATAGAAGAAAGAAGGGATATTGTAGAAGGAGAACCATCCATAATCCTCTCCACATCCGGAATGCTCACCGGAGGAAACTCTGTGGAATATTTCAAATGGTTATGTGGAGATAAAAGGAATTCTCTGGTATTTGTAGGATATCAGGCAGAAGGATCACTGGGACGTAGACTGCAGAAAGGATGGAAAGAAATACCCCTTAAAGAAGAGGGTAAAACCAATGTTTACCATGTTAAAATGGAGATAAAAACCATAGAAGGTTTCAGCGGACATTCTGACCGTAAGCAGCTGGTAGATTATGTTAGACGCATGTCTCCTAAGCCGGAAAAGATTCTAATCTGCCATGGAGACAATTATAAAACTCTGGATCTTGCTTCCAGCCTTTACCGCCAGTTTAAAATTGAAACAAAAACACCTATGAACTTGGAAACTGTTAGGATCCAGTGAAACTCTTTTTTATTTTTTCCTAATCATTTAATATTTTTTATTAAAACTTAAAAAATTATTCACTCGGTTCTTTTTTTAAACCGGCAAGATTTATTAAGGTTGACTATAAAGCTATATTTAGCACATTTTTTTTACGAATTAAACTAATGAAATGATATGATCCAATTCATATTTCGGTGATTTAATGACGACCTATAAAGAATCAGGGGTAGATATTAACTTAGAAGAAGTTACCATATCTGCTTTAATCTCCAATCTTAAAAAAACACTTAAATATAGGGATGTAATAACAGAATCAGGTCATTTCGCAGCCCTAATACGTTTAGGGGATAAAGCTATTGCTATGAGCACTGATGGAGTGGGAAGCAAAATTTTAGTGGCAGAACTTATGGAGAAATACGATACTGTGGGAATTGACTGTATAGCCATGGTAGTTAATGATATTCTTTGTGTAGGTGCCGAACCACTGGCTATGGTTGATTATCTGGCTGTTGAAAAACCAAATCCCCAGATTGCCTCCCAAATAGGAGAAGGATTGGCAGAAGGAGCAAAACAAGCCAGAATAGCTATGATCGGTGGTGAAACTGCTTCTTTACCTGAAATTGTTAACAATTTCGACTTGGCTGGCACAGGAATTGGAGTGGTTGAAGAGAATCTAATAATCACCGGTGATGATATCAGTCACGGGGATGTTTTAATTGGAATATCATCCAGTGGAATTCACAGCAATGGTTTAAGCCTTGCTAGAAAGGTTTTATTCCAGGAAGCCTGTTTAAAAGTGGATGATCCATTACCCGGATTTCCCCACACCACCGTTGGTGATGAATTACTGAAACCAACCCGGATATATGTTAAACCGGTTATGGAACTTATAAATAGTGATATTAAGATTAATGGACTTGCCCATATAACTGGAGGAGGTTTCAACAATCTTAAAAGACTTAAAAAAGATGCAGGATTCTCTATCGATTACTTACCACAACCCAATCCCATATTCCAGTCCATGCATTCGTTAGGAGTGCCTCTGGAGGAAATGTACCGAGTATTTAATATGGGTATTGGTATGGTGGTGATAGTTCCGGAAGAGGATAGTAGGGCTACATTAAATACCATCAAGAGATATAATGAAGCTTATACCCTAGGTAAAGTCAGCTTTGACATTCCTGGAAAAGTCATAATAAAAAGTTACGATGATTCATTAATAGAACTATAATACTAAAAAAAATAATAATAAAAAAATAGAGCATTAATATTAAGATCCAAGGTATTAGAGGCATTTAAAATGAAAATAACAATCCAAAAGGAAAGATCCTTGATCATAGAAATTCTCACTAGGATGAACGTATCATTAGAGGACGCTGAAATCATAGCTGATGTTACATTAGATGCTGATCTGAAGGGTTTTTCATCCCATGGAATAGGTAGGTTTCCACAATATATTAAAAGCCTGAATAATGACAATATAAAAACAGACACAGACATAGAAATAGAAAAAGAAACAATATCCACTGCGCTTTTAAACGGAAATCACAGATTCGGCCATGTTGTGGCATATTACGCCATGGAGATAGCTATGGAGAAAGCTCGAGAAACCGGTGTGGGAATGGTAGGAGTACATGACTCCAACCATTTCGGAGTGGCTGGTTATTACTCGGATATGGCTATAATGCAGGATTTGATTGGATTAGTTATCGCCAACACAGAACCAGCTGTGGCCCCTATAGGTGGAAAAGAGCCCATTATAGGCACCAACCCCATAGCCATCGGCATTCCTTCCAATAGAAATTATGTTTCTGTGGATATGGCCACTTCAGCCACTGCTCGTGGTAAGCTGCTGGAAGCTATGCGTAAAGGTGAGAAAATACCAGGAAACGTAGCCCTTGATGCAGAAGGTAACCCCACTATAGACCCTCAAGAGGCACTTAAAGGATCGATTTTACCATTTGGAGCCCATAAAGGTTATGCACTGGCTTTCATGATAGAAATACTAGCTGGACCCCTGGTAAGGGCAGCTTATGGTAAAGCAGTGACCGGAACAGCCAACCCTGCCGAAATATGCACCAAAGGAGACCTCTTAATAGCCATTGATCCCTCAACATATGCGGAAATTGAACAGTTTAAGGACGAAGTAGATGGCTTTGTAAAGGAGATCAAAAGTTCAGGAAATGTATTCATACCCGGTGATATGGAAGTGAGGAATGTGAAATACCACATGAAAGAAGGGTTAGATTTGGATGATGCACTCTTAGAACAACTTAAAAAGATATCACAGGAACTATCCTTTGATTTAGATGAATTTATTTAATTAAGAAATTTAATTCTTATTATTCCCCTATTTTTCATTCAGGTAATTTTATTTCCTTAATCCTTTATTTTAGATATGAAATATTAAGGATAAGCTTTTCATTTATCTTTATAAGTTCAAATATAAAATTATAACACTTCTAATTAAATTTTAATGATTTAAAACGGCAAACCCACAACTAACACCCATGATCAAGACGAAAAAAATAACTATTAGAAATGGGCATTTTAATCTAAGGAACATTCATAAGATCATCAGGGAGGAATTCATAAAATGAGTAAGATAAACCGACAGGAAATAGTTGACATTCTGGATGGATATGACAAAGAAGATATAACCATTGCAACTTTAGGAAGTCATTCATCCTTACATATGTTTCAAGGAGCTAAAGCAGAAGGATTCAAAACTGCTGTAGTCTGTGAAAATGGAAGAGAAATTCCTTATAAAAGATTCGGGGTTTGTGATGAGTTCATTATGGTCGATAAATTTAGTGATATAGTAAACGATGAAGTTCAGGATCAATTAAGGGACTTAAACAGTATCGTATTTCCCCATGGATCCTTCGTGGCTTATGCTGGTTTAGATAATATTGAAACCATTTTCAACGTCCCCATGTTTGGAAACAGAGATATATTACGATGGGAGGCTGAAAGGGATCTGGAAAGGAAGATGATGACTAAATCAGGCATTAGAATTCCAAAAAAAATAAATGACCCTTCAAAAATCGACGGCACCGTTATGGTGAAATTCCCTGGGGCCAGGGGAGGAAGAGGTTATTTCGTCGCCACCTCCACAGAAGAATATGATCAGAAAATAGATGCCATGCAAAGGAGAAAATGGATCGAAGAAGAAGATATTAAAGAAGCACATATTGAAGAATACGTATTAGGATGTAATTACTGCATACACTACTTCTTCTCAGGATTAAAGGATGAAGTAGAACTTATGGGAATTGACAGCAGATACGAATCTACAATAGACGGTTTAACAAGAGTACCCGCTAAGGACCAGCTTGATTTAAGTGTTGATCCCTCCTATGTCATAACCGGTAACCACCCAGTAGTTATGAGAGAATCATTACTTACACAGGTATTCGATATTGGAGATAGAATCACTGAAGGTGCCAAAGGGTTAGTACCACCAGGATTTAACGGACCTTTCTGTATGCAGACCCTGGTCAACGATGACTTGGAAGTAGTTGTCTTTGAGATGAGCGCCCGATCTGATGGAGGTACAAACACATTTATGGATGGTTCAGCTTACAGTTACCTATACCATGGTGAACCATTGAGTATGGGACGCAGAATGTCCCTTGAAATTAAAAATGGTATAAAAGAAGACCGTTTAGAGGATATTATAACTTAATATTCTTTTTTCTTTTAAGGATTTTTGATTAAAATTCTTTCTTTAGAGGATATTATAACTTAAAATTCTATTTTTTTCATATTTTAGCTTAGATCCCTGTATTTTTTAAAAACACCTTTTAGAGCTGCTGAATTTACCATTTCCTGGATTAAGTCTATATCTGAAACAATCCAGTCTACATATTGTGCTAAATTTTTCACAATATATGATTCATCTTTAACGACTGGTGATTTTATATTCAATGATACTGGCATTGATGAACTACCTTTCTCTATTATCTCCTTTATGTTCTCCAATACCCCAATTAAGCTCTTATTATCAAAATAAAAATTATTTATTGATTCATTCTCTATTAAAGTGGCCAGTGCAGATATATCGGCAGATAATTTATGATTAGCAGCCGCCAGATCCTGATAAATTATAACATCCTCACTTACATCCGTGAAGAAGTCCTGTAATTTTTTTATAGCAGCTTCCAAATTATTTTCTTCTAATAAACATTTATTAATACCTTCAACTGCCTTATCATGGTTATAAAGTTCCGGGTCTATTAATACTCTTTTCAAATATTCCTGATTGGCTTTAATGGTTTTAATTACCTGTCCCGGCAGATCTACAGATACACGGCTAGGTAAAATAGCATATGCACAGATAAAAGCTATTACAGCACCTAATGTGATATCAATAATCCTAGCCAGTGCATTCTCAAATACCGTACCCGTGGGCCAGATGAAAACTACGAATATAGTAAGGGCCATCACTGAAAGCCCCATATAAGTAGGGAAAAAAGCTCTAAAAAAGAATAACATAACTAAAGCCAACCATAACAATATCTGATGGGGGAAGATAAATCCTAATATAATAGCAATGATGATGGCCAGTAAATTGAAGAATAACCTCAATATCATGTTATTAACCGTGCTGGTGATATCCGGTTTGATGATGATCAATATACCCATGGTAACCCATATCGCATCACGATCATGGGTTAGATGAACCAGAAGCAAGCCAATGGTCATGGCCAATGTGAATCGTAAGGCATGACGTATGTACATGTTTTTAAGGTTGAAATTAGCCTTAAGAACGTCCCTTAGCGATGTTTTGGATGTGGATATTTTTAATTTATCCCCTGATACCTTATCTGCTAATAATTCTGCTGATTTTTTAAGAACATCCGCGGTATTGTATGCAAAATTCACAAATGCATTGAGATTTTCATCCTTAGAATCCTTTACTCCATTTTCTATTCCAGGGAGCTGTTCATCTATAATATCAAGGTTAACCTGTGTTTCTTCTTTTATTATACTTTCTGCTATTTGTAAACTGGTTTCATCGGTTATTTGGAGGTATTCTTCGAATTTTTCCTGATATTTACTGGAAATCCTGTTTATGAGTAATTTACCATACCCTCGAAATCCTGTTAAATATGATCCTAATCTAAAAAGTTCATAATAGGTAGAATTAAGTGAGATGCCTGATAATGCCTGTCTAGTGGCCAGTACTGTCTTTAAAGAGCTTTGTGGATTAAAACCTACCGCCACCATTTTACGCAACTCCTTTTTCCTATTCCAAATACGAGGTATAAGTAGTAATGAAGCTATTAAAAATGCAATTACAGTGTAAAGGACCCATTCTGGTGTGGTTGATTTATTGTTAACTACAATAACTGCTATGAAATACATGGCAAATATTATGAAACCAAAGAATCCAACGGATTCTCCGAAAATATATGTGGAAAGGGCGAAGAAGGACCAGATCACCGTGAAGAAGATGAATATTGGAACGCTATCTATTCCCAGTGAAGCACTGGTAAATGCTAGAATAGTCATTATGAACCCTATCACTGCCAGAGGCATCACTTTCTTAAGTGGAAGGGAAATATCCATCATCATGGTGGCTATGAGGGTGGTGAACATGATGGCCTGTATCCCATTATCCAGACCTAATAATTTAGCTATTAAAGCTGCTAATAACATTAAGACTATTGCACGCACTGCCTGTGCCCATTGAGGTTTCCCTGTAGGTCTGGAAAGTACTTTAAGCCTACCAAAGATGGTTTTTTTATGCATAAAACTCATTTACCGTTTAGATGATGTATATTTAATTTTCTATTATTAATAATATTCAATTTAAACAATTTTAAATGTACAATAATTCCTCCCCCCTACTCCCATCCAACAGTTTATTAATTGTCAATGCAAAAATATTGGTAGATACTTTTTAAAATGTGTTATTATGGACAGTAGCCAAGCAGTTTATCAGGGACTTAAAAAAGCAGGCATTGATTTTATGGTTAGTTTACCCTGTGTTAATCTGGGTAAGATTATTGATATGGCTGAAGATGATCCAGATGTTATTCATGTGCCAGTTACCCGGGAAGAAGAAGGATTTGGCATCTGTGCAGGAGCCTTTCTGGGCGGGAAAAAACCGGTGATTTTGATGCAGAACTCAGGGTTAGGTAACTCTGTGAATGTTTTAGCTTCACTTTATAAACTATACCAGCTGCCTATTCTTATGATAATGAGTCATCGGGGTACTGAAGGAGAATTTATGAGTGCACAGATCCCCATGGGAGAAGCAACCCCCGGAGTACTGGATGCATTGGAAATTGCCTATTTACTTCCTAAAACTCCTGAAGAAGCCTCAAAACTCGTACCTGAAGCATGGTTAATGGCAGAGATGGCTGATTCGCCACTTGCCATGTTGTTAGATGTTAAATTCTGGGAAATATAGTATTAAGGTTTTCATATTATAAAATCAATCAAAGGTGTAAACTGATGGAAAGAATTAAAGCCATAGAAAAGATCAGCGCACAATTAGAGGACGAACTGGTGATCTGTAACATTGGTTTTCCTTCCCGTGAATTGTACGCTGTGAAAGATTCCCCCACTCATTTCTATATGCTAGGTTCCATGGGTATGACCTCATCCATTGGTTTAGGATTGGCATTAGCTCAGAAACGCAAAGTAGTGGCTTTAGATGGGGACGGGTCTCTTTTAATGAATTTAGGCAGCTTAGTTACCATCTTTAGCCAGGACCCTGAAAATTTCATCCTGGTGGTTTTAGATAATGAGTGTTATGGTTCTACCGGTTCACAGTGCACCTACGCCAGTAATGTGGACCTTTCCAGGGTAGCAGAAGCAGTTGGATTTAAAAATATATTCACCTTTATAGATGAAATTGATTTCAGCAAAGTATTAAAAACTACTGGCCCGGTATTCGTACATGTAAAAGTTGAACCGGGTAATGCAGATGTTCCAGTGATTAATATGGAACCGGAAGAAATAAAAACCCGTTTTATGGAAAATTTATAGCTATATTTTACCTAAAATAGAAGTTGATAAAAAAAATTAAAGAATTAATAATTTTTTAGATTTAATTATTTAGTATTATTTTAACCGTGTCTCCTTCTTTCGAATTCATCGAAAATTTCTTCTAATTCAACTCCTTTATATGTAAGGAGTATCAGGGTATGGAAAATTAGATCCGTTGCTTCATGTACCAGATTTTCATCATTCTTAGATGCTATTATAACTTCTGCTGCTTCTTCACCGATTTTTTCCAGGATTTTATCCTCTGCCTTCTTATAATCATCTCTCATCAGGCTAGAGGTGTAAGAATCTGTTGGATAATCACGCCTTTCCTCCAGTACTTGATAAACTTCTCTTATAATTTTATCATTCATTTTTTTTGTCCTTCTTTCTTAATGTACCAGTTAGGGCAATTAAAGGGTGTTGCGCATCGTCTATTACTTCAATATCATCGTATGTGAAAATTCCTTCTTTATCTGCAGTTTTTTCTATTCCTAATTTTAGATCATCATCGATCTCAATGACATAGGAATCTATCTCATCATAACCCAGTTTAAGGGCAGCTACTGTTCGGTGATGTCCATCGACCAATACAAATCTGTCTGCTAACTTAACAACGATGGTAGGCTCTGCCAGTCCCCTTGTAAGTTCATATGTTCTTCCCTGAAGTTCATCAGCATAGATTTTGTTCTGAGTTGGCCTAAGATTATTAATGGGTACTTTCATCCTTATCAGTCGTGTTTTTATCCCATAAAGTTGTTCTAATGTCTTTTTAAAGTAATTAACCTTGCTTGGTGTTGATCTTTCTATATGAGACCTAACAATATCTGTGTTAGTAATAATACCTACTAGTTTACCTTCTTTATCCATCACAGGCATTCGGGATATGCCCATTCTAAACATCACTCTGGCTGCATCGTTAATGGACATGTCTTTTTCGGCCACTACCACATCGGTGGTCATGATTCCTTCCACTAAATCCACCCAGGGTTTTAAAAGCAAGTCAAACGCCGTCACCATCCCAATAACTTCTCCATTGGTTTTAACTGGGAAACCATCGTGGCCAGTGACTTTCATTAATTCAATAACTTCTGCGTTGGGAGTATCTGGTGTAACTGTTATAACTTTTTTGGTCATATAATCTTTAACAAGGGCTGAACTGCTCAAATTAAACTATCTCCTATAATGAATGATTATTTAGTTGATCTGAATTAATTTTAAAATTTAGTCATGTGCATCTAAAAAGTTGATTTTTATAAAATTTTCAATCAACTCTTAATAAATATTATGGTAGGAAGACTTTAAGAATTTTTTTGATCCTGATATTTATTGGATTATTTATCAGGTTATTTTTTAAGTTCATTTTCCAATAATTTACAGGTTTCCCCGGGATCTGCTTTTCCCCTGGTAATTCTCATGACTTGCCCCATTAAGAAGTTAAGGGCCTGTTTTTTACCCTGATAATAATCTGAAACCGCTTCCGGATGTTCTTGGATACTTTTTTTAACTGCCTGTAGAACCACATCTTCCTCTACCACTCCAATTAATCCCATTTCTTCGGCAATTTGGGTAGGTCTCTTGGTATTTTGTGGAAGTTCCTCTATGATTCTTTGACCAGCTTTGGTGGTGATCTTCTTATCCTGTAACATTTGCAGTAACTCAACTATTTGAGCGGGTGTTATTCCACTTTCTTGGAAATTGATCTTGTTGTAATAGAGTATCCTCTTAAGTTCATCCCTCATCCAAAGTGCTGCAAATTCAGGATCAACTTCTTTTGCAACTTCTTCAAAGGCATCAGCAAATTCCAACTCAGATGTTAATACCTGTGCATCATCTTTTTTAATATGATACTGATTCACAAATCTTTCAGACTTAATATGGGCAGGTTCGGGCATTCTATCCCTAATAAATTCTATTCTATCCTCTTCAGCCAGCATTGGAGGTAAATCAGGGTCAGGAATATATCTATAATCTTCAGCCTCCTCTTTAAGCCTCATGGGTACAGTGATCATCTGCGATTCCAAGAAAGCCCTGGTTTCCTGTTTAATCTCAATTCCTCTTTTTAATAGATTCTTTTGTCTCACCATTTCAAACTGTAAAGCCTTATATGCCCCTTTAATAGAGTTTATATTCTTTATTTCCGCCCTCTTTCCTCCTTCAAGAGATATATTAACATCAGCCCTCATAGTACCTTCTCCACGAGCACTATCACTATATTCCAGTACTCTAATGAGCTCTCGTAGGAATTTACGTGCTTCCTCTGGGGAGGTCATATCTGGTTCGGTTACTATCTCTATAAGGGGTATTCCAGACCTGTTGAAATCAACCAGACCCAAGTCTGGCTTGTATTGACCAGGATCTTCTTCCAAGTGAACTTCTCTAATTCTCACCCCGTTGAGGTCTCCTTCAAATCCTATGGGAATAGATGTTCTCTGGTATCCTGAAGACAGATCAGGATAATCATAATGTTTCCTCTGGAAGAACGTAACATCAGGACTGATCTTACAGGCCAACATCAAAGCTATCTTTATAGCTCCGTCCAGAGCCTCCTTATTTGGCGGATAAGGCTTAGCACCAGGTTGATTTAAACAAACGAAGCATATATTACTGTTTGGCGGCGCATCCTGGTAGTTAGTACGGCAGTCGCAGAATAGTTTAGAATCTGTTTCCAGTTGGACGTGAATTTCCAACCCGCATTTCATGTTAATGATTATTCCTCCTTATCAACGTGATTCATGATGTTAATTAGTATAAAATCATGGAGTGCAGGGGAAGGGACTCGAACCCTCGAAGGCCTACACCAATAGGCCCTGAACCTATCCCCTTTGACCGCTCGGGAACCCCTGCATTCAATTATATAAAATATAGGTATTTATTTTAATGGTTAATTTATTTATTTCTTAAACACTTATCAATATATCTTTTTATAAATGGTTCAAGTTCAGGGTAAGGAGTTTCTTCTTTAGATAGATAATTTAAATCAGTGAATGTACCTATCAGCTCCCTCCCAGCCCATTTAACTTCTTCTTCAACTCTTTTACCGTGATTTGTGCTGAACATTTTAAACAATGGGAATTTCGTAAGCCCATTTGCCCCTGCAAGGAGCAGAGGACCTATGTTAGCCAAATTATCTATCCATGTTCCCGCGATGATCTCCATTTTAGGGAATTTTATCCGGGTAGCTGCCACAATTCCAGCATAATAAAGTGAAGCCGGTTGGGGAGTATATTCATAAGGGGTGTCTTTATGGGGATTTAATGAATAAAAAATAACCCGGTCAATTTTTAAATCATCAATCAGATCAAATAAATATTTCAGGTCATCCGGTGTTTCACCCAAACCTAAAATTATGGTTATGGCCTTTTTAAACCCCAAATCCCCTGCTGAATCTAACATTTCAAATATATCGTTTAGTGGTTTGCTGGGGCATATTTTACGGTGTAGTTCAGGATTGGCAGTTTCAACTGCACCGGTAACACCAACTATTTCTTCTCCAAAAATTTCCAAATCCTTCATTACTCCCACATTAAGCCACACCGGTTTACCAGTGATACGGTAAATGATTCGGGAAATATCTTTAATTTCCTCTCTGGAGAAAGAACCATAGCCCCCAGAGAGAAACTCCACATTCCAACCAATTCTGCGCACCAACTCTGCCTCGGCAAAAATAGAATTAATATTTCTCCTGGCTTTGCTAGGTTCCTTGATCCTAGGTTTTTGAGCTGACATGTAACAAAAAGCACAATCTCCCTTATCACACCACCATGAAAGAAAAATTGCCCTTTCTAAAGTAACTAAATTCCCATGTTCTTTTAAGGTGATGCTGTTGGCTTTATTCAAGATGTCCAGAGTTTCATGATCATTTATCTTTTCTATAAGATTCATTATTCTCCCAAGTAACGGTTTATAATATTTAAAACGTTAAATTAAAAGTAGATCAAAATAATTTATATTGATGTTACTCTTAAAATATATGTTTATAACATAATTAATAGCTTAATAAAAAAATATGATGTACTATTTATCCAATTTTTTATAGCACAATCTTTAAATAAGATAAACATCAACTTTTAAAATACATCTTGATGTGCTATGTTTTAAGATCTTGTAAGCCCTGATAGTAGTTTGCACGGTTTACAGGCTTTGCTTGGCATTTGCCGCCGTAGCTCAGTAGGTAGAGCGTTCGGCTGTTAACCGATTGGTCACAGGTTCGAGCCCTGTCGGCGGCGTTATGGGCCCATAGCTTAGCCAGGTAGAGCGCCCGGCTCATAACCGGGCGGCCATGGGTTCGAATCCCATTGGGCCCACTCAAGTTCCCATCAAAAACTTAAAAAGAATTTTGATGGATAAAAAATAGTTCAAAAAGCTCCGGTAGTGTAGTCCGGCCAATCATGTCGGCCTTTCGAGCCGATGACTCGGGTTCGAATCCCGGCCGGAGCATCTATTAATATTTTATAAACACCGCAAATAAGATATAGTACGTTAAGATTCTGCAGGGGTGCCCGAGCTGGCCAAAGGGGACAGGCTTAGGACCTGTTGGCGTAGGCCTACGTGGGTTCGAATCCCATCCCCTGCATCCCTATCAATTGCCGGGGTGGGGTAGTTGGTTATCCTACGGGACTGTGGATCCCGCGACTCGGGTTCGAATCTCGGCCCCGGCCTTATTTTTATCTAAACTAATTTTTTTATAATTAATCCACCCTATTCGATGCGCTTTACTATTATTTTTATTAAAAATTAGATCTTAATTTAGAAAATTATTAATAAAAGAAATAAAAGATAGTTTAATGATTTATATTAATTCAGAGGTAGATTATGATAAGAATGGAAAAATCCTGTGGATCACCTAAATGTGGCGTGGTTAAGAAGGGTAAGAAGATAGGACATATGGACGGGCTTAATGTAATTCAATGGTTTTTAAAAAATAGATACCGATACACCGGCACATTCTCCCGGTTCGTGACGGAAGATCCTGATGACAGTCACTCTGGAATTAAAATAGACATAATAATACCAGAAAAACACCTGATCATTAAAGATGCCTGCATAGACTGGATGAAAAGCCCCCAAAACAATGGCACATTCAACGCTAAAAGCATAGAAAGCTATGAAAACTATTAAATAAAATAATTCTATAGGCCGCAAATAACCATGAGCAAAAAAGGTTCCCGGGAAGAGCGTGAACTGGTTAACATGCTATGGGAAGCAGACTGTGCAGCTATGAGAGCACCCGCATCCGGTGGTGCCACTAAAAATCCACTTCCCGATGTTATAGCAGGTAACGGTAAAACTTATTTAGCTATAGAAGTCAAATCCACTTCTTCTGAAAGAATATACATAGATTCAGCCAAAATAAACTCTCTTTTAGAATTTTCCCAAATATTCGGAGCCCAACCTTATGTAGGGGCTAAATTCAAAAGGGAAAAATGGCGGTTCGTAAGTATAGACCAGTTATACAAAACTAAAAGGGAAAATTACCGGTTAGATAAACAATTGGCATTTGAAAAAGGTATTGAACTGGATGAATTAATCGGTAAGGATACGCAGGTTAAATTTTCCTAAAAAATAAACTGTATTATAATAATTCTTTTTCTAGAAAAAAGCAAAATCAACTACTATAATAAATCTGTTAGAAGTATTGTTTTCGACCAGCTGCATCACGGCGATAATCTCCGAACTCCGTGATCAATTTCAACTCATCACCCCAGAACACAGGACCTTCTTTACAGATTCTCCATCCCACATCATCCACACAGCACTGCCCACAAAGACCTATTCCACATTTCATGTATCTTTCCAGGGAAAACTGGCCGGGTATTCTATACTCCTCTGCTAACTGGGCTAATTTTTTCATCATAACTTCCGGACCGCAACTGATACACATATCATAATCATGCTTATCCAGGAGTTCCTGGGCCAGTTCCGTACCAAAACCACAGAAACCATGGGAACCATCATCAGTACAGGGTTGATAATTGGTATCTGCTTTATTTAACCGTTCCATAAATATAAGTTCATCCTTAGTAGTGGCTGCACTAACTAAATCAACTTTTAAACCTCTTCTGGAAGCTTCATCAGCAAAAGCTGCCACAGGGGCCATTCCAATTCCTCCGCCAACGGCCAGAATCTTTGAACCAGCAATTTCAAAACCCCTCCCATAGGGTCCCCTGATTCCCATCAGATCTCCAACTCCCAGCTGATGAACCGATTCAGTGAATTCCCCTACTTTTCTAATGGAAAATCCAATTTCATTATTTAAAGGATCAATTAGAGATAGAGACATGGGTTTTTCATCATTAAAATTCCATAGCATCATAAACTGACCGGGTATCTCTTCACTAATCTTCCAATCAAATATGAAGGTCTTTATGGTCTCTGTTTCTTTTATTATCTTTTTTATCTCTACAATTTTTGGAATATGCATGTTAAACTGCCTTTTTTTAATCATAATTATTTTATATTGAAATAAAATGGGTTTTTTATTTATGAGCCTTGCCTACCATTTCCGAAATGCTTTCAATTCCTTTTCTATTCATATATCTCTCAATTCCGACGCATATATCCCTAAATACATCAAATCCCTTATAATAAACAGCAGTACCAATCTGAACGCAGCTTGAACCGGCGAATAAGAATTCTATTGCATCTTTATAATCCATAATCCCACCAACCCCCATTATTGGAACATCAACAGACTCATAGACTTCATAAACACATCTTAAAGCTATTGGTTTTATAGCCGGTCCGGATAATCCTCCGAATTTATTATGAAGTATGGGTTGGGCTGTCTCCAGATCAATACGCATACCAGGACCCACAGTGTTTATGAGGGTTAGACCATCGCATCCAGCATTCCGACCGGCCTCAGCAATTTCCACGATATCTGTTACATTAGGAGTTAATTTCACTATAACAGGAAGATTAGTAACTTTTTTAACAGCTTTAATCACTTGTGATGTTATCTGGGGGTCCTGTCCCACTGAGGAACCGCAGCCACCCGCTGCATGGGGACATGATACATTTAGTTCTATCATATCCGTCATTCCCTCAATTTGGACTGCTATATCCTTAAATTCCCGGGGTTCAGCACCGTAGATCGACGCTACTGCAGGTATCGTCCTATCCAGTTTCTCAAGTTCCCCCTTGAACGATTCCACCCCGGGATTGGATAATCCGATGGCATTTATAAAACCTCCTGTGACCTCTACAGTTGTTGGATTGGGATAACCAGGATTAGCTTCCATACCAAATGATTTAGTCACTACCGCTCCAGCACCACTTCTTGCAACCCAGTTAAGGGATGCTGCAGTGGATCCCATTATTCCTGCGGCTAAGATGGTGGGATTTTTCATTTTTATATTGCAGAATTCGACTTCTAGCATACTACCATTATCCAGAAACTTATAAATCTGTCATCATCATACATTTATCTTTATGAAATGTTATCTTACCTGGTGCTTCGCTGGTTTTATAGCCCTTGATGAAAATTGTAATCTCTTAGATTATGAACTTTTCCCAAGGAAAAGAATAACTGAAAGATTAACCGAAATTTTTAAGGGTGATTTATGTAAACAAGAGAAATCACTCCTGGAAAGAATGGTTAAAAATTATGATTACATTAGTTTAGAGACAAATCTACCACCCTCAGCCTATCATAACCTTAAAAATAGTGAAAGATTAATTTTTCAAACCCCTAATAAAGCAGGAGAATACGTAAGGAACAATCTTGCATATGTTCTTGAACAAACTGGTTTTATAGAAACCGAAGAAGAAATGAACCAGTATATCTGGGAAGTTTCGCAGGAAATAACCAGAAGGGGTTTACAGGAAGCATCTGAAGCAGAGGACCTTCTATTAATACAATCCATAAATGCTATGGATGAGCTGGATGAAACAACCAGTAAGTTAACTGAACGAATGAGGGAATGGTACTCCATACACTTCCCTGAACTGGATAAAATAAAAAACCATGATCTTTACGTTAAATTAATAGCTGAAAACGGCGATAGAGATTCCATTATTAGTTCAGGAGAATTAGAAGATGATATGAAAATAAAAAACAGTATCGGCGCCCAATTAGAGGATTCTGATATCTCCATGCTCACCGAATATGCATCATCACTAAAAATCCTGCAAAAGACTAAAAAATCACTTTCTAAATATATTGATAATAAGATGGAGGATATAGCACCTAATCTGCAGGATCTACTGGGCGCATCATTGGGCGCTAAAATGATAGCCCATGTTGGTGGGATTAAAAGGCTTTCCCTACTTTCATCCGGAACTATTCAGATTTTAGGGGCTGAAAAGGCCCTCTTCAGACATCTGAAAACCGGTGAAAGACCACCTAAACATGGGCTGATCTACCAACATCCAGAGGTTAGAGGGGCTAAATGGTGGTATAGGGGAAAAGTTGCCCGTGCTCTTGCTTCTAAAATTTCTCTTGCCGTGCGTAAGGATGTCTTCTCCGGTGATTTTGATCCTTTTATTAAGGAATCATTTTATGAAAAACTGGAAGCTATAAAAAAGGCAAATCCTTTTCCTAAAAGGCCAGCGAAGAGTGGTAAGCCTGATGGTAAGAAAAGGAAAAAGAAGAAAAAGAAAGATAAGTACAAAAAAAAGTTTGATCTCTATTATTAGAAAATCAAATTTTAAAAACGGATCCAATATTTGAATAATCAATTGAATAGTATTGGATCCCAATTATTAAAAAATCATGATTAGAATAGATTAGGTGATTAAATGGATGACTTGGTTGCCATAGTTTCAATAATATCCAGCATATTTTCTATTTTACTGGCCATATCTGCCATATGGTTCTCTAGAAGAGTGGAAGAGAGATTAAAGAGAAATTTTTTACGATTGAAAGAGGTTATGGACAGCAACCATGATCGGACCAACGAGGTTTTAACTAATATTGATCGAGAGGCAGAGAATATCAAATTAACCGTCTATAAATCCCAGGATGATCTCCATCAAACCATGAATGAGATCATGGATCAGTGCAATATTAGCAAAAAATAATTTAAGGGTTAATTTCAACAAATTTTAGGATTAATCCCAGGGAAGACTTTTGGGATAATCCAATGGACTGAAATAAATATGGATGATACAATCTTCAAAAACAGGTTATAAGTTATTATTTTAAATTAAAATACATATGTTATTAAATACTAAAAAATCATATTATCTACTACTGTTTTAAAAACTAAGGTTGTTTAAATGGTTAATGAAGCTCTATTTGAATCTATAAAAGTAAGATATCTATTATTATGGCTAATTGTATTCTTCATTATTATGGGAATCATACTAGTTTTAACCACGGGTTTTATATCCGATGCAGAATGGGATGTTGCTACTGGATTTCTATTTTATATCATAATTTCATTGTGGATAATTCGGAATTTAAACCGTAATCATATCAATTATCAGAAATTCATCGGCTATTTTCCCACTGATTACCACTGGTTATATCTCTTCATCATCATTTTCGCTGTTATAATATTGTCTCTGGGCCTGGGAGAACTGAGCAGATACATCATATCCATGATAAACCCTAATTTAAATTATCTTCCATCTATCAGTTATTTCTATTCACCCCAAGATACGCCACTTGCCCCTTTTCTTAATTTCATGGATTTCATCATCGCCGTGATCATGGCCCCTATCGTAGAGGAATTTCTCTTTAGAGGGGTTATTCTACACCGTTTCACTGTTAAATGGGGCATTAAATGGGCTGTACTGGCTTCCTCCCTTATATTCGGTTTTCTGCACAGTGATATTATTGGGGCTTTTATTTTTGCCCTGGTTATGTGTATTTTATATATTAAAACCGCCTGCATCCTGGTACCTATTCTTGCTCATATGATCAACAACCTGCTGGCATATGGAACTCAAATATTAAGCACTTTCGGCCCTCAAAGCACAATCGCAAGTCATAATTTAGGAGTGGCTGCCCTATTGTTGCTGGTTTCAGTTGTTATTATCCTTTATTTCCTCTATCGTAACTGGCCCCAAAGATATTGGAGACCTCCTTACTTCCAGGAAGTATACGATGGAATACCGGAGAATCTTTATTATGATGATCATGACTGAAATTATTGATTACCATACAATGATAATAAAAGATAAATTTCCTCAACTGGAAATTATAAAATTAGGGGTATAGAGAAAAATTAATTTAATTTAATAATAGTTTAGAGGAGAATATAATGGAAGAAAAACCACAAATATGGGATAATTTCACAGGCGTATATCATATGGATAGTCATCTGGCCACCAAAAATCTTCTTCCTGGCCATAAAGTTTACGGAGAGCAATTAAAAGAACACCAGGGGATTGAATATCGTATATGGAACCCTAGGCGTTCTAAACTGGCTGCAGCTATCTTAAATGGATTAAAAATATTTCCTTTCCATGAAAACTCTAAGGTATTATATTTAGGGGCTTCAACAGGCACCACACCATCTCATATTTCGGATATAGCTAAGAAAGGTTTACTTTACTGTGTGGAATTTTCTCCCAAGATGATGCACAAACTGGTGGATTTATCTCAGATACGTAGCAACATCATCCCCCTCCTGGAGGACGCAACTAAACCACTAAATTACTTGCATTTAGTGGAGAAAGTGGATATAATCTACGCAGACGTGGCCCAACCCCAGCAATCAAAATTATTCATAGAAAACATACGCCTTTTATTAAAAAAAGAAGGAAAGGGCATCCTAATGCTCAAGGCAAGGAGTATCGATGTGACCCGGAAACCAGAGATGATTTTTCAAAGGGAAGAGTCCAAACTGAAAACCGCAGGTTTAAAGATCGTTGATAAAATTGATCTGGAACCATATGAAAAAGACCATATGGCTTTCGTTTGTGAGATTGGATTTTAAAAAAATATTAGATTTATTTTAATAATTCAGATACCGTTATATTGATAATTCTGATATCCGGTCCAGTATCTTTACAGCAACTTCTCTCTTTGAAGTTAAAGAAATTCTTATTATTTCTTCATCTATTAAGAGAACTTGATTATTATCAGAACCGAAACCCCCACCTTCTATGGAGACATCATTAGCTACTATTAGGTCTGCTTCTGATTCTTCCATTGTTTTCCTGGCGGAATCTATTAGTTCTTCTTCAGGTATATCATATTTGGCCTTAAAACCCACCAGGAAGATTTCTGGATTGATCTTTTTTACTTCTCTTAGTATTTTGGGGGCTTGTTTAAGTTTCAGATCCAGATCGGCAGAAGATGAAATTTTGGTAATTCCCTCTTCCTTTTGTGGTATGAAATCAGAAACTGCAGCTGCAGAAATAAAAACATCATGATAAGGTACCTGTTTTAATACAGCGTTCTGCATATCTGCAACACTTTCAACATATATTACATTAAAAACATGAGGTACATCTACATCCATGCGCCCGCAGATTAATGTTACATCTGCTCCCCTGATGAAAGATTCAATAGCAATTTCCACACCGGTTTTACCAGAGCTTAAATTGGTTATCCCTCTAACCTCATCAATCTTTTCAAAGGTTGCGCCGGCGCTGATAAATACTTTTTTATTCTTAAGATCACCTGAAGATGTTTCTCTTAAAATATGCAGCGCAATATCATTTATATCCGGAAATTTAGCCTTATTTTCCTCAATTTTAGGTTTTATAAAGGAAATATTCTGTTCTTTTAGTTTTTCAATATTTTCCCGAACAGCAAGATACATAGAATGGTGCATAGATGGGACAAAAATAATTGGTGTTTTATAACCATAAGCAGTGACTAATAGGGTGCTGATTGGATTATCTGCGATTTTATAGGCTAATTTGCTTATTACGTTAGCCGTTGCCGGTGCCACCAGTATCAGATCTGCCTGAGCATATTTAACATGCTCAATTTTTCCTGTAAGACCCAATACCACTTCCTGACCAGTGGCAAATTCCATGGCGTGTGGATGAATTATTTCACAAGCTCCATCGCTCATAAAACATTTCACGTTTATATTATGCCTTTTAAGTTCCCTTGCCAGTTTAACTGCTTCTATTGCAGCTACACTTCCGGTTACACAGAGCACAACATCCATCTTATCAGCAGCAATTAATATAGTCATTAATTATTCCGATCTAATACTACTAACGTATTTTCGGAAGTTAATCCTTGAATAATATTATTTAAAACATCTAATTTACCAGGGATACGTCTGGAATCTTCCTTCATAATCCTTATTTTATATCTCTGCAGACCATCCTTACCATAAACTATATTTATACCAGAAATTCTTGCAGGAGCCAGTATATCACGAGCAACAGAGCGGAGATCCGAATTCTCACCAACCACCCTTACTTTCTTTCCAATGGTTCGGGATATTTCTCGGACAATTTTTCCACTTTTTCCTATAAGTTTCCCCACCTGGTCTTTCTCGGTAACAATTATAACCATATCACCTATTTCAATGGTCTTTTTAAAACCTATTTTACCATCACCCACCTTATATAGTATTTTTGCAATGTCTAAATCCATTTGACTGATTTCACCACTCTTTAATTTATTCTCACAGCCCTGGCAGAGCATTCCGCTCTTCAGACAGACATCGCATATAGGCAATACCATTTACATTCCTCCTTTTTCTCTAAACTTGATATGTTGCAGTTAACCTTCTCTTAATCAACTTAATTTTCGATTTAACAAAGATTTATCATGCTAACAATTTATCCGGAGCATAATACTTATCAATTTACTCCAGAAGGACAGATCCTTCGCCTTAATTGTTTATATATTTATTTTAATATCTATTATAGATAAAACGCTAAAATAAAAGCAGATTATATGTCTTAAGGCCTTTAAATCTGTCTTATATAAAATGATACTCTAACAGTTATAACTTAATTATTATCCTTAATATATATTTTGTATCAATCAAGATAATCCAAACCACAATAATAACAAAATTATTGAAATAAACCTCCTTAACACTTATAAAAAAAATATTTCATGAATCCTAACCTGCAATAGGATAATGCAACTACTTAAAAACCATGGAAAAATAATCTAAAGAACCTTGAAGCTGTTTATGACCAGGTCAAAATTCTTCTGTTCCTTATCAAAATTGGAGGGTAGTGCTCCGCAAAGAATAACATAAATAACACCCTTTTGAGAGACCCAAACCGCCCTCATCTGTCTCTGAATTCCACCGGAATTGGTTGTATATACATTTTCAAATGCCGGATTATTATTTATAGTTATATTCGCTTCTGATATGCGCTGATTGGTGGTGTTATTGAAAAATGTATTGTAATTTTTTGTATAGGTAGCGAATAAATCATTATTTTCTGTGGAATTCGGTTTCTGAATTAGCACAAAAGTATATGGATTATTTTGATTATCTATGGATTTAGGATCCCCCACCGCAACCACAGCATTAGGTGATGTGGTATTGGCAACATCCCAGGTACCATTATAAACAAACGAAATACCATTTTGAGAATACGTTTTAGTTGCATTGGTATCGTTGTTAATGGTACATCCCGATACCATAACCACCAACAACACCAAGATGATAACTGTCAAAAATGGGAATTTCCTCATTTATTCACCTAATATGATTTATGATTCTCGAATTTATTAAAAAAAAATATATAAATTATCTTATTATGTTCATGTACTATTACCACCAGTACCGGTATCTCCACCAGTATCGGTGCCTGTATCCGTAGAATCTGTTAAATCTTCTAAAGTAGTATCATATGTATCATTAGTAGCATTAGTTGTGTTGTTTATCACTGGAAATGCACTTTCATTTATGGACATGGAAACCGCTGCGGATTCTGAGGGAACTTTCATGAGGAAAACTCCAAATCCAATTCCTATGAAGAATATTAAAGCGATTATACCAGTTAAGGCTGTTTTACTTTTATTAAAACCTGTTTTTTTTGCCTTGGTAGTAGGATATGCGGCACTGGAAGATGTTATGAACTTCTTCATCAGTTCTTCTTTAGCCTGCTTAGCTTCTTCGGCTTCTTTTTTCTCTGTCCAATATTCAAGGGGTTTTTCTCCGCCTTTACTACCTTGTAATCTTTTAATCCTATCTGCAACTGCAAAATTCTCAAGTTCAGCTTGTAATTCTCTTTTTTGAGAATTATAAGCCTTTTCTGTAATATTACCCTGAGCAAATTCAAATTCCAGTTCTTGTAAGCTCCGGATGACTTTATCTTTATCTGTAATTATATCAATCATCTCCTTCTTTAGGATATGAACCAAACATCTTTATGTATCCTACTTTTGATTTTATTATATTTAAAATGTTTCTGATCATTTCTTCTTCTCGATGACCTTGAAAATCTATGTAGAATAAATACCGTCCCAGCTTTTCTTTGGCTGGTCTGGACTCAATTTTAGTGAGATTAATTTTATTCTCAGCGAAAATGCCCAGTATCCCGTATAAACCACCGGGTTCATCTTCTAGAAGGGAAAAAACTATGGATGTTTTATCTTTACCAGTTTTCGCATGATCTTCTCTATTTATAATTATAAATCGGGTTTTATTATTTTTATAATCCTGAATATCATGAGCTGCTATCTTTAAATTATTTAGTTGGGCAGATCTTCTGGTTCCTATGGCCGCTGCATATTTATTCCCGGATATCAAATTCGCAGCCGCTGCAGTGCTGGATGCTGAGTGTATATCAACATCTAATCCATCAATGTATTTTCTACACTGTGATAATGCCTGAGAATGAGAATATACACTTTTTAAGTCCTCAATTTTTGCATTAACATTAATCAGAAGATTATTACTGATAGGGAGTAGTATTTCCCGTTTTATTTTTAGATCATAATCATGGGTCATTAAATCCAGGGTTACACCTACTGAACCTTCTATGGAATTTTCAATAGGAACCACACCACAATCCACTTCACCGCTCTTTACAGCTTCGAAAACTGTGCTGATGTTATTAAAAGCGATGTGCTTACCCTGTATTGTTAAGGCCGCTTCTTCTGTAAATGTTCCAGGAGGACCTAGATATCCTATTCTCTTCATAAAATCAAGTCTTTATTTTCTTTTTTTCTATAAAATAATTAAATTTTTATTATTCATATTAGAATTAAGTTATTAATGAGATTTCATAATTTTCACTTATTAAAACCCGCCTTTAAGATTTTCACTTAATATAATCCGCCATTTAAAAAATTATTGATCTTATCTGTGGTAGATTGATGCATTTTCCTAATAACCGCTTTTCCATTTTCATACTTCAATACCACAGCCACAACCCCCAATTCCCGGAGATATCTTAAAAATTCTTCCACTTCTTCCTGACTATCTGCTTCCATTACCAGGTCTTCCCCGGCTACTTGGTTTGCTCTAATGTTTTTTATGGTCTCTACCATGGGATATAATATTGATTCCCCTAATCTTTGGGCTCTTTTTCTCATTTCATCAGTTGATTCATTCATTTCAAATGATTGAAATCCTTCCCTAATTACTCTACTGAAGAAAAACGATTGACCCAGATCAAAAGGGAATTTAAATGCATATATCAGCTCATCTGCATGTGCTTGAGATGAGGTATATTTGAGCGGTGGAATTTTCATGCACGGGTCCTTAATTACCACTCCTTCTCTCCCATTCTCTCCCAGATTTTTAACCAGTTCTAATATTTTTACAGGGGCATCAGAAAGAGTATATAATCCAAAGAGTCTAACTGGAGGAAGATTATACTTTTTCAGGAGATAATTTTTCTTTTTTATACTTAATGGTTTGCCGGTTATTTTCTCTCTTATATCAAATATTCTAAACCCTAGTTTTCCGATCTCCGGATAATAATGGGCTACATAGGGATTTTCAGTTCCCAGCATCTCTCCACAAATAACCAGATCAGGATAATCACAGAAGAAATCTGTTAAATCCATGATTTCTGATGCTTTTTTGGTAGTATATGGGCAGACATACCCTCCCCTGGTAAATGCAATTATTTTATTATCTAAAAAGGCCATACGTACGTTATATCCATTCATTTTCTCTTCAACAGCTACTTCTCCCTGAAAATACGACTCCAGTGCCTCCTTAAGCATCAGAGTTCTTCTTATTTTGGGAAATCCTCTAATAATATGTATTTTATTGGAGAAACAAACCATGGTCCCTGCTTCTATTTTAGCCACGCTTTTGCGAAACTGTAATGCTGTGATGAATCTGTTCTGATAAAATTTAAGATGCCCTCTTTTATATGCTTCCTCCAGTTTAGGGGAATCCACATCAAGTAGCAGGGGAAGTTCTTTGATTATCAGATTGTTTATGGAGATTTTTTGACTATTTCCACAGTTAGAACACTGAAAAAAAAAATTATCAGGGGATATTTTTTCCCGCTTAATATTCATTGGGTGACTGCATCTTTTACAATTTATGGCTGAGATTTCAGTTAACCTCCTCAAATTCCACTATCAGTTCCATTAGATCAGTTTTGGTTATTATCCCCGTCAAACTACCATCTTCAGTTACAGGCATCCCACTGAAATTATTCTCAACCATGATGGAAGATACTTCTTCGATTGAGGCTTTCTGAGAAATTGTTTTTACGTTTTGAGTCATTATATCTTCTACCAGGAGATTTCTGATACGTGCAGGTTTATATTTATCCGGTACAACTTTTCTAAAGGATATCATTGAACGGGCTATGTCTTTAGCAGTTACTATTCCTCCTAAAACCTCATCCTCCATTACCGGGAGTCTTCCTATGTCTTCGTCGAATATCATTCTTCTTGCATGTACCAGCCTTTCCATGGGGCTGATGGTAATTGGATTGGTGGTCATAACTTCTTCTACCAATTTTTCCTGGAAGGGCCTTCCTTTGCAAGTGTTAATAAAATCAGTTTTGGTTAACATGCCCACAATTTCTCCATTATCTACCACTGGCAGCCCACCAATTCTGTTTTCTATTATAATTTTGGCAGCATTTCCTATACTTTTTACACTTTCTATGGTGATTGGATTAGGTGTCATCACCGTGGAAACATGGAAATGGGAAGGGGCCAGATTTCCGTATCGGGATGATCCTAAACGGCGAGCAATGTCTTTCTCAGTCATTATGCCCACCAGTTCTTTGACATGATCATTGTTGGTGTTTATTACAGGGAGTCTGGAGATTTTATGCTTTTTCATTATTTTAAGTGCATCATGGATATTTTGATCTTTATCCACTAAAAATACTTCTCTACTCATTATATCTTTTACATGCATTTCTATTCCCCTTTAAATAAATTTATTTGCAAATAAGGTCATTATATGATTAATTCTATTGAATACCTCTGATTAAATCTGTCTTGGTGATAATTCCTACTAATTCATTATTTTCAACCACAGAAATGCCGCTTATATTTTCACTGAGCATTATATCCGCAGCTTTTGTGGCGTCCTCAGCTCGACCTATGGTTATCATGTCTTTTTTCATTATATCTCCAGCTGTGAGCATGGAGATCATACGGAAATTTTTCTTATCCTTTCCATTTGAATTTCTGATGAAATAGATCTTTTCTACACTTACACCGATTTCTGGATCTTCTACATGGGCAAATGATATATTTTCCGGTGTTATAATTCCCACTGGTTCGTTATCACGTATTACCACGACCTTACTTATTCCATTTTCTTCCATTACATCAATAACATGTGCTATACTATGATTTTCATTAACCGTAATAACATCTTTACTCATCAGATCTGATATTTTCCATCTGCCATTATATTTATTATTATAGAAATTTAGAAGGTCTGTTTTAGTAACTATGCCTGCTAAACCATCATTATCAACAACTGGTATGGAACTTATTTCATTTTTTAACATCAATTCAACAACATTTTTGACGTCTTCATCAGGTTTTATGGTAATCAGGTTTTCAGTCATAGCCCTACTAATTAATATCTTATCAATTGGTCTTCTCTTCCATTCCGGTCCATTTCCCCTTAACTTACGGCTCAGATCTTTTTCAGTTATAATTCCTATGGGCTTACCCTCAGAGTCTGCAATTAATATCCTGCTGAGGCCGTGTTTAAGCATGAGATTCCTGGCATGTCCAACCTGCTCGTTTTCCTGCATTACAACTACTTCTTCCTTCATTATGTCTTCTACTTTCATATTCTCATCCCCATGAGGTTTTTACAAAGACCATCCATAATATAAATTAATAAGTGTTCAAATACACCTATTTATCAACACAGAAAGCCCTTAATATATCGCTTTCGGTTATTATTCCCTGTAATTCATCACCATGAACTACTGGTAGACCACCCATACCTTTATTCTGCATTATCTCACATAAATCACCCAAACGTGTACGTTCTGTTGTTGATAATACTTCTTTCTCCATAATATCGCTGATATATGTGTTTAAAATCTCTTCTGCGTTTCCATTACTGTTAAATGCTCGATTTTCTCCCAAGAATTCCATAACATCGGTAGCGGTTACTATTCCCACGATCTTCTCCTTTTCTGGATGTGGAGTTTTTCGTTCTTCCCCTACTACTGGAACTCTACGCAGTTTATTTCTGACCATTATCTTGGAGGCACCTTCTATTCTGGTCCCGGGAGTTGTAGTTATTACCTTATCCGTCATATAATCCTCTACTAGTTCATCAGTCAGGACTCCAGCCATTAATGTGACAAAGTCACGTTCTGAAACTATACCCACTATTTTATCCTGGGAATCCACAACTGGAAGTGCTCCAACACCTCTTTTTATCATTTTCCTAATGGCATCTCCCACAGAATCCTTATCTCTTAAAACAAAAACTTCTCTGGTCATTATCTCTTTCACAGAATGATTTACAGCGGCTAGGAAGTTTCCCTGATATTTTTCTTCCAGAATCTTATACTTATCTCCACCGCCTAAAAAATCCAGGATATCCATGGATGTTACTATTCCACGCAGCTTTCCAGATCCTGGATCAGTTATAGGTAGCCTTCTGAATTTATTTTTTACCATGGTTTCAGCTGCTTCCTGAATGGTAATACTTTGTGGCGCGGTAACCACTTCTCTTCTCGCTATACTCATCACGTCTCCTTCATGCTCAGAAGTTCGTGTTTTAAACTCCAATGGACCTCTATCCATTGACTTTACTATGTTTATGGTTTCTTTTTTTCTCATTAGTACACCTTCATTAAGAAATCATAGACTCACTATTTAAAATAATATTATTAACATTTATATAATTAAAAATAGGCCTACATACATTTTTATATCCAAATAGGTAATTTATATAAAAAATTATCCTAAATAGGACCATAAAATATCTTCTCTTGCTATTATTCCTATTAAATCTGATTTTATAGCTCTATTCGGCTCTTTTTTGACGTATACTGGATTTTCTACAACAGGAAGTCGTCCTATGTCATATTCCATCATCATCTGGGCAACTTCAGTAACTGTGCTTTGGGTGGTGGTGACCATAGGTGGAGTTTTCATAACCTTCTCTACCTTGATTGAACGCCTAATATCACCTGATTCCCGGCCAATCCTAACATGTCCAGAATTTATTATATCTTTTCTGGTTATTATTCCAATTAGTTTATTCATTTTTAAAACAGGAAGTCCAGAAAATCCGGTTTCATCCATCAAATCCCAAACTTTAGAAATAGCTTCATCATAAGTACAGGTTACTAAATCCCTGGTGAAAATTTCTGCAATATTATCATGGCCCGGATGGGCTCCATTATATAATAGTTTTCTAATGATATCAATAACGCTTACTATTCCTACCAGGTGCATATTATCCTTTGATTCCACTACAGGCGCCTGTACCTTATCTGCCTTAAGCAATCTCTTTGCGAGATCCATTATATCATCATCGGGTGTACAGATCACTTTGGGATGATCCATTATTCCCCTGGCATCGATGTTTGATTTAGTGGCAGAGATGTTCATAATATCTCCTCGGGTTATTATGCCCTCTAGACGATGATTGGTTACTACTGGTAGTGATCTATACCCATCTTCTCGAAGAATTGATCTGACCTTGGTGGCCTGAGTATCCACTGTAACTGTTAAAGGATTGGAGGTCATTATTTCTTCTACATCATTCAATTCAATCACCCCATATCTTCTTTACAATCTTCACAGAGAAATTTACCATCAACCTCTTCTAAATCATCCATAAAATTGCCACAAACTTCACATACTCCTGATAACGAGTTTTCACCGGCTAAATATCCGTTTTGACTCTGCATTCTAGCATGTTCTACCAAAATTTCTGTCAATTCTGGAGAAACCATCAAAACATCCGATGATGTTAATATACCAACCAGAATTCCGTTATTTACTACTGGCAACCTTCTTATATTGTTTTTTGCCATTATTCTGGCTGCTTCATTAAGTTCACTCCCAGGAGGTATTGATATGAGGTTTTTACTCATAATTTCTCCGATAGTTATATCACTTGCCTTGATATCTCTTGAAACTACTTTACTAATGATATCACTTTCTGTAATCAGCCCTTCTGGCTCAGAGTTGCTTCGTACAATTAAACTACCGATCCTGTATCTGGTCATCAGTAGAGCAGCGTCCGCAACAGTGGTCTTTGGACCTACGGTTAATACATTCGACGTCATGGCATCATGTACTGTTACTTTTGTATCCATTTCCATTATGAAACCTCCTATCTTATTTTTAGAAGTTTATGAATCTGAGGTATGACTAGTACATCCAAATATTCCCCTGATCTTTCAGAGAATTCAAATAATTTATGATGGTTATTTTTCCAATTATTAAGAGGACTTTTTGGTTGAATAATTAATGAAAGCTCTGAATTGTCCTTTACTTCTTGGACTAGTTTAGAGGCTATAAAACCTACAGTGTCCACCTTTGTGGATGGAAATACAACTAGTTTACAATAAGTATTTATGCCCTCTTCTATTAATAGGTTTATGGATTTTAGTTCGTGAACTAAAAGACTATCCCAATTTGATACAGATTCATGTTCTGGTAATTTTATATCAACCGATGCATAGTCAATAAAGTCGACAATCTTCTCTAATTCATCTGGTAATGAACCATTGGTTTCAATAAGCACTTCGTAGTCTATATTTTTCAGGAATTCTTTAATAAAATCCACATGTAAAAGTGGTTCACCACCCGTTAAAGAAATGGAATGAAAATCAGATGTTATTAATTTTTCCACATCTCGGTAAAGTTGATCTACCGATGTATTTCTACCAAAAATAGGATTTCGACTTTCTGGGGTGTCACAATAATTGCAGTTAAGGTTACATCCAGAAAATCGGATGAATATCTGTCTTCTTCCCAGAAGCTTACCTTCCCCTTGGATACTGGAGAAAACTTCACTGATATATGATTTCATCAAAAATACAACCTATATAATTCTTAATTTAATCCTTGATTTCGAAATATGCTCCCTGACCTATGCCTTCATTCACACAGACTTGAACACTATCTATTTTTATCTCTGATGTATTTTCATCCTCTTTTAGGGATTTATATAGTTTTCCGGCGAAATATTCGGCCAATTCCTCTGCAGAAGTAGATTTAATAGGAAGCAAACAACAATCTTCCAGGGGTAAACTGTAACCCTTTGCCCTTATTGAAAAATCAACCGACCCTTCTAGATTATTGAACCTGATATCATCACTTTCAAGTGGGATTAAGACTTTATGATCTAATTCAGCGCATAAATCACGCATTAAATCCTTAACTTTCTTAAAATCCACCACAAATCCAAATTCACCACATCTCTCCCCATCAACCTGGACATCTACATGATACGAGTGTCCATGAATACCACCACAAAACTGATGGCCAGGGATCATATGCGCCGATGAAAACCTTAAATTAGCATGAATTCCATTTATAACAACTTTCATTTTAATTAACCTCTTATGATAATTTATAACCTTTTTTAAATCCCACTTAGAGATTTATAATAATTTTTACATCCCTGATCCTATGAGAAAATTTAATGAAGATTACCATTAATTCCAACTTATCCAAAGGATATTCATGTTTCCAACTGATCCTAGGACGCTGCATAATGATATTAAAATCTGGAGAATAAAATATCCTTCTAAAATACCTTAGTTTTTGTTATATCCTCTTCAATAGTGCTTAATTCGTTAATATAATCTTCACAAATATTATCCGCCATTTCTATTATTTTTTTTCTTGTTAAATTATGTGATAGATCTGTAAGACTGGTAATTTCCACATCAGTAGGTGTTCCTTCATTAACTATGTTCATGGCGAAATGTATCTTCATACTATTAATTGAACAGGTTGCAATTGAAACACTGAGTTTACCCATTGATTCGCCTTTTTTAGAGTCTGATATGTTACAATAAAGATCATCACCCTGTTTTAGGGTTTTAATATTGATTTTTTCCAGATTATCCCGGACGATCATTATAAATAATCGTTGCCTATGATAGCAGAGCCTAATATCCGCTGGTTGACATTCAAAATGTTCTATAATGAAATGTAAGAGTTTATTTCCCTTTATATGTTTGCCTTTATCTTCATAATCAACTATGTTCTCCTGCTTAATATCCATAGGACCTATCCAGCTAACGATAGTAGAATCTTTTATTTTAAACGTTCTAAATGCCCACTGGGGTTCGATCTGACTCCCATCATAAAGCAGTTTCTCTTCAAGTCTTAAATATTTCATAAACCCACTCTTTTAAGATTATTGGATATTTTTTTAATAAATCTGTATGTTTTGAAAATATTACTGTTTGAATATTTAGTATTCTGGGATACATAATAGGAAACTATTATATTTAATAGTGTTGCCTACCATTAAATTAATCCATGAGAGCAAGAACCAGAGATTTCATATACACCACTGATGATCTTTTCTTTGCCACCACCAGTTATCTCCATCCTGAGGATAGAATTATTTCATTTTTAAGATACATACCAGATGAAGAAGGGGAACGGTTTAAAAATAATTCCAGGTACTCAAAAGTAGATACCAAACAGGCCTACCAGTTTATAAATGAAAAACATCCCGAATACTTATTTGATTCAGGTGTGACCAGTCAGAAAATGATGGGTGTGCCACTTGATAAAATATCAGATATTTTAAGACCGGATAAACGTCTTCAGGAGATAATAAAACATCCGGATAATGAATTACTTGAAAAAACCGTTCAAATAGCTGCTTTCTTTAATGAAGAAGCAGGTATACCTTATAAATATATGGGAGTTTCAGGTTCCATCTTACCAGGATTATACGATCCCGCTCAGTCAGATATAGATTTTGTGATCTTCGGTCTTAAAAATCATAGGACCGCAGTAGAAACATTCGCCAGGTTAAAAAATGATGATAATTCTCCCTTAAACGGGATAGGGGATGAGTTCTGGAAAAAATTATATGATAAACGAATAAAAGATTCATCATTAAGTATTGAGGAATTTCAATGGTACGAAAACCGCAAAAGTAATCGTGGGACGATAGATGGTGTTCTATTTGATATTTTAGCCACTAAAGATTGGGATGAAATCAAAGGAACCTACGGTGGAACCACCAGCCAACCCTTGGGAACTATAAAAATTGAATGCAACATAACCGATGCATTGGCAGCCTTTGACAATCCAGCCAGATATAAGATCAGCGATGTGAAAATTTTAGAAGGCCCCCAACTAAATGTAGATGAATTAGCTTCATTCACCCACACCTATGCCGGACAAGTGAGAGAAGGAGAAAAAGTCATCGCACAGGGGAAAATGGAAAAAATAACAGATAAAAAATCACATGCAATTACTAACCGGCTGGTAGTCGGAACAACCAGGGAATCTATGGATGAATATATTAAATTAAAGGATTTAAAGATTTAAAAAGTAATGCATAATACTTGTTAATAAAAAAATGGAACGAATCACATGGCAAATAAAGCTATAAACATAGGTTTAATAGGTTTTGGTACCATAGGGAGCGGCGTAGTAGAGACCTTCAATTTAAACCTCTCCCTTATTGAGGATAAGGTTAATCGAAAGGTAAATCTAAAAAGAATTGTTGACCTAGATATAGAAACAGACAGGGGAGTTTTAGTAAACCCAGAAATTCTCTCTACAGATATAAACGACATATTGGATGATCCGGAGATTGATATTGTTATTGAACTCATTGGGGGTTACCAGCCTGCTTTGAGTTTTATTTTGAAGGCCATGTCCCGAGGCAAACACGTGGTAACCGCCAATAAGGCACTTCTCGCCAAACATTGGGAAGAAATAATGAAATCCTCCCAGGAAAACCAGGTTAGGATTAGTTTTGAAGCCAGTGTGGGTGGTGGAATACCCCTTCTAAGACCGTTGAATGAAAGCATGGCTGCGAATAAAATAGAAGCCATATACGGGATAATAAACGGCACAGCCAACTACATCCTTACAAAAATGGCAGATGATCAACGTGACTTTAATGAGGTGTTGAAAGAAGCCCAGGAGAAAGGATACGCCGAACAAGACCCAACATTTGATATTGAAGGCCATGACACGGCTCAAAAGCTTATCATACTCACCAAAATTGGTTTCGGAGTATATGTTAAACAGGAAGATTTCCATGTGGAAGGAATCACCCACATCACCCTGGATGATATTGAATTTGCCAGGAATGAACTGGGATGCTGTATTAAACTCCTGGCCATCTCAACCATAGACGAAGGAGAACTGGAAGTAAGGGTTCATCCGACCCTGGTGGATGAGAAACATCTGCTCTCCAGTGTTAACGATGTATTCAATGGAGTATATATTATTGGAGATGTGGTGGGGCCGGTTATGATGTACGGTCCAGGGGCGGGTATGATGCCCACTGCCAGTGCTGTTGTTGGTGATTGCATTGACCTCATAGAAGAAATTGGCAAACCCACAAATTATGGTCCGGAAAAAACAAGAGTTACCCGAATAAAAGATATGAATGAGATTATCTCCAAATACTATCTTAGACTTATGGTAACTGACAAACCAGGCGTTTTACATGAAATTTCAGGAATATTAAGTGATTTAAACATTAGTCTTGAGTCAGTAAGTCAGAAAAAAAAGGAAACCAAGGAAGAAGTCCCTATTTTCATGGTAACTCACCATGCGCTGGAGAGAAATATCCAAAAAGCAGTTGAAAGAATTGAAAAATTGAAATTCGTAAAAGGTGAGGTTACCTTTATCCGTATATTATAAATTAAAAAATAAATTAAATTTTTCTATTTGAATATAATTTCTCATGTAAAGATAGTATCATAATTAATTTTATTAAAGAGAAGATAAGGTAAAAATAAAAATTATGGGATTATTCATTTAATTATAAAAAAATTATGATTACCCAATCATGATCTGACCATGGTCAGGACCATTTTAAATCGTTCCACAGCATTTAGTGCGTGGGGATCATTGGCTGGCATGATAATCATATCACCGGAATTAACAACATTTTTAACACCGGAAATAATTATCTCCGCCTTTCCATCGATAACCTGTACCATAGCATCGAAAGGTGCGGTATGCTCACTTAATCCTTCTCCCTTATCAAATGCAAATATGGTTACGGTTCCTGTTTCTTTTCTAATAATCTCCCTACTTACCACCGCTCCTTCCTGGTATTCCAGTAGATCTACAACCTTTAAAACCTTGTTTTTTAGTTCTTCTGACATTATCAACACCTCTTGATTTTTTTAAACTTATTTTTTTATCCCTTTTCAAAGTAATCATAAAATTTCCGGGTGTAATCTATGAATTCAGAACGAGAATTAATATAGTCCCGTGCATCTTCCACATCGTTAACATCGTAGTCTTTTTTAGCTAATACATCTTCAAATCTTCCTTTAATATCTTCGCTGATAAGGTTTAATATGAAACTAAGTAGTTCATCTATATTCTCTGTTTCAATGGCTTCATCTACCTTAGGAATTATAGGACCCCAATCAATACCAGCAGATTTTAAACCAGTATATGATTTCTCTTCCTCTTTTCTATTTAAACGCACTGCGGTTTCGAAAAACCAATAATCAGCCAGTTCTGCTGCATCCCCACTCAGTTCCCTAACCAACAGTGTTTTCTCAAAGGCATCTTTCAATTCTTCCTCATCTTCTGAAGAAACATATGGAAGAATATATTTAATATTTTCCATATCTAATGCTGTTTCTGCAGCTTTTACGACTGGTCCGTCCATACTATCAATATAAGGTACCATTTAAATCCCCAGTATATAATATAGTTTTTAATACCTGATTTTTTAGAATATTTATTATATTCCATTGATTATTCTTACTTTATTTTATTTAGAATTTTTGGTTAAAATCTAAATATTAAATAAATGAAAACTCCCCAAAACTATAAATTTTCCAATTTATAGATTAATGTTATAGTGGTGATATAATATGGATAAAAAGGCCGAAGAATTATTAGAAAAATGTGAAAATATAGATGATAGTAGCGTTATGGGCTCCTGTAAGGTCATGCTAGAGATGGTAGCAAAAGAAAACTTAGAATTAGAAGATAAACCCAGCGAAACTTACTTAGAAATGGCAGAAAACCTATCCCCCCAGGATGTTCCTAAAGTATTGCAGCTGGCCCTTAAGATAAGGGAAAGTGGAGATATAAAAGATCCTGATCTTAAAATAGCAGCGAGCAAACTAATAAGGGCTATTGAAATGAGTTAAGTCCCTTTTTTTATTTATTTTAGTAAATAAATTTAAAAAAATTTTTCATTTTATAGAAATCGTAAGCTCGGTTAAAACTTATTTTTTCTAATCTTCTTAATATCAAATATCGCGGTTTCAGCCACGGCCATAACCGCCATTACACCCGCCTGTACTGGATCTGTTACTATTAAATCTGCTTTTTGAGTGACACTACCGGGCATGTTAAGGCTGATTATTAAAACATCATGATCCTTTTTTATTTCATCAATTGCTTCTGATATCTTCCCACCCATCAGTGAACCGGCCAATACAAGGGCTTGAACCCGTGGCAATCTTCCTACCGCATTAACTGCCTCTGCCAGTTCATCTTCACCAACTAAGGGTATGGTGTCTACACTGATTCTTTCACCACGAATGTTATGTCGATCAGCCTCGGTTATAGCTCCCTGTGCCACCATAGCCACCTGTGCTCCCCCTCCTATGATGATAATTCTTTTCCCATAAATATCATCCATTGAACGGTGAATTTCAACCCCCGTAACTTCTTCAAAGTTTCTTATATTTTCTATGAATTTCTCCACGTTTTCTACACATTCCAATTCCATGTAGATAGATGCCAATTCTTTATTTTCAATAAATAGATAAGTATAGGTGATATTTATTCCGCATTTAGCCATCATATCCGTTATGTTACTTAAAACACCCGGTTTATTTTTAGCTTTTATACTTATAGCTATGTTTTTCATCTAAAACTCCAAATTATTTTTAATCGGCTAACACCAGATCCCAGATCCATTCATAATCCTGGGGATGGTTAAGGTACTTCATCTTTTCAGCTTCACGAATAAGCCCATACATTTCTTTATTTTTATAAAAACCAATTTTAGAATGGTTTGATGGTTTTAAACGACGTATTTCCGGTAAATTTTTATAGTTCTCATTTGCTACCATGCTTCCATCAGTCAACTCGAAATATGCTGCGCCTCCACAATTTCTATAGGGATCATAAATGGATGAAAACTCTCTTGAGACCCAATTTGCCATTTTAAGCTCTTTGTTTGATGGATTAATTGTTACATGCCCGTAGTTTGGGGGGACAACTACTTTGTCACCTTCCTTAGCTTCAACGATTACTACATCTGTTATTTGATTGTTTTGAGATTTCTGCAGAAGATAATGAGCCACACCACTAAGAACTTCATAGACCTCTGGAAAAGTATATTCTGTTCCTTTGATCGTTGGATGGTAATGTCCTGCGGTTTTTACGTATTCAGATCCTAAATTAAAAGGCGGTATTATGGTTACATCATATCTTAAGTCATTTTGCAAAATTAATGAATGGTCTCTATTGGATATGGCCAGATCACGATACATATAATAAAGATCCATATCTTTGGAGGATTCCAACCATTTATCATCATAAATAACTTCTTTCATATCGTATAGCCTTCTGATATCTGGATTAACCCTTTTACCGCCGAATTCAAGAATCCTTGACTCCATAAAAACCACCGAAAAATTTTTTTTATTTGACTTTCTTTATCAGATTAAATTTGATAAAAAACTGGATTTAAAAGTATCTCTTATTATTATAGTTAAAACATTATTAAAAAGTATTATAGTTTATTTTTTAAAATCCCAATTTGATCATTCATACGAATAAATTATTGAACCATTCATCTAAAGTAATACTTTACTGTCCTTTTTACATCTTCTAACCATTGATCCCTTTCTTTAAACGTACTGGTTACTATAACCCCATAATTTTTCCTTCTGAATTGTTTAATACCACAGAGTCCGAAAATACAGTTTTTCCATATGGTCTCCAGTGGATCTGCGAATATTTCCTGTTCTCTTTCCTTAGGGGTGTTGGATGTGTTAAAAACCAATGCACATCTGGCTATAAGAAGACCTAAAGGTACGCCTTCACCCTGATCATTCTCAAGAAATCTATAAGCTACTCCCACCCTTATAACCCGGTCGATCCATCCTTTTAATATTGCTGGTGGCTGCCCCCACCAGTTAGGATGTACTATAATGATTCCCTGGGCATTTACCAGTTCATCACAGTGTTTTTTTATCAAAGAATCTATCTCCGCATCCCGGTGGATCTCAGCAAATGGTAAAATTGCATCAAATTTTTCCTGATAAAGATCATGGAAAACAACCTTATGCCCCATATTTTCTAATATTTTAAGAGCGGTCTCTGCTATGGCATGATTAAAACTCCCCTTTCTCGGATGGGCTAAAATAATAAGAATATTCATCCACTCACCTGCATTTCATCCTTTCACATGTTTAATTATCCTGATACCTTTCCGGTTAATTCACCGATTTCGACTTGGAGGACAGTTAAATCTCGAACTATCTGTTCATCATATTGGAAAATCTGATCAGGATCATATTTCTGCATTATAACATCTAAAGCCCTTATTTTTTCCTGATAATCTTCTATAAACCTTGCTTTCCCTGATCCAATGACACTCGAATACTTCATACCCCATTTACAGGGCTGATCCGCTTTTACGAGTTCGACACCACAGTCAATCTGGAAACATATTCTATTGTTTCTTCTTAAAATCTCAATTTTCCGTCCTTCTGATGCTGAATGAAGATATAAACAGTGATTTTGATATCCGAAATTCATGGGTACCAGATATGGTCTGCCCTGATCACATAAAGCAATCCTGCATACTGCTGATTTTTCTAAAATCTGCTCTATTTTTTCCTTATTATCAATCTCTTTATCCTTCCTTCTCATAGGATAGGTTTTCTAGTTCATTTTTAATAAATCAATGTTTTAAATAATATAAAAAAAATCAGTTTTCAAACTTATATTATAGAAATTAGACGGGTATTTTTAATATTAAAGGGTATAATTAAAGACTGTAAAATCGGATTTAATAAAAGATGTAAAATCAGGTACAATAAAAAGATGTAAAATCGGTTTTAAATAAAAAAAAGATATTAAATTCAGATTTAAAAAAAAGAAGCTAATTTTTACATATAAATTCAGTTAATATAGCTCAAACACACATATGGGATGGCCTTCAGCTATTGTTTTTCTTCGGTCCATCTTTCCTTCGATATTTGTCCAGTTTAAACTGTGATTTATGATTGCCTGGCAGTTTAGACAGAATATTGGTTTCTTTTCAGCTTCTTCTTTCCAGGGGCAATTTAAAAACTCGATACGATAACCATTTTCATCATAATTTGATTTACTTCTGATTCCAAAGTCCATGAGTAAATTGGATAACCAATGTAGATAAGCATCGAATATAGTTTCAGGCTTATCTTTTTCAATATCCAATCCCTTTTTATCCATATAATCATAAAAATCAGGTAATTCTCTTTCTATTCGTTTAGTGAATATGTCTAATAGAGTTTCTTTTATTTCTTCCTCGGAGTAATCAGCGTAATCGCTCATTGATTTCTGGACCAGATCATAGAAATCAGTGAGAACCCGTTTTTTAATTTCTTCTCGTTTTTTCTTCTCGGAATTATGTTTATATAGTGCCATTTTTATATTTGCGTTCACTTCACCTTCTCTAAAAGGTTTTAGGATGTATCCATAGGGTTCTGTTTCTTGAGCGCGTTTTAAGACTTCATCATTAGAATAAGCGGTTAGGTAAATGATGGGTATGTCCACATCCTTACGGATCTGTTGGGCGGCTTCAATACCATCCATATCACCCTTTAATACTATGTCCATTAGAATTAAATCCGGTACTATTTCTTTAGCATTTTTTACAGCTGCTTCGCCGGTATCAACCCAATCTACAACTTCATAACCCCAGTTTTGTAGTTTGCGCTTGATAAGCATGGCCAGTATACTTTCATCTTCTACCACCATTATTCTTTCACCGGACATTAAATACTCTCCTTATATTCTAACTCCTTAAAGGTAATTTTAAATTCTGTTCCGCCGTTAGTATTAAGCTCTAATTTTCCATCTATTTGATTTGTTAAACTATTCACAAGTTCTAAACCCAGAGAATCTGATTTTTTATAATCCAAATCTTTAGGAAAACCTATGCCATCATCTTTTACTATGAATGTAAATATATCATGACTTTTACTTACTATTATCGATATTGTCCCATTTCTATTATTTGGAAAGGCATATTTCAAACTATTGGTCATTAGCTCATTAGTTATTAAACCTAATGGGATGGCGGTATTGATATCCATCATGATATGGGCAGCTTTTATATCTAGTTTAATTTTTTTAGGAGAAATTGAATATATATCTAAAAGATCAGTGGCTAAGCTGGCTACATAATCTCCAAATTCTATTCTTTTAAGGTCTTTTGATTGATAAAGTCTTTCATGAATGATAGCCATTGAATCTGCTCTGGTCCTACTTTCTCTGAAGAAATCTAAATCCGCTTGATCCTTAATATAATATGATTGTAGTTCCAGTAAACTGGATATAATCATCAGATTATTCTTAATTCGGTGGTGTATTTCCTTGAGGAGCATCTCCTTTTCTTTTAAGGCTTTTTCTAACTTATTTCTACTTTCTATTAACTCTTCTAATTCATCTTTTTCTGTAAGAGCTCTTGTAATGGCTGGAACTAGTTTAGAAAGATTATTTTTAAAAACGTAGTCTTTTGCTCCTTTTTTAAGAACATCTACAGCAAATTCATTGCTTATTTTTCCGCTTACGAATATGAATGGTACTTGGGGACATTTCTCCCGGGCTATTTCCAATGCAGATAACCCGTCGAAACTTGGTAAAGCGTTATCTGCTAGTATCAGATCCGGATTAAAGTTATCAATCCCATTTAGATATTCTTTTTCAGTTTCTACTCGTCGAGATGTGAATTTTAAACCTTCCCGACGCATTTCATATTCAGTAAGTTCCGCATCTAGTTCTACGTCTTCCAGTATAAGAACATTGAGTTCTTCTTCCATATAACCAACTTCTATATCGTTGAATTAATATTATTTTTGGATTTTTATATTCTTAAAGAAATTTGTAGATTCACCTATAAAAAGACTATTGTACTACTAATTATTAATTTTAGTTGTGATGCTCCTTTTTTTCAAATATAAAAGATTTTTAACTAAAATAAATCTTAATAAAGCTTTATTATCCCTGATTTTTTTATAAATTTTAAATATTTATGTGACTATATTCACAAAATGTTTTTTTTAGTCTAAATGTTTTTCTATTTTTTTGATTATCTACTAAATTATAATTTTGTTAGTTACATATAATATATCATTTTTAGTGTTTTTTTCTTTTATATAATCAAACATAATACGAACGAACGTTAGTTTTATATAGTATGACATTAAATTATCAACTATCATACTAACGAACGTTAGTTAAATCGGTACGATATCATGAATAATCAAAACCAAAAAAAACCGACTAAAGAGAAGATATTCGACGTTTCAGTTGAATTATTTGCACAAAAGGGTTTTAATGCAGTTTCTGTGCGTGAAATAGCTCGAAAAGTGGGTATTAGAGAAAGTTCAATTTATAATCATTATAAAAATAAAGAAGCAATTTTAGAGGCCATAATGGACTATTTTAAGAACGAACTCTCCCAGGGAGGATTATCAGTAAATGATGCTGAAGCATTAATTGAACAGGGCCCGGAAATCTTCTTTGAATTAGGGGCGAAGATGTACATAGAACAAATAAACACCCCCCAGATGGAGAAAATATGGAGATTAGTTTCCATTGAAACCTACCACAATGATAAAATTCGGGAATTTTTTAAAAAAGAAATCCTGGAAGAGCCTATAAATGTTTGGGAAAATACTTTTCAGACGATGATAGAGAAAAAAATGATAAAACCATTAAATCCCAGAACATTAGCCTATGAATACTACTCATTTGCTATTTTCCTCTTCTTTGAATACTTTGTATTAGAATATGATAAAGATTTTAAAACCTATATGGATTTAACCCAGGAAAAAATGGCAAAACATGCAGAGTTTCTTTTAGCAGCTATAAAAATGTAAGAGTGATATTAATATGAAGATCTTAACCGTAATGGGAAGCCCTCGAAAAAAAGGTAATAGCTATCGAGCAGCGAGAAAAATGGAAGAACAACTGAAGAAACATGGTTCTTATGAATTTGAGTACCTATTCCTTAAAGATACTAATCTGGAGATATGCAGGGGATGTTTTAACTGTGTAAGTAAAGGAATCGATTTATGCCCTCTGAGAGATGATCGTGAAATAATTCAGGAAAAAATGGATGAATCAGATGGTCTGATACTGGTATCGCCTGTTTACGTGATGACGGTACCGGCTCTCCTGAAAAACTTCATAGACAGATTAGCCTATCTCTGCCACCGCCCAGCATATCAGGGCAAAAAAGCAATGATTCTATGCACTTCCGCAGGGTCAGGGTTAAAGGAAACCCTTAGTTATATGGAAATGATAGCAGGAGCATGGGGTTATAATGTCACAGGTAAATGTGGTCTTATAACAGCACCCTGGCCTCCAACTGTCAATATGGAGAAGAAAAACAATCGAAAACTGCAAAAAACCGCTCAAATATTCTCTAAATCACTCCAATCAAAAGATAAAAAGGTTAGTTTCCAGGATTATATGGGATTCCGGATTTTTAAAAACGTAGCAGAAAATGTTACAGAGTACATGCCTGCTGATTACGAATTCTATAAAGATAAAGATTATTACTATCCCACTAGAATAGGAATCCTATCTAAAATAGGGGCAAAAATAATGTTAAAAGTAATATTCTATATGATGAAAGACCTAGGACCAGGAAAGGAAAAGTAAAAATACTTGGAAATATTACTTATTATTGAAATTTAGATACTATGAAAAATTCTAATAACTTACATAAAGTACTCCTGGTAGGCTATAACGGTGCCAATAACACAGGATCAGAAGCAAGGCTCGCAGCCATAATAGAAGATGTACGAACGGTGTTCGGAGATGATGTACAAATAACCGTCCCCACCCTTAATGAAAAAAACCTGCGCCGTTATCTAAAAGAGGAATCAGGAATTCATATCGAACCAATCTCACCTATTTTCTTATGGGATGTTAGAAGACTTGTAAAAAGTCATGATCTGGTTTTACTGGTGGAAGGAAGTTGTTATATGGATACCTGGACAGATGCTCTGCTTTGGGCATTTCTCTGGACTACCACCTGTGCTCATAGAGCAGGTGTACCCTGCATAGCCTATGCAGTAGATTCAGGTAAACTTTCCTCCTTAAACAGGTATCTGGTTAAAAGAGAAGCCAGTAAAACAGATCTGCTAATAACCAGGACAGAAAGAGCAGCAGATGAACTAAAAAAAATCGGAGTAACCAGTCCCATGGAAATAACTGCTGACTGTGCTTTTAACTTTAAACCAAAAAAAGAAGACAGCAACATTTTATCCCAAACATGGCCAGAATCCACTGAAGGCATGGTAGGCTTGGCAGTGGTTGATTTCAACCTTTGGCCCGTTGTAATTCGTCCCTGGGGTAAGAAAGAGTATTTATATCGATGGCCCTACTATTTTTCCCGCTCCCATTCAAGAAGAAAGAAAAGTGAAGAATTAGCCAGGAACTGGGCCAGAGAAGCAGACAGAATAATAAATAAATATCACCGTAAAATTGCTTTAATATGTATGGAAGAGGTTGATGAACCTTTAGCACGGGAAATACTGTCTAAAATGGAGAATTCAGATCAGGCGAGGATCTTTTCCTCTAGCAAATTCAATGCTTCCCAGATGACCCGCATCCTTCGCCAACTGGATCTACTGGTCACATCCCGATACCACGCAGGAGTCCTATCTCTGGAAGCAGGTATTCCCCAAATAGCAGTAGGGCATGATACTCGTCTTAAAGGATTTTACGAAGAGTTGGGAATACATCAGGACTATCTAATTGACAGTCACCACCCGGATATCTGGGATAAACTCCAGGAAAAAATTGATGAATTGATAAAAAATCCTCTGAAAGTAAGAAAAACTTTAGACAAAGGATTCCAGGAACATCTTGCCCGATCCTTTAAAAACCGTGGACTTTTAGAAGAATTTTTAAAGGAGAAAGGATGGATACTGAAATAATGAACGGAGAGAGTACTTGTGTGATGATCACAGGGGCCAACGGATTTTTAGGAACTCAAATAATCCAAAGGCTAATAAATGAGACAAATTATGAAATAATCGCACTTATAAGGGGAAAAGATAAATTAAATGCCTTTAATCGGCTTAAAAGAGCATGGTGGGAGTTTCCAGATCTTAAAAATGCTATAGGTCAAAGAATACACTTATTAAAAGGAGATATCACTCAAGATCAGTTAGCACTAAATGATGATCAATATGAAAATTTAGCAGCCTCAGTTACCCATATCATCCACACCGCAGCAGATTTACGTCTGAACGCTCCTCTGGAAGATTTAAGGAAAACCAACCAGACAGGAACTTCAAATGTTCTGCAATTAGCCTATAAAATCCATAAAAATGGCAATTTAAAACGTTTTTCCCATGTTTCTACGGCATATGTTGCAGGTAGACGAAAAGGATACATCAATGAAGATTCATTAACTGATGAATTAGGATTTTTAAGTAACTATGAGAGAAGTAAATATGAAAGCGAATTAGAAGTTAAAAATTCAAAATTACCCCTCTCTATTTTCCGGCCAGGGATGATTGTTGGAGATAGCAGGTCAGGTTATATAAAAACCTTCAATACTTTTTATACACCATTAAGATTATATTTAAGCGGGAAGCAAAGGATAATACCGATAAAGCCAACCGAAAAGATAAACATTATACCTGTTGATTATGTTGCCGATGCAGTGGCCACTTTAACTTTTGATCCGCGTGCTGAAGGTTTAACATTCCACTTGACAGCCCCCTATGATTGTCAACCTACTGTTGAGGAACTAATTAAGTTCATTAGAAAATGGGCTCTTGATACATTAGATTTCGAACTTCCCCATCCTATTTTCGCCCCTATTTTAGCATATCTTATTTCTAAGCTTTCTAATTCTAAATTAATCTCCAATCCACAAACTAAGAAAAAATTAAATACCATTAATACTCTGGCCCCCTACTTCAATGAAGACAGGGAATTCTCGCTGAAAAATACTGAGAGACTGATGGGTGATTATCAACTGGACTGGAAAAGTTTTATGTCTAAAATACTTGAATTCGCTGTTTATATGGGATTTTTCCATAGATCAGATCGTACTGTGCATGAACAGATCTTATTCCGCTTAAAAAGCCGTAGCAGACCTGTGAAATATTATGATATTATAAATGGACAATATAATCAAAGATCAACTTCAAAAATTCGTGAAGAAATGCTACAGGCTGCCAGATCCCTGAGAAATCTTAACATCGGAAGAGGTGACCGGGTGGCAATCGTAGGCCATAACAGCACACGTTACTTAATTCTGGATGTTGCCATAGGATTGGTTGGTGCCGTCAGCGTCCCTCTCTATTATACCAGTTCTGCAGGAGAAATAAAAGATATTATAGAAGATTGTGAGGCTTCATTATTCTTCATCGGTGTTCCTGATATTTTAAAGAAGATAAATGTATTGAACAACACTATTAATATAATTTCTTTCTCTGATGAAGCAGGTATTGATAATATCATGGGATGGAATGAATTCATTAATTTATCTAAGGATTCAGATTACGAATTATCAGCTCCTGTTGATCTGGATGATATTGCTACTATACGATACACCTCCGGGACCACTGGAAGACCAAGGGGTGTGATGTTCACCCATGGTAAATTACGTTGGATGGCTGAATATATATCTTCAATGCCTCCCTGGAAAAACAGGAATGAAGAAGTATCATATCTCTCTTTCTTACCTATGAATCATGTGGTAGAAGGAATTATGGGTCTTTACGGGCCTTATTATGCTCCGGCACCATTGAATCTATATTTTTTAGAAGATTTCCAGCAACTTCCCCAGGCACTACCTCGAGTTCGGCCCAATATATTCTTCTCGGTGCCCCGTTTTTATGAAAAGGTTTGGTCAGAAGTTACTGATAATTGGGTGAGTAGGATATATCTTAAATCATCAGATGGTTTGATGAAAAATCTACTGGGAAGATTAATTAAAAGAACCATACTTAAAAAAGCAGGGCTTGACCGTTGCGCTCAGCTAATTGTAGGTTCTGCACCAGTGAGTGAAGATTTACTGAAGAACTTTCACGAACTGAGTATTGAAATATTCAATGCATACGGCCTTACTGAAGCACCTCTTTTGACCATGAATCGCTTGGGTAACAATAGAATAGGAACTGTAGGCGAACCATTACCCTCCACAAAGGTAGATGTAGCTGCAGATGGAGAGGTGATTGTTCAGGGCCCGCAGGTCATGTCTGGATACATAAATTCGGATCCTAATGATAGTAGTTTTGTGTTTGAAGATGGTTGGTTACACACTGGAGATTTCGGATACCTAACATCAGAGGGGAGTTTGGTGATCACCGGACGTAAAAAGGAGTTATTGGTAAACTCCTATGGGAAAACCATCAGTCCCCTGAAAATTGAGAGTATGCTAAAAGATATTCCCCAGATATCTGAATCCATGCTAATAGGAGAAGGCAAACCATATTGCAGTTCGTTGTTATGGTTCGATGATGTATCCTTTGATTTAAAGCAAATTTCCGATGCCGTAAAGAGTATTAACCGTCGTGTTTCCCGACCGGAACAAGTTAAGAAGTGGGTGGCACTTAAAAATGATCTTTCCATAGAGAATGGTGATTTAACAGCTAACCTTAAATTAAAACGAAAAAACATCATTCACCGTTATGCTGAAGTCATCGATTATATTTATGATGATGGCCCCATACCAGAAGAAATTCAATATTTAGGGGTCGTTGATGAGGAAAATGGCAGATATCCATGAATCTCAAACTATTTATTGCATCCATCTGGTTGCCAACATCTATTTTAAAAAAGGAAATAGATAGGGTGGCCGAAGTTACCACTGGTTCTCTGGATCAGCTTCTTTCTGATTTTGCTCCGGAAGAATATAACCAGGTCCTGAAAGAAGAAATGAAAGGTGACCTAGAAAATCGTAGAAAAATAATGTCAACCACCCATAATTTACGTGTTAAGTTGCTGATTGAAGCGTTAGGTTATGAAAATGCCGTTAAGGTAGGTAGAGATGCTCTTTTCAAGGCAGGATTTCAACTGGGTTTAGAAGCACGGAAACGCCTGGGTGTGGGTGATAGTCTTCAGGATCTTATAAGAGCAGCCAGGGTTCTCTACCGGGTGCTGGGAATAGAATTTAAAATCCACCAGTCGGGTGATGATATTATCATGAAAGTTGAGAAGTGTTCATTATCCCAATATTACACTCCAGAAGCCTGTATAATATTAAGTGCTGCTGATGAAGGTGTTGTTCAGGGTCTTAACCCCAATATTTCCATGATTTTTACTCAAAGAATGACTGAAGGACCATTAACATGCGTGGCCTGTATAAGTTATGAAAATTAATATTTTAAGGAGAAATTAATATTAAAACAATTGTATTTTAATTGAGTGAAAAATGAAAGCAATAGTAGTAGGCACTGGAGCTGGCGGAGCAACCGTTGCCAGGGAACTAGCCATTCAAGGTTATGAAGTACTAATATTAGAGGCAGGTGGAGAATTTAAACCATTCACCCGACGATTATCATTCTTTGAACCATTTAGAAAGATGGGTATGACTAGTAATGAAAAAAATTTCTCACGATTAATAACAGGCTTTGATTCTGTACGCTCCAGTAAAGATTTAATTTTGTTTAGGGGAATAACCACAGGTGGTTCCACTGTTCTGACCTGTGGAAATATGATGAGAACAGATCATGGGTTAAAACAAATCGGCCTTGATCTCTCCAAGGAATTTGATGAAATAGAAAGCATGATTCCTATCAAAACATTCCCTAAGAAACGATGGCGGCCTTTAACCAGTCAAATGTATGAATCAGCCGATGATATGGGTTTAAACCCAGCTCCTACACCTAAATCCGTAGACGCCTTAAAATGCATTTCCTGTGGTTTATGTGAAGTAGGTTGCAGTACCGGTGCCCGCTGGGATTCAAGAAGATTTTTAGAAGACACCTTAAATATGGGAGCGATACTTCACACTAAATCTTCTGTTAAGAAGGTTATAATCGAAAAAGGATGCGCTAAAGGAGTGATTGTGAAGTCTGGTCTTACTTCCCGGCAATATAATGGTGATGTGGTTGTTTTAGCAGCTGGAGGTATTGGCACTCCCCAAATATTGAAAGCTTCGGGCTTACCAGCCCAGGATAATTTATGGGTAGATATAGTTCTAACATTAGGTGGTGTTTCTAAAGGGGCTAAACAACTCAAAGAACCACCCATGGTCTGGTATACAAAAGGAGAAGATTATATTCTATCCCCCTATCTGGATATTCTCTCTCATTTTTTACATAAACCCTGGAGAAACGTATCTATCGATGATCGGGCGGGTTTAATGGTTAAACTAGCTGATGAAGAGCATGGCACTGTTGATGCTGATGGAAGCGTTCAAAAAGAAATTACCGACCATGACAGAACACTACTTAAAGAAGCCATATCCCAGGCCAAACAGATTATGCAATCAGCTGGTGTATCCGGTCCATTTATTGAGGGAGTTCATAATGGAGGTCATTTAGGAGGCACTGTTCCCTTAAGTAAAGAAACTGTAGATGATATGAAACCTTCCTGGCTTCCTGATGGTTTATGGGTTGCGGATCTATCCCTAGCACCCCGTTCTCAAGGTATGCCCACAGTTCTACTAACCTCGGCACTGGCCCTTAGGGTTGCTAGAAAGATAGCTGAAATAAGTTAATTTAGTAAATGTGAGATCATGCGTAAATATAGGATTAAACAAATAGATGCCTTTACTGAATGGGCTTTTGGCGGGAATCCAGCTGCAGTTGTACTGAATGCAGATGGATTAACTGATGATGATATGCAAAAAATAGCATCCGAAATGAATTTGTCAGAAACAGCCTTTATACTCCCCAATGAGAAAGCAGATTTTAGTATAAGATGGTTTACACCAGAAAAAGAGGTTTTATTCTGCGAAAATGCTACTATTACCAGTTTACATGCATTAGCCGAAGAAGAAGACTGGGATATGGATGGAGATGGTGAGTTTCATTTTAATATAGAAACCATGGTCGATATTCTTCCTCTTACCGTGAAAAAATCAGTACAATCAATAAGAATTATACTTCAATCTCCTGAAATCAATTTAGTCAGGGATAAATTAGATAAAAAAATTATTGCAAATGCTTTAGATATAAGTCTAGACAATATTGACCCTTATTATCCTGTAATAAGAGATAGAACCGTGGACTATGTTTAACTAGTTTTAGATAATTTAACATCCTTAAAAAGAGTTAGTTATGATTATAATATTCTCAAAAATGTAGGAGATGAATATGGAATAAAAGGATTTGTAGTCATTTAAGATGAATCTGATGTTCATTCAAGATTTTTCACTCCATATTATGGAATTAAGGAGGATAATGTAACTGGTTCAGCGCAAGGCCCACTGGGGGTTTATTTAATATTAAATAAAATGGTATTCTTAAATAAAGACGATTTATTTCAATTACTACTATTGGGAAATTTTGAAAGAATTCAAAAATCAGTTTATCTCTTCTTTCAATTTCTCCAGTTTTATTTTTGCCTTCCTAAAATTACTTAAAAAATTCTCTTCATCTTTAAGGGTGATTATTTCTAAACCCAAATTTCGATGTTTCTCAATCCAATCCTCCGAAAATACAGGAATATCTATTTTTATCGGTTCTTCTGTGGGATTAACCACGATTAGGTTACGGTAGGGGAATTCAGTTTCAACTATGTAACCACCTACGCTAATAATATGTAATGGTCTAACTACGAATTTCATATTTGTTCACCGAATCTTATTTCATATTAATCATAAGAAAGATGCTATAATTGCCAGAATTCCTAAGACTGAAACACCAGCAACCACCGGATAAAACTGTTTAAAGGTGAATATAGGGGAAAATGCACTTACAACAGCCATTAAAATGGTGAATATAAATGCCATTAAAATATTCACGAGTATGGTCCAACTTAAAAGATTAGGCGGTATTCCAAGGAATAGTGTGCAGAATATGCTGGACAGTACGAATATGAGAAGTCCACGGCTTATATAGACATATGCTCTGTATTTTGAAGCATATTCTAGAAGCGGTCCCTCTATTACATCTGCTTTGGTTTTCAGTATGGAAAATGGATATTCATTTAACAGGATCATGAATCCAATGAAAAATACTATGGCTCCTAAAATTCCTGATAAGGAGAATAGAACCGGCCCGTGAACTTGCTGGTATGATACTATGTCACTGAGGAATATGCTGCTGGCCATGGCAACCGGTACGAAAATTGCTATATAAATTGGGAATGATCCAAATGCGATTAATCTGAACGCTCTCATCGCGCTGAGTTCCTCTACAAATGATCTGGGCACATCCGGGTGTTTAGCCCCTTTAACCACATCCGGGAAGGGCATTTTTAGAGATAGTACAGATTTGGAAAGGGCGCCCATGAACATATAAAGTATTTCCTCAACCTTCAGTAGACCCACCAATGCGATGATACTGGCAAAGGCAGCCAATGGATATAACTGGGGCATGATAATGATAAGAAGGAATATGGTTATGATTATCCCGATAAGAGGAATTGAATTGTATAATCTGGGCATGGGGGAGTTGGGATTGATGATTTCTTTAAAGAAGAATTTAATAGGCGACATTAACCCCGGGCTTGAGATGGGAGGGCCTATTCTCTGCTGTATTCTGGCATGTATAAACTTCCTTTCAACACCAGGAAGCCATACACTTACCACAAAGGCCACTATTAACGTTCCTATTACTGCAGTTAAAGCGATTAATGAATCAACAATGGTCATATATTTAATCTCCTATTTCGAAAATTTATCTTAAGCTAACCTTATTGGGAAGTCAATTCTAATTATCAATGAATTTCTTTTATAAACGGATTATCTGAATTGCTCTATCAGTACAGGTGAAACAGGGGTCACACTGAACCACAGCAAGCTGTGCATCTGTGATATGGCATCCTATACAGGCATATTGCATAGCTCCTATATTAGCAATAGAAGGGGTTCTTACAATGGAATGTCTTACTCTGCCATCTTCCAAGGCATATGAATGATAAAGTTTTCCTCGGGGGGCTTCTACATAACTCTTGGTAATGGGTGCGTCCTGCATATCCCAACTACGGTTGGTTATATTACCTTCAGGAAGATGATTAGCTGCCTGTCTTATAATTTTAACTGATTCTAGACTCTCCAGTACCCGCACCAGTAAGTTCGATTTAACATCTCCTCCATCCTGTGTAATTACTTCAAACTCAAATGGATCATACTCTTTCATATCCCGTCTTAAATCAACTTCAACACCTGTGGCCCGTAGAGTAGGTCCTGATGTTGCTAATTTCAGAGCATCCTCCTTTCTAAGGGTTCCCACACCAGTGATACGGGACATTATCATGGGATCTGACACAAAGCGCTGGGCAAAATTGGATATTTTTTCTTCTAAAAGGTCCATTCCTTCATTTAATTTCTGTATCCTCATTTGATCCAGTTCGGCCCTGGGTCTTAACCCCCCAATAACCGGTACTCCATATTGAACCCGGTTTCCTCCGATCATACATAATAGGTCACTTACTGTCTCCCTTATGTAAAATAATCTCATTGAAAATGTTTCATGTCCCAATACTTCATTACCATGGGCTAGATAGAGTAAATGACTTTGTAATCGCTCCAGTTCTGCTACTATTATCCGGATATATTGAGCTCTTTCTGGAACTTCAATTTCTAGCGCTTTTTCAGCTACTAATACTGAATTCCAGAGGTGGATATTGGAACAAATACCGCAAATTTTCTCAGTAAGGCTATTAGCCTTTTCTACAGGCAAACCTTCCATTATCCTCTCCACTCCGCGGTGATTAACTCCAATGGTTATCTCTGCATCTTTAACTATCTCGTCTTCTACAAATAACCTTATCCTGTATGGTTCTATTGCTGCGGAATGGACTGTTCCCATTGGAACTTCCGTCTCTATTATCTGATTTTTTGAATTTCCAATGGTTATCTTGTTATCTTCATCCATTACTTAACACCTTAATCTCTAATTTTTGAGTTTTCATCATTTTATTAATCAGCATTTAATAATTTAGGTAATGCAGCCACTGCCCCAGCTAATACATCTTGCGGTCTTACCGCGCATCCGGGTACCTTAGCATCCACTGGTATGATTTTATCTACTGGTCCGCATATTTCTTCTGAGGGAATATCCCCATGGATGTTCTTATAAACTCCACCCATTAATGCGCAAGCTCCTGCTGCTATAACTGCTTTAGGTTCTGGTATGGCATCGTAAATAGCCTTTAAGGGTTTTTCATTATGCGCAGTAACTGGACCGGTAACCACCAGTACATCGGCTTCCCGGGGGTTCCAGGTTAGGAATATTTTATACTGTTCTGCATCGTATTTTGGTGAGAAAATACAGTTTACTATTTCAATGTCACAGCCATTACATCCTCCAGTATAAACCAGCATGACATGAACGGCTCTGGCTCTTGAATATGATTTTAAACTCATGATAATCACTTTTTTGGGGGGAATCGCCCCTTATTTTATTTTAAGTTTCTCTCTTCTTTATTATGGTTGAATCTGATAAGTATTGTGATATAAAGACTAATTTATCATCTGATATTTTTATTGGTTTTTCAAGGAGTTCTATTAGGTCTAATTCTACTTCACCCACATCATTAGGGTGGATGGTTCCTGCTTTTCCAAATAGTGCATATAATGGACAGAAATCATGGCAGTAGTAACAGGTGATGCACTTTTCACTGTTTAATACAGGTATCTGTTTTTTTACCATTCCTTCTATTATTTCTACTGGTTCATCCAGATCCAGCATGTAGATGGCTTCGGTTGGGCAAACATTGCTGCATCCACCGCATCCTATACAGGGGACTTCGGCCACTTTATCTGTAGGTGTGACTCGGCCTTCCAATATCCTATTCCGTATATCCATATCTGTTACACGATCAGCTGCAAAAATAATCCGTTTAACATTGTTTATAATGCCTTCCAGAAAAACCCTTATAAAATTTTTCATTTTGCCACCTCAAATTCTCGTTCAAATAATATGGCTCTTGCTGGACAGGCATTGGAACATGCCCCACAATAAATACATTTAGACTCATCCACAACTATTTTACCATCTTCTGTTTCGGTTATAGCTTCCTCAGGGCATATCTTTGTGCATAACTTGCAATTCATGCATAATTTATCCTGGACGAAGGTGAATCCTTCTTTTATGGATTTTTTCAGCATAGTAGTTCGAGGTATTGCTTCTGCAGGACAGTGTATAGCACATTTCTCGCATAGAATGCACTTATCCATATCTACATCAATAGAACCTCTTTTTAAGGTGATAGCACCTTTGGGACAAACTTCTGAGCATACCCCGCAGGATATGCAATCTTCAGTTACATCTCCATTCCAGGTGATTTTTTGGAAGCTGCGGGCCTCATTTACATCACATGATTCTACACATTTACCACAGGAGACACAAAATCCTTTTATCCTCCTTAGGGGTTCATCGGACAATCTTAGAGTTCCTACTGGGCAGACATCCAGACATTCCATGTTCTCACATTCTTCACATAAAGTGGGATCATATCGTATTTTGCCATCTACCATTTTAAGAGCCCCATGACTGCATGCCTCAGTACACAAGCCGCAGTTCAGACAGGATATTAGTTTTCCTTCTGCCTCTTCACCTGGTTGTGGTTTGTTAATCTTCACCTGGAAATCTTCTACAGTTATAGCTTTGCTCGGACATTCTTCGACACATTTAAGGCATAATGTACATTTATCCGGGTCTATGGTGGTGTTGGTTATGGCTCCTGCGGGGCAGACATCTTCACAGATCCTACACTCCGTACATTTTCCTTCCCAATCATTCTCCACCATTATTGCTCCAGTGGGGCAGTAATACTCACATCTCTTGCAGAGGGTGCATTTATCCTCATCAGTTACTAATCCTATTCTTTCCACCTCTTGCCCTTTTTTTTGCATTTTAACTTCAGGCTGGATTGTTAAATTTAATGATTCTAAAAATGCCAGCTGCCGATCTTCAATAACATCAAAGGCATCTATTCTGGCATTCAGGGGACATGCTTCTGCACAAATACCACAGCGAGCACAAATTCCTTTTACCGTACCTTCTTCAATTTTTATACTGTTTATGGGGCAGGTCATCTCGCAAACTCCACATGCATTACATTTAGCCCTGTCCACCACGTATCCTCCATATTTGTTCTTTACTATGGCTTTGTTTGGACAGGCATCTGCACAGGCCCCACAAGTTATGCAACTAAATGCTTTCCCTTCTATTAGCCTAATAGCGCCTGTGGGACATTCTTTAATGCATTCTGCCTTGCCTTCACATTTATTTGTTGATAAAAACATTAGTGATTACCTTCCAATTATAATTCGTTTATTTGTATTAGATGAATTGTACATTTAGTACGTTTTTTTATTGAATTGTCCATTTTCATATCAGTTTTTTATGATTCGTTGTTAAGCATCGTTTTATGGTGAATTTTTGTCCTTAATATCTGCTTCTTTTATGTCTTTTCCTAAGAGTATTTTTCCCACGAATATTCCTATTATAGTGGCTAAGAATCCCGAAGCCAAAGGAGCATCTTTATAATAAGGATATGGTCCTATTAAGTAAGCAGCCACCAATGCTGCGATAATTATTACCAGATAACTTCCTATAGTGAACTTCAATCCACTTTCTGCGTTAAATTTAATGCGGCTTCCTATTATAAATCCCAGTAAGAATCCCAGAACCAAGGGACCTGCGTAATATATCATTCGATCTCCTCTATATCTCCTTCATCTTCATTGAACTGTCCTTTAAAGCCTAAGAATGCTATTACAACTGCACTTAAACCGACCAATACTTTTAGACCAACCACGAAGTTCAGATATGGTATTATTCCAGCGTTTATGGGGTCTGGATAGTTAAATATATTCTTTATGTAAATAGGAACTATTCCGTAAATGTCTACACCCAGGTTATAGAGGAAGAATCCGGAGAATATTAGTCCGGCTAAACCTAGAAACACATAGGCCAGGGCTCCTGCACTTTCCATTCTGGCCATGAAGTCATGTGAAAACTTTATGGGAGTGTCTTTTAGTCCGTATATTACAGCTCCGAATATGAAGGCTCCTGCAATAATTGCACCACCCTGAAATCCCCCTCCAGGGGTTATATGTCCTCCTAAGATGGTGTTAACTCCTAAACAGGTGATTATCAGAGCTGCAGGGAATATGAATAGTTTAAGTATGGTGCTCATATTATTTTCCTCCCAGCTGTACCTTTCCTCTACCAAATATCAATAATGTGATAACCACAGCAGTGACCAGTATCAATGCTTCACCCAGGGTGTCGTAGCCTCTCCAGTCAAATATAACATTGGTGACCATATTAGGTGCTATATGGGGGCCTATCCAGTTATAGAGATAGCTGATCCCCGGATATAATGTCTGTTTAAAATTATATGTTGCCTGGAATAAGCTTATTCCAAAGGTGGTTAGGGCCAGTAAACCTATTAGACTTCTTATACCACTATACATTTAAATTCCCCCAGTAAAACAGGGCTATAATTATTCCGAGTGCTATTACCACATAAAAGATCATGTTATTAAAGGAATCATTTTGTTCTTTTCTTAGTTTGGGCATGATGGGCATGGCCATGATGGCTATAATGAATATTGCTATGATCATTATGATCATCAATATAGGGTGGATCAGTCTGATCATAACCACTGCGATTAAGAGGGATGCTATGAGAGTTAATTCAGCTGTTAGCATGGCTGAAGCGGTTACATTAGTTATTGGTTCCTCTTCTTCAGCTTTTTCCTGTATTTCTCGTATTCTTTTTAATATAATATCATATAAACTCATATTTTGACCCCTTTAAACCAGCCCCGTGGCTAATGTTTGTAGACTGTTGGTTGCTATTTGTGGGAATAGTCCCAGTATGATACAGATGATTAAAAATATTACTAAAGATATTATAGTGGATTTGGGGATTTTATTTTCCAGTATTTCCAGTTCGGCAGGTTTAGGTCTCATGTATATGGTGTAAAAGGCCTTCATAAATGTCATGAATGTAACGATGCTTAAGAGTATCATTATGATACCCAGTTCGGGCAGTCCTGATTGTATGGATGCCTGAATTAACATCAATTTACTCTGAAACGCGTTAAGTGGAGGAATACCGGCCATGGCTAACCCTGATAGTAAAACCAGCAGGGCCAACTTGGGGTTTACAAACATCATTCCTCCCAGTTTTCGGGTGTCACTGGTCCGAGTTTTATAAAGCACAGTTCCAAATCCAATAAATAGAAATGCTGTAATTATCGCTTCATTAACTGCTTGGAAAAGACCTGCTGTTATCCCGAATGCTGTTCCCAGCCCTAGACCAATTCCTATATATCCCAGTTCTCCCACTGCGAGGAATCCGATTATTCTCTTGAAATCAGTCTGCACTATGGCCATTGTGATGCCCAGAACCATGGCTAATAGGGATATTCCGATTATTGCTGTGCTGGTGAATGGAATGTAAGCAAACATCCGCAATATAATAACTCCTATGGCCACCATGCTGAAAACTGAAAATGCTTGCAATAAGGCTGCACCATGAGGTAAAGCTTTACTGTATACTGCTGATTTTATAGTGTGGAACGGTGGTAATCCTGATGCGTAAAGCCATCCAAAGGTTAATAAACCCAGGGCCATGAGAATTGCCGGGCTATATGGATCTACTAGTCCGTTTTTTATGGAGAATATAATATCAGTAATGTTAACATTTCCAGTTATGCCTAAAAGCAGAGCTATGCCTAAAAGAAGAAGAGGGCCTGCAATATTTCCGAGTAATATGTATTTTAATGCGGTTTCGTAGTTATCTTTTATTCCAGAAGCAACTATTATACCAACTTGTGCCATTGCTGCTATTTCGAAGAATACGAATAAATTAAATATATCATCCGATAACAGTATTGCTGATACTGAAGCGGTTCCCATGAACATCAGGAATGCGTAAACTCCCGATGGTTTTTTAGTTTCGTTTATAGAAGTGTAGATCGCGAAAAATGATATTAATACCAGTATAAATATCATCAGTTGTTGTGCACTGCCGAATACATATGTGATGGCCGGATGGAATTGGAATAATTGTGTCCCTGTTATTAACGCAGGTAGTCCCTGTGCTATAGTCGAGTTCTGGGCCAATGGAGCATAACCTCCAAAGTAATGTGATCCGTAAGGTGTTATTAGTGCAATTACTGGTAATATTAATGCAGTAATTATGGCTATAATCTTTATAGTTGAATCATTTTTATGCAATAAATTAAGGAAAAGAGCGCTTGCAATAGGAATTATGACCATTAATGGTATAAGTATGTCCATTAATCATCACGTCCCTTTAAATTATTGATGATTGTAATTGAAATCATTCTATTTTCTCTCCTTTATCCCCCAATATTTTAGATGCACTAATTGACCCGTGTTTTTTATTGAGCACTATTATCAAACCAAGCATCACTGCTAAGGTACTGGCGCCAATAACGATATTGGTAAGCACCAGAGCAAACGGAAGAGGGTATGAGGCATTCTGGGCGAAGTTACTGATGGTCATATTCGGAAGTAAGATGTAAACTATACCTCCCGCTTTATATCCCATGGTTATAATGAAGAGGTTAACACCATCAGCTAAGAAGGCCAATCCTATTATTTTCTTTATAAGGTTATCCAGGAATAAAGCGGCGAATATTCCTATTACTATAAGTGATCCTGCTGTGAAAAAGGACATCAATTGGCTGTCTATTATCATTTTTTTTCTCCACCATTCATTATCTTGTATTATAGCTAATTTAATCAGCTTCTTCCTCTGTTCTACGTGTTTTTAGAACAGCTAAAGCAAAGAATACCGGCACTATAGCTGATCCTACAATAGCTTGAGTTAATGCAACATCAGGAGCTAGTAAAAATTGATATAAAAATGCTATTGAAATACCGGGGATTCCAGTTAAAATAGCTGCTTTTAAAAGATCTCTCTGCATTAGAGCAATAATAGCACCTAAAACGGTTATGATCATGAGAACATATTCAATCATTTTTTTCCTCCCCATAATAGTACGCGTTGGCAATGGCATGTGAATTAAAGGGTGTTAGAATGAAATAGGCAGCTGCCAGAAGAAATTCACCCAGCACAAGCAGGGCCAGTATACAGGCCATATCGGCTACGCCCAGGATATGGATTCGAGCGTACATGACTCTTTCCAGGTCATCCTTATATCTTAATATTCCAATGGCCGCCAGTATAACTAATAATGCAGATATTAGTAGTAATATCGATTTTATCAATGATATTGGGTCAGCAACTTCCAGAAATGCCATTTTAATCTCCTCCCCGCAATACTCTAGAAAATGCTATGGTTCCCACTGGTCCTAATATTATCAGTGCAGTTGCTATGTCAGTACAGAATCCGACTCCATAAATATTTTTTAGCAAAATTAAAATAACTGCTACTGCTATGGCTAAACCAGAGACACCTACCAGACTCATGGCAATGGTCTTTCGAGTGGTGATTCTGATGGTTGCCAGTACGAATATAGCCAGTGCCACCAGTAATATGTATTCTGAAACTATTAAAAAATCCATTCTAACATCTCTTTTACTTATTCATGGATAAATCTGAATTCTATTCTAACATTCCTTTAATATATGGTTCAAATGGTATGACTGCCTCTTTACTTCTTGTGGTTATAATTGCAACTTTTATAATCTGATTTTCTGTATCCAGGTCGATTGATAAAGTTCCTGGTGTTAAAGTTATGCTGTTTGCTAGTATAGTCTGGGATATCGGTCTTTTAAGTTCTGTTTCTATCTCCATAACTACTGGTTCAACTTTCCCATTGATGGTTCTGCCTGCAACATCTATTAATGCTTTAATTATTTGAAAAATCAAAACAAAAAAGTATGCAATGGCATAGAATATTCGTGTGATAAACATATTAAAGCCCCTATTTAATAATTAATCATAAATCATTAATATTGTTTTTTTTAAGTGTCTATTTACTATTATTATCAAGATTAATGGATTATAAGATTAATCTAGTATAATTCATCATTATAAAACATGATATATAAAGCTAACTATTTAATTGTCAACATCTGAAGTATCATATTGAACTAAATTCAATTATATTAACTATTTCAATTAAAATGTTTAATATTTAGCCTTTTTTTAATATAAAATTAAAGGATTTTCATATTGAAAAATAAAAAAATTACAACCAACAACATCCAAAATCCTAAAATTACCAGTCCAGTGAGTTTATGGAACTTTTTGGAAGATATAGGGTTAAATAAACCCACACCATTAGGAGTTAAAAGATCTAGAGTTATATGACTTAAAAAACCTAAAAATAAAGCTCCAAAAACGGAATAAATATTGAATTGTAAATTTGGTAATAAAATAATCCCAATTACAACTAAAACAATAAAAGGAGCTAATAATTTTTTGTTTAAAGATAAAAAACCTAAAATTGACAGGATAATAACTTGAATAACCAATATATTTTGGGTATAATTAAATATTAAAAAATACAGGTCAATGATAAACATGGTTAAAATAACCGATGCCAAAATAATCCCAAAAATAGAATGCATAAAACCACGATCTTTACATATTAAGAATATCATTGCCAAAAAAATAAGTAAAAAACCTAAAATAAGAGGTAATTTCAATAAATACAACAAAAATGTTAATAAAATACCAACCAAACCCATTATAAACAGATTCTTAATTTTAAGATGATGATCAAAATCAATAATAGAAGTTCCAATAACCGCTAATGAAAGATAAAACACGTCAGGAAAGAAAGGCAACGCCATTACCAGAGAAAATAATATGTGTTTTTTATAAGAAGGCATGTTATCTTGTTTAAATTATAAATACTAAAATTATAGATTTATTACATCAAAATAGTTCAAATAAGCCATCATCTGCAGATAAGATCTTTCATGGCTACCAGGGTCCACTTTATGGTTATGGGAAACTACCTCGCAAGTCACAGCTGGAATTCCCGATATATTGCTTTCATCCTCCAAAGCACCATGGTAAAGTGTACCGGCAATCTTATGACAGATTATTTTTGAACCAACAACTTTACTTATATGCTCCGCTATTTCATAACTCTGCTGGCAAGGTTTTTTGGAGCAGAAAATACTCTCCACTCCAGGATTACTATTCGGCTTAGTGGAGTGAAAATCAGCAAGAGAATCAATCTTCAAATATTTAGCATTTTCAATTATTATATTAGAAATAGAACCAACCATTGAAGCTTTCCTATTCATATCGAATCCTTTAAATCTTCGAGAACTATTCATAGTAGCATAAGGTACAGAGAAAGGAATAATAAAAACACTTCCACTCAAATCCATTTCTTTTAATTTTTCTACAACCATCAAAGCCGCGATTTGCGGAGCAAGCTCGTTTCCATGGATACCTGCAGTAAGCATTATTTTAGGATTTCCATTCCCCATTTTAAGTAAAGGAGTACCCTTCAAAGCCGATTCCAAAAGTTTATTAGTTAAACTACCCGAGGTTAAATGCTTCAGAAAAGATTCATTTTTCCTCAAATCCCCTGCAGAATCCTCTGAGATTATTTTTATCTCCCAAAGCATAAGAAATCCACCAAGATTTATTTAATGTATAAACACGTAAAAGATCATTTATTATATTTATTCTTAGGACTTAGAAATTCTTCATCAATTTGACTAATATAATTTCTTTAAAACTAATTTATAATTAATATATATTAGGATAAATACCATAGAATCTAAATGATACTTTCACAAAAATTCATAAAAGATGTCAAGGTGATGGAAAATGGAAAAAGTAGTATTAGCATTCAGTAGTGGTCTAGACACATCAGTATGCATCAAATTACTTCAAGAAAAATATAACCTAAAAGTTATTACCGCCTGCGTAGATGTAGGGCAACCCGAAAATGAAGTGGAAAGATCTGCCAAAGTCGCCCATGAAATAGGCGTATCAAAACATTACACCGAAGATGCCAAGCAAGAATTTGCTGAAAATTTCATATTCAAAGCAATTAAAGCAAACGCAGTTTATGAGGGATATCCCCTAAGCACCGCCCTGGCCAGACCACTTATCGCTATGAAAATAGTTGAAATAGCCCAGAAGGAAGGTGCAGTTGCCATATCACATGGATGCACAGGAAAGGGTAATGATCAGTTCCGATTTGAATCCACCATACGTTCATCATCTGAAAATCAAATAATAGCACCAGTAAGAGATTTAAATCTAACCCGGAGCGAAGAGATAGAATACGCCGAAAAACATAATATTCCTCTACCAGTATTCTCCAATTATAGTATCGACGAAAATTTATGGGGAAGATCCATAGAAGGGGATATATTAGAAGATCCTATGGTGGAGATGCCTGAAGAAGCATTTAACTGGACCAAATCCAGCAGTGATGCTCCAGATGAGCCTCTTAAACTAGAGATTGAATTTAAAGATGGCGTACCAGTAGCCCTCGATGGAAAAAAATTAGATCCTGTAGACATGATAAAAAAATGTAACCAAATAGCTGGTTTACACGGAATAGGACGGATCGATATCATGGAAGATAGGATTATAGGCCTCAAATCCAGGGAAAACTACGAAACTCCTGGTGCCATGCTGATCATAACTGCACATAAAGCATTGGAACAGATCGTGTTTACCCGGGACGAATTGAAATTTTCTGAAAATGTTTCTGGGACCTATTCCGAACTGATCTACAATGGACTATGGCACGAGCCTCTAAGAGAAGATCTGGACTGCCTCATTGACCACATGCAAAAAAGAGTCTCCGGAATAGTGAAAGTAAGACTACACAAAGGAAATCTAAGGATACTCGGCAGAAAATCCCCATTCAGCCTATACCAGGAACAAGCTGTTTCTTTCGAGGATAAAGAAACTGATCAACGCGAAATAGTGGGTATGATCAAAAATTATGGAATACAAGCCGCCTGTTATCAGAACATCTGTAAAAAAGAGTGACCATAATATAAGATTTTTATCTATTTTCTACTAAAATCTCCATTTACAGATATTTAATATCATTATTTTTTATAAATATCTGTCAATATTTTCTCAATTTATTTATACTAAATGACCCATATTAATAAACAAATAAATAAAATGATATTAAAGATTAAATACTGAAAAATCTTAGAGTATGGTTCATATGGGCTCCAGGATGGAAAGAAAAAAAGAAGAGAGAAGAGCAGCTATATTAGATGCTGCTGAAATCCTAATCGCAAAGCAAGGATTCGAGTCCATGACCATGGATCAGGTGGCTAATGAAGCTGATGTTGCCAAAGGAACACTGTACATTTACTTCAAAAACAAAGATACCCTATGTGCAGCGGTGAATGCTAGAATACTTAAATTATTAAACGAACACATCCAAAAACAGATGTCCCTGCACAGTAGCGGTTCAGAAAAAATTGTGGCTTTAGAAACTGCATTGATTGGATTTTCAATTCAAAATCCTCAGAAATGGAAGGCAAGAACAGAACTCTATCAGATGAAATTAGATGACCCTGAAGACCCAAACGTCCAAGAATCGCTGCATGAAGCCAATAAATCAGTTCAAATGATGGCTGAAGCTTATCGACAGGGAATAAAAGAAGGAACAATGTTACCAGATATAGATCCAGTAACGACTGCCATTTATAACCGTATGGCACTTATAAATGCGTTTACTCCCACTTCTGAACAAAAAAAATTACTAGAAATAAATAATATAAGTCATGAACACTACTTATCAGTATCCTGGAATTTAACAAATAGATCTACTCATATTAAACCATCTATTAGGGAAGAAAGCGAAAAATCAGTGACTGAACATAGATCTATAGAAGAAATAACCAAAGAAATAAAAGGTATGATTGATTCCATGAAATTATCTGGGGAAAACGCTGTAGAAATCGTGGAATCCTGGGCTATCCTGAGTAAGATCTTAATGGGAAATCCAGTATTCACCAGTGTGGAAAGATCCAAGGAAAGGGTCGTGAATCATATTACTAGCTGTCCCGTTCTTTTTAATGAAGAAAAAGATGTTCATGATGTAAATAATAGTATAGAGGGTTGTCAAAGATACTGTAAAATCGTGGTTGATACTTTGAACCCAAAATACACGCAGAAATTCACTAAACGTATCTGTGCAGGTGATGATTACTGTGAAAGCATCGTGGAACTTAAGGGGTCTGAATAAATTTATATAATAGTAGTTACTAATAACATACATAGATGTCTATGGAAATAAATTTTTTTCCATAGAACTCTTGGGGGGTTAATAAAATGGAAGTAACTGCTTTAATAGAAGATAAAACAATTAATTCTGAATTATATGCAGAAAAAGGATTATCATTCCATATTAAGCAGGATGGGAATATTATCCTTTTTGATACAGGTGTAACTGGTAGTTTTGTAGATAATGCGAGTGAGTTAGGAGTTGATCTTAAGGATGTGAATGTCGCAGCCATTTCTCATGGTCATTTCGATCATGGAGGAGGTTTACGCAGATTTTTAGAAATCAATAAAAAATCTCCAATTTACATAAGCACTCAATCAGACGGGGATCATTATTTCAAAGGTTTTGCTTTTATTAAAAGATACATCGGTATGGATAAAACACTTTTTTCAGATTATTCTGATAGATTTAATATCATCAATGAGTTCAAAGAAATATTACCTGATGTTTACCTAATTAATGATATGAAAATGAAATATCCTGTACCTGCAGGTAGTAAATATCTGTATAAGAAAAAAGGTAATCATCTGGTTCATGATGATTTTTCTCATGAACAGATGATGGTTATTAAAGAAGATGATGGTATGGTTATTTTCACTGGATGTTCCCATCATGGAGTGTTGAATATGATTGAATCTGCAATTGAAAAATTCCCAGATACACCAATTAAAGGCCTTTTTGGTGGTTTTCATTTCATAGGCTTACCTTTCTTCAATCATATGGCCGAAAGTAAGAGTAATGTAGAGAACATAGCTCAAAAGCTCATGGATTATTCAATTAAAAGAGTTTATACTGGTCATTGCACTGGTAAAAAAGCTTATCCCATTCTTAAAAAGGTTATGGGAGAGAATATTGAATATTTCGCTACCGGAAGTCATGTGGAGTTATGATGGAAGTTTTTCTTTACTCTTAATATCAAATTTATTTTTTTATTGTTAGTTCTTACCAACAAATTTATATAGTATATCGCTCAGATAGATCATTTGGTTGTTATGACTTACATCCTAACGAATAAATCGTTTCATGGTGACCAATATCTCATTAAAAACACAACTATTGTGAATTTTATCACATTTTGGTGTAAAAAAATCGAAAAACTTTTAACAATATACAAAATAAAAGTATAGTCAATAATGACCAATATTCGTTAACTGAGTTATCTAAAAAGGGGGGAATTTTTTTATGGATAACCAACCGGAAGAAAAAGGTAAAAGAAGCAAAAAGATCTTACACATATTCCACGTTCTCTGGGAATTTCTAAGGAAAATATGGACTGCTTTAGGAGAAACCCCCAAAGGAGAACATACAGCAAAACATGTGGAACATGAAATTGCTTCTGAATCTGTTACTCAATCAACGGTATCAAGCACCACATCTAAAGGTGTGATAACCTCCGGCAAAAAGACTATGATCAAATCAACCGCATTAAAAGGCGGTGCCGGAATAGGTGCACTAGGCATTGGTGCAAAATTAGGTGGCCTATTTTCAACATCCAGCGCAGCAGCAGTTGGTTCAACAGGAGCGAAAGGTTCAACCACCCTGGCAGGAGCCATCATATCCACTAAAACTCTTACTATAATCCTAATCTCAGGAGCTATTTTGTTGAGCGGAGCAGGAATATATAATTTCTATAAATCCAACGATGCCAATCATATTTCACTTCAAAATATAATAACCATCCACAAACAGCTCGGTGACGCGTTAAATAAGCAAAATACCAATACTAATCCATCCACAGATACAGAAAGCAGTTATACAGAATCTCAACAGAGCAGTACAACTGGTAATGGGCAGAGTGGAGACACCGGAGGATCAGACACTCCAGACGATTCTGGAACAGACCCACCATCAATAGATTATGAAATACCATAATGAACTAAATCTTAGATTTTTATCAACCAATTTAGGTTATATAAACCTTAAATCAAATTTATGAACAAAATAATTAATATTAAGATTATTTAAGAGATTAAATTTAAAAAAATAATTTTTTTGGGGGAGGTAAATTTGAATAAGAAAAGAATATTAATTCTATTTTTAACCTTAACCGTCGCCATCCTAGCGGCTGGAGCTGTCTCAGCAGAAGATAACGTAACAGGGAACAGCACAACAGACATAGTAACAACCACATATAATTCCAGCAGCAGTCCTCCGCCTGATTCTGCGGCGGATCCGAATATTTCAGGTACTGTCATAGATGAAAATGGTGAATCTATAGAAAATGCTCTTATTACCGTCTATGATTTATCTGATATAGTTATTACCACCGGAACAACCGATATCAACGGTAATTACATGGTTAGTTTCATAAGCGGCGATACTGTATTCAAAGTGAAAGCCAGCTACCCAGGCTATGTATCCCCCATAAATGAGGTAATAGTAACTTTAAACCCATGGGATGGAATATATTATGGATCCAGCAACTTCCAGTTAGATAAATATGCTTATGTTAATGGCGTTATTGGAAACAATGACTACGATGGGACATCACCAACTTATTTAGGAGGTTATACCGGGCCTAAAGCCACCATTCAGGGTGGAATTGATGCTGCAGATGATGGTTGTACTGTTATTGTAGATTATGGAACTTATTATGATAATCTAATCATTCAGGATAGAATCATTTTAGAATCCTCCAGTGGCAACAATGGGGGAGTAATTCTCTATCCATCTGATGATGGACTTCCAACTATAACCGTCAATGAAGGATGTCAAATAAGCGGATTCTGGATAGGAGCAGCATTAGATGATAGTGGCATATACCTATCTCCTTCCTCTTCTGGTTCCTATATCCATAATAATACTATTTTTAATGGATTAGATGGAATAACTTTAGACCAATCCAGCGGAAATGTAATAGATAATAATATTATCGATTGTGATACTAGTATTGGAATCAATACCTCCAATGGTAACATTATTCAAAATAATACTATAGAATTCAGTACTCTTGGAATTTATGTTTTTAATTCCTATTACAATACAATTCAAGCCAATTTGATACAGTATAATGATTATGGGATTTTTCTGGCTGATTCATCTAATAACTGGATTCTTTCTAACAACATCATCTATAATACTTTTATTGGTATTGATTTCGAAGGCACTTTCTCCAATAATTCAGTGAATTTCAACCGATTCTACCAAAATCCAGTGGGTATAATGAATAATGGTTCTGACGTTGATGCAGAAAACAACTGGTGGGGAACTAATGATGGACCCACTGGTACGATGGTTGCTGGTACCGGAACTGTTTATGCCGATCTTTGGCTAATGCTCAATGCTTATGCTGACTCTTATAGCATCCCCACAGGCAGTAGCACTACAATTTATGCCTACCTAACCTACAATAATTTCCCAGAAGACACATCAATCACAGGATTTTATGTCCCTCTATCCACCATTTATTATTCCACCAATCTAGGATATTTCTATGGCAGTAACTCTTACAATATGGATTTATATGATGGATCCGCTTCAGCCACTTTAGATGCAGATCTCATTCCGGGAACATCGAATGTAACTATTCAGATAGATGACCAAACATCATATTTGGATATTGACATCACAGGTTCAACCCCTGATATTTATGTAAATGTTACTGGCGGGGATGATTCATACGACGGACTAACTCCCTATTGGGATGGTATTCACGGACCCAATGCCACCATACAAGGAGGGGTAGATGATGCAGCAGCAATATACTCCGGAACTCCTGTAAATATTTACATTTTAAGTGGTACATACACAGAAAATATAACAATAAGCAGCCCTGTAAATATAATGCCTTATTTATCAGATATCGTGACGGTTATACCATCTAATCCTGGTAATCCTACCATATCAATCTATGCACCTACAGACATCAGTGGATTAAATATAATGTCCAATTACTGTGGTATATACGCTTTCTCAACTACTTTCCATATTTATTCCAATAATATTTCAGGTGGTGATTCTGGAATCATATTAGACGAAGGAAGCAATGGAATAATAGAGAATAATTATATTCAAAATACAGCAAGTAATGGGATTGTTTTAGCCCCATTAGCTGATGGAAATAATATTTTGAATAATTATATAATAAATAATATGGGAAATGGAATTCTCGTAAGCAGCAATCAATGGAATCATATAGAAGGAAATTATTTTGAAAATAATCTCTATGGTATTTACCTCTCTAATTCCTCTAACACATCAATTATTTCCAACAACTTCAACAACAACGTAATAACTGGAATATGGTTCGATGGAACTTTTACGGATAATACAGTTAATTACAACCGCTTTTTTGATAATGGATTTAATACTGCTATAATAAATAATGGAGACCCAATAAATGCAGAAAATAATTGGTGGGGAACAAATGATGACCCATCAAGCATGATCTCTGGTTCAGGTATGGTTGATATAAGTCCCTGGCTAATATTAACTGGTTATGCAGATTCATATAATCTTCCAATCGGCGATAACACTACCATATACGCATATATTACAATTAACTACCCAGACGGTGATGATACTTCAGTTTCAGGATATTACATCCCTGTAACCTCCGGGATTTTCTCCACAGACTTAGGCAGTTTTTCAGGTTTAACCGACGCCAATTTCTATCTAAATTACGGTACAGCATTTGAAACTTTTAATGCAGAATACACCCCGGGCATGGCTAATGTTTCAATTCAAGTGGATAATGCGATAATTAATTTAAGTATTGATATTTTTGACTTTAATTCACCATCAGTGATAATTTCATCACCAACAGATGGTTTCTACCTACATGGTTATGAAAGTATTCTAGTTGACGCTGCTGATGATTCAGTAGTTAATTACGTAGAATTCTATAGTAATTCAGGATATATAGGCTCAGATTGGGATGGATTTGATGGCTGGAGTTTAGATTGGGACACTATACTAGAATCTGATGGACCAAATTCAATCACAGCCATTGCATACGATTTAGCGGGTAACAACTCAAGTAACAGTATTAATGTTATTATAGATAATTACCCACCTTCAATAATTATAAACAACCCAGTAAATGGATCCTATAATAACGGTATAATTACCATAGATGCCAATGCATCTGATTTTGTAGGAGTTTCCTATGTAGAATTCAGCACAACTTCTGGATTTATTTATACAGATTATGATGGAATTGATGGATGGAGTTGTATCTGGGATACTAGCGTTCTGAATGGTAACTACACTATAACCGCCACTGCATATGATATTTTAGAAAATAGTTCATCAAATAGCATAGATGTGCATTTGGATAATAGTGGACCTTCCGTGTCAATAAATGACCCTGTCGATTATGAATTTGTGAATGGTAATGTGAACATAGAAGTAAATGCCGATGACAATGAGGGAATAGGAGTAGATTATGTTCAGTTCCTTACCAGTTCAGGATTTAATTATATTGATAATAATGTATTAGACGGATGGAGTTGTATCTGGGACACCACTGGACTGCCCATTGGATTATATAATATAACAGTCTATGCATGGGATTCATTTGGTAGTTACTCTAATGCAAATGTAACTGTTATTGTGTCTAATACCACACCAGACACCACACCACCAACCGTAAACATCAACCCAACAAGCGGAACCTACAACTACGCAGTGGATGTGACCCTAAGTAGTGAACCCGACGCAGTAATCCAATACAGCCTAAACGGCGGACCATGGACCAACTACCTCGGACCAATCAACCTCAACACCAACGGACCATACAACCTAACCTACCACGCCACCGACCTAGCAGGAAACACCAGCACGGACCAAACCACAAACTACACCATAAACTTATTACCAGCTAGCAATTCCCCGGTTATGAATGTTATTGCAGATAAAACCGTTTATGAAAACCAGTCGTTTCAGTTTATGATTTTAGCTTATGATCCTAATTTCGATCCTTTGACTTATACTGTGACCAATTTACCAGCAGGTGCGACTTTCAACGCTGCTTTAAAGAAGTTTATTTGGACACCTAATTTCGATCAGGCAGGCGTTTATACTGTTACATTCACAGTGTCAGATGGCGTATTAAGTGATAGTAAAAGCGTTAATATAACAGTTTTAAATACTAACAGAGCCCCTGTTCTTGAATCAATAGGAAACCAAAATGTAGGAGTTAATAATACCTTAACTATTATCTTAAATGGAAATGACCCTGACGGAAATCCTTTAATTTACACTGTATCTGGTTTACCTGGCGGAGCTACGATTATAGGAAATACCTTTACTTGGACGCCTAACCCCAGTGATCGGGGTACTTATACTGCCATATTTAGAGTTAGCGATGGAAGTTTAACCGATTCTGAAAATGTAACCATAGAAGTCAACGGAGCACCTGCACTGGGTACAATCACGGACCAAACTGTTAATGAAAACGATTCTCTTTCATTCACCATTTCTGGTACGGATCCAGATGGAGACGCATTAACCTATAGTGTCTCGGGATTACCCAGCGGAGCCGTTTTCAACGCATCAACCAGAACATTTACCTGGACCCCTACTTATGATCAGAGTGGATCGTACACAGTAACCTTCAATGTATCCGATGGAAACCTTACCACTAGCAAAACCATTAATATAACAGTGAATAATGTACCAATTTATGAAAACATTATTAAAATCGTGAATAACGGAACTGGAAGGATTTATATTGATTATAAAATCACCATCACTGAGAAAAATGGTAAAATAACTAAAAAAACCGTTACTGGATACATAAATCCCAGTTCCAGTCTTAGTTCATCCTTCGGAAGTTACCCATCAGGAACTAAAATTAACATCGTAGAGAATATCTACAACAGAACCAACACAACTAGAACCATCAGAGTAGATAATTACATATATATCGATGGAACCGAATATTTCCATCAAAACGTTACTAAAAATAATGTAGCCCCCGGAGGGTTAGTAAAAATATGATTAAGAGGTTAATTAAATGTATGAAAAAATTATGATACCTACTGACGGCTCTGAACATTCGAAAAGAGCTGCTGAACATGCCATGTGGATCGCAGATTCCAGTGGAGCTGAAATTTTAGTTTTAAATGTATTTGAAACCTCTTCACTGAATCCTATACGTTCTCGAGAACTTAAAAAAGATATGAAAAAATTATGGGCAGAAGATGCAGAAGAAACTTTGAAAGGCGTTTTGAAGGTTTTGAATTCTAATGGTATGGGCTTAAAAGTTGATTCTCAGATCAAAGAAGGTCAGCCTGCAGAAAAAATATTGGAAACTATTGCTGAGGAAAATGTTGATCTGGTGGTTATTGGTTCATCTGGTAAACATGCTCTTGATCGGTTTTTCATTGGTAGTGTAGCTGAAAAAGTTGTTAGATCATCTAAATCACCAGTAATGGTAATTCATTGAAATAATAGGGGTAATTTAATGTCTTTTATAAAAGAGTTGGCCATAGCAATACCCATAATCGTTGTATTAGCACTTATTGGCGCTCATTTAGTTGTGGTTCCCACAGGGAGCATGAGTCCGGCTATAAATGAGGGAGATATGGTCATAGTGGAGAAAACTGATGTCTTTGGCTTGTTGGAGGAGTTTCATCCTGAAGATGTTAAACAAGGTGATATTATAATTTATAGCAGGTCTCATTCCTCTGAAGAAGAATTCGTAATTCATCGTGTTGCGGAAATTAATGAATCATCTGGTAAAAAACAGTTTAGAATGAAAGGAGATAATAACACCCTATATGATGAAGAAATGGTATCCCCCGATCAAGTAACTGGTAGAGTACTTACCTTGAATAATGACTCCCTTAAAATACCTCAAGTTGGATGGTTAGTGCTGTGGTTTAAACACTGAAATATTATAAATTATATAGATATTGATGGTGATATCTATGCGGGAAAAATTAATTGAAAATATACTGTTTATTGTTGCAGGAGCTATTGTGCTTTTAGCGGTCGAATTGAAATTTATACACCTGAACGAGATAATAATGATAGTTCTAGGATTTATTGGCTTTGCTGCTCTATTAAATGGTGCTTATGGATTGTATAATACTCTTAGTTCATAAAGGAGGAATCTAATATGGATATTAATGATTGTATAAAATTCGCCAATGAAACACCGGTTTGTTATCTGGCAACCTTAGATGGTAATCAACCCAGAGTAAGAGCTCTTGGGTTCTGGTTTGCAGATGAAAACGGATTTTATTTTCAAATTGGAGCTATGAAAGATGTTTACGGACAGTTGCAGAAGAATAATAAGGTGGAGGCTTGTTTCTGGCAGCCAGATGAAAAATCCACCGGTACCATGATGAGAGTGGCTGGTGAAGTAGAATTTTTAGATGACCCAGAACTTAAAAAGAAAGTATTGGAAGATAGACCGTTCCTTAAAGAATTCGGAATGACATTCGATCATCCTGGTCTAATTATATTCCGTATAGCCAAAGGAGATGCATACTTCTGGACTATGGAAACTAATTTCGAGCCTAAAAAATTTATAAAATTCGGTTAAAATTTAATATTCATTCTATTTTTAAAAAAAATATCATTTAAAAGCTTTGGGTAGGTATTTTAATAGATCGGTTGCTGTGAAATTAGCCCCATACTCCTTAGCCACCATATCACCTGCTCTTCCATTTATATACGCCCCCAGATAGGCTGCTTCATATATATGATGTCCCTGGGCTATTAATCCACCAACTAATCCTGCCAGACAGTCTCCGGTTCCTCCTACGGTCATCCCGGGATTTCCTGTAGAATTTAGTTTATACATATCGTTATATGCTATGATATCTATGTCTCCTTTTAGCAGTACGGTCACACCGTAATTCCTTGATACTTTCATCATGGTTTCTATTTTGTCTTCCAATTTTTCAGGAGCTTCAATGGAGAATAAAGCTTTAAATTCAGCCTTATGTGGAGTTAATATCATTTCTAAATTTGATCTTTTTATCAAATCTGTATCTATTATCTTAAGTGCGTCTGCATCGATGACTAATGGTTTATTTAATTTTTCCATTAGATAGTTGAGTGTTTCTGCTGTTTCACTCTCTGTTCCAATTCCACATCCCATGACCAGAGAATCAGCGTTTTTTGAGAGCTTTAAAATCTTATCAATATCCTTCGGTGTTATGAAATCATCTGTTAAGCTGTTTACTATTAAATCTGGAGAATATGATCTGATAGATGAGCTTATAAGAGAAGGGGATGCCACTACGGCCAAATCTACTCCGGATTTCATAGCAGATAATGCTGCTAGGGCAGGAGCTCCCGAATAGTCTTTGCTTCCTCCAATTATGAGCACCCGCCCATTTTGACCTTTATGGGATTTATTTATTCTTTTTTTAAGTCTCAGGAGATCTCCTGGTCCGGTGGATATTTCTGCTTCTTGGGGTATTCCTATGTCACAGACATGTATTTCTCCTAAATATTCTGATTTTGCATCATTAAATCCTGATTTTTCCTGGTGGAAGGTGAATGTGAAATCTGCATGGACGGCTTTATCAAACACTTTACCCGTGAGTGGATCAAGTCCACTGGGTATGTCCACTGCTATTTTAATGGCTTTAGATTTATTAATATGTTCGATGGCGGTGGAGATTGGTTCTCTGAGTTTTCCTTCTGTTCCTGTGCCTAGAAGGCTATCTATTATTATGTCTGCTTGGATTTCAGATAGATCTGTTGAGTCATTTATAAGCGTGATTTTTATGGGAGAATGAAGTTCTTTCATCTTCTGGAGAATTTCCCAGTTTCTAGCGGTTTCCTTGGATTTTATTCTAGTTGGGTGTCCTAATAAATACACATGTATTTGGAATCCTTTATTTATTAAGTATCTTGCGGCTACAAATCCATCACCACCATTTCCACCGGTTCCAGCAAATATTGCCACTTTACATGGTTTTAAAAGGTGTATTATCTTGTATGCTAAACATCTGCCTGCGTTTTCCATTAGGGATTGTTTAGGAATACCTAGTGCCTCGGCATTGACGTCCAATACCATCATATCTTTAGGAGTCATGAATATCCAGTTAATTCTATTGACTTAATATTTATTAAATTTTTCAAAAAAAATAATCTCCAGTTAAGTTAAAGGACATTAGGGCTTTAATTTATGTTATAATCCTTGTTCTTGTAAATCTTTTACTTAAAAAAGCCTGATTAATAGATACATTTAAAAACTAAAATATAAAAATTAATTAATAGTATGTTTTGTTGGTTTAACTTATAAAAAATCACGTAATTATATGCATATTATTTGTTTATAAATAAAAACGGTGAATACCGTGGCCCAAGCCCCTATACCCCTATTGCCTTTACCAAAGGATATTACACCCATTCCATTTTCCATTGTGAGATATGCTTTAATCGGTGTAGGATTATTGATGATCTATGGTTTCATCGGATCCTTGTTTATCATGAATCTGGATCCAATAAATGCCCTATATTTCACAATAATTACCATAGCAACTGTGGGTTATGGAGATATAAGCCCACATTCCCCCATACAAAAGCTTTTTGCAATTACTCTAGTAATGGGTGGAGTGGGATTGGTGGCCTATGCTTTTACTTTAACTGTGACGGTGGTAAGTATGGTTGTAGAAGAGATAACATCTGGCGCTAGGCAAAAAAGGAGAATAGCCAACACAGAAAATCATTTCATTTTATGTGGATATGGTAGAGTAGGCAGCGCCGTTCATAAAGAATTATTGAGAAGAAATCAAACAGCAATTATTATAGAAAAAGATAAATCTATCGTTGAAAAGGAACTATGGGAAGAACCAGGAGTTCTTGCCATTCCCGGTGATGCGACGGATGAGAGCATAATGATGGACGCAGGGCTGGATAAAGCCAGAGGAGTTATTATAACCACTGGTGACGATGTTGACAACCTCTTTATAACTCTTACAGCTCGTGAATTGCGTGAGGATATATGGATTGTCACCAGAGCCAGTAAAAGAATAAATATTAAAAGACTTAAGCATGCAGGGGCTAATAAAGTCATTTCTCCCGAAGCTAGTGGTGCTGAAGATATTTTCTTCGCAGCCATCCAGCCCACTATCATGAAGATCACCGAAATGCATGGTGTGGACAACATCCGAAGGGAAGCTGAAATAATATTTAAGCATCATTGCACTCTGGAAAATATAGAATATCATCTACCAGAATTTACCGAACCTCTAGCCAGGAAAATAGAAATAACCAGTTTAGATCAGATAGATCGATTTTTAAATATTTTAGAACGCGAACCATCTCGTAAGAAATCCTTAGAAAGGATATACGAATCTGTTAGTGGTATTCATTCCCATTGGGTTTCCGGACCTAATAAGGAAGCTTTAAAAGCTGTTGCTCGTGATCTTAAAAAGGAAGGTTTCCTTTTAGGTGTGAATCTTAATGAGAAAGAAATTCGGGATGCTGCTAGAAAATATGGACGATTAGTGGAAGTGGTTATCAAACCAGAGATGAAAATCACTGAAACTCATGGTGTGGCAGATATAGGTGAAGAAGCAGAGATTATATTAAAAAACGGTGGAACCCTGGAAGATATAGAATATTACCTCTTAGGATTTAAAGAACCATTACATAGAAAAACAGAATTATCTGATCTGTCAAAAATGGAGAAATTCATTACAAATCTAGAAAAAAACCAAACAAAAAAGGAGTCCTTGGAAAGATTGTATGAATTATCCGGAGGTGGAGTTCATTCACATCGAATTACAGCCCCAGACACCGATACACTGGCTAAAATAGAAAAAAATCTGAAAGAAAGGGGTTTTCTTCTAGGGGTTAACCTAAGTCATGAAGAGATTGAGGAGAAAATCAAAGAATACGGTAGAGTAGTTGAAATGTTTTTAAGACATATGCCCGGTCAAATGGATGATAAACAAATAGTTATTAAAAATAGAGGACGTATTTTAGATTCCAAGCATTATCTTCCTGGTGTACGACAGGTAGTAGTTCGCAAGCTATATATAAATGACGAGGAGGACCTGAGAAACTGTGAAAAGGAATATCAGAAACCAGAAGCTCAAAGATCCCTTAAAGCTCTTTCAGGAATATCTCGAAATATTCATTCTCATACCATATCTGCATCAGATGTTAAAACCATTAAAAAGATAGAAAAAGAATTAAAGAAATCTGGAATGCTAATAGGTGTTAACTTATCTGAAGATGAAATTTGGTCCATTGTAGAAAGTGAAGATCCAGAGAAATTTTGTATTGAATAATTATAAAAAAAGAGATGGGGGTTAGAATAATTTTTCTAACCAGATCTGATAGGCACCTAAGGTACCATCGTAATTACCAGCATATATTCTTTTAACTCCGGGTATTGTTACTGCTGCTTTTATACCTGCTTTCATAGCCTCAGCTATTGCTTCTTCTCCCACACCATCAATCACGATTTCGTATATACCATCAATTCCTTCGGGTATTTCACAGGTAACTCCTTCTTTACCTCTTAAGGTGGGACAGAATTTTTCATTGGTAGAAGCAGCCATGAATTTGTATTTAGAACCAATTTTAGATCCAGAAGCGACTATGCCTCCAGGAAATGGGGTTATGGTGCCCGGAATGTTTTCTATAGCATCTACAGCAACTTCAGCAGCAACCAGTGCTGATGCCTGGTTTTCTGCCATTATGAAGAAGTTTCCACCAGCTACTCCTTTTTTAATTCCAAGTTTATCTTCAATAATAAAGTCCCCGGACATTATTGGTATTTTATAAACGGTTCTTCCGTCGATTTCATCTTCACTTTCAAATCCGTCTCCGAAGAATTTTAATTTAAATCCTATTTTTAATTTTTCATCTGCTTCATCACCCATAGCATCGAATACTGCTGTGGTTGCAGAGGTTAAAACACACTGTCCAATCCTTTCTAATAGCTGATGTTCCAGTTCATCCTTCTTTGGATGACAGATCATAACTACATATCCCGGTCTCCCATCTGGCGTTTCACTGGGTGGTATATATCTATCTACTCCTGCTTCTGCCGGACACATTATAACAGATGATCCAAATCCAACAGTTTCATCTGCAGCTATCTTTGCGAATTTCTCGGTAGCTGCTGTTATTAAAAATTTAGATACGAATATGTCAAATGCCTCTGCGAAAGTATCTTCTATATCAACATTGTTCAATTTCATTTCATCACCATCAAATAAATTAATCTATTTTTTTACCTGCGTCACCGACTTTAACTGAGAATATCTCTTCAATATCTATAACTATGGCAGCTTTGGGTTTTGGTGCTAATGGTGCTGTTTCTTTAACCCATTTTACAACCTGATCATAGTATTCTCCTGATTTGTATATTTTAACGGATCCTTTAAACTGGAAAGGATGTTTGGCCGCGTCTTGCACTACAAATGCCACCTTGGGATTAGCTTCCAAATTTGCCCGACTTTTAATCATATAACTATCAGCTATAATCACTGTTTTATTATCTAATGGTTTAATATTCCCTATAGGTACTACATTTGGTACTCCATCGGCAGTGGCAGTGGCCACATAGGCTCTGCTTTCTGCTATTACGTCCATCATCTCCTGTGTCATGACCATATTGATACACCTCTATTATTTTAATTGAATTTATCTAAAATTATGTGATTATAGTTTTCAATCCTTTTTATATTTTTATAAATTAATCTGACCAATTTCTTTTTATGAACCACATAATCAGATCATAAAATTTTGACATCAAATAAAAAAATTATCTAATAAGCAAGAAAATTAAAAATTTTTTTAATACTATTGTTAAAATTCGGATATAAAAAATAAATAAACATACGGCTTTGGGATTTTAGTAGGGATGAAAAAATTGGATTTTAATGAGATATATTAAAAAAAATAAATAGTGGAGTTTTAGGCTACTCCTCCAGCCCCACCTACATTCTTTCCTGTATAGGCATCTATTTCTATTTGTCCTACTGTTTTACCATCCATTATTACCGGTACTACGTAGATCATCTGCCCGTTTAATTCAACTAAATTAGGGGTTCCTGCAGTAGCTCCTGGCTCTTCTATATAGGTTTGAGCAATTTCCTGGGCTTCTTGTGCTGATATCATGGTTTTTTGGGAGTTGTTTTGTTGGTTAATTATTTTTTGAGTGGAGTTGTTGTTGCTGGTATTATTAATTACATCAGCAGGGTTGTAGGTATTGATATTATTATCACCACTATAAGCAGCTACTCCTATAACCACTACTGCTGCTATAGCCAGCAAAGCCACTATAGATTTAAGCATATTTATATTTCCTCCTTTAATCATATTGATGATAATTCAAATTTCTATTTCCCGAATCAGTGAATAACTGTAAGAAATGTGTTAGATCATGAATTATATATAAATCTTTTGATTCAATTAATATAAAAAGTTATTTAAAATCTTTTTTTGATCAGATGAATTAGGGATGTTATGAATAGTTCTATCAAGTTTATAAGTAGATAATCCTGTGGCTTAAATCATCAGGTTCCAGAATAACTACTGTTCGATCACCAGTCAGATATCCGCAAGTTTCACCAGGATTTATTATTAATGATTCTTTCTTTGTGATTTCCACATCATGAGTGTGTCCCTTAATAATCACATCATATATTTTGCTACAGGATAACGATTCCACCAACGCCTGATTAGTACCGTGTATCACTGCTAATTTTCGATTATAAAGGGATATCTCTTTAAAATCCTCCAGATAGCACATTTTTTTATAGGCTTCCTTTAATCCCTCTCTTTCACCATCGTTGTTCCCATAAATGGCTAAAAATGGTGATTCTAATTTTTGGAAATGTCGGGCGGTAAAAGGAGATATCAAATCACCTGCATGGATCACCAGATCAACCCGTTCTTCATTGAAATAATCAACGGCAGCATCTATGGCCGGCAAATTATCATGGCTATCGGACATGATTCCTATCATATTAATCACGATTCTCTGATTTTTATTTATTAATTAACTCATCCTATTATAATACTTTTATAATTATTTTTTACCTATTCATGTCTGATTTTAGCTCAATTAATTATTAAAAATCTTTAAGGTTCTAATATTGTATGAATGCTGCACAATATATCAATTTTAAAGTGCATATCGGTATTATTTAATATGAGTTATTACATACAATACTCAAGATTAAAAAAGCTGATTAAAAAAAGGAGGTTAAAAAAAATGGCGGATTTAGTAACCATTTTCGTGGTGGGTATCATTATATTAATAATTCTAGGACTTTCCATCCGTATTGTGAACCAGTATGAAAGGGGTGTGGTATTTCGGCTGGGAAGAGTTATAGGAGTTAAAGATCCGGGTCTCAGACTTATAATTCCCCTGGTAGATAGGATGGTTAAACCATCTTTAAGAATAGTCACCATGCCCATTCCTGCCCAGAAGATCATAACTCAGGATAATGTGACCATTGATGTGGCTGCAGTGGCTTATTTCAAGGTTACCGATGCCTATAAAGCTGTTGTGGAAATTGAAAATTATAATCGTGCTGTAAATCAGATTGCCCAAACCACAGTACGAAGTGTGGTGGGAAAATATTCTCTGGATGAAATTCTCTCAGAGACTGCCAAGTTAAACACCAGCATACAGGAAATCATAGACCAGCACAGCGAACCTTGGGGTATAAAAGTCACCACTGTTGAAATTAAGGATATCAAATTACCAGATAGTATGCAAAGAGCCATCGCACTGCAAGCAGAGGCTGAAAGGGAGAAGAGAGCTAAAATCATCTCTGCAGAAGGTGAATATTTGGCTGCAGGTAAACTGGGAGAAGCAGCAGACATAATAAGCAAACACCCCATAGCACTCCAATTACGTACTATGCAGGTTTTAAGCAATATTTCAGCTGAGAAAAACTCAACCATAGTCTTCCCTGCCCAGATACTCAACAGTATAAGGGATATTAAAGACTTTATAGCATCTGAACTGGGAGATACAACAAAAAAATAAATTTTTATTATTTTTTTTATTTTAAAATTTAAGGGTCCTAATTTAAATTCTGGTTTTAATAAAAACTTCCTGCAATCTGATAGGACAATCTTATATGTCTAGAACCATCTGGGGTTAAAGGACCATGACCCGGGAGCAGATAACCAACCTCCAACTGGCTTAATCGTTTCAATGACTCCACCATATCATCCATGTTTCCTCCGATGTCCGTTCTACCAAAACCCCCATCTGCAAACACTGTATCCCCGGATATAAGTGTTTTCCCATTATACAAACATATCCCACCTCTTGTGTGTCCTGGAGTGTGTAAAACTTCGAAATCAGCTATTTTATCTCCCTCATGGAGTTTTTTATCTACTTTCATCTCTCCCAGTGATTTGCCAAACATACAAGCCGCTGTAGCCATATCATCACCATTTTCCAGGGCCGTAGCATCCTCATGGTGCATAGCCACATCCAGATCAAGATAACGATTACCCCCAATATGGTCATAATGATTATGGGTGTTAACAATCAGGGAAAGATCATCAATATCATAATCAGCATCTTTAAGTGATTTGAAGATGTATTCCATGTTTTCGCCGGTTCCAGTGTCAACCAGTACATCATCAAAAACATAGATGTTACAATCAAAACCCAATCCTTCAATCATTATTATGTCATCAATCTTACGCATGTAACTCACATTGATATGTTAAAGTTAGCAAAAAATAAATTTTAATATATATAGTGGGGTCACCGGGATTTGAACCCAGATCCTAGGATTTCTCTTGTCTCAGTACTCCAATCGGTCATCATACTTTCCTCAGAGTGCGCACTTTCTTCAAAGACAACTGGAGTCCCAGATGATAGCCTGGTTACACTATGACCCCTGAATCTAAAAATACCTTTCTAAACACATTATAAAGCCAAGGGTGAGATTTGAACTCACGTGTAATGGATCTGCAGTCCACCGCTTCGCCTCTAAGCTACCTTGGCCTAGTACTAAAATTTACTATTTGTTGATATTTAAACCTTACGTATATCATTTCTAAATAATGATGATCCTGATTTTTTTTGATTTAATCTTAAATACCTAAACAAAAAAAGTTTTCTTATATTTATTTTAGTTTAAAATTATTATATGACTGGCGTTGGAGAGCGGAGGATAACTCTGAATTATTGATCCGGTGAATTTAATTTCAATGATTTTACCTGGTTTAAGATCACTTATAGATGCATTTTTTAAAGTATTACCATATTTACGTGATATTGAAGTGTTTTTTGATATGATTATGGAAATATTCTGACTTTCCGATACACCACTACGATTTCCTTCCACCAATAAGGAACAGACCGCATTTTTATCCCCGTGGATTTTATCATTACAGATACCTATGATTTTACCACTCATATCCATTCGATCATTTCCGGTAGCAGTAAGGGCACCATAAACAACCCCCATGAATAATACAAAAAGCAATGCCGTTACAATTATGACCTTCATATTCTCCCCATCCAAGATATCAGTGAAATTGTATAATAGTTGTTTTATATAATATTCTGACCAAAAATGTCGTGGTTATAACAATCATTTCTACTTTTCCAATATTTTATAATATGGATGCTAAAGATGGATGCTAAAGACCCACGAGTTAAAGATATTAGAAACGACCCACTATTTATAACTTTCGTAACTGATCGAGACTTATCGACTTCCACGATAAGAATTTACGCAATACACTAACAACTATTCTGCATGTGGTGGGGAGTGTCCTACCCAATTATTTTAAGAAGCTGAAGCTGAAGAAGATGAGGGTATAAAGACCTAGAAAGAGAAAAATAAAAAAATACATTGAAATGTATCATGGATGGTTAATAGAACAAGATTATGCGCCTTCCCGGATTAGTTTTGTCATAAAAGTAGTCAGAAGCTTCTATAACCATAATGACATATTTTATTCCGACAATTCAGAAGACCGAATTCATGATGAAGAGTTTATTTTAATTATTGTGTGATTTATCACCAACAATCTTAAAAAGATTAAATACTTGTGCTTACTATTAGTTTGTGATAATAAACTAACTTCAAAATAATAAATAATTGGAGGTGGAAATTTTGAAAATTAAAAGTAGAGTACTCTATCTAATGCTGATACTAACTTTATTAGCTCTTTTTTTTAATATTGGCAATGTATCCGCGACTAATTCTACAAATTTCACTGTTGATCAGATTGGTAATGCATCATTTTCTGTTCAGTCATATGTGGAAGCCAATCATAAGCTTCCAAACAACGTAACAATAGCAGGAACAACCATGACCATGCCACAATTCTTGAATCTCGAAACAACAGCAGTACACAATATTTACAATAACATAACCACAAATATAACATTAGGGAGCTATAATAATGCGACTAATCCATCAGAATCCATAACCACTACTGGAAACCTAACAAATACCAGTTATGTCACCCTGGCAAATAATGTTATGTCATATATGAGCACCAATGGAAGAGCACCTAATTATCAATCAACCAGTTTAGGTAATATGCGCTATGAAAACCTAGTTTACACATTCGCCGAAATCATGAACTCCTATATGGTTGCCAAAGACTTACCGAACTTCATCATAGTCAGGCCTTGGACTACAATTACAAACAGTAGTACAAAATTCATTAATATGAATGAAATAAATTATGCGGCAGAAACTGTTAAGTGTTATGTGGAGACTAATCATCAAATTCCTAATAATGTCACAGTATCTGGAAATCAAGTCACTATGCCTCAGTTTTTGAAACTCGAAACAATGTTTCTTACATATGTAAATGGGAATCTTTTCCAATCAATTCCATTAGGAAGTTACGGAACGGCACCCAGTCCATCTGAAAGCATAACCGGAGGAAATCTACAAGCTCAAGATTATTACACAACTGCTTGTAATATTATAGCTTTCATGGATTCCAATGGACGTGCACCCAATGCAGCCTCAACTATATTGGGAACAATACGCTATGAAAACTTAGTATATACTTATGCCGAAATAATAAATTCAATTAGCAGAAACAAAGGCTTACCCAGTTATATCTGCCTAGTCCCTTGGACAACAGTATCAAATACTAATAAAGTTTTCATTACCATGGATCAAATTAATACAGCTGCGAGTTCAGTAAAATTGAGTGTAGAAACGAATCATACGCTTCCAAGCAATGTTACCATTGGTAATAGGCAAGTTAATATGCAAGATTTCCTGAAACTGGAAATAATGTCAATAAAAAACATTTATGCAGGTCTATATCAGTCTATTATCTTAATTAATTACAGTCCAGCTACTAATCCCACTGAAACTGTAACCGGCGAAAAAGAAAACTATGAAAGTTACATGAACATAGTGGAAAACATCAGATTATACATGCAAAGCAATGGAAGAGCACCAAATTATCAAACAGGAAATGTAGGGAATATTCGATTTGAATCATTAATATACATGTACGCTCAACTCTTAAATTACAACAACGTAAATAAAGCCCTACCATCAAATATTATTGTTAATTCTTGGTCATCTGTAACTAATCCTAACACTAAAACTTTCGATACTGGTCAAATAATCAGCGGTGCAGAGAGCATAATTTCATTTGTTGAAACTAATCATAACTTACCTACTAATGTCACCATTGCAGGAACTAATATTAGTATGTCTAATTTCCTGAAAATGGCTCTTGCCACGATACAGAATATAGATGGTAAGTTATATGGACAGGTAGTACTGGGTAATTTCAGTGAACCTGGAACTTATTCAGAAACTATCACTGGTGGCAGTCTAAATAAAACAGATTATTTAAATTTAGCAAAAGACATTGAAAATTTTATAATTGCTAACGGAAGAGGACCAGCCTACCAAACTACCAGCTTCGGGAATATACATTATAAATCATTAGTGTATATATTCAGCCAAATATTAAGCTCTTATAAAACAAACAACTACATACTACCCGATCTAATAACAGTAAGACCCTGGTCAGTAGTATCTAATGCAAACACTAAATTCTTCACTATAGACCAGATAGAAACTGCAGCAACAACCGTAAAAACATACGTAGAAACCAATCATACCCTACCGGGCAGTGTAATTATAAATAATACTTCGGTGACTATGCCTAAATTTCTGAAACTAATAACCACCGTAGTAGCAAATATAAATGGGAAGCTAACCACATCAATTGTTCTACAAGACTACAGTGCAGCCACTAGCCCATCAGAATCTATAACTGGTGGAAGTGTAAGTAGTACTGATTATCTGATTTTGGCTAATAGTATTATCTCTTTCATGGATACTAATGGAAGAGCACCTAACTATCAAACGGTTACAATGGGAAATATACGCTATGAATCACTGGTTTTTATGTACTCCCAAATGCTCAGCTATGAAAGCAATGAAGATAAATTACCTGCTAGCATCACTGTAGATAAATGGAGCGTGGTCTCCAATACAAGTAACACATTTTTCACCTTAGACCAAATAAAAACCGCTGCAGCCAATGTCCAATCTTATGTGGAAACTAATCATGACCTACCTACCAATATAAGCATTGGAACAACTACTGTTACTAGGGCACAGTTCTTACAACTGTTAACCACCGCAATTCAAAATGCAAATGATAGCCTGTTAACTTCTTTCTTTAAGGCGACTTATAGTGAACCGCCAACACCTTCAGAAAGTATAACAGATCCAACATTTAATAAAAAAGATTATTTAGGTGTTGTAAAGGATGTTATGGCATTCATGTACACTAACGGTCGAGGACCTAATTATAAAACCACTACACATGGGAATATACAATACCAGAACCTAATCTATATGTTCAGCAAGATATTAAACTCAAATAATGCAACAGGCACCATGCCACAATCCATAACCATACAATCTTGGGCTACTATTTCCAATGCAAACTCCAAACTCTTCACAATTGATCAAATAAAAACCGCAGCAGAAACAGTTAAAAATTACGTAGACACCAATCACCAACTACCTGCAAACATAACCATCAATGGACAACTGGTAACCATGCCACAATTCCTAAAATTAACCGCACAATCCGTGTTAAACATTGAAAATTATTTAAATACTTCGGTGATTTTAGAAACTGTAACAGCACCGTCTAGTCCCTCAGAGAACATTACCAGCGGAATCATATATAGGGATGAATTTGTGGATATGGCAAAGGAAGTATTATCCTACATGAATTCCCACAGTGGGGCTACACCAAATAACATTTCAGACACCAGTTTAGGAGATACCATACGCTATGAATCACTCATCTACCTCTTCTCAAATGTAATAATCTCTTATAATGCTTCGGAACATGCACCTGATCATGTTTCAGTAATCCCTTGGTTAGCCATTTCAAATCCAAACGGAACCTTTAATTTCAGAACCCAAAAAGTGTTCAACAGCATACAAGCCGCTATAGACGATACTGACACCTTAAGTGGTGATACTCTTTGGCTGGGAAAAACTAACTACATAGAAAATATCACCGTCAATAAGAAAATAAACATACGACCAGTCAATGGTATTGATGTGATGGTAGAAGCTTCAAACCCAAACCTACCTGTTTTCACCATAAACGTTAGTGGAAATGGAACATCCATACGTGACCTTATAATAAATGGATCAACCGGAAACGCAGGAATTTATATTAATAACTCTTCAGACAACTATATTTTAGGAAATACAATAACAAACAATAATAATGGAATATACATTTATAACTCGAGTGATAACTTGATTTCAGGAAATGAGTTATCGAACAACACTTTAAATGGGTTATTAATAAATTTAGGCTTAAAAAATATGGTTTCTGGTAATGAAATATATGGCCATGGTACTGCAGGAGTAAACGTCCAAGATTCGAATGAAAATGGTATTTACAGCAATAACATTTATAACAATCTGGATGGAATACATTTAAATAACTCTTCTACAAAGGTAAATTACAACAGAATTGCAGAAAATAGTAGATATGGACTCAAAAATGAAGGCAACAGTATAGTGGATGCTACCAATAACTGGTGGGGATCTAATAATCCAACGGTATCCTTAACCAGCCCGAGCGACATTTGCATAGCCGGAGGAACAGTAACTTATAATCCCAATTTAGTACTCATCATCAACAGCTCGACTGATCGATCAGACCGTAGTGGTGACTACTACAACTATTTGATAACTGCAGATTTAACGCATAATAATCAAGGAAACGACACATCACCAGACGGGAATATTCCAGATGACATACCTATAAACTTTAGCACAACACTCGGAATGGTTAACTCCTCAGCATTGACTAAAAAAGGTAAAACGGAACTTACACTTAGCTGCACATCGGCAGGCACAGCAAATGTTTCAGCAACTTTAGATAACCAGACGATCACTCGACCTGTAACCATAACTAGTATAAATACGCTTGGAGTATACAACACCCGAACCCAGGAAAGTTTCGCCACCATACAAGATGCTATAATTGATCCTGACACACAAAATGGCGATACTATAACCTTAGCAGAAGGTATCTATACAGAAAACGTGATTGTCAACAAGAAACTTATTATACAACCGGTCACTGGAGCAAATGTAACTGTTAAAGCGGATGAGACAAAGGAAAGTGTAATAGTATTAAATAACGGAGGAAGTGGTTCAACTATTCAGGGATTGAACATAGTAGGTTCATCAGATTCAAATGGAATATCTTTAAGCCATGCTTTCAATATTATTATCAGCAACAACATAATATCCGGTGCTAACAAAGGAATATATCTATATCAATCTGGTAATAACATCATAAGTGGAAATACAATAAACAACAATTATTATGGGATTAATAGCTACGAATCTACCAATAACAATATAACAGGAAATAACGTAAACAATAATCAAAACGGAATATACTTAGCCAGTTCTAACAGTAACACAATAAATGGAAACACGGTTAAAGACAATTGGTACGGACTATATCTGATGGTATCAAGTTCAAACGCCATATCTGGGAACGATATAAGTGATAGTTGGGTAGGGCTTTATATCTTCCAATCCAACAACAACAGCATAAATAACGACAGCATCACAGATAACGGAGTAGGAATTACATATTTTGACTCCATTGGTATTACAATAACTGGAAATACGTTTTCAAACAATTGGATATCAGACACGTCAGTTGTAGATTCCAGTCAAATGTTTATAGCCACAACAAACTTCTCTTGTGGAGCAGCAGCTCTAGCTACGGTACTTAAAAATTTAGGTATTATAACAAATGAGTTAGAAATAGGTAACCTAGCTGGAACTGATGAAACCGGTACTAGTTTACTTGGTTTGAAGACAGCTGCCATATCTAAAGGAGCGACAGCAATTGGGGTGAGGATAGACGCTGACCAATTACAAGCAAACTATATTGCCGTCCTGTCAATCAACGGATTTAATCATTTCGTTGTGATACAAAACATAGATAGTAATATGGTTACATTAATAGACCCTAATTTAGGAACAATTCAGATTAGCAGAGACAAATTTGATTCGTTATACAGTGGTGTGGCATTGATTATCAATGGAAGCGCGCCCCCGGGTGCTATCGTCCTAAACGATAATGAAATGCAAGATGTCAAAGCAAATGGCCATTGGGAATCGTATTATCTCTATTCCTACTGGATACCAATCCCATATATTGACCATTATGAATACATAGATTTTGGTGGTATTTGGTATCCTTACTGTAATTTCAATTGGAATACATGGCATTGGGAATCAGGATGGGCTTATCTAGACTTTGGAGGTATATGGATACCAATATGTGGGATATACTATATGGAAATACCAATTTATGGGGTTATATATGTCCCTGATATCGAATATCAATATAATGAAGATAGAATCTTACCATGCACAGAAGTTGGACTTAGTATATTAGCACTAGCAGCTGGATGTGTCTCTGGATATACCGAAGGTCTTGGATTAGCATCAGGCATAAGTCTAGTAGCTGGATCAGGAGCTACAGCGGCAAGTGTATACATGGGCGAAATTACTAGAGTGTATACAGATCCTTGGTTAAGAGTTACAGTTGATGGACATCAAGTATATCCATATTTATGGTGGTAATCTACTTTTATTTTTTTTAAAAAAAATTAGATAAATAAAGAGGTATCAAAAATGAAACGAGGTTTATCTTTAATAATAATAAATTTATTATTTTTATCATCTATTTCTTTGGCATATTTTGGCAATATGAGTTTAAAGTCTTATTATTTACCATTTATATTTATTTTTTTATCATTGATTATTGTCGGATTTATTGAATTGCTTGAGTTTCGTAATAAAACTTTTCTTGGCATAATTTTAGCTATAATTACATTAGTAATGTGGATATTTGTTTACATGACTCCGATTTCTCCGGGTGTTAATTTAACATTTTATTATATAGAAACTGGACTAATTACTCTAGCAATAATCGTATTGGCTATTTTTTTACCCAGAGAATGGAAGAAACTATAATAAGGCGGAATAAAAAAAGTATCTAATCTGATATTTGTGTTGGGTGGCATTTTGTTTTATTTTCCCTAATAACTTTTTTTATTGAATTTTTTAATATATAATATGGTGGGTCTGGCAGTCGAGCTGGTGCCTTTGTTTTTTCAATATTCTTTGTATAATTATATATCCTGTTCAAGGGCTCAGAGTCCATCTATAATTTGAGTTGATTTTGGACTAAAATTTTCATCAAATATTACCTTATTACATTATATCCTTTTAATTTATCAGAGGTTTGTTTTTCTCTCGAATAGAATATAAGCTATAAAAAAGTCATGGAACTTTTAAAAGAGAGTGAGATTCATTTTTTGGTAACTTATAATGTGGTACATGAAAAAAAGTTCTTTTTAATATCTGTGATATCATTTCTAATATTTATTGTAGGAATCATTCAGTTAACTGTTAAAATTGATCCTAAAGAAATACCCCTAATTTTAGTTTATTATACTATTTTATTAATTTATTTTATTACTTTATTAATTTTTATGAGAAAAGATCATTATCAAATCCCATATAAAACACCTACCTATATATTACTAATTATTGATTTATTATTATTGTATATACCAATAATATTGAGTATTTAGATTCTATAATATATTTATCTGCATTACTCTAAATAAATGATTTAATACTATTTTTTGTTATATAATATGGGTGTGTGTAATATTTTGATGGATGGAACTCTAAACAGCATACACACTACAAAAAATCAAAGCTCCAAGATTTATAAAGAAATTTATGTATTATTTAAAATATTTAGAATAAATATAAAGTAATCTTCTTATGCAGATATTATATTATCTTTTATTGTAACCTTGACATTATTGCAACTTCTATATAATATTCTCTTTAAGCATTAATAGTTTTCGATAGAATGATGCCCATTTGTTAAATTATTCTAAAAATTAAGATTGAATGATCATCTGAAAAATTTGAAATAATTTTAGGACTTATTAAAATTAGAATGAAATTAAATTAATGACTTAATAAACAAACAAAATAATATGACCCTTATATTATAAAATAATAATTTGATAAAACTAGGTAATTATCTATTTTTAATTATATCCTCTATTTTTAACCTTTTTCTTGGCATAGGAGATTCATGTGGATAACCAACCGGGATAAGAGCTATAATAAAAGTGTTTTCATCCCAGGCAAATATTTTTTTAACCTCCTCCTCATCAATTGCTCGAATCCAGCACGTGCCCAATTCAAAATCCAAAGCTCTTAAAACCATGTGTTCAATGGCTATGGCCACATTAACCGCTATACGAGGACCGATTTTTTTGATATTCATTTTTATTTTTTCATTAAGATTTGCACAGATGATATTCACTATCCTATCTTCAACAACACCAATCCTACCTAAATCTTGTATCCCGGATTCTGAACCCTCTAAATAGCCGGAGATATCCGCACAACACACTATTACCACCGGTGCCTGAGCGATGGACCGTTGATCATAAGCTGCTCTGGCCAGTTTTCGTCTTGTTTCACTGTCTTTTACTATTTTAAAACGCCAATGCTGAGCATTACAGCCATATGGGGCTAATCTGGCTGTTTATATTAAAGCAAGGATCTGTTAATCAGGTACTGGATCTTCTTTTAATTTTCGGATACTTCTCCTTTTTTCAATGGCTTCTTTAGTGGTTATCATTTTATTATTTACTCCCTCCGAAAATGGAGAAAATACCCTGCTTATAATAACAATCCACATCCTTAAAACCAGCTATTTCCAGCATTTTTAACTGATCCGAGAGTTTATCCGGGTGATTATCAGGATTATTTTTATACTTTTCCGGTAAATTCACAAAGCTTTCTTTATCCGTCCATTCCTCTCTTAATTTCATTTCTTCTTCATTCTCAGCAATCCATTCACTCCAAAGAACACGATACCAGCTTTCTAATTGATCTGAAGGGGCTTTAATCGTTTCAATATTTAAGAAATATCCTCCTGGATTTAAATGATTGTAAATATAATGGAATAATTCTTGCTTTTCTTCAGTGGAGAGATGGTGGATAGCCAGTGATGATACGATAAAATCAAAATCGTGTGCTATTTTATAAGTAACAGCATCTTTCACCAGTAATTCCTGAAAAGTTCCATTTATATAATGAAAACCATGTGATTTGAAATTTTCCCGGGCATTATCCAGCATATGAGATGATCCATCTACTAGAGTAACCTCAATTTTACTAGAAACACTTAATATCTCCCTGATCAATGCCCCATTTCCACAACCTAAATCTAAAATCTTAACGGACCTATCAGCTATTTTATTATCCAAAAAAAATCTGTAAAAAGATTTCAATATCTTAAATATTCTCTTTCTCTCCAGTATATAAATATCAGCATTTTCCACGAATTCCTTGGCATGTTCTATCTCTGCCCATTCTGATTCTTCAAACTTACTCATAAATATCACTATTATACTCATTTTCTTATCTTAAGTTAAATTTCTCTAAATAAACCAGATGCAAATGATCATTCAATTTTCATTCTTAAATTCCTTATAATCACGTTTTTTATATAAATAGAGGTTTTTCTTGCTTCTATGTCCTGTGAAGATCTCATATCTATCATAATCCTTGAAAACATCTTCAATTGCCCTCATAAGCTTGCTGCCAATTCCTTGGTTCTGGAAATCAGGATGTACAATTAACTGGCCGATATAACATGTTTCAAATTTAGTCCTTTTTGCCTTTATCGATGCGATGATTCTTTTATCTTCTACTGCCTTCAGGGAAAAAATAATCTATAAAATCATTTTTAATCTCTTCAAAAGTTTGAATACTGAAATGGATTCTTATTCTTCATATATAATCGCTTCGCTTAGATAACACAGTTTTTTGCAGGGAAATTATCTTGCATGATCATCAATACTGGCCTGTTCAATAATCATTTTATCATAACTATTTTTTCGCCATCCCTTTAAAAAAATTATAGAAAAATGTTCCAGAAGGTTCAGATGACTGATGTAAATCTTCAATACCCTTCTGCCAGGTTTCCTCGTTGATGCGTCCTGAATTAATTGCCTGATCTTTAATTCCTTTTACCATGGCAATTATGGTGTTTTTGATGAATCCTTCCACTAACTCTGGTTTACTTTTGTCAACATAAACTACTCTAGGGTCTATTTGGATGCTGTTGAAACCAGCATCAGTTAATAAAGGGTATAGTTCTCGTCCGATTAATGGGTTGCATTTTAGGTCTTTTTGTACTTCAATCAAACATTGCCATGATTTCATAGCCTCTTCTGTCTCCGGGTGGAAGTAACATGACCCATGATCTCCCTCTATAACAGTGATAGTCCCCCCTTTCTTGAGTACTCTATACAAACTTTCAAGGGCTGCGACGGGATCATTAAGATGTTCTAAAACAAAACAGATGAACACATGGTCAAAACTTTCATCCTCAAAGGGCATTTCCATAATATCAGCTTTATGGAAATTGACATTTTTTATCCCTTCATTATTTATCAAAGATTTCGCCTGTTCTAATGAGGGTTCTGATATGTCTAATGAAATAATATCTGCTTTAGGGCTGTTTCGAGCCAGTGTGATGGTCTGAGCTCCAACACCACATCCCGCTTCCAGTATTAAACTTCCCTCAGGATATTTAGTGTCATGATGTAAGAGTGATGCCAGTGTTTTTGCTTGATCGACCAGTCTCTTTGCCTCTCTTTCTGAATATCCGTGAACGTAATCTTCTCTCATTTTGAAAACCCTCTGATTTTAATTTTAAATTATTCAATCATAATAATACCCATTTTAGGAAGAAAAAAAATTAATTCATTTTATTTAATATATTTTTGAAATAGAGTACTATTTAAAACTTTATGGGACATTTTTATACATTAACTAGTTTGATGAAAACACTACAATAATAAAGTGCTATAGAAACCATTCAGTGTGGAATATCTTATCCAGTGCTTCAGATAAGTTTTTACTCTTTAATATTATTTCAGACACCTTTCTATGGGGCATACAATATATGGTTGGAAAATCCACTTCACCCTTATCATTTTGGACAGAATAAGCTAAAAATTCTCGTTTTATATCAAATTCTTCATTAAGATATTCTTTATTCCCACGGACATCCATCCTTATCCATTTACCAATATTTTTAAGGTATACTGCATTTAAACCGTGCAATCCAAGATTTTCACCAAAATAAAGTCTTTGATAACAAAAACCAGTGGGAACACGGGAAAATCTTAAAAGAGCTGCAAAAAGATTAGATTTTGCAAAACATAATCCATGCCCATATTTAAGAACATCAGATGCTTTAAAAACTAATTTTTCTTCATTGATATCCATTGAATGATGTATATCGTCTCTTACAAATTTATACATTGTTTTTATAATTTCAATCTTATCTTCTATCCCCTCTGATAAATAAAAAGCCATATTTTGTATGTTTTTATTGAAGAAGTCGATGAATTGAGATGAATTCAGATATCTATCGATTTCGCTTTTTTCCTGTATTAATAACAATTTATCACCATATAACTATAAAAATACCAGTTAGTACCATGCCGCAGCCATAATTGCTATATTTGCCACTATATAAATTATCAATAGTAAAATAAACGAAATTCGATCCAATAATATTGATAAAACCTTTTCACCCTTGATTCCATATAGATATAGTGATATTGTGGATTCTATTAGTGTTATTAGTATTAAAAGCAATCCTAAATCGTTTACCATATCCGCAAGGGTCATTATTCCTGTTTTCGGCATTAGACTGGAGGTTACTATGGTATTGGCGATTGCCACGAATAAAGCACCGGCTCCCAATCCAAATCTAGGCTCTGCTTCTGTGGGTTTGATGAATAACGCCACCAGTGCCGCAGCAACTGCTACGAACAGCCCTATGAATATTCTGAAATAGAATCCTAAATCTGGCCGGGAAATCTCTATTCCCGCTCTTAATTGAGAATAAGTCGAATTATTATTTATAATTCTTGGATCTCCAAAATTTGATTCATATACATGTGGTTTTTCAATGATCATCATCTTGTCAATTTCATATCCATGAACTTCCAACTGAGAATTGATATTCGAGTTATTATCTGGTACATATATTAAATCCTGTCTTATAGTTTTATCATCTTCTATCTTTATGGTAAGTACGTGATTATCTATGGGGAATCTTAACATATCGAAGTATTTTGTTATCTTAGCTGTTATGTAATAAACTTGGTATTGTTCTGTTCCATTGGTGTATTCTTCCACTAATACTTTCTTATCTTCTTCAATTTCTCCATCTATTACTTGAAAGTTTTCACCAGGGTCAACATCACTTCCATTCCATCTAAACCATAGATAAAAATCAACGGTCCACGTACTATCAGATAAGGATATATCTTTGATTCTATCCACGTAAATACCAGTGTAAATTTTAGTTGCGTTGTTGTTTTCAAGATTTAAATCAGATAAGGTAAGTCCAGGTTCAGTGAAATTAGGATTCATCCTCTCTAAATGTTTATTAATTGAATCTTGTTTATCATCATAAACCATTCCCACCATGAAGCCTGTTACCAGTAAGAAAAGGAGCATTACACCTATTATCCATATTGCGAGGAATCTTCGTCCTTTAGGCTTTATTCCTTTATTATTTCTGTTTCCATCATCCTTACCGGCCAATTGAATAACCCCTATAGAATATTAATAATTTTATCTTCTAGTTCATATGGATTTTATCTATTTTTAATGGAATTAATTACCTTCTTTAAAGCAGACTCAAACCCAAGAGATTCACCATTTGAATTTTCAAGAGCCTGTTTTAGATAGGGAAGGGCACTTGTATCACCAATCATATCCAATGCATTAACTGCATTTACCCTAACCAAATAATTTTCATCTTTCAGAGAATTAACTAGCGATTTAACAGCAGAATTATCTCCTATCTTCCCCAGAGAGGTTACGGTACATGCACGGATTATATAATCATTTTCACGTAATATATCCGCCAGTGGTTCAACCGCTTCTTTATCCTTCAAATTCCCCAGAGCATCCACAACTTCACATCTTACATTTAAACATCCATCCTTTAAAGCAGCTATAATTGGTTTAACTGCCCGTTTATCCCCTATTGCTCCTAATGCTAATGCTGCAGTTTCACGAATATTCCAGTGACTATCATTTAACATTCTAATTAATGGTTCCACAGCCTTTTGATCTCGGATATTACCTAGAGAAAGTACTGCTGCCTTACGAATAGGCCAATAATCGTCTCTTAATAATCCAATCAAAGGTTCTACAGCCTGTTCAGATCGTATATCTCCCAGGATATAGGCAGCTTTTTCCCTGATCTTCTTATCTTCATTAGCATCAAGAGCCTTAATTAGTCCGTCAGCATCCTTCATGTCTCTCATTTCTTCCAGTTCAAAATCTGAGACCATATTTAAACCTCTGTCTATTTATATTGAATTATTCATTCATCTTTTTAGGATTCTTTTTTAATCTGGGACTGGATTTAAAATCCACTCACCTACTATTTCTTCCATTTTATCATTTTTTATTAAATTAAGCGATTTTCGCAGGGAATTTAAACTGGAAAATATTAGTAATGTTGGTAAACTAACCCGGGCTACTCCTGCTTTTTTTAAATCATCAATAGAAAAATTTTCCAGATTATATGGCATACCCGCAGCAATACTAACCGGACCATTAACCTCCCTGGTAATCCTTTTTACTTCATCCAGTGTTTCAACATAAGTTATAAATGCCAGATCAGCTCCTGCAAGAAGATATTGATTAGCCCGTTCTATGGCCATTTCTAAACCTTCATCTCTATCATCAGTTGATCTCAATGCATCTGTTCGGCCGTTTATTACTAAATCCGACTTATTTTTTACTTCTGCTATTTCACGAGCCGCCATTATTTTTTGCATCATTAAATCTTCATCTATCACAGAGACTATGCTTTTTCCATCAGGTATCTGATCCTCCAGGTTAAGCCCAGCTACCCCAATCTTAATAAATCTCTCTACAGTCTCCAATACTTCTTCAGGTCCCCCATATCCATCTTCAGCATCAGCTATCACTGGAACATCCACTGATTCTACAATTTGACCGGTCCATAAAAGATTTTCTTCAAGGGTTACATCTATCTCCTTTTGATATCCGGCCGCTACAGAAAAACTGTATCCTGAGCATTGTACTGCTAAAAATCCTGCATTCTCAATTAATTTAGCGCTTATAGGATCGTAGGCATCTGGCATAATTAGTGTTTGGTCAAAATTGATAAGTTTTCGAAGTAATCTGCTTTTATTCATAAAAACTCCTTCTTAATATAATTTAATACCCAATTTAATAAATAATTTTAAAAAAAATTGATTTTATAATTGACCAATATGAATTGAGGATAAAATGATCCAGAATAAACCCACCGCCATCATCTTAGCAGTTTTAACCTTCATTTTAGGAAGTATTATATTTACCAGCTTAATATTTTATCTTTTAGAATACCCCCTATCTTCCGTGGCTGAACATCAAAATTATCTATTCCTAGCCATATTAGCCAGTGCATTTTTGGCTTCCATGGTTTATGGAAGGGGAAGTAAAGAAAGATCTTCCCGAGTATTAAATATAATACAGGAATCATTTGGAATAACTTCCCAGGAGAAGGATATTTATAAGGTTCTGCGCACCATAGAACAGCTACCACCATTTGTAGTAGAAAAATACATTGATTTGAAAATAAATGCAGCAGAGGAGTTTGAAGACCAAATAAAGGACTATAAAAATAAATTATCAGAAGTTGATCTTTTTAAAATAAAGACTATTATAGAAACTCCCATTGAAGAACTGCAAGATTTATCCTATGAACTCTATTTAGAAACTGAATTAGAACAATTTAAATTAATTTCAAAATCCGAAGCAAAGCCTTTAATTGAATTAAACATAATAGAACTGAAAAAGATTCTATTTGATGATTGATCATGTTTTTAGATAAGTAATAAAAAGTGGACTCTTATCTAATCCAATCTCAAATCCACATTTTTTATAAAATTCTATCTCAGAATCATAAGCAATAACTACTTTCCGGGCAAAATCCTGATATTCATCCAGTATTAGTTTAACCAATATTTCTCCAATACCCATCCCTTGATAATCTGGCCTGATCAGTAAATAATGGAAATAAACCGTCATAACACCGTCAGATAATGAATTAATCAGTCCTACTAATTTTTCATCATCCCAAGCAGAATAAACTCTATGGGAATTTTTTATGGCTTCTTTCAATTTAAAAGGATAATTCCCAGAATCCCAACCAACTAATAGAAATAGTTCTTGCAATTTCTCTTTATCAAATTCTTTTATTGTTTTATAATCTATTTCCATGATTTATTCCTCTAGAAACACTTATAACTGGTATTCCATATTATATACTCCCTTTTTACCTCCAAACCAGGGAATAATCTTTTCATTGTATATTTTAAATCCAAACTTCTTATATACAATTAGAGCAACTTCATTATTTATGTCAACATCTAAAACAACTCTTTTACAACGATTTTTCCCTGCAATTTTTAAAGATTCTTTTAAAATAAACTTACCCAACCCTTTCCCTCTGCATTTGTAATCTACAGCTACACTAGCTAAGTACAGATCATCTTCATCTAATTTAGCTAAAAAAATCTGATCCACAAAATCGAATAAAGTAAATTTTAATGCGTTTATAAAGTTAAATGTTTTAAAGTATAAGTTTAAATGGTGTTTAAAATCGTGACCATCTCCCATGGAAATAACTAAAATACCATGGACCTGATTCTCTTCACCGGTTACCACATAAATATTTTTATGACCCAGATTATTTTTTCCTAATTCAACTAACTTTCTTATTTTACCTATTGCATTCTGCTTATTTTTAAAATAGAAATCAAATGATTCACTATCCGTTTCATAAATAAGTCCTGCAATTAAATTGAGATCAAATTTATTAACATCTAATTTTACCAGTTCCATGTTACTTGATACATTTGAACTTTTATTAATTAAAACAATATGACCCCTCACACCGACACAATCAAGCTGCCATTTATATCCTGTTCTAAAATAAAAAAGATTATATAGTTAGTTTGATTAAACTAATTATATAAATTGTAAAACGGTGATAAAATGAAACAACTAGATAAAAACCGATTTCAGTCCGTAAGTATGGCAAACTCCTATGACAAGATGTGCCAGTTGCTAGTGCCGGGATATGATTTAATGCAGGATACTCTGATAGATTTCCTAAAATTTGAAAAAATTAACAACATAGTACTTTTAGATCTAGGTGCTGGAAGCGGTATTTTAATTGAAAAAATATTAAAAGAATTTTCTAATTCAATCTGCTATTATCTGGATTTTTCAGATGATTTCATCAACATTGCTAAAGAAAGATTAAATAAATATCAGGATCGTGTGACTTATATCAAATCTGATTTTAATAATCCATGGGAATCAAATATAACTCAAAAACCAAATTTAATTACTTCAACATCCGCCATACACCATCTTAGCAATGAAAATAAAAGGAAACTATATGAAAAATGTTATAATATACTCGAAGATAGTGGTTGGTTCTTCAACATAGACGAAATGAAAACTATAAATGAAGAATCCCATTTAAAAAATCTTTACTATTGGGTTTATCATGCAAATAAGCAAAAAGAAACACTTCCAGACAATGAAATAAATGCATATGATGGATGGATGGAAAAATTCGGTAGTTGGAAAGAAAGAAACATTGAAAACATGTATCTTCCAAAAAAAGAGGGTGATGACATCCATGAATCCTTCCTAAAGCAGCTGGTATGGTTAGAAGAAATTGGATTCCAGGAAACTGATATATTCTGCAAGCATTTCCTCTGGGGAATGATTGGTGGAAAAAAAGTTTAATTATACAAGAATGCAATGGAAATCTTTATATACTTTTTTTATCAAGTATAAATAATTCGATACTTATCGAATTATAAAATTAACTGGAATTAACATGAACACCGAAAAAATGGCTAAAGTTTTTAAAGCCCTCTCTAACCCCAACCGGCTAGAATTATATATGCAAATTGTCGAGAAACAGGAAAACTGTTACGAAGCTAATTGTGGATGTTTAATACATGATATCGTTAAATCACTGAATATAGGCGCACCCACCATCTCCCACCACCTTAAAGAATTATCAAACGCAGAATTAATCTTTACTGAAAGAAAAGGCAAATATTTAATGGCTAGAGTAAATGAAGACGTGGTTAATGAAGTTAATAAGCTTTTAAAGCTACATCATATAAAAAAATAATTTTTCCCATAAAAATTCGAAAGTTATCAAATTAATAAATTATAGTGATGATTCAGGAAGTCTAAAATGAAAACTGCAATAATTTATAAATCCATCCACCATGGAAACACCAAAAAGATAGCCTCAGTAATGGCTAAGAACCTAGAAGCTGATTTATTTGATTTAAAAGATTTTAAACAGGATATGATTAAGGAATATGATTTAATTGGTTTTGGTTCAGGAATATACTTTCAAGAACATCACAAAAAATTATTAAAATTTGTTGATGAAATGCCCCTGCCCATGAATAAAGAAGTATTTATATTTTCAACAAGAGCCGCCTTTTTACCTTTTAGAAATCCTCTTAAATACCACACAAATCTTAAAAATAAGCTGATAGACAAGAATTTTGAAATCATTGGAGAATTTTCTTGCAGAGGATTAAGTACTTATTATCGTGTGTTTCGGATGATTGGAGGTATGAATAAAGGAAGACCCAATAAAAGAGATTTATTAAATGCTGAAAATTTCGCCAATGAATTAAAAGAGAAAACAAAATTAAGGTGATAAAATGGAAATAAAAGACCTATATTCCACCATATTCAAACGAAAATCCATAAGAAAGTTCGATTTAACCCCTTTGGAAGATAATACATTAAATAAGATACAAGAACATCTGAAAACATTAGAACCGTTGCATAAGGATATTAACACAGAATTCAAGATTCTATCCCCAGATGTTGTTAAAAGAAGGATGATGAAAAAGGCACCGCATTATCTGGCGGTGTTTTCAGAGGTTAATGAAGGTTATTTGAATAATGTAGGCTTTATGACGCAGCAGATGGACCTATTTTTTTCTGCCAATGGACTAGGTAGTTGTTGGCAGGGAATCCCCACACTAAAAAAAGAAGCCTTGGAAAGTTCAAATCTTAAATTTATCATTTTAATGCCCTTTGGAATGCCCACAGAACCAATACACCGAACAAGCATTTCCCAGTTCAAACGAAAAACACTCCAAGAAATAACTGACATTCAAGGTGCTGATGATATATTAGAAGCAGCTCGTCTAGCCCCATCTGCCGGTAATGGACAGCCCTGGTACTTTACAGGAGACAAAGATATAATTCATACCTACCAGATCAGACCAGACTTTGTCCGCGGACTTTTAACCAAAAAATTCCCCCCAATAGACGTGGGAATCAGTCTCCATCACCTGAAATTAGCAGCAGAACATTTTGGTAATGAAACTGAAATCACATTCGACAACCCAAGGATTGAAACCCCCAGTAATTACGATTATGTTGCCAGTTTACGTTTAAAATAATTATTTAGAAGAAAATTACATGATATTTTATTTTTCAGGAACAAGAATTCCCTATATGCTGCCCAGAAGTTATTTCGAAATGATGATACTGAACTAGTAGATATTGCTAAAGTTTTACGTGAAAAAAACTTTGAATATGAAGTTCAAGATGATAAAAAAATAGGATTTGTATTTCCAGTGTATTTCTACGGATTACCTTCCCTTGTAAATGAATTTGTAGATCAATTAATCATCAAATGCAATTCAAAGCCTTTCATATATCTGTGATAAATTTGGTGGATCCATTGGATATGCAGATAAAATGCTTAAAAAGATGTTAAAAAAAGAAAGACTTGGAGTTAAGCAGTTCATTTTCGGTTCAAATGCCCAGTAACTACACCATGATGTATAATGTGCACACCAGGGAAAAACAAACAGTAATTCTCCAAGAAGCTGAGAATGAAATAGATAAGATAACTAAACTTCTAGAAGCGGGTGAAAAGTATAATTTCGCATTTAATGGTTATCTTTTCCTATTGGCACCCATTATTTACCCGATTTATGGAATTTATCGAAAAACAAGGAAATTTTACGCCACTGAAGATTGCAAAAGCTGCGGATCATGCGAAAAAACCTGCAACAAGTGATCCAGATAAAAAATGGGAACTCAGCGTGGACAGAGGAAAAATGCAGTCATTATAGTGCATGTATAAATCGCTGCGCCACCAGAACAATTCAATATGGTAATGCAACAATGAAAAGAAGTCGTTATGTAAATCCAAATGTAAAATTAAGTTAAAATAAAAAAATTATTAATTTTTAAGGAAAATAATTAGGCATTCCCTGTTATAATATTTAATCTATTTTCTTGACTGAATACTCATTAATTAACACTCTCCATCCAGTTTAACATAGTTTTAAGTGCTAGTTCTGTATTACCTACTTGACAGTGATTCTGAGCATGATCTTCTTTTGTAAAAATCTTATCATTCACTGTTCTGGCATTAATTAATGCATTTACCTGTTTTTGATGTAGTTTAACCCCAATAAAATGGTCTTCGTTCCCTGATAATATGAGAACGTCTTGTTTTACAAGTTCTGAATGAATATTTTCCTCATTCATACTGAAAGCTATCTTCATAGCATTTATGGGGACCTTTTTATCTGTAATGTACATCAGGTTACTGATACTCCACATCTCCATGTTCCCTTTTTTTATATTGTTTAAAGTCATCTTATTAACAGAACCTGGGAAAAATTTTAAGAACCCCAACATCATCCATTGGGCAAAGATATTTGGAACCTTAAAATAATCAATTGCGTACCCTTGAGCAATAACTTTTTTAATTCTTGGTTCAAATGCGGCTGCTCTAAGGCAAAACCATCCACCCATTGATATTCCAATTAAAGTAACATCATCAAGATTAAAATAATTTAGAACCGCCTTAGTGGGTTTTTCCCATTCAATACTTAGTGGAATTCCATATTTTCTAAGAGTCGCCCCTTGTCCTGGGCCTTCAAAACCAATAACCTCATATCCATGATTCGAAAAATATCTCATCCAGGAATAGAATTCCTCAATATAAGAATCAAACCCACCATGCAGCACTATGGTGCCTCTATTCTCCCTAGTTGGGGAAATTTTTATTACTGGCAAAAATCCGTCTTCATAGGGCACTTTAAATCTTTCTAATCTCTCATTTTCAAATAAACTATAGAAAAGTTCACTGAATTTATCATAGAGTATTTCCTTGTCAGGATCATCAGTGAAAGTGTAGAATTCAGCTGCTCGATAATAAAAAGCAGCGTTAATCAATCTATCTTCTTGAATGGCTTTTTCGGCCAGTTTTATCATTTCATTTTTCCAATCTCCAACACTATTTATCTTTGGACCTACCACATTCATATCTTCAAACCTAGCATACCCCCATGAATACCATCGATTCAATTGATAATTGAATAATTGATCTTTGTGAAAGTTATGGTATCCTATTGGGAATTTAAATTTGGTTATTTCCATTTATATCACCTTATATCTTACCAAAGATTTTTAAAGTTTATAAAAACTTTTTTCAAGGAATGCATTGATTATAACCCCACTTCCTGTTCCTAAAATTCGTTCAGTAAAATCGAAAATTGCCATGAATTTCCTTCTGAATTCCTCTGAATTATGATCAGCATTATCTATTCCCTGCAGAACCATGGCTGAGATTCCATTAAATGCTTTGGCAGCATCTTCTGGGTATTGGGTGTTGAAAATCCCTTCCGCTACACCCTGTTTAAATATACGGGCTAATGGTCCTACTGTTTGAAGAGGAACCCTTTGCTCGAATTTACGATGCAAATGAACGTTCTTTTCTTCATGAACGTACTGCATTATACTCCTCGTATCATTTCTGAAGGATAGTGAAAACTGAAATATTTTAACCAGTTTTTCCAGAGCATTTATATCCTCCTCTCTTGATATTTTTTCCATGCATTCAACGATTATGTTGATGTATTTATCAGTTATATCATCTAGGATATCCTCTTTAGATTTGAAATAATAGTAGAAAGTGCCTTGAGCCACATCTGCTTTTTTAACGATGTCTCTGACTATGGTATTCTCGTAGCCTTTCTCGAGAAATAACTGTTCAGCTATATCCATGAGCTCCTTGCGTCTTACTTGTGGACTTTTAGTAACTCTAATAAACTCAACTCCATTTGAATGGTTAATACCTAATTAGATGCAATTTTTCAAGTTTCATTAACTGCCCATTCGATTGCCATAACTGCATTCTTCAAACCTTTCTCTTTTCGTATTTTTTGACCTAATTTCTTGGCATTCTCCTTCATCCTGGAATTTTCAAGAGCTTCTGTAATTGCCTTAGACAATTTTTCCACTGTTAGCTCCTTTCTAGGTATAGGGTCCGTTGCAACCCCCAATGAGTGAATCCTATCAGCCCACGCAAACTGGTCAATCATGTGGGGCACTGGAATAGAAGGCAACCCTGCTTTTAAAACTTCAGCAGTTGTGCCCAGACCACAATGATGAATAACACACGAAATATGATCAAATAACCAATCAAAGGGAATTTCTTGAATCAAATAGATGTTATATGGTATTTCACCAGGAAAAATTTCTGTACTTAGAATAATAGCCCTTACACTTGCTCTCTGGGTTCCTTCAAAAATAATTTTTAAAAGAGAAATATTATCTTTTTCACTCCAACCTGCCGAACCAAAGCTTATAAAGATGGGTTTTTCACCATTTTGAATGAATTCCTGAAGGTCTTTCGGTGGTGAATAAGTGGAAGGTGTCTCCAAGTACCAATAACCAGAAATAACGTTCCGGGAAGTCCAATTATCACTTTCCATAATTACATACTGACTCATTGGCAAAAGTATCAATAGAGGATTGTTTGATTTGCTGGAGGGAGGAGCAACAATTTCTTTCCTGAATTTTTTATATTTTCTCCCCATCAGAAAATATAGGGCGATTTTTTCGACTATCAATCCCATGTTTAATCTCATGTTTTTGGAAAATTTCTTCTCAGCCATGGTGGGATCGATAACCACGCTGATAAAAGGTTTACCTGCCTTATCGGCTTCAGTCAAACCAAAACTCCCATAACCTATAATCAAATCATAGAGCGGGCACAGTTCCTGTAATGTTTTTGTTTGCTCTCTCACACCTTTGAAAAAAAAGTTGGTCCCCAGTTTTGCTGCTTCCAGGGTGGTTTTTGCCCTCATTATCTCCTGAAATTCATTTGCTCCATCTTCAACATTGCCTTCAAGAGAATAACAATTAATCCCATAAGATTCAGCTAGTTTTAAGAATTTCTTATTTAGAGCTACAGTTGCTTCATATCCCTCCTTATTTAGCGCTTTTGCCAGGGCAAGGAAAACCTGAACATCACCTCGCACCCCAATAACAGGCAAGAGTATTTTCATTTAACCTCCCTAAAGTCATTAAAATTACTTATTATTGCTTAGAAGTCTTTTTAAACATATCTTTAATGGAAATATTTGTTATTTCGTATCTATAAATTTTTTTAAGTAAATTTATGGACATTTTTTTAACCGGATTTATCATCTACTATTTGACTGATGTCAGTCAATATGTTGAAATATGAATAAATAATTATCGGAAAAGATTTAAAAAATAAATAATAATATAAAAAATTAAATAAATCTTCCTTTTTATCCTAATAGGATTCAATCAGGCATCTTTATCAAACTTCGACCAACTAAAACTAACCATATCATCAAAAATACGCCAGATAGAATGGCTATGATAAGAAGAAGAGTAAGTTCAGACGGAACTAAGATCATCCTGACATATTCAGCTAATGAGATTGAAAAGGCTAAAATCCCCAGATAAGCAGTATTTCTACCAAAATTCTTGCTCCGCAGCATTACAGTCGATGCAATAATTCCTGCAATTGAAATAAGCAAAAAACCAGTGTTAAAACCGCCAAATGCGCGTTGACCAGTATTTACGAGCATGTTCTGACCTGCTGCCAACATGATAGATTTCTGAGCCTCGGTTGTCGCTACCATGTATTGATTACTCAATGAAAGCATAGAAAATGAGTTATTGGTTGCCAGAAAGATACCCACACCTAAAATCAATAATGATATGGAAATAATCATATAACTTTCATTACAACGCTTTAAGACAACATAAAGGGCTAAAAACATCAGCACAAAGAGAATATAGGCAATAAACTCCAGTAAATAGAAATCAATTAAGCCGATTAGTTTATTGCTCTGAAATAGAGTGAAATAGTCTATCACATTGCCTGGCTGGGGCCAAATCATAAACACAATAATTTCCATTAGAAGTAAAACTGCCGCAAGTAAAGCAGAGATTCCTCCGATTTTATATAGACTCTTCCATTTTAAATCTTCAGATTCCATATTATTCTCCCATTAAATTTACTTTTCGGAACTTAATTGAACAATTTTAAAGCCCAGCATACCTCCCATCATGCATAGAAAGTAATCAAAGATCAGGAACATGAACATCATCACTCCCAGACGGTATCCAAATTGTTGCCATGCAATTTTCACAGCGAGGAATACTGCATCTCCCAAACCAAATACGTCAAAATAAGTTGTTATATTACGTAAAAAAAGTCCCATGCATAGGACTACAACAATAAACACCGTTAAAAATATAGCCCCAGCCAGTGCACCATACTTTGATTCTGTTATACCCATCTTCTTAGCTATTATAAACCCAGCAATTACTGACAAGGGGAAATCCACCAGCAATGCACCGAAGGTTTCGACAGTGATCAGTGTCATACCCTGCAATATTGGCTGAAGAGCATAAAACATTGGCGCCAACACTAATTCTGCCAATAAAAGTCCAAATATTGCCGGAATTAACGTTCCAATCACAAATTCAATGCGATTTTCTCTAATAATGGTTATCATTTGATTTTTCATTCTAGCACCTATTATTTCAAAGTTGTTAAAAGCAAATATGCCTTTAATCTAATTATTTTTTACCCATCATGGTTTAAACCCACTGCCAGGCATACCAGACAGTTAGCAAATTAAATCCAAGTCCTACCAATATCAAAAATTTATCATAAGCTGAAGGGTAGGTTGGCAATCCAATAATGTTAAAAACAAAGAAAAAAATTGCTACGATGATATTAACCCATTTATTAACTGGATAAGGTAGTATTAGGGATATTATAATCATGATAATGGGAATTACCATTAATATGGCGATTCCCAGCCACATATTAGAAGATACTTTCATACCTCCCATTTCACCATCTTTAAAATCACCGCTATATATGCGCAGCACATCCCCCAGGAGATAATTTAACATTAGAGCTATCCATAAGGCTGAAAGGATTATCTGTACATTTTCCATTATTCAATCATCTCTAGCTAATCAATTCTATTCATTATCTTTAATATACGGATGATGATGATAATTTTAATATTTTTAGTAAATATCTATATCCGGTTACTATGTTTCAGCGATTTCAAATAGTATTTTCACTAATTGCTCGGGCATAGAAGCCTGCGGAACATGGGATGATGGTATTTCTATAAATGTCCAATTTTTTTTATTAAGGGCAATTTTTTTCTTTGCAAAACTTGTTATATCGATGAAATTGCTCTCTGTGCAAAGAATATAAGTTTTCGGCAATTTTTGTATTCTCTGGGGATCAAAATACAGTTTTTCCACATAAGCCGCAACTGGTTCTAATTTTGAAAAAGAACGCGGATCATGACCTGTGGAAGAAATAACATCAAACAGTGATTGTCCTGTTTCAGGCAATGCAGCATCTAGGTACACCAATTGACTGATTCTTTCCGGAATTTCAGCTGCAACACCAGTGATTATCATCCCACCATAACTATGCCCCACCAATATTATATCTTTCAGATTATTATCTGTTATCAGATTACAGATCTGATCAATATGTCCCGACAGGTTACTTTTATGCACGTCCAAAAGTGTCGGTGCAAAAACACCATAGTTATATGCATTAATAGAAGGAATTATGCTATCCCATATTTACCACCTAAAAAACTACCAAGGGGATAATCATTGCTTTTGCTAAGTTTGTTCCAAGTGTCTGTCGATAAATCGATTCCATGAACTAGAACATAATTAACAATAGCCTTTGATTTTTTTTCCATTTCAATCATTTCCATATAATGAATACCAATTGACATTGAAAAAACTGATTACTCAAATCTCTGGGATAAATTAACCAGAGAAATTAGTTCAGATAATTAAAATCTAGCTAGTACCCTTTATTGAACTTCAACAATTAATTACATTTATAAATAAATAAAAAAAATTTTATACCGTTTTTTTAGCCTGATCTCTCTTTTTAGAAGCCTGCTCTATTTCTCTTCTTACTAAACTTATTAATTCCCCAGTCTCTTTAAGATCAGTTTCAACCCCACTAACAGACGGATTCTGATAGCTAATTGTCCCTTTAGGGGAAAAATCATCCTCAGAAACTAAAACTCCAAAAGAACGTCCGATTTCTGGTTCAATAACATCGTCCAAGGGACTTCCAAGCCTTTCTTTCACATCAATATTGAGAACAGATTCCAAGACTTCTTCTGAAATTTCCGGACCAAACCCAATTACAATAAGCTCTTGAGGGTCAAATGCATTTATTACCGTGTAAAGACGGCCAAGTGGTGGTATTGGTTCTTCATCAGGATTTAATGCATCTCCAAATCCTGTTGTATGAAACCAGGCCTTACGAAAGTCTTCATAGGTTTTACCCTCCTTCAACCTTCGAGTTATTATGGAAACCATCATCATAGCCCAATCTACCCCCTGATAAGATTTTTCAGTCATATGAGTTAAATACTCTAGATGACCATATCTCTAAATTCAAACTAATTCCACTTCAATTAAATTTATGATTTTAATTCTAATTAAAATTGACCATATATTAGGCTGTAACAATGTCAATTAGATTTCCAATGGTTTCATTGTTTAAGTTAATTTTTTTGAACATTTGTTAAATACTGGATGGTATAATGTTATAATTCATTTATTTTGAATTTCATCCAGATATCAGTATTTTAAAATTAAGGATCTGGATATTCTTCCCAGTGGGTAGTTTATCTAATCATATCTTCTTGGCTGCTATAAAATAGAAAATTAAATGTCTCAATTTTATTTTTTCCTTTTCGACAATTTGAAAATTGCCATTGAATATTAAATCCTCTAGTTCAGAGAATTTAAAGAATTTAGCAGAGAGCATACGTACTTTTGACATTATAAACAACATCCCAAGAGAAAAACATCTTGATAACTTCTTACTCTCCTCCCCCATGCACTCTGTTGAAGAAATAAAAAGACCTCCTGGCTTCAATAATTGATTAATCCTTTGAATGACCTCTGGAGTATCTTCTAAATAATGCAGAATATTAAAAGCCATTATTACTTCAAAGGATCCTCTTTTTAGTCTCTCATCAAATATGGTGGTTTGTGTGAACTGAATATTTTGATTTTTATCCGGGTCTAATTTTATTTTGGCAATTTCTATCATTTTAGATGATATATCAATACCATGAACCTCTTTAACATCACCAGCAACTCCCAGGGATTGATTTCCTGTCCCACATCCAAAATCTAAAACTACATCAGCTGGATTGAGGTATTTTTTAGTTTTTTTAAGATTCTTCCTGTGAATATCGCGAAAAGGCTCCTCACTTTCATCATAGTTACTTGCTATCAAGTTCCAGATCTTTTCTGATTGAATAATTTATCCTCCTTCTCCTTTTTGTAGATTAATTCAAAGTTATGACGACATTACCCTTCTTATGTCCTTTCTCAACATATTTATGGGCTTCCACCATTTGTTCTAACGGATAACATTTAGAAATAACTGCTTTTATCTTTCCGGCCTCAATAAGCTCTTTGAGAAATATTAGATCTTCAGTCTTTTCCCTGGTCGCTCCGCTTATAACTTCTTTGCTGCTTGTAATTTGAGTCCATCTTCCTCGAACCATCTGTAATAGTCCAGGGTTACCTAAAAGATATCGTCCATTTTCTTGAAGAGATTTCAAACTACTTGAATAAAAACTCTTTCCAACCACGTCAAAAATAACATCATAAATCTCATCATTTCCGGTGAAATCTTCTTTAGTGTAATCAATAACATTATCTGCTCCAATGGAGCGCACCATATCCATATTTCCCGTACTGCAAACTCCAGTAACTTCGGCTCCCAGATACTTGGCGAATTGCACCGCTATAGTACCAATACTACCTGATGCTCCATTGATCAGAACTTTATCTCCATTCTGGATGTTTCCTTTCTTCAGATAACTCAATGCTATAAGTCCACCCATTGGAATGGTAGCAGCTTCTTCGTAGGTCATGTTTACTGGTTTTTTGGTTATTATCCCTTCTTCCGAAAGACATGTATACTCAGCATAAGCTCCAAAACTGAAACCAGTACTTGCAAAAACAGGGTCCCCTTTCCTGAATTGCTTTACATCTTTGCCTGTTGCTTCAATTTCCCCGGCTAGCTCTTGTCCTAATATTTTTTTTCTTGGTCCTCTGAGGCCAAATCCTATTCTTGCTGGGATCCATAACCATGTGGGCATCTGGAATGTTCGAATTTCACAGTCCCCTGCTGTCACCGTTGCAGCATGTATTCTTACCAGTACTTCATTGTCTTTAGGGGTAGGTTTTTCCACCTCATGGAGCTCTAAAACATCTGGAGTTCCGTATTTTGTGCATATAATTGCTTTAATAATTTCACTCTTTTATCGATTTATTTTTTCATTTTATGATCTAGATATTTTATTGATTTTATTTTCCCAGTGGCTTCTTTGCTGCAATGAAACAATCCACCGGATTATCAGTGAGAATTTCAGTTTCTAAAATCTCAAAATCAGCGCTGGTTATTGATTCTTCTAGTTCAGAGACTTTAAAGAACTTCAACATAATGGGAAATATTCTTAATTTCATCAGAAATGATATTAGAGAAGTTATGGATGATTTATTCTCAGCCATACATTCTGTTGCAGAAATTAGAAGCCCTCCTGGCTTTAATAATTTGTTTATCCGCTTTATCACATCAGGTCTGTCATCAACAAGGTGTAGGATGCCCCATGCCAGGACTACATTGTATGATTCTTTCTCGAGTTTTTCATCGAATATGATTGATTGAGTAAAATCCACATTTTCTACATTGTTTTGAGCTGCTTTTATCTGTGCAATTTCGATCATTTTCCCTGAAAAATCAATACCATGAATCTTTTTCACAATACCGGCATATTCAATGGCTATGGTTCCTGTCCCACACCCATAATCAAGAACTACATCGTTGCTCTTAAGATATTTTTTTAGTTTTTCATCTCTCTTAGCGTCTGTCTTTTTTATGCCCTCGTTTTCTGCATAGGTATCCATATGTTCTGATATCATGTCCCAGATCTTTTCTGATTTTTTCACCTGAGGCTTGTTTATATTTGCAATCAATACCCATAGCGACCTTACGGTGACTGGCACGATGAGGAACAATGCATGCCAAAAGGCTTTTAATGATTGACCAAATGCCAAATTTGCAGTCTTTTCAGTCATTTAATCCCCCCTAGTTTTTCAATTCTTTATTGTATCACAAATTCTCTTTTATTTTAAAAGCAAAATTTTCAGCATTCTCAATGTCTTGATCATTAGGCCTGCCTTTATTTATACCCCCAAAGAGCCTGAGAAAACTATTGGTGTTGAAACCTTTACATTGAAATTCATCAATGATTATATAACCTTTTGATTCCAGTTTTTCTCTAAGGATGGTGTGATCTTTGACTGCTTTGGATTTGCCTGTTATTCCTGCTGTTGAAAAAAGGAATGCTTTCTTATTATTTACTTCTGATAGCTTATCAGCAATTTCAAGCAGAGATTCATCATGTTTGGCGCTGTAAATTCCTGAGCCAAAGCCTATTAAATCATATTCTTGAATTTCTTCGGGATTTATATCATCTGGCCATTTTATCTCTGTATCAAGAATTTTAGAGAAGACTTTAGCTATTTTCTCTGTATTATGATGATGGTATGAGTATAAAACAATTAACGATTTAATTTTCTCTTCCATTTATTTCCCCTCATTTTCATTAAATATCCTGTTATTGTGATTAAATTTCTATTAGATCTCTCTTTATATTCCAAGCAAATTCTTCCGCATTCTTTAGGTCACGAGCATTGGGTCTTCCCCTATTTAATCCCCCAACAAATTTCAGGGGGCCGTTTGTGTTGAAACCTTTACAATTAAATTCATCGACGATTATGTAGCCTTTAGATAGTAATTTTTCTCTGAGTTCGTCGTGAAATTTCGATGTAATCTTAACCATTCCGGAACCCATTCTTGCTCCACTGGTTGAGAATATGAATGCCTTTTTACCTTCAACTTGCGGCAGTCTATCAGCCAGATTAAGAATGGTTTTATGATGTTTAAAACCATATATACCCGATCCAAACCCCACTAGATCATAATCTTGAATATTCTCAGGGATTATCTGCTTAGGTGTTTTTATCTCCGCACCAAGGACTTCAGCGAAGACTTTAGCTATCTTTTCAGTATTATGATGATGATACGAATACAAAACTAATAGAAATTTCTTCGAATTTGATTCCGTGTACATTTCATTATTATTTTTCATTTTTTACTCCTTTTTTTAGGAATTTGCATCTTTTTTTGCTTTAATAAGGTTTTGAGCAAATTCTTCCGCATTTTTGAGATCCTGTGCATCTGGGTGACCCCTACTTATTCCTAATCCTATTTTCCCTAAAAATCCTCTACACTGAAATTCATCAACAATCATGTACCCCTTCGATTGTAGTTTTTTCCTAAGGGCGGAGTGAGCTTTGATGGTTATGGATTTTTCACCTCCTGCACTGGCTGAGAAGATAAATACTTTCTTATCTGTGGTTTCAGGTAATTTATCTGCTAGTTTGAGTAGTGTTTTATGATGTATTCCACCGTAAATCCCAGATCCAAAACCTATAAGATCATATTCTTTAAGCTCTTCAGGATTGACATCCTCCGGCCACTTTATTTCTGCACATAAAACCGGTGCAATCATCTTAGCAACCTTTTCAGTGTTATGGTGATGGTAGGAATACAATACCAGGAGAGATTTCTTTGGTAACATATCTAATTGCTCATTTCCTTCATTTTCCATTTTTTCACCTTTATGTGATTTCAAATATCAAGTACTTAGATTTCCCGCCCTTTTAAAGATTTTAGCAAGAATAATCCCTGAAATTATCAGAACAGGACAATAAATAGTTATTATGGCTATTTCATACATTACAACATCATAATTTATCAAAAGAACTCCAAATAGAGACCCAATTGAAAGTACAAATCCGGCGATGAATATCCATCTTAAAGCTCGCTCAATTCTACTCCCTTGAAAAACAGGAGCAACTAAGAGTAACGCAACACTCATCATGAGATACGCTAGAGATTCCAGGGATACAAATATCCCATGAGGATTATATAATGAAAAAAGCGAGAGACCTGCTGTTTCTCCCATTATGGTGCTTGGTAAAACCACAGTCCATAAAACAAAGTAGTCAGTTGTAATAATGGTTGCATAAATAACTGCAAATGCCAAGCCAATTAGACTATATATTTTCTTATCAACAGACGCATAATAATGGATGCAAGCCATTAAAACTACAAACACCGGCGCCAGCAGAAATCCTGGAATAAATAGTGCGTAATCAATGAATTTCATGGTTGTCCAGATATAATTAACCATACCTGGAAAAGTATCCCACGAAGAAGAACCAAACATACCCATTATGATAAATGCTGCAGCTAAAATTGCTGTAAAGACCGCTGCCCATAATCCAATCCTATTTACCCTTTTATTAAGTTTATTTTTATATTCATTCATTATTCTCATCCCACTATTTTTATGACTACATTCCCCTTTTTATGGCCTTTCTCAACATATCTATGAGCATCAACTATTTTTTCTAAAGGATACGTTCTATCAATAACCGTTTTTATTTTACCGGCCTCAATTAGTTCTTTGAGGAAAATTAAATGTTCATTTTTTTCTTTATCTGATGATCCCAAAACTGATAGATAGACTCCGTTCTTATTTAGTGACTTTTTACAGAGAGAAGACGAGATCTTACCTACTGCATCAAAAATAACATCATAGGTTTCACCGTTTTGTGTGAAATCCTCTTGAGTATAATCAATAACCTTATCTGCTCCCAAAGCTTTTAACCATTCTAAATTAGCAGTGCTGCATACTCCTGTGACATCTGTACCAAAGTACTTGGCAAGTTGAACTCCAAAAGAACCTACACTACCAGAAGCTCCGTAAATCAAAACTTTCTGTCCACTTTTAATATTTCCCTTTCTTAGGAAACGTAACGCTGTAGTACAACCTACTGGGACTGTTGCAGCTTCTTCAAAAGTCATGTTGGCCGGTTTGAGTGTCAGCATCCCATCTTCAGGGAAGCACTTATACTGGGCGTAACCCCCGAAATCCACGGAGTAAGTTGATGCATAGATTTGGTCACCTTTGTGAAACAATTTGACATCTTTACCTTTCTCTTCAATTTCACCAGAAAGCTCCATCCCCAGTATAGGTCTTTTTGGTTTTCTAATGCCCAAGTAAACACGAGCAAAAAGCCATTGCAAGCGCGGGACATTGAAACTACGCATTCTCACATCCCCGGCTGTTACTGTAGTGGCATGTACTTTTACCAGTACTTCATTATTTTTAGGAACAGGTTTTTCAACTTCTTCCAGATGAAGAACATCTGGTGATCCGAATTTATCGTAACCAACTGCTTTCATGTATACACTTCAGTTAAATTGGTTTCAGAAGTCCCTGACCCATTTAAAGGTCAGGATTTACCAGCAGCAGATCAATACTCAAGTTGCAGAGGCGGTGTGAACTTTTATTGTATTTTTGGTTCTGCAAGTGGGTTTGACTTCTTGAAATCTGTTTAACTAGTTATTCAAGGTTTAATTTTATGCTACCAATTTTCGGTGCTAGATAGTTGTACAGTATAGCTATTAATGCGGTCTCTATGAAGTATAATATGAAATTGGATATGAATTCTCCGAAGTTTCCAGTTATAAAACCAAATAATCCGAATATGGCGTAAACAATAGCCACTGCTAGGGCTGTTGGTATGACTGGTATATGTTTGAGTTCGTGTAAGTTATCCTTGATTTGATTGAATTCCAAATTGATCTTAGCTACTCTGGTTACTATATAGTTGTAGAATATGGCGAATAATGCGTTCCAGATGAATCCAAATACAAATACTATTATGGGCATGCCTATTATTAGTAGCACTGATATTATTGCCATTTCTGAGCCGGCTGGCATTCCGGTTGGGCCTATAGGGAATGTTGTATTGGTAAATTTTGGTACTTCATTTGATATGGCAGGGATGATATCACCTACAAATGTGGTCATAATATTAGCAAATCCCGCCATGAATAATCCAGCTATTAAAGCCCATATTGCTTGTATAGCGGCAAGTATGAGGGCAAATGAAACTATAGGAATTTTTGTTACCTCTGAACCATCTAATTCTAATTCAACTCCACCTAATCTGGGCGCTAATAAGTTATAAAGCGTTATGGTGAGGAAGCTTACCGATAATGTTATTAAAAACGCAGCTAATGGCATTAATACTATTAAAGGTAATCCTATTCCCCCAACAACCGTAAAGAATCCCACATTAGGAATTAACGAAAATGCTTGAACAATTGACAGCGTTATTAACATAAATATAGCTGCAATAAACGCCAAAATTGCATATATAGATGCTGACATCCTGGTAAAGGGTGCCAGTTGAATTGATTTAATTTCTTTTAAATCCACCATTTTTTATATCCTCCTTTTTATTTTCAAATAGGTTTTAGTTTCAACATTTCTTTATTCAATTAAACCACTATTGATTACTTAATTGTTATTAAACCCCTTAAAAATAGTTATTCCAGAATTTACTCTGGTTTTTCTGGGATTTCCCTCCAAATTCACTCCAAAATAAATTCTAAAATTATCCATACTCGATTAAATTAAAAAAAATTCATAAAATAAATAAGAAAATTAAAAAAGAAGTTTCATGACCTTGTAATTTTTAAAAGTAATGCCAATGCAACGAATTCAAGTCCTAAAAAGATTAAAAGAATCACAGCATTTACAATTGTCTCTGGTAGATTGAACAGGAAATAGACTGAAAAGAGGATGTTTTGAACCAGGAAGAGTGATGCGAACAACACTAAAGTTGTGGTGAATTTGGACTTCACTTTCAGGTATCTTTCCAGATACACGTACAACATACCTATTAATAGAAAAATATTGGCAATACTAGCTATTAATCCTGAAAATAGAACCATCAAGAGCAGAGTGAATGGTATATCTGACAGTGAAAACAAATTTAGTTCCATCAACATTTTTTTACGCCTTCCATTAATTTTTTTATAACTAATTCCTCTTAAATTCTTCCCAGATTTCTAGAAAAGTATTATAATCATCTTCCATTTCATCAGAGAGGAAATATAATGCTCCGTATTTTTCTCCAGTAGATTTAACTATTGCATTCTCTTTTAAAACATCTATATGGTGTCTTATGGTCTTATAATCAAGTGAAAGCTTTTCTGCTAGTTTATTGGCATTATATGGTCTTTCCTTTAGCACAAGTATTATTCTGGCACGGTTTTCCCCGCCCTTACTTCCGGTAATTAACCACCATAAAAATACTTTCTTCATGAAGACCCCTATTGAGATAAAATACAAATAAAATCCATGTTATTGTAAATCGATGAAATTGAATTTATCATTATTATAATTATAAATTTAATGTTCAATAATCCATTTATAAAATACAAATCTATAGATGCTGTCTAATCCGGGATTATTTTTTTTTCCTCATTAATTCCTTTTCAATTTGCTTCAATTCCTCAGATGTGGCTTCACTTAATATTTTACTGGTTAAGAGGAAATCCCTGAGATCAGATGCATGCATCACCCATACTCGATCACCTTTTTCAAACCCCTTCATCATTTCCAAATTCTGTGGGTCCTCATTGGGTTTAACTATTTTACCGGTGAATTTTCCACGATATCTCCTTACCTGATCCAATCTTCTAAGTTTGAAATCCTCATCCATATCATCACTTCCTCCACCTTTTTTTAATTGATAATTGATTGAATTGATATTATTATCAACAGTGTTGAGAATTTCTTTACAGAACCCATTATTCCTTTTTCTTAATCTAATGGATATTATTCTCCTTTAACAATTAATTAGATCTTTTAATTATATTATTCAACTGATTGTATCATATCCGACAGTTCAACTTCAGGATGATGATACTTTACTGTTCCTTTTAGTTCTTTACTTTCAATAGCTTCTTTGGGGCACCAATGAAAACAAGCCAGGCAAAATTCGCAGTGATGCAACCATTCTGGATGATTATAACTATCTCAATATTTACTACTGGACAAATTTTAGCGCAACTTCCACAACCAACACACTTACCATTATTGTAAAAGCTTCTGTCCATATATGGTAACATTTCTGTGTATGAATGTTCACTGGGATCCGAGTATCGTTTTAAATGATTTAATGTTAGGGGTTTGAAAAGAAAAATTAGAGGAGATACTACAATCTGGATCAGCCAATATAATTTTCCTACCATTACATTTGGTGTGTTAAATCTGATTTCTTTATGAGTATTTATCTGAGCACTGATAAATTCACTGTTCTCCCCCCATACTTATAACATCTTTTTTTGTCTTTCTGGATTGTTGATTGAGTATCCTGCCATGTTATTTGGCATGTTTACCGTGAAACCTGCAGCTAGTTTATCGCCTTGAATATTTATTATTTTCTCTAAACATTTAAGTGCAGTGAATGAGCCACTTCCGTAGGTGCAAATGGCGAATATGTACTTCGAATTAATATCATCTAATTTTTGGGCAATCTCCTTACAATAAGGGGTACTCCCCCGTATGGCTCATAATAAGTGGGAAAAACTATTCCAATTGCATCTGTTTCTGTTTTAATTATATCCTTATCTATAACAGAAGGTATGGGAATTAGTTTTCCATCAGTTTTGAGTGCTATATCCCTGGCCACTGCCAAAGAATTTCCTGTTCCTGTAAAATAGTAGATCTCACTATTCATTTTTTTTATTAATCAAAATAGATCAGCGAATCGCTGAACCATCTCGGAAATTTTTTGATCTCGCTGCTTATTCCATACAACGACCCCGGTGCCCATGACTATTCCCTCTTTAGAATGGCATAAGTTTTTCATCTGACCGATAGCTCGGGAACCACCAGTCCATTCAAAGCGCAACTTCTTAGTTACAAAAAGTGCAATTTTTTTATCTTTCAAAGAAGGGAGTTGTTCCATATAAATTTGCATGGCAGGTGCCAGAGCAAATGCATGTACTGGAGCACCGAATATCAGTGCATCGTACTCTGATATATCTGGCGGATTCTCCAGCTGTATTTTTTTCTTATCTTCTGGTCGGTCCCCTCCCACCATACTTACCCTTCTGATTTCTATTTCATTACCTGCTTCTTTTAGCTTTTCCTGTAACTTAAGAGCTACAGTATACGTGTTATTTGTCTGAGAATGTACGATAATTCCAATTTTCATTAATATCCCCCTATTTTTTTAAATTAATGAATTGAGTACTATTATTTATTTAGTTTTTACTACACTTTAATTTTATTTGAAATTAAATTGCATTAATACTCCAAAAAAGTCAAATAATAATCAAAACAATACCGTTTATTATGGAAACACCATGCTATGAAAACTATCCAATATGGATCGTTTTGATTTCCAATTTAAATTCATTATTAATTTATATCTTAGGCGCTTACATAATTTATGGGCTCGAATTAATATTCGCCTTGTTATACCTATTTTACTGTCTTTTTTTGGAGATTAGATTGTTAAAAAACGGTTGTGTTAATTGCTATTATTATGGAAAGATATGTGGCTTTGGTAAAGGCCGGTTAAGTGCTTTATTTTTCAAAAAAGGAGATATTTCCAAATTTAATCAAAAAGATATCGGCTGGAAAGAAATGACACCTGATCTGATGGTTCCCATTTTCCCTTTAATTGCAGGAATCATAATAATAGTTAGTAATTCCTCCGGGATTATACTCTTTTCAATGTTCATTATAATCTTACTTTCTACGGCAGGTAATGCATTAATAAGGGGTTATTTAACCTGTGGAAACTGTAAACAACGTGAATTAGGCTGTCCTGCAGAGAAATTATTTCAAAATGAGTAAATTAACCATCCATTAGTTTAGATATCATGATATTTTAAATAAATAGGAGAATTATTATGAAAATGGAAACAGGATAATTGAACTGGTTTTTTGTAGATACCAGGCTTAAATGGGGTAGATATAACCCTGATTTAATCTATATAAATGCCTCAGAAGAAGAATTTAATGATTTATTGAATAGCTATGTTTCAGAAATTGAAGCTGAAGATAAAGAGTTTAACATTAATTTTTTTAGAAATTACGCATTAAAGAATGGATATTATTGTTCTACTGAACCTAATAAGATTACACCACCTTATGCACCAATAAAATAATAAAGTAACGGGCTCAGGGAAAATTTTCTATTTAAATTTTTTTAACAGTATCTGGGAGAGTGCCCCTATCAATCCAACTTCGTAAAACTTGATTAAACAGCTTTGAAGATTCTATATTCCATATATGGCCAACTCCCGGTATCTGGTATGCTTTTGAATTAGGTAATTTATCATCTAATATACGTGTTGATTGCTTTATTACATTATATTCTTTTTCTCCAACTGTTAAGAGTACTTGAACATCTATATTCTCTTCGAAAGGTATTTTAAACAAAATATTTTCCCTGATGATCCTATCTGCTGAATCTGGTTGTATAACATATGTAGATTCTTTAAATTTTTTTATGAATTTTCTGGGTATACCATAAGACCGGATATAACTTCCAATGGTAAGATTCTCATTTTTAACAGGTATATACTTCTCTAACAGGTAATTTAAGAGTTTTAAAAAGGTTTCAGTAGAATCACTATTATTGGCAAGAGTTCCACTTATAAATGCTGTTTTAACCCTTTCAGGAGCCTTATTTAGTATCTCTAGAATAACCTGCCCTCCCAATCCTATCCCCACCAGATGCACTTTACCATTATGAGCTTTATCCAAAATCAGATCTATCACCATTTCTGCCGCGTTTTCAATTGTAAAATTCAGTTCCTTACTTTTTCCATGTTCTGGAAGGTCTGGAATAATACAATGGTAATCTTGGAAGAATTTCAACTGCCCATCCCACATCCAACCGGCCATATTTATTTCATGGAGGAAAATAATGGTCTTCGGATTACTTTGACCAGTTTCTCTAAAATATATCCTCATAATATTCCCATATCTAGAAATTTATTCATATCTTAAAGCTTCCGTGGGAGGCAAGCGACTGGCCCTGTATGCTGGATATATTCCACCGATTATTCCCACAAAAAGAGCTATTCCTATGGCTTTAAGGAACGTAGTAGTGGTGTAGACCGGCATTATAAATCCACCCATCCCCAGAGCCACTAGTATTTGAACTGCTAAAAGTCCCATTATGATTCCCACCACAGCTGCAACCATGGTTATAACAATTGATTCACCCAGTATCATGTATAATATTCTTTTATTCTTCCATCCAACTGCTTTTAGGACGCCTATCTCCCTGGTTCTTTCATATACAGACATGATCATGGTATTGATAACTCCAATTCCACCGATGACTATGGCTAGAAGTGATATGGCCCATGATGCCGTATCTATAGCTTCGAGTCCTGAATTAACTTTTCCGAATTCTTCCATGGACTTGATGGTGATCAGCTCATCTTTATACTTGCTATCTATTTTTTGGGTAACACTTTCGAGACTCGCTGTTTTATCCAATTTCACGAAGATCATAGTGACCTTATCTTCTTTTTTATCCAATTGTTGAAGTTTATCCAATGAAATAAAAGCCCCATTATCCTGTTGAAAGTCGCCGGTCTCATATATGCCGGTGATTTTGAACTCTTCATTAGCTATCTGAATTGTATCCCCAATATTCTTATTTAGCTTCAAAGATGCTGGTTTGCCTAGTATTATCTCATTTTCACCCTCGGCAAATCCCTGTCCCTTAATTATGGTTATTTCGCCTATATCTAATTTATCTGAACGGATTCCCATCACTGGAAAGAAGGAATTATTCTGAACTGTACGTACAGTTAAAAGAACTCCTACAGCATCCTGAACCCCAGATATATTCTTAATTTCGTCTATCCGTTTTTCATCGATTATGCTCATGGTCATCTGCGAGGCATCAGACTGTACTATCATGAAATCAGAACCACCGGCTTTAAGGGTCTCTTCAGTAGAAGATTTAAGCCCATCTGTTATGATTCCCAGTGCAACGATGGTGGCTATTCCGATTGCAATCCCAATAATAGCTAATATTGTTCTGGTTTTATTTCTAAAGGGATTTTTTACAACCAAACCTAAAAATGACATTTTTATCTCCTATTAAAAATAATATTATTTAAATTCTAATCCCAAATTGATACTTTAAAGTTAAGTAATTAATGGAAAAATAAACATGAGCTGATATTATGTTCAGCTCAATAATATTAATAACAGGATAATATAATCCTAATATTCAGCTATGATCAGCATCTCATAGTCTTCAGTGGTTAAAGTATTATCTCGGTTGAATGAACCTATTTCACATCCGTATATATCAATTTCATTAAATCCAAGGGATTTTAATAGCCAGGTAATTTCTGAAGGGACATAATATCGTTCATTACAGTTTAGATTCATTTTATAACCATCATCCCCTTCAATTTCCAACTGATAATTATCTCGGAAGGTCATAAGATCGAATGTGTTTTCCCTATTGGTTTGAGTATCGGAATTGGAGTTTATGAAATCCTTGACAGAATGGAATAACGGGAATAAACCATTAAGAGTGGTGAAGATTAATTTACCATTCTTATTCAGTGATCTGGCGGCACTTTCCAGGATCTGGAAATTCATCTCATCAGTTTCCATAAGAGGGAATGCTCCTTCACATATCATGATAACCAGGTCATATTCATCATCGAAGGGGAGATTTCTAGCATCAGCCTGTCTGAAATCTATCTCAAATCCTGCGTTATTGGCTTTTTGCTGGGCTTTTTTAAGCATAGTTTCGGACAGATCAACTCCAGTTACTGAATAACCTCGTTTGGTTAGTTCAATTGCATGCCTGCCAGTTCCGCATCCAATATCAAGTATTTTACAATTTTTATCGTTATTTATTTCTTTTTCTATGAAATCAACTTCTCCTGTGGTTCCCTGGGTAAATGATTCATCTTCGTATTTTTCAGCGTAATTTGTGAATAATTCTTTGTACCATTGTTTCATTTATGACACCTGTTTTTTTGTATCATCTTTTTTTTATATTATAGCAGCCCTGTAAAATTTTTCATCTTATTAGTATAAAAATTATTTAATAATAGAAGATACCATTAAAAAAGGGAGATAACTCCATGATTGAACTTTTAATAGCCGGAATTATCCTAGGCCTATACGCTGGCTTATCACCAGGACCACTACTCATCCTTGTAGTCTCCCAAACATTAAAACATGGTTACTTTGAAGGATTAAAGGTAGCAATAGCACCTTTAATTACAGATCTGATTATAATATTAATAACCGTCCTTTTCATTTCGCAAATATCAGGATATAATTCAATTTTAGGCATTATATCAATAATTGGGGGAATTTATCTTGGGTATATGGCTTATAAAAGCTTTAAACCCCGGGGTTTGACTAATGATATTGAATTTGAAGAACCTAAATCACTTCAAAAAGGAGTCACTGTCAATTTCTTAAATCCCTCACCTTACCTATTCTGGATAACTATAGGCGGCCCCATATTAATTACCGCTTATTCTGAAAGCATATTATCACCAATTATGTTCCTTATTGGTTTTTATCTATTTTTGGTAGGTTCTAAAGTAGTTCTTGTTATGCGTCTGGTAAATCAAGGGAATTCCTAACGGGTAAGACTTATATTTACATAATGAGATTTTTAGGGATAATTCTTGTAGTATTTGCATTATACTTTGTTAAAGAGGGATGTCAACTTTTATTTAAATGATATCCATAATTACTATTCGAGGATTAAAATGACAGATTGGCCCTCAAAATTCACCTATGACCCCATTAAACCACTTCTAAAAAGTGGAAATGATGCGATAATTTATTTTACCCGAAGAGATTTGTTAGAAGAGAAAGTAGATCCTATTGATATGGTATGGGATTTATCAGAAGTACAGAGAATCCTAAGTAAACAACTGGATAATGGTTCATGGCCAGTTAGGAGTAAAAAAAATACAAATGGAGTAAAATATCCCTTAATTGAAACCTGGAAACAGTTAAGGTTCCTAATCCAGCAATATGAAATGGATAATACACATCTTTCCATTCGGAAAGCTGCTGATTTTATATTTTCCTGCCAGACAGAGGAAGGAGATATCAGGGGAATTTTAGCAAACCAGTACGCTCCATATTATACTGGGGCAATAATGTACCTTTTGATCAAGGCCGGTTATAGGGATGATCCTCGTATTTTAAAGGGATTCAAGTGGCTTCTTGAAATGCGTCAAAGTGATGGGGGTTGGGTTATTGGTAGCCCTGGTATGATTGGCCTTCCTAATCTCACAAGGTCTCTTGTGAATGATTTAACTTCTAATAATGATAGGAAAACTGTCAGATCCTTCGATAAATCTAAACCATTTTCTGCCGCAGGTACTGGAATGGTTCTAAGGTCATTCGCTGTCCATCCATATTATAAAAAATCTAAAGAAGCAAAAACTGCCGCTGGTCTCTTGAAATCCAAATTTTTTAAAAAAGACAACTGGAAATCCTATAAACACCCTGATAATTGGTTAAGATTCCAGTTTCCCTTCTGGTGGACCAATTTAGTATCTGCACTGGACTCACTTTCGCTTATGGGGTTTTCCCAGAAAGAAAAGGAAATCAAAAATGCTTTAAACTGGCTCATCGATCATCAGGAAAGTGATGGACTATGGAAAATATCTTATTCCCAAATTCATAAGACACCGAACAATAAAAGGACTTTTAATAGTAGATTATGGATTACTCTATCTATTTGCCGGATTTTTAAGAGATTTATATAAAATTTTAATCTTCGAGTGCAGGGGAAGGGATTCGAACCCTTGAAGGCCTACGCCAGAGGATCTTGAGTCCACCCCCTTTGTCCGCTCGGGAACCCCTGCCCATACCTAATTTGGTTATATTCTAGTATTTACTTTTCGAATTTTACATCCCCCAACTAATACATATATATAGTAGTATAATATAGTAGTAGTAATGAAAACACTTTCCAAAGTAAGTACCTTAATACTGGGAATTGTCGAAGAAGAGCCTGTAAACCCCTATGAAATAACAAAATTACTTGAAAGAATACAAGTAAAGGACTGGTTTTCTGTAGCTTCTTCTTCTGTCTATGTAACAATAAGAAAACTTGACCAAAAAGGTTACGTGTTTGGTGAAAATGTTAAAGAAGGCAATATGCCTGAAAAAACTATCTATAAAGTGACTGAAAAAGGTAAAAAAGCCCTATCTCAGACAATCACTGATTTTCTTCTTAATACCGATTTAGATCCGGTTAAGTTCAATATAGCCTGTGTAATGTTGTGTCATCTGGAAAAAGATGAAGCATTAAATATACTAAAAAAACGGATCTTGTTTCTGAAAGGGTATGAGAATGGGATAAAAAAACATTACAGTTATGAAGAACATGAACATCTGATTCCTTACCCGGGCCTCATTATAATCAGAAATAATATCTACCTAGTGGAATCCGAGATCAAAATAACCGAAGAACTGATAAAAGAAGTAGAAAAAGATGATATATGGAACCATTTCATAACTAAAGACCTTAAAAACAACTAGATATTATAAATTATTATATACTTTTTAATAAGCAAATAATTGGTTTTTGATTGGATAATAAAAAATTAGGAAGAGCATAGTATGTTTTTAAAACCACGTGTACCTGAAGGTGGCGCTATAGAAGATACAGATAAAATGTCCATGGAAAAATACAGCGAAATCATGAAAAAACGTCTCGGTAGAGAATACATTAAATTCGCTGGTAATGTGATTACCAAAGTCGATCCTCCAAAAAATTCAAAAGTTCTTGAAATCGGTCCAGGCCCCGGTTGGGCAGGTATAGAACTTTTAAAAAAACGGAAAGATTTATTTTTAGATGGTTTAGAAGCATCTAAGGACATGGTAAGGGTGGCCTCTAGAAATGCGGCTGATGAGAATTTATCAGATCAAACTAACTATTTCAAGGGGTTTGGAGAAGATATGAACACTCTTCCCGATGATGAGTATGATCTGGTGATATCTAGAGATTCGATGCATCACTGGGATGATCCAGAAAAAGTATTCCAGGAAATATATCGTGTGATTAAAAAAGAGGGGAAATTGTACATCCAAGACAGTCGTCGAGACTTAAACCTTGGTGGTAAATTTATAGTTAACCTTTTTGGACCAATAATGGCTGGTAAGATGTTAAAATACTGGAAATCTTCCATAGCTGCCAGTTTTACGCCAGATGAGATCCGATTAATGCTTGAAAAAAATGATTTGAATGATTGGACTGTGGAAGCTTATTTAATGGATTTATCCATAAAAAAACAATAAATATCCACGTCTTTTACATTACTAACTTTTTTTTTATTTAAACCAAATATGCAGTTAATTATCAGTTTATTTATTAATTATTCAATATGTTTTTATGTTCTATTATCAAAAATAAAATCATTTAAGAAATTTAAAGGGAGATTCAAAAATGTTGTCTTCTGTTTTAAGTGATGAAGAATTGGAAGAATTGATGTTAGAACTTGAAGAATTATCTGATGACCCAATAGTAAGGAGTTTACTGGCATTTTATGTGAAAAGATCACCACAATATGAGATCCCGGAAAAACCATTAGCTCCAGATATGGTTTATTACATGATATCCAATGAACTGAAATTAGACGGTAACCCTGCTTTGAATCTGGCCAGTTTCGTTACTACTGAAATGGATGAAAACGCTGATAAACTGTTTATGGAAAATGCAGGTAAGAACTTCATAGATCAGGACGAATATCCCTATTCTAATTGGATACAGGATCGGGTTATTAATATTCTTGCCAGATTGTACCATGCTCCCGTTGAACTTGAACCAGTGGGTACTAGTGCCATAGGTTCTTCGGAGGCCATATTGCTGGGTCTTTTAGCCCATAAATGGAACTGGAGAAAAAAGAGAGAAGCAGAAAGAAAACCCGTCGATAAACCAAATATAATTTTCGGAGAGGACGTTCATGTGGTTTGGAAGAAGTTCGCCCGCTATTTTGATGTGGAACCCCGAATTTTGCCTATGGGACATGATAAGTTTGTTTTAGATGTGGATATGGTTAGGGAAAACCTTGATGAGAACACCATATGTGTAGGGACGGTGCTGGGAACAACCTTCACCGGGGAAACGGACCCTATTGAAGAGATTAATCAGATGCTAGAGGAAGTTAAAGAGGAAAAAGGTTGGGATATACCTATACATGTCGATGCAGCCAGTGGAGGATTTGTGGTTCCCTTTATATTCCCCGATGTGAAGTGGGATTTCCAATTATCCCATGTTAAAACCATCAATGTTTCCGGACATAAATATGGATTAGTTTATCCCGGTATTGGTTTTCTGCTTTTCCAGGATAAAGCAGATTTGCCTGATGATTTGATCTTTGAAGTCAATTATCTGGGGGGAGTCATGCCTACCTATAATCTTAATTTCTCTAAAGGAGCCAGTACTGTAATCACACAATATTTCAACCTTTTAAATCTGGGTAGAGAAGGATATGAAGGTTTGATGCATGTTCTGATGTTGAATACTAATTATTTATCCAACCTGATGGAGAAAAGTGGTAAATTTAAAATATTAAATAAAGAAAGTAAAGTTCTACCATTAGTAGCGTTTGAACTTGATGATAAGGTCCCATTTGATGTTTTTACTTTATCAGATCGGATGAGACAAAAAGGTTGGATCATTCCTGCCTATACTCTGCCAAAGAATGCAGAGGACAGGGCTATTATGAGGATTGTCATAAGATTAACCTTGAGTCGTGAGCAAATAAACATATTATACAATGATCTCATGGATGCCTGTGAGAGTATTGAAAGAGATATTGATTCTGTTTTAAGGGAGATTGATAAAGAAGAAAAGTTGGAACTGTCCAAGAAATTCCATGATTCAATTTGTTGATCAGGATGAATCAGGATTTTTTTTATGATTACACAAATTTATTACCCCGATTGTTATAACTAAACCTATGGAGAGAAAAAAATTCCTGCTCCTAGATATCGATTATATTACAGAAAACGATAGAGCAGTGATCAGATTATTTGGAAAACTTAGAGGAGAAACAAATAAATCAATTATAGCCAAAGATAAGAATTTTAAACCCTATATTTACGTACTACCTTCCAATGAAATTGAAGAATGTATAAATGAATTAAGGGAATTGAATATCAAAAAGATAGAAAGAGTGCGTAAAAAAGACGTGGGTATTATAAAGGAATTCTTAAAGGTTACTTTAAAACATCCCCAGGATGTGCCGAAACTGAGAGAGAAAATATGGAATTTAAACTCAGTTGAATCGGTTCGAGAACATGATATACCCTTTTATCGGAGATATCTCATAGATAACGGACTTTTCCCTATGTCCGAGGTGGAAGTGCAGGGCCAGTGCATGAATCCCACATTCAATTTTGATAATGAACCCTGTATTTTCCAGATTGATGGAGAACCCCAACCACTTGCATCAGGACTACCAGATCTCAAAGTTTTAAGTTTTGATATCGAAGCGTGCAATCCTAAAGGGATGCCCCAGGAAAACAAAGATCCCATAATAATGATCAGTTTTTCCAGTAATCAGGGCCTGCGAAAAGTATATTCCACCAAATCATCCTCCTTCGATTTTGTGGAAGTATTGAAAGACGAAACAGAATTGTTGAAAAAATTCGTAGAAACCATCAAATCAGAAAATCCAGACATCATTACTGGTTATAACACCGATGTATTTGATTTCCCATATATAAGAGACAGAGCTGCCCGGCTGGGGGTAAAACTTGATCTTAGCGTGGATGGATCGGAACTTAAGTTCATGAGAAGAGGTTTTGCTAACTCAGCGGTGGTTAAGGGACGTATTCACGTTGACCTATACCCCAGCATGCGACGTTATTTGCAACTGGACAGATACACTCTGGAAAGAGTTTATCTGGAGATTTTCGATGAAGAGAAGAAGGATATCAACGGGGATGAAATCCATGGCTGCTGGGTAGAAGAAGGTGATAAATTAGAGGAACTATTCGAATACTCTCTTGATGATGCTGTAGCAGTAACCAAAATTGGAGAGGAAATGATACCTTTAATTATGGCTCTGACCCGGCTTGTAGGACAGCCCCTCTTTGATGTGACCCGTATGGCCACAGGGCAACAAGTTGAATGGTATCTCATAAGAAAAGCCTATGAATATGGGGATATAGTCCCCAATAAACCATCAAACGCCCGAATATCCAATAGGAAAAGGATTGAGGGCGGTTATGTTAAAGATCCGGTTAAAGGATTACATGAAAATGTAGTTTATTTTGATTTCCGCAGCCTCTACCCCAGTATAATAATTTCAAAAAATGTATCCCCTGATACCTTAATCGATGAATGTGATGAAGAAGATTGTTATATCGCCCCGGAAGTTGGTTTTAAATTCCTAAAAAACCCCATAGGTTTTGTACCATCAGTGATAGGAAATGTTTTGAAGGAAAGAGTAAAAATAAAATCTCGAATGAAGGAATCGACAGATCCCAGAGAGCAGCATGTACTGGATGTACAGCAAGAGGCTTTAAAAAGATTGGCAAACTCCATGTATGGAGTTTATGGTTTTATCAGGTTCAGATGGTATTGTTTAGAATGTGCTGATTCCATCACTGCATGGGGGAGAGATTTTATTAAAAAAACCATGGAAAAATCAGAAAAAAATGGTTTTAAACCAATTTATGCAGATACTGACGGATTCTACGCCACCTATGACTCTTCACATGAATAGATTAATAATTACTAAAAAGATAAATTTGACTGATAATGCAAATGAGATGCTTATATGGAATTAAATAATCATCCCATAAATATAGTACGTTTTGAACCTAATCAGAGTCCTGAAAATTTCAAAATATTAATAAACGCTTATTTAGAATTATTTAATAATAAAAACAATCTCCGATTTCTATCTTTAAGTAATAAGCCCTTTGATTCTAAAACAATAGCAACCTTCCTGAAAAACTCCCCTGCCGAAGAAGTTGAATATTATGTAGCTTTTTCCTCAGATAAAGATATAATTGGTATAGCTGCATTTGAAAACGATTTAATAAAAGGATTCAATATTATAGGCATTGTTGTTGATGATAATCATCGTAATAAAGGCTTAGGAAAAGCCTTCATAAATAAAGGGATCGAAATTGCCCATAAAAAAGGTTTTGAAGCCATTGATATTTCAGTATTTGCAGATAACAAACCTATGCTCATATTACTCATTAAACTGGATTTTAAACCCATAAAAATTGAAAGTCACTCCCGTTTTGATGGGGAAGACCTGGTACATTTGAAAAGATATCAATAATAAAGTTCATCTAGGTTAGGATTAGAAAATGGTTTGGAAAGGACAATTAAAGATAGATCCCACAGAAGTTCTTCTATCTTCAAAGAATGAATCGATAACTTATTTTACAAAGAGAGATCTTTTGGATGAAAAAGTTAAATCCATTAAAATATTATGGAACCTGCCTGAAGTGACTAAAATCCTGCGCAGACAAAAGAAAGATGGATCATGGGAATATCCCGGTGGAAAAGACAAAATCCGTTCAAAGGAAAATTACAATCAAGTGGAAACTTATCGGATTTTAATGTATCTGATCGAGAAATACGGATTTAACAGAGAACATGAATCTATTAAGAAAGCAGCTGAATTCCTATTTAAATTTCAAACCGATGAAGGCGATTTCAGGGGGATATACAATAATCAGTATGCTACAACTTATTCTCCAGTTATAATGGAGCTTCTGATCAAAGCAGGATATGAAGATGACCCACATATAATCAAAGGATTTAAATGGCTCTTATCAATCAAACAAGATGATGGTGGCTGGACCATACCTTTCCGAACAGTTGGTAAAAATTTAAAGGATGCTTTAAACGATCCCATGCCCATCGCCCCTGATAAATCCAAACCATCATCTCACCTGGTAACTGGTATGGTGCTCAGGGCCTTCGCAGCACATCCCGAATACCGGAAATCTGATGAAGCAAAAAAAGCAGGAGAACTATTAATCTCCCGTTTCTTCAAAGCAGATGAATATCCTGACCGAAAAGCGAAGGAATTTTGGCAAAGAGTATCGTATCCTTTCTGGTTCACAGATATTATCAGTGCCCTAGATTCATTAACTTATCTTGGATTTAATACTGATAATCCAAATATTAAGGAAGGATTAAATTTTTTAAAGAAAAAACAGGACAAAAATGGACTTTTTGACTTGCATATCGTACGAGGCGGTGATAGAGATAATAAATATTGGATATGTTTGGCGATTTGTAGATTGTTCAAACGATATTTTGACGATGCACTCTAAGATATAGATCTCAGGTTTAAAGTATAAATCCAAATATTTAAAAGTTTATATCCACTCAACCTTCATATCAGTTAGATCTCCACCGGCATCACCAGTGTTAACTGTATCTGATGGTTCTATTAACAATATATGGCATTCTTCCTTACACGAAGGTTTGTGTTCAATTCCCTTGGGAATAACCACCATTTCCCCCTCTTCTATATTCAATGTTTGATCCCTCAAATCAATGGATAATTTACCCTGGATAACCATGAAAACTTCATCAGTCTCCGGATGACTGTGCCAGATGAAATCTCTCTTGGCTTTCACAATCTTAAAATAATAATCATTCATCTGGGCAATAACCTTATAAGAATGTAATTCATCTACTTTAGAGAGTTTGTCCTTGATATTTACAATATTAACATCCATTTTAACACCTAATTACTATTCAGTTTTAATTTAATGTTTACATTTACTACTTTAGAGTTATATCATAAATCAAACATTATTTAACAAATAAATAGGATTTTTTAAAGGAAAGACTATTGAGAGTCTCTAAGGATATGAACTATTATGTGTAGAATAAAATTTATTGAAACCAACCATTTGGATCTGGATTTAATCCAGCCACTCTGGGAAAAACTGATTGAATATCACCAAAGGCAGAAATCAGATTTCGAAGATCATTATGAAAATATCACTTTCCAAAAACGCAAAGAAGTACTTTTATCGAAGGCCAGGGAAGGGAAAATGTTTATATGTCTGGCTGAAGATGAAAAATCCGAAATTCTTATAGGGTACTCTGTAACAACCATATCTTCAGGAAAAATTGGGGAACTTGATTCAATCTATGTGGAAGATAAATATCGTATGCAAGGGATTGGTCATGAGTTAATAAAACGTCCCTTGGGATGGATGGATAAAAAGGATGTGAAAATTAAGAAAGTCGCAGTGGTAACAGGCAACCAGGAAGCAATTTCTTTCTATGAACGTTATGGATTTCGTAAAAGATCTATAAATCTAGAACAACCATGATCATATTTAAAGAGGAAATTTTGCATAAATCTAATACAATAGGAGGATATAAATTGGAGGATAATAATCATCATTATTTACTGAAGGAGAAGTTCAGTCAGGGTGCTCACGAATATGATAGACAGAGAAAACATATTATTCCCTGTCTAGAAGATCTTTACGAGATCACATCTGATCTAGCTAAGGTTAACACTTCAAAACCCAGAATACTTGATCTTGGTGCTGGAACTGGACTTTTAACATCCCATATACATAGAAAATATCCTGATGGAGATTATATCCTCCTTGACTTGTCCGAAGAAATGTTAAACATTGCCCGGACCAGATTCGAAAATCTTCCTGATTTTCATTACGTGATTGCAGACTATTTGAAACAAGATTTTGAGGGACAGTTTGATATCGTAGTATCATCCCTCTCCATTCACCATCTGGAAAATAATCATAAGAGAATCTTATATGAAAAAGTCTACCAGCATCTAAATTCGGGAGGAGTTTTCATAAATGCAGATCAGGTTTTGGGACCTTCTCCAGCTAATGATGAGGAGTACTATCGTAACTGGTTGAATAAAATAGACGTGGGTTCCCTATCTGAATCGGAGAAAACTTTTATATTTGATCGTATGGAACTGGATAACCCCGCTACATTGGCAGATAATTTTGAATGGCTCGAAGAGATTGGTTTTGTAGACGTGGATGTTTATTACAAATACTATAATTTCGTAGTTATCTATGGCAAGAAAATTTAATATTATAACTATTCTAAGTTATCTATCTAAAATAAGGTGGTTTTATGGACTTAACTAAAAATATAAGAGAAATGGCCCTGGATAAAGGTGCGGACTTTTTTGGAGTGGCAGATCTATCAAGTGCCAGGAGATTTATCGAAGAACAGGGAGGAGTTGAAGTCGCCTCTTACCCAATGGCCATTTCATTAGGCATCAGAATTATGGATAGTATTGTGGACCAGCTTCCCCATAGAGAAGAACGTTCCGTGTCTGTTAACTATCGTCATCATGGTTATGAAATAATCAACCAACGATTAGATCTATTATCATCCCAGATAAGTAGCTATATCCAGAGTAAAAGTTACATGGCCCTACCAATACCTGCTTCGGAACGATATGATGATGAAAGGATATGTTCTGTAATATCACATAAATTAACTGCTCATCTGGCAGGTCATGGGTGGATTGGGAAAAGTTGTATGTTGATAACACCAGAAGCAGGTCCCAGAGTCCGCTGGACTACTATACTCACTAACGCACCCCTACCAGCGACGGGAACCTCTGCTCCCCAAAATTGTGGTGAATGTAGCGAGTGTGTGGATATTTGTCCTGTATCCGCATTTACAGGAGTACCATTTAAGGAATATGAACCTCGTGAGGTCCGTTATGATGCTCGGAAATGCGAAAAGTATCTTCTTGATGAGGCAAAATGGGGAGTTTGTGGTTTATGTGTTTATATCTGTCCTCATGGGAGAAATAAAAAAATAGGGTAAATAGATTTTATTGATATGTTTCTCTGCATATAATGTTATCAATGTCGTTTCTAGGTCTTGGAGCAGGATTTTCATCTGCATAGCCCACTGTAAACATAGCTGGCACTCTAATATCTTCAGGAATTTTTAGTATTTCTTTAACTTTTCCTTCATCGTAGGCACCTAGCCAGCAGGTCCCTAATCCAATTTCTGTAGCTTCCAATATCATAAAAGAAACCGCAATGGATAAGTCTACGGTGTATGCATACTGATCACAGGGCATGACCCTTTCTGATTCAGTGGAACAGGCCACTATGGTCATCGGCGCTTCTGCAATAAATTTCTGGTTATTAGCTGCTTCTACCAGTTTTTTTCTGGTTTGAGGATCTTCAACCACTAAGAACTTCCATTCTTGCCTGTTTGCAGCTGATGGTGCTAACCGGGCGGATTCTAATATTTTTTCCACTTTTTCTGCTTCTATTTCGGTGTTTTTATATTTCCTAATACTTCTTCTTTTTTTTATTGCGTCAAAAACGTCCATATATCCTCCCCCTGTTATATGTTTTATTAAAATAAAATAATTGAAAAATTTAAAATTAAAAATTTAAAATAAATTAATGATTTCTGAAATTTTATTCGGCGTCCATCATTTCGCCGTATTCTATTTCTATTTCGCAGCCTTTAGGACCGCAGCAAAAGTGTTGTAAATCAAATTTAGCTTGCATCTTCTCACCTCTTTATTGTATACTATATAGATTATACTAATCCTATTTAAATTAGGTATAGTCAAAAAAGTTATATACTATCCTTTTGTATACTAACTATCAATTTATGAAGGATCGATTTGTATGGCTGAAAAAAAAGATTATTGCTATGCAGTAGAAGCAGCGCTTGATGAATTAGGGGGAAAATGGAAACCATTGATTTTATGGGTATTAATAGATGGAAAATTACGTTTCAGTGAGATAAATAAACTACTACCCTCCATTACCCAGCGCATGTTAACTAAACAGCTACGTGAAATGGAGAAGGATAACTTACTAAATAGAAAGGTATACGCTGAAGTGCCTCCAAGAGTGGAATATTCCCTCACCCCCAAAGGAAAATCGGTGATTCCAGTATTAGAAGCCCTATGTGACTGGGGAGAAAAATATTGTCTATAAATACCGCTTTACACGTTAAAGTTCATTTAAATAGATCATTCCATGTATTGTTTAGCGATTTTTGCAGCAAATACTCCGGCTCCAAAACCATTATCTATATTTACCACAGCAATACCAGGAGCACATGATTGTAACATGGTAAATAGAGCCGTTTTTCCGCCTTTACCAACCCCATACCCTACAGATGTAGGGACCCCTACAACTGGCACATCTACCAGGCCAGCTACCACCGAGGGTAATGCGCCTTCCATTCCAGCTATAACTATTAAAACCTTGGCATCTTCTTGGATCATATCTCTTATATGTGAGAAAAGTCTATGAATACCCGCAACACCCACGTCATAGGCTGTTAAAGCATTACAACCCATTTCTTCAGCAGTGATCCGTGCTTCCTCTGCTACTGGAATATCAGACGTTCCTGCCGTGATAACACCAATTTTAACTTTTTTTTCAACCTCATTAGATTTGATCAGTAATATTTTGGCCCTTCTATTGTATTCCATCTTAAATTCATCTGGTAAATTTAAATTTCCTTTTATTGAATTATATTTTTCCTTATCCAATCTGGTTACCATAACCCTTCCATTAACTAATGATGCCTTTATTATCTTAATGATATCATCACTTTCCTTACTTTCAGCAAAAATGACCTCAGGTATTCCGGTTCTCTGATCACGGCACATATCTAACTTGGCAAAATCCTCAATTTCCTTTATTTGCATGGTTTTTAAATTCCTCTCTGCCTCTTCTATTGTTATTTGCCCATCAATCAATTTTTGCAGAATTTCCTTCATAACCATCACTTAACCTTCATGACCATCACTTAATAATATAGTATATATAAGACTGAAATATTAAAAGAACCTAATATAATTTTCATCATGCAATGAACTATAATATTAAATCATCTTTATAATATTAATCTTATTTTATTGAAGTATTTGAGGTGCAATTTTGGAAAAAGCCAGATTATTGGTCCAGGGAATAGTTCAAGGAGTGGGTTTTAGACCTACTGTTTATAGAATAGCCATGGAAATAGGACTTAAGGGTTATGTAAGGAACCTGGGTAATATTGTTGAAATAGTGCTTCAAGGAAACCGGGAAGATATTAAAGGATTTGTTGTGAATTTAAAATCTAATAAACCACCCATATCAAAAATTAACTCCATTGAAATAAAATGGCTTCCCTCTGAAAATTTAAAGGACTTAAAAGATTTTAAAATATTGGAAAGCTCATCTGATTTCTCTGGATCATCTGTAATTCCTCCTGATGTGGCCGTATGTGATAATTGTTTGGCTGAAGTTTCTAATAATAATGACAGAAGGTTTAAATATCCTTTTACCGCTTGCACTGACTGCGGACCTCGTTTTACGGTTATCAACTCTGTTCCCTATGATCGGGAAAGAACTACTATGGATGAGTTTCCCCTCTGTCCGGATTGTCTTAATGAGTATAAAAATCCTGTTGATCGTCGTTATCACGCTGAAGCAACTTGCTGTCCAGTTTGTGGTCCTTCGGTATTCTTATATCCGGATGAAATTCTGGATATCGGAGATCCCATTAGGTTAGCTGCTGAATTGATCGATGAGGGTAATATTCTGGCAGTGAAAGGAATTGGCGGTACTCATCTGGTAGCCCGCACCACAGCTGATGATACGGTTTTTGAGCTTAGAAAACGTTTAGGAAGGTTTAATCAACCATTTGCCTGTATGTCTCCTGATATGAAGACCATCAGATCATTTGCTAATGTTTCAGATAAAGAAGAGGATATTTTACTATCGAGAAGTAGACCCATTGTTGTTTTAAATAAGAATAATGATTATTTTTTATCTTCTCATGTATCTCCCTCACTTCATAACTTGGGAATAATGCTACCCTATTCAGCATTACATCATATGCTATTTGAATACTCAAAAGAACCAGCTTATATTATGACTTCTGCTAACATGCCTGGTGAACCTATGCTTATAAATAACCAGGAGATCATCGATAAATTGGATGGTGTTGCAGATTATTATCTTCTGCATGATCGCAAGATAGTGAATCGGTGCGACGATTCTGTGGTCAGATTTAGAGGAGATGATATGGCGTTTATCAGGAGATCCAGAGGTTATGTACCAGAACCATATGATTTCTCCAGATTTAAAGGGGATTTAAAGGTCTTATCTCTGGGTCCTGAGATCGATGTAACATTTTCCATATTAAAAGAGGGTAAATGCTATTTATCCCAACATATAGGGGATACTACTAAATATGAGACCTTTAAATATCTTAAAGAAGCTATAAAATATTTAATGGGCATAACCAAAACTAATTCTGTAGATGTGGTGGCTTGTGATTTACATCCTCAATTTTTTACCACCAAACTGGCCCAAGAATTAGGTGAAAAATTCAACTGTCCCGTATTGGGAGTTCAACATCACCATGCACATGCAGCTTCCCTGGCAGTGGATAATCATGCCGATGAGATAATTTGTATCGCTGCCGATGGGGTGGGTTATGGTGATGATGGAACAGCCTGGGGTGGTGAAATAATACACTATCAAGGAGCAGAATATAAAAGGACTGCTAGTTTGATGCCTCAAAAAATGGTAGGTGGTGATATAACCACTAAATATCCAATTAGAATGGTTATGGGCCTGTTATATGACCATTATCACCCGGATAAATTATTGGATATGATGAATAAGGATTATTTATCCTATTTCAAACATGGCCAGAAAGAGGTTGATCTGGTATTTCAGCAGCTTAAGAAAGGATTTAATCTTACCGAAACAACTAGTACCGGACGAGTTTTAGACGCAATATCTACTCTTCTCCACATATGCGGTAGACGAACCTATGAAGGTGAGTGTGCAATGAAACTAGAATCCGTGGCTTATAAAGGAAAGGAAACTCTAGAAATTCCGGTAAAAATTAGAAAATTCCAAGGTAGAAATGTTTTAGATACGTCATCTATACTATTAGAGGTTTTAGATAAACTTTCATCTGGTGAAGATGTTTGTGATATCGCCCTAGCTGGTCAAAAAGCTGTTTCCTTAGGTTTAGCAGATTTAGCAATCAGAACTGCTGATAGAACCGGAGTTGAAATTATAGGTGGTTCTGGTGGGGTATTTTATAATGAAGCTATAAGTCTGAGTATTAAAAATAGGGTAGAGTCTGCTGGTTATAATTTCATACAGCATAAGAATAGCTGTGCTGGAGATGGGTCTGTTTCCATGGGACAAGCTGCAGTAGCTGCATTAAAATATGATTAAGTTTATTGATAGGGATGTTCTCATAAATTGAAGGCATTACTCAGAGATATCTTCATCAGCTAGAACCGGTAAGTTTAAAGAACGTTTCTTTAGAGCTCTTTTTCTGTCTTTAAGTCTTTTTAGTAGATCTCTTGCATGATCCATGGCCTGATCGTATTCCTCAATGAGATTTTCCAGATCTTTCTCCACTGATTCGCCCATTCTGGATCTTTCTTCTAATCTTTGTAGTTCTTGGGACTGATGACCTGGTACCTTTACTCTGATGATTCCTTGACTGATGAATATCTGAAACTCAATATCCCTGGATATACCATAGTATTTTCTGGGTCTTCCGCGTTCTATCTTCTTAAAAGAAGAATTTAATAATCCTACTTCTTCCATAGCTCTTAGATGTTCTATTATGGCCTTTTGACCTACAGCTAACTCCCTAGATATCTGACTGACAAAACGTGGCTCATCCCTGAGGAAATCCAGTATTTCTCTACGGGTTTTACATCCCATTACATCTAATATTTCTTCTAAATCCATTGATCATCACTTATTCATTTTAAATGATATATTAAGTTCAAGATTTTATTATTTTTGATACATTTTTATTCTGTATTCAACTAATTATTATTCGAAAGGTTTATATAACCTTTAGTAACTATAATACCTTAGGGTTAATATAACTTTTGGTAACTATAATTTTGATGTTCAACAAAAAATTTATATAACCTTTAGTAACTAAATTGATAAAAAGTTACCCCCTTATTTATCCACTAAAAAGGTGAATGAATGACTGATGCCAAAGAAATAAAGAAATTAAAAAAAGAATTAGACAATATACAGTCAGAAATTCGCGAAAAAGATTCTCAAATGGAAGAAATCCATCAAGAGCTGGAAAAGAAAGAAAAAATCATTAAAGAACAAGAAGAAAAAATCGATGATTATTTTTCACAGCTTCAACGCCTACAAGCTGATTTCGAGAATTATAAGAAGAGATCAGAGAAAGATCTAAGCGAATACATAAGATACGCCAACGAAAATTTAATTTTAAAAATTTTAGAAACTTATGAAGATTTAGAGAGAGCACTGGCCTCAGAAAAATCCCAAGATCTACAGGAAGGAGTGGAAATTATTTATAAAAACCTAAAAAATATCCTGGAAGGAGAAGGCCTCCAGGAAATATGTGTTGAAGGAGAAAAATTCGACCCCTTCAAACATGAAGCATTGATGGTAGAAGAAAATGAAGATTATGAAAATGGAACCATCATAGAAGAACTTGGAAAGGGCTATACCCTAGACTCCAAGGTAATAAAGTATTCAAAAGTAAAAGTTTGCAAAAAAAGGTGATAATTATGGCTAAAAAAGAAAAAATAATTGGTATAGATTTAGGAACAAGTAACTCTGCAGCAGCAGCACTTATAGGTGGAAAACCAACCATCATACCCAGTGCAGAAGGGGCCACCCAGTACGGTAAATCATTCCCCAGCTACGTGGCATTTACCGATGATGGACAAAAACTAGTAGGAGAACCAGCAAGAAGACAGGCAGTAACCAACCCAGAACACACCATAACTGCCATTAAAAGACACATGGGGACCAGTTACAAAGTCGATGCTGTGGGTAAACAGTACACACCTCAGGAAATATCCGCTTTCATTCTGCAAAAAATAAAAAAAGATGCCGAGGCATTTTTAGGTGAAGAAGTGAAAAAAGCAGTCATAACCGTACCCGCCTACTTCGATGACAACCAAAGGACAGCCACTAAAGATGCAGGTACCATCGCGGGCTTAGAAGTTATTAGATTAGTAAATGAACCCACCGCCGCCAGTCTGGCATATGGTATCGATAAGGAATCCGATGAAGAATTAGAAATCCTGGTATTCGATTTCGGTGGCGGAACCCTGGACGTAACCATCATGGAATTTGGTGGAGGAGTATTTGAAGTTAAATCCACCAGTGGAGACACCAAATTAGGCGGAACTGACATGGACGCTGTGGTGATGAACTACCTAGCCGATCAGTTCAAAATGGAAACCGGCGTAGACCTGATGAACGATGACCAGGCTGTACAGAGACTCAGAGAAGCAGCTGAAAAAGCAAAAATTGAACTCTCCACCACTCTTACAACCGATATTAACTTACCATTCATAACCGCAACTCAAGAAGGGCCTAAACACCTAACCCAAACCTTAACCAGGGCCAAACTGGAAGAATTGGTTGATCCCATTATCAAAAAATGTTCCGGACCAATGGAACAGGCTATTTCTGATGCTAAAATGACCAAAGCCGATGTTAATAAAATCATACTGGTAGGAGGACCAACCAGAATGCCAGCAGTCCAGAAGTTCGTGGAAGATTACATTGGAAAGTCCGTAGAAAGAGGAGTTGATCCTATGGAATGTGTGGCTGTAGGAGCAGCTATTCAAGGAGGTGTACTTGCTGGAGAAATAAAAGATCTGGTTTTACTCGATGTAACCCCACTTTCATTAGGTATAGAAACATTGGGAGGAGTATTTACCAAACTCATAGACAGAAACACAACCATCCCCACAAAGAAAAGTCAGATATTTACTACAGCAGCAGATAACCAAACTTCCGTGGACATCCATGTATTACAAGGTGAGAGATCCATGGCCAGCGGCAACACCACATTGGGAAGATTCCAACTGGTAGGAATACCCCCAGCTCCAAGAGGAATGCCCCAAATCGAAGTTACATTCGATATAGATGCTAATGGTATTATGAATGTCTCTGCCAAAGACATGGGAACCGGTAAAGAACAGAAAGTCACCATAACAGCCCCCAATAAGCTTTCCAAGGATGAAATAGATCAGAAAGTAAAAGAAGCTGAAGCTCACGCAGATGAGGACAAGAAGAAACATGAAGAAATTGAAATAAGGAACAACGCAGACTCTATGATCTACACCTCAGAAAAAACCTTAGAAGAGTTAGGAGATAAAGTAAACCCTGATCAGAAAACTAAGATAGAAGAATTGGTTAAAGAATTAAGAGAACTCATAGGTGGAGATGACCTGGTAGCAATCAAGAACAAAACTGAAGAACTTACCAAAGCGGTGCAAGAAGTAGGTGCAACCATTTATCAACAAGCTCAACAGGAACAGGCTCAACAGCAGGCTCAACAGGAACAACAAGGTGCTGAACAGGACTCTAAAAATGGAGATGACACTGTAGATGCTGACTATGAGGTCAAAAAATAAAATTTGAATAAGTTGTAGGGACTTTTCCCTACCATAATATTATTTTCCTTACAATAAATTTTAAAAATTATAATCTTTAAATAATTTAAAAACAAATGGTTACTTAATATTTATTCTAGTTTTTTTGATTAAAATAGTAAAGATAATAAAGGTAAAGATTATATGGAAGAAAAACGTGATTATTACGAGGTTCTTGGGTTAGAAAAAGGTGCTGATAAGAAAGATATTAAAAAGGCCTATCGTAAATTGGCCATGCAATATCACCCTGATGTCAGTGATGATCCGGATAGTGCAGATAAGTTCAAAGAAATCAGTGAAGCCTATGCTGTACTATCTGATGAGGAGAAAAGAAACACTTATGATCAATACGGACATGCTGGAATGGGTGGATTCTCCCAGGAAGACATATTCAACAATATAAACTTCGAAGACATTTTTCGTGGCTTCGGTTTTGGAGGAAACAGGGCCGGAGGAAGTGGTTTTGAAAATATATTCGATATCTTCGGCTTTGGTGGAGGAAGAAGAAACGGACCAGTACAGGGAGATGACCTAGCCTATCATTTAGACATCACCCTGGAAGACGCTGCCAACGGCCTAGAAAAAGATATCGAAGTTTCTCATAAAAAAACTTGTACCCGCTGTAATGGTTCTAAAGCTGAGCCAGGGACAGAATCACGTGTTTGTTCCCAATGTGGAGGGAGCGGTCAAGTTCGCCAGGTAAGTAACACACCATTAGGTCAATTTGCAACCATAAGACCATGTAATACCTGCCACGGTGAAGGTAAAATAATAGATACTCCCTGTAAAGAATGCCATGGAAATGGCATCCTAAAACAAAAAAGCACCATCCATATCAAAATACCTCCTGGTGTTGATGATGGAAGCAGACTACGCGTTCCCGGTGAAGGAGATATTGGAATACGAGGCGGTCCGCCTGGAGACCTTTATATACTGATAAAAGTTAAGAAACATCCCCTATTCGTTCGTGATGGTTCAGATCTAATCTATGAAATGCCAATCAGCTTCGTTCAGGCTTCTTTAGGTGATACTGTTGAAGCTCCTACACTTGATGGGGCAGTGGATCTTAAAATACCATCCGGGACACAAAGTGGTACATCTTTCCGTATAAAAGGCCAGGGACTTCCCCATATGCGATGGACTGGTAAGGGCAATCTTTATGTAAAGGTAAAAGTTGTAACTCCTAAAAAACTAAACCCCAAACAGAAGGAATTGCTAAGAGAATTTGCAGATGCCAGTGGAGAAGAAATCTATATAGAAGATAAAGGATTTTTTGATAAAATGAAGGATGCCATCAGTCATTGATTTGATTTAAAAAAAATTTTAATTCATTTTATTTGAAATATATTTAAGGGGAATTTGGCATGCCGGGAGTAACCCACCTTCTGTTTTGGCAGCATTCATCTTTGCGGACTACCTCTGCTTCATACAGGATTCATTAGCAGTATTTGTCCTTGCATCCCGTGGAATGGCCGTTTCACTATTTATTTCCAATGTCTTCAGCCTTTTTGCATCATTTTCATTCATTAGAAAAACATATCGTTTCTGCTCCAGTGTCCTGCCTCTCAGCAGATGCCTTATGGCATCACGGTTCTGTATGATGGGTGGAGTTTCCTCAGTTTAAATTACTTAATAGTAAAAACCGGTAGCTGCCCTTCGGCTTGCCATGTATTTCCCCTAAAATTAATTATAATAGCGGGGCCTAGATTTGAACTAGGGCTCTCGGGGTTATGAGCCCCGCGGGATCACCAGACTACCCCACCCCGCTCTTTATGATTCTTACCTTTTAGGGTATATAAACATTTGCATAGTAATAAAATCTCTATTATTTTATTAAAAATTTCTATTTAATTTTTTGATTAAAAAAGTAGATATAATCGAATTTAGGATAAAAAAATTTAAAAAAATGATTTCAGTGATATTTACTATTTTTTTAATTTCTCAGAATCATCAGGTTTTTCCAGTTCAGAAAGTCTATCCTCGATTTTCTCCAATTTCTTATTTGTAAAACCTTTATATTCGATGAATCTTTTCTCCAATTCTTCTACATCTAGTGATACTGTGTTGAATCTTTCTTCAAGCTTGGATAGGTCTGATTTGGTGGCTAGTTCCCAGTCTTTAATGAGCTGATCACTTCGTTCGTTTAGAAAGATTTCTATTCTGTTAGATAATAGATCCGTACTTATTGGTACTTCTTTAACCTTACCTTTAATCTTCTCACCCATACCCGCCATTTTCTCGCTCATTCCAGTCATAGTACCACCTTCAGTTATTTTTGCTCCTGCATTAGTGGCCTTAGCACCTGTTTTCTTAATCTTCTCCTGGGCCTTGGATAAACCTTCATTTACTTCCAGAGTCCTTTTTCTACCCTCTGTGCTTTTTGGCCTGATATTTGAAAGATAATTTCCATTGGTGCCCTGCAGATAATAATAAATAAGAACTACTATGGCACAGATTAAAATTAGAACTGCAATGAATTCTAAAGCGGTCATGGTTTTACACCTTTAATTCCTTTAACAGCCTGTACATTTTCGGATTTTATGGATTTTTTAGTTTTTTTATCCAATTCTTGCTCTTTTTTCTCAATATCCTGCAGTAATTTCTGTAATTTTAAATATTCTGTTCTAGCTTCTAGACGGGTTACTCGTTCATTTATCTCTCCATGAAGGTAACCTGCCTGATGCATTAGTTCCGATGTACTTTTACGAATTTCAGATAATCTTTCTTGTTGTTCCTTTGGTAAGGGTATCACATTTTCCATCATTCTTTTAGATTCCAGATCTTTTTCAACTAATTCAATTTTTCTTAGTTCTGCTTGTCTTTCTAGAAATTGAACATTACTTTGCGCTTCTCTGACTCTTCTCCACTGCATCAGTGCTATTATAATACCAATTACTGCAATCACAGCGATTATTATATAAAAAATATTTTCTGGAATGGTAATTACTTCGGCCATGCTATCTCCTCTTTATATTATTATAACTGTTGAAATATATATATTTTCAGGATAAGAATTGTTATTTTGATTTAAATTATTATACATCCTCCTTAATATAAAGTAATTATTAATATTTTTTATTCATTCCCAAGTAGTTATTATAATGTTCAGAATCTTGTTTTCGTCTGTATTCTAACCAATCATCATCTTCATAAACCAATGCTTCATCTTTAATTGCATTGAATTGATGTTTAATTCCTGATATTCTATTCTGAAATTTGAATTGTGTTTTCTTCTTTCTATATCCTCTTAAAATAAGCAATAATGCCATAAAAAGAATTAAAAAACCACCAACGGCTATTAAAATATATTCAATAGGTGTTATTGCTAAATATCCTAAGGGAATATAGTAATCAATTTTTTTAGCTGCTCCCGAAATTGAAACCACCCCGGATCAATTTAAATTATATTGAAAATACTTATAACATAACTATTCTAAATATATTTTGTTTATTAATTTTAAGATTGAAATCCAATTATATTAACAGAAATTATTGTTTAATACATTAAAAATTTGAAAATTTGTAAATAATATCTAAAAAATACCAATATAACTTATGTGATTATATGGATGAAATGTATGAAAAATCTGGAAGAATAGTGGCGGATGTTCGCCAAAAGGCCATTAAAATGGTCAGAGAAGATCTGAAAATTTTAGATTTGGTAGGATTTGTGGAACAAGAAATAAAAAATTCAGGGGGAGAAATAGCTTTTCCCTGTAATATTTCAGTGAATGAAATCACCGCACATTATACCTCACCCTTTGGGGATGAAAATGTATTAAAGAATGGTGATTTGGTTAAAATTGACTTAGGTGCCCATGTAGACGGATACATAGCAGATTCTGCAGTTACAGTTATTGTGGGTGAAGATTTAGCATCTTCAAATCCATCTGATATGTCAATTTCCCAGGAAGAACTGGAGTTGCAAAGGAAAATGATTGAAACCGTGGAAGAAGCCCTTGCAAATGCAATCAGTACCGTAAGGGATGGTGTAAACGTAGGTAAAATTGGAGAAGTAGTTGAAGAGACAGTCACCGCACAGAAACTTAATCCTGTTTCTAATCTCACAGGACATAGTATGGAAAGATGGATACTTCACTCTGGACTGTCCATACCTAATATTAAAGAAGAAAACAGACATAAAATAAGAGAAGGAGATGTTCTGGCTATAGAACCCTTCGTAACCCCCGGAATAGGAAGAGTAACTGATATGAAAGATGCTTATATATTCCGCTTCCTTAGGGATCGTCCTCTGAGAATGGCCCAGGCCAGGAAGATGCTCAATGAGATCAAACAAAATTACAGAAATCTACCCTTCGCTGGAAGATGGTTACAGGAAAGCATTAAGAGTAGACAGTTCAACCTGATAATGAGGAATCTCATTTCATCCAGAGCCTTATATCCCTATCACGTTCTGAGAGAGAAAAGTAATGCTAGAGTCGCTCAGGCAGAGCATACAGTGATAGTAGAACCGGATGGTTGTCAGATCATAACTGAAAAATAGAGTAATTAATCTGTTATAAAACTGTAAAATAAGATATTAACTTAATTTTTATAATTAATTAAAAAAAATAGAAAAATAAGGGATTATTTATCCCTTTATACATTGGCTAATGGATCGCCTTCTTTTTCATTACTGGCTTTGAATGGAACTGGGAGTCCCATAGCTTTTCTGTCGTCGATGACTTTCATTGCTTTTTCTTTCTTGGATGTAGCTAGTTTTGTGAGCATTTCCAGTCCGAATTTACCTTCATCCATTGGTTTGGTTTCAATTAGACCAGCATCCACTGCTTTACTGAATATAGTTTCTCCAGAGTCTGTTCTTGTCATAACAGCCGACCAATCATCAGGAGCTCCTATTGAACCAGTTGAAACATCTGATAATTCTGAAACTAGGTCAAGACAGACTTTACATCCATTTTGTTCGTATCCGTGTGTTTCTTTGATTGGGAAGCTTATCACATCATCAGCGGTATGTACCCAGAATTTTCCTTTTCCGATGTCCATTTTCTCAACTAAATCGAAGTCAACTCCCGCTTTAGCTTGTATAAATGTTTTCAGTGACTCAAAGGAGAAGTTTTCAGTACAGAATATTCCTATATCCAGAGCAATTTTATCAGCCATGAATCTTACACCAATTGGGTAAGATTGCATTTTTCTTAATCCCATAGTCTGACAAGGAATGGTAACTATACCTACTTTTTCCAGTCCATATTGTCTCACCGCTTCTTTTAGCATCCATAGATTGGGTGATAATGTGTATTTTGTACCTGCTGCAGCTAGGATATCATCTGATGTCAATGCGACAGTAGGCATTGGTTTCCACATTTTTTCGGAAGGTCCTGCTACTACCGCACCATCTATGATTTTCTCGTCAAGAGCAAAGCATAAAAGAGCAGATGCTATTCCACCATCCTGTGATATTTTCTGAATCTGTTTATCGGTTGATCTAGCCAGAGTAATTTGTTTATATGTTCCTAATACCATCTTTACAACCTCCTATAAACCTAAATCCATATTAATCCTTTCAGCTGGCCACCAGCTTCTTGGACACTGAACATAGCATATTCCACATTTTATGCATCTGTCCTCGTTTAATTCAGGTCTTCCATCGGTCATGCTAAGTGCTCGTGTCTGACATGCCATTGCACAGGTTCCGCATCCAATACATAGGGCTTGGTTTACCACTTTAGTTTGTAAGTCGCATCCACATGCTTCGGTGTATCCTGCTAGATCCATCATGGGCTGTAAGTAGTCCATGTCCCCATTTAGAACAGCTACCACTGTTTTAGCGATGATTTCTGGTGATGGTGGACATCCTGGTATAGCGAGGTCCACTTTGACTACATCAGCTATGGGTACAAATGACTCATGATTTGGTTGGGCTTGTTGTCCACCTCTAGAATATCTTGTGAAACAACCGGTAGCAGCACAGGAACCGAAAGCAACGACTAGTCCTGCTTTTTCCCGTACCTCCAATAATTCTTTCATGCTGTGATCGTCCTGCAGACAAACGGATCCTTCAACCAGGGCAATATCCATTTCTGGCATTTCCCATAAATCTACCAGGGTTTGTCCGTAGACTATGTCTACCATTTCTGTTAATAAAGGAGCTAATATATCGTAGTTTTCAGTTAACGACATACCCTCCCCGGTACATCCTGAAAGGTGAATGTATCCTATTCTTGGTTTAGCTTTTTCTTCTTCCGCCACTTTTTCAACCTCCTGTTCTGAAGCTTCTTCTTTTGGTTTTGCTTCCATTCCTAAAAATTCTTTTATCCGGGCTAACATACTCTAGACCCCTATTTCATTTAAAATGATTTTAATGGCCTCTGGAATGGCATCCTCAACTTTTTTGGTTAAACCTAACTTCACGTCAGGCGCAGAGACAGATTCTGGCTGGCATCCAATAACCATGATTTCTACTTTTTTGCTTAATTCGTGTAATGGTTGGTTTACTGGCCAGGAATGTACATTCTCATATGATCCTTCTGGTAATTCACTTACATCGAATATCCTTATAGTTCCAGGTTTAGCTCCAAAATCTACGACGTCCACTACAATCAGTTTTTTCCATAGATCATTTGGTAAGCTGAAAATATAAAATGGTCCACTGGTTCCTGCGTCTAGGATCATAACGTTATCTGGAAGTTCATGTTCCTTGAAATATTCTTCCAATGCTACTGTTACTGCTGGTCCAAATCCGTCATCTTCAAATAAGATATTCCCACAGCCTACTATTAAAATCTCTGCATCAAATGCCATAATTAACCCTTAAATCCTAATCATTTCGTCTTTTAAGATGCTCCTGTCTTCATCATCTATTACTATCACATGGGTTGCACAGGATAGACATGGATCGTAAGCTCTGATAACATGAGGTCCGAATTCATGGTGGAAACCTTCGGTTGCTGGTCCCATGGTGGGTATATTCCAAGTGGTAGGCACTAAGCAGCTATAAAACTGAGTTTTACTGTTCTCTACTTGGGCCATGTGTACGTCCATTCCTCTAGGACCTTCAATGGCACCTATTCCTAGCTTACCTGTTCCGTTTATCTCAAAATCAGCCATTACAGGTGCAGATGTATCTAGTTCAGCTAGTAAATCTATAATTTTAGATAATGCCATCTTCATTTCAACGGCTCTAGCTACGTGCTGAGCTACAACACCCCTATCTTTGAAATCACCGAATGTAGCTAATCTGGCTCTTGGACCTACTTCAACATTTCTCCCATCGTATAATGGAATGGTTGAACAGGCTCTTTTGCCTATTTCCGGGTCATCGTACCAACTTTCAGGCATTATTTCCGTGAATCTGTCCAGATCAAAGTTTTCCCTATCACCATAAAGTACATCAGTGGCCAGTGTTGGTGCGTTTGTTACACCTAAACCTTCTGGCAACCCTTTATCGGCGACTAAACCTATAATTAACTCAACATGATCGTCTAATTTTGGTTTAAGTTGTTTACATCTTGCATATAGTCTTTTCCTTGCTATTTCACTTATATTTCTGGCCATTCCTCCGATTCTAACATCAGATGGGTGAATTCCTTCACCAGCCACAATATCCACTACCATCTGGACTGTTTTCCTGATTTCAGATACAGAATTTATTGCTGTTACCATAAGTTCTTCTGGCACGACATCAGGAGCTATTAAAAATTGGTGTATAGCATGGCTGTTAATGGTATGTGCTGCTAATGTTAGTTCTCTTAACTGTCTGGCTGCTTTTGGTATTTCTATACCTAATGAATCATCCATAGCTTCTACTGAAGCAAGGGTGTGAGGTATAGGGCATACTCCACAGATTCTCTGTGTCATTACGGGGGCAAATTCTGGAGCTTTACCAGTAACCATCCGTTCTAAGCCCCTAACAGGAGTAATACTGAAGTATCGCCCCTTAGTTACAATTCCTTCATCATCGACATCCATGACCAACTCTGCGTGTCCTTCCTGTCGTGATGTCGGCGATATAACTACTCTTTCGCTCAAATGTATCACCTCTTTGTTTTTAAATTAACAATAGTATCTCAATATATAATATATAATTATAAGCTTTTCTTTAGAAAATAAAGTGAAAATTTTATATGCTATGAAATATATAAACTATAATTTACGTATTTAATATCCATTCCATTACTGGAGACTCTTTTGTTGTTTAAAAACTTCCGAGTTAAATTTATTAGGAATTTTAATCATATTTATACTAGGGACTTATTTAATTCTTTAATAGATAAAAAAAATAATCAGAAGGGAACTATTGTTAAAAAGAACATTAAGAATCATAAATTGAAAACATATCAAAATTCTAAAAGATAATTAAACATTTTAAAATCATTTCCTTAATATTTAAAACAACAGGGGGTGCACCCTATGGTAAATTTAGTTGAAACAGAGGAAAATTGTTGTAAAATAGTATCAGAAGATATAGAAGATGCGATAATATTAGAAGGATCTCCAGAACTGGGATTAATAGGAAATATATTAGGTTGGCTACTGGTGGAAGAGCTTAAAATGAAGCAGATAGGATTTATTGAATCTAAATACTTCCCACCCATGGCCGTATTATACAATGGAGTGGCCATTCATCCATTTCGAATATATAGCTCAGATAATATCGTACTATTTTTATCTGATTTTATAATCCCACCTACAGTTGCTTTTGATATGGCCAATGCCATTGTGGATTGGGCTGAGAAAAATAAAAGTCAGGAAATCATAACCTTCAACAGCATAGTGGTACGACAAAAAAGCGGAGGAATAGCAGGAGCAGCTAACTCAGAGAAAGCATTAGAAAAACTTACCCAAATGGATATTCCAATTATACCATATGGAAACCTAAACGGACTTTCCGGTACACTTTTAACCCGTAGCATGGTTAAAGGTATTCCAGCTTCCTGTCTATTCGCTGAAGTCTTAAATCAATATCCAGATCCCAGAGCAGCAGCCAGTATTGTGGATACTTTAAATAAAAAATTGAATATCAATGTTCAGACAGAACCATTGCTAAAAGAAGCGGAAGCCATAGAATCCAGGTTAAAAGAATTGGCAAATACCGTTCAGGAGGGACAGGAATCACCAGCCTACATGTAAAGGGATTTTAAGTAAAACTACCACCTTTTTTTAATATTTTTTTCCAACCAACTGTTTTTATATGATGAGTTATAAACAAAGTTTTTTATTGGATATTGATTAAACAACATAATATCATTCGGGCCCGTAGCCTAGCTGGATAGGGCGTCGGACTTCTAATCCGAAGGTCCCGGGTTCAAATCCCGGCGGGTCCGCTTAGAAATCTATCTTTTTTTAGAAAATAGAGATAAAAAATATGGTTTAGGGCCCGTAGCCTAGCCAGGACAGGGCATCAGACTCCTAATCTGAGGGTCCCGGGTTCAAATCCCGGCGGGTCCGCTTACAAATATATTATAAAACTTTGTTACTGCGTCTTTCCATTAAAACAACATCACGCCAAATTCCATCCATTTTACCTATCTTTTCCCTTATACCAACAATTTTGAATCCTAATTTTTCATGCAACTATATACTACTCTTATTCTCAGGAAATATACTTGCTTGTAATGTCCAGATACCATTATTCTCAGATAATCCAATTAATTTTATTAGAAGAGCTATACCTATTCCTTTTTTCCTGTACTTTTCACTGACATAGACACTTACTTCGGCTACTCCTGAATAGACTTCTCTATTAGATGTGGGAGCTAAGGCCGCCCAACCCAATATTCTATCTTTTTTACACGCTATTATGTTATATTCAGGCATATGATATTCCTTCCATATTTCCCAAGAAGACGGGCAAGAAGTTTCGAAAGTAGCGATCTTAGTATCTATACCTTCCTGGTAAATTTTATAAACCTGTTCCCAGTCACTCAATTTGATTCTTTCAATTTTGAATTCCATGTTAAAAAATATAGTATAATTTATTTAAAGATGGCATATTCGGAATTTATTTCACTTCCTCTGATTACACTCTCCAATTTATTTATAGGAAAATTGTAATTATAAAAAAAATAGTTTGATTTAAATATATTTAACAAAAAACTACATAATTATAATTATAAAAAAAATGGGTGCAAATTTAATGTCCTCTTTAAAACCAAATCAACCAAAAAAACATACCGGAAGGAATATAGCAATATTAGTTGTGGTAATAGCTGTTATTATAGTAATTGCTGGTGCTTTATCCCTAAATGTAACAACTAATTCTACAACTCAAGTAACCCAAAAAGTAAATAAACAAAATATAACACCAGTTGATGCTGCTAAACAGTTTAATCCCCAAAATGCAATTGATTTCTCCACCAAAATATGTGATTTAGGCAGCAGATACGGAGGAAATGATGCTGAACACAAAGCTGCGGATATGTTGGAAGCAGAATTTAAGAAGAACAATATCAGCGTGACCAAAGAGAAAGTTGACTTGGGAGACGGTAAATACACCTATAATGTCATAGGCAAGATAGAAGGAACCACCAACCCCAATGAATACATAATAATCGGTTCACATATAGATTCACCGGAAAATTCAGTAGGGGCTAATGACGGAGCCTCTGGCCAGGGAATACAGGTTGAAATGGCCAGAATTTTAGCTAATGCCAATACAAACAAAACCATCCTTATTGTTGGTTTTGGAGCGGAGATGTTATGGTTTAAAGGTTCAGAGGATTTCGTGAAAAAACACCCTGATATTCTTAAAAATACTACGGCCATGATGGATCTCAACGTGGTTGGAGCGGGTACAAATGTAGCTCCCATATCATCCAGTAACCTACCATCTACAGTTGAAGCAGACCCCCGATTACTTGATCTCTTACAACAATGTGCTAATGAACTAGGAATGCCATTTATGATTGATACTGATGCTTATCCAAGCGATACCTATTATTTCTACGAATTCAATGAATCTAAAGTTCCTTTGGTTCAAATTGAAAGCAGACCATTCAAAGTTGCCGCATGGAGCAGTGAAAATACACCTGATAAGCTTGTACTAGATGATATGAACAGCGTAGGTCAAACATTAATAATGGCCACTTTAAAACTGAGTAATTTCGGGTTTTAATGGGTTATAAAAAAAAAAGTTAATAAAATTGGAAAAAATCATTTTTTATATTTTTAATCCAATTCTTCATGCCAGTGGAAATTCTTTCCCACCAACTCCATCATTATTGTAACTACGATAAATCCACCGAGTAACACTGCTAAAATTAATAAAGCATTGAAATCTCCTGAAGTAGCTCCATCCATAATATTCACCTATTTTTATTTGATAATTATTTTATTAAAAATTTCACTTATAAAATTTTATATTTAATTTTATAAATACTGATTAATTTTTATTTTATAATTAGAAGGTATCAACTATTAATCTTTTAAATATTTATCAAGAGTATTATCATCAACATTTTCTTCTTTATATACTTCAATATCCAGTTCTTCTGGCTTTAAAAGAATTTCACCATAATGCCCTCCCCCACCAGGCCTTATTTGCAGACTATTATTGCGAAATGCCTTAATAACAGGGGTTAACTGCGGATCGATATCTTCTAAATCAGCTAAAGAAGCATTTATAAGCACTTCAATTTCATTTCCAAATTTCTGCACCAATTTCTTCCATATCTTCTGTACAAAAACCGTAGTAACACCCTTATCATAGATTAAACTTATAATCTCTGCTAAAGGCAATAAATGAATATAAGGTGGTCTGTGGTCCGGATGATGGGGTTCATCCCAGTCAGATAATTCATATATCCTGTAATCAACACCCTTTTTTATTATACCCCCACAGGGACATTTCATTCTCAATTTTAGTGCTTCTTCAATAGCAAATTGCCTGTAACATTTTATACATGCGGTTTTATGATACTTCCCCAAACGGGGATCAAATCCGAAGTTAGCTTTTATCTTATTTTTTAATATCGAATTGGATATTTCTTTAAAGCCCAATTCTTTTACTTTAATCTGGTTGAACTCCCTTCCCAACCGATGAGGCCATGGTGAATGGGCATCTGAATTTGTTAAAAAAGGAATATCCTGTAATTCTTTTATATAATCCGCCATTTCACTATCTGCTGAAAGTCCTAACTCTAAAAAATCTGGTTTACTACCATAACAATCTGTTAAGTTGTCATAAGCTTTATAAATGCTGGTCCAGGGAGTAAAAGCATGTGCCGGACCTATCAAACACTCATGTTCTTTCGCAATTTCCATTATCTCTGCACCATTCATTCGTACTTTAGGACGGCCGTCAGCATCTAAATTTCCTTTAAAATATTCTCTTAGATTGTAAGCTACATCAAAAGAAGGTATCAATATTAGATGATGTACTCTTTTTAGATCTTCTACTTCTGTGGTTAAAATGAATTTAGATAATGAACTTTCATTTAACCCTGATTTAATAGAGAAAATACCGTTTTTTGACTCTTCTAAACTTTCATCTAGAATCTGCAAATATTTATGATGTAATGCATCCCCAGTGCCCACCAGATCCAAACCTTTAAGTTTAGCTTGAGGAGCTATGGTTTCGGGGACCATATTCTTAGAAGTAGCCATGGAAAATCTGCTATGGATGTGCAGATCTGCATTTATTATCATATGATATTGCAATAGAATATCTGATTTAAAATAATTTTTGAATTTTGAAGACTACCAATAAAAAAAAATTAAGTAAATGATATAAAATTTAATCAAATTGATTTATTTCTTTTCTCCCAATAGACATCGCCTCGTCGATATAAATAGATTAATAAACCCATAGTACTAACGAAAACTATTAAAAGGCCTATAAAGGCAATATAATTATTTGAATCATTTAGATAAAGAGATATTTAAATAAATATATAATGCTATTATACCTTGGATTATTCCTACACTAACCAAACCACCTAATAAAAATTTAAAACTAATTGTTTTAATCCTGTAAATTTCTATAAAAATATATGGGAGAAAAATAAGGCTTAAAACTAAAAATGTTAAAGATCCTCCACTTAAAAAGTATAAGAATGCACCTATAATAAATACCATATTTAAAATGGGCTCATGTATTCTTCTTTCATTCATTTACCCCCACATTAATCTCTATAAAGAAATCCAAGTGTATTTATTAATCCAAAAAAAAGGAAATATCTCTAGTTTAAGAAATGTTATTTAAAATAAAAAAAGAAAATTTTTAATCCTAATCTACCCAATATATCGGAGGTCTTCTTCTCCAGGTGCGATGTGCATCCTTTCAGCCATTTCCTGTTCCATCTGCTGTGCTTTGGATATCATTTTCCGGGTTTCCTCTGCTCTTTCCTCTAATTTAGCAACATCAACCTCTAATTTTAGGATATCAATAAGAGCAATGAGCACTGCTTTAGAAGCATCTGCATCTATAAAGTATCCTGGAGTTTCACCCATTAAACAAACACCATTCATTTCTCTGGCCATTCCCAGACCGAGTAATAAACCAGAAGCACCAATTATTCCGCCATCAGCTGATCTTAAGATTATATCATGCTCTTCCAGCATATCAGCTAATTCTTCATTGGTTGCTGCACCTAAAACCCTGGTTTTCTCCACATGCTGGCCCGTTCCAAGCCCTCCAAGGGTGTATATAATCTTCACGCCGTATTTCTCTACGAAATCAATGATAGCACCGCATATGTCATACTGACCTTCTGGACTTAATCCCTGAGTATTTCCCACTAAAAATATATAGTCCCTTTCATCTTCTCCAGCTGATTTAAGGTAATAAAACTCATTTTTCATGGGTTCAATAATTCCTTTCTCACCCACAAAAACTTGTGGTGGAAAAGATGGTGAGTACAATTCCGCGAATTTTAGAGCTCCCAGTTCATGAATAAGATGCTCTGCCACTAGTTTTCCCACATGACCTATTCCCGGGAGTGCTTCGATAAAGATGGGTTCATTAAGTTCAATATCTTCCAATTGTTTTATAAAAGTCTTTTTCATCTAAATAGCTCCTTTTTTGGTCATCATCTGTTTTTTAAGTAATCTCCGATACTTTCCATATTTATCCTCTGGTGAATATTTGGGTGGGTATATTTCCCCTACTTTACTCTCACAGTAAGGACATGTTAGCTGAATTGTGTATTCACCACATGATCGGCATTTCTTCATCTTCATCTTCATTCTAATTCACGATAGAATTCGCCTTCTCCACCGGCGGTTAGAACTTCATCAATGGCTATTTGGGCTGCTTTTTTTAGCATTGTTTCTGCTTCAATATAATCTGATGATTTAACGGTTAATCTGTAGCGAGGAGCGCCAACACATTGTATGGAAACATTCTCTTCGTTTATAGCTAGCAATGCTTCCTTAATCACTTCAACACCATCAGATGCGTAGGATTTTAAATCTACATATCCTGTGATTTGTACTTCTGGTGGTGATATGTTCTTCCTTGCAACTTCGGTTATGGCTTCTGCCCATTGTTTACTGACTTCCCGATCGATAAGGGATTCTGCACCTTCTTCGGCTGCTGTTTCAAAGGCACCGTATAGATCACCGAATTCATCCATCAGGTAATATCCTACTTCTTCATAAGCATTATCTATATTTTTACCTATGCTTCCTGCTGAAAATTCCAGAAGTTTCTCTGCTTTTTGTTCTATTTTCCATTGCTGAATTTTTCTGGTTCTCTGGTCTTCTCTGATCCTTTTTAAGGACACATCAACATGACCCTTACGCGGATTCACCCTCAATACCTTGGCTACTATTTTTTGATTCTCCCTCACGTAGTCACGGATGTTTTTAACCCATCCTGAAGATACTTCGGATATGTGTATGAAAGCTTCTTTTTGCGGATATTCCTCTAAATTAGCGAAAGCACCATAATTTAAAACTTTATGTACTGTAGCTACTACCAGATCTCCTTCATCTGGCCATTCCTTTCTCATTCTTACCATTGAAACACCTGAATTTAAACTAAATCCTGAAATATTATGGTTTAATTTTTCCCATTAACTTCATTTTAATTAGTCTAAAACTTCTATTATTTGAGCAACTATTTCAGATTTTCCGCCTTTAGGTTTAACCAGAGTTTTTCCGCAAATAATACATTGTACATTGGATGCTGCGTGATCAAATATGATCTGCTGGTTTCCACAATCTATGCATTTAACCTTTAAAAAATTGCTTTTTGTTTTATTGAAATTAGCCAATTGAACTACCTCATTACAAATTCTACTTTACCCGTTCTAAATGATGAACGTTTTATATGTGATTTACTACATTCTTTACATTTGTATCGTAGATCGAGTTTTTTAACAGGTTTATTTCCAGAAGGTAATGGTCGCGGATATCCTCGGTATCCACTGGTGACTCTTCTGAACTGTCGTTGTCCCCATTTCAATTCACTGGCCTTTCTTCTTTTTGATTCAAATACCTCATGAATCGTATGTTTTTTACAAAAAGGACAATAAGTTCTCCTTTCTTTCGGAATCTTCATATAATCACCTCTATTAAAAATTAGCATTAATTTGCTTTAAATGACTTTAATTTAATAAAATAATCAAACTTTACTAAAAGTCTAATTTATATATGTAAAGGCTATTTATAAAATCACTGTTTATTTATACTTTTGTATGGATTTGCCTTTCTGATTTTTTATCAAAATTCTTGCAGTTGGCTCTGGGATGTTCACGATATCCTGTGGTAATAGCGGTCCGTATACATTTTTATCAACTCCCATTATCGATGGAAGCTCCTCTAAGACCAGTAAAATGTCGGTTTGAATACTTTCTTCATTTTCAAGAACATTTAGTTGTCCATCATCCTTTGTAAGATTATCGTTATCTTTCACTACATTATTAATCTGATTTGGTTGTTTTACCTTGCTTTTACTTAACTTATCCCCTGGGAAAGGTTCGTTACCGAATTGTTTATAGATATCATCATCTATAGCGGCTTCTTCCTCGGGTGTGAAACTATTATTTCCATCTTCGATAACTTCTGGTGTTTTAAACCCTTTGAGTTCTTTTTTTTCTGTAATATGTTGATTAATGATATCTTTATCATTTTTCGAAGATTTTTTGATGTCTAAATCTGTCTCTGGTTTTAGAGATTCCCTGATCTCCTCATCTGTTTCTGTAATTGGATTTTTTTTGATTTCTCTTTCTGATCTTTCAGATCTCTTGATATCCAAGTCTTTTTCTGGGATGCTTTCAAAATCGATTCCCTTATCTTGGTTAGGTGAAGAATCATCATTGATCAGTTCAGATCCATTGGCTTTATCTGTATTGAACCTTAATGGTCCTCTCATTTTTTCTCGATGATCTACTAGAGAATCTATCAGAGCATGGTAAAGGTTTTCTTCTTCTGGGGTTGCATTTCTAGGTATTTTCTGTATTATGTCCTTATCTGAATCTGAATCTGATTCTTTAAATAGTCTATATGAACGTTGCACGTTCATTACTGCGCTGTTACTGATTTTATGTTCTCTTCTTTCACATATCTCTGCAGTAATTCTTTGGGCATCACGGAGTAGATAGGACTCAAAAGAAAAAGGATTGTTGTCTATCTTCCTCATGAGGGCGTTGAAATATCGGGAAATATTATGATAAAAATCTTCCCCCACTGGAGCTAACCCGCTTAAGTTACGTTCTTTTTTTTGAATTTCTCTTAATTTTTGGAAAAATTCATCCAACCCTATTCCTCACTTTCTATTCTAGGAGCTAAAAGAAAACTCAATTCACCCTCGTCGGCTGGCATTTTTAAATAGAGATTTAATGGCATGTCATTTCCCAGTTTTAGTACTGCTGTTTCTGAGAATTTATCCGCCTTTAGCATCTCCTTTATTTTCTCCAGTGAAAATACAGATTTGGCCTTATCTCCTATTTTTTCACCATGCACATATTCGATGGTGGCCTCTCCGAATTCTCCCTCTGCAGAGGCTATGAATTTATCCTGGTCCACAATGAGGGATATTTTATCGGAAACAATGTCTATATCTTGAATGGAGTTTTTAAGCAGATTGAAAGGTATTTCAAATTCGGTTGGGTATTCTAGTTGGGGTGGGCTGGGAGCCTCGTATTCTATATCTATAAGTCTTATTTTAAAGGTTCTTCGAGCTTCTCCTTCAAAGGTAATAATCAGATTACCTTCATCAACGGATATCTCAACCATATCATCTATTTTGGCCCTTTTTAATACTTTCATTAGCTCTTCTGTATCAACGTTGATTTTAAGAGGTTCCTTACATGAATATACATCGAAAACATCCGATTTTAGTTCTAAATGTACAAATGTAATATGAGACCTATCCAATGCATCAAGTTTCAAGCCATCATTATCTGCTTGCATCTGTACTTCGTCAACGATTGATGAAATTGCATCAAAACTAGTTTTTAAAATGTTTGAATCACTTAAAACTGCCTTAAACATTTTATCCTCCTACTTATATTTTAAACTGACCCTATGGAAATTATTTATTTTGTTTTATCTATTTATTCTTTTTATTATTATTCTGGGTTTTTGGATCAGATTGATTTTTCTGATCTTTTCCATTTTTTCCTTCAACGATATCCAGTTCCTTACTTATATTTCCTAAAAATCTGCCTTCCAATAATTTACTGGCAAAAACAGCTGCTAGTATCAGGAATCCTACCATTATTAAAAATACTGAGAACATGGCTCGTTCTCCAAAGATGACATTTGAAGCAATATCTGGGTTACTGTCGAAGCTGTAAACAATGCCTATTAAAATTAATATGATACTTATAATCGATGCAGTAACACGGATTATTTTTTCCTTCCTCTTTCGTAATGATGCAACTCTTTTATGGTCTTTCAAATTATTCATAAAATAAATTGCAGGGTCTTCATCTGAATTAATATTGTCAGATTCTTTTTTGTCCTTTTCTTTCGATTTTTTCTGATTGTTATGGGAAATATTCTGTCCAGTTTTTTTAACTTCAGTTCCATCTGATGACTTGTATTCATCATCTTTATTTTCCTGGTTTTCTATTGGATACTCACCCAAAATGGATGTTTTTAAATTATTAAAAAAAGATTTTGAAGATTTTGACCCTTTTTCTTTGTTAGAATTATCTGAATCTTTTTTTGTAGATTTTTGAGGATTATTTATATCACTGGCCAAGATTATGCACCCCTTAATTTCAGTGATTATATCATTATATTTTACCTTTACTAATCATATTCCCGCCAAGTAAAACCACAAGCAGTACACCTCAAAAATCTGGTTTCAGATTCATCTGCTCTTCTAGTTTGCTGTAACCACCAAAAAGCTTCTTTATTCTGGCATTTGGGACATACGGCCCGGGTTGTGGGTAGAGTTTTAATCTTATCATCGGTGAATATGATGCTATCCTTGGTATTTACCTCTTCTGTGACTTTATATTTTTTGATTAACTCTTTGGTTATCTTCCTTTCGTATCCGCATTTTTTACAATGAAACTGTTCGTTTTGAGGAAACATTACAGTTCCGCATTTCGGACAAAACTCCATTTAGATCCTCCTTTGATAAAATTAATAGTTTCTTCTTTTAATATCTGTGATATTATTATTTAACTGTTTCAGATTTATTATATTCATTATTGTTTTAGTCCTTTAAAATTTTTTTTATTAAGAATGTTGATTATCATAGCTATTCTCATTCATTTAACTTTATAGAAGTTAAAAAGCATCTTTTATTATTTTTTCATGATCAAATGCCAGCTGGTAACTAGATAGGTCCTTTCTTCTTATACAAATCACTTCCGAGACGTCTGTATTTGCTTTTAATTGGCCGCCTGTTTTAATAGCTTTGTAACATATGGTTACTACATGTCCACGTGGATCTCTATCTGGATTGGAATAAACCCCAACAATACCGTTTAGATCAATTTCAAGGCCGGTTTCTTCTTTTATTTCTCTTTTAACCGCGGATTCAACTGTCTCACCATATTCCACAAATCCACCGGGTAATGCCCATGACCCTTTGAAAGGATTATTTTTTCGTCTGATAAGCACTATTCGCTTATTATCACATGTTATTATTGCGTCTACAGTTAAAAGAGTGTGTTTAATAAGAGCACTTCCTTATTATAAATTGTTATCCAAATATTTATTTATTTCCATGAATTAATAATGGTCTTACGGTTTTTAATAAATTATGCGCTTCCTTTTGATTCACCCTTAATCACTCCGGCAGCTATAATGTGAGCAACTCTTATAGGTTCCGGTATAGCGCTTCTGGTTGAGGATAATTTTACTATCTTTTCTGCATCCTCTCTGCTGATTCCGTTAATCTGTATGTAGATATCTTCTTTATTTTTTATTTGATATACTTCACCAGCATCAAGGATGTCATTCCAGCGTTTCTCCCAATCAATAAAACGTTTTAAAGCCTTTTTTATCTTCTCAAAATTAGGATATTTTCTCATTACTACGATTACTGGGATTTCAGTGGATTGGTATAATTCTTGGATGTTAATCACATTAAAACCTCCAAAAGTAATGCCATCCAACATTATTACTCCCAGTTGATCCTTATGTCGGGTCTGGTTAACCATGTTACTGATTTTGAGGGTGGCATCTCTACCATCCCCTGTGATATAAGTTCTCAAAACACCATCCAACCATTCCCCTGCTCTAAACACAGTGCCTATTATCATCACCGGTTGGGTGGTATGTATTGGGAAAGGGGCGTCATCAACACCCAAAATTCTTATTTCTTGCTTAATGTTCCTGAATTTTTTATTAAAATTTATTTTATTCATTTCTTAGGTTGTTTGTTCATTTAAATAAAAAATATGGATAAAAAAATCATTTTTTAGATTTTTTAGATTTTTTAGGTTTAGATTTTGTTTTCTTGGATTTGGAAGTGCTAACCTGTTTTTTAACTTCATTACATCTGGACTTCAAAGTCTTCGCTGCTTTTTTTAGGGATTTTCTCGGATTTTTAGCTTTTATGTATAATTTGGGTTCCCCGATAATGGGATGTTCCATGGTATATGCAGCTGATTCCACATCCTTATCCTCCATAAGAGTCTTTCTCAGGGTGTTACAGAGTGTATGAGATTCACCGGTGATTTCAATCTCCAGTTCATTTTTTGATTCTTTTATAATCTTCATATTCATCCCTCATATTTTGATGAAATTTTTCTTCTTTCTTTTCTTCCGCAGTCAGGACATAAAACTTCATTTTTGTTTATTTGTTTCATAAAAGAGCGGCAGTTAGTACACATAGCTTTTATTACTCCCAGTTCATTTTCAGCAGTGGTTAGATCAACATTGTCCAGTCCTATGACCTTGGTAACACGGGCATCCACCAGATCTCCAATCCGGAATTCATCGGTCAATTTGGCCACATAGCCTTTATCTGCCTGTGAAATATGAATACCGCCTGAAAAATTAGTTGCCAGGCTTCTACTGGTGTCTTTAGCTCCTTCTATCTTCATTAGAGCTCTCTGTCCCCTGACTTCTGATATCTGTCCATAAACTACCAGTCCATTTTTTAGTATGGATGGGGAGCTGGTCTTGGGGATGATGGATATTCTTTTATTTTTGTTGTCTAATGACACCGTTCCTGCTACCAGGGATCTTATTTTACCCTGATCTTCAAAAGTCCATTCTGCTGGAACAAATTCTTCCGTTACTCCCAGAGCGTCCCCTGGAAGAACAAAATCTCCAGATTTAGTTTTCATTGTTCACCTCATCTTTAAAATAAGTTCGTTATGAAAATAAATTTGCATATTTTTTCATTGAAAATTTAATTTTTATTATTCTATCTGTTAAATATATTTAAGTTTTATTATAACTACCTAATCATTATACCTGATCTCATCCAGTTTATATTCATCCCATTTCTTCTGATCAAGGACTATTAAAAGTTCATCAGGGGTTATTATTGGTTTTTTATACATTTGAGCATCGTCAATTGCAATTCTAGGGCATGCGGTGATGATGAAAGCATCTAATTCTCTATATGGTATTAGAATATCGGGGGAGACATGATCTAAGAATATGATATATGCTTCTTTTCCCATTTTCTGGATCATTTTTTTTAAATGAACAGCCAGTTCCATGCGCTGCTGACCTTTTTTGGAAGATACTACAATACCAAATCGTTTTGCTTCCCGGGCTTTGGTTATCCTGGCGAATCTTATCCGCAGTATACGATCAGCAAATTTATCTATGTTCCTTGCTTCATTACGATAAGGATCGGCTATTATAACTGGCTTGCCCGTTGAAAGCTTGATACCCAGGGGATGGAAATTTCCACTCCCTACAAATAAGTAAACATCTACTGGAAGGTTTTCTATTGCTGAGAAGTTACATCCTAATACCTGTGCTTTTCGAGTTCCATCGCCTTCTTTAATCAGCACTTTTTTACCATTTTTTTCTAATAATACGATTAATTCGTTTATTAGATGTAGATGCTGAGTGGTAGTAACTAAACCAATTGTCTTATAATCTTTTAACATGTCTAAGGCTTCTTCAATTGCAGGATAGGGATCCAATTTAAATTGGGTGTCCATGAAAAGTACAGGTACTTCATATTGCAATGGAAGAGGAGTATGTCCAAAATGAACCAGCAGATCCACCATATTTTTCATAGTAACATCTGCTACATCACAGGCGCCAAAGCAGGGATCGCCAGAAATAAAAACAGTTACTCCTGTTTCTTCCTCTATTTGTCGGGCTACGCTTATGGCGTGAATTTTTAAACCCTCTGGGAATTGTAACCCTACTTTTTGTGCGTTTATTTTATTTATCTCATCGATTATTTCCTTAATATTAAACTGATAGTTAGACATGATATCTTATTACTAGTTAATTAAAATCAATTATTATCATTAGTTTTCTCGTTCTATTACTACTTTTCCATTTTTAACGCCCACTTTAAGCAGTGTTTTAACCTTCAATCCTGTTTCACTTTCTACTCTTTCTTTTCCTATTCCTTTCTCTATCACAGCTAAAACATCGACTACTTCAACATCCATATCTATTAAAGCAGTTAAAACTGCTGTCATGGTACCACCAGTGCTTACCACATCATCAACCAGGATCACGCGTTCACCCTTTGATAGTCCGTTGATGTAAAGATTTCCCCGGCTGTAGCCAGTTGTCTGGCGCACATCAACCTCTCCTTCCAACCCATATAAACGTTTTCTTACCACTACAAAGGGTATTTGTGTCTTTAATGATAAAGCCGTGGCTATATGTATTCCCATAGCCTCAACACATACAATTTTATCAATATCAACATTTACAGATTTTGAAATAGCTTCTGCAACTTCCTCCAATAATTCCGGCTTTACCAAAGGAATGCCATCAGTAATTGGATGTACAAAATAATCATATTCACCTTTCTTTATTACCGGAGCTTCTAATAAACTTTTTTTCAGATTTTCTAACATGATAATTCCCCTATAGAATATTATATGATATTTAATACTGAAACTGCCTCTTAATTATCCATTAACCCCCAGAAATAATTATTTATTCTGGAGATGAAATTTTATTGTTTTAAGATCAAGTCTTTTAGATCCTCGTTATAATTTAAGGACAGAAAATTTAAATATTACCAATAACTATAAGAATTGAATTATTAAATTATTGGTATTAATTTTTTATAGATATGATTAAAAAAACTCAAACGATTAATATTAATGGAGATTATAAATACTAAATCTAATATCTGGTGAAAGATTATGTTGGGTAATCTGGGTAAAAACTTAACTAAGACCATGAAAAAATTGGCCGGAATGGCCATTATCGATGAGGAAGTAGTTAAAGAAGTAATAAAAGACATACAAAGAGCCCTGATCCAATCTGACGTTAACATCAAATTAGTACTTAATCTATCCAAAACCATCGAAGAAAGATCCTTAAAGGAAGAACCACCCAAGGGAATAACCCCTAAAGAGCATGTTATACGCATAGTATATGAAGAACTGGTAAACTTATTGGGAGAAAAACCAGCGGAGATTGAAATCACTACCAAACCTTACAAAATACTCTTTGTCGGACTTCAAGGTAGTGGTAAGACAACTACAATAGCTAAATTATCAAAATACCTTCAGAAGAAAGGTTTCAACCCAGCGGTGGTGGTTTCTGACACCTGGAGACCTGCAGCTTATGAACAGTTACGTCAGCTTACTGAGGAAATGAATGTACCCCTATATGGAGACCCAGATAATCCAGATGCTCTGGACCTTGCCAAGAAAGGTTTAGAAGAGTTTAAAAAACAGGATATAATTATTGTAGACACTGCCGGACGTCATAAGGAAGAGAAAGATCTTTTAGATGAGATGGAACAGATATCTAAAGTGGTTAAACCTAACGAAGTGGTTCTGGTAATAGATGGAACCATAGGTCAGCAGGCCCGAGAACAGGCCCTTGCCTTTAGTAAAACAACCAATATTGGATCTATAATAATAACCAAGCTAGATGGTTCAGCTAAAGGAGGAGGAGCGTTATCCGCGGTTGCAGAAATTGGTGCCCCCATAAAATTTATAGGAACCGGTGAAAAACTGGATGATTTCGAAGCTTTCGATCCAGAAAGATTCATATCCCGACTACTGGGCATGGGAGATATTAAAACACTCCTAGAAAAGGCTGAAGAAATAGCTCAAGAAGATGTTGACACAGAATCAATGGATGCCCTGCTCAGTGGAAAATTCACTTTGAAGGATATGTACTCTCAGTTTGAGATGATGAATAAAATGGGGCCAATGCAGCAGGTGATGAATATGTTACCCGGGATGGGAGGCAAATTACCAAAAAACGCATCTCAAGTAACCGAGGAGAAACTGGAGAAGTACAAGATCATGATGGACTCCATGACCGATTATGAACTCACCCATCCGGAAGTAATCAAACAATCCCGAGTTAAAAGAATATCAAGAGGCTCCGGAATGAGGAATGAAGATGTTAAAGAGCTTTTAAAATATTACAACATGACTAAAAAAGCCATCAAAGGGTTCGGGAAAAGAAAAATGGGCGGTCCCTTAGGACAGATGATGAGACAGTTCATGCACTGAAATAGTATTTTTAATTCTAATTATTATTTTACAATATTTCTTAGATTAAATAATAATGAAACAGTTTTTATTAATATAATAATGTGAAGATCTATGAAAGATGAAATTATCGACTCCAAAATAAAAAAGAAAGCTCTGCAAATATTAGAATTTACCGATGCCCACTTATGCCCCCGATGTCTTGCCAGAAATTTCTATCATGATATAAAAGCAGCGGATAACCTGGAAAGGGGAGAAAATATTTTAAAATTTCTTAATGTTGAATTAAACAATGAATCTGAAGGTAATTGCTTCATATGTAATGGTATTTTTCAATCAATGGACAATGATCTTATCCCACAAATATTAAATAAATTAGAGGATTTAAATGTAGAATTTTCTACTTTTTTAGTGGGTTGTCGTGTAAGTGAAGATATAACCCAGAGAGAAATAGAAATTAATGATTTAATATGTTCTGATCAGGAAAATATTAAAAAAGAAATCAACAGAGAAATTGGAAAAGCTCTATCTCTGAAAATGGATAAAGAAGTTGAATTTGACAATCCTAATTTGGTTATACTGGTTGACTTCAGGAAAAATATAGAAACACCAAAATTAGAAATCCAGATAAATCCTTTATTCATTGAAGGTCGTTATAAAAAATTAATTAGAGGCATACCTCAGACTAAATGGCCTTGTAGGGCGTGTAAAGGTCGTGGATGCGAGCAATGTAACTACACTGGTAAAATGTACCAGGAATCTGTTGAGGAACTTATCAGTCCACTGGTTCTTAAAGAATCAGGGGGAAGTGAATCTAAATTCCATGGGGCCGGCCGAGAGGATATTGACGTGAAAATGTTAGGCGAAGGCAGACCTTTTGTATTGGAAATAAAAGAGCCCCGGCTGAGAAACCTGGACCTTAAAAAACTGGAAACCAAGATCAACCAGTTAGCCTCTGATAAAGTGGAAGTTAAATCCCTGAAAATGGTGGATAAATCAAGAAGACAACAGATAAAATCGTCCTCTACAGATACCTATAAGGTTTATCACGCTACAGTGGATTTAGATAAAGAAATTAATAATGAAGATATAGAACTGTTAAAGACATTAAAGATAATAGAGCAGAGAACACCTAAGAGAGTGGTTCATAGAAGAGCAGATATCGTAAGAAGACGTGAAATACGCGATATTAAAACAAATTTATTAAATAATAATATTTTGGAATTAATAATCGAATGCCAAGGCGGATTATACATTAAAGAACTTATATCTGGAGATGATCACAGAACAAATCCCAGTGTCTCCTCAATGTTAAAAACATCAGCTAAATGCGTACAATTAGATGTTCTGGATGTTAAACTTAATTAAATATGCAAAATCAAAGTTAATAAGCTTTATACTAATATCTTAAACAACACTTAAATTGATTACACAGTTATCTTTTTTATAGATAACATTATAACTTATAAATTAAAAAAATAGTAATGTAAAGATATTTCTGTAGAATCATAATTTTCATCGATTAAAAAACGTTTATTTAGATTATCATCCAATAATAGATTTTAAATTTCAAGCGGATTTTATAATAATTAGATAAATAAAAAAAATATGGAATCAAGAATCTGATATGATTTGATATTCCACATTTCAACTTATTCCACAGAAATATTTAGAATACTAGGAAACCCTTGTTAAATTTAATTTATAACAAATCTAACGATGAAATGGAGGTTTTTTTAATGAGAAGATCAAGAGGATCAAGAAGTAAAACCCGTTATAAACTTAAAAAAACTATAAGAGCAGGTAGAGCAAATCCCATAACCAAAAAAATGCAGATATTTGATGAAAATGATTTAGTTCATATAATAATTGACCCCAGCGTGCATAAAGGTCAACCACATCCCAGATTCCACGGGAAAACAGGTAAAGTATCAGATAAACGTGGAAGAGCATATATAGTGGAAATTAATGACGGGAACAAGGCTAAAAAACTGATCATAAGACCAGAACATCTTAAAATGCAAGTGTGATTTCATGATTGGCAAAAAAGTTATTGAAACTGATCCAATCACCTTAGCTGAAGTTAAGAAAATGTTAGAAGAACGCTCCCAAATCCATGAGCTCAACTATGAACAGAACCTGGCATTGGATCATGTAACCAAATTTGTAAAAACAGATGAAGAAACTGCAGCAGAGCTGGTTCAAGAACTGGAAGAAATCATAAAAAAGATTCAAGCTATAAAACTTGCAGATACCATGCCTAAAGATATGGCAGATATGAGGTTGATGTTTGCCAAAGAAAGAGGTTCACATAAACAAGAAGAGTTGGAAAAACTATTAGAAATAATTAATAAATATCGAAAAGATGATTAAATCTCTTCAAAGTAAGAGCTGATATTTACAAATTAATTATTTTTTTTATAAAATTTAGGGATATCTAAGTGACTCCGGTGGTTTAGTATGGAAGATTATGCAATTATCCTGGATTATCTTCCTTTAGGTTACGTAAAGGAAGATGCTCCATCATTCAAAAAAAAGCCTGTAGCTCAGGCAATAGGTATAGAAGAGTTTACTCTCTTGGAACTTACACCTAAAGAAAATATAAATCTGGATATTCATGAAAAGGTTTACATCGGCGCAGGTAAAAGGGAAAAAATTGCCAGGGTGAATCGTAGGCTAAAATATGAAAAACTAACCGCCACTGCTAAACTTGAATTAAATTATGTCATTGAAGAAATAATTAAAGAAAAAGAAGATAAATTCGTCCGATTTTTCAATGATGCAGGCCCCATATCCACAAGACTTCACCAGATCGAATTATTACCCGGTATCGGGAAGAAACATATGTGGGATATCCTGAAAGTCCGCAAAGTAAAAGAATTCGATAGCTACCAGGATATAAAAGAAAGAGTACCTATGCTAGCCGATCCTGTGAAACTACTATCTAAAAGGATATTAATGGAACTGGAAGGAAGTACTGACCGAAAAGGCAAAAGAAAATACATCCTATTCACCAGACCTCCAAAAAAGAAAACACACTAAATAGATCAGAATTTTTATCCTTTTATACTAATTTATTTAAAAAAATTTCTATTTTTATTCTAATGTTAACGGGAACCCTTGAAATTCTAAAAAAAAATAATATAAAACTAAATAAAAGAAAAGGTCAGAATTATCTGATAAATAAACAGATTCTGCTTAAAATCCTGAGATACTCAGACCTATCTAAAGAAGATACAGTACTTGAGATAGGCTCTGGTATAGGAACCTTAACTATTCCCCTAGCTCATCACTCTAATAAGGTTATCGCAGTCGAACAGGATCATAAAATTGCTTCAATTTTAAAAAAACGTTTAATAAAACTTAATATTACTAACGTTGAAATTATAACAGCCGATGCCGTTAAAATTGATTTTCCAGAGTTTAATAAAGTAATATCCAATTTACCTTATCAAATATCTTCACCTATTACCTTTAAGCTACTCAAATACGATTTTGATTTTGCAATACTCATGTATCAACTGGAATATGCTCAGAGAATGACCGCCAAACCAGGTGATTCCAACTATTCAAGACTATCCTTGATGGTTTACAATTGTGCAGATGTTGAACTACTATTTAAAGTTCCTAGGGAGAGCTTCTATCCAAAACCCCGGATATCATCAGCAGTTATAAAATTAATTCCCCATAAAAAGGCCGAAATCGACGACTTCTTCATAAAGGTTTCCCGTGCGCTATTTCAACATAAAAAGAAAAAAACAGGAAACGCTTTAAAAGATTCTTTCCATGAAATATATGATTTTAACAAAATCACAGCAAAGGAAATAATTGGAAAATTAGATAAAAAATTAGCCGATAAAAGGGTTGTACAATTAGATCCCAATGAAGTAATAGAAATCTCTAATCAACTTAAACATCTGATAAAAAAACACAAATTAAAAAATTAATAAACACAAAAAAGAATTGGGGATTAAAATGAAGGAAGCGTTCTATTCCAGGAAAATATCCAAAACAGAAGCCGAAAATGATTTCATATTTATTTTAAAAAATAAATTATCCTTATTTCCTCCCATAGGAGATGATTTTAAAATATCCTTTTCTGACGCCATTACAGAAGCCAGAATAGATTCATACCCCTGTACCTGCCGGGGTCCTGACTTACCCCATGAACATTATTTCCTACATTGGAATGGATTAAAAACAGGCGATAAAGTGAAGATAACTAAAAAATCAGATAAATACATTTTAAAAATTGAATAAAAATTTTGAGAGATTATTAAAATGCTGGAATTTATGGACATAGAATATCAAACACACCCTCAAGTATATCAACCCGCAGAGGATACCTATCTTTTAGCTGAGAATTTAAAAGTTGAAAAACAGAGCCAAGTGCTGGAAATCGGGACCGGGACGGGAATTATAGCCATTATAGCAGCTAAGAATGCCCAAAGAGTAATAGCTACTGATATAAACCCCCATGCAATAGATTGCGCCGTTAAAAATATAATAATCAATAAGACCTTCAACGTGGAATTGAGAAAGGGAGACCTATTCGAACCAGTTGAAGGTGAAAAATTCGATCTGATCCTATTCAACACCCCTTATCTACCATCTTCTGATGATGAAACTATAAAAGACGAACTTGAAAAAGCTTGGAACGGTGGTGTTAACGGTAGAGACGTAATAGACAGATTTATTAAGGATGTGAAGAACTATCTTAACCCCGGAGGAAAAATACAACTGTTGCAATCTTCACTGTCAGATTATGAAAAAACATTAGATATTTTAATAAAACAGGGTTTTAAAGCCTCCATAACTGCTGGTGAAAAATGCTTCTTTGAGGAAATAGTGGTAATAACTGCAATTGATGCAAACCAGGAACCGCAAAGTTAAATTGTATCCTGAAAAAATATCATTAACCAAGTAAAATAAATATTATAAAAATATTTCATTAACCAACAACACAGGATATCATTAAAAAATGATATTAACAAATAAATCTGAAAAAAATATATTTTAACAGCTCCATAAGTAAAACAAGTTCTCATCGGAGGAAAAGAAGAGTGACCAAAAGCATTAAGGACATATTGATTGAAATGAAAAATATGTCAGAATTAATGGTTGACCTAGCATACTCAGCATTACTCTTCAACAGTAAAGACGCTGCTGAAGAAGTAATTAAATTAGAAAACAAAGTCAACAGACTTAATTACGATATAAAAAAGGAATCTTTACTGGCTGCAAGATCCGTCGAAGACGCTGAGAAATTAACCGCTCTTCTTGAAGTTGGTGAGGCCACAGAAACGATAGCCGACTCTGCAAAAGATATTGCTGACCTGGTTTTGAAAGGTATGAAACCACACCCCATATTCAAAATGGTTATTGAAGAATCAGATGAAATGATTAAAAGAGTTAGGATCAAAGAAGGTTCCGAATTATCAGATAAATCTTTAGAAGAACTTTTATTAGCAACAAGAACCGGAATGACCGTTATCGCCATTCGCCGAAATGAGTCATGGATTTATGGACCTGACAAAAATACTGTGCTTGCTGCCCATGACACCTTAATAACCAAGGGTAATGAAGCAGGTGGTATTCTCCTTGAAAAGCTTGCTAACAATGATATAACCCTTGAAGACCTGGAATATGATGAGATTACTGAAGATTAATTCTTAATCCTTTTTTCTATTAATTTTTAAGTCAACAAAACATTTTATTTGCTTTTTTTATTTTACCAAATATTTTTAAAAAATCCAGAATAATACTCATTTTTTTATGAATAATTAGTAAATTTCCCAAACCTTTATAAATGAATTGGTATTATCTAAATTTATATAAATGAAATATTAGGTGTAGGGGAAAATGGACCAATTAGATCTGGCTATACTAAATTCGATGATGAAAAATTCCCGGATTACCATATCACAGATATCAAAAGAAATCGACGTACCTGACGCTACCATTTCCAACCGGATAAAGAAGTTGGAAAATAATGTTATCAGAGCTTATACTATGATCCTTGACTGGCAAAAAGTCGGTCTGGATATTACAGCGATGATAATTATTCAGACAGAATCCGAAAAACATGAATTTGTTAAGGAAGAATTATCAAGACTTATAGAAGTTTCAGAAGTCTACAGTATTTCAGGAGAATATGATATACTGATTAAAATATGGGGACAGAGCATAGGGAAGCTAAATGAATTAATCGATGATAAAATCCGTTCCATTGACGGAGTTGAAGACCTAACTGAAATGATCGTTATGGAACGTGTTAAAGAAGATAGCCCATCTTTAATTACTTAATTGGATGAAAATATTCATGAATAAACTCTCTCTGAGAATAACGTTTGTAATAAAATAAAAAACACCAAAAAGTTTTGATTCAAAGGTTATTTCAACCTATCAATTTAAATTAGTTGACTTTATGAATCTAGGGTGGTTGCGTGAAATGGACGGAGAAAATACTGAAGAAGACCGGAGATTGCATACAAAGTGTGTTGAATTTACTGGTCAGGATAGTAATCTTACTATCAAAAAGAACCCTCCTAGCCTTTTCACTGCCCATAATTATAACCAGTAAATTTAATCGTTTTCTCAAAGATGTGAGAAGAGTTTTAGGTGAAACATTCACCGCTCTTTTTATCTGTGCCATAGGAGATTTGATAGCAGGATTAGTCCTTAGTAGCATGACTAACCAGCTGGAAATTTTACCAGGATTGCTAGTTCTTATTCCGGGGGCTATTGGAATGAGAGGAAACATATTCGGAGCTTTAGGATCGCGTTTAGGCTCTAACCTCCATATAGGTACCCTTACACCCGAATTAAAAAAATCTGAATTATTAAATCAAAACATCATCTCCGCAATTATTCTAACCATTATCATGTCAATTTTTCTGGCATTCATGGCCAAAGGCTTTTGCATGTTTTTAGGATACGAAAGCATAAGCATAGCAGATTTTACCGTTATATCAGTCCTAGGAGGAATATTCTCCGGGGCTTTACTATTACCTGCTGCAATATTCATTTCAATAAAAAGTTATGAAAATGGATGGGACCCGGATAACGTGACAACGCCCTTAATTGCAGCATCTGGTGATCTTATAACCCTTCCCTCGCTACTTTTAGCTGTTCAGCTTCTTATTTGGATGAGAAATGGATTCTGGGAAATAATATTATGTGTAATCTTTATTATCATTGGTCTGATAGGTTTTATCATAGGATTGAAAGGAGGAATACATCTAAAAAAGATAATTAAACAAAGTACACCTACTCTATTTCTATCTTCAATCTTTGGAACAACCGCCGGGACCGTTTTGAACACCAGTTTCTCCATAATTCTTAGCAATCCCAGTATTTTAGCCTTAGTCCCCTTATTTTCAGGAGAAAGCGGAGATCTGGTCAGTATCCTTGGGGCAAGATTGTCTTCCCGTTTACATATTGGAACCATAGAATCTTCTCTTAAACCCGCTAAAGAGGCCCTTAGTAATTTTGGGATTATCATTATTCTTGCAATTTTAATCTACCCCCTTATAGGCCTTTTAGCACATTCTGTGACATTATTGTTAGGTATTCCCTCAGTGGGAGTAGAAAACATGGTATTAATCAGTTCATTAGCCGGATTTGTTCTGACACCATTTTTACTTATAATTGCATACTATATCAGTATCATTTCTTACCGTAGAGGCCTAGATCCCGATAGCACGGTTATACCTTTAACCACCAGCTTAACCGATCCCATAGCAAACACCAGTTTGGTAATTATGGTGCTTTTAATTCTGGGCGGTGTTGCATTATAACCATACCTTCATGACAAAAAAACAGGGTTGCGGGTTTAAATATTCAATTCTAACCTTTTCTGATGGTGTTCCTTTAGGAACTCCTATAATATAGGTTTTAAACGTATTTACATTGTTTGCAGTAGAAAAAACATGTACCCATATTATGGTTTCCTGATCCCCACCTATTATTTCTTGTATTTTATCGTTAATCAATTGAGGACTCGGATCAAAATTTTCTAAATCTTCATTTAAATGATCCGGACGGTCCATCTCCCATTTAGCTGAATTATCAAGTAATACAGTAGGTTCAGTCAATATATAGAAATCTGTCGTATTAAGATCATTTTGATTTATTTTAAAATATCTACAACTCCATCCGGGGGTATCAGTATTGTAATCAGGCTTATCATGTTTGGTAATATTATTTAAATTATAATGTGGGCATAATTCACTTGTATTTTCACTATTATTCCAATTATGATTGTATATGATGGTTAAAATTTTATAATCTGCAAATCTGACCAGTACAGTTCTGTTAACCACCGCAATATCTGATTTTGATTGAATTGGAGTTTCGTTATTAACTTCAATTGGATTTAAATTGGAATGAGTAGGGTATATGATTAAGGAGGAATGCCCTTCCTTTGGTAGAATATTTCTTATCAGTGAGTTGTAGTTATCTTTTAATTGTGAGATCTTTTTAATACTCAAAGTATTAGTGGAATTCTTACTGCCATTATTATCTTCGGCTAATCCGGGTGTTACAAACATTGTATTATTACTATCCTCCCAATTAGAAGATCCAGGGGTATTTATCAAAATATCAGCAGAATCAACAGCTATTCTATCCAGTGATTTGCCAGCAGAGTAATCTGTGATCTTAAAATTCACAATATCCAGTGCATTGGCCGACATGCCAATGGTGATGGTGACCAAGATTAGGGCCATCATGACATCTATAGAGAAGACCAATCCCATTTTATCCATAAAAAATTTTTTAATAGTTTTCAAATCTTTAAACATTTGAAACTCTTCATAATAAGGTTTTTTTTATAAAAGGGGTAATCCATATTTCATTCTATGAGCGTTGTCTAAAAAAATTATTAAATAATTCACACCATCGTTACAGTAAGTAAATATATCCCCCTGATAAGTTCCTGTTCCAGGTGGAGTATCATTAAATATTACATGGTCAATAGAACTGGGAGCACGCTTAAAAGATGAATTTAAGCTTATATTTGTGCTATTATTGTTAGTGAACACTGGTGGATTTGATGGAAGGATAAAAGTCTCCATACCATAATGTGGACAGGTACCTTTTCCTTCCATCCTGCAGAGAAAACAGGACCCATCACTACTCTCATGGAAGTAACCGTTCTCTAAACAATTTTTTAGAGTATTATATCCGAAATTACCGTGTATTACATAGGGATCGTATGGACATTTTTTAATAATATAGGATGTTGTGGCATTTTCATATGCATACGCATTTTCTATACCACGGTCATCCAAGTATTCTGCAAGACTGGTGTTGAAATGTATTTTATTATTGGAAACATATGCTCCCCCATAATTTTTGCATTTAATAAAGGGTAAAGGGTTGGGCATTGGATATTGTGGATCTGTTAGAGAAACATCCTGACTTAAATTCTCCTGGTGAAACACATTATCCTTTCCTACGTAAATAGTGGAATTAATTTCCACTGAGAAGGGATCTTCTGAATTATCTACCGATGTTATATTGCATTCTACTTCTAAACCACTAATTTTTCTATAATTAGATGATATCTGATCCATTTTATTCTGTAAATTATCCTTAACTGTTTTTCTACTATTTGATAGTGGAATTCCTGTTTTTACTATGTTTTCGGCTTCTTGTTTCAGTAACTCTTTTCCGGCCGTTGGAATATTCGATTCCAGGTCCTTTGAGGTTTTTAACACTTTATCTGAATGCAGAAGCTGAGAATTTTCATCATTTCCTGCTTTACTCATATCTAAAAAAACCATGAAAAGGAGAATAGTCGGTAAGATCAGTAATAAAGACATTCCACTCATTACGTATCCTTGGCTATCCATATAATCAACAACTATTTTAGTATTATTAATCTTGTGAATGATAATAAATAATACTTTATACTATATAAATATTATTTATTTTGAAATATGATAAAAATGATTTTATATGATAAATAAAAATATTAAAGAAATTAACCATAAAAAAATGAAAATGAAGAAAAATTATCGAAACAATAAAAAAAAATAGTAGATAAAAATTAACCTTAGAAAATAAGATATAAGTCTTCATTTTTTAATTTTGAATAAATAGTAAGTTTATTAGAAAATTTTTAAATAATGGAGGTATTATTTTGAAAGATATCGTAAGAGGATGGCGACATATCCCACAACGATACAATCTTATCGGATCTAAATGCACACATTGTGGAGAGGTTTATTTCCCTAAAAGAGTGGCTTGCCCCGAATGCAGGAGAAAAGGTAACTTAGAGGATATTAAATTTAGCGGAAAAGGAAAAATCCACACATACTCTACAATACACGCTCCTGCAGAGGAATTCAAAGTACTTTCACCATATATTGTAGCCATTATAGAATTGGAAGAAGGTGCTAAGATTACCAGTCAGATAGTGGACTGTGGAGAAGATGATGTTAACATAGGTGATGAAGTGGAACTTGTTTTCCGGAAGATAAAAACAGAAGGTGAAGAAGGAGTGATCTCATATGGATATAAATTCAAACTCAAAAAATAATACAGGTGTACTTTTAATAAGTCATGGAAGTAGGTTACCTTACGGTGAAGATGTAATAAACAAATTAGCCGAGATTTACAGGGAGAAAACCGATTATCCAGTTATAGTAAGTTATATGAATATGTCTAAACCCACTATACCTACGGCCATAAATCAACTGGCCGAAATAGGAGTTAAGAAGATAATAGCTATCCCCGTATTCCTAGCACACGGAGTACATACCACCCAGGACATACCACATATCCTGGGGATTGATAATGGACAAGAAATGAAAGAACAAGGAAATGAACACGGGCACGGGCACGGGCACAGCCACCATGAAGAAGAAACTGAAGAAATCCGTTTTGAAGGTGAAATAATCTACACAGAACCATTAGGTGCGGATAGAAGAATAGCAGATATAATTGAAGATAGGGTTAATGATGCCCTCTGAAAAATACACAATTTCTGATCTTGGAGAAAAAAAACTAATAAAAAGGCTTCTTTTAAGAAGCCAGAATATCCCTTTTCAATCCTCTTTTTTTGATGATCTATCTTTAAAAAGTCTAAGTGATGATGCTGCACTCATTGATTTAAAAGACAAATATCTGGTAGCAACATCAGATTTGCTAAATAGATCAAAGCATTTTCCTCATAATATGAACTACGTACAGATCGGTGCTAAAGTTGTTACCGTTAATGTGAGTGATCTGGCAGCTATGGGTGCTGAAACCATAGGAATAATTATAGATATGGGATTACCCCCAGATATGAAAGTTTCTGATTTTGATGAAATGGTAGATGGAATTCTACAAGCATGTGAAAAATATCAAATGTACCTTATTGGGGGAGATACCAATGAATCAGAAGAACTAACTCTTTGCGGAACTTGTTTAGGCATTATAGAAAAAGATAAAGTACTTTTGAAAAGCGGAGCCCAATATAAAGATATAGTCGCTGTTACCGGGCCTTTAGGCTTAGCTGCTGCTGGTTTTATGGCTCTTAACATTGATGAGAATAAACTGAAAAACCTGGATCCTGCTGTAATTGATAAAGTATTTAAACATATCCTAGAACCGGAAGCTCAGTTAGTGAAGGGAGTATTACTGGCCAAAACAGGATATATAACCTCTGCTACAGATATAACTGATGGTCTATTAAGTGAAATTGGGGAAATAATGGATTCCAGTGACTTTAGTTTAGGAATGACCATATACGAAGATTTAATACCTATACCCTCCGAAGTAAAATTTATTTCATATATAATGGATGAAGATCCGCTGAATATGGCTTTATCCTTTGGTGAAGATTTCCAGCTCCTGGTAACAATTAATCCCGATAAATTTGAACAAATAAAAGATGATATTGGGGTTTTTCAAATTGGTTTTGTTAACTCGTCTGGAGATATTCGTATGATAGATAAGGAAGGTGACATAAATATATTACAACCAGAGGGTTATGAACACTTTAAAAAAATCACCTGATATTATATTTTTTATTGACTTAGATTAGTTCCTTCAGAACTAATAATGGTGGAAAATGAAAAAAGAAGCCATACTTTATCAAGAAGTGGGCAAAGCATTAAACTGTAAAATATGCGAAAGAAGATGTGTTATTTTACCAGATAAAACTGGATTTTGCCAGATGAGAGAAAATAAAGATGGAAAAATTTTCAGTCTCAATTATGCTGCTGCATCATCAGTAGCGGTGGATCCAATAGAAAAAAAGCCTTTATTTCATTTCTATCCGGGAAGCCTTGTTTTTTCTCTGGGTAGTGTTGGTTGCAATTTTCGTTGCAAACACTGCCAGAACTGGGGAATATCCCAAGCTGAATTAGAAAATATTCCCACCAGAGATATGTTACCAGAAGATGCAATCAGACTCACTAAAGAATATGGTTGCAAATCGATAGCTTGGACTTATAATGAACCCACCATGTGGTTTGAATATACATTAGACTCCGCAAAAATAGCTCGAAAAGAAGATGTTAAAACGGTATATGTTACCAACGGATACCAGACAGAGGAGTCATTTAATGAGATTAGACCTTATCTGGATGCGGCAAATATAGACCTTAAGGGCATGTCAGAGAAGTTCTATAAGGATCTTTGCGACGCCCGGCTTTCACCTGTTCTGGAGACCATAATCCGGATGTATGATGCCCGGATACATATTGAGATTACAAATCTGATGATTCCTGGTTATAATGATTCTGATGAAGATATAAAAGCACTTGTGGAATTTATGGTTAATGAAGTAGGAGTTGAAGTACCCTTACACTTCACCCGTTTCTATCCCCAGTATCTGATGCAAGATCTACCACCTACTGAAGTTAAATATTTAGAGAAAGCTCATCAAATAGCCAAGGATGCAGGGATGAAATATGTTTACCTAGGTAACATCAGCACAGGGACAGGAGAAAACACTTACTGCCCAGGATGTGGTGAGCTACTTATCAAGAGAGATGGATTCCAAGTAGTAAATGATAATCTGTTAAAAGAAAAGAAATGCCCCAAATGTGGGGAGAAAATTGATATCATTTCATGAGATTGATTATCATATTATTTTGAATAAAAAAACTAGTATGGTTGAAAATTTTAAAATCAATCATCCATCTTACTGACCCTTTGAAACTTTTCTAATTGATTTAAAGGTTTAGTTGCGTCCACCCCTATCTTTGTGGTGGTTCCGTCCGGTGTAGCAGTGGGATCCAGGGATGAACCACGAGCTCCAGGGATAATCAATACATCATCATCTCCTTTAACCCGCGTTGCTATGGCATATTCTATATCTTCGCTTTTAAAAACGTCAATATCCTCATCCACAACTACACAATGTTTAAGAGAAGGATGCGCAGTTAAAGCAGCCATTAAAACGTTTTTACCGTCTCCTTCAGTTTGTTTTTGGATGGAAACAGCAGCATGTAACCAGCAACAGCCACCTTCGGTTAAAACCACATTTTTAACTGTGGGGACTGTGTTCTGGACAATATTAAATATTCTAGGTTCCTGGGGTAGCCCCTGTAATAGTTTATGCTCCAGTCCTGCAGGCATGATGGCATGATATATCGGATCTTTTTTATAATGCATTTTAAGCAGTTTTATAACTGGTTCCTTACGCACTACATCATAAGTATCAGTTAGATCTACAAAAGGACCTTCATCCGCCCTTTCATGTGGTAATATTTCCCCTTCAAGTAGTATTTCGCAATCTGGTACTTCTAAATCTACAGCATCACATTTTATCAGTTTCATCTGACCTTTATGGAAATAGTTAGCCACTTCCAATTCATCTGTTGTGATTGGTACTGATGTACATGAGGCTAATAGGGTGGCCGGATGCATTCCAATGGCAATGGCTATTTCTAAGGGTTCATCATTTTTTTCTGCTATTTGGTGGTAGGTGTACAGGTTTCTCGGTACTATTCTCACGCCCAGGGTATCTTGATCTGATACCAACATGCGGTGTATGGATGCATTACGCACTCCGGTTTCCGGATCTTTGGCTATGATCACCCCTGCGGTAATATACGGTCCGGCGTCTTTCTTATAATAGGTAGGTATGGGGAGTTCTGTTAAGTCTGGTTTTTTAGAAATCTGAAAATTATCTGATATACTTCGTACTTCACTAATCGGCTGGGGATTATTCATGGCTTCAATTATCATACCACTAATTTCAGGAACATCGACCCCTATTGCATCAGCTATTTTTTGCCGGCTATTACAAATACCGGATATTATACGTTTATCATTGTCCTTTATCTTTTCAAATATCACTAAGTCCTTACTATGTTCGTCAATTATTTTTGAAACCTCATATTCCCTATTAACTTCTTTTTGAACTTTAAAAACCTCATATTCCTTCTCTAGTTTATTTAAAAATTCTCTTAAATCATCCATCTAAAGTTCCCCATTTATATTATCAATTTTTTAAATTTTAATAATCTTTTTTTCAAATCATCATTACCAATGGCCAACATTTCCGCTGCTAAGAGAGCTGCATTACCCCCCTCCTCTATGCCCATAGTCGCAACGGGGACACCCGGAGGCATATTTACCATCGATAGTAAAGCATCAAACCCATCCATTCTTCTAGCGCATGGTACCCCAATAACTGGCTTTTCAGAGTAAGCTACCACAGAACCAGTTACATGTGCTGATAGACCAGATATGGCGATGAATAATTTAACATTCTCCATTTGTCCCATATAACTTTCGAACATTTTAGGATCCCTAATTGGGGATAATATTCTTAAATCATATGTTATACCCAGTTTATCCAGAAATGTGGTGGTTCTTTTTGCTACTTTGATATCTGAATAACTTCCTGCTATTATGGCTACTTCTGGATTTTCTATTTTATTATCAGAGTATAGTTTGTTTATATGGGATGTAGTGAGTTTTTGTTCTTCTAAAGTAATTTTTGAGTAATAATTACCGTTAAGTCTCTTTTCAAGTTTTTTCTGGTCTTTATCAACCTTTAAAAAAAATTTACTTCGCATATCAGAAAGGTTTTTCCTAACTTCTTTATCCTGTACGCCGATTATTTGAGAAGCAAGTATAGCTCCATTTTCACCCCTATCTATGCCAACTGTTGCCACTGGAGCCCCTAAAGGCATTTGAACAGATGCAAATAGCGCATCCAATCCTTCAAGCTTAACCTCTACCGGTACACCTACTACTGGTTTATGAGTATTAGCTGCTATAATTCCGGGAAGATGTGCTGATAATCCTGCAATGCCCATGAAAACTTCTACACCATTTTTAGTTGATTCTGTGACTATATCCTTAACCTTCTGGTGAGTTCGGTGGGCTGAGGCAACTTGTAAATCATAAGTAATCTTCATGGTTTCCAGTATGGTTACTGCCTTCTCCGCTATGCTAAAATCAGAAGCACTTCCCATCAGTATCATTACTTTTGGTCCCATCATATCTCCTGTAAAGTTTAATAAAAATTGTGAATTTGATAAATAATTCTCTTTATACCTTTATTTACTATATCGTACTAAAATTATATGCACGAGAAAAGTAAATAAAGTTTTTTAGTGAAGATTTTGTTAAAAAAAATTAAATCAAACCCTATGCATATCATTATATAATGCTTATATTCAATTTAGATAAGGAATTTTAAAGGTGCACATTGTGTTATGGATCGTTCTATTTTTGATGTTAATTGTAGGTTCTATAAACACTGTTAACTCCAGAAAAATGAGTGTTTCAGTGATTATACCCGCATTTAATGAAGATAAAACAGTAGGCAGTGTTATTAAAACTGTTAAGAAACTGAGTTACATAGATGAAATCATTGTTGTAGATGATGGTTCCTATGATAACACAGCCATAGTAGCAAAAAATTCAGGAGCTACCGTAATACAGCACACTAAGAATCGAGGAAAGGGTGCTGCTATAAAAACTGGCTTTAAAAATTCCCGTGGAGATATAATAGTTTTTTTAGATGCGGATATAGAAAATCTAACACCCAAGCAAGTCGATGAGATTATAAAACCCTTAATCAATGGAGAGGCAGATATTACCAAGACTAAATTCAAAAGGGAGGCAGGCCGAGTAACTGAACTAACCGCCAAACCCTTGTTAAATTTCTTTTTCCCTGAAATAAAGTTTGATCAACCACTAAGCGGACAGTTCGCAGCTAAAAGATCCTTCTTAAGCAAGATAAAATTGGAAGATGATTATGGTGTTGATGTAGGGATTGTGCTTGATGCTGATGTAAGAGGTTTAAGGATAAAGGAAGTGGACATCGGTAAAATCGATCATGTGTTATCTCCACTAACTGAGCTTAATATGGTAGCTACTGAAGTAGTGAGAACCATTGTTCAAAGGGCAACCGAATACGGACGAGTAGCGATGATCGACTCCCTGGGTAGATCAATTAGAATGGAAATTTTAGGACTGTCAATGGTCTTTTTAGGTGTTTTCAGCACATTTTTCATAAGGCCCGTGCCTGTGGAGTTGGGATTATTCATATCCATAGCAGGGGCCGTGGCGGCCACATATTACTTGATTAAAATAATTAGAATGTCCTACAACATGTTAAGGAAGCCCGAAGGGAGAATTCAAACCCTTAGATCTTTTTTTTACATGCATTCACCTATATTGGTATCAGCAATTATACTGCTGGCCATGATCAGCACACTTCTCGGTGCGGTGCAAATTCAAGAAGGCAAAGTAAGCATTGAACCTACTTCGAGGAATCTTATTATCTGGGGACCCAATCAGGAAAATAAGAGTTTTGATCTGAGAGGACCATACACTGTAGATAGTGCCTTGGAAAATGAAACTGACTTAATAAGAATGCCTAAAGAAGCCATGGATTCACTAGGTCTTGTCTATGGGGATATAATTTATATAAATAATACGAATTATTCACTTAATCAAACGGTTCCTGGAGAAGATACGGTTATACGTATACCTGCCGACGTCAGAAGCTATCTGGGTCTGAATATAAGGGACGTAATAAGAGATAGTGATGTGAGAAACATTTTCAAAAACTTTTACGCTGAAAAAAATGTACCCGTCCAGAATTACACCAATTTAACCCTTAAAGAAGGAGTTATTATTAAGACAGGGTCGGATATGGGTAGAATAGTGAATATTTATATTGATGATCAAAAAGTAGCCAGCACATCAGGTATATTTAAAAACGGGACCTATGATGTTTATGTTAATGGAGTGAAATATACAAGCATATACTATGATGATCAAAACCCTAAAGGTAATCATTTCATTTACGTGGGGGATAAATTAATAAAAATAGAGATCGCAGATGAAATTAAATCGGATATGATATTCGCCACTGTTAATGAAGGCTGGTTTTTAAATTTAATTTTTAATGGAACAAGTTAAAATCCATTTTTTAATCTAATTTTAAAAAAGTGAATAGGTGAAAAAATATAGAATAGGGGTTAATAATATACTTTAACCGCTTCTTTTACATCATCATAAAGTCCTAAAGCAGCTAAAGCTCCTATTTCACCCTGTGCCCCGGTTACCTCAACTAATTGAATTCCTAATTCCTTGGCTGTTTTCTGAGTTTCATCCAAGGTTATCATTGATTTTTTAGCAGCTTCAGCATATGACCTGAGTTTTTCCGGTATCTGAATACCCTTTAAGACCGCTAATGCTGTTTTATCCGATAATGAATGTTTTTTAAGAATTTCAGCAGCCTTTTTCACCAATTTATCTTTTTCTCCGGGTTTAATTGCAAATACCAATGCTATTGCCACACAATTCTGAGTCTTATTGGGATTATGAGGATAAAGCTGTACTGTAACATGGTCCAAATATTCAAATCCCATTTTACTCAATTCTATACCAACATTATTGGCTAATGTCCAGGTCGCTCCTTCATCCTTTGTATCCGTATCATCAATACCTAAAACAACCTTTTCTAATAGAGGGGTGATAACTGCAGCTCGACCGACCTTGGATCCGCCACCTATATCATATAGCTCAACCCTTTTAACTCCTTTGGCCATCCCCCGGCACATAGCAGCGCCAACTCCAGCACCAGCTAAACCAGCATGAACTACTCTAACTTCATCTCCCTCGACGGAAACTTCTTCAATACCAGCTGCATTCAAACTTGGCTTAAGATTCATATCGCTTTTTCCTACTTTAAGTAGATAAGTATGTCTATCTCCATCTCTTCTAGAATCTAAAACCAAATTACTGCTTCTTTTATATTGATAAACCATCCATTCAGAGCCACTTACACATGGATGATATTCCATAAGCTCCACTAGGTCATCATCGGCCATAGTTAATACTTTTTTGTAAGGAGCTATCCAAGGATCCTTGAATTTATCCTGCAAATCCTGTGGTGTTAATATTTCCATTAAAATCTCCTAATATAATCAAATTATTATGATATCTGCTCAAATATAAATAAAAAATAATAATGAAAATATGACTATTCTAGCCGTTTACACATTTTAACCGCAGCTTCCACGGCCCTTTTAGCATAATCAACTCTCTGGTGAGCTTCTAGCCGGGTCATGCCTGGACCGGTGATTCCCAGTGCAACTGGTTTATCATATTCCAATGCCAGGTCGGCTATTTTTCGGGATGCGTGTTGTACTACTATTTCATCATGTGATGTAGATCCTTCAATAACCGCCCCCAAAGTTATAACTGCATCTATATCATCTTTTTTAAGGAGTTTCTTAATTGCCAATGGCATGTCAAAAACTCCCGGTACAGTAATTACCTCTGTTATTTCAGAATCCAGAAATTTAGCATGTTCACGTGCCAGATCAAGCATCATCTGTGTAATATCAAAATTAAATTCTGCTACTACCGCTCCTATTTTTACCATTATTAGTTCCTCCCATTAAATTCTAAATTATATTTAAAGAAAAATGTTTTGAATTAATTTCAATTATATATAAGCAATAATAGCTGCCACTGAGCTGAAAACCATCAATAGTATTATAAATATAGCGATCCATTGTGCTCTATCCATATTTAACCCCCTTAACTTCCTAACTGGGAAATATCTTCTAAAGTGTCAATTAAAGTCTTAATTTCTTCTTTTGTATTGTAATAGTGTATTGATGCCCTCACCGTCCCCCCCAACTCGTAAGCACCTATTTGTCTTATAGCTGGAATGGCACAGTGCATACCGCTTCTTACACATATATTATTCTGTTCATCCAGTATCTTGGCAACATCGTGGCAATTCACACCATTTATATTGAAGCCCACCATATCATAAATAACTTCTGGATTACCATAGACCCTGCTATCCTCGATATCATTTATTCCTTCAAACATCATCTTGGTTATCTTATTACCATGTTTTTCTATTTTATCCATCCCTATTCTTTTAATATAATCTACAGCCGCCCCTAAACCTATTAATCCCGAAATATTCAAAGTACCACCTTCAAAACGGGCGGGTCCATCGGTTAATTTATAATCATGTTCGGTGACATCTGAAACAGTTCCCCCTCCTAGATTAACAGGTTCTAATTCATTACATACATCTTTCTGCGCGTATAAAAATCCCGTACCTACAGGCCCTAATAATCCTTTATGTCCGGGGAAAGCAACAAAATCCGCATTTAATTTATCAATATTAATTGACATATGCCCTACCGACTGAGCAGCGTCAACCAAGTACAATATATCATTTTCCTTAGCTATCTTACCTATTTCTTCTACTGGTTGCATGGATCCTATAGAATTAGAAATATGAGTAATGGAGATTAATTTAGTATTTTGATCAATGGCATTATCTATCTTAGTAGGATCTACCACTCCTTGTGAATCTGATTTAATAATATTAATTTCAACACCCTTTTTTTTTAGATTTAACCAGGGCACTAGATTAGAATGATGTTCTATATTGGGAACTATCAATGAATCGCCTTTTTTAAAGTTAAATCCATGTGCTACTAAGTTAATGGCCTCTGTAGTGTTTTTTGTGAAAATTATTTCTTCTTTTCTGCTATTAATAAACTCAGCCAATATTGACCTGGTTTTTTCTACCTCTGAAGTGGCTTTAACCGCTGTTTTATAAGCTCCCCTGCCTGTGCTGGAATTATAGTGATGATAATAGTCGCACATAGCATCCACAACCGGTTGGGGGGTGGGAGTGGTACTGGCAGCGTCTAAGTATATCACTTCATCCAGAAAAGGAATATCTCTCCGGATATCGGATGTTTTCATTTTTTTTAAACCTCAGATGTTTATCTGGCTAAATTAATCACTTTTTATTGATAACCTGAATTAATTTTTTGAATATCCTGGTTTAGAGGATTATATATTATATCACTGTGATTAGTTTTTCCTTATTATTGGGATTCCAGTTTTCTTCGTACTTCACGGGCCATTTCCATGGTAGATGAGTTTCCACCCAGATCTGCGGTGACTATCTTTCCTTCATTGAGCACTTCTACCAGGGCATTTTCAAGTTTACGTGCATTATCGAATTCTTCAAGATAATCCAGCATGAGCATTGCCGATAATATCATGGCTGAAGGATTTGCCGTACCTTTACCCGCATGTCCTGGAGCTGAACCATGTACTGGTTCAAATAATCCCTGTTTTTCACCTATATTTGCCGAAGGAATTAAGCCTAGTCCCCCTACTAATCCTGCTCCTTCATCGGATAAAATATCTCCAAATAGATTGGTGGTTACTATAACATCAAACATTTCGGGCTTAGTTATGAAGAACATAGCCGTAGCATCAACATAACGGTCATCAAGTTCCATTTCAGGATAATCCCTGGCTACTTGATAGAAAACTTCTTTAAACAATCCATCTGTCTTTTTTAAGACGTTTGCTTTATGTACGGCTGTGATTTTTTTTCTTCCTGTTTTTTTAGCATATTCAAAAGCAAATCTGCTAATTCTTTCAGAAGCTTTCTTGGTAATAACTCTCAGAGCTGTTGCTCCTTCTTCGGTTTTCTCTTCCAGGCCAATATATAGTCCCTCTGTGTTTTCCCGGACAATAACGAAGTCAAGGTTATCAAAAAGAGAACTGGTTCCTGGATAAGATTTCACTGGCCTTAGGTTAACATAGAGATCCAGTTCCTGTCTCATCTTCACTATCACATCAGCTGCTGTTTCACCGGCGGCTCCGAATAAACATGCTTGCGATTCTTTAACAATATCAATAGTATCCTGAGGCAAAGCTATCCCTGTTTTCTCAGCATATTTATCACCGGCATCGGCGAATTTGTAATTAAAGTCAATATCTAATGCTTCTAATACATGTAAAGTGGCTTCCATAACTTCCTTTCCGATTCCATCTCCAGGAATTACTGCAATTTCATACATTTAAACACCTTCTCGTTGATTATATTATTAATAATAGAACTTTCTAATTAAATCTCATCTAGTTTTTTATATCTGCCAGGTTTTCTTTAAGGTAGTTTATTAAACCACCTTTTTCCAGTATTTCTAACATAAAATCGGGTAATCCAGTAACTTCAAATTCCTTTCCACTATTTAGATTCTTAAGAATTCCCTTGTTAATGTCGATTTCGAGTTCATCTCCTTCTGTGATGTTTTTTGAGATGTTTTTTGATTCTAAAAGGGGTAGGCCTACATTTATGGCGTTTCTATAAAATATTCGGGCAAATGATTCGGCTACCACCACTGATATCCCTAATCCTTTAAGGGCTATAGGAGCATGCTCTCTTGAAGAACCACAACCGAAGTTCTTGCCTGCTATGATAATGTCTCCTTTTTCTACTTTTTCTGGGAATTTTTTGTCTAAACCCTCCATAGCATGTTTAGCTAGTTCATCCTCATCAGTGATTACTAAATACCGCCCCGGTAGTATAATATCTGTGTCTATGTCATCTCCAAACTTCCAAGATTTTCCTTTAATCTTCTTATCCATGATAACACCTTTATATCGTTGTTTTTCTGATTTGTTTATTTAATTAATTTAACTAAGAATCTCCTTTATTTATTTCTGGGATCAGTTATTTCACCATATATAGCAGATACTGCAGCTACGGCTGCGGAACTTAGGTATACTTCTCCTTCCGTACTTCCTTGTCGGCCTAAGAAGTTCCTGTTTGAGGTGGATAAACTCACTTCTCCAGGACCTATTAGTCCTACATGCCCTCCGAGACAGGGGCCACAACAGGGGTTACAAATTAATGCTCCACTATCAATAAAAATCCTTAAGAGACCTTCATCCATTGCCTTTGTGTAAACTTCCCTTGATGCTGGTATTACGAGCATTCTTACTTTGTTTGAAATTTGCTGATCTTTAATTATTTCTGCGGCTATTTTTAGGTCTTCGAATCTGCCGTTGGTACATGATCCAAGGAATACTTGGTCTATTGGGGTTCCCTCTACTTGTGAAATTGGTTTTACGTTGTCTACTTTATGTGGACATGCAATTTGTGGTTCAAGGTTGTTCACATCAACATGCATTGTTTCCAGAGACTTTGCATCTTCGTCTGTTTTCATGATTTCATATTTTTTGTGGGTTCGATTTTTAAGATAACTGATGGTTTTATTGTCGGGTTCCACTAGTCCGGTTTTACCACCCATCTCTATGGCCATGTTACAAAGTACCATTCTTTCAGATACTGACATTTTATGGGTAATCTCTCCTGAAAATTCGCATGCTTTATATGTAGCCCCATCTGCTCCGATTTTTCCAATTATATTTAAAACTACATCTTTAGCATATACATGATCCTCTAATGTTCCTTCAATATGAAATTTTATCGTTTCCGGGACTTTAAACCATAGTTTTCCTGTTGCAAAAACCATAGCCATGTCTGTAGACCCAATTCCTGTGGAAAATGCCCCTAATGCCCCGTGTGTGCAGGTATGTGAATCTGATCCTACAATAACTTCTCCCGGTACCACATGACCTTTCTCGGGAAGTACCTGATGACATACTCCTTCTCTTACATCGTAAAAGTTAGTTATTTTTTGTTCTTTAACGAATTTGCGCATGAAGATATGGTTTCCTGCAGCTTCCAGGGAATCAGCTGGTACTTGATGATCGAATAATACAACGATTTTCTCAGGATCCCAAACTTTATCTACGCCTATTTTTTCAAAAGATTCTATCGATAAAGGTCCTGTGAGATCATGGGTCATTGCCACATCAATGTTAGCCATTACTATTTCTCCGGCGTTTATTTCTTTTTTACCTGATGATTTGGCTAGAATCTTCTCTGCCATGGTCATTTCCATCTTATTTCCTCCTATTCCTCATTTATCATTGATTTTATCAGTTATCGCTGATTTCGCTTAATTATAATAATAAAGAATTTAATTTTTGATTGATGAATTTAAAGATTTTTTACATCTTAATTTTTTTATTATTATGGGGTATTTGTGATTTTTTTAACTATTTTTATGAAATTATCTATTTCTTCAGTGTTTAAAATCTCTATTATATTCTTAATTGTGTTTTTATGTATTTGCATATGCTTATTAATTATTGATTCTCCTTTAGGTGTGAGTTTAAGTTGATAAAATCTCTTATCAGTTTTTGATTGAGTTTTTATTACTATTCCCAGATCTATTAATTGATTTATGGCTACTGAGACCGTGGATTTTTTGACATTAAGAATTTTTGATAACTCAGAAACGCTGATATCCTGATTTTTATTAATTAATTCAATGTAATACAGCTGTCTCAATGTATATTCTTTCAGATCTCCTGTTATCAGTTGATTTTGGAATTCTCTGGTTAATTCGCTAAGTTTATCCATTGCTTCTACTAATTCAAGTTCTCTGTTCATCTTACCGCACCACTAACATGAAGTTCAATATTATATAGTTTTATCTAACTAACTATTATTTAAAGTTATCCCTATTCATCCATACATTAGAATAAATTCTAAAGAATAACATATCATTACTTCTCAAATGCTCGGAAAACTACTATTCAATAATTATGCATATATTTCTATCATAGAAAAAGTATATAAATAGTCCAATCAGAATTTCAAGGAATAATAAAATTATTCAGTTCAAAAATAAATAATCATAGTAATAACAATAGTTATATATAGTAATACTTCTAGATATGTAAATCAGCGAACATCGATAATTTAATAGTTATCGATGTGAGATATTTTGGTGAGGGAACTTAAATGACGGAAATTAATGATGCAATAAAGGAAGAATATGAGAAAATAAAGGATAAAATCCCATATGAAGAGTTTTTAAAAGAAATGAAGACCCGTATGCAGGATTATGAAGATGTTAGTTTTATGAGCGAGTTGGACGTAGCTCGAGTTATAATCGGGGAATTTGTGGATGAAGAGAACAAACCTTTATCCGAAAACTCTCCTGTTTTAAAGATATCCGATCTAAAAACAGGCAATCATAATATAAGTTTGATCGGAAGGGTTAAAAGAATATCAAACACTAAAAAATTCATTAATCGTAAGGGAAGAGAAGGTAAATTAGCAAATTTGCTAATTGAAGATGATACTGGAGAAATTAGAGTAGTAATGTGGACCGAAAACATTAAACTGCTTAAAAAATTCAATGAAGGCGACGTGATAAAGATAAAGAATGTTGAGATAAAACAAGGATTCAGAAACGATGAAGCACATCTTAATATGAATTCAACTATCGATATTATGCCTGAAGATCAAATACCTAGTTTAAAACCTTACAAAGAGCAAATTACTGATATAAAAGATGTTAAAGAAGATATGGAAGTAAATATAGTAGCTAGAGTTACCCGCATTCCCCGGATACGAACCTTTGATAGGAATGGCAAAGAAGGGAAATTTGTAACCATGGAGATTCAGGATAAAAGTGGAAAAACAACCCTTACATTATGGAATAAAGACACTGAAATCTTAGAAGACCTTGATATACATGAGGGAGATTCAATTAAAGTATTAGGAGCTCAAAGTCGGATGAGGAATGATGAAATTTCATTATCTCATTTCTGGCTAGGAAGAATAATCAAAGATGATTTTGATGTCCCAGAATATACTGAAAATATCTTGAAAATTGGAGACGCTCATGAAATCCGTAACGTGACCGTGATGGGAGTAGTTAGTAAAATATATGATACCATAACTTTTGTAAGGGATGATGGAAGCACAGGCCAAGTTAGATCTTTGGAAATAGAAGATAATACCGGGAAGATAAGAGTTACGCTTTGGAACGATGATACTAGAATAGATTTTAAAAAGGGAGACATCATCAAAATAACCGGGGGAAACATTGAATTCGATGATAAATATTCCGGACCAGATTACCGTATAAACACCAACTGGAACACCAGCATACAGGTGAACCCACCTCTGGAAAAACAAGTGAAAGAAATACTCACCGAATGTGGTAAATATCTTAAACCTATAAAAATCGGGGATTTAAACGCGATTGAAGATGAAGGTGAAGAGATTGACATAATCGGGCGGATAATTAACCTTTTAGATGCTAATCAATTTGAAAGAGATGATGGTAGTAATGGTTTAGTGCGATCCGCAGAGATTGCAGATGACAGTGGAGTGGTAAGAGTATCCTTCTGGGATGAAAAGGCAGAAAGTGCATTAAATATAGGAGATGCTGTGAAGATTGAAAATGCCAGAACCCGCATGGGAACTAATGATGTAGAACTGAGTGTAGGCAAAACAGCAAGAGTACTCAAACCCAATGAAGAAGAATTAAAAACTTTACCATCACTCAGTGAAATCGAAAAATCAATATATCAAAATAAAACCATAGAGGAGTTAAAAGAAGGGGATCGAGACATTAGATTAATCGGAAGAATAGTGGCCTTGGATGATCCTAATGAATTTGTTAGGAGCGACGGAACCCCTGGAGTGGTCCGATCCATTGAAATCGGGGATGAAACTGGTGTGGTCAGAGCATCTTTATGGGATGATAAGGCTAATACTCCCCTAAATGAAGGTGAAGTCATTAAAATAGAAAACCCACGAGTTGTACTCAGGAATGATCAAATTGAAATAAGTTTAAGCAGAAATACGCCATTAATAAAATTGGACAAGGAAGAATCTTCTAAAATCCCATCAGTAAATGAAATTCAAGATAAAAGATATCCTAAGAAGAAAATTGATGAAATTGAAGAAAACGATCGCAACATAAAGATCAATGGCAAAATAATTGAAGCATATGGAAATAAAATCCTTTATGAAATGTGCCCCAACTGTAATAAGAGAGTAAGTCTTACTGAAAATGGCTACATCTGTGAGGTTTGTGGAGAAGAGATTGAACAACCCAACTATTTGATGATCATCCCACTGGTTATTGAAGATAAAACCGGTACTATGAGGGTCACCTTCTTCAGAAAATCTGCTGAAGAACTAATTGAAATGACCACCCCTGAAGTGGAAGAAATCATTAAAAAAACTGGAGATGAAGGATCATTAGAAGATAAAGTAAATGACTTGATTGAAAGGGAAATAACCATAATAGCCAATGCAAGTTTTGATGAATACAATGAAGAAATAAGACTTAATGCCCGGAAAGTAATAGAATTAAAGCTATAAAGCATTTTTCTAATTATTATATTTAATAATAACAATATAAAGTTTAAAAGGTGGATTAAAATGGTTGAATTGGAAGATTTACCTAGTGTTGGAGAAAAAACAGCTCAAAAACTAAGAGATGCCGGTTTCGCAGATATGATGAGGTTAGCCACTGCCACGGCCAAAGAATTAAGTGTCAAAGCAGATATAGGTGAGGGAGTTGCTGAAAAAGTTATCGAAGCTGCGCGTAAAGCAGAACAGATCGACTTTGAAACTGCGTTAGATGTAATGGAACGACGTAAGGATGTCGGGAGAATTACTACAGGTAGCAGTGCTGTCGACGAATTAATTGGAGGAGGAATAGAAACACAATCCATAACAGAAGTTTTCGGAGAATTTGGTTCTGGAAAAAGCCAAATATCTCATGAACTAGCTGTAAGTGTACAATTAACACCTGAAAAGGGAGGTTTAAATGGGGAATGTGTTTTTATAGACACTGAAAACACTTTTAGGCCCGAAAGGATCGAGCAAATAGCTGAAGGATTTCAAATTGATGTAGAAGAGGTTTTAGAGAAAATTCATATTGCTAGAGCTTTTAATTCTGCTCATCAGATGTTAATGGCAGAAAAAGTGAACGAACTTATACAAAACGGCACAAATATAAGATTAGTTATTGTTGATTCTTTAACAGCACATTTTCGTGCTGAATATGTGGGAAGAGAGTCATTAGCCACTCGACAGCAAAAATTAAACCAACACCTACACACACTTCAGAACATAGCCAACACTTACAACGTAGCAGTATTCGTAACAAACCAAGTCCAGGCACGCCCAGATGCATTTTTCGGCAGCCCAACCAAAGCCATTGGAGGACATGTTTTAGGACATGCCGCTACCTATCGAATATGGCTTAAAAAGGGATTAGCTGGTAAAAGAATAGCGCGTCTAATGGACAGCCCCCATTTACCAGAAGGAGAAGCTGTTTTCAAAATAGTCACAGAAGGTATAGTTGATTAAAATAATAACCTTTATTTGATTTCCTATTCTTTATTTTTCTCTATTTTTAGATATTTAAAATCAAGTTTATCCTAATAAATTGCTTTAAACAGTGAATTGATATTTTAATATATTTATAAATTAAAATAATCCGGTAAGCTGGATTTAAAAATTAAAAATTTTTTTCTACTATATAAACTTTGTATAAAAAAATAAATAGAAAACTTTATTTATACTGGTGATACACCGTACACCATAAAATACTAAATAGAATTAGATAATTTTCATATTAGAATAAGGTGATCTAATGGCAGAAGAAGAAAAAAACCAAGGAACAACCGAAGAACCAAAAATAGGAGTCTATGTATGTCATTGTGGTATCAACATTGGTGGTGTGGCTGACGTCCCAGCTTTAGCAGAATATGCAGCAACATTACCTAACGTAGTGGTATCTGAAGAATACAAGTACTTCTGTTCTGATCCTGGTCAAGAAATGATCAAGAAAGATGTCAAAGAAAAAGGAATTAATAGAGTAGTTGTGGCAGCATGTTCACCCCGACTTCACGAACCCACATTCAGAAGATGTGTAAAAGAAGCCGGATTAAACCCTTACCTCTTTGAATTTGCAAACATAAGAGAACATGACACATGGGTTCACATGAATGAACCAGAAGCCGCCACAGAAAAGGCAAAAGACCTTATAAGAATGGCTGTTGCCAAAGCAAGATTATTAGAGGCACTTGAATCCGAAAAAGTTGCAGTTAAAGACACCGCTTTAGTTATAGGTGGGGGTGTAGCTGGTATCCAATCAGCTCTCGACCTGGCTGATATGGGATTCAAAACCTATCTGGTAGAGAAAAACCCGACCATAGGTGGAAGAATGTCCCAGCTGGACAAAACATTCCCTACCCTGGATTGTTCCATGTGTATTCTCGCCCCGAAAATGGTGGACTGTGGAAAACACGATAATATTGAACTCTTATCCTATGCTGAGGTAAAAGAAGTCGATGGATACATCGGAAACTTCAAAGTTAAAGTTGTTAAAAAGCCAAGATATGTAGATGAAGACATCTGTACCGGATGTGGAAGCTGTACAGAAGTTTGCCCAATTGAAATACCTAATTACTTCGATGAAGGAATGGGTATGGTTAAAGCAACCTACATAGCCTTCCCTCAAGCAGTACCACTGGTAGCAACCATTGATAAAGATTACTGTATCGATTGTAAACTCTGTGATCAAGCCTGTGGAAACGGTGCTATAAACCACGACCAGGAACCAGAAGAAATCGATTTAGAAATAGGTACCATCATTGTTGCTACTGGATATGACCCTTACAACCCAACTGAGAAGAAAGAATGGAGTTATGAAGACTCAGAAAATGTGATTACCGGTATGGAACTGGAAAGATTAATCAACGCATCTGGACCTACTCAGGGACACGTATTAAAACCATCAGATGGAGAACACCCAAAAAGCGTTGCCTTCATCCAGTGTGTGGGTTCTAGAGATGAGCAGATAAACAAACCATATTGTTCCAGAGTATGCTGTATGTATGCTATGAAAAACGCACAGCTTATCAAAGACCACGAACCTGACACTGAAGTTACCATCTACTACATGGATATAAGAGCATTTGGTAAAGGATTTGAAGAGTTCTACAGAAGATCACAGGAGAAATACGGTATCAAATTCGTCAGAGGTCGACCAGCTACCGTCTTAGAAAACCCAGATCAGACCTTAACCATCCGAGCAGAAGACACCATGCTAGGTAAAGTAACCGAGTATGACTACGACATGGTAGTTCTATCTGTAGGTCTGGAACCACCAGAAGGAATAGAAGAGCTCAGACAGACCATAGGCCTATCTAAAAGTGCAGACGGTTTCCTCATGGAAGCTCACCCTAAACTCAGACCTGTTGACACCCTGACTGATGGTGTTTACTTGGCAGGAGTATCACAGGGACCTAAAGACATACCTGACGCAGTTGCTCAGGCATCTGGAGCAGCAGCCCGAGCTGCTATACCAATGGTCAAAGGTGAAGTGGAAATCGAACCTATAGTTGCATCTGTAAATGAAGATGTATGCGGTGGATGCGAAGTTTGTCTGGAACTATGCCCATTCGGTGCAATAGAAAGAGAAGATGAAAGAGCTCATGTAAACATCGCATTATGTAAAGGATGCGGAACATGTGTAGCAGCCTGCCCATCTGGAGCGATGGACCAGCAGCACTTCAGAACCGCTCAAATCATGGCTCAGATAGAAGCCGCTATGGGTGGAACCGGAGAAGCAAAATAAGGGTTTATAACCCTTCTTAATTTATTTTTTTTAAATAATATTTAATAATTTTTTATTCATTCGTATGCAAAATTGGATCTTAATTTTAAAAATTAATACCATTCTTGAAATCAGAGGGGTATAAATGTCGAATTCCTTTAAAGAATTAGGTGAAAAACTAAAAGTTATTTTAAAACTAAAGAAAGAACCTGTGGCCATAAAATGGTCTGTTAAAGAACCTAGAAATATTGATAAGGAACAGGGAAAATCCAGGTTCTGCACCAAACTTGACAAAGCCATGCAGGGGGATATATTTTATGCCACTGCAGAAGAAGAGGAATGTATGGGTGGTTTAAGATATTCAGGGCTTAAAAATCCTAAAGAATTTCCAAAAAACATGCGAAGTGGTTCTTTCCTGGTGCCGGCTGGAGTTTATAAAAGTATTCCTGCAGTGCAGAGATCCTGGAAAAATAATATAGCAATTGAGCCTGAAATATTCCATGCTGTGATATTTTCACCCCTTCTGAAAGCAGATTTCGAACCAGATGTAATATTCATCATTTGTAATTCCCAACAGGCTATGTTAATTTTACATGCTAACGCTTATGATTCTGGATCACATGGATTGGGCGCGGATTCCGGGCCAATATGCAGTTCAATGGCTGCAGTACCCTATTTAACAGGGGAGGTTACTTATGGATTTGGTGATATTGGATCCAGAAGAAACATGACAATTAAAACTGATGAAGTGATGGTAAGCATTCCAGCAACTGATCTGGAACGTGTAGTTACCAATTTATCGGAGATGATGACCAAGACTTTCTTCCGTGACATTTAAATTTAAACAATATTAATCATTACCCTATACTATTTATTATGCTAATTTTATTCTTTATTTTAGTCATAACATTTTATATCGAATTATTGAGTGTTTTATATCAGTATAGAAGAAGAATTATTAAAATCAGGATAATAAATATGAATTTTAAAAATTTCATAATAGACTGTAAAATTTTCTAACAAATCATACCTACCATAAATTATTATTCATACTTATACAATTTTAATTATACTAGAAATTGAATAATAAGATAGATTTTCTTTATACTCTAACGTTTACCCGGAGGAATATGATGTCTAATAATAAGAAATACGCTCTTGATATAGAAGAAATAACAAAAGAGCACCATAAATGGATGAAAAATAGTATAAATTTAATTGCCAGTGAAAATATTACCAGTTTAAGAGTTAGGGAAGCTTTAGCAACGGATTTATCCCATAGATATGCAGAAGGCCTTTCTGGTGAAAGATTTTATGAGGGCTGTATTTATATCGATCAGATAGAAGATCTGGCTATAGAACTTTCAAAAAAATTATATAATGCCGAACATGCTAACGTACAGCCCATATCTGGTGTGGTGGCTAATTTAGCCTCTTTTTTCGCCCTTTCAGATTATAATGATATTATGATGGCTTTGGACGTACCTATGGGCGGCCATATAAGCCATGCAAATGTCAGCGCGGCAGGTATAAGGGGTTTAAAAACTATTCCCCAACCATTCGATGCAGATAAAATGAACATCGACCCTGACGCTGTGAAAAAAGAAATCCTAGAGAAAAAACCTAAAATCATCCTTTTCGGAGGCAGTTTATTCTTATTCCCCCACCCCGTCAGCGAAGCACGGGAGGCAGCTGATGAAGTAGGTGCGCGGATAATGTACGACGGTGCCCATGTTCTAGGACTGATTGCTGGAGGGAAGTTTCAGGACCCATTAAGAGAGGGAGCTGATCTATTAGTGGGAAGTACGCATAAAACATTCCCCGGACCACAAGGTGGTATTATTTTATGTAAAGACGAAATAGCAGATGATATTGATGAAGCCGTCTTTCCGGGAGTGGTGAGTAATCATCATCTACATCATTTGGCCGCTTTGGGCATATCCACTGCAGAGATGCTGGAATTCGGTGTAGACTATGCAGGTCAGGTTATCAAGAATGCACAAGCACTTGCTCGAGATCTTCATGAACTGGGGTTCTTCGTATTATGTGAGGATCAGGGATTCACCCAATCTCATCAGGTTGTTATGGACGTTGCAAAACTGGGTAGGGCTAGTGAATTCGCTAAAACACTACAAAGCAATAATATAATACTTAACAAAAACCTTTTACCCTGGGATAACGTGAACCGGTCAGATGACCCGTCGGGTATACGGTTAGGAACTCAGGAGATAACTCGCCGCGGACTTAAAGAATCACATATGAGCGAAGTAGCTGAATTCATTAAGAAAGTGGTTATGGATGGTAAAAATGTTGAAAATGAGGTTAAAGAGTTCATGAACCAGTATACTAAAGTCCATTACGCCTTTGAAGAAACTCAGGCCTATGATTATATGGAATTTTAATATTTATAATCATGAGAAATTTGAAATAATTTCAAGAAAAAAATTAAATTATAAAAGGGGAGTATTAAAATGAAAATCGCATGGGGAATAACCGGCGCTGGACATCTCTTACAATATAGTGTAGAAACCCTGGAGATGTTAAAAGAAGAAGATCATGAAATTTCCATTTACCTTTCAGGTGCTGGTGAGGAAGTTCTAAAAATGTATGGTCTTTTCAATCGGGTTTTAAAATTAACTGGTGGATATTATAAGGAATTAGTCCGGGAAAAAGATCAGGAATCCAGTTATCCTATGACTGGAAGATTCTCCCTAGGAAAATATGACCTGCTGGTTGTATCACCCACCACATCCAATACCATAGGTAAGATTGTTAATGGGATTGCTGATACCCTGATAACTAACGCTGTAGCTCAGGCAGGAAAAGGCAAAGTTAAAACCTGTATAATTCCAGTTGATCTTGAATCAGGCGATTTAGAAACTGTTTTACCTTCTAAATTGGAGTTGGAACTATGTCAAAAATGTGAGGTATGCGAAGCTGCTGGCGCCTGCCCTCAGGAGGCAATAACACCGGGGGTGGAGATTAACCTATTGAAGTGTAAAGGTTGCGGTGCCTGTCAAAGAGCATGTCCCTTCAACGCTATCACTGGTGGGAAAATGATCACCATACATATGAGAGATATAGATATAGAAAATACCCGGAAACTTTTCCAATTCCCCGGTGTTGAAGTGTTGTCTCATCCTTCTGAGGTATTAAAATTGGTTAAATAGATAAGTAAAATTTTTAATAAAAAATTTTGAATCCAGGTGAAAAAATGGAAGCATCAAAAGAAACTGTAAATGCGATACATGGAATTTTGAAGAATTACATTCAGGCCTATGCGAATAAGGACTTGGAAGGCATTATGAAACTATTTGTAAAGGACCCTGATCTGGTTGCTATCGGGGCTGGTAGGGATGAATGGGTTAAAGGATCTGAAAATCTTAAAAAAGGTTTTCATCGAGATATGAGCCAAGCAGATGAAATAAATATGGATTTTGAAGATATTACGGTTTCATCATCAGGTAATGTTGCCTGGCTATCGGCCCATATGTCCATGAATGTGAAGGTGGGAAAAGAAGATATAACTATGTTTGGACGTTTAAGTCTGGTTTTTGAAGAGAGAAACCATGAATGGCTTATTAGCCACTTGCATTTTTCTGTTCCAGATGAACAGGAGGATGGTCAGTCCTATCCAGTTTAATAGGTTAATTAAAGTTTTGATTTTTAACTTATTTTTATTTAAATTGACTTTTAATCTTTCAATAAATCTATAAGATATGCTGTCATCTCCAGTTCTTCCCGGGCCAGGAAATCCTGGGGATTTATTTTTGATTCTTCACTTTTAAAGGGGTAGAATTTCTCTTCAAAGTATATGGTTATGTAGAGGTGATCTCCCCTAATTTCTGACGGGTCTTCCAGTCTTTTTATTAGTTTATTAAGGTTATCCCGGTCTAAGTTGGTGACTTGATAAGTGACATAGTAACTCTTATCTTCATCTGAAAATCCGTTTTCTAGAATCTTTACCTTAATTTCATTCATTTTTTTCTCCTATTTTTTATAACTGGTTAATTATTTTTTTTTAAGACGAATTAGGTTATTTAAATTAGTTAAGATTATTATCGGTGAATTATATCCTTATATAATAATTATCATGCACTATCACAGGTAAAATCAAGTTCATCTCCTATTTCGGTTTTAGATGATTTAATCCTGCCTTCTTCCAGTTCAATAACATATCTTGCTGGTTTTTTAGGATTATAGGTTTGCCATGGTTTTAGATATACTGTGTCAACCACTCTTTTATGCTCATCTAGGAATATCACATCTAATGCTATTCTCATAAAGAACATATGAATACCAGATCCACGTCTCCCTCTGCCTTTTGGAATGGTTAAAACCAGCCCTCGGAATATTTTGGCCTTTAACATTAGGCCCTTAAATCTGGATAGAAAACTATCTGCCAGGTCTGCATAGCCAAGGTTGGTATTTTTGGTACTGTTTATTATTAAAAATCCTTTTGAGTAATCAGGCATATTAACACCATATCTGTATCGGTTAATTTATTTCTTTTTATTCAATCTGAGTTCTATTTATGGTTTAAATCATTATTATAACGATTGATTTTATACTTAATTCTATGATTTATACAATCATTTTTATATCATAAATGTTAAAGGGCATAAAGGTGAACAACTAATATAATAATATGTTATCTCCCAGGACATTCATGTTTAGATAATTATTATTTTTTCAATTAGGAGGTTAATGTTATGAGAAACATCATAGTAGAAGAGCTTATACAAAAGCCAATTGAAGAACAGGAAATTGAAATCGTTGAAAGAAAGGGTATTGGACACCCTGATAGTATAAGCGATGGAATAGCTGAATCTGTGAGTCGTGCTCTTAGTGAAACTTATATCGAAAAATTCGGGGGTGTATTGCACCATAACACTGACGAAGTACAGATCACCGCCGGTGAATCATTCCCAGTTTTTGGTGGAGGAGAAATAATAAAACCCATGGATATATTACTCACTGGTCGTGGTATTTCAGAGATCGACGGGACCAAAATTGGTGTCGACAGGATAGCTATAACAGCTGCTAAGGAATATTTGAAGGAAAACATTTTGAATCTGGATGTTGAAACCAGCACCGTGGTTGAATGTAAGATAGGCCATGGATCTGGAGATCTGGTGCATGTTTTCGGTAGAAAAGACGCGGTGCCCTCCTCTAATGATACTTCTTTCGGAGTCGGTTATGCACCGTTTTCTGAGACAGAAAATATCGTTATGGAGACAGAACAACTTTTGAACTCTCGTGATTTTAAAAAGAAATATCCTGAAATCGGAGAGGATATAAAAGTCATGGGATTACGAGATAATGATAAAATCACCTTAACTATTGCTATTGCCATGATTTCACAGTACACCGATGATCTGGACCATTATATCAGCGTAAGAGATGAAGTTAAAGGTAAAGTGCTTGATTTAGCTGCTAAATTTACTGATAGAGAAATAGAGGCCTTTATTAACACTGCAGATAGTTTTGATAATGATAATCCCTCTGTCTATTTGACAGTGACCGGTACTTCTGCAGAAATGGGTGATGACGGTTCTGTTGGAAGAGGAAATAGGGCTAATGGACTTATAACCCCTAATAGGCCCATGTCCATGGAAGCTACCTCAGGTAAAAATCCAATAAACCACGTGGGAAAAATATACAATCTTTTGTCCAATGAAATGGCTAAAGAAATTACTGAAAAAGTAGATGGTGTGCAACAAGTTCATATAATGACTTTAAGCCAGATAGGTAAGCCTATAGACCAGCCCAGAGCATGTAGTGCTCAGATAATCACAGAAAAGGAATGCAGCCTTAACTCTGTCTGTGCTGATGTTGAAGGAATTATGGATTCCTGGCTGGAAAATATCTCCCAGATTACAGAGATGCTGGTAGAAGGAAAATTACGTACCTTTTAAATAAAATATTTCTTTAATTCTTTTTTTTATTATCTTCTTTTGAAAATGTTAAAACAAAAAAAATTTGATTTTTTTAATCAATTTATTATATCCAATTAAACTATTATAATAGAAATCACAGATTAGTTTTATTCTAAGATGATAGTTTTTTAATTAGGGGAGAATGAAAAATGCCGATAAAGGAGGCTCCACGCTCATACAATCACCAGGAATTAGAAGAAAAAATCCAAAAATTCTGGAAAGTACACCAGATATATGAAAAAACCAAGGAAATAAGAAATTCCAATCCTAAATATTCATTTTTAGACGGCCCACCTTATTGTAGTGGCCGTATACATCTGGGAACTGCTTGGAACAAGGTCATAAAGGATACATTTCTCAGATTTAAGAGCATGTCCGGTTTTAATGTTCGTAGACAGGCCGGTTGGGATACCCATGGACTGCCCATTGAACATAAAGTAGAAGGAATAATGGGATTAAAGAGTAAAAAGGAAATTGAAGAAAGAATAGGGATAGACAATTTCGTGAAGAAATGCCGGGAGTTCGCTGTACTAAACAAGTCCCTTATGACTGAACAATTCGAGTTACTGGGTGTTTGGATGGATTGGGATGATCCCTATGTCACCTTCGATACTGGCTATATGGAGTCCTGCTGGTGGACCCTGAAAAAAGCTCATGAGAAGGATTTGCTGGTGAATGATCTTCGAGTTATAACCTGGTGCCCCCGTTGCGAGACAGCCCTGGCCCTGGCCGAAATAGATTATGAAAACAAAGAAGACCCTTCCATTTATGTGAAATTTCCTATTAAAACAGCTGAAGGAAATCACCACATATTAGTATGGACCACCACCCCATGGACCCTTCCAGCAAATATGGCAGTGTGCGTCCATCCAGATTATGACTATGCCTATGTTGATGTAGGTGATGAAATCCTTATTATGGCACATGCATTAGTTGAATCCTTGATGGAACAATTACTTCCTGAAGAAAAATATCAAATTGTTAAAGTGGTTAAAGGCTCCAAATTGGAAGGTATGACCTACCACCACCCCCTTATGGAGGAAATACCCATTCAGAGAGAGTTTGAGCACATGATACTCCCCGGAGAACACGTTACTCTTACTGAAGGTACGGGTTGTGTGCATACGGCCCCAGGCCATGGGCCTGATGACTTTGAAATGGGTAAAAAATATGGTTTAAGCATATTCTGCCCTGTTGATGAGGCGGGATTGTTTAAAGAAGAAGCAGGTAAATATAAAGGAGAATTTGTTAAAGATGCTGATCCACATATCATTGAAGATCTCAAGTTACATGGGTTTCTTGTAAATTCCGGAATTATTAGTCATCGTTATGGTTTCTGCTGGAGATGCAAAACCCCAATAATATATCTGGCCACTGAACAGTGGTTTTTGAAGATTACGGCAATAAAAGACCAGATGCTAGATCAACTAGACCAGGTCCAATGGATCCCTTCCTGGGCAGGTGAAAGTCGTTTTAGAAACTGGGTAGAAAACGCACGTGACTGGACCATTTCACGACAGAGATATTGGGGCATACCTATTCCCATCTGGATATGTTCAGATTGTGGAGAAATAAAAGTGGTTGGCTCGATAGCTGAGTTAAAAGAAACCGCATCTGAAGGCAAACTTACCGGAGATTTTATTCATCGTCCCTATGTTGATGAAATCCATATGAAGTGCTCCTGTGGGGGCGTTATGAATAGAACACCAGATGTTCTGGACGTATGGATAGATTCAGGGGTGGCAGGATGGGCTGCTCTCCATTATCCCAGAGAAACAGAAGAATTCGAAGAATGGTATCCTTATGATTTTATTACTGAGGGACATGACCAGACAAGAGGATGGTTCTACTCCCAACTGGGCTGTGGAGTGATATCTCTTGACAGCACACCCTATAGGAAAGTCCTGATGCATGGGTTCACCCTAGACGAAGATGGTAAAAAAATGAGCAAATCACTGGGAAATGTGGTAGAGCCGGATGAAGTCATTAGGAAATATGGGGCAGATGTACTTAGATTCTACTTGCTTTGGGGAAATAAACCATGGGAAGATCTGAAATTTAATTGGGATGAAGTAAAAACAGTTAATAAAATGTTCAACATACTATGGAACGTTTACGTCTTTAGTACCACTTACATGTCCATTGATAATTTTAACCCCACATTATATGTGGAGGATGATCTGAACATTCGAGATGAGGACCGCTGGATATTATCCAGAATTAATACTGTTGCGGGGGAGGTAAACCAAGCTCTTGAATCCCTTCATTTACACAAGGCTACCCGTAGTATCAACCATTTCGTCCTGGAAGATCTAAGTCGTTGGTATGTGAGGTTAATCCGTGGCCGAACCTGGATAGAAAAGGATGACCCGGATAAATTAGGTGCCTATTATACTCTTTATCAGGTTATTAAAAAACTTATAATGTTAATGTGCCCCATAGCACCCCATATTACTGAAGAAATCTACCAAAACTTGGTTAAAGGCGTAGAAAATGATGCTCCAAACAGCATCCATATGCAGAACTGGCAATGGGATGAAAGGTACATCCAAGAAGATTTAGAGCAGGATATGGATGTAGTGCGGGATATTATTGAGGCCTGTGCACGGGCCAGAGATATTGCACGTTATAAACTAAGATGGCCCGTTAAAGAATTAGTTATTGTCTCTGAAGATATCAAAGTTCTAAAAGCCGCCCGTAATCTTAATCATATAATCTTAGAGCAGGCCAACACCAAAGAACTTATATCATCAAATGATTTTGAAAACCTTAAGATAAATGCCAAACCTAATCTAAAAACTTTAGGACCAAAACTAAGGGGCGATGTTCCCCGAGTAGCAGCCAGATTGGCTGATGTTGATGGGGCGGAAATTGTCAGGTTACTGGAGTTAGAAGGGAATTATGAAGTTGAAATAGATGATAAAACTATAGAACTTTCCTCTAAAGATATCATATTCGAAACAGAGCTTCCTGAAAATATAGTCACCGCAGAATTCGAACATGGAAGTGTTTTTGTAGACACAGAACTTACCAAAGAGATATTATCCGAATCCATGGCTCGAGAGCTTATAAGAAGAATACAAGACATGAGAAAAGATCTTGATTTAGATGTGGAAGCCAATATCCAGGTTTTCATAGACTGCAGCTCACAATTCCGTGAGCTTATAAAATCATTCCTTGGATTTATTTCACACGAAGTTAGGGCTCAAAAATTTGTATTCAGCCCCCATGAAGGCGATTATACTAAAAAATGGAATATTGAAGAGGAAGAAGTTATAATAACCATGACAAAATGAATATGTAAGTTTTATTAAATGAAATAAATCCATATGAATTAAACTCTAGAGGGTGTGTTATTCATGGCTTTAACCGATGCAGAATTAGAATTTGTTAGAAAAGAATTAGGAAGGGAACCTAACCAATTAGAATATGGTATGCTGGAGATAATGTTCTCAGAACATTGCTCCTATAAAAGTAGCCGACCAATACTTAAATTGTTTCCCACCGATGGTGAAAAAGTCATATTAGGTCCTGGTGATGATGCAGGAATTGTAGAACTCACAGAAAACCTAGCGCTGGTAATAGGGATGGAGAGCCATAACCATCCATCTGCAATAGAACCATATGGTGGTGCAGGAACAGGTATAGGTGGAATTATTAGGGACATAATATCCATGGGCGCCATGCCTGTTGTTCTACTTGATTCTCTTCGTTTTGGTCATTTAGAAGATGAAAGATCCCGTTATTTATTCGAATATGTGGTTAAAGGAATATCAGACTACGGAAACCGGGTGGGAATACCCACAGTGGGTGGAGAAGTGGAATTTGATGATAATTTCCAGTTCAACCCCCTAGTAAATGTAGTCTGCGCTGGTATTGTGGAAAAAAATAATATCGTCCGGGGAATAGCACCTAATGTAGGAGATTTATTCGTTTTAATGGGTGGTCGCACTGGTAGAGATGGAATACATGGAGTTACCTTTGCCTCCAGAGAACTTATAACCTCTTCAGAGATTGAGGACAGGCCAGCCGTGCAGATAGGAGATCCATTCACTAAAAAACAAGTTTTAGAGGCTTGTCTGGAAGCACTGGAAAAAATCAATGTTCAGGGATTGAAAGATCTGGGCGGGGGTGGATTGACCTGCTGTATTTCTGAGATGTCCGCTAAAGGAGGAAACGGAGGAAGGGTTAAACTGGAAAAGATACCCCTTAGAGAGGAGGGAATGACACCATATGAGATCATGTTATCTGAATCTCAGGAAAGAATGGTTTTCGTGATACATCCCCAGGATCGAGTTGAATTAATGGAGATATTTGAAAAATTTGAACTTCCAGCCGCTGTTATTGGTGAAGTCACTGATACGGGAAATCTGATGATAACCCAGGGAAACGAGGTCATTGCAGATATTCCAACAGAACTCTTATCAGATCCACCAGTTATTGAAAGAGAATGTTTAGTGGAACAATATGTTAAAGAAGGAGATTTTAAAAGACCCATTTCACGTTCTGATGAACAATTAAAATCTAAAGCAGAATTTAATGATCTTGATTTAAATGATATATTGTTAAATCTTCTATCTTCCCAGAATATCGCCAGTAAAGAGTGGGTTTATCGACAGTATGACCATGAAGTTCAGATTGGAACCATAATTAAACCTGGCGAAGATGCCGCAGTTATAAGAGTGGATGATGAAACAGCTTTCGCTATAACCTCTGATTGTAACAGCTCCCATACTAAACTCAACCCATACCATGGAGGGTCAGGATCTGTCTGTGAAGCCATTAGAAACGTTGTATCCGTAGGTGCAGAGCCTTTATGCATTGTTGACTGCCTAAACTTCGGAAATCCGGAAAAACCTGAAGTTTTCGGCCAATTTAAAGAATGTGTGCAGGGAATGGCTGATGTGGCCAATCGTTTCCAAACCCCGGTTATAAGTGGTAACGTTAGTTTCTACAATGAAACAGAGGGAGTAACTGTTAATCCTTCCCCAGTGGTTAGTGTTGCAGGATTAGTTAAAATTAAGGATATTAAAACTTCCGGTTTTAAAAATAAAGGAGATAAAATAATCATCATAGGGAAAACTTACTCTGAATTGGGCGGTTCAGAGTATCAAAAATTATTGCAGGGAAATATTAAAGATCAACCCCCAAAAGTAAGAATTGATGATGAATACGATGTTACTATGGCAGTTTTAGATCTAATCAAGAATGACTCAGATAATAATATAACTGCAGTCCATGATTGTTCTACCGGCGGTTTAGGAGTAGCAATTTCTGAGATGGTAATATCCGAGGGTTTGGGGGCAGTTATTGATATTTCTGAAGTTCCAACTGAAGAAAGTATGGAAGATTTCGAAACAGTATTTTCAGAATCTCACGGCCGTTTTATAGTTAGCGTTAAGGATGAGGCTTTAAATGAAGTTCTAGATAAATTAAATGTTTCATCAGCAGTTATAGGGACTGTAGGTGGTGATTTTTTAATTATAAATGGAACTTCTATAAATATTCCTGTTTCAAAACTGAATAATTCATATAAAGGTGTTATAGAGAAGTTTATGGCCTGATGAAATGAAAAAAGAACTATTAAGGCAGTTAATTCATGCATCAGGCGTCTTCATAGTGGTTTTGAGTTATTTACTAAAACCTGATGTCCTTATACTTATCTCCATAGCATTACTGGTTTTAATTATTATTCTTTTTCAGATCCACAAAAAACACCATATATTCTTTTTTTCCTATATATTCAGACGTTGCACTCGGCAAGAGGATGAAAGAGGTTTTATTTATTTTTTTATAGGCATAATAATCACACTTATAATATTCCAATTCAACATGCCTATAGCCAATGCCGCAATACTGATTTTAGTATTCGGAGATTCCACCTCCACCATAATAGGTAAAAAGTGGGGAAAGCATAAAATTCCATTTCAAAATGAAAAAACTCTGGAAGGAAGCTTAGCATTCTTCATGATGGGTTTGTTGGTGGCCCTAACCCAGGTACCCCTCACAACTGCGTTTTTAGGAGTCATTTTCGGTGCTTTAACAGAAGCATACAGTCCAATAGATGATAATATTACCATTCCGTTAATATGTGCCTCGGTGATGAGTTTTAGTTTCTATCTAATCTGAAATATGGTATTCAGAGCAGCTTTTTATAAAAAATAACTTGTATAAATGATTAAAGTCTTATTGCCCGTTCATGACGGAAATATCTCACTGATAAGAAGAATATTATTGCGGATATCAGTATTGTAGGTAGGGCATACAATAGCAACTCATTTTCGACTATAGGGGTGGAAGATATTTTCACCATCAGGACTGTAGGGATGAAATTGAAGATGGTCTCAAAATAGGGTGCATTAATAAAAAGGGGTACGAATAAAATGAACGTGGCAAATACCAGGGCTAGTGTAATTGCTGAATTAGCCTCTTTAGTACTATCCACCAGCATGGATATAATGATTCCCACACCTATGAATCCTAAACCCACGAATAACAGTATTAAAAATAGTATGAGTGGATTGAAAATGGGCACCTTCAAAAAGTCCAATAGTAAAATCCAGGCCAAGCTCTGTAACATAGAAAAACTAAGAATAGGAATAGTTTTACCTAATATTACCATCGAACTAGTTAATGGGGCCATGAGAAGTACTTCAAATGTTTTTCTCTCCCTCTCACCTACTATACTATCCGTTACAATATTACTGGCCATAAAAAAGGGCAGTAACAATATGAAGGGAACAATAAACCCATACATCAATTCCACAAAATAAGAGCTATCCAGAGCAATCTGAGCTTTTTTATCCTGATTAATATCTGTTTCAGATAATACTACTGGTTTTTGAATAATATCAATTGTAGATTGGTTTAATCCTGCGGATTCCAGTTTTTTAGCCTGTTTATATTTACCTATGGCGTCGTTTATTTTTTGTGATGCTACAGGATAAAATACATTAGAATTATCCAATAAAACCGTTATATCACCCTGAGGTGAACTTCCCACAACAGCTACCAGTCCCTTGCCTAGGTATTTAGTTGCTTCTTCTGTAGTATTATAGTAAATTATGGTGAATTTCTGTTCCTGCAGATAGTCTGCCATACTTGATTTATTTATCTGTGAATCTACCCCTACTTTAAGATTTGAAGTAATTCCATATGAGTCCAATAGGGCTGGATCAGTGGCTATTGAAGTGACAACAGCCAGTCCAAAAGCACCTAAGATAATGAATACTTGAACGAATACTACCAATAGATATATTTTATTGGTAAGGATGTCCTGGGCCTCTTTTCTTGAAAGAGCGATTACTTTCATAGGATATTCCCATCTCTCATTTCTATAATTTTATCTGTAAACTCAGCAGCCAAGGGATTGTGAGTTACAATAATTATGGTAACTCCTTCTTTATCATTCAATTCTTTTAATATTCCCATGATAATTTCCGCATTTTTAGAGTCCAGTTCACCAGTTGGTTCATCAGCCAGGATAAGAGAGGGATTATTAACCAGCGCCCGGGCAATGGAAACTCTTTGCTGTTCCCCACCAGACAATTGGCTAGGTAATTTAGCATATTTCCCTGTGAGTCCCATTTTATCTAAATATCCCTTTGCCTTTTCAGGATCAGGCTCAATCATAGGCAACAGCACGTTTTCCAATGCTGATAGCTGAGGGAATAGATTGAAACGTTGAAATACAAATCCTATCTCTTTTCTACGGAATCTTGCCTGCTCTCTCCCGGATAATGTGCTGGTATTTTTACCTTTCATTAAAAAAGTGCCCTTAGTGGGCATGTCCAGTATGCCTGCAACATGCAATAGTGTAGATTTACCCGACCCCGATGGACCCATAATGGATATAAAGGAGCCTTTTTTGATGGATAAGTTCACCCCGGCCAGGGCATTGATTTTTTCATCACCCATCTGGTATATCTTCCACACATCTTTAAATTCCAGTACTTTATTTTCTGATAATGCAGTAGAAAAATTTATTTTTGAGTCAGAATTATTCATTTCTAAGCGCCTCCACCACATTCAATCGGGAAGCCCTCCAGGCAGGATATAATCCAGCCAAAACACTTAGCATTGTTGCCCCCCCTATCACACTTACCACCAGCCATAACGGCAGCATAGCAACCAGTTGTATATCTCCGATTTGTTGGCCGAAAAATATAATGGCTAATTCCAGCAATATAGCCGCTATAATTAATCCCACCACCGCACCTAGAAAACCTATAAGAGCTGCTTCTAACAAGATACTGCCTAAAACTTCTCTATTTGTAAACCCAATTGCTTTTAATACTCCTATTTCCCGTGTTCTTTCGGTTACATTGACCAGCATGATGTTTATTATGCTTATCACCCCTACTAAAAGGGCTATGCTTGCAATTCCCCCTATGAATAGGGTTAAACCACTCATCATATCATCTATCTGTTTTGATAAATCAGATTTGGTGGATGCTGTGGTACCGTTAATGGTACTTTCTATCTGATCCTTCACCACTTCTGGATCTCCACGGGTATTGGCTGTTACGGTTGAAGGTTTGTTATTATTCATGGGTAAAGCCTTATCCGCATCTAAGATAACCACCCCCATTCCCATGGATCCTTCACTGAAAGTTCCAGTCACCATCATTTCCTGGTCTTTAATGGTTATTTTGCTCCCAATCTTATAACCACTGTCTTCCAATGTTTTACTAACTACCACACCCTTAGTTCCATTAATTTTTATTTGACTCCAATCACTGGTTCCCACTATATAAATTTGTGTTCCGTTAAATTCGGTGAAGAATTCAACATCTTCTTTGATGTTGTAAAGTTGGGACATGTTTTTTATCTTATCTACAGCTTCTGTTTCTAAAAAAGAACTACCAGGACTGGCCATGATGGTTCCTCCTCCAGAACTGTTCATGATGATGACATCTCCCATCATTTTACCCGTTGATTCCTTCATGTAAGAAGTCATTCCAGTGGTTAGTCCTACCAGTACTACCAGGGCAGTTACCCCTATAACAACCCCTAACATGGTTAATATACTTCTAAGCTTTCTTCTTCTTAGATTTTTTAAAGATAAACTGTAAATTCCCAATTTTTTTAGCCTCCTAAACTGCCTATTTTTTTAGATACCCTTTTGAATGAATTTTAAGTTACAAATATTTTAATCTTCTAAATATTCATGAAAATTTATGTTCTACGTTTTTTTAGACCGATTAATTCTAAAGATAACCTTATCAAACCCGGTCTGGGTCCGAAAACAACATCATCACGCTGGTAAAGTTTTATGGAAATCCAGTAGGTTATAGCGCTCATAACTGCAACGAAACCTATTGGGATCAGAAACTGCCATATTGGTATGTTTTCTCCGGATAAGATTCTTATAACCATGGTTAATGGTGAAATATTAGATGATATGGATTTATTTGATAAATATACCAGTGCAGGTATCATTAAAATTCCCACTGAAGCCACATAACCGAATGTTAAACCAATTCCTGCTTCTTTATAATTTTTTGAATATGCAGCGATTACCACGGTTATTCCTATTACCGGTATTGCAGTGATAAACACGAGTAAATATACTATTAATGGATTTATAATCTCAAAACCGGTTGATAAAAGTATTGTCATCCATAAAGCTACCTGAATTGCTATGATTCCTACTACGGCCATGCTTTTTCCCATGATTATTTCTGTAGTAGAAAGAGGCATAGCCATGAGTATTTCTCCTGTTTTCCTTTCCTTTTCGCCCACCACGCTGTCTATCATCATATTACCAAACAAGAATAGTGGTAAAAATAATAGAATTGCTATCATAGCTTTGGTTATTATTTGTAACGGGAGTGATTCACCAGTATTTTGCTGATTAATTGTTTGTGTCACATTTTGTGGTGCTAAAGAATCAACCCATGAGCTAGAGATAGTATCTCCCATTAATTTGGTTGTAGAAGTGACTTCATCTTTAATTACGCTTCTTTTTGGATCACTAACATCCAGATAGAGTTGAATATTAATGGTTCCTATATTCCTTATTTTATCTATGGAATCCTCGGGAACTAATACAAATCCAGTGGTTTGGCCTGTTTTTATACGTTCTATAGAATAATTATAACTGTAATTTTTTACTTCAATGATATCTGGATTTATATATTTGGAAAATAGATATCCCTGATCATCCACATCTAGGGAGGCGAAACCGGAAAGGGATGGAGTAATAGAAATTCCTTTCTCTGATTCTATATTGGCTGCGAATGTATTGAAGATGAATATCATTAAAAATAAGACAGATATCTGTAGAAAAAATATGGTGAGAAACTTCTTACTTTTTAGGGTTTCCTTTAACTCCCATTTAGTAATGATAGAGAATCTCAATTTTATTACCTTTAAACTTTTAATAATAACATTAAGCCCATATTAGGTTTTAATAGAGTTTATGAAGACATCATCTAAAGTTGGTTCCTTTGTATTGACTGAAAGAATTTTACTTTGAAAAACATTTAATATGGACTTAATTTCATCTTTTGAGTTTAAAGATATGGTATATCGATTTTCATCAATATCTACATCTTCCACTGAGGAGAATTCTCTGATTTTCAAAGTTGCTTGGGGATCAGGACTATCTAACTTCAAATTTAGAATTATTTCCCCGTGTATTTTTGATTTAAGATATTCTGGAGTGCCCATATCAACTATTTTACCCTGATTTAAGATTGCCACCCTATCACAGAGTAGATCAGCCTCGTCCATGTAATGAGTGCATAATATTACGGTTTTGTCTCCTTTGAGTTTTCTTATAAATTCCCTTATGTTATGAGATGTGGCCGGATCTAAACCCATGGTTGGTTCATCAAATATTAAAATCTGAGGGTCATGTATCAATGCCCGGGCTATCCCAATTCTCTGTCTTAATCCCTTAGAAAAAGTATTGATTCTATCTCCTGCCCGGTTACTCATTCCCACCAGTTCTAAAAGTTCCTCAATTCTTCCATCTATCTCATTTTTTGGAACACCGTATAATTCTGCGAAGTAATGTAGCAGATCATTGGCTTTAAATCGTTCGTAAAGATTAGGTTCCTCTGGTAAATATCCGATCATGGATTTAATCTTTATCGGTTCTTCATGGATGCTATTACCGTCCACCAGTATATCTCCTGAATCTGGTTTGAGAATGCAACTGGTGATTCTTATGGCAGTGGTTTTACCAGCCCCATTAGGCCCTATGATTCCTAAGAGTTCTCCCCTTTTTATTTCAAGGCTTAGATTATTTAAGGCTTTTATTTTACCAAAAGACTTATTAAGGGAGTCCATTTTTATCATGAGGTTTTTTGAATGCACATTTAGTCTCCAAAAATATGTTTGTGTACTATTTATATTTGTATAGGATTATGGATAATAGTTGATAATTCCCATATGGTTTAAATTTAACATGGCTTAAACCAGGAAACCTTTAATTATCCTATGTAATTCTTCAGCTCCTACAATTTCATGGTCTAAAATCCATTCAACAGGATGCATTATGAAAGGATAGGACTGTTCACCACCTATACCACCATGACTACCTATTAACTCTTCAAATGCTGCAACCTCATTCTTCTCTGGGTCGTAGAAACTGTTTACCAGGATGTCCGGTGAAAATTTGAATTCATCCGTCCTTAATAAGTGTTGAACTACATGAGGACCGAAATTTGCTAATGGATTCTCTCCTTCAACCTTTCCATCCCTTAGATAATAAATTCCTTCTCCACCAATCGCTAAAGGACCATAATTAAATGATTTCACCATTATAAAACCTACACCTTCATGTTGGGCTATTCCCGGGATTAGATCTGGGTATAATTGATTTATCTGCTCATAACTTAGACGTTCTTTCCACTGAGTCAGGTAAATTAATCCCAAATTTCCAGATGCAAGCACTATCACTTCTGCTTCTTCTTTAGATATTTTTCTTGGATGTTCCTTTACCTGATAATTTTTAATATAATCAGCCAGACTACCCCTTACCAAGCTAGATTCTTCAATAACCTTTAAAGTATTATCCCTAAACTCAATGCTATTCTCTACTATATCATCTTTTTTATCCTTTAAATAACGTTTAGCATCATTTCCTGGGTTGGTTATGGCCTGACCAAAGTGATCTTCATTGGAAGATAGTTCACTGTATATGTTAGTCTCAGGAGGCATCAACCCCCTTACCAGATCTTCCAAAGTCCGACCATATCTTTGTTTGAAGGTTGCTCCATTGGTCTGGCCATGATCAGACTGTACCACCAGATGATAATCACGATGAGCATAACTTTTCGCCAGTTCTAATCTCTTAAACTGCTTGTCAATACTTCTTAAAGTTTGGAATGCATCTTTATCCCGGGTCCCTGAATGATGGGCTACCTCATCATATCCCAGATAGGTCACATATATCACATCGAAATTTCCATTAATAATATCCCCAATTAATGTATAAGTGGTTATTTCACGTAAAAAAACAGATGCTCCTGCACGGACAAACGGATAAACAAATCCTCGTTTCATTCGTGGTTTAATATTCTTTATACTATGTATTATCTGTGATTTAAAATCTAATAAAACCTCCCAGATAAATAAAGCTATTATACGTCCGAAATTTGCTGGGCTTGAGTAGAAATAGAACCATGTTTTATTATAAAATTTTTTAAGATCTTTTAACCTGCTATAAGTGAATATAACATCTTCCGCATCTCCTGAAAACAGATTTGAACGACTAGCTCCCCGGGAATATAGAAGCCCTTTTCCGTTTGAAATTCTCTCCTCCAGTACCGAAGCATCATTTAGTCCTGTAGAAACCATTATTTTATTGTTGTTAGATTTTTCCACCCATCTGAATGCTGGTAAGTTGTGATTATTTCCGTGTAGAATACCTGCCTGACTGGCTCCGGTTTGGCTGGATAGATCAGTCTCCCATCCGGTGATTTTATGAGTTTCTCTATCTATCCAGCTTTTTAAGGTAGGCATATAACCTTTAACTAATGCTTCTTTTAAAATATTCTCTGCTAATCCATCTATTTCTAAAAATATTACCCCCGGCTTCTTATCATCGGCTTTTATCTCTTTATCCTTTATTTTATTCCTTAAAACTATCCTATAAAAAGCAGCGTCCTGATCTATGGTTAGAAGCGTGGATAAAATCGTATTAATAAGTGTGATAACCAATGGTGTTAAAATTAAGGCCGGTCCACCTATAGTTATCCCTGGTAAAAATTCACTTATTATCCAGATTAAAAATCCATTTAAAATGAGAGTTCCTACTCCTACTGTAAAGATCATGAATGGAAGAAATATACGCACTAATAATGGCCAAAAAAGTGCGTTTAAAATGCCCAGTAATGCAACAGCTACAACCGCTGTTTCCCAATCTTTAACGTATAAGCCCATGGAGAAATGTTCCACTAAAATGAATCCTAGGACACCACCAAGCCATAATATCAGGGTTCTGCCCATCCAGAATGTCCATGGCTTTTTTTCAGCTTTAAGTAATTTATTATCTCTCATAGGGATCAAATATTAATTATGTGCTTTTTAAGGTAAAAACAGTTATTTCCGGGTCGCAATTAATTCTAAACCAGAATACATTGGTGCCTAATCCTCTACTGGTGTACTGGACCATATCATTAACCTGATATTTTCCATGAGGGTATTTAATAAAATGAGGACCTCTGACTATAGTCCCTAACCCGGGTATCACGAACTGTCCCCCGTGAGAATGTCCTGATATCTGAAGACTGAATCTTCCGGTGGTAGAGCTTATATCTGCAAAATCTGGCTCATGGGCCAGAAGAATAGCCGGGCCTTCGTCTGGTAATTTTTCCATGACCAAGTCCAGACGATGTTTGTTTAGCATCACACTGTCCACTCCGGCTATGTGTAATTGTGCGTCCTCTCTTTTTACAGTGCATACATCGTTACTCACATCCACTATATCACAATCACTGAGTATTTTCCTGATTTTATCTGCCCCCAACCAGTGATCATGGTTGCCCAGGATAGCTACAGAAAGTTCATTAGGTTTTAATTCTTTAAGAGATGATTCCAAATCTTCCGCCACATCATCGAATACGTAAGAGACGAAATCCCCAGTAATAGCCACCATATCTGGTTCCTGTTGATTAACCATATCCACCACCCCCTCTAAATGTTTAGGAGTTAACCACTGGCCTAGATGTATATCTGAAATATTGACTATACGATAATCATCGAATAGCCGACTTAAACCAGGCATATCAACTTCAACATGTTCCACCTGAAAGTCATCAGGATTAAATTCCGGTTTTAAATACTTATTACGCCAATCAGTCATGCTTCGTTGCATTTTAACCCTGAAACGCTTGTATTTCAGCTTATCATCTTTCATGTAAGATATTATGCATTATTGTATAGATAAATTTTTCATATGTATAAATTAAAAAAATAAACATTAATAATTACCATTAGATAACAAAATGATGGTTGAATAATATTAACAAGTTATAAATCTAATAGAAATATATTAGCCAAAATCTGAAATTAATTTTCCAAGAATTATTATTTAAATTAGTATAAGAGTAGAATAACATGTTTTTATCAAAACTAATGCCCCTTCAGAAAGCTCTAAAAATAATTAGCACCAACATAAAACAGACCCCATTGGAAAAAACATCCCTGGAAAATGCTTATAAAAGAGTTATTGGTGAAGATATTATCTCACAATTAGATTCCCCTCCCTTTGACCGATCAGCTATGGATGGCTATGCTCTAAAAGCTCAGGATACTTTTGGATATTCATCAAATAATCCAGCTCACTTAACAGTTATTGACCGCATAGGCGCCGGTAACATATCCTCAGCGATCATTCAACATGGAAAAGCTGTTAAAATAGCCACTGGTGCTCCTATACCCCAAGGAGCGGATGCTGTGGTTATGGAAGAATATACACAAGAACAAGGAGATAATTTAGACGTTGAAGCATCTTTAACACCCGGAGAGAATATTTCACTTAAAGGAGAGGATATGGAGAAAGGAGATGTGATTATAAATAAGGGTAGATACCTTCAACCCCAAGATCTGGCCATGATTGCCTCTGGCGGATATAAAAAAGTGAAAGTACACCAAAAACCTCGAATCGGCGTTATAATCACCGGGAGTGAGTTGGTAATGCCCAGCCCGGATATTTCCGGTGCAGAAGTAGTTAATTCCAACCATTACACTATAAATGCCATGGTAGAGAGTTGTATGGCTACTCCCACACTGAATCATTTAGAAGACCATGTGGGGAAGGTTAAAAACGAGTTTGAAAGAATATTAGAAGGTCATGATGCCATAATAACCACAGGTGGTACGGCTATCAGCAAAGGCGATGTGGTTGTTAAAGTTGCTGAGGAATTAGGCGAAGTATTGATTCATGGAGTTGCTATCAGACCAGGAAAACCTTTTGCATTTGCCATAGTACATGATAAACCAGTTTTCATGCTTTCTGGTTATCCTGTTGCTGCTATGGTGCAGTTCGATGTGTTGGTTAGAGAAAATTTACTCAAATTACAGAATCTCCATAAACCTCCTGTTCTTACTAGAAAAACCGCGACCAGGAAAATACCTTCAACACTGGGTAGAACAGATTATATCCGGGCTAAATCAGACGGAGCAAATGTAACACCATTGAATATAAAAGGATCAACTATGATTCGTTCTATGGTTAGTTCAAATTGCTATATTGTAATAGAAGAAAACCTGGAAGGGATTGATGCTGGAGAGAAATGTGATGTAATACTCTACGATTCCCTGTTAGTTTAAATAATATGAAAAATTAAAAGATTAAAATCAACAAAACATTTTACAAATACCTTTAAATTTTAATATTTACCAATTTTCTGGCAAATGGTTTCATAGAACTAATTATTTAAATTAAAAAAATCTTCATTGAATTCATATAAAAAAGGTGATTATTTGGACGCTTTATGGTTTTACGCCATTTTTTTTATAGCAATATGGATCATTGCTATTCTATTCCATAAAAAACTGAAAATTGATATTGAAGGTCCTTTGCTGATGAGAAGGACTAAGAAATTAAGAGGTTTCATCGATGGCATTGCCCAGCGTTCACCTCGTTTCTGGAAATGGACTATGAATATTGGAGTGCCCTTAGGCTTTTTCTTCATGTTCTTAATGCTCTATTTTCTGGTAATTTCACTGGAAACCCTTTTAGAAGCACCTTCAGTGGCTATTATTTTGCCTGGAGTGGATTTACCAGGGCAGCCCATTGCCGTTCCTCTGGGTTATGGTATAATTGGATTAGCTACAGTGATGATCATTCATGAGTTTGGTCATGGAATTCTTGCACGAGCAGAAGGCATTAATATAAAATCCATAGGAGTTTTACTACTCGCTGTGCTTCCCGGGGCTTTTGTAGAACCAGATGAAGATGAAGTGAAAAAAGCAAGTCGGATCTCAAAATTAAGATTATATGTGGCGGGTTCTATTTTTAACTTTATTTTAGCAGCGTTTTCCCTTATAATTATCTTAGGAATAAGTTTGATGTTTATCAGCGGACTTTCTTTTGGACTGCCTTTTGTGTCCATGTCTGGAGATAACTCCTTAAAACCTGATACTGTTTGGTTGAATATATCCGGACCGGTTTATCCTACTTTTCACACCGATGGTGTTCGAATAGATAGTGTTGTACCTGCCAGCCCTGCAGAAGGTGTTTTACAGGAGGGGATGGTGATTAAAAGTATAAATGGGAAACCAACTGGGAATTCTTCCCAATACTTGCAGGCTCTTAATGGCACCCAAATTGGAGATACATTAACTTTCCAAACAGATAAGGGAACATTCACTATTCAAACTGTGGCCAGTCCTAATAATGCAAGTAAATCATATATTGGCATTAGAAGCGAAGCAAATGAGGTTGTTAATGCAGATGTTTATAACATATGGGGTAATAGTCTTCCCTGGATGATTAATACTTTCAAGGAACTATTCTATTGGATATTCGTTCTTAATTTACTGGTGGGAATGTTCAATCTGCTACCTATGAAGCCTTTAGATGGTGGAGTGATGTTTGAAGAGTTATTACGCTCCAAAATATCTGAGAAAAATGTAAGACTAGTCACTTATCCTCTGAGTGTGTTCATTATTAGTATAATTATAGTAAGTGTTATCTATGGGACTGGAAGAGGAATAGCCATGCTTTTCTAAATCAATTTTAGAAAACATTTTCGAGTAATTTTTTTGCTTTTTCAAATAATTTCAGTTCTGGATCCAGTTTTAAAGCTATTTTAATACATTCTAAAGCATCGTTTGGTCTTTCCAGATCTTTTAATAAAAATCCCTTAATATACCAGATCAATGCATCATCTGGATCTAACACCAGTGCTTGGTTAAAAAAGTCTAATGAATCAAGTTTTTTGCCCACATAGACTATTATAATTCCCAGATCGAACAAAGCCCCTGAATGGTAAGGATTAATATCTAATACCATATCATATTCGAGGATGGCTTTATGATATTTTCCTAATTTCCAGAAAGTGATGGCCCGGTTGTATCTGATTTCATCTGAATCTGGATGGATCCTCAAGGCTTTATCGAAGAATTTAAGAGCTTCGTGATAATAATCTTCATTCAAAAGTTCAATACCCTTATTATTATAATAAAGAGCATTATTTCTAAATAAATCCAGAAATCCCATTATTTCACCATAGTTTATTATTGGCCCAAGTATTATTAATACATATCTTTTAAAAAATATTACTCACATAAAATCAGTAATTATATTAAAAAAATAATCATCAATTTAAAAAAAAGATTATATTTTATTATTAAATAGGGGAGAGAAGATATATTGATGTTAGCTCAACATATCCGTGTGGGGTTATAGAAATAAATTAAAAATATCTTTTAAAAATTCCTTTTAACATGTTGACGTGACTTTCTTCGTCACTTGAACTCTCTTTAAAGAAATATTATGCTGGGTCTATGTCATATTCTTTGGCTTTTTTGGCCGCTGCTTTCTTCTCGTTGTTGGCCATGGTTTATCCATCAAGCATCTTTTTTTTAAGATTTGGCTTTATGACCCCATAATTTCTGCAAAATGAGCTGCATGCTGATTTGCTTATATCAGGATATTACGATATACATGAACAAAATGGTTCGTATGTTTCCCAACTAATATTAAGTTCTTAAATTACCCTATTTAAATCTTATGGTTCGTTGAAATACGAACCACTTATATAGGTGTAGTATCATAAACACTACTAACCTTATAATCAAGTAAGAGAATAAAAAATATTACTCAGTTTCATATGAAATTACATCAAGTAAAAATAAAGGATACAATGAATCAAGTAGAAAGCAAAAAAATTAAAAAAGAAGCCCTGAACAATGGCGAAATAAAGATATTTGGAACCGACGCAGGGGTAAACGTAATAGACAGCCCTATTAAGACCAAAATATTATCATTACTTTTAAATAAAGGATTGAACGGTTCGGATATAGTTCTATTAACAGGTAAATCCAAGTCAACTATTTCAGCCCATCTAAAAGATCTAATAAACGCAGGAATAGTGGACTATAAACCAGATTCTGTAGATGGACGAAGAAAGATATTTTACATAAAATCCAGATACCTTGGTGAGCTATCCAAAGAATTGGAATTGGATAAAAATATTGATGATTATTCTTACCTCTACCGACAGGCTGTTCGATCAGATGACCCTTTTAAATTCTTCAAGTTCATTCTAAGGACCATAAGAGTATCCCTTATGGAAGAAGGAGTAAATATTGATCCAATTTTACATAATGCAGGGGTTAAAATTGGTGAAACATTCTATGGTGAATTAAAGAGTAACCAGACAGAGATCCTAATCAAAAACATAATGACCTTTTGGGGAAAACACGGATTAGGACGAATGGAACTAGAAAAGATAGAACCCACCACCATCAGAATTTACGATTGTTTTGAATGTGAAGACCTACCAAAAATAGGTAGATCAGCCTGTGTATTTGATTCAGGAATCTTAGAAGCCGTATTCTCTAAACATTACCAAAAAGAAGTAGGTGTAGAAGAAATAAAATGCTATGCCAACGATGATGATTACTGCTGTTTCACCATAGGTAAAGATATTTACTACTAATTCTTTATTTGCTAGGAAATGAATTAATGAAGAGTTTTTTTAATATTTAAAAAATATTTATTTTTTATACTTTAAAATAGTGGTGGAAAGATATTTTTTTTCTTTCAAAAAACCTTTAACTACTTTTTCATCATCCATACTACAATTTTTAACCGATATGACCTCTTTATTTCTGGAATCCCGGTTAACCATTTGTTCTAATTTTTCAGAGTGACGGGATGTCTTCATCACCACCAAAGTGTCAGCATATTTCAAAAAAATTTCCAACCGATCATCAACCTTGGGTACGATGACAATTATCTCATCCTTTTCTCCAAGAGATACGCCTGCAGTTGCAGCGCATCCTGTAAAAGACGTCACACCAGGAATAGTCTCAACTTCGAAACCCTTAGCTTGAATCCTTCTGTGCATATAAGAAAAAGTACTGTATATAGTAGGATCTCCTAAGGTTATGAATGCCACATCATGGCCCTGGTCCAATTTTTCAATAATTAAGGCAGCTGCATCATCCCAATACTTTTGAAGAGCTTCTTCATCTTCTATCATGGGAAATAATGGTTCTAATATCTGATAATTATCATCTCGTTCATCAAGATATTTCTGTACAATGGATAATGCTAAACTAGGCTTTCTAGCAGCTGATCTAGGTGAACATATGAAATTAACCTTCTTTAAAGTATTTAATGCTTTAATTGTTAAAAGTTCAGTATCACCAGGCCCCACACCAATTCCTATAAATTTTCCTGTCTTCATAATAATCGTTGATTAAATTTGTTAAATTAAAACCTCAAATATGACAAACACATATTATATTAATGGTTTTTTAAATGAATGAGTAGAATTGTATCATATCTGTACAGGTTTCATAGTATTTATATGAGCATACCAATATTAATCCCCATGGATAATGGCTTTTTTTGCAATAAATGTGGAATGATCAAGGACAACTGCATATGTGTTAAGGACGGATTCAAAGTTACTAAAGCCAGCGGCATAACAGAATCCAGGAAAGGCGAAATCAGAACTAAATATCCTGATTTAGATGTTGATATAATCGAAAATTTTCCTTTTCCAGAACCTAGAGAAGGGAAAACAGGTGAAAGCCAGCTTGAAATTATAGGAAAGATAAAAAAGGCCTTTGAAGAAGGTTTTCGTTATGTTCTTCTGGAAGCAGGTACTGGAACAGGTAAATCCGCAATAGCCACCACTCTAGCAGGAATATATCAGCCAGCTTACATTCTTACCATGACCAAACAACTACAATCCCAATACGGAATCCAGTTTGGATATCCTCTGGTTAAAGGTCGTGGGAATTTTTCCTGTCTAGAAACTGGTCTGGAGAATAGTTGTGATATGGGTACCTGTCAAACCATCCCCAGCACCCAGAAGTTCGTATGTGAGTATGGAATCAGTAAATCACCCTTTGACGGTGGATCATTTGCCTTTGAAGATGCCTTTGGAAACAACATCTATTATAGGTCTGATGAGCACTGTAAATACTGGAAACAAAAAACAACCGCGGTTAATAGTCATGTAACATTAATGAATTATGATTACGCCTTACTGGAATTGAATTACGTGAAACATTTCGGTAAAAGAAAATTAATGGTTTTGGACGAAGCTCATAACATTGAAGACAAATTAATGTCACGTTTAGAGGTTAATATCTATAATAAAAGACTGGAAAACGATGTTAAAAAGACCATACCCCTAAATATGATGTCCTACGATGACCCAACAGAATGGATATTATTTTTAGAATCCTTATATGAATCTTATAAGGAAATTGCCGTGCAAAAAATGCCTAAAAACAAAGCAGACCGTATAAACCGAACAAAACTGCGTTTAATGGAACTCTTAAACAATCTAGACGAAACCCCTGAAAATTGGGTTGTAGACAAAATAGCTGGTGGAGTAACATTTAAACCATTGAAAGTTGATTCTTATGCTGAAGATAGGCTATTTCGCCATGCTGATAACTGTCTTTTTATGAGCGCCACCATATTAGATTCTGATCTTTTTTGCAAATGGCTGGGTATAGAGCCACAGGATGCTTATAAATTAAGTATAAAAAGTACTTTCCCTGCTTCAGCACGTCCAGTCCATCTTAAATTAGTAGGAAACATGTCACGAAGATCTATTAAAAGAACTGCGCCTAAAACCATTCCTATCCTGAAAAAAATTATAAACTACCATCGCTATGAAAAAGGTTTAATACACACCCATAACTACAATTGCCAGAAGTATATAATGGATAAGATTAAAAATAATCGACTTATGGATCATAATAGTCGTAACAGAGAATATCAACTGCATAAATTTGAGGAAAGCCAAGAAAACCTGGTTTTGGTAAGTCCTTCCATGGGAGAAGGAGTGGATTTACCCTATGAAAAATGTCAATTTCAGGTTATCTACAAAATACCGTTTCCGTATCTTGGAGATCAACAGGTTAATCAGCGAAAAAAGAAAGACCCCAAATGGTACGCTTATAAAACTGTAATGACCCTATTACAAGCCTATGGCAGGGGTATGCGTGCAGAAGATGATTACTGTGAAACATATATATTGGATGGAAACTTTCGGATGTTACTAAACAACCGTCTTTATAGGAATCTAGTTCCCGAGTTCTTCAAGGAAGCCATCCAAAGAGATTAAGAGTCGAGTAATGGTATACAGATAAACAATAGTTTTAATATAAAGTTCTGATAAACCATTATCCATTATTATTATCAATATTTAAAATTTCCAGCCTAATGATTAATGAGAGGTATCACGAATGTCCGAACTTTCCAAGGTGGACATATACAAACAAATTAATGTTCTAAGGCAAAACTTGCTGGATCTGACTATGCGCAACCAGCTTCTGAACTTCCGCCCCAGAACCATGACCGTTGAAGTACAAGAAGGAGATCTTGAAGAAATATACGACCGGCTTGTTCTGAAAAAAAGTAAAAAGAAGCTACTACAATTCATCTCTCGAACTGATTCACTAGAGCATGAAGATGAATCAAATTTTGAAAAATCTGATGAAAAACAGACAGAGCTTCCCCATAAAGAAGAATCAGAAGTTTCAAGAAAGGGCCATGAAAAAAATCCATCATCAGATAATCGAGAAGATGATAGAAATCTCAAACCTGAAAGTGAAGATCAAGTAATAAATAATACAGCACACCCCACAGAAGGCCAAATATCCCTAAAAATTAATGATAATACTATAAATGGATCCTCTTCTACTGAGGATGCATTGAATGATGGAGAAAATTCATTACTATGGGATTCACCCGCCCCTGACCAGGAAACTCTCCAAAAAAATAAAGAGATAATATTAAGTACTGATTTAACTGGTTCAGAGCTTCAAAGACGTCTTTTTTATATTAATCAACGCGCAAGATCCATGATGGAAGAACAGGGTTATAATATTCTCTACCTAGCATTGGGATTCCTCAAATGGCAGGAAGAAAATGGAAATACTGATTTTAGAGAAGCTCCTTTAATACTTATTCCTGTAGAACTAGAAAGAAAAAGAGTAAAGGGCTCATTTAAACTTCGTTGGACGGGCGAAGATATAATTCCAAATATTTCCCTACAATCAAAATTAATCGAACAGGGAATCGAAATACCTGATTTTAAAATGCCCCGTACTAAAGAAGGTGTGACTGAATATCTGGAAAATGTTAAAAAATCCATTTCATTGGAGTCATCTTGGGAAATTAAGGATAAAATTTTCTTAGGTTTTTTTAGTTTCACCAAATTCGTGATGTATAAGGACCTTGAACCCTCCAGCTGGCCTGAAGATATGCCCCTGGAAGAAAACCCTCTAATAAAAGCCATATTTGATCCAGCAGATGAAGAATTGGGCCAGGGATTCCAAGAGAACCAAGTCGATGAGAAACTATCATCAGGCGAAGTGTATCATGTGATGGATGCTGACTCATCTCAGATTGCAGTTATAGAGGATGTAAAAAGTGGAAGAGATCTGGTAGTAGAGGGACCACCCGGAACTGGTAAATCACAGACAATAGTAAACCTGATAGCAGAATTACTGGCCCGAGGTAACACAGTACTATTTGTAAGTGAGAAAATGGCAGCATTAGAAGTGGTTAAGGACCGTCTGGATAGTGTGGGCTTAGGAGAATTCTGTCTGGAATTGCACAGCCGTAAATCTAATAAGAAAGAGGTACTGGATAAGCTGGAAAGCGTCCTAAGAAACACCAAACCAGTTGAATTATCCATAGATAACGATTTAAACACCATAGAAGAGTTAAAATCTAATCTAAATCAATATGTATCACTTTTACACTCCCCTTATGAAAAAATTAAATGGACTCCCTATCAGATTTTTGGTGTAAAGGAAAAATCCTTGAAATATTTTGAAAGATCACAGTCCAAAATGCCCCGTTTTACCATTGAAAATGTAGATTTATGCACTTTAAGTCATTGGCAACGTTCAGTTAATAAATTCAAAGAATTAGCTGAATTATATAATCTAGTAAAACCCGTTTCCCAAAATCCATGGAAATTAACCCAACCAGATCCCATATTACCAGCAGAAGAAGAAGAAATTGAAACCTTACTAGTTAATGCCTTATCAATTTTTGATAACTTAAATAAGAAATCCAAAAAATTATCTAAAATATCCGGAGTAAACATACCTCAAACCCTCGAGGAAATGGAACATCTAATAGCTGCCGTGGAAATAATATCATCATTTCCCTCCCTAGAAAGAGACATAATACTTAATCCAAGTTGGGATTACGATAAATTACAAGTATACCAATTGATAAAAAGCCTGAAAGAATATAAATCCCATACCAAAGAATTAAAACACTTTAAAAAGGATGTTTTAGACGAAGATATTAAAAAATTACAGATAGAATTCCAGGAACAGAAGAAAAAACTCCTTAAATTTCTAAGTGGAGATTTCAAGAAGATTAAGAAAAAAATCAACAAGATATACTTGGGAAACCCTCCAGAAAATGATGAAAAAATAATGGAAGATTTAAAACACCTGAGAAGATGCCAGGAACTGCTAAAAGATATTAAATCCCAAGATGAAAGGGCAAAATCACTTTTTGGATCACACTGGAAAGCAGAAAATAGTCAGGCAGAAAACCTGAAAACAATCTCCGAATGGATCCTTAAATTTAGAAAAGCTTTAAAAGAAGGAAAAATTGATGAAAAAACTCTGATCATACTGGACTCCATCGAACAAAAGGAAATTAAACAAATAACCGATGAAATGCACCAAGATTATCATGAAATTCTCAACATCATTAAACAATTGGATGGATACTTACACTTCAAAACCAACTCATTATGGAAAAAAGAATTAATCAATACCATTATCAGTGCATTAAGACATGAAATGTTCCGACTAAAAGAATCTATGAATTATTTACAGAATTGGTCCCGATACAGTTCCTCACGTGCGGAATGTGTGGATTCTGTAGGGCCTAAACTCGTGAAAATAATTGATGAAGACCAGATCGAATCTACAGACATCATTCCCTGCCTGGAAGGTAACTTCGCAGACGCTTTACTGCGCGATCTATTTTTAAAAGAGCCATTAATCTCTCGTTTTGTAGGAGATGTGCATCAGAAGAGGATTGAAGAATTCCAGGAACTGGACACCAAAATCATAAAACTGAACCGGTTCAGAATAGCAGAAAATCTCTACAAAAACCAACCATCTCTTACCAGTAATGCATCACCCCGATCAGAACTAGGGGTTCTAAAAAGCGAATTCTCTAGGAAAAGAGGGCACATGCCCATAAGAAAACTATTATCAATATGCGGTGGCGTTATCCAAAGTATAAAGCCTTGTTTTATGATGAGCCCCCTATCCATAGCCCAGTATCTGGAACCACATAGTGTGAAAAACCTAAGATTCGATTATGTGATCTTCGACGAAGCCAGCCAAGTGAAACCTGAAGACGCATTAGGAGCACTTTTAAGAGCTAAATATGCTGTTATAATGGGAGACACCCGTCAACTACCCCCAACTACTTTTTTTGATATCCTTATCGATGTGGATAGCGACGATTATGATCTGGCGGTTCTGGCAGATATGGAAAGCATTCTACACCTAACTAAGAGAAGCTTCCCCTCAAAAATGTTAAGATGGCATTATAGAAGCCGACATGAATCACTCATCGCTGTTTCCAACCAGGAATTCTACGACGACCACCTTCTGATCTACCCCTCACCCAGTCAGGAAGCAGATGACTTGGGATTGAAATTAATACATTTACCAGAAACAGTTTATGACAGGGGAAAAACAGCAACTAATCTTTTAGAAGCTAAAGAAGTTATAAAAACAGTTTTCCATCATTATCAGAAGTACGATGATAAAAAAAGTCTAGGAGTCGGGACCTTCAATGTACGCCAGCAACAGGCCATACTGGAAGAGCTGGAACTGCAATTGAAATTAAACCCAAAAATGGAAAAATATTTCAAACATGACCAAGAGGAACATTTCTTTGTCAAAAACCTGGAAACAATACAGGGAGACGAAAGAGACGTCATATTAGTTAGTGTAGGTTACGGTTTTGACTCTGAGGGGCGTTTAAGTCATAATTTCGGACCGATAAACCAGGATGGGGGAGAAAGACGTTTGAACGTCTTATTAACCCGGGCCCGGGAGAAATGTGTTCTTTTCAGTAACTTCAGAGGTCGAGATTTGAAACTCACTTCCAGCTCACCCTTTGGCCTTCGTGCCCTGAAAGTATTCTTGGAATACGCTGAAAATAAAACCCTAGAACAGGCAGATAAATTTATAGAGAGTAATGATAATGCATTTGAAGATGCCATATACGAATTTTTAACTGAACACGGATACCAAGTCCATACTCAGGTGGGTTGTGCCGGATTCCGCATAGACCTGGCCATATTAGATCCGGAATATCCTGGACGTTACCTACTGGGAATAGCTTGCGATGGACCAATGTATCAGTCCAGCAGGGTGGCCCGGGATCGGGACCGGCTGAGACAGCAAATATTGAATGGGTTAGGCTGGCGTTTCATCAGGCTATGGTCACCAGATTGGTACCGAAGCCGTTCGGATGTACAAAAACGCTTATTAGGATTATTAGAAGAGTTATTAGCAGAAGAAAGGGGTGAAGAAGAATTCATCCCACCAGTTATAGAAGAAGAAGTTGAAATCGAAGAAGAAATATTACCAACCACTCGAGATATAATTGAAGATAAAGAAATATCATCATCTCCTGTAGATGAGATTTCAGAATATAAAACTTGTGAACTGGATATCGAAATTTCAGGAGAACTTCATAATCAGCCAGTGGGGGACGTTGCCCATGCTGTGATCGATGTAGTGGAGATTGAAGGCCCAATACACTATGATGAGGTTGTTAAGCGGATACGTACCTACTGGGGGCTAAGCAGGGCAGGACGTCGTGTTCAGTCTATTATGAAAGAAGCAGTCCAACTGGCTTTGATGGATGGTAAGATAACTCGGAAGGGAGACTTTTTATACTACAAAGATGCCCCTGTTGTGGTACGGCGTCGTACAGGCAAACCCCCAGCCAAGATGGATCTAATCAGTGAAGAAGAGATTGGTGCAGCTGTTTTTATGGTTCTTGAATCTCAGTACGCTACCGAACCAGATGAACTGACACGCGAAGTTTCCAGGATTTTTGGAGGAAAAATAGCCCGCGGACCAGCTGTAAAAAGGACAAATAAAGTTATTAACAGTTTAATTAGTAAGGGTCTGGTGGAAAGAAGACCAGATGGAATGGTGGATTTGATTAGAAATTAACTCTAAATTAGCCTTATTATATACTTATAATCAATATAGACCCATATCTATTGAAATGGTGTTTTATTTTCAGCCACTGCCTTAGTCGATTTTTCTATTCTCTTCATGCGTGTTTCCTGTCTTTTAGCTGTGGCGATCCAATATAGAATTTGTTTTTTATCTGAATTGCCCATTTCTTGAAAATTCTCTATAGCCGTCTTTTCATTTTCTAATGCCGATTTTAAATCCACAGGAATAACCATGTTTTCTATATCATCCAGGAAAGCCCATGAACCATCTTTTTTAGCAATTTCCACCTTTTTAAGCCCTGCTGGTTGCATCAACCCATCTTTCATTAGTTTACTGATCCTTTCTTTATTTAATTTGGACCAGTGACTGCCTGGTTTTCTGGGGGTGAAAACCTGCATGTATCTTTCATCATCCAGGGCATTGACTTTGCTATCGATCCATCCGAAGCTTAAGGCTTCTTCTACAGCATCGTCATAGGATACTGATTTGTTTTTTGAGTTCTTCTTATGATATATCAACCATATACCTGGAGAAGTTTCATGGTTATCCATAAGCCACTGATGCCACTGCTTCCGGTCTGGGGCGTAGAATCTATCTAATTTATCCAGGTAAGATTTGGAGGGAGACATACATTAAATATTATGGTTAGATTATGATGATATTTTTTTTGAAAACGTAAAATGTAGGTAGTGAAAATTAGTAAATGCGGACCTGGGGGGATTTGAACCCCCGACCTTGGGATCCGAAGTCCCACGTCATATTCCTGGCTAGACTACAGGCCCATTTAGAAAAGATTCTAATAAGTTTTTTTTTGTTTATGATATATTCAATACAAATAGCTGTTGGTTCATTGTAATTAAATTTATTGAAAAAAAAAGATTTTCTATCAATTCTCATAACAAGGTATGCAGACAATTTTTCCATCTTTAACCCGGGCCCGGTGCTCAGAAAACAGATCACCACATTCCTTGCATTTAATTGTTTGGTATATTCTGGCCTTTTCTGGTGGTTCCATTTCTACTTTTTCCATTTTAAACAGTTCTTCTCCAGGCATTTCTAAGATTTTTCTATTTAAAACATCCTTCTGTTTTTCAAATTCCTTTTTATCCGCTTCATCAGCTTTGCTAGAGAACGCCTTCATTCTGGCTTCATGAAAATGAGGATTTATAGTTTCTAGATCTAGTTTTAATGATATTTTTATGGCATTTCCTGTATTCCGGTTCAGAAATGTGTATACCTGCTTCCCATAATCCTTAAATATTAAGTTGCCTTTACCCATGGTGCAGCCGGTCACTACTTGGATGGCATCTACACTGCAGCTGTTATTTTCCACTATCGCCAAGAACTCCTCATCCACTGCTTTCTTAGTACTAAGTTTTTCAATGGCCATTTCACCCACCCGATATCCTATGGCCGTCCCGAGGCACTCATGTCCGTGGAATTCTGTTATTTTCGGGTAATCAGGTAATTGTTTTGATTTTTTCATTTTTTTTCACCTTATGTATTATACTCTAAATTTTCTTGTAACGAAGGATATATATTATTAGACTTACTCCGAGCACTCCACTTGCTGCAAATCCTAAAAAGCCCAGTAAAGGCATATCCCATATCATAGGGCCTTTATTGATCTGTATTATCCAGGAGGAACCAATCAGGAGTGCTGCTATTATGATGGCCACTGATAGTTTGTTACTGGTTCTTTCCATATCTTCTGCCAGATCTTGGGAGTATTTAACCTTTATCTCACCACTTTCTACTTTTGAAACCAATCTGTTGACGTTGCGTGGTAAATTCTTTACCAGATGTTCAAATTCAAATATGTTTTCTCGTAGTATATCAGAGAGATTTTGGGGGTTGAACTTTTTTAGTAGGATTTTCTTTACCATGGGTTTGAACAGGGCAGTTGCATCCAGTTCCTCATCTAAAGAATAAGCTACCTCCTCAATTATTGTAACACCTCTGGTTATAAGGGTGAATTCGGGGGGGATTCTGGCTTGGTATTTGGCAATTAGAGGGACTGCTAATTGACTTAGAATTTCCCCTACCTTGATTTCCTTCAAGCTCGCTCCATAGTAACGGTCCAGAATATCCATAATATCTCTTTTTAGCGGGATTCTATCAGTGGAATCTTCTATGATGCCCATGTAAATGAGTTGATCGATGACAGCTTCTGAATTGTAACTCATAACTTGGATGAAAAGCTCTCCTAGATTCTGTCTAAATTCGTTGTCTATTCTGCCCATCATTCCAAAATCTATGTAACAAAGCACATTATCTTCTAAAACGTATAGATTTCCAGGATGAGGGTCTGCATGGAAAAATCCGTCTATTAATATTTGTTGGAAGTAAGATTTAGCTACTTTTTCTGCTAATAATTTAGCATCGAAGAATTCTGGTGATTCCATCACCTTTCCCATCTTTGTCCCCTGGATAAATTCCATGGTTAAAACTAGAGAAGTTGAATAATCCTGGTAGATTGCTGGTGCGCTTATACTTTTATTATCTGCAAAATTTGCCAGGAAGTTGATGGTGTTTCTGGCTTCCAGCTTGTAATCCATCTCTTTATGGATGGATTTATCGAACTCACATACCACCTCAGGTATATTATAAATTTTCAAACTGGAAACCCTTTTATCTACTAATTCTGCTAAATGATACATTATATTAATATCCTTCTCCACTATTTCCTGGATTCCTGGCCTTTGTACTTTAACTGCAACTTGAGTACCATCTGGCAGAATAGCACGATGTACCTGACCTATTGATGCTGCTGCTAGCTGTTTTTCTTCGAAAGATTGGAAAACATCATTTAAGGGTTTTCTTAACTCCTGTTCCACGATGCTCTTAACAGTTTTAAAGTCAATAGGAACATTATCATCCTGGAGTTTAGTGAATTCAAGAGCCATTTCCTGCCCAACTAAATCTGGTCTGGTACTCATCATCTGCCCTAACTTAACAAAAGTGGGCCCTAATTCCTCAAAAACTTTTCTTAATCTTTCCGGGGCAGTTTCATCTATATCCACTGTAGAATCATATTTGCGAAGTATACTTCCCCAGCGGGAGCCTTTCAAATCCAATTCACCCACTAGATTATCAAAATTATATTTAATCAGTAATTGGATGATCTCTTTTAGACGTGGATAATCTACCTTTCTTCTGTTAAACATCATAAAAACCGTGCTCTTATTTAAATCCCCTATTTTCTTATTACTTTTTTCTTTAACATTTAATTTAATATTTTTTAAATGGATTTTTTTAAGTCCAGATGTTCAGTATCAATTTTATAAAAGAGAATTTTTAAATGATGGTAACGTTTACAATTAATAGATTGTTGGAAAAATTTTAAGGAAATTTATTATATGTTGGCTAAAAGAATTATCCCCTGTCTGGATTGTGATTTAAACATCCCCCATGGCAGGGTGGTGAAAGGAGTAGAATTTAAACAAATCCGCTACGCTGGAGAACCCGTAGAGCTGGCCACCCGTTACTATGAGGATGGTGCTGATGAAATAGTTTTTTTAGATATCACCGCGTCTCATGAAAGAAGAGAGACCATGGCCCATGTTATAGAGGCCACCACTGAAAACGTGTTCGTCCCCATCTGTGTGGGTGGGGGCATTCGTAAACCAGCAGACTATGTTAATATGCTTAAAGCCGGTGCAGATAAATGTTCTACCAACACCGCCGCCATACATAATCCTCAACTTATAAATGAGGCTTCTGAGATAGTTGGTTCCCAGGCTTGCGTTATAGGAATCGATGCTAAACGACGTTATGTGGATAACCCTCGAGAGAACTCTGATAAAATTGTTGTTGAAACTGAAAAGGGTTACTGCTGGTATGATTGCAGTATATATGGTGGTCGGGAGTTTACAGGGATTGATGCCCTAGCATGGGCAGTTGAATGTCAGGAAAGAGGTGCGGGTGAGATTTTACTTACTTCTATGGATCGGGACGGGACTAAAGACGGTTATGATATTCCTTTAACCAGAACTATTAGTGAGATGCTAGATATTCCAGTTATTGCCTCGGGCGGTGTAGGTAATCCGGAGCATATCTATGAAGCTTTCGAGTATGGCAAAGCAGATGCCGCCCTAGCTGCTAGTATTTTTCACTTTAATGAATATCCTGTACCAATGGTGAAGCAGTTCTTGAAGGAGAAGAACATATCAGTTCGACTGTAAATAGGTCAAAATTGAAAAAAATCTTGAAGGAATAATATTGAAATTTCGATTAACATTCCACGAATTTGGTTATTGAATTAATGAGTCGGCGGGAAAAATATTGCAGAGAAGAAAACACATTTTTCTGGATGATAAAATAAAAGCAGAGCGTTTAGAAAGGAAAATCAAAAAATATGAGAGATTTAAATCTCACAGGGAAAAAACAGTTGAAGAAGATTTCCGTCTGAAGGAAAAATTCGCTTTATTAAGTATCGTTGCCAGTAACTTCATGATGACTGGCCACAGCCCCACCATGGTACTGACCAAAAAAGAGGAAGGAGATGAAGTTTTAATGCCGGTAGGTGGCGGACAAAAAGACCGGGCCCGTGAAATCATCTCAAAAATCGATTTCAGAAAGCTGTACCGAGGAGGTAAAGGTCGAAAAACAGACCCCCTGATGATCATAACAGCCATTTGTATGTACGTCATGCGGCAAGATAACCCACGAAGGGGAGATATAAGGTATTCTAACGATTTTATTAGGAAAGTAGGTGTAACAAAGCAAATATACAATAATATAAGTCAAAAACTCGATGCATACTTGGAAATATAAATTCTGATAGGTCGCTCTATATAGTGATAGCAAAAATATTGAATTCTTTTTTTGAGTTAATACCATTAAATAAATTATTTCTTTGATATGGGCAATTTGCTAATTTTCATTCTTATAACTGTCTAAAATAGGTATTTCCCCCATTAAATGTTGTGAAAATACAATTTTTAATGTTTAATTTTTTTTTAAAATTATTAAACTGTTTTCTCAAGATGATATCATATATTTTTAATTATAAAATTGATAAAATATATTCAACAAACAAAATTTGATTTTTTGAAATTTTAAACTTAGAAGAGGATATCTCAATGTCTATAAACATCAATGAAGTAGAGAAAATCTTTAAACATTTAGAATCAGTGTAATTGATGATAATAAAAAATAATTTTTGTTATAATAACTACAGTAGGATAATGTTATAAATAAAAATCAGGAGTAAGAATGTTCGGCTTAACCAAAAGACAGTTTCTCAAAAAAAGCAAAAAATCTTTACAACAAACCGGTATTCAAATGCTAGCACTAAGGGGTTTAATGAACAAAGAATCTAAAGGAGTAATCAGCCTCCGGGAAGCTCAGCGGAGCCTGGATACACTGCGAAACCAGGTGGAAAATAGCTTCTCGACCTATGAAAAACTTAATCCACCTTCTAAATGCCTTCCACTGCAACTGAAAATTTTCAATTCAATGATAATCTTTCACAGTTCACTAGTTTCTTATTCAGAATCTTTAAACAACTCAGAGAAGGGTTTAACAAATGAAGCTGATTTATTACTAAATGAATCCGCTCGAAAACTTAAAAAATATCAAGAAATTGCCTTATCCTTAAGTAAAGAAATTGATTCCTATCTAAAAAAATAGATACATAATTATAAATAAAAACAGTTCCCAACAATATCTATCTATAGGTGGCATCATTATGGACTCAACTCAACTCGCAATACAGATTATTCCCCTAGCATGGGCAGCGGCGGTTAGCCCCACTGCATTGTCTTTTTTTCTGATTATGATGTCTTTAACTGATAAACCTCGACTGGCTGGCCTTTCATTCTATTTTGGAGCAATTATAGTATTTTTAATCACTGTAATAATAGGTATAATGCTGGGCGATACCCTCACATCAAGTGGACACACAGACCCAGGCACCGTAGGCGCTGTTGATATGTTTTTAGGCGCATTACTTGTCCTTCTAGGTATTAGGAACATTTTCGGTAAAAAAAGCGATAACCACAGTGGTGCCCTATTAAAATATCTTCAGGTGGAAGAAACCGCCAGTAATTTACATAAAATAAAAAGATATTTCACCGTAGGTTTTTTAACCTTTTTAATTAACTTCAGTACTGCAATATTCGTATTAGCTGCCGCGCGTCAGATAGGAATGACCAATGCAGGAGTTGTACCAAATACAATTGCCATAATAGTTCTTCTCATCATAACCCTAGTAGTAATAGAAGTTCCACTGCTTTTCTTCCTGCTTTTACCAAAGACCGGTGAAAAAGCCATGAAACCAGTGAACACATGGATATCCAACAATGGAAATTACTTAATCGCTGCTTTTCTAATATGTATAGGTATTTACATAGTCTATAATGGGCTAGGTAAGCTAGGAATGGCTTAAAATAATTTAAGATATATTTTTTTCGGTGTATCTTTTTATCAAAGCTTCTAAGGGCAGGATCAAAATATACATCCACTCGCTCCAATGGGGAACGGCGAATGAAAGTATGAAAGCAAATAAAGCGATTATAATAAAGAGGGCGTTAACTCTTTTAATCATGATTATATGGCCAGTATCAACGTTTTCATGAATAAAATCACTTTTTTCTGCAAAAAACCAGTTTAAATATAAAAATAACGCAATTCCCAGAAGATTTAAGTTAAATACAATATGAGAAATTGGGTAATCACCATAATCCCCCACTAAAGAGGATGAGAAGGGAACTAGAACTATAAACAATAGGAAGATGATATTAATCCAAAGTATAACCCCATTCACATATTTAATATGTTTAAAGACCCGATGATGAATATTCCAGAAAATTGCCAGAAGAAGAAAACTCATAACTAACGCGATTAAATTAGGCAATAACTGATAAAGTGTATTTTCAACAGCCTGATTAGATAAATTACCACTAATCTGAGGTACAGCTAAGCTCAAAACCAATAAAGTCATTGCAATGGCAAATATACCATCGACTAATGTCTCTAATCGTTTGGTATTTGTATATAAATCTTTATTATGTGATTTAACCATTTTAATCCCAAATTTAAGATTGAATGACTAATTTAATGTATTAACTTTAAAGGTAAATACTTTCCGTGTTTTAAAAAACGATATAATAAATCAAAATGCATATAAACTAAAATAATATTCACTAACCAGACAGGCCGATAGGAATGACCAAAGAACTTAATAACCAAAAAAACGTTAAAAAACCAGTTTTAGGATATGATAAATTTTTAATGATGGCCATCTTAAAGGATGGGCCCTTGAACATCTGGAAATTATCAGAAAAATCCATACTCTTCATTTCATTGATCTGGTATCAGCAACTACCAGATAAAGGACAGGGCTTTATTGAAAGACTATTTTTTAAGCTTTCAAGACTACGTTCCCAGGTGGAAGACGGTAAAGCAGGGGAAACCATTCACGGGACCCATGCCGAATTAAACAATCTTAAAGAAAGGGGCTGGGTTAAACTAAATTCTAATGATGAATATGAATTAACCGAGGAAGGATTAAATCAAGCCCATAAATACCAGGAGGATATGAATAAAGAAGCTGCATCCCTGGATAGTGAATTAAGTCCATCAAACACCGCCAAGAACACCACATATTTAGATGCATTCCTTGCATTGCTTAAACTGGGCAGTGGTTTAATAAGCGGAAGTATGGGTTTAATCGCTGACGGTACCGACGCCACCATGGACACCGTAGAAGCTGTTGTGGTTTGGCTGGGGATAAAATACCACCGAGAGAACTTAAGCACCTTACTGGTTATTTTTGGGTTGTTTGTAGCATCGATCAGTGTAGGATATGACTCCATCACCCACTTATTAGCATCACTGGCAGGGAACGCGGAACCAATAACCCTTCCCTATCTAGTCATTGCCGTGGAGCTCGTAGCCATATTAGCCGCTGTATTTCTCTTCTACTATCAGAGGTTCGTTGGTAAAATATCTAACAGTTTAACCCTGATATCCCAGTCTGTGGATTCAAAAAATCATATATATATCGGATTTTCGGTTATTATCGGCGCCATTTTCGCCATAAATGGTATTTATTTCGTGGATGCTGTTATTGGGCTGGTTGTAGCTGTGGGTATTTTCATAGACGCTTTTGGTCTGCTTAGAGAAGCAATATCCGCTCGAAAAGGCGCTGAAGAGGATTATTCAAATAAATATAAATTGCCATTAGAAGCATGCTGGGAAGAAAACAAATTATTAGCCTTCAGAAACTGGATACTCTATATTCTATGGATTGAAAGTCCCAAAACACGTGATGAGATTGTTTCATCTTTACATAAAGCTTTTCATCCAGATAACTACATTCCAGTTCTCAGTGAACTCAAAGCTACCTGTATGGAAGTTTATGATTTTAAAAGTAAGTTCGATATACTAATAATACCATTGAAAAAACATGACCTTATAATAGAAGAAACGCACCAATATCAACTAACAGAAAAGGGTGGGAAACATCTAAAACACTTTATAAGCAATTTCAAATACTATGATGTGCATCATTCCGATGAGATATTACTGGCAATGTCCCGGGATGAAAAAAATGAAAGAGAATGAGAATGATTAAGCAATTCCAGATTTATAGAGACGAGTATCAAGGCCCATTGAATCTAGATCTCACCATAAACAGCGGTCAGACATCTCAACCTTCATGGAAAGAAAATGAAGGATATTTTCAGGAATTGATAATGTTTGATAATCAGCCTTATCTAGTCAATATCACCAGTTCCTCTTCAGAAAATGAAGATCCGATGGATGTTAAAATAGAATCACCAGTAAATGTGGATATAGGTGCATTGAAAAATAAAATCTTTGATATTTTCGGATTAAATGATGATCTAAATATTTTATATAAATTTTTAGAATCAGATCCAAAATTATTCCCCACAATTAAATTCTGCCATGGTTTAAGACTTTTTAAAGCCCAAGATCCTTTCGAATGTATAATATCATCCATTTCTTCAGCTAATAATTCCATAATCCGCTGGAGCAGATCCATAAGACAGATGGAAAAAAAATGGGGTGACGAATATCATTTCCTTTCTGGTAAATATTACTCCTTTCCCAGCCCCCAAAGAATCTTAATGGCACCAGAGCATGAAATTGAAGAATTTGAATTGTGTGGTGGGGAGAAAGACCTTGAAAAATGTATAGACAACCTAAAAGCTTGTGGTTTAGGATACAGGGGCAAATACATTAAACAAGCTGCTCAGCTGGTTCAAGATGATATAGATCTAAATGAACTGGAGAAGATGGATTACGATGAAGCATTCCAGATTTTACTGCAAATACCGGGTGTTGGACCTAAAGTTGCTGATTGTATTCTTCTCTATGGTTTTGGTAAGGGCGAAGCATTTCCAGTGGATGTTTGGATAAAAAGAATAATATGTCATTTGTACTTCTCTGGAAAGGATATTCCTGTACCCAAGATAAGGTTGTTTGGTATGGAAGAATTTGGAGAATACGCAGGATATGTACAACTTTATCTATTCCATTATGCCCGTAAATCCGGGCTTATGAAGACTTTGAAATGATGATAGACAAATTTTTTTGAATCCACTAGATACTTAGGATTTATTTACCTAGATAACCCCATTATAATCTCAGGAAACCCCATATCTGAAAAAAGTCTTCATAAATATTTAACCATGGTGAATATGTTCTTCCCACCCATATAATCGTATTTAACCTGATTCATATATTTTTTTATGAAATATACACCCAAACCCCCGGTTTTCCTCTCATCCAAAGGTGCTGTGATGTCTGGTTCATCCAAGGTAGTGGGATCAAAGGGTTTTCCCCTATCTTCTATGATAATTAGAACCCTATCTCCCTCTTTTTTACATTTAAGAACTATCTTACTCTGCTCTGCCAGTTCACCGTGTTCGATTATATTGGTTATCGCCTCATCTACTGCGATTTGGGTTTGGAACATATCATGATCTCCCATACCAAATTTTTGCAGATTATTCACCAAGAATTGGGATATTAATGATAAGCTGTCTAATTTACCAGCCACTTGTATCTGAACCTGTTCATCCATTAAATCATCATCTCAATGCTATAGTCTCAATAATATTATTTACGATGATTATTAATCCTATTAATCCTAAAAGTTTTATTTAGGGTAATCCAAATTAGTCCTAAAAATGTTATTTACAGTAATTATTAATCCTATTTACTTTTTCTATCATCCACTTTCAAAACCATCAATGTGATGTCATCAAATTGAGAGAGGCCCTTTGAATAACCTATGACTTCGTCTTTAATTCTATTTACAATTTCTTTAGAAGATAAGCCACTATTAACCTTCACCAGCCTATAAAGCCTTTTTTCTCCAAACAATTCGTCTTTATCATTCACAGCTTCAGTAACACCATCTGTATAGAATACTATTACATCTCCTGTCTCCAGCTTTATTATCTTCTCCTCTGGCTCCATAGTATCCAGAGCACCTAAGGCTATGCCCTTTGTTTTTAAACATTCAAGATCACCCATCTTCCTTACAAACATAACCGGTGGATTGTGACCTGCATTTACATAATTCATGGTTTTATTTTTCAAATCCAATATAGCGTAGAATAGTGTTACGAACATTCCTTTCTTTGAATCTGATGCTATAAGCTCATTGGCCTCTTTAATTACCTGTGCAGGGTTAGAATTACCCGTTGCCTTAGCTCTTAAAATAGTCCTGGAAACTGCCATGAAAAGTGCGGCTGGGACACTTTTACCTGACACATCGGCTATGGTAATTCCTAGCTTTCCTTCTGATAGGGGTATGAAGTCATAGAAATCTCCCCCCACCTCTTTAGCAGGGATATTAATCGCAAATAAATCGTAACCCTCTAAATGGGGCATTTCATGGGGTAAGAAACTTTCCTGAATTTCATGAGCTATTTCCAGTTCATATTTTTTCCTCTCTAATTCATCATAAAATTTATCTCTTTCTCTTGCTGTTTCCCTTTCTTTATTAAGGTTGTTAATGAAAATGGAGAAAATCAACACGCCAATTGCATTGGAGATTATCATGGGCATGTATACTTCTTCAGTAATGATCAAAGCTGCGGAATAGGGTTGAGCGATTAGAAGTACCAGGATCATGTGGAAAGACTCTATGGCCACGGCAAATATCACCGCCCTCCATATACCAATGAATTTTCCCTTATTCAAAAGATAAATAATCCCGGCGAATAGACCCGCAAAAACAGTTGCTAATGAACAGGGCAGGGTGGTAATTCCCCCTATAAAGAAATATCTATAGAGACCGCCGATAAGTCCGACTGCAATTCCAGCTAGGGGTCCCCCTACCAGACCGGCTATCATCGGTCCCAGATCTCTTACATTTCCCATTGCGCCATCGACGACTATACCTGAGTAACTTCCGAATATAGATAGAAATCCAAAGGATAGGATAAACAAAATCATATTTCGACGAGTGAATTTCTTATCCAGTATATCATGGAAGAACCGAGTACGCGTGATAAGATAGGCGATAACCAAAATTACGCAGATCTTTTCCAATAAATCCATTAACAGTTCTATAGTAATGGAAACCATGTTTTATTCCCAAAGACTTCTTATTAAAATTAAATAGTAAATGCTTAGTTATAAATAATCCAATCTTTCCTGGTATTTTTTATCTCCCTCTGCGAACCCTTTTATAGGTGGAACCTCATTAGGATCTATTATAACCTCGATAACTGTGGGTAAACCAGATTCAAGTGCTTTAGGTAAGATTTCTGATAGTTCGCCTGGTTTTTCTATACGATACCCTTTTGCACCTAAGCCCTGAGCAATTTGAGCAATATTAACTTGTTTATAGGTGGTGGACACAGTTTTATCTCCCAGACTGTATTTTTGAAGTTCATGTACCAGTCCCAGCATGGAATTATTCTGCACAATCCAAACCACGGGCACTTCATGGTTAACTGCCGTGGCCACCTCCATACCATTCATCTGGAAACAACCATCCCCTACAATAGCAATAACTGGCCTATCTGGAGCTGCTAATTTCCCTCCGATTGCAGCGGCAGTTGCATATCCCATGGTAAGTAATCCGAAGGGCATTATTATATTTGGTTGCTTAAATTGTAGATAATGAATGGCCCATCCTATATGGTTTCCCGTATCTACAAATACAATAGCATCATCCGGTAAAACTTCTTGAAGTTCCCTCATCAAAGCCTGGGGTTTAACTGGAACTGCCTTTGAATACATTTTCTCTTCCTCCAAGAAAATTCCAGTATCCTCTTTAAATTTAATTATATTTTCTATTGATCTTTTTTTCAGGGGATCCTGTTTTTGTAATTCTCCTAAAACTCTGAAGGATATTTCATTGATCACTGCCTGACAGTCCCCTACCAATGGGATATCAGCCATGTAGTTTTTACCGATTTCTGCGGGATCGATGTTCACATGGATTAAACAGTCACTGGGAGCCAGTTCAGGATCCCATGATGAAGTGGTAACCTGATTGAAACTGGTTCCTAAGGCGAGTAGCACATCCACATCACTTCTCATGTATTTTTCTGCAGCGGGAGAACCACTGAATCCTAACACACCCAGAGATAAAGGATGATCCTCTGGAAATGCTCCTTTAGCCTTGGGGCTAGTGGCTACCGGTATGTTCAACATTTCTGCAAGTTCCAAGGCTTCCATGGTTGCATTGGATTTTATTACCCCATATCCTAATAATATAGCTGGTTTTTCTGCTTTAACCAGTTTTTCGGTGGCATCTATTACCAGTTTTCTGTCGAAATAGTTGGATTCAACTTTATAAGAACCTTGAGGTAGAGCTGATTCTTCTATCTCTTCACTCATAATATCTTTTGGAAAACTAATATGAACCGGCCCGTTTTTACCGCTGGTTGCTATCCTTATTGCTTCTCTTAGAGTTTCTGGCATTTTATATTTGGAAATAATCATTTCACTGAACTTAGTAAGGGGATCGAACATGGCCACCGAATCCACCCCTTCTTTGGTTGAATCCTGAAATGTGCCTTTTCCATAAACTTTGGTTGATACCTGTCCAGTTAAAACTAACAAAGGAACCTCATCCATATATGCATTGGCTACCCCCGTAACCAGATTCGTACTTCCCGGGCCAGACGTACCGTAACATACTCCTATATTTCCGCTTACCCGAGCATATCCATCTGCCATGAATGCGGCGCCTTCTTCATGTTTGGAAAGAATGGGTTTAATGGCTTTCTGCTTATTTAAAGCATCATATATGGGTACAAGGGCTGTTCCCGGTACACCGAAAAGATATTCCACCCCTTCTTTTTCTAAATATCTTAAAAACAGTTGTGCCGTGCTGATTTTCATTTATCCACCATTTAAAAGCTATTAACGGCTTCTTCTTCTGTTGGATAAATTTCAAATAGTTGGGTGAACCCCGAAATATCGAAAACCTCCATAACATAAGGTTTTAAACAAGCTAGTTTAACATCTCCTTGATTTTTACGAAGTTGTTTTACGGCAGATAGTATTACTCGCAGCCCTGAACTGCTAATATAATCCACACCATCAAAATTGATAACCATTTCCAGGCAGCTATTATCAATAAGTGAATTAACTTTTTCTTCCAACTTATTAGAGGAATATGCATCTAATCTTCCATTAAGAACAATTATACATACTTTTCCAGCCTTTGTATCTTCCATGTCCATGTTTATAACCCCATTATGCACTTGAATAAAATATAATGATTATCATAAATAAGTATATCAGAATAAATTAAATCGCCAGCACCCAGTGCCCCAATATATAAAAATAAAAATATCTGTGATCATCATGGGAGAATTATCCGATGCCTTAAATGAATTCCAGGAGACCTCCAAAAAATACTATAAGACAATAATGAATATACTGGAAGAAAAATACTGCTGGAAATGCCCTATGCGTACAAACAGGAAGGTTACTCTATGTCAAGAAGTGGAAGCATGGATAAGACTTACCGAAACCCTGGAAACTGGTGTTAGAGAAGAACTGGTTGAATATAATCTTTCCCAGGAACAATGGGAAGCCATCACCACTAAGTTTCTAGAAAAACAAATATCTCCACCCAATCAGAGAGAAAAGAACACCATAGTTAAGTTAGAAGAAGATCAACCTCCCTTCGCCAGATCAGGAGATTTTTTACAACTAAAAACACATCCCCTAAGGGTTAAAAAAGATAATATGATAGTCATGCCCCGGGCCTGTCCCCTAGCAACCTTTTGGTATATTAACACCACTAATAAATCAACCATTCCCTTTAAAATATTCAAAGTTTCTAAAGTATTTCAGAAGAACGGGTGTCGTTATATACAGACCCAGGAAGGTCTTGAAGTACCTGTAGAATATATACTGGGAATTGTGGAAAATATAATAGGTAAGAACCTATCATTGAGAAATTAAAACCTTAAAACTGATCTAAACACCTTGGGGTAGATAGTAGTAGTAAATGACTATCCAAACGAAAAAGAAAATAGTCAGTATTAATCCATGACGTCTTTCACCATTATACATAAGATTGATCCCGAAAATAAGAGTGGGCAGAGTGCCAATAAACGCCAATTGATAACCCAAAGTGATAAAATATAATCCTAAGACATAAGTAATTATACTCCCTAAATAACTGATTAATATTAAACTTCTATTCTCTGATTTTAATAACCGTTTATCTTCCAATTAGCTCACCAACTGAATATTCCCAAATCAGCTTTATAAAAGTTATCAAAAAATTATTTTCATAAGAAGAAATACAAAAAACAAGAATATGGAAATTAGTAAAATAATTTTAACCCATTAAAAAATTAATTACTTTATCAAAGACAAAAAGGGGATAATTTTTTGTATGTAAATGGTCTGGACATGGTTAAAAAACTTATCTACAACGATGATTCAACTTCCCTTAAAGAAATCTCAGATATGATTATGGAAGTATCTAAAAACGCCACTAGAAGCCAACACTGTTATGTAGCATATGTAGATCCGGAAAATAAGGATAGTGTAGGTATTTCATTTTCCCATATGACCGGAGAATGTGATAATTATGCTAAAATAGGAGAAGCCAGGTTCATTATAAGAGATGATGGAACATATGGAGGGCTTCTTGGATACTCCCTGGATACGGGTAAATCATTCTATATCCATGACACAACCTCCCATCCAGCAGCCCATGGATTACCTCCCGGACACGTGCCTGTAAATCAGTTTCTATCCGTTCCCGTAATCAATAAAGGAGATATATTAGGTCAGATAGTTCTGGGAAATCCGGAAGAAGATTACGATGACCATCATCTGGAAATTGCTGATGAAATAGCCGAACTATATGGTGTAGCCCTACGCAAATTGTTGTACAAGACTAATTAAAAAAAAGTTGATAAAAAAATCCTATTATCGATGCTAAAATGATTATCTATTCATCGATAACGGTTACCTTCTTCATCACATCATTTGCTTCTATTTTATTTACAACATCCATACCCTTGGTCACTTTACCAAAGACCGTATGAACCCCATCCAGATGAGGCTGAGGACTGTGGGTAATAAAAAACTGGCTACCACCAGTATCCTTTCCAGCATGTGCCATGGATAAGGCGCCGGTGCCATGTTTATGAGGGTTGATCTCGCATTTTATAGTGTAACCCGGTCCTCCAGTACCGTCACCACGGGGACATCCTCCCTGAATGACGAAGTTGGGAATCACCCGATGGAAGGTTAGACCATTATAAAATCCAGAATTAGCCAATTTCTCGAAGTTGGCTACGGTATTAGGTGCTTCTTCATCGAATAACACCAGCTCTATATTTCCTTTTTCGGTTTCAATTATGGCTTTTTTCATGTTTTATTCACCACTAGATATATTAAGATAAATTCTATTATTTATTATAGAAAGGATTATTTAAATAAAAATAATTTACATTGTTAGAGTTGAATTTATTATATTTTTAAATAATTAAAATTTACTTTCTTAAATTTATCGGTGATTAAAATGAACACAGAAGAAATCATGGCGTTAGATAAGGAATATGTAATGCAAACCTACGGACGACAGCCATTAGCCCTTAAAAAAGGAAATGGTTCCAAGGTCTGGGATGTTGAGGGAAATAGTTATATTGACTGCCTGGCCGGAATCGCAGTGAACAACGTAGGCCACGCCCATCCTAAAGTGGCAGAAGCAATCTGCAACCAGGCAAGGGAACTTATACACACATCAAACCTGTATTACACCCAGCAACAGGTGGAGTTTGCTAAACTGCTTGTGGACTCATCTCCACATGATCTGGCATTCTTCTGTAATAGTGGAGCTGAGGCTGTAGAAGGGGCAATTAAACTCGCCCGGAAATTCACTGGTAAAGGAGAAATAATTGTAATGAATAACTCATTTCACGGCCGGACCATGACTGCTCTAGCTGCTACTGGGCAGAAAAAGTATCAAAAGGGTTTCGGACCATTAGCTCCGGGATTTAAGCATGTTCCTTATGGTGATTTAGATGCAATTAAAAAATCAATTTCAGAAGAAACTGCTGCTGTTTTAGTGGAAGCAGTACAGGGTGAAGGAGGAGTAGTATTACCTCCTGAAGGATATTTAAAAAATTTAAAGGAACTTTGCGGGGAAGAAGGAATACTCCTCATATTCGACGAGGTACAGACGGGAATGGGACGTACCGGTGAGATGTTCGCATCACAGACTTTCAATGTCATTCCAGATATTGCAGCCCTGGCCAAAGGCATAGCAGGCGGATTTCCCATGGGTGCCATTTTAGCCAGTAAAGAAGTGGGAGGTGCTTTCCAGCCGGGTGATCATGCCGCCACTTTTGGAGGGGGACCTTTAGCCTGTGCCGCTGGTAAAGCCTCTTTAAATGTGATTTTAGATGAAAATCTTCTCTCTAAAACCAAAACAAATGGTAGTTACTTCAAATCTAAACTGGAACAATTAAAGGATGATTACGATATCATAAAACAAGTGCGTGGGGTTGGTCTGATGCTGGGAATAGAAATGGGATTAAACTGTGCAGATATGGTGAATGATATGCGTGAACGAGGTGTTCTAGTTAATTGTACTGCAGATAAAGTATTACGTTTCCTACCACCCCTAGTTATAGAAAAAGAGCAAATTAATGTGGTTATAAGTGCTCTAAACCAAGTTTTAAAGAAATATTCTGATTAAACCCCATTCCATTCAATTTTTTTTATTATTTTTAATCTTTATTTCCGAATTTAAAACCCCAGAGCTAATTTTAACTATAATTATTCCAAAGGCCTGTTATTTACTCAAATAATTGATATTTAGCAATATTTAGAATTTTCGAAATATTGTAAACTTTTTAAGCCGGATGAACTCATTATAAACCGTTTCCTCCGGATAATATTGAACAATTTATCAAAATTTCAATTCACATATCAATATAAAATCATTAAATGAAATAAATGTGAAGACTTTTATACTATAACTACAATAAATCTATAACATTATTTATCTTCACTGGAGGATTGTTATGAATTTTAACCTGAAAACAAATGAAAAAGGAAATTTAAGCATCGGAGGAAAAGACACTCCAGAACTCGCTGAAGAGTTTGGAACCCCCTTATACGTTTTAGACGAGGACAGAATAAGAGAAAACTATAAAAAACTTCATAACGCATTTTCAAGCAAATATCATGATTTTAAAATATATTACGCCTGTAAAGCCAACACCAACCTAGCGGTGCTGCGAATATTAGAAGAAGAGGGTAGTTGCATAGATACAGTATCCCCTGGTGAAATATATACTTCTCTTCTAGCAGGTTATAGTCCGGAAAGAATTCTATACACCGGAAACAACGCAACCAATGAGGAATTAAAATATGCGCTTTCTTCAGGGGTTAGAATTAATTTAGATTCTTTATCTGCCATGGAAAGACTTTCCAATTTACCCGGATCTGAAGGACAGGAAATATCCTTTAGAGTCAACCCCCAAGTAGGAGCAGGGCATCATGATCACTGCATAACCGGTGGAGATCTAAGTAAATTTGGAATAATGGAAGAAGAAGTTGTACAGATGTATCAAAAAGCTATAGATATTGGATTCAAACCAATAGGAATTCACAGCCATATAGGATCAGGAATACTCGATCCAGAACCATTTAAAGTTGCTGTGCATACTCTGATGGATGCAGCTGGACATGTGAACCGGGAATTAGGGATCCAATTCGAATTTGTAGATTTTGGTGGTGGTATGGGAATACCCTATGAGCCTCAGGAAAATCTGCTAGACATGGAAAAATTCTCCCAAGAAATAGTTGATCTGTTCAAAGAGAAACTATACCAATATAACATGGGAAATCCTACTTTATGCCTCGAACCGGGACGATACATAGTAGGAGATGCTTCCTATCTTTTAACAAGGATTAACACGGTTAAACAAAGTTACCGTAAATTCATAGGAGTAGATGCTGGTTTTAACACACTTTTACGGCCTACCATGTATGGATCCTATCATCACATAGTATCCGCCAACAATCCCTTGGAAGAACCTGCACAGGAAATAGATATTGCCGGGAACATCTGTGAATCCGGTGATTTATTTGCTCGTGATAGGCCCATGCCTGTTTTAGAAGAAGGTGAACTTTTAGCCATACTCAACGCTGGTGCTTACGCATTTTCCATGTCATCTCAGTATAATTCCCGACCAAGACCATCAGAAGTACTGGTAAAGGATGGAAATGCAGAGATCATTCGAGAAAGGGAAACATTCGCGGATCTACTCAATAAACAGAACGTACCTGTCCGACTACTAAAATAGACCTTAAATGATAACCGTCCATAATTGAAAAAAAATTAGTTATAAACAAAATTGTCGGAGAGGACCCTATAATGAATATCAAATTAAATTTTACCAAAATGCATGGCCTAGGAAATGATTACGTAGTCATCGATGAATCTGAATCAGAAATCATCCCCGAAAACCAAAAATCAAAAGCAGCCAAAGAAGTATGTACCCGTGGTTTTTCCGTGGGCGCTGATGGAGTGATATTCATATCCCCATCCACCAGGAAAAACGCTGATATTAGATTCAGAATATTTAACGCCGATGGAAGTGAAGCAGAAATGTGTGGAAATGGAATACGCTGCTTCGCAAAATTCGTATATGAAAATAACATCATCCCATCCAGGGATATGTTTGTGGAGACCATGGAAGATGTTAAAGAACTTCATTTAAAGGTGGATGATGGAAAAGTAACCTCTATAAAAGTTGATATGGGCACTGCAACTTTCAAATCAAGTGAAATCCCAATGTTAACCAATTTAGAGGAATTCCTCGATGAGGAAATAGTACTGTTAGGAGTCCAAGATCGAATAGATGATCAGGAAACATCCCTTAAAATATCTGTTATAAGTGTGGGAAATCCTCATGCAGTTTCATTTACTGATGATCTGGATAAAATAGACCTTGAAAAAATTGGCCCATTAATCGAATTCCATGAATCCTTCCCTGAGAGGATCAACGCCCATTTCGTGCGTGTAATAGGTAGAGATGAAGTGGAGATGATCACCTGGGAAAGGGGTAGTGGTGTAACTTTAGCCTGTGGAACAGGGGCTACTTCCTCTGTAATAACAGGTTTCCGTCTGGGACTTTTAGATGAAGAGGTTATGGTTCATTTACCCGGGGGAGAACTCCGCATCACTGTTTATAAGGACCATGGTATTTTAGGTGCTTTTATGGAAGGAAGTGCTGCCCAAGTCTTTGAAGGTACCATGGAATTTAATATCTAAAAATACTATCATGCAGTAAATTTATAACCTAAATTATTTACCATGTAAAAAGGTGATTGAATGAATTTTAAAGATTGGTCAGGGGATTTACAAAAAAATGGAACACCATATATTAAAAAAGAACCTCCCGGACCAGTTTCTATGGAGATGATCCAGGATGCAAAGAATTTCATCACCAGCTGCTGGGCAGGTAAAAAATGTGAAGTGGGAGACGCTTGGGATCTGCCTCTTACAGTTAAAAGAGTGTCCAATAGTCTAATAGAAGATGTTGATGGTAATGTTTATATTGATTTGAACTCGGGTATTTCCACCATGAACTTCGGTTACAATAACCCGGATATATGGTCTTTTGCCATGGAAATTATGGATGATTATGGTATAAGGGGAATATTTCCATCCAATGACTATAACACCCCCTTAATGTTGGATGTTAGTAAAAATTTATTGAAAACCGTGCCTCATGGGGATGATTACAGAGTTCATTATGCCTGTGATGGGACAGAAGCTAATGAAACAGCTATTAAAACCGCTATTAGTTATACTGGGAGAACATGTATAGTATCCTTTATGGGAGGTTTTTACGGTCGGACCATGGGATCTTTATCCTGTATGGCTCAAAAAGCCGGTGATTCCCAGACATTTCGGCCATTAAGATCTGCTAATATATACTTTGCTGAGGGGCCTAACTGTCCCAACTGCATATTCTGTGATGATCAAGCAGATTGTAATGGATATTGTATAGAACATTTTCTGAAGGACCGGGTGCTTAGTTATCAGGTAAACCCAGAGGAAGTGGCTGCGTTTATACTGGAGCCCTATGTCACCGGTGGACTTATGCATCCTGCCCGGCCAGAGTTTATTAAGTCTCTACGTGAAATCTGTGATGAAAACGGCATCGTGCTTATTTTCGATGAGGTTCAAAGCAGTATGGGTCGCAGTGGGAAGATGTGGACCCATGAGCATTATCGGGTTGAACCAGATATATTTACCACGGCCAAATCATTTGGTGGAGGAGTAGCTCCCCTGAGCGCTGCTATTATTAAAGATGATATCATGGAAAATCTACCTGCTTATCACGGATCTACCTATGGTGGCGCTCCCATATCACTTGCAGGTAATATGGCTGCTTTAAAATATATGGATAAAAATAATCTCCTGGATCGGGTTAACAAACTAGGCTTAATTGTCGAAGATCGCTTTAAAGACTGGATAGAATATGATACCGTATGGCAAACCCGGGGTTGGGGTTTACTTAAGGCTGTGGACTTCCGGAAAGATAAAAATACCCCTCTCGAACAATACAAGAATCAGGTGAAAAATGAGCTTTTCAAGAAAGGTATCATCACCATGTCCGGCGGACAGGGACGTTATTTGTCGCTTTTAAGGATAATACCACCATTCACCATACCCCAGGATCAGTTAAATATAGCTCTGGATATTTTCGAAGATATAATTCGTAAATAAACGGTTAATCATTAAACTAGGGATATTAAAGAATTGGATTTTGAAAATTTCTATTAATCGATGTTTTATTCTGATTCAACATCTATAAACGTGTTTATCGTTTTAATAGATCTTTTTTATCATCTTTTGTCTATCATTCTGTTTCAACATCTACTAATGGTTCGATTCGTCCTATAGATCTATTTACTGCGTCTTCTTTTATTTTTATGGTTAATGCTTCTTGGGGGCATATTTCCACGCATCTTCCACATACTCTGCATATTCCAGAATTTCTTATGGCCTTTTCATCTATAGTTATTGCATCTAAAAAGCAGGTTCCCTGGGCGCATGATCCGCATCCATTGCATCTTTCCTCATTTAATATTATTTCTACACCCATCATGGGAGAAAAGCCTTTTGCCAGATCTTGCGGTAGTTCTGGGGTCATTTTCCATAAACAGCAGCATGGACAGCAGTGGCATATGGATAGAAGATCTTCCTTAGGGCCTGTGTTTAACCATAAACTGTCTATTTTGTTTCTACCTATGATGTTCACCAGTCCTGCTTGTTGACATTTCCAAACATGTTCCAGTGCTTCTTCTTGACTAACCATTCTTCCTAATTTAGCAGATATTCTTTTAGTTCCTTTGCCTAAAAAAAGACATCCTAAATCATGCGGATAATCCTGGCATCCATTGGATTTGCGACAGATACAGAAATCCATAATGAAATGATATCTCGATCTTTTGATCATCTCATTTAAAACTTGACTGGGAAGTATTGCGTTATTTGGTAATGGGATTGCTTGGTTTACTATGATGCTCTGAGATTCCATTGTATTTCTTCTCAGGGTATTATCCCGGGGGATGACCTGAATATCATCACCTTCAAAAAAAAGCATTTCTACTATTCTTGCTAGGATAGAGTTTTTTCTGCACATTTTAGCTAAAAAAAACCTGGTGTTGAAGGTGTATTTAATTACTCGTATGCTGATATCAGAGAAGTTTACTTTTACCATCTATTTATTCTTTTAATATTTTTTGTATTAAATCTTTTAAGGTTCTAAGAAAGATAATAGAAATAATCTTAATATGGTATTAGGGTATAGATGAATAATTAATAATTATACTCCTAAAAATCCCATTGCCTGAAAAAATAGGATAGATATTACTCTAATTTAAAATTATTAATGTAAATTTATGAGGTGAACGTAAAATGGCCAGTAAAGATGTGAGTTTATTCTATAAAAGAGCGGTTATGTTATTCGAAAAAGGAGAATATGAAAAATCATTGCAAGTTCTTCAAACAATACTGAACATCGACAAAAAATATTTACCCGCCTGGAATTGTAAAGCAGTAGCTCATCTAGAACTACATGATTATCCTATGGCCTTAGAATCGTTTGAAAATATAATACAATACGATCCGGGTGATAATCTGGCCTGGTATAATAAAGGATACGTACTTCAGCTTATGGAAGAATATGAAGAGTCAAAGAAGGTTTTAGATTTTTTCCTAGCAAGATATGATAAAAAAACCGATGATTTCTATAAATTTGCCCTATATCTCCAGGGTAAGAATTGTTTAAACCTAAATAATTATGAGGATGCGCTTATATCAGTTGATAAATCTATTGATATGGATGAAAACTTCAAAGAAGCTTTGGAATTGAAACACACCATTAAGAATAAATTGGATAATAAAAAATAATAGAAGCAAAAACGCCCTATGATCTGAAATAATTAGTGAATAGGTCTAATTTACTTGGGAGATTGTTTCCTATGGAAATGTCAAAACAGCAAATAAATAAGCTAATTGAGAAGTTAATCGATGAAGATTATGATGTCCGCAAAAACGTTGAAGATGTGCTCATAAAACTCAATGAACAATCCATAGGGCCTCTAATTGATGCTCTTAAGCATGAAAACCCCGAAATTCAGATCCAAGCTGCCCGGATTTTAGGAAAAATTGGTAACAAATTAGCTTTGAACTCTTTAATTGACTCTTTAAACTATGGAAATTCAGAATTCAGAAGAGAAGTATCCCTGGCCATCAACAAAATAGTTGACAAAAACCCTTAAGATTAGATAAATCCCCCCCTTAAGATAATAATCCTGTTATAAAAAATTGATTATAAAAAAAACAAAAATAAAATACCCAACAAAAATACATACATCCTACTTATTCAGAGCGTTCAGGATCGGGTGTTCCTGATACATTCCCTTCTTAATTTTAATAGTTCTTTCTTTTTATCCTGAAGGTCGTCCACATTTTCCACCAAGGATGATAGCTTGGTCTGTATGCATCGCACCGTTTCATCCTCATGAATCCACTGGCAACCTTCACAGCTCCACACACCCTTCTCTTTTATCCAGTGGCCATTAGTGGACTGATCTCCACAGGGATAAAATGGACAGTAACAGAAAGTACAGTTTTGAGGATGCTTATGACAGGGATAGTATTCACAAGATAAATTAGGACCTTCAACCCCTTCACCTGCCAGATAAGTCTCATAAAAATCAGAAGCCAGAGGATGCAACGGATAAGGCACCACATAACCCCGGGGAGTGACCATTCTACCATCATCCACATAGGTCATGGTATTTCCAATGAGAATGGTGGTGGACATATCAATTTCTTCAGGTGATAGGTCCTCCAATGTGGTTATTATAACATCCACATCTCCTTCCTTGCTTTTAACCAATCCCACCGGAGTTTCTAACCTACGATTCTTCTTTAAGATTTTTAAAGCTTCTTGGAAAGGTTTTTTTCGTGTCTTACTTAAAGGATTATAAAAGGCGATGATGAAATCCCCTTCACATGCCTTGATAATCTTATTTTCGATCTCAGATAGGGGGGTTAAAAGATCACTCAAACTAATTACTGCAAAATCATGAAGAGGAGCTCCTAAAAGTGAAGCAGCGTAGTTAACCGCGGTTATACCAGGTATAACTTCAACTTCTACATCCTCATATTTGCCCAGTATGGTGAAAAGGACATTAGCCATACCGAATATCCCAGGATCTCCACTGGAAATCAGGGCAACATTCTTACCAGCTCTGCTTTCCTGCACAGCCAATTCCGCCCTTTCAATTTCCTTACCCATACCCCGGGTTAGAACTTCCTTACCCTGAATCAAATCCTCTATATATTTAACATATTTTTTATAGGATATAATAACATCCGCTTCTTCAATTCGACTCAAAGCCCTCAAGGTCATATCTTCCCTGGAGGGGCCTATTCCTACTACGCTGATCATAATTTAACACATCTTATATCTAATTCAGGTCCCGTTTCCAGTGTTGGAGTATAATTTACGAATGGTGGTTATAATGATGCTCTTAATATCCACCGTTATCCCACCATCTTCAGTTTTCCCAATGGCCAAGGCAGTTATACTGTATGTTTCATTAGGCTTAATTACGATGCTTCCATTTGTCACATTAGTGCCGGTAGTGGTTGTTTTATAAGCGGTAACAGTGATGGTTATGTTAATTTGATCTTTATTGGTGCTCTCATTGGTATAAGCAGCCAGACTCTGTAAATCAACACCGTCCATCTGAGTTTTGTTCTGAATTGCCCGGGCCACATCATCTTTATTGTTGATTTCAATAGTTTCTTGGGTTTTGTTCCCTGATCCCTGCAGTAACTTTATAAATGTATTAATTTCATCGATTTGTGAATTAATTAGCTTGCCAATGTCCGGGGGCTGCCCGGTTACTATGGTGTAAGAGCTTACCAGTCCTGCTTCAAAAAACACGACTAATAATACTAGAATTAGAATGAATTTAAGAATATTATTCAATTTATCACCTTTCATAAGTTTTAAATAGTCAATTTAAGTATGAAAATCATTAATTTCAGTAGAGTTCTAATAGATTAGTTGATTAACTATTATAATTATAACATATCTAAATAAAATAAAAGCTTTTGGGATACTTCATGAAGGAAACCATTATCAACAAATTTGCAGAAGCCGAAGTTTTAATTGACGATAAGGCTTTTTGGAAGATAAAAAACCATGAAAATTCTTTAAAATTAACAGAATCCCTTATTAAAGATTTGAAATTCTCAGGGGAGAATATATTGATTTTAACAGGAGAAATGGTGGAAAAATTTCTCAACACAAATAAAGGAATATCAAAGTCAGTTACATCATTAACAAGTACTGACACCCAACTCTCCAAAAATACAAGTATTAAACCTATTAAAACAGAATATGAATCAGATATCATTAGTTCAAGCCAATATAAAGGCACAGATCAAAATAAATTGATAGATGAAAGTCCCTTCAATTTTCAAGTGCTTAGAGATGCCAGCAGGAAATCCTATACAAATGGAGAGATCAAAGATTTCTCAGCATATTTCAGCAGCAGATACCATAAATTGAAGGAGATGTTGCAAAGAAAAAAAGAACTAAAATCTCCCCAACCAATACAGGAACTTGAGAATATTCAGGACACAGTGAACCTAATTGGTATGGTAAATGATATCAGGAACACTAAAAATAACCATAAACTGATAGAAGTGGAAGATGAAACTGGAACAGCAAGCGTGCTCATCCATAATGAAAATCACTCCCTATTCGAGAATGCTGAAAGGGTGGTTAAAGATGAGGTGCTGGGCGTAGTAGGATCCAGGAAAGGAAGTTTAATACTAGCCTCAGAACTCATAAACCCAGGAACACCCCGTATTGATGAAAAACCCATGGATTTCTCGGTGGTCTTTTTATCAGACACCCACATAGGTAGCTCAACTTTCCTGGAAGATGCCTTCAATAATTTCATTAAATGGATAAACGGAGAATACGGAGATGCTGAACAGCAGAACATAGCCAATAATGTGCGTTATCTGGTAGTGGCAGGGGATATAGTTGATGGCATCGGAGTATACCCCCACCAGGATAAAGAACTAACAATAAAAGATATTTATAAACAATATGAAGAAGCAGCAAGGCTCTTTGGAGAAATTGATGATGTTCAAATTATCATAACGCCAGGTAATCACGATGCGGGTCGTTTAGCCGAGCCACAGCCAGCCATAAATGAAGAATACGCTTCTGATTTATATAAACTAAAAAATGTTGAATTCGTAAGCAACCCCTCCTTGGTCAGCCTGGACGGTATAAACGTTCTGATATATCATGGTCGTAGCTTTGATGATTTTGCCATGACCGTTAAAGGCATGAGCCATCAACAAACTGATTTAATAATGAAGGAACTGCTGGAAAAAAGACATTTAGCACCTATTTACGGGGAAAGAACACCACTAGCCAGTGAAGTAGAGGACCATATGGTCATTGAAGAAATACCAGATGTATTCCACACAGGACATGTGCATATAAATTCATATAAAAAATATAAAGGAATTCACCTCATAAACAGTGGAACCTTCCAATCACAAACAGAGTTCCAGAAAATATACAACATAGTACCTACCTGCGCCCAAGTACCTGTCCTGAACCAGGGGACGATGAAAATACTAAAATTCACCTAACAACAGGTAATAATAGATTACCTAGCCATAAGAAAAGATTTTATTAAATTGTATGACCATAAAAACAGATTATATTAGGTTATCCAACCATAAAACAGATTATATTAGATTTACTACCATAAAAACCGTTGATTACTATATTTATTTTATATACATAGGTTTATATTAAGATAGACATCAGGGGAGGAATTATGTTTAAATTAGAAGAATTTAAAAAAAATATGGAAAATATATGCCATGAAATCTATGGAAATGGTCTCACTCCTGGTTTATCCGGTAACGTTAGTTTAAAAATTCCTGATCTAAATGAAAAAATAAATAAAACCTCAGTTAAACACCAGGCAGTAATTCTCATAACACCAACTGGAGTATCCCTTAAAGATATTAATTTAAAAAATATCATCGTAACAGATACCGATGGAAATCATTTGGATGGTGATGGTAAACCCTCTTCTGAGCTTTATATGCACTTAAGAATCTATAAAGTAAGAGAGGATATACAGAGTATTGTACACACCCATTCCCCATATGCTACTGGGTTTTCATTTACAAATAAACAAATACCAAGACTAGAAGGGTTTGGGAAAATCAGGGAACCCTACATAAACGTTATAGACTATGCACCTCCTGGATCGGATGAACTAGTAGAACTAGCCACAGAAGGTGTGAAAAATGAGGATGTCCTGATCCTGAAGGATCATGGTGTGCTGGCTGTGGGTTCAAATATAGAAAATGCGGCTATTTTAGCAGATTTCACAGAAAAATGTGCAAAAACAGGATTCGTATCTCTTCTTTTAAATAATATTTAAAAGAATAAATTAATCTCGGACAGATTCTAACTCACTTAAAACATTCCAAATAAGAGTTCTAGCATGAATAGGTATGTTAGGATCGTTACTAATTTCATCTAGTATTGATATAACTGTGCTGGCCTTGATAGTTGGTTCTTCATCTTCATTAGCTAAAATATCCTTTGATTTTTCTGCAGCTCTCCTAATATTTCTTGGGACGCTGGTATCTTCCATTATATGCTGTAATATTTGATTACAACGATCGAATGCCTCTTCATTCATAATATAACCTCCAAACGTAAAATTTAGTAGATAAATTCATTAAAAAATTATTAGTCTTTACTTTACATTAAACTAGGGTTAATAAATAACTTATTTTTTCAACCAGTTTAAAAATTAAGTGTATATACTATAAATAATTTTCATCTTATTTATATAAAAAGTGAACTTTAAAGAATTGGAAAAAAATTAATTATAATAATTTAAAAAGGATATCAAAATCATTTTTATAATTAAATCTAATTAGAAACGGCCATAGCAATTGTAACCTTATCAAAGACATTTTTTCTGTAAATGAGTTTTGAATTTTCACCTGCCACCATCAAAGATACAGGTTCGCATATACCAGGTACGCCGAACTTTCTACTAACAAATGAAGATTCTGATATATGGGGATGTTTAAATTTCTTCAAATCATCCAATGAAACGATCTTCAACGGAACAGATAAAATTTCCGCAGCTTCAAGAATCCCAGTCTCATTTCTCTTTATATCAACAGTAGCCATAAAATCTATTCTTTCAGTAGGAATTCCTAGGTGATAACTGGTCTTATTAACAGCAGATAATACTGCGTCAGTGGAAACTCCTTTACGTGAACCTAAACCTACCACGATTTTTTTAGGAGTTAAATAAGACTGATGCTCATGGAATACTACTCTGATTTTATCTGATGAAGACTTATCATAGGAATTTTTAAGCATTTCATCCTGGAACAAATACTCATAACTAGGTGGAACATCCAATCTAACCTTAAATCCCTCAATTAAAGCTTTATTTATATTTATTATTACAGAAGGATCTGCAATATCCATATAAAATTTACGGGCCAGGGTATCTATTCCCATTTTATTATTCACATCAGTGGCTGTGGTGATCACCGGATCAGATCCGGTTATATCTGCCAGTTTCGATGTTAATTGATTAGCTCCGCCATGATGTCCTGATAATAGACTGATGATATGTTTAGATCTCTCATCCATAACTAAAATAGCAGGATCATCAAATTTATTCCGTATAAAGTGGCAGACATTCCGTATCATTATCCCTGAGGCCATGATACCCAATATACAATCATATCTGGAGTATATGTCATTTAAAGTCGATTTAACATTTTTATGAAATAGGTCAACTTGCAAGATAGAGGGATCCATTTCCAGTGTAAGACCCAATTCAAAGGCGAGTTTCTGACCAGCAGATGTAACACTTATTATAGCAATTTTCATATTATCGATTCAGTGAAGAGAAATTATACTTTTTTTATCTTTTCTGGTTATAATTCATTTATTATTTTAGTACTCTTCATTATTCAAACAATTATCAATGGTGATCTTATCAATTTTCATATTAATATGACCAAATAAGTTATGGATGCGTATATGATAAAGGAAATAGTCAGGAAAATATGATAGTAACTTCTGTAAGCAACAACGCCTGATCAATGACCTCTTTATTTAAGGGATTTATATCCTCACCCAACGTGTAATAATCTTTCTTAACCAGCTGAACTCCCAACGCACCTGCTGCTGCAGCCATGGGATATCCTGAATTAGGGCTGGGAGTTTTTCTAGCATCCACCATCATTATATGAAATGATCTTCTCCAATCTAAACCAATCAAGGCCGCTGATAGTACCATGATTATGCCAGTGATACGGGCAGGTATATAATTTGCTAAATCATCCAGATTAGCTGGGAACCATCCGATAATTATGTTTTCTTCATTTTTATAACCAACCATAGCATCTAAAGTATTTATAACCCTATAAGCCATTCCCCCTATGACCCCTATTAGGAAAGTGTAAAAAAGAGGAGAGACCACCGAATCTGTTATGTTCTCCGTTAGACTTTCCAGGGTTGCTGAGGTCAATTCTTCCCGAGAGAGTGTACTGGTGTCCCTGCTTACTAAATATGATACTAATTTCCTTGTTTTATTTATATCTGTATCAATATACTTTTTGATTTGATTAGATGTTTTTATAAGTCCTTTAATAGCAAATGTAGTGAATAATATAAACCCAGATAATAATATGTAAATTATTAAATTAAATTGAGCGAATTGGAGAAAGAAATAAATCGGAATTATGAATAAGACTAATAAAATAGCTGTTAAGATGAATCCGGATAATTTATTTTTATAAATCAAAAGAGGAGGCTTTAAAATATCTATTATTTTACCCATCAGAACAACAGGATGGACCGAAGAAGGCACTTCACCCCAGATTAGATCCAGGAAAATTGCAAGTAGAATTATGACCAGAATTTCCATAACATGAGTTTTTAAGTTAAATAATTAATAGTTTTTTAATTAAGAATATCAAAAATTAATAATCATATAAATATAATAATCATTGAAAAAGGTATAATTGAATTATAAAAAAAATCAAGGTGATTGATTTGACTAGAAAAGTAGAAGATAAAGTCCAAAAATGGCTTTCCGATATAGGAATATTCAGAAAGAAAGTTCCTGATGACAACACCAATTTCCATTTCATAATAAATTATCCTGAAGAAAATGTAATGGACGTTATACAACCCAAAGGAAATCCAGACTTGGTGGTAATAGGATGCGCTACCAACGTAAGCCCAGAACATACTGATGGAATGAGAAAATTATCATCAACACAAAAAGAGGAATTTATCTGGGATTTAAGGTATATGTTAAATAGTCAAGGAGTGGACTTTCAATTACAACATCCGAGTAACATCTTAGAAAGCTTCCTTATAACATCAGAGATATATGAAGATGGTTTAACCAAAGATCGTTTGATATATCTGATTAAAAAGATTTTCAGATCAAAAATTCAGTGCGTATGGAAAATACAGCAAGAATTTGGTAGTGGAGATGGTAAAGGAACTGCGTCTGATAGTATGTATGTTTAAAAATGATTTGAAATTCTATGAAAAACTTTAAATCCATCTTTTTTTATGGACTTTAAATCTATTTTTTTGGATTAAAAAAAAAATTCTTTTATATAATATCAAATTAATGTAATATTTTTTGAATTGAAGTATTACGAATCTAAATACAGAGACTTATATTTCAAGTGTAAACGTAATAAAACATAAATTTTTTTTAGGGATATAGAGAGGTCTATTTCCACTGTATATCATAGAACGGAAATAGATGTATTGATTTTATGTTCCAACGTACGATGATTTTAGGATTATATATTAAATCCATTCAATTGTATTTTCATAATCTTAACATTTTATACTAAATCATTATTAACTGTTGGATTCTTTTTTACTTTTTTTGTGATTTTATCATTTATTCTTGATTTTTAATGAATATTTTTTGTGATAAATTCATTAGTTAGTTTATATAATATTGAAATTCATTTTTTTGTGAATGTTTGGATAGTAGATGCATTTCAAGTGTAAAAAATTTGTGATTTTTAAGTTGTATTTCAAGTGTATATTTTAAAGTTTATGAAAGAGGGGTATATTTCAAGTGTAAAATTTTAGTGAAAAATGTCAGAGAGGGGTATATTTCAAGTGTAACCTTGATTAATACTTTTTTATGTTTTATGACATAAAATGAAATAGTAAAACAATCTACTTTTAATTCTTTTGGTAAATCTGTAAATAACAAAGTTTAAATTGATGTTGATATCAACTTAATTACACTTGCAATACATCTCTCAGTCTATCAAAATTGCAAAAAATAATAAGTCTTTACACTTGAAAGGTTACTGCTAATATTAGTGCATTATAACATAGATGGTAGTTAAATTTTTTTCACTTGAAATTGACCTTTACAATTGTTTTTCGACAGAATAAATTTACAGTTGAAATACACCTTCATGTTTAAGACCATTTAAAAAACCAAAAATCCATAAGTTACTACTTAATAAATCCAGGAAGAAATGGTAATTGCAAGATTCATAACATTTAGTTATAAGACATAATTATTGTTATTAGCATATGCATATCGATTGTTACTATAGGGGTTGTGATTAATGAATATATTCGAAGAACTAGGCGGTAAAAACTCTGTTTTTAAATGTAAAAAGTATTTGGATCATCGATTTCTACCGGATAATCTGCCACATCGGGATGACCAGATAAAATCAGTGGCAAAATACTGGATTGAAGCTTTGAAAGGAGTGACACCACCAGATGTTACTATATATGGTAAAACAGGTACTGGTAAAACAGCTGTTGCAAAATTTGCCAGGAAACAATTGGAAAGCATATCAAAGGAAAAAGATGTTAATGTTAGAGTGGAATACATCCGCTGCACAGATTACACAACAGAGTACCAGGTAATTGCTCGTTTATGCCAGCAGATGGGTCAGGATGTCCCTTATAGGGGATGGACGAAAGCAGAAGTTGTGCATGCTTTCCGTGATCTTTTCAAAAAGAACGTTTTTGGTAAAAACTTGATATTGATGATTATATTGGATGAAATTGATATTCTCCTTAAAAATGATGGTGATGGGCTTTTATATACATTAACTCGGACCGAAAACGTTTCCATAGCATCCATAAGCAACTATGTGGATTTCAAACAGTTCATCAAACCAAGGGTGAAAAGCAGCTTAAGAGATAGGGAAATTGTTTTCCCACCTTACAATGCCCAGCAATTAGTGGACATATTAAAGGAACGCTCTAAATTATCATTTGAAGACGGTGTTTTAAATGGTGACGTCATACCATTATGCGCTGCAATGGCTGCTAAGGAGGAAGGTGATGCTCGATATGCTTTGGATCTTCTACGTACCTCCGGTGAATTAGCTGATGAAAAAGGTTCTGAGACAGTCTATGAAGATTACGTTAGGGAAGCAAAGGAATACATTGAACATAATAAGGTCACCGATATTATCATGACTTTACCTAGTCAGCAGCAGAAAGTTTTAGAATCCATCCTATACCTTACCAAAAGAAAAGAAGAAATTACATCCGGAAGACTATACGATGTATATAAAGAGTTTTCAAAGGGTGATTCAGTATCATACCGAAGAATATTTGATTTTATCAATGAACTGGAAATGTTAGGACTCATATCAACCAAAACAATATCCAGAGGAAGAGGAAAAGGAAGAACGAATATAATCGACCTACAATGCGACACAGAACTCTTAGAAGATGCTATGTGGGAAAATAACTAAATAACTCTTTTTTTAATTAATTCTTTTTTATATTATATACTATTATTATTATTATATAAATTATTATTATATTATATTATTATAACTATAATTTAATATTTAGAAATAAATATTAATTATCAAAAAATAACAATTATTTATTAATTAAACTTTTCAAAAGAGCCATACGAACTGGTACACCATAAAAAGCCTGCTGGAAATATTTTCCGTAGGGAGTATTATCCACATCATGAGATATTTCATCAACTCGTGGTAATGGATGCATTACGATAGCTTCACTACCGTTTAAAAGTTTAGCATTGATTAAGTAAGCCCCTTTGATTTTAGAATACTCCTGTGGATCAGGGAATCTCTCCTTTTGTATTCTTGTAACATATAAAACATCTGCATAATCCAGGACATCATGAATATCTTCTGTTTCATTCACACTTATTCCGAAATTACTGAGGTCATGTAAAATTTCAAGGGGCATTTGTAATTCCTTGGGAGCAACGAAACTCATTTCAACATCAAATTTAGCTAGAGCGTAGGCTAATGAATGTACGGTGCGTCCGTATTTAAGATCTCCAATAAGAGCTACGTGCAATTCATCTATTTTTCCTAGTATGCGTTGCATGGTGTATAAATCTAATAATGTTTGGGTAGGATGTTGTCCAGCACCGTCTCCTGCATTTATAACCGGTACATCGACTAGTTCAGCTACATAACGTGCTGTTCCTTCCATATTATGCCTTATAACCAAGGCATCTGTATATTCTGCTACTATACGTACTGTATCGTTAAGATTCTCCCCTTTAGTTGCTGAACTTACTCCTGCTTCCGCAAAACCAATCACACCCCCACCTAATCTTTGCATAGCTGCTTCAAATGATAAACGGGTTCTGGTGGATGGTTCATAAAAAAGAGTACCTAATAATTTCCCTGAAAGAATGTTACAGGTTTCTCTGGAACGGGCTATAGGCTCCATTTTCTCTGCTAATTTAAGCATTTTAACGATGTCTTTTTTGCTGAAATCATTAATGGAGATAATGTCTTTTTGGGGGAAGACCATATTTTTCACCTTATAATAAATTGTATTTAAGTTAATGATTTATTTAAATTTCTATTTTAATTATTATCTAAATTTCAGATCTTATCTTATATCTAATATTTCTACAGTAGAAAAGTATAGATAATTAATAAACATATCAAATACTAAAGTCGGCGTGCGAAAGTTAAATATCCTGTATGCCCCACCATACGTGTTTTAGGGCGGGTTCCTTTCACTTTAATTTCTATTTCTCTTAAAATACATTCAAATGATCTTATATCAGAAAATGAGTTCTTCTTCATTACTTTGTTTAGGGTTAACATCTGTTCGATATAAGGATTATAGGCTGCCAGATAACCACCCACTTTCAGGGAGTTTACAGCATATTCAACAACATTCCATGGTTCAGGCATGTCTAAAAAAATCATATCCACTTGGTTTTCATCAATTCCCTTATTGATATCCTGATTCTTTACTGAAACGTTTTTAAATCCGAATTTATGGATATTATTACGTGCAATTTCAGTGAAATCTTCACGGATTTCATAGGAGAAAACTTCACCAGTAGGTCCTACGATGTTTGCGAAGTATAATGCAGTTGCTCCTGAACCTGTACCGGCCTCCACCACTTTAGATCCGCAGCCTAATCCAGTGTAAGCATTGATCAGGCCAATATCCTTTGGTAAAATTATGGAACATTTCCTCTCCATTAAATCGATATAATCATTTATACTAGGCTTTAAAATGGTGAACTTATGCCCCATATGGGTTTCCAATACCTGACCATCACTGCTATTATCAATGTCTTCCTTTTTTATGTAACCAAAATTAGTATGCAGGTCTCCTTCACCTGCTATGAATTTTTTTCCTTTTTCATCGATTAAGATTCTCATCATCAAAAGCTTCCTTTAGTTTAAATCTAATTCTCATAATTAGGTCTTCCTTCTAGCTTGAATTTCTTGATTTAAAATAGTTTTAGAGTTGATATATTCATATATAAAATTATTTTATTCTAAATCTTTGGTAATAATTGATAAATAATTATTTTACTGTATCTATGTAATTATAATCATCTGATAATGTTAATTCCTTATCTGGAGCAGTTTTTCCATTAATCGCACCAGTTTTGAATCTGGAGTTAATTACTTCCCTGATTTTTTGAGCGATTATTTTACCTATACCCTCCACTTCGGTGAGTTCTTGTTCTGATGCGTTTATCACATTTTGCACTGTTTTAAATTTCTCTAATAACTTACGAGCTGTGACTGGTCCCACATTTGGTAGGGATTCTATGATGAATATCTGATGCTCTTGTAAACTGAGTGGTTTTCTTTCTGTACGCAAAGGTATTTCCTTGGTGTTTTTTTCCTGCTCACGGATAGCTAACCTATATATCATAGCTGCTGTGTCTTCAGGGGATCTTGTGGGAATTATGGGTATTGAGAAGTCCACGGCTAGGCTGGCTAATGCTCCTCTTATGGCATTAGGATGTAATCCACCACTATAAAGGTTTTCTCCTTCTACAATTAAAAGTGGTTTATTGAAATTTTCAACCAGTTCCCGGGCTTGTTTGTATAATCTTTTATCTATGATGGATCCTGCAAAGTCCTGGGCACTTTTCCGCTCCACAGCAACTTCTGATGAAACCTGATAATCGGCCACGGTCAATGTTGATGTTTTAATATCTACTCCTAAGTTGCTTAACTCCCTGACTACTCCTGATTTGGATTCTCTATGATCAACATAAACTTGGGGTTGGTTTACTGTGTTTTGATGAATTTTCGGTGGCTTTTCACCCTGTTTCACTAATCTTTCCACTTTTTCATAGCCTTTGGTGAGCTGACTTTTCATCTTCTTTTCCTTACGCACACTTGAATAATAATAGGATTCATCACGCGTGCCTTTGGTTATAAGAACTATCATTTGCCCTTTAGTTTTTCTACCGGTTCTCCCTCTTCTTTGTATCATCCGTATTTCTGAGGGTACGGGTTCATATAGTATTACCAGATCCACTGAGGGTACATCTATTCCTTCTTCAGCCACACTGGTGGATATTAAAACCTTATATTCGCCTTTACGGAAGTTTTTAATGATATTCTTCTGCTCTTTCTGAGTAAGTCCTTTTTCTTTCTCTCTTGCTGCTTGTCCGAAGAATTTAACCGATTTTATACTGTTTTCTTCGCATTTTTTGTGTATGTCGTTGACAGTGTCCCTGTACTGGCTGAATACAATTATTTGCTGGTTCGTTTTTAATTCTTCTTTCAGTATTTTCATCAGTTTTTTCATCTTGGGATGTTCTACCTGATCCTTATGGGCGTTATGGGTTAGTTGCACTGCCTGGTTGAAATCATCATTTTTGAAAAGTCCTTGAGAAGCTTTGGTCTTCTTTTTTTTAAGTTTAATGAAATAATTATTGAGATTATTTATGCCTTGGGTTTCTAGAAGCTCCAGAGCATGCTGTAAGCTGAAAACCGCTGTTAACATAGATATAGCCATTAAACAATCTTTGGGAGGCTGGCTGTCACGTGAAATCCGGTTTTGAACCTTTCCACGAGCTTTAAGTATGTCGCTTTTTGAGACATTAGAAATGTAACGGATTATGCCTAAATTTTTTAATCCCTTCAACCTATTTTTCAGTACTGCGTCCAAGTGTTTTTTTATATTTTTTTGCTCTTTTCCCAGATCAACCTTTACCCATTTAATTTCTATAGGTTTGAAATAGGGTTTAACATCCACATCTTCTTCGGTTTTTATAATTACTTTATTTATAAATAGGTTTTCACATACTGCTGTGATTTTATCCTCTTCCCCTCCTGGTGAAGCAGTTAAACCTAATATAAGTGGATTTACTGCTTCAGACATGTAACGAGAAGCTAAGAACACGTAGGCGTAGTTTCCTATCCCTCGGTGGCATTCATCAAAAACCAAGAGTGAAACATCCTTTAAACTGTATCGGTTGGCAATTATGTCTGATTCGATGGTTTGGGGGGTGGCGGATATTATCTGACTTTTTTCCCATATTTTGATCCTTTTATCTGGGGTTAATGATCCGGTGAGTACATTTACTGGTGCTTTGAGGAATTTTCTAAGACTTTCTTCATGCTGAACTGCTAGGGGCTTGCTGGGGGCTAGCATGAGTATTTTAGATGTTGGATTATTCTTAAGCCGTTCAGCAGATACTAGAGCCGCTACAATTGTTTTACCCAGGGCTGTAGGGGCTACGATCATAGCGTTGCCTTTTTTCAAAACATCAGCGGCTAATACTTGCTGGTAAAGCCTTGATTCTATGATTTCTGGCTTTATTAGGGGATGTTGGATCCATTTTTCCATGAAAATTAATATTTAAAATATTGCATATATAAATTAGGTAAAATGAATCTATAGCTGATTTAATTATTTACAGTTGAAATCGAATTACTTAAAAATATTCAAATAATATGATAGCTCTGTTTAAAAAAAAATAATATCCTTTTTTTCTAATTTTGGGAGAAATTCTATTTTCTTTTGATTAATTTTTCCAGGTCATCATAAACCACGTCCAAACCACACATGGTAGGAACGTAATTCGCTGCTTTTGCTGAATCAACCCCGATCACCTGGAAACCTAACTCTTCCATGGGAGCCACCACCATACATGTGTCACAGACTACCTTTCCACCTGCTTTTTCTATTATCTTGGTGTATCCCATATGATCCGCAGCGGCTTTAACTGATATGGAGGTACACACCCATAATGGGATGTTAAGTTTATGACCATCAATTATCTCGGTTATGGATTTAATCTCCTCTAAAGAAGCATGAGGACAACCTAGGCAGATTAAATCCGGCTCTTTATTGGTGTTTGATAGAGTATGTGAACTTTCATCTATCTCCTTCCGATCAACATTTATGGTTTCTAATTCTTCTTTCTCATTAAGTGCTTCTTCATATTCTGGAGTTACCTTCTCCACATGGTATAATGCTACAGCTCCAGAAGAGGCCAGTGCAGCTCCTAAACTTTTTAAATCATTAACAGACGGTGAATTACGTAATCGGAAGTAGGGAACTCCATTTCCCACTATCTTACCCACAAAATATCCTAAGGCACCGTAATCAACACCCTTAAGATAGGTTTCAACTTCAAATAAAAAATTAGCTTTCCTTTCCCTATCCAGATGATAACCGTATTCGGCGGTTTTTCCACAGATGGCTGCGGCTAACGCGCCCGGGCCTCCTTCTCTATTGGTCCTTGCTCCCAATACAGAGTTAGCATAGCAAACAGCTGATGATTCTGACCAGGCAATATGGCTTCCCAGTGTAGGCACGTTACCTACTAGGTAGGGTGTGCAGGTGCAGGTGGTGCTGATACCCATTTTTTGATAGGCATCTATAATACGCCGTTGTTTTTGGGCGAAATCTTTTGGAAAACCCAGTTCCTGCCACTGATTTAGATCTATGCCTGCCGGGTTAAGTGTTGAAGGAACCTTGACTTTTACACCGGTCGCTGCAAACTCCTCCAAGTACTCCAGACCTGCATCTCCGATGGTTTTATATGAAACTCCAGATATCTGGGCTGAAGAGATGTCAACCATTTTTCGAGCTCCGTAAATATCACCCAATGCTACCAGGATCTCCATTGATTTCTCAACTACCGGTCCTTCTTGACCATCATACATGGCTTCTTCTTCTGGAGTTAAATACATTGGATTCACCATTTTATTCAGCTAACTGGTTTTTAACAATATCATCAACCAGGTTGAGAAAATTATCCTGATTATTCCGGGGTACAACAGCTCCTGCGGCGACTGTATGGCCCCCTCCAGCACCACCATAGCTATTAGATGCTTGTTCCATGGCTTGGCCTAAATTAACACCTTTTTCAGTAATTTTTAAGGTGGTTCGTCCGGATACCTTTATCAAAGGATCCATACGTGAAAGAGCTAAAACTGGTTTATTTGGATTTATAAGACCAATATCAAGACTTATATTGGCTAATGTGCCCATAAAGCCTTTAATATCTTTATCTTCTGTGTAAATGTATTGTATATGATCCATTTCCCTGGAACCTTCCCTTTTTATCCAACTGACTCCTTTTAATATTATTTCATGGTATTTTTTAAGCAGTTCCATTCCCTTTGTTAATGATTCATCTTCATCGCCTAAACATATGCTTAGACCAACACCGTATTTCTTATTCTTACCACAGGCATCAATAATAGATGAATAATCATCAATATTCTTTAACGGCGGCTTCAGGGCGGTGATCATATACTGTTTGCCCAAAATTTCCGGGTTGATCTGGATAAGAGCTTCTTTAAGATGGTCTTTTTCTTCGTTGCTCAGTTCTGGGAATTTAATATCAGTGGATAAACCTATTTTTTCCAGAAAACCACGGGAACCATCTAGATCTCCAGAGATACCTGGAAGTGGCGGGAGATAAGTGTAAGTAAGGGCCTTATAGAGTGGTTCGTCATTTAGAAATGAAATTTTCAAACCTTCTTTTAATTCTAATACCCCTTTATTCAATCCTTCCTGTAATATGGTCTGGTTCACACCAGTAATTTCTCCGTTGCCCTGCATATCTCCAAAGGCACCTACCATGGCCAGTCCTGCTAGTTCGAAATGATTCATCAAACGAGCGACCAGATATGTAACTCCAGAGCCGCTCACATCACGGGTACCGTCCAGTCCAAAAAGGTGAGGGTTTATATGAACCACGCCCTCCTGTTCTTCGGAAGAATCAATGGTCTGATGATGATCAGCGATGATGGCCTCTCCTTTCAACTGGCCGATTCTCTTGGTCCATGCGCTGCCCATGTCACAGAAAAAGAAAATTTCATATTTTTCATGGGATAACTTATCTAGAACCTCAGATTTGAGCCGGGGAACGATGGTAACATGAAATTTACCATTCTCCCGGGCAATGGCGTTGCAGATAACTCCTGCAGCCGAAATTCCATCAGCATCATTATGGGAAATTATTCTAACCACATTATCCTGGTCTAAATGCTTTTTTAATAACTTATAGGCTTCTTCAGCCCTATTTAACAAGGAATGCTGTTTGTATGCATCATTTTTGCTTGATTTTGACATATTAATTTCCTATAAAGTATTATATTATTTTAATAAATTAAATAATTCACATTCATTATTTAAAATATTGTTTTGGATTTTTATATAATTTTATGATTTTTTTAGAAATTCTTAAGTGTTTGCAGGGAATGTTATGTTTAATCTTTCGTTAAAATTTATTAAATTTGATAAAATAATACTAAAAGCTCCAGATATTGGGATTTATAGGCCCTGATTTTATAGATTAATTAATATTGGTATAATATATGCTAAATAATAGATAGTGACTACGTATACAAAAAAACCTAAAATATAAGCGATTATTTTAATTATGATTTTACGTTTCATTCTCCCTTAATCCCCCTGGGAGACATATAATCTAAAAACCCCAATATTTATGTTCATAAGGTTCATTTTCTTAAATTAATGTTGATTTGATCTTTATCTATAATAAATGAACCAATATTTTTTTAAAAATCCTTGAAAAGCATTGCCCGGGATGTAAGTTATTTTCTTACATTGATTTATTCTACTGTAGAAAACTACTGATCAATAAAATTTGACCTTGTTCCCGGGTGGGCCTTCATAGGTTTTAGATTCTTTTTTTGTATTTGAGTTCTTGGAATGTGATGGTGTATTTTGTTCCATTTGTTCTGTTGAGTTGTATGGTGCCGTTTAGTTGGTTTACTAGTGAATTTACCAGTCGCAGTCCTAGGGTTGATTCTGTGTTGAAGTCTATTTCTTCTGGTATTCCCACTCCGTCATCGCTGATGATTAGTTTAAATTTTTGACCTTTATTGCTAAGTTTAACAGAAATTTCTCCAGTTTTATTAGTGGGGAATGCGTATTTCAGACTGTTGGAGATTAGTTCACTAATTAATAAACCTAGAGGGACAGATGTCTCGATGTTAAGGTGGATTTCGTCTACATCTATCTCTGAATTTATATTGGATTCAGCTCCATAAGAATGGAATAGATTAGATACTAAATTTCTTATATAGTCAGAGAAGTTTATGTGGCTTAGATCTTCTGATTGGTAGATCATTTCATGGATCATGGCCATGGATAGTACTCTGTTTTGGCTTTCCTTTAAAACATTCACCGCAGTAGGATCATCATCAACGTATACTTCCTGTAGGTCTAGTAAGCTGGAGATGATTTGTAAGTTATTTTTTACTCTATGGTGTATCTCTTTAAGTAGGGTTTCTTTTTCTTTTAATGAATTTTTAATTTGTTGTCTATCTCTAATTTTTTGAATAGCTAAAGAATAATAGTATGCAAATCTGTTTATAGCATCTAAATCTTTTTCAGTGTAATCACGGTTACTATTAGCAAGTGATATCTGACCAACTAATTCATCATTTAATGATACGGGAACTGATAGAAATTTCTCTATATTTAAATGATCATCTTGGTCCTCATATGATGTATGGGAGGAGCAATCATTGGTATAGAATCCCTTTTTAAAGTTTAAACTGTGACCCATTAAACCATTATAAATTCCATCCTCTTCTAAACTTAAAATTGGGGTTTTTGGTTTGGACATGGGCATAGGGGGTTTTAATGAAACGAGCACCATGTCTTTAGTATTTGGTAAGATTTTCCCGATGAATCCATAAGCACTATCAGTTAATATTATGGCTTCTTGGAGAATTATCGAGGCGATTTCTTCAATAGATAATTCTGATGATACCAAAGGCACATAAATCTGATTTAAAGCTTTATTAACTTTCAACTCAAATTCCATCAAATTAACAACATTCGTTTGATCGGTCACATCCAAAAGGCTGGCTAAACTTTTTTTCGTACCGGGAACTACTGCTACATGTAACATTACATTTCTAATATCGCCTTGACGATTTACAAAGTGGAATTGGTATTTATCTGGAGCTGATTCTGTATCATTAAGTCTATTATAATGATATTTCTTCATTCTTTCTAGATCATCTTCAAACACAAATTCTGTCCACTTCATCTTACCTTCAATCTCAGCTAAACTAAAACCAGAGAGCTTTTCAAACTCAGAATTAGCCAAAGAAATAGTAGAATCATCCTCAATAATAGCAGTAGCAGTACCAGAATGGGCAAAAATAGTCCGATAATATGCTTCCGACTCTTTAATTACTTTTTCAGCTTTTTTCCTTTCTGTAATATCTTCAAGAATAGCCGAAATACCAATTATCTTTTTATTCTTCCTGATAGGAGAATAATGCACGATAAAAGTGAGCTGTTCCCCCCTCTTATTTATCATTGCCCATTCCTGTTCTCCGGCTTGTTTACCCTGGATTAAATCCTTAAAAATTGATAAAATCTTTTTAATATCCATTTTAACAAGTGGAATCAATTTAAAAATATTTTTTCCAATTAATTCTTCCCTACTGAATCCTGAAAACTTCGAAACGCTTTCATTTACTTCGATAATTGTTCCCTTTCTATCCAAAACAATTATCCCCTCAGTTGAATTTTCAACTACCAATCTATATTTTTCTTCACTCTCTCGCAAGGCTTCTTCTGCCTTTTTACGTTCAGTGATATCGTTAGATATTACTTGCACACCAATTATATCTCCATCTGAATTTTCAATTCTGGTATAGGTGGATAGGAACCATTTATCACCAGCGGGTATGGGAACAAAATCTTCATAATATTGAGATCCTAATGAAGCGATGGATTTTTCAATCCTGTTCTTATAAATTTTCGCTGATTCTTCATCAAATAATTCAAAAAGAGTTTTTCCCTCAAATTCTTCAGGATTTCCATCCAAATAGCTAGCGGCTAATCTGTTGAACATGATGATTTTACCATCCAAATCGTAATAGCCAACACCTAGCCCCGCGTTCTCTATTAGCAATCGATTTTGATCTTCACGCTCTTTTACTGCGTTTTCGGCTTTTTTAAGGTCTGTGATGTCTAAAGCAGATGCTAACCAGCGGTTCGTCCCAGGTAGGTCAGTTATTGAGATGTACATATCAAGTATATCTCCATTTTTATTGATGAACGCTGTTTTGTAATTGTTTGGCGCTGATTTTGGGTCTATCACCCTTTTGCGGTGGTATTCTATCATCATTTGCACATAGTCTGGGTGAGCAAGCTCCGTCCACTTCATCTTTCCCTCCACTTCTCTACTGGAGTAACCACTGAGTCTCTCCCATTCAGAGTTAATCCTATTGATCGTGCCATCATCTTCAAAAATCAAAATAGCAGTTCCACTATTCTCAAAAATGGCCCTATAAGATGTTTCAGCCTCTTTAAGATCAGTTATATCTACAATGATGCCTCTTAAACCCACAGGTACATTTTCATTTATAACGGCAGAAGAATATATGAGAATAGGGAAGGTAGTGTTATCTTTTCTCTTTGCGGTGTATTCGATGCCACCTAATTTTTTTCCATTTTTTATTCTTCGAATGTTTTCCTTAGCTCTATCCAGATCTTCTGGAATCAACATTTGATGGATATATATGCCATTATCAAAGTCCTTTTGCGTATAATTAAAGGTTTCAAAAGCAATATGATTGGTAAATGTAATTTTACCCTCCAAATCGGTTTCAAAAATAATTTGAGGTAATAACTCAGTTAAATCCTTAAATTTTTTCTCACTGATCCTTATAGCTTTTTCAGCTTTTTTGGGCTCGTTTATATCCTGAGCGATATGGACACTTCCTATTATATTTCCTTCATTGTCATGGATGGGAGATACACTTACTATGAAATCACCGCCAAGTTGATCCTCATGCATTTCTTCTGTATGCTCTAATCCATCTTCAAATAATTGACGATGAGGGCACAGAATAGGCGGCTTTTTATTGTCATGCACTGCTTCATAACATTTTAAACCAACGGCTTCTTCAGGGGTAACACCCAACCTATCTGCCATGGCCTTATTCACCCGTAAAATCCGACAACCCTCATCTAATATGGTTATCAAATCAGGAACAGCATCAAATGTCCGCTCCCACTCTTCAACAGACTGATGAAGCTTAACTTCAACTTTTTTTCTTTCGGTAATGTCTTGGAATATGCAATGTGTCTGTTTGAAGTTACCTTCATCATCACATCCGATCTTGCCATCGAAGGATACAATTATGGTTGATCCATCTTTTTTAATCATTTCAAACTCTACATCGTGTATTTCACCCATGGCTTTGAATTTCGGGAAATTCTCCTGGAAATCTTCCACATAATCAGGGCTAAGAAATTCGCCAAACCATTTTCCAATAACTTCATTTCTAGAATAACCTAAAATATCCAACCAAGCAGGATTAACATCAATGAAACACCCATCTTTATTTAGTGATTGATAAGGGAGTGGAGCATCTAAATAAAGCATCCTATGCCTTTCCTCACTTTCCTTTAGGGCTTCTTCAGCTTGTTTAGATTCTGTAACATCATCATATACTGCAACAATTTCATCGGACGGTAATTTATACACGAAATTATCTCTCCAACCAGTGATTCTTTTATCTTTATATAGTCTGATAGGATGATGTTCGGGGGTCCCTGTTTTGTAGACTCTTTGAATAACTTCAAACAAACCAAAATCTTTCACACCAGGGAATATGGCAGTAACTTTTTTGCCAATGACTTCTTTCTTTTCAATAGAATCTATGTTCTCGGCTGCTTGATTAAAATCTATGAAAATAAAGTCTTTTCCATTATCAATAGCTTTATAAACTGCTACGCCAGAGTACATATGGTTGATAAGACTTTTATAACGGGATTCACTTTGTTTCAGTTCGCTCTCCATCTGATGTTTATAAAGCGCAAGATCAATGGTGTTCTTTAAATCAGTTCTACTCACAGGTTTAATCAAATAACCATAAGGAGTTGTTAATTTAGCCCTATCAACAGCACTCTTTTCTGGATGAGCAGTTAAATATATTACAGGTATATCAAAATCATCTTTAATCTGAGAAGCGGCTTCAATACCATTCATTTCTCCCTTTAAAACAATATCCATCAAAATAAGATCGGGTTTAAGTTCAGTTACCTTTTTTAAAGCATCTTTTCCTGTTGAAGCTATTCCTATTACATCATAGCCAAAAGAAACTAATGATCGCTTAAAATTCATAGCCTCGATTGATTCATCTTCTACAATTAAAATCTTAGACGTCAAATTATAAACCCAAAATTACAATTTGTTGCCATTATTTATAAAATATTACGATATGATTTTTTGAAATAATTTGTAGCCCGATTCATAGATACATTAAACACCTGATTCATGTTAAAATAAGTTATAAGAACTTCATATATATCATATGGAGGTTATGGATCAAATTATGTATTTTAGACGGTTTTCAACTACTTTATTTGTGGTCTAAGATGAAACAAATGTATTTAAATGCGAATATGTGTCTATGCACTTAAATAGATCGTAAAGATAATTAAAATTTTTCATAATTAAATCCACCCATAAATCCTAAAATATTCTGCCATGCTAAAGTGCGTATGGGGGTGGAAATTGATTTAAATCACTTAATTTGGCTTATAAATGGTGTTTAAAGTTTTTTATGCATTTTGTCGCCACATTCTTTACAAAATTCTGCATTATTTGGATTAATAGTTCCACATTTTTTACAACTATTATTTTGTATTACATTCACCGTATCATTAATATTCAAGTCATTTTTTTGACTATTTTTCCATTTTTTCCCACCTTAATTCTTCTTCTTTTACCGTCAATTTTTCCTCATCGCTTAATTTTATTTCTTTATTTTCATCTTTATTAAGAAATAAAGACACAATGAACAATATTAAGCCAAATATAACCATAATCAAGACATATAATTGCCATCCTGGTGGAAAAACTGTTTCAAAGAAACCCATCATTATCACATCGTATCATAAAATTATTCCATTTATAAATTATTTTTTTAAGTAGATAATTGATTTTTTTATTGGTTGGAACTCCTTTAACATGTAATATCTTCATCAATGCACTTTGAAGCTGTTGACCACCAAATAAAAGTTGATTTTTTCCTTATCGAAATTTGACGAAGTTGTGCTGAACTGTAAATAATAATATTTTTGCCCTGGTATTTTCTCCACAAATACGGTCATAGTTTTTTTATCTTTAACTTCGTTATAAGTTATAAGTTCATAGCTATTCATTCCATTTACCATAAGAGGCCGCTCAGATATTAACGTTTTTTGAACGATATAACCTACATTTTTGTTGATGTTCACAACAAACTGTAAAGACTCGATGTTTGAATGTTCTTCAATTATACAGATTTCTTTCGCCTATATAATCAAAACATGCCAAAACCTTATAATTATCTCCCTGTTCTAATTTATCGTTGTTTTCCGACCATTTCACCAGGTACTGAAATGACACGCCATCCTTAGAGTAGTTCTTTGGTCCGCTAAAGAGGTTTTTCAACACAAAAAACAGGCAATAAATTATATTAATTTTTTAATTTGAATACTCCATCTATTAACTATAAATTATAATTTCTATTTTTTAAATTTCTCTGAGAATATTTACGATAAGTCCATTCTATAAGGAATGAAGCGAGTATTACTATCACTAGGGTAATTAGAGTTAGAGGTGAATTAAATAACTCATAATAAACAAGTGCACTGAATGAGAAGAGGCATCCAATGATTGCTAAAATTATTATATATTTATTTGCATTTGTCTTTTTATGGAGTTTAAGGTGCGCAAAATTCACACCCGCGTATATTAGTAGAAATGCTGCACTGCCCATCATAGCCACACTTCCCAGATCCAGTAATATTGTGAATATGATTACTAAGAAACTGGTTATAAACAGTCCCTCCTTACTATTATGCCAGGTATTACGGTCAAAGAATTTGGGTAACTCCCCTTTCTTGGCCATCAAATAACTGACATTGGCGCCTCCGAAAAGGGTTGCGTTTATGGCTGATGCTGTTGAAAAAAGGGCAGCGATAGCGATGATAGTAAATCCAACTGATCCTGCAAATGGCTCTGCTGCTGCAGCTAGAGCGTAATCTGCCGTATTAGCAATTTCTGGTACAGATAAATTCCCTACCAAAACTATTGAAACAAATACGTAAATCAATAAGGTGAAGATTACCGCCATATACAAAGCCCTTGGTATATTTTTTTGGGGTTGATCAATATCTTCTGCTGTGTTGGTGATTAAGCCAAACCCTTCATAGCCGAGGAATAGAATACATGCGCCTATTATTATATTAGACACACTAGGGGGGTGGGATATAGCTAGTAGTGATGGTTTAATAAATAAAAGTCCCACACCCGCAAATAATAATAGTATGGTCAATTTGACTCCCACTATAAATATTTCAGATCTTCCTACGCTTTTCGTTCCTGAAATATTGACTATAGTAAAGATAAGGACGATGCTCACTGCACAAAAAATTACTCCAATTCCACCTATTTCTGGAGGTAGAAAAGTTGCTGCATAATTTCCAAAACCTTCAGCATAAACTGCCAAGGCAAAAACATAGCCGAACCATAAAAGAAAATTAAAACCACCACTTAAAATTCCATCACCGAATCCTCTTATAAGAAATTCAACCGCTCCACCTGCAGAAGGATATTTGGTCCCTAATTTAGCATAAGAATAGGTGCTAAGAAGTGCAACAACACCACCAATAATAAATGATAGATAGACCACATTACCAGAAATTTCAGTAACAAAACCTAAAATTGAGAAAATACCCGCACCGATCATACCACCCATACCAATGGCAATAGCAGACCATAAGCTGATAGATTTCTTATTATTCATAAAACTCAGTAAATTGTATTTTATGATAATTTGATGCTCTAATTAATTTTAGATCAAACAAGTTTTTTTAAATGTTAAGGCTTCTTATATTTTTATTCAGTAACAAATAGGTTAAGTCTAATTGTATTTCAATTATCAAAATTAGAATAAAAAAAAATAAATTTAAAAAAAAAGTTAGGAAAATGTTCTGAATATTAATCACTTAACAAGTAATGCTGCTTGTTTTGGTTCATATCTCCATTCTTCAGGAAGCACGCCTTCTTTCCTGTAGTAACTGACCAGTCTTCTTATTTTAGATTCCACTATACGCAGACCTCTTCGGGTATGCAGGTCTTTAGGATTCTCTTTAAGATGTTCACGTATGTTCACGGCTTTTCTGATGAGGTTCATGAGATCTTCCGGGTATTCCAGGCCCTGGTTATGTTCTTCCAGTATCTGGGTTATTTTCTTACCGGTGATCAGTTTCACATCTGGTATTCCATACTGATCTCTCAGTATAATACCTGACTGGCTGGTGGAATGTCCTTCTTTTTTCAATTTCAATATCAGTTCTTCTATCTCTTCATCGGAATATTCTATCCATTCTGGCTTCACTGCCATTTTTTTCACCTCTAAATTTTTAGATCTGTTTAATATGGTAAGCGTTGATAATAAAAACCAATTTTTTGGTTTTTTAAATATTATTGTGGCTTTTATACCATAATGCAAACTTTTCGAGCGATTTTCGGCGGTGTGAGAATCTGTTTTTTATCTCTCTTTTCATTTCCCCAAAGGATTCTTCATAATCCTCCGGATGAAAGAGTGGATCATAGGCAAAACCAAATCTGCCAATTTCCTTATAACCTATCCGTCCTTTAACAGTGCCTAAAAAAACCTCGGGCTCGGTTTTGGGGGTGCAGAACCCAATCACCGACCTGAACTCGGCGTATCTGTTACTAACATCACTCATAAGCTTTAATATGCCCTTATTACCTATTGTTTCCTGGACATAAGATGAATATGTCCCTGGAAACCATTCAAGAGCTTTAATGAATAATCCGGCGTCTTCAACTATTACTGGCTTACCCAGACGCCTACTAGCATGCTGTGCACCATATCGGGCCACATCCTCCAGGTTTCCCTGGATTTCGGGGTAGCCGAGATCAGCATGCTCCAGTGTTATTCCCAGGTTGTTTAATATTCCTTGGGCTTCTAATACTTTGTGTTGGTTACCTGTTATAAAGGTTATGGTCGTCTCTGAAAACGTCTCTTTTGTCATAATGGGCCTCATAAATTTTTTAATATCAGTATTAGTCAGTTTTAATCAACATGAACACATGAGTATGGTTGATTATAAGTATCTCAGTTATTCGGTTGTTTTAATCCTTCTTAGTATATGGATAGTGTAAAAAGAAGGTGGAAAAACATGAATAACATATCTATTTTAGATGATCCACAATTTAAAGAATTTGTCCGAGCTAAAAACTACAACACCAAAATCTATTATTAACCATAAGAATGGCCTTGATTTCTACTGCAACTTCCTAGGTAAAACCCCTACTGAAATAATACGAGAAGCTATAAATGAACAGAAAAATGGTGTATGGATAACCGATCGAAAAATCCGGAGATACTTCACAGAATTTGTAGATTACTTAGTGGAAATAGGAAATGCACCACAGACAATAAAAAACAAAGTAAACTGGGTAAAAACATTCTACAAAGAATAAGGAATAGAAACACCAAAAGTCAAGGTACCAAGAAACAAAAGTAACATGGCATTAAACCCTGTTTTAGATAAAAAAATAATATCTGAAGTTATTAAACATTTTTTTAAAAAATAACAAAATATAATATGTATTTCAATTATAGTATTATACGGGTTTATGAATTGGGGGATGCCCATGAAAATTGGGGGTATAACAGACTATAAATTTTTAATAATTTTATTTTTAAATTTACTTATCATATTTTCAGGCACAGTATATGCTGCCGGGTTATCAGATTCACCGCAACCAAAATTTAAACATGATACTAGTAACTCAGGCCAATCTTCATACTCCGGTACTCCTGATAACAATCTTAAATGGAAATACCAGACAAATTGCTTGATCTGGTGTTCACCCGCAATCAATGAAGATGGAACAATATACATCGGCAGTGCTGATGAATATTTTTATGCCATAGAACCTAATGGAGATCTTAAATGGAAATATCAAACCGGAGGGATCATAGACTCCAGCCCGGCAATTGCAGATGATGGGACCATATACTTCGGTAGCTGGGATGGTTATCTTTATGCTCTGAACCCTGACGGATCTCTTAAATGGAAATATAAGACTGCAAGAGAAGTAGCATCATCTCCTAATATTGCAACTTCCGGAATAATATATTTTGGAAGTAGAGATGGGAACCTTTATGCATTAACATCAGATGGAAACTTAGAATGGAAATATCAGACTGGAGGATGGGTTGAAACAGGACCGGCAATCTCATCAGATGGGACCATATACTTCGGAAGTGAAGATAATTATCTTTATGCTTTAAACCCTGACGGATCTCTTAAATGGAAATACAAAACCGGTGATACAATAGAGTCCAGTCCGGCAATTGCAGATGATGGGACCATATACTTCGGTAGCTGGGATAATTATCTTTATGCTTTAAACCCAGATGGGTCTCTTAAATGGAAATTTGAAACAGGAAGTATGGTGGAAGCATCTCCTGCCATATGTGTGGATGGGACCATATACGTCGGCAGCACTGACCAATATTTTTATGCCTTAAACCCTGACGGGTCTCTTAAATGGAAATTTGAAACAGGATCCTTTATTATTAGTTCTGAAGATTTATCATGGGCATCGAACCTTAGTAAGGATGAATTCTTGAAATTAATTACTAAAATAGTCCCTGATTCCGTAGACTTATCTGCTATTGACTTAAAAAACTTTAAAATATCTCTTTCTGGAGCAGTATCATCTGCTGTAATTGATCTAGCTGGTAATGTCTATTTTGGAAGTTTAGACTCTTATTTCTATTCACTTACCAATGATGGTATTTTGAGATGGAAATTTAAAACTAAATATCCTATACTTTCCTCACCAGCAATTGGTAATGACGGTACCATCTATTTTGGAAGTTTAGATAGTAATATCTATGCTATAGGTAAAAATAATTCATATAATAATAAAACGTTCTCTGAAACAATGCAGGCTAACTACGTGCCTATGAAAGATACTGGATTATCTCTAATTCCTTTTTTGATGGCAGTAATATTTATTTTCGTTAGTTTTTCCATTAGAAACCAAAGATAAATCAGTCTTTAATGAAGTGGATAGCTCTATAAATTTGATTCATCCATATCCTCAACTATGAATGCGGAGTAGTTAAAATTTGTAATTATAAATCAAATCATTATTCAACTGATATGAGCTGTTTTTCATTTCTTCCGAGCATAATATAGTATAGAACGATGTTTGCCAGTATGATGATGGTGGTTATTGCATATAGGCTTCGAAATCCGAGTATGGGTACGAAGAATCCGAATATGTAAGGACCTACACCAAATCCCACATCAAAGAATATAAAAAAGGTGGCGTTTGCCAGTCCTAATTTATGAGCCGGTGCTAGTTTTATAGCTATGGCTTGAGAAATGGATTGGATGTTACCATAACCCAGACCAAAAAATATTCCTGCCAGTAATAAAGTTATAAAAAGATTTGCCTGACTGTATATTAACATACCCGCAGCAAATATTAACATACAAGGATACATCACAATATTTGCACCTCTAGAATCAAGTAAACGGCCGGTTATGGGTCTAGAGATCAGTACAGTAATGGCGAACACGACAAAGAAGAAGCTGGCGGCTTCTAATAAATCGATCTGCTCCGCATAGATTGATATGAAAGTGGTTACGCCTGAATAGGTATAGGCAATGATTAAGGCAATGATGGAAATAGGCAGCACCTAAACTCTAAGAAATTGGTAACTTTAAATCTCCCTTCATATTTAATCTTCCCTTTTTCATGTGGGCCATACTCTGGTTCTTGAACTTGGAAGGACAGAAGAAGGCAAAATAGGGCTAATATTAGATTTAATATAAAAATTATATTGAAATCACTGTACTTTATTAACATGATGCCGATAAAAGGCCCTATCGCTGTTGCCAGCACTATACTCATACTAAAATAACTTAATCCTTCTCCATATCTATGAATAGGAAGAATTCTGGCAATAATCGTTCCTATGGCTGTGGCTGCCACTCCGAAAGCAACCCCTTGTGAAAGTCTGATGATGATTAGCGATGTTAAATTATTGGACATCAAATAACATGCAGTGGTGATGGTAAAAAAGAAAATACCGATTATGAATATTTTCCTATTTCCTACATTGTCAATGATCCTTCCAGTTCCTAATCGGCCAAACAAAACTCCAATAACAAAGATTCCTGAAATAAGTCCGGCTACGCTTGCTGGAGCTTGAAATTTACTCACACAATACAATGCAATGGTGACCAGCAATAAATAAAATATTAAAGCTAGGAGAACATTTATCATTGACAGGATGATGAAATCTTTACTCCATATTCTTTCTTCACTCAAAATAGTCACCTAATAATAAATAACAATAAAGTATTGGGTCAAACGATTAACATAGCAGTATAAATTAGGGAGGGGAAATGTCTGATTTATAAATCATTGATTTAATATTGAAGACTCTTTTAATTCCCTGTAATTCATCTAGATCTTCTTTTTAACAGATTCCTCTCCATAGTGTAAGAGATATTATTAGCTATTCCTGTTTCGAAATTGTTCTATGATACTAATTCTGTATTTTTATATAATTGGATATATTGAGATAGATATTGCTGATAAATGATGTGTTAGAAATGATAGATCTTTATTATTATATTCATATTAAAAAGCAGTTAAGGTAGCTAAGGAAAGTTCAGTTAATGGGATTTATCAAAATGAAAGATTTGGGTAACACCTTTAAAGGAATTAAGATTTCCTTCACCGATGCGATGTACCTTTTTGAATATAACACCGAAAAAACAGTCTGATAATTAAGAAGACATCTTAGATAAACTAGGATTATAATTATCTTATCTTATTCCGTATTATAAAAAACAGGAAATTAAGGGGAATATAATTTTTACCCCTTTACTTTCTCTATTTTTTTCAGATGCTATTTCTGTTAGGTCTATTTTAATATCCGGTGGCTATCATATCGGATACGTCAACGATTTTGTTGCTGGCTGCAATAAGCACATATGCTGCAGCTCCTAATCCGTCGCCAAAGTGTTGGCTTGCATATTTGGTATAGCTCCAGTTTACCCAACCATTTCCGGTGTTTATTTGTACCCAGGAATGTCTGTACCATACTCCGGTACCGCCGCCTACGTATCCCATGATTCGGGCTGCTACGCCTGCTGCATTGAGTTTATTATATAACCATTGTGAGTCTGCCCAGCAATCACCATAGCCCACTCTTTCCATGGCTGATGCACTGGATTGTCCCTGTATGTCTTTATATTTTGCCTCTGCATATCCGATTGAGTCTAGTATGGACTGGACTGAACTACTATCGATAATTAGGCCACCACTACCGGTGCTCCATGCTGATACTGTTACATAGTTGGGTAATCGGCTGTTGGTTTTGTAGTAATTGAGTATTTTGGTTAAACTGTAGACCATTGTTTCATATTTCATTGTTCCCAGTGAACTGCTTACTGTGCTGGGTGCTTTGCCTGTGCTGGTTATGGTTGATAGTATATTTTTTGCAAGGGTCACGTATTCTGTTTTTGCTACTGATCCGCTGGTAACTGTTTCTGAAGTGCTGGTTGGGCTGGCCACTGTTTTGAGGGTAATTGATGATGTTAAGCCGCTGTTTATATTCACTATGTTTTGTGCTATTAATTGTAAGAATTGTGGAACTGTTATCTGATAACTGCCGATGGTTACGTAGTTAGGTAATCTGGAGTTGGTTCCTATGAAGGAATTAACCCTTTTTGCAGCGTCATTTATCTGGGCGCTGGTGAAGCTGGTCCCTGATGATGTACCTGCTGCGGGAGTTGTTGATCCGCTGGTGTTACCTGTGGTGGTTGTTGAGCCGTTACTTCCTCCCATGTAGGGTAAGAAATCGTTTATAGGGATTTTTTGACTTGATATAGTTACATAATTCGGTAATCGGTTGTTTGTTTCTATGAAAGTGTTAACACGATTGGCTGCATCTTCAATTTGAGCTGTTGTGTATGTATTTCCATTGATGGTTGTTTGATTTGTTTCTGTTGCAAAGGTGCAACCTGTTAATGTTATACATGAAATTAGCAATAAACTAAAAGCTAATATAATTCGTTTAATTTTACCGCCTCCGTGCCCTAAATTGAATTTAGGACTATAATTTGAACAAAACAATTTCACTTTGTCATGTTATATAAAGGTTTTGGTTTAATTCCCGAAAAACAGGGATTTCAGAGCTCTTTTTTAAATTTAAGACATTAATTGAAGTTTTCTTAAAGTTTAATCATGGTTGATCCTTCTTCATTGATGATTTTAACTATTGGAGGTATTTTAAACCTTTTTTTAGTAAAATAACCCTATCTAATGTTTTATTATCATATGTATCATCTATCTTAGTATAAAAATTATTCATTCTGTAATTTAAATCAATAAAAGAGCATCATATAATTTTTAATATTGAATTTAAGTATTTTAAAATAAATAATATTAATTTAAGGCATTATAAATCCTTTAATATTATTTTTATTTAGAAATAACAATTTTTTTTAACAGTATTTTTTCCATTTTTATCACGATATTAATTTATAGCTGATCACTGATATATCGTCTGCGGCCCTCGATTTCTTCTATTTTATTTAATACCTCCTGATAATCATCAGCTTCACGGTATCCTTCTAAAATTGACTGAAAACATTCTTCCGCTATATTATAATGTATGCCATTCAATGCCTTTTTAAACACTAAAAGGTCTGTGCCTTTATCTTCGACCAGATCAGAGATTTTACCCAGACCGAAATCAATGAAGACCACTTCATCATCGTTGAGTATTAAATTTCCACTGGTCAGGTCACCATGTATTATACTGCAGTTGTGGAGTTGTGCTATTTTCTTACCAATCTTTTCACAGATCACCTTAATTTGTAATAGCTTAGATCTATCCAGGATATCTTTAACGGTGTATCCGGTGATCATTTCCATGGTGATGGAGTTATCCTTCTTATGGATGTCGAATATAAGCGGGGTGGCCACTCCACAAGTTTTTGCTAGGTGAAGCAGCTTTGCTTCACTTCTAGTTCTTTTCTTCCTTAATCCCTGGTCTATTTCTTTTATCCGGTAGTTTTTAGTAATCCTTTCTTTTATAACCGTTTCATGTCCCAGCCATTGGCTTTGGTAGATGTTTGCTTCGGCACCTTTCTCCATAATCTCTGATGGTAATTTCAGATGTTTACTACTGGTTTTCATCCAGGGCACGTCAACTTGGTCTGTACGGTATCGCTGGATAACTGTGGTGTCCTCTACTTTCTGTACCTGGCCATAATGAAACATCAACTGTCCCATCCAGGCGATCATAGCTCCGTTATCTCCACAGTATTTAAGGGGAGGCTGATAGAAGTCTGCATAATGCTCCTGGGCCATGATGGATATCATCTCATTCAGGCGCTTGTTTGCAGCCACACCACCACATAACATAATTCCCTGTTTTTTAGAGTGGGAAAGCGCTCTTTCAGTTATTTCGGTAACCATAGAGAAAGCTGTTTCCTGAAGACTATAACAAACATCCTCTAAAGATTCTCCACTTTCAAATCGCCGTATGGCTGCTGTTAATAGTCCGGAGAAGGATAAATCCATTCCTTTAACAGTATAGGGTAATTTAAGATAGTTATCAGATTTAAGAGCAAGTTCCTCAACTCTGGGACCGCCAGGATGGCCTAAATTAACGGATCGAGCAAATTGGTCCAGGCAATTTCCCAAGGCAATGTCCAGTGTTTCTCCAAAAACCCGATACCTTCCCCGGTCAAAGGCGATGATCTGACTGTTACCCCCACTAACATAAAGGGTAAGCGGATCATGAGCTCCGGTGGTTAGTCTGCCTATTTCCACATGGCCGATGCAATGATTAACCCCAATTATAGGTACTTTTAAAGATAGACTCAGGGATCGGGCTGTGGTGGCTATGGTACGAAGAGCAGGCCCTAATCCTGGTCCTCGGGAAAAGGCTATCAGGCCTATCTCACTTAATGGCAGATCAGATTTGTTCAGGGCTTCTTTTATCAGGGGGACGATGTTATTGGCATGATGTTCAGCAGCTTCTCTAGGATGTATACCTCCGCTTTCAGGTATAAGGGAGTTACCTACGGATGCCAGTATCTCCCCGGAAGAATCAACAATTCCCACACCTGTTTTCTCTGCTGTACCCTCTAATCCTAAGCATATCATTATATTTCCCATCCCAGCCTATATTCTATTTTAATAATAGTATAAGTGATATTAAGCACGAATAATTGATTTTATAATTTTAATATAAATAAGATGATTAATGTATAAGTTTTATGGGAAGTATTTCTTATGATTTATATTTTCTATTAATTTGATTTCAATAAAATAAGAAGGTGTATCATAATATGAGCAACATCATCCGACAATTCGGCTCATCAGGAGAACTACCATTACCTACCGATCCCCTGTTTTTATGTGTTATAGCTACTACGGAGACTTCTAATATTCCCGGCATAACTGGAGCCGGTGCATCGCCAGAATTAACAGAATACACACCAGCGGCGGATGTGGAATTAATTGTCCATGGAAAACCACTCTGCCTACCGGAGATACCTCAAACCGTGGTAGAAGGATCATCCACACCCACACCGGCTGTGATTACCAAGGCAGCATTGGAAATAGCAGATTTGCCCTTTTTAGTAGCTGATGCTGGTTCGGCAATTAAGCCGGACCTCCCATTTGTCAGCATAAACCATGAACCTGGGAAGGATATTCAGACGGGACGGGCGGTAATAAATGCTAAGCAGATTTTTAAACAGGGTAAAATTTTAGGTAAAGTCCTTTCTAAACTTACAGATCATCTTTTCATTGGTGAAAGCACCCCTGCCGGAACCACTACTGCCCTGGGTGTTTTGACCGCCATGGGCTATGATGTGAACTATAAAGTGAGTGGAAGCATGCCCTATAATCCCCATGATCTTAAGCAGAAGACGGTTGCTAATGGTTTGAAAGCTGCAGGAATAAAACCAGGTGAATTATCTGCTAATCCATTAAAAGCGGTGGAATTGGTTGGTGATCCTATGATTCCTGCTGTGGCGGGGATTGTAACTGGTAGTGATATACCAATCACACTTGCTGGAGGTACTCAAATGACTGCGGTTTGCGCGGTTATTAAGGAAATCTTCCCGGAGTTTGAATGGGAAAATTTAAACATCACCACCACCATCTTCGTGGCTAAGGATGAAACTTCCGATATAAACTACATCTCCCATCAGATAGCTGATTATTCCATATTTGCAGTTGATCCTCATTTTGAAAGATCAAATCATCAGGGCCTGAAAAACTATCTTAATGGATCAGTTAAGGAAGGAGTTGGAGCTGGAGGGGCTATGATGGCTGCTTTACTTAGTGGAATTTCCATGGATGATATCCGGAGGAGAACTGAAGAATTGTGTAATGAGATTTTTTAAAATTTTTCTTTTTACAACAAGGAATCATTTTCTATATAATATTATTTGTTCAATTATTTTAGAGTTAAGTTTAAATAGTAGGATGTTAGAATAATACAACATTGTGTTAGAAATATTTAACTTAAAGTTAAAAATTGATCACATATAATAAGTTAGTAAGTTGATGAAAATGAAAGCGAAATACAATTACTTCTGGGGGTTACTGGGAATTCTCGGAATACTGGGATATGTATTGGAAAATCCAATATATTACGTGTTTTTTGTATTCTTCCTGTTCTTTATAAGCCCAGTAGAGAATAAAAAAATTAAAAAGCAAGATAAAGAATCCAGCATAGAAAGAGATTATAAATTATATAAAATTAGCATGTGGGGTGGTTCAGCAATCTTAATAGTAGATTCTCTTTACTTAATGGCTACTAAAACCATGAACGATTTAACAGTAATAGGTCTACTCATTGGTATAATTATCTATGTTTCCAGCTTCTTCGCATACATGGGAATGGAGAAAAAGTCAGCCGACGAACGACTCAGAAAAATAGGAACCCTCGCCGTAACCTGGTCATGGTACATCACCCTAACATTCATAAGTTTCCTTCTAGTCACTATGTACTGGGCTCAGAGAATCCACGACCCCGTTGAATTAATGGGATTAACCATATTCGTCATGGTAACCACCATGCTAATTGCAAACACCATTTTAAGATACCGGGGAGACATAGACTAAAGAGTTGGCTATTGAATATGAAAACCAGAATCAAAGAGTTCCGAGCCAAATACAATCTTACACAAGCAGAACTAGCAAATAAGGTGGGTGTAAGAAGAGAAACCATCATATACTTAGAGAAAGGAAAATATAATCCCTCTTTAATATTAGCTCATAAAATTGCCCAGGAATTAAACGCTAAAATTGATGAAATATTTATTTTTGAGAATTAAATTTATTTTAAAGGACTAAAAAAAATTAAAAATATTAATAAATGCTAAGAACTATCATAGACCATTGTAATAAAAGGAATATACCTATAAATGTGTATCAGTGTATTCTTAGGCATTTAATTTTTTCTTAAGTTGCGCTTGCCATTTGATAGGCATCATATGCTGCATATATAGCGAATATGAAACTTATTATACCTAGATAAATGAATACCATTGAGGTTAATGCTCCTAATATTATTGCTATCACTAAAAATATTAATCCTTTCATCATTGAACCACAATAAAACTGCCCTAAACCAGGAATTATAAAGGATAATATCGCTGCTAATATTGCATTTGCCATTTTCACACCTCCTTTGAATTTTTTACAATAGAATATATTTGAATAAATAATATAAATAATTTATCAATAATCATTTGAACAAATAATTCTTTAATTGCTAAAATTACAATAAAAAAAGAAAAAAATTAGATCAAACCATAGATATAACACAATATCAAAGTTAAAATACCCACGATCCAGCAATAGTAAGCAAATATCAGGAGATTCTTCTCAGAGATCAATTTTAGAACTATTTTAATGGCCAGATAACCTGTAATTATGGCTGCAATAAACCCAGCTATAGCTGCTGCCGTGGTTAAATCTAATATAGTAGTTATATCTTTAGCCTGTACTAATGCAGCTCCCAAAATAGCTGGAATTGATAATAAAAAACTGAACCGAGCGGATAATTCTCTTTCTAAGCCTAAATACAGTCCTGTAGAAATTGTTGCTCCGGAACGAGATATTCCTGGTGCTATGGAACAGGCCTGGGCCACACCCATTAATAGAGAACTTTTAATGGACATCTCCTTTAGGCTCGTTTTCTTGGTTACTTTACGTGACACCATCTCTGAGGAATAAAGTAAAAAACCAGTTATTAATAAGAAGATAGCCACGGCAACTATATTGCTGAATAAACCTTCGAAGAAATCTTTAAACAGTATACCAGCTAAACCAGCGGGGATTGTTCCAATGATAACCAACCAGGCCAGTTTTTTGAACTGATCTTCCTCTAATCCCTTTTTAAACTGGCCCCTAGTCAGGTCCATTAGACTGGAGAAAAATGACTTTATCATATTCACCAAGTCTTTCCAGAAATACACCACCACAGCCACTAAGGTACCAACATGCAGGATAGTATCAAATGCCAAGTTAGATTCGGTGCCTAGTAAATATGGTACAAATACCAGATGAGCAGAGCTGCTCACCGGGAGAAATTCAGTCAGTCCCTGTACTATTCCTATGATTATTGCTTGTATTATATCCATTAAATCACATTCATTATTTTTATCAAAAAAATCAATTAATTAACTATTATTTCCACGATTTAACATTAAAGAAAGGTTTTTATTGAATAAAAGATTTGTAATTATAAAAAATATTTACTCCCCATGTACATAGGTCAGCCACTGGTATTCATCTTCTGCGACGCCTTCCACTATGCTGAAGAACTTATCCTGTAACTGGGTTGTTATAGGGCCGCGTTTTCCTTCTCCAATGGTTATCCCATCTACTGATTTAACCGGGGTTATTTCAGCGGCTGTTCCGGTTAGGAATATTTCATCAGCCAGGTATAGCATTTCACGCGGTATGGTCTCTTCTTTAACTTTTATCCCGGCATCTTCTGCCATTTTTATAACGGAGTCACGGGTTATTCCGGATAGTAGGGATAGGGAGGAATGTGGTGTGTAGAGAATGTTATCTTTAACCAGGAAGATGTTTTCTCCGGTTCCTTCACTTACACTTCCTTGATAATCGAGCATGATTGCTTCGTCAAAATTATTATGCACCGATTCCATCTTGGCCAGTTGTGAATTCATATAATTTGCACCGGCTTTAGCCATGTTGGGGAGGGTGTTGGGTGCCATACGGCGCCAGGTTGAAACCCCCACTTCAACACCGTTTTCTAAGGCGTCTTCTCCTAAATATTTTCCCCATTTCCAAGCGGCTATAACGGTGGTTAAAGGACATTTCAGGGGAATCACTCCCAGCTCTTTGTATCCTCTAAGTACTATGGGTCTGATATAACAATCTTCTAATTCATTCTCTCTAACCGTCTCCAGGATGGCTTTAAATATTTCTTCTGGAGAATAGGGAATGTGCATTCGATAAATCTTACCAGAGTTAAACAATCTTTTCACATGATCCTGCAAACGGAACACTGCCGGTCCTTTCTGGGTATTATAGCACCTTATTCCTTCAAAGACACTGGAACCGTAATGCACCACATGGGATAAGACATGTATATTTGCATCTTTCCAATCAACAAACTCTCCATTGAACCATATTTTTCCCTTTTCATCAAAAACCATAATCATAACCTCACTATAAGCTCGTTTTACCAGTAATAACTGAATAACTATATTATTTATTAGCTTAAACTTGACCTGAAGACTCCTTAATTATCTTCTATAATTGTTTATTAAATCGTTTTACTAGATTATTAAATGGTATTTAGTATATAATTAAGATCTATAAACATAAAATTTAATTTAATTATATTAAATTTAATCAGAAGATTTATATAGACAGTTTATCATACTCAAAATACCTTAGGGGCCGGTGGTCTAGGGGTATGATACCTCGCTTACAACGAGGTGATCAGGAGTTCGAATCTCCTCCGGCCCATTTGATAATATTTTTTTTCATGCGGAATGATTTAAACATAATAAGAACTTTACGGGGCCTGTGGTCTAGGGGTATGATACCTCGCTCACACCGAGGTGATCAGGAGTTCGAATCTCCTCGGGCCCATCTCTAATTCCTTCTATTCAATTTGGAAAAATATTTTTTTATTATTAACGAAAACATTTAATCAGGTATTTAAAAATTCTAAGGATGCAGCGCATCCGGTAAAAAGGTAAGGATATTCAATATTAAAATAGCAAGGATATATTTGTTTAAATAGTGTTTTAATTAGTTTATTTGAATTTTAATTGATTATTTTTTATAACATTAAAATCAGGATCACGTATATTATAAGGGACACGAAGAATACTGTGGTTCCTTTAATTAGCACGGCCATGAGTTTCCTTTCAAAAAATAACACCAGACCATAGGATAGAATAGCTGAAGACAGAATTTTGGTTACACCGATCAATGCAGTGTTCTCATCGTTTAAACTGACCAGATAAGTAATCAGAGAGGATATTAGTAAAACAATAATGATCAGAGAAATGGGATTACCGATAATAGTTTTTAGGATAGGTCCCCAGGAACGTTTGCCCGCTGATCTGCTTCCTTTTTTATTAAGACTGGCGCGGGATCCTCTAAGGAATGATAGGCCCCTTGATTTTTGAACTGGCTCGTAATCATCTGCATCTGAAGATACCTCTACTTCAGTTTCTTCTTCATATATTTCTTCTTCTTCATCATCGAAGCTTCGGTTGGAGAATTTTTTCGCTAAACTTATAAGAGCATCTTTATCTATCAGTTTAATATTTCTTCTACCGGCATAGTTAACTGCGTTGTCTGTGAAGTAGGAACTGCTAACTACCACTATTTTAGATGCTTTCAGGGTCTTAGCAACCATTTCCATTTCCTTTAAAACGTCCAGTCCGACTTCCCATCTTTCATCGTAGTTTTTTACCGCCACAACAACCCCAATATCACCTATAACTGAGGGTAAAACTCCATAGATATCTATAATATGTCTGGAGGTTTGGAAGTTCTTATAGACCTTGAAACCGGATTCTTCCATAACTTTGGCAACGAAATTAACTAGTCTGTTTTTCTCCATTTACTCACCTTTACAAATAACAGGTGAAAACATTAAATCTATCTCACTTATGGTCACTATTATTAATAATATTTGTTTAATTTCTTTATACTTAAAACTGTTCCTATTTATCAACCTCAAAAACTTTTTGAAGGGTTAGGGATATAATATGCTAATATGAGAATTCTCATTACTAATGATGATGGTGTTAATTCATCAGGAATTATGGCTGCAAAAAAAGCAGTAGAAGATTTGGGTGCTATTGATATCGTAGCTCCTGCAACTCAACAAAGTGGTATAGGTCATGCTTTAACTCTTTTTGAACCAATACGTGTAACTTCCACCAATATGATCGATGGGACGGAGGCTTATTCGGTGTCCGGCACCCCTACTGATGCTGTTTTGGTGGGGATTTTTGAAATATGTAATGAAAAACCAGATTTAATTATATCCGGGATTAATATTGGTGAAAACCTTGGAATGTCCGAGTTAACCACATCCGGGACTATAGGTGCAGCTATGGAGGCAGCAGCCCATGAAATACCTGCTATTTCTGTTTCTTTACAGGTTATGAGGGGTGATATTAAGTTTCATGATGGACATGTGGATGTGGATTTCACTCACGCTGTGAAGATGACTGGAAAGGTGGCCCGGATGATCGCCCGGAAATCTTTACCGGAGGGAATTGATTTCATTAATCTTAACATTCCTTCTGCTCCAGATAATGATAAAATCAAGTTAACCCGCCTGGGTAAGAGGATGTATAAGGTTCATATTGAGAAAAGATTGGATCCCCGGGGTAGGCCTTATTACTGGATCGATGGTGAACCTATGGAAAAAGACGATCCTGGAACTGATGTTCATGTGCTCCGGGAAGAAAACTGTGCCACTATCACTCCTATTTCTCTGGATTCATCTGCTGATATGTCTTTGATGAGGAAATGGTTGGAATAAATAATTCAATTTTTTCTACTGTAGAAAATTGTTAAAAAATAAACCGAATTTTATTGTATCAAGCACAACAAATTTTTCTACTGTAGACTATATTTTCCTTGAAAAAATCCATTAAATTAGTCTACAGTAGAATAGTCCGTAAACATTAATACTAATATGGGCACATATAGAAGATAAATCAACGGTGTTATAAAAATGGATTTAAAAGACTCAAACGGCCAAAAAATAACTGAAGGTACCACTTTAAAATATTTAGGCACCAGTACTAAAGGAAAAGCCGATAAAATATGTTCCATAGAAAATAATACTTGGATCCGGTTGGATTCTACAGGTTTATACTACCGATTAGATTACCTAATGGTTATTGAAGAAGAAGAAAATAAAAGAAGGACTTTTAAAAAGTCAAATAAAGAAAAAATACTGCAAAAACTAAAATCTACATCCCATAAGAACTATGAAATATCTAGTGACTCTGATGGGCCGGGTGTTGGTGGAGGTTAAAAAAATAATTTTAATATTTTTCCACGGGAATACCTAAAATTTCAGTTTCTCCTTGAAATACGGCCTTAGCTATTTGAGCACTACCAATGGAACCTGATCTCTCACCGATCCGTGTAACCGGACAAATATCCTCTATTTCTTTTTTTATTGAACTGAAAACATCCACTGGTTCCTCCATAGAACCAACGGATCCGGTTAAGACTATCCCATCTAATTGCCTAACAATACCGGATAATCCATAAATCTCCATGTTAATGGTCATGATCATGGTTTCCAGGGCTAATTCTGCCCTCTCATCACCATTTTGCAGACGTTTAAAAAATTCATCTTTAGCCAGGGCCACTTTTTCATCCACTCCAGCTATTTTCACAGCTCCTGCATGTGAAAAACAATCATTAGCTGTTCTTATTCCATCATCAATATCCCGGATCATCTGTAAATCCAAAGGACCATGTATAATACCCATGGCACCGATACACGCATCAATTGCACCTCTAATTTTACCATCCTCCACAAGGATACTCACGGTGTTGGAACTGATGTCAGAGATTATCATATTCTTAAAACCGGTTTCCAGATAAGCATGGTAAGCGATGCTGATCTTCTCAGCACTGGCATGATGAGAATAAGCAGCTTTAAACCAGGGATAAAGAGAAGGTGTTTTGCAATGAATACCCGGAACTAAAACTGTGGGAATACTAGATTCTTCTATCTCCTGATAAACTGCGGTACCTCCCCCTGTTACTTTTCCCGCGCCATTAATTGACAATATACCCCGGTCTTTAACTTTATCCAAGGGGGTTATGGCGGATATTCCATCCCCCATAGCATAAGTTATGGCCATTAATTCAATATCAGTGAGGTCTACTTTCTTTTTTAGCTCTTCAATGGCAGAAACACATCCAGAAGAAGTTTCTTCCCTTCCAATTTTAAAATGAGTATATTCTTCGCCTAATATGCTGAAGGAAACACCAGTTGTCCCATGATCCATGCCTACGAAGACCATAAAATTCTCCTATTATAGATAATTATATTTTGATTCTTTATAAAAAAATAAATAAAAGGATGTTTATTTTTGCAGTCCGCATAGTTGTCTTAACTTAGCACCCACCTTTTCAATGGGAAGATCTGCTTCAATAGCCCTTAAACGGTTGAGCATGGGCCTGCCGGCCTGGTTTTCCAGAGCCCATTCCTTAGCGAATTCACCTTTCTGAATCTCATCCAGGATTTTTTTCATTTCTTTTTTAGTTTCTGGCGTTACTAATCTTTCTCTTCTGACCAACCCACCAAATTCGGCGGTGTTACTTACATTATCCCACATACCAGCGAATCCGTTTTTATATATCAGGTCGATGATCAGTTTCATTTCATGGCAGGTCTCGAAGTAGGCGAGTTCTGGCTGATATCCGGCTTCCACCAGGGTTTCAAACCCGTTTTTAATCAGTTCAGTTACTCCACCACATAATACGGCCTGTTCTCCGAATAGGTCGGTTTCAGTTTCCTCTTTAAAGGTGGTTTCCAGCATCCCTGCTCGGGTTAATCCTACTCCTTTACCCATGGCCAGGGCAATTTCTAATGTGTTACCATTATAATCGTTTTCAACAGCCACTAAACCTGGAATACCAAATCCTTCCAGATAAGTCTGTCTTACCATAGCGCCCGGTCCTTTAGGGGCGATCATGGCGATATTCACGTTTTCTGGTGGTTTGATATATCCAAAGTGGATGTTGTATCCGTGTGAAAAGGATATGGTGTTACCTTCCTCTAAACCTTTTTTGATTGATTTTTGATATACATCGGCTTGAATTTCATCAGGAACTAGTATATGTACTATATCTGCATCTGCTGCAGCTTCATCGACTGTTGAAACTTGCATTCCATCTTTTTTAGCAGCGTTCCATGATCGTCCATTTTTTCTAAGACCCACAACCACATTCAATCCGCTGTCTGCCATGTTTCTTGATTGGGCCATTCCCTGGCTTCCATAGCCTATAACTGCAATTTTTTTATCCTTTAAAACTTCTAAATTCACGTCTTTTTCATAATACATCTATAGAACCTCCCAAATTTTAATTGTAAGTTTTTAATTATTTCAAATCAAAGTGATGATTTTATTCATTCAATAGTCCATCATACCTCGGGATATGGCGGTCGCACCGGTTCTTACTATTGTTTTTATTCCAAATCCTCTGAGTAAATCTATAAGTGCTTCTATCTTATCCGGTGTTCCGGTGATCTCCACAGTTAATGTTTCTGGGCTTACATCAATTATTCTGCCCCGGAAAATATTGGCATATTGAATAACTTCCGATCGGACCCTTTCTGAATTGGCATGAATTTTTATAAGACATAGTTCCCTTTTAACCATATATTCCGGATCCAGGTCTCTAACTTTAACCACGTCTATTAATTTATTCAGTTGTTTGAGTATCTGTTCCAGGACTTTCTCGTCTCCTCGGCTGATTATGGTCATTCTGGCCATTTCTTCTTGTTCTGATGTTCCTACGGTTATGTTGTCTATGTTGAATCCTCTTCTGGTGAAAAGACCAGCAACTCGTTGTAAAACACCGGGTTTATTTAATACCAGGGCACTGATAACATGACTGCGCTGATTATCCATTTTATTCACCTTCCTCCTCTTTTAGGGGAGATCTATATGGTATTTCACCAGGATATTCTCTTTCTACTTTGTATTCGCCTATTATTTCCGTAAGCCCGCATCCTGGAGGTACCATGGGTAGAATTTCATTAGGATCTATAATTACATCTATTAGGGTTGGTTCGCCTGATTTTAAAGCCCATTTCAGGGTTTCTTCCATCTCTCCGGGTTTTTCAACCCTTTCGCCTTGCACTCCAAATGCTTCAGCTAGTTTCACGAAGTCAGGCACCTCTCCCAGGTGGGTGTGGGACATTCTTTCATCATAAAAGAGCTTCTGCCACTGAGCCACCATTCCCAGATGGCGATTGTCTAATACGCAGATAACCACAGGGATATCGTATTCTTTAATCGTTGCTAGATCCTGGGAAACCATCAGAAATCCACCATCTCCGCATATGGCCACCACATCACTTTCAGGCAGAGCAACTTTAGCTCCCATGGCTGCTGGAAATCCGAAACCCATGGTTCCCAATCCACCGGATGATAAGAATGTCCGGGGTATTTTGCTGGTGAAATAATGGGCCATCCACATTTGATTTTGGCCAACATCAGTGGTAACTATGGCCTCAAAGTCTAAAGAGTCTCTTATTTCCTTTATAACCTGTTGAGGTTTTAATGGTACGTCATCATATGAAAGACGGGGTATACAGTTGATTTTAAAATCTTTTATGTAGTCTTTCCAACTAGGAGAAGATCCTTTTGCAGGGGGTGCCTCTCTTTCTTTAAGCTTGCTGATGGTCCTGATGAGGTTGTTTAAAACGATCTTAGCGTCACCTACTATGGGCAAGTCTACCTGGATGTTTTTTCCTATTTCAGCGGGGTCAACGTCGATATGAATAATTTGAGCGTTAGGAGCGAATTGTTCTACGTTCCCGGTTGTTCTGTCTGAAAAACGACAACCGATAACTATTAAACAGTCACATTCATCAACCACTAAGTTGGCCACTTTTCTACCATGCATCCCCAGCATACCCAGTGAGAGGGGATGGTCCTCAGGAAAAGATCCTTTACCCATTAATGTGGTTGTTACCGGGGCGTTGATCAGATTAGAAAGATTCATAAGCTCTTCAGAGGATTCAGAAAGTATAACTCCACCACCGGCAAGGATCACTGTTTTTTTCGAATTTAAGATTAAATTGGATGCTTTTTTAACCTGTAAAGGATGTCCTTTACGGGTGGGTTTATATCCGGGCAGATCTATCTGGAATTCATCCTTGTAATCAAATTCCTCCTCCTGAACATCCTTAGGAAGATCTATAGCTACAGGTCCCTGTCTGCCTGTACTGGCTATGTAAAATGCGGATTTTATGATCCCAGGTATTTCATCTGCCCTCATTGCCTGGAAGTTATGCTTGGTTATGGGCATGGTTAACCCCAGGGTATCCACTTCCTGGAAAGCATCATTGCCAATCAGACTGGTTGCAACCTGTCCAGCAATAGCTATCACTGGTGAGGAGTCCATGTAAGCCGTGGCAATACCGGTAACTAGGTTGGTGGCTCCCGGGCCAGAGGTACCGATACATACTCCTACTTTTCCGGATGCACGGGCATAACCATCGGCTGCGTGGGCAGCACACTGCTCATGCCTTACTAATATGTGTTTTAAGTCCGAATCATAGATAACATCATATAAAGGGAGTAAAACGCCTCCAGGATATCCAAAGACAATATCCACTCCCTGATCTTGCAATGATTTGATTATAGCTTCGCCGCCTTTCATAAAAAACACCTATATCTTATCTAATTATTATTTTGATTAAAAAAATCATGGGCATATTTTAATCAATTCTAAATTTATTTATTATTTAAATTCTTATTAATCTCATTGAAGATGTTAATGTATATATGATCTTTGGATGTTTATAAGTGATTCAATACTCTGAGATTATGATGAGATTTCCAAGGGTCATTCTTTCAACTAGTATGTAAATGATAATAAAAAAAAATAATATGGGGGAATTTAATGAAAATTCTAGTGGTAGGAACTGGAGCAAGGGAACATGCCATATGTCAAGCAGCTGTTGAAGATGAAGAAACCGAATTATATTCTATTATGAGTAATCAGAACCCGGGAATAGCCAGAATTTCAAAATTTAAGATAGCAAGCGAAAATGATATTCCCGCAGTAAAAAAATTCGCATTATATAATAAGGTGGACATGGCGATAATAGGTCCAGAAGCACCACTCGAGAAAGGTATTGTAGATTCATTAGAATCTGCAGGAGTTGCTTGTGTAGGGCCCACCAAAGAAGCAGCTCGTATAGAAACGGACAAAGCATTCATGCGTGATCTTTTCGAAGAACATCATATCAAAGGATCATTGGTCTATGAGGTATATGATAATGCTGCTGATGCAGCTGATTTCATAGATAACTTCAACTTGGACGTGGTGGTGAAACCCATTGGATTAACCGGAGGAAAAGGGGTTAAAATAGTGGGAGAGCAATTGAATGATGCTGAAGAAGCTAAAGCATATGCGAAGGAAGTTATTGATACTAAAATGGGTGGTTATGCTGGGGTGGTCATTGAAGAGAGAGCGATAGGTGAAGAATTCACAGTACAGGCTTTCGTTGATGGAAAAAACATAGCCCCCATGCCAGTGGTACAGGACCATCCCTATGCTTATGAAGGAGACCAGGGCCCTATAACCGGGGGGATGGGTTCTTATTCAGATACCAATGGATTATTACCCTTTTTAGATAAAAAATACTATGATGAATCTGTTAAAATAATGGAAGATACAGTAAAGGCCATAAATAAAGAGGTAGGTCCTTACCGTGGATTCTTATATGGACAATTCATGCTCAGTAAGGATGGGCCTAAACTCATAGAATACAATGCTAGATTCGGAGATCCGGAAGCTATGAATGTGTTACCTCTAATGAAGACCAACTTCATGGACATTTGTGAAGGAATTGTTGACGGCTCTCTAAAAGGAGCGGAATTCGCTGAAAAGGCCACAGTTTGTAAATACATCGTACCTGAAGGATATCCTGGAAACGCTGTTCCTAATCAGGTGATTGAAGTAAATGAAGAAAAGATAAACAACAACCATACTTTAGTTTATTATGCGGCGGTGAATCAGAAAAATCATAGAATTTACAGTTCATCATCAAGGGCACTGGCACTGGTTTCCATGGGAGAGACCATAGCTGAGGCAGAAGAGATCTGTGAAGCATCTACTAAATATGTTAAAGGATATATTTATCACCGTAAGGATGTGGGCACAACAGAGCTTATAGAAAAGAGAATAAAGCATATGCAGGATATATTGGGCAAATAACATGAATCATCCATTTTATATACCAGAATAAATATTGTAAGAATAATTAAAATAAAAAATATTTAATTAACTAAATTATTTTTTAGGGGACCAACACAATGAAACATCTTTTATCAGTCACTGATATACAAAATGACATCTTATCCATCATAAAATTAGCTGATAAACTAAAAAAAGATCCCTGGGGCTATGATAATTTAAATAAGAAAATTCTGGCCATGATATTTGAAAAAGCATCCACCAGAACCAGGATCTCCTTTGAAGTAGCTATGTTGCAGTTGGGAGGTCAAGCTCTTTATCTTTCTAAAACAGACCTGCAACTGGGTCGAGGAGAACTGATGGAGGACACAGCAAAGGTTATGTCTCGATACGTAGATGGGGTGATGATCAGAGCAAAAGAACACCATGATCTTTTGGAATTCGCTAAAAACTCAGATATACCAGTTATTAATGGTTTAACCAATCTAGAACATCCCTGTCAGGCCCTGACAGATATATTCACCATTCAGCAGTGTAAAAAAACATTCGATGTTAATCTGACCTACTTGGGAGATGGAAACAACGTTTGTAATTCACTTTTACTCGCTTCTTCATTGGTGGGTATGGATATGACAGTTATTAGTCCATCTGGCTACCAACCTGATGAAAATATTTTGGCTAAGGCCCGAGAATACGCCCAAAATACCGGCTCACAGATAAAAATCACAGCCAACCTACAGGATGTTGAAGGGGCAGATGTTATCTACACTGATGTCTGGGTGAGCATGGGTGATGAAAGAGATAAAAAGCAGCGTTTAATAGATTTAAAAGAGTATCAGGTAAATTCAGACATGTTAAAACAGGCAAACAATGATGCCATTATAATGCATTGCTTACCGGCGATAAGGGGTCAGGAAATCACAGAAGAAGTTATAAACGGTGATCAGTCTGCGGTTTGGGATCAGGCCGAAAATAGACTACATGTCCAAAAAGCGGTGCTCTGCAAACTCTTAGGAAGATCATAATAACATACACACTTTTAAAAGGTTTATAGTATTATAAAACCCTTAGGAGGGATATAAGAATATAAACACTCTTAAGAGAGTTAAATCACTTATAAATACGCTTAGAAGGGTCATAACACCATTTTTTTTATTTTACATTGAATCAGGGGCATCTATGCCCAACAGTTCCAAGCTGTTTCTAAGAGTTATTCGAGATTTGTCTACTAAGGCCAGTCTTAAAGGTTCTACATCGGATCCGATCACCGGAACTGATTTGTAGAACTTATTAAATGCACTGGACAATTCCAAACAGTACTGGGCTATCTTATGAACCTTCCTGGTCCTGGCAGATTCTTCAATTACCTGGGTGAATTGTCCTATCATTTTAACTAATTCTATTTCATACTCCTCCAGAGTATAATTGTCCAGTAGACCTTCTAAGTCTACATTATCTCCTTTAAATTCTCGGCTTTTCTGCAGTATCTTACAGGCCCGGGCGTGGGCGTATTGTATGGAAGCACATCCCCTTTCAAAACTCAGGGCTTCATCCCACTTAAATACAATATGCTTTTCCGGTGATAAACGGGCGATATAATATCTTATTGCCCCTACTCCTATTTTCTCAGCTATTTCCAGAGCTTTTTCATCATCCAGATCATCTCTCCTGATTTTTATCTCTTTAATAGCTCTAAAGACAGCTTCCTGTAGTAGTAGGTCTACGCTGATAAATACTCCTTTCCTGGTTGACATAGAACCTTCTGGGAGGGTTATGAATTCATAAAAGATCACTTCAGGGGATTTACCATCCAATAATCCTAGAGCTATCCTTATTTGATCAATTGCAAGTTTATGATCCGATCCCAGTATATCTATGACCAAATCACTGTTTCGAGACTTTTCAAGGTGATAAGCCAGGTCTCTGGTGGAATAGAGGGACGTACCATCTGATCGCATGAGTATGAGTTCCTTTTCCATGCTGAAATCCTCTAAATCAAGATAGAGAACCTCATTTTCGTGGATGTATCCACTATTTTTTAGTTGAGATATTACATCATCCACCGAACCGTTTTTTACGAATTTACTTTCCCAGATGAAGGAATCATGATACACATGTAAACGTTTTAATGTGGGCTCCATACCATTTAGGCAAGAATTAACCGCTTCTTCGAAGAAAAACTGAATAATGGGGTCATTTCCTTTTTCATAGTTTCTTAACAATTCATTTACACTTTCTTTAAAGTTCGGGTTATTTTTTAATTCCTGATTCACCTGGAAATATAGTTCACCTATCTGATGGTCCCTTTGATTAATATCGACGAATACATGTAGATATAAAATGTTTTTTAGACCATTCAAATATGATTGGTCCAGTTGGTGGAACTCTGGATATTCTGTTACCATTTTTTCAATCAATTGGTAGGGATCTTCTGTTAAGTTTTCCTCATAATCTTTTGTTTTTTTAGAGGGGCTGAATTTTAATTTTAAAAGCCCCCACACTACCATGGCTATTTGTCGACCCATATCATTTACATAATACTGGGTTTCCACGGTATATCCTGCTTTTTTTAGTAAACGACTTAAAGAATCTCCAATAATAGAATTTCTAATATGACCAATATGTAATGGGCCGTTGGGATTTGCCGAGGTATGTTCTAGAATAACTGTTTTATTATTGGGCTTTAATTCTCCATAATATTCATTTATGGTTTCTAGAACTTTTTTTGAAAATTTTTGATAGTCTATGTAAAAATTAAGGTAGGGTCCTGTAGGCTTTACTTCCCAGATTAAATCTGGTTTTATGATTACATCCCTTATTTCCTTAGTTATCTCAACCGGTGATTTTTTTAGTTGGCTGGCTAACTGGAAGGCTACTGATGTAGCTATATCTCCCATTCCGGGTTTGGGGGGTTTTTCTATTGAAATATGATCTGGTAAATCATATCCTAATTTGTTAATGGCATTTGATACTGAATCAGTTACTTCAGCATATAATTTTCTGTACATAGAATTTCACCTAAATAAACAATATTAAATGATTAAAAAATAAAAAAGAGGTATAATATATCTTTTTTTACTAAATAAATATATTTACAGTCCTCTAATCCATAGGGTTATATAACCAATTTTAGGAATAACAAAGGGCATTTCTCCTGGGTTTTTACCAAACGAAATTACCTTTGCTTGGATCTGTTGAGGGTAAACCACCACCGGATCCGGCGAGGGATTATTATCTCCCTTGGTTTTATAATAAAGCTTACCATCAGGATTAGTTCCTTTAAATATTACACGGTGTATCACCGGTTCGGGAAACCAGGTAGCATCATAGATTACAATATCTCCTACATTAAGATCAGAAGTGTTAAATTCATGTAAACCAAGGAAATTGGCTTTCTGGATAACTACCACATCGCCCCGGAAAAAGACAGGTTCCATGCTTCCAGAAACCACCACGTTCAGATGCTGGGCTAGGAGTATTCCAATTATTATAATTACTACGTAGCTTAAAATTTCTCGAGTTTCGGTCATTATATTCACCCTATTTTAGGATAGCTCCTTTATCCGCAGAACTGGCCATTTTTCTATATCTGGCTAACCATCCTTTGATATTTCTCTCTGGTCTTTCTGCTTTTTTTATTCTTTCATCAATTTCCGATTCAGAGACTTCAAATTCCAGTATTCTGTTGGGTATATCAATTTTTACAATATCACCATTATTTACAGCGGCTATAGGACCTTTTGCAGCTGCTTCTGGAGAAACATGACCTATGCACGGTCCTCTGGTGCCTCCTGAGAATCTTCCATCAGTTATGAGGACCACTGATTTTATTCCCATTCCAGATATGGCTGATGTGGGGTTCAACATTTCTCTCATTCCAGGACCACCCTGAGGGCCTTCATATCTTATAATTATAACATCTCCTTCCTGTATTTCTCCCTGATTGATTGCTTTAACACATTCCTCTTCACTTTCGAAAACCCGAGCCGGACCTTCATGAACCATCATATCCAGTTCAACAGCACCTTGTTTAACAACTGAACCATCAGGGGCTAAATTTCCTTTTAAAACAGCTAATCCGCCTTCCTCATGTACTGGATTATCTAATGATCTTATCACGGTTTTATCTTGTACTCGGGCGTGTTCGATGTTTTGTTTAAGACTATTCCCGGTGCAGGTTATAACTTCATCATGAATCCTGTCCTGAAGAGTCTTTAATACTGCAGGAATACCTCCTGCTCTGTCCAGATCGAACATAGTATGTTCGCCGGAAGGACTTATAGCTGCGATATGTGGAATTTCCTTGCTGAATTTTTCAAAGAGATCCAGATCAACCTTAACTCCCTTATCCTCTAATTCATGTGCAATGGCTGTTAAGTGAAGTGTGGTGTTGGTGGAGCCTCCCAGGGCCAAATCTACGATCACAGCATTCTCAAATGCTTTTGTTGTCATTATCTGGGAGGGGGTGATGTTCTTATTGAGAAGTTCTATGATCTTACGGCCAGTGCTACGGGCTATTTGAATTTTTTTACCGGTAACTGCGTGGCTTGTAGCACAGTAAGGCAGACTCATACCCATGGTCTCTGTTAGACAGGCCATAGTATTAGCGGTGAATAAACCCGCACATGATCCTGCTCCAGGGCAGGCACATCTTTCCAGCTCTCCTAATTCTTCTTCATTCATTTTACCAGATGTAACAGCGCCTACTGCCTCGTAAACATCTATAAGATCCACTGTTTTGTCTTTATATTCTCCGGGGAGCATCGGTCCCCCCGTTACTACTATGGTGGGTATGTCCAGTCTTGCTGCTGCCATGAGCATACCTGGAACTATCTTATCACATGTGGGAATTAAAACCAATGCATCGAACTGATGGGCTTGGGCCATGCTTTCCACAGTATCTGCCACTATTTCTCTGGAAGCTAATGAATATCGCATTCCGTCATGGTTCATAGCTATACCGTCGCAGATAGCCATTGTATTAAATTCAAATGGAATTCCTCCTTCCTGGCTTATGCCCATTTTAACTGCTTCTGCAACCTGATTAAGATGAATATGTCCGGGTACTATGTCTGTGAAGCTATTGGCCACACCGATGAATGGTTTGTCCATATCATCATCAGTTACTCCGCAGGCCCTTAGCAGGGATCTGTGGGGTGCCCTTTGCAGGCCTTTTTTTATGGTATCACTTCTCATTTTATCACCTGATGTACCTGTCTTATAAATCTGTAAAAATCATCAATTTTATTAGGATTATTGAATAGTTTTATTATTAAATTAAATAAAAATGCATCATTTAATTTATGTCCTGTTTTATTTAAAATATTATATAGATTGGTTATTCATATAATTCTCTTAATAAATGATAAATAATGAAGTTTTTTTAAATAAATAAACCAATCAAATGATTAGAGTGATCTAGATCAAAGAATAAAACCCTTGAAATAATTGGGTTAAAATCATTCATGGTGATTAAATGAGGTTATTATTAATTCATTCTGATTATATAAAATACAAAACCAAGTCAAAAACCAAAATAGCAGAGAATATCGAGGATAAAAAGAAAGAAATGCAATTTCAAAATTCTTTGGTTGTATTCACTGCGGTAGAGGAGAAAGATGAGGAAAATCCTGAAGAACTGGTAGAAAATGCGAAAAAAGAAATTATAAAGGTATTTTCACAGGTTGGTGCAGATAATATTGTTATCTATCCCTATGCACATTTAAGCTCTTCATTAAGCTCTCCAGACAGAGCAAAGAATATATTGCAGTCTATGAAGGAAATTTTAACTGCTGAAGGATTTAATGTGGAAAGGGTACCATTTGGATGGTATAAATCCTTTGAAATATCCTGTAAAGGCCATCCCTTATCTGAACTCTCCAGAAACATCCAAGTGGACAGAGTTATCAAAGAGAAATCAGAGGAAGAACCATCTAAATTCCATATTCTAAGCGAAGGAAAGCTATACGATCCTGATACATTTAAATACGAAAGCAGCGACCTGAAAAAGCTGGCTGCCTATGAATTAGGTAATCTAGAATCATCAGGTGAGGAACCACCCCATGTGAAGATCATGAGGGAGAAAGATCTGGCTGATTATGAGCCTGCCGCTGATGTAGGACATTTAAGATGGTATCCCAAGGGAAGATTAATCCGTGACCTTTTAGCTGATTATGTGTATAACCTAGTAACTGAAAGGGGTGCTATGCCTGTAGAAACCCCAATTATGTATGATTTAGACGACGATGCCATTAGAGTGCATGCTGAGAAATTCGGAGAAAGACAGTATCGTATGGGCACTAAAAATAAAAAGCTCATGTTAAGATATGCCTGTTGCTTCGGAGCATTCAACATCCTCTCCGATACATTTTTAACCTGGAAAAACCTGCCCCTAGCTATTTACGAACTATCAACCTACAGTTTTCGTTTAGAGAAGCGGGGAGAAGTGGTCGGTCTTAAAAGATTGCGTGGGTTTACCATGCCAGATATGCACACAGTTTGCGCTGATGTGGAGCAGTCACTGCAGGAATTCGACAGTCAGATAGATATGTGCGCTCAGACAGGAGTAGACCTCGAAATAAATTATGAAGCTATTATGAGGGTTACCGCAGATTTCCTGGAAGAAAATGAAGCCTGGGTTTTACAATCTGCTAAGAAAGTAGGAAAACCAGTACTTCTGGAAATTCTGCCAAAAAGAAAACATTACTGGATTTGTAAAATGGATTTCGCTGCTATAGATTATTTAGGAAGACCCATAGAAAACCCTACCATTCAGATAGATGTGGAAAGCGGAGAAAGATTTGATATTACTTATATGGGGCCTGATGAGAAAGAATTAACCCCTATCATAATTCACTGCAGCCCCACGGGAAGTATTGAAAGAGTTATAGGAAGTTTACTGGAAAATAGTGCCATAAAATCGGCTGAAATTCCCCCTATGTTCCCAGTCTGGCTTTCACCTACCCAAATTCGGATTTTACCCATAGCTGAGAGACATTTAGATTATTCTCTAAAATTAGCTGAGGAATTTAAGTCAAAAAAGATAAGGGTGGATGTTGACGACCGGCAGGAAACTGTGGGAAAGAAAATAAGAACAGCTGCCGGTGATTGGGTTCCTTATGTTCTGGTGGTGGGAGATAAGGAAATGGAAAGCAATCAGGTTATGGTTAACATAAGGAAAACTCAGGAAAAGCTCTTAATGGATAAAGAGGATATTATTAGTCGTATACAGAAGGAATCGCAATCCATGCCTTTCCGGGGCCTTCCCCTATCACTTAAATTATCTGGAAGAGTTCAATTTTAATCCCTTCTAGATAAGATCTATTTTTTTTTAAAAATTTTTCCTTCTTAAGAATATTTGCTAGTTATTAAGGGATAATAGGGCTTATAGATAGAATAAATATAAATATTATAACTTATAACTTATAAATTAGAAGTTATTATTAAATTGGGAGGCCCGTATTATGACGGAGATTATAGCCATACTAAACCAGAAAGGAGGCTGTGGGAAGACTACCACGGCAGTGAATCTAGCAGCTGCATTAACTCTCTTGGATAGAAAAATTTTAGTTATAGATATGGATCCACAGGGCAATGCTACAACTGGATTGGGAATAGAGAAAAATGAACAGGAAAACACCATATACTCCGTATTATCTGGAGATAACACATTTGAAGAATCTATCATAAAAACCGATGTTAAGAACCTAGACCTGGTGCCCAGCAATATATCCTTAAGCGGTGCAGAAATAGAACTGAGTAAAACAATAGGACCTCATTCAATATTGAAGGAATCTATGGATGGGGTTTCTAGTATTTATGATTACATCTTCATCGATGTGCCTCCATCTCTTGGTTTACTTACTTTGAATTCTATAGTAGCTGCAGATAGTGTAATAATTCCTATTCAAGCTGAATTTTATGCCTTAGAGGGAATGGCAGACCTAATCGAGGCCATGGATCTAGTTAAAACAAGATTAAATAGTCCTTCACCCATAAAAGGGATTTTATTAACTTTATATGACTCCAGAACACGTCTGGGAAGGGATGTATATGAAAACGTTAAAGAATACTTTGGAAGTTCAGAATATATCTTCCAAACCACCATACCCCGTAATGTGAAGTTAGCGGAAGCTCCCAGCCATGGTAAGCCCTGTATCGTATATGATGAGGAGTGCAGTGGAACTGAAGCTTATCTAAAACTGGCAGATGAGATGATTAAACTGGAAGGTGTGGAGGATAATAAATGACTCCCCGGAAGAAAAAGGAAAATGCATTGGGTAAAGGCTTAGATGCGCTAATCAGGACAGATTATCTGGAGGAGGAAAAATCTGAACCGATTCAAGAAGAAAAAGAAACAAAGTTAAATGAATCTGTTATGGAAGTAGAAACTTCTACTGAAAACAAGAAGTCAATTAAAGAAGTGAATTCAGGAGTTATAGAGTCTAAAAAACTGGTAGTGGATGATAAAATTGTGGAAGATGTTCTCTTAGAAGTTCATAAAAATCCACGAATATCACTATGGTCGGCTAAATCAGCAGCAGTTTTAAGATTTCTAAAGAAAACGAAGCCAGAATTCAGTATTAGCAATGAAGCTTCCTTGCTTATTGAAGAAGCGGTAAAAGAAAGGCATCCTGAAATATGGGATCTATTCAATGAAAAGGGATTATAATCTAATTTAAAATAAATTATTACTTATAACTTAGTACTTATAAGTTATAATTAATAACTTTTAAGTTATCACATCTAACTTATAACAGATCCGTATTTTAGGTATAAATAAGTAAATTTAAAAATCAAGAGTAGACTGATAATTTTTGTTCAATTTAATAAATGGTTCTGCTCTTTTAATAACAACGCCCAAATCCTTCAATTCAATCAATTTTTCAAAACTTTTACCAAGTTTTCGGGAATGAATAATTCTTCTGGCTGATACTTTACCAATTCCCGGGACTCTTAAAAGCTCCTTATATGAAGCTTCATTGATCTCAACAGGGAAGCTCTCTTCATGTGCCTGGGCAGCTATATATTTAGGGTCAACATCCAGATCCAGATTCCCATCTGCATCGAATATTAGCTCTTCCAGGGCAAAACCATAAGAATTAAGAAGATGATCAGCCTGATAGAGTCTAGGACTTCTATTATGGTGGGGTTCTTCATGATATTCCAGAGTCGTGCCTTTCAATGCCTCGAAGGGGCTGTAATAACTTCTTTTAAGATCCATTTTATCATATAACCAACTGGCCCTTTTTAAGATTATCCGGTCGTTTTCATCTCCTGCACCCACCAGAAACTGGGTAGTTTGACCAGAGGGAGCAAAATTCTTATTCCTACTGATGAGTCTTTTGATCCACTTCATCCTTCTTAAAATATCAACTTGGAAATTTTTAGTGGTGCTTAATTTATCCATTCCTTCCTGAGTAGCTGCTTCCAGGTTAACGCTAACCCGATCTGCCAAACTGACCGCTCTTTTTATAAGCTCATAAGGGCTGCCAGGAAGAATTTTAAGATGAATATACCCCGTATATTCATGTTCAGCCCGTAATTTCCGGGCTACTTCTACCATATTCTCCATGGAATATTCTGCATCTTTATAAATACCTGAACTTAAAAATAAACCATCCACATACTTATTTAGATAATAATCAAGAAATATTTGAGTTATATCCTCCGGAGAAAATTCAGCACGGTTAAAATGATGTTTATTATGATTGATACAGTAGGCACAGTCATTAGAACATTTATTGGTCATTAAAACCTTGAATAAAGGCACAGTACAACCATTGGAAGTGGTGGCATGGTATATTCCTGGGATGCTCTTAGTTAAGAAGTTTTCTACATTGGTGTTTATGTAGTTGCACCGGTCATATTTGGCACTTTCACCCAGTATTTCCAATTTACTGCTTAAATTAGTCATTATTCTCCATGATTTCTATGTACTTACACCTAATTTAATCTATTCTTTTTATAAGGGAAATCTATTTTAAATAAAATCATCCCTATTATTATAATATGAGATTGGTCCTTGCAGGAACAGGAAGCGCAGTGGGAAAAACCACTATTTCTACCGGTATAATGCATGCATTATCTGATGAATACATAGTTCAACCCTTTAAAGTAGGTCCAGATTACATCGATCCCACCTACCATACCCTAGCCACAGGTAATTATTCAAGAAATCTAGATTCATTTTTCATGGGAGATTCACAAATACGCGAAGGATTTGAAAGAGGAATGAAGATATCAAAAGCAGATTTTGGATTAATAGAGGGTGTAAGGGGACTTTATGAGGGCATCAGTCCCACAGGGGATGTGGGAAATACAGCTTCCATAGCAAAAGCATTAGAAGCTCCTATTGTACTCATATTAAACGCTCGCAGTCTGGTTAAAAGCGCAGCAGCCGTGGTATTAGGTTTCAAATCACTGGATCCGGAGGTTAATATTCAGGGAGTGATATTAAACCAGGTGAAAAACCGTAAACATTATCTTAAAACCAAGGAAGCAGTGGAAAAACTGACAAAAACAGATGTTATAGGTGGAATACCCCGTTCAGATGCAATTAGGGTGGAGGACAGGCATTTGGGATTGGTCCCTGCGGTGGAACGGGAAAATATTATTGAGTCCATCCATAAATGGGGGGTAATGATCAAGGAGAACATCGACCTGGATGTACTGATAAACCTTATGAAGGAATCAAAAAAACTACCAAATGGACGGGAAAATCTATGGGAAGCAGTAAATCGTAAAAAGGTGAAAATCGGCGTGGCCATGGATGAAATATTCACCTTTTACTACCGTGATAACTTAGATGCCTTAGAAGGAAACCAGGCAGAATTGGTTTATTTCAGTCCATTACATCATGACAAAGTCCCCGATGTAGATGGTATCTATATCGGAGGGGGTTATCCTGAGATATTTGCAGCCCAATTAGAATCTAACCAGAGCATGAGAGATTCCATAAAAAAATTCCACCAGGAAGGAAGACCCATCTACGCCGAATGCGGGGGATTGATGTACCTATCACGCAGCATAAACCATCATCAGATGTGTGATGTCTTTGCCTATGAATCTTTCATGACTAAAAAACCCCAGGCTTTAAGTTATGTAATATCACAGGCCGCCCAGGATAGTATGATAGCAAATAAGGGAGATATCATAAAAGGACATGAATTCCATTATTCTAAAATCAATTTAACCCATCCAAAACCTCAATTTGCATTCGAAATATTAAGAGGACGTGGTATAGAAAATAAAAAGGATGGTATGATGTTAAAAAACACCATAGCAAGTTATATACACACTCATACGGCAGCATATCCTACATTTGCATCTAATTTTACTATAAGCGCCGGAGAACTATAAATAAATAGAGGACTATAAATTGACATTCACCGAACAGATCAAGCAGAAAATCAACAGTGTGGATTTTTTCTCCCCTTACATTGTAGTGGCAGTTATTGTCATCTACGTGGCCTTGGCTGCTATGGGCTATTATTACCATATCCGTAATTTACAATGGGCAGACAGCATCACCTATCTATACATAATCATGGGCACATCTATCTTCATATGTGGAGTGCTATTTCCAAGATTAATCAAACATATTAACAAGTCTAAACAATTAAAAGAGATTGGAGAAGTAAAAAAACCATCCTGGTATAGGATAATTGATTTTTTTTTAAATGAAAAGGTCCTTCTCATCATAGTTATTATTGCTATCCTGTTACAGGGGATTAATCTATATTTTTTAGGCGGAATACCCCTTTTAAGTGGATATCTTAAATTCAAAGCCACCACGGATCTTTGGAGGATAGCGTACATCATCTTCCTACCTGCAATAAATCTGTTACTGGCGAAGTATCCGCGTAAATGGTATTATATTATTTTTATTATTGGATTGGCTCTTTTTACCATTAACGGATACAGAACAACCACCATAGCCATCATATTAAGTGTATTAATCACCACTTACTATACCATGCACCTTAAAACTAAATATTTACTCATTTTCATCGTATTAACCGCTATAATAGGAATTATACTCGGATATGTGGCGGTTAAATCCATTCAATGGCAGACCTGGGTTTTAAATCCATTAGAATTGGTTTATTATCGGGCAGGATTCACCATGATGGTCTTAGATAAAATAGCACACATGCCGGGGTTTACCGGTGGTGAACTCTTTTACCAGGCACTTACCGGTGGACATCCACGAGTGACGGTGGGGCAGGTTGTTTTAGGTTACCAAATCGGTAGCGGACCTACTACCAGCATTACATCCACCATATTCGGGCCTATGATTTTAGACTTCGGAGCTTGGGGGCTGGCGGTTCAGATGTTCATCATAGGCTTATTACTCAGTCTTATGCATGGTGTGCAGCGACTTGCTGGGGGAGCATACACTGCTATATACGCTATTATGCTTGCGCATACCATGATATGGGTTGAAACAGGCCCAACAGATAGTATGGTATGGTTCTTTTACGTGTTAGGAATAATATCCCTCTTAATATACTTTAAAATCTACCATAAAGCGAATATTTCCGGTAAAACAATAATTGATAAATAATAAACTTTTCTGAAGCTATTAAATGTTGTTTATTTGAGTTTGAAAAATTTATTTTTTACACTTGAAATGATGGTCTCAATTGAATATTAAAGTATTACTCAGTTGAAATAATATCATAAAATGATATATTTTTTTGAAAATAATCCAATAAAAATATAAATTTTTAAAATTAATCACAAAAGTCAAATGTAAAATTTCATGTAATCTGTTATTTTTTAAAATAATAAAAAGTCACTTACAAAATTCATGTTCCTGATATTTTTGATAAAATACATAATGTCACATTTCAGATTCGACTCATTTTTACAATATTAACTATAACAACTCCCAAACAAACTATACTATATAAATATAATTTTAAAAAATTAAATCAAAAAATACTTATTTGATTATCCAGATAGCAAAATCGGTGATAAAATGGTAGTAAAAATAGGAGTTATTAAATGTGGAAATTTAGGTACCTCTCCTGTAATTGACTTAGTACTGGATGAGAGGGCCGACAGACCTAACATTGACGTTAGGGGAGTGAATTCTGGAGCAAAAATGAACCCAGAACAGATAGAAGATGCAGTTCCAAAAATAATGGACTTCGACCCTGATTTCGTTGTATTTATCAGTCCCAACCCTGGCGCACCAGGCCCAGCAAGAGCACGAGAATTACTTTCTGAAATGGACGTGCCCGCTATTATAGTAGGTGACGCTCCAGGTATGGGTAAAAAAGATGAAATGGATGAACAAGGCTTAGGTTACATCATAGTACAGGGCGACCCCATGATTGGAGCTCGAAGAGAATTCCTCGATCCAACTGAGATGGCTTCCTTTAACTCTGACGTAATAAAAGTACTGGCAGCAACCGGAGCTTACCGGGTGGTACAGGAAACCCTGGACGCAGCAATAGCCCAGGCCGAATCTGGATCCATAGAACTGCCTAAAGTGGTAATTTCCACCGCTAAGGCTGTTGAAGCTGGAGATTTCAAAAACCCATATGCCAAAGCAAAAGCAATGGCTGCATATGAAATAGCCATGAAAGTAGCAGATGTAGACTTAAAAGGATGTTTCATGACCAAAGAAATGGAAAAATACATACCTATAGTAGCATCCGCACACGAAATGATATCCGCAGCAGCTAAACTAGCAGTGGAAGCTCGTGAAATAGAAAAAGCCAACGACACCGTACTACGTAAACCACACGGTGGACAGGGCCAGACTCTATCCAAAACCGAGTTAATGTTAAAACCAGAATAAAAAAACTTTTTTATGCAGTCTTTAAGACTGCTACTCTTTTATTTTTTTTAAATGAATATTAATCTTCTTGCTCTTTTTGAAATCTTTTTATGAATATATCCAGTTTATCACTGAAATCATCCTTCTGAACATCTTCTGCAAGGATTAGAATCTGCCCCATGAATTTCATTCCTTGCTCTGATAGGTATTCTCGGATGTATATGGTTGCTTTCTGGTTTTTATCACTTCCTGCAGTGACTAAAACAGCGAAATTATTATCCTTAGCATTTTTTAAAAGTGATAAATATTCATTGACTGCGGCGGGTGTTCTACCAGCCCATACTGGACAGCAAACAATCAGCGTATCATAATTTCTCAGATCTGAAGTGCATTGTTTTATGGGCACTTGATTACCTCTTAAGGAATCCCAGACTTTAAGAAGATACCATCTATCCTTAATAGTTTTAATCTCTGTTAAATCTGCTTTTAGATCATTTTTAAGTTTTTGAGCAACTTTAAGGGTGTTTCCGCTGTAGGAATAGCAGGCTATCAGTATCTTCATTTTTTCACCTTTTAAGATAATAATAATTTAATGCTTATGCCTTTTGGACACAGTATACAAAGTAAATAGGGTAGGTATCAGTATAAACACGAATATACTACCATATGGGATTATGAAAGAAATTAATATAGCTATTATAGATAGTACTGGTAAAAATAGGAAACTTAATTTGATTTTATCTGCATAGGGGATGATGTTTTCTATGATCAATCCCTTTTTGGCAGCGTAAATCCAGTTGACATAGGATAAAATTCCTATAATCAACATATTAATATCGAAAATGATTTGTGAAAGTTGAAATACACCATATTTTCCCATCATAGAAGTTGAAAAGGGAAATATAGCTATGGACATTAACCAGAAGATATTAATCCAAAGGAGTGTGGTGTTGGTTCTTTTAATAACAAAAAATATATGATGATTCATCCAGAAAACAGCTAATAAAGCAAAACTAAGTACATAGATAGATATTTGGGGTATTAATGTATTAAAAACATATTCACTAATCATTAGGGCCGTAGCATCACTGGGAAGAGTGGGAACCTCAATGCTTAACACCAATAATGTCATGGCAATGGCGAATATGCCATCTGCCAGTGTTTCAAGCCTATTTTTAGGAATTAAAGGAATTGAGGGGGTTTTAGTTTTATCTGGCATTTTATCCAACTAAATGACACCTTTGGTGCTGGGAATCGACTGATGGGTGATCCTGGTGGCTTCATGTAAGGCACGGGCCAGTGCTTTAAACAATGCTTCTATTTGGTGGTGGTCGTTTTCCCCTTCACATCGGGCATGGAGATTTATTTTACCAGTTCTAGCTAATGATTCTAGGAAATGCCCCACATTTTCAGTGCTCAACTGTCCCACTTTGCTCTTCTTGAATGGGAGATTTAATACGGTGTAACTTCTTCCGGATATATCGATGGCTACCATGGCCAGTGATTCATCCATGGGGACCAGTGCATGTGCCATTCTCTTAATTCCCTTTTTATCACCTAAAGCCTCGTTTATTGCTTCGCCTAAGAGTATTCCCACATCTTCCACTGTGTGATGGTCATCTACTTCAATATCTCCTTCTGCTTTAACTTCCAGGTTAAAAAGCCCGTGTTTAGCGAATGCTTCCAGCATATGGTCGAAGAATTCAATCCCAGTACATATTTGGGATATGCCCTCTCCGTCCAGGTTAATTGATAATTTAATATTTGTTTCACTTGTTTTACGCTCTAAATTCTTTTTTCTCTCCATTTATTTCATCTCTTATTACTTTTATAGCTCCAACGGGACATTTAGACGCACAAAGGATACACACATGACAATAACGAAGGTTATTAGCTTCTGCTTTTCCATTGATCTTCCAGATCCGGGGACCTTTAGGACAGACATCTTTACATTCTCCGCAGCCAGTACATTTGTCGCGATCTACTTCGATTATCATAATGAACTCCTTATAACTTATAACTTCTAAGAATTATAATAAATTTTAAAACTTATGTTAACAGGTTTTTATCAAATTTGAAGATTCATTTAACTACAGATGATTAAAAGTTATAAATTCTAACTTCTAAGTTATAACTTATAATCAAATATTTTTTTGATCTAATTAATCAACATCAATTTTTATTCTTCTTTTATTTGGAAGTTTTCCAGGAATTTAGCGAATCTTTTAACAGTTTTTCTTAGACTTTTAAACCCTTCTTCGTCCTTTTTCACCCCATCAAGAGTATCCTGAGACCAAAAATTAGCCCCTAAATTAGCTCCAAAAGCCCCCCCACCCACGGGGATAGCTCCGGTTAGGATATAGAAGGTGAATATTTGTTGTATGGCAAGTTCCTGGCCTCCTGCCCTATCTCCTCCTACGGCGATGGCCATACCCACTTTGTAACGTAGAAAATCATAATCTACCGCGCCTAAAGCTCTTGATCGGTCCATTATGGACTTTAACTGAGCGCTTAAACCTCCGTTATATATGGGGGTGGCCATTATAATACCGTCAGCAGAGGTCAGTAAAGGATAAACTTCATACATATCATCTTTAAGAATACATTCACCTTCCCGCATACAGTAATCACAATGCCTGCAAGGTGCTATATTTTTACCTCTTACTCCAAAAAATTCAGTTTCCAAACCCCTCTCTTCAAGCATATTCAATGCTTCATTTAGAACAAAATCAGTTGCTTGTTTTCTAGGACTACCACATATTCCTAAAATCATAAAATATTCCCCCGGGTTCTAATTTTTTTAAGCTAATAATAGAAATTGGATTTAAGAAATAATAAAATTATCGAATGATCCCAGATAATTAAAAATAAAATAGAATATGAAAAATAAGAGTATGGAAACTCATTTTTTTATGTTATTCTTATTTTTCATCATCTTTCAATTCTAACTGTTCATCTTCTTCCAGAGCCAGCCGCATGGTATCCGGATCCTGAGGTAAATATTTCAGGAAATCATCTGCAGCTCTTCTAACATCTCTGGATCCGATGATGTAACGTCCCACTACTATGATATTAGCACCACTGGCCAGTGCCTGGTCAACTTTATCCGGAGTGATACCACCCGCAACAGCTACTAACTTATCATCTCCGAGTATGGTCTTGATTTTATTGATATTACCCCATTCAGTAACATCCTCAAGTTTTTCACCCTTTTCAGCTTTATAAGTCTCTAAATCCACATTTCGGTGGAGTAACAGGATGTCGGGTTTGTATTCTAACTTTTTAAGTTTTTCAACGAAGTCATCCACATTCATCATATCCAGTATGGAGTAGATGCCCTGTTTAGATGCTTCTTGAACTGCTTTCTGTATGGACTCCAGGGTTCCCAATCCAGATATGGCAACCGCATCAGCTGTTTCATCTGCAGCTATTTTAACTTCAATTCTTCCCACATCCAGGGTTTTTAAATCCGCTATGATGAAAGCGTCTTTTCTAAGCTCCCTGATTTTGCTGATTATTCCCACACCGAATTTTTTAACTAAAGGCGTACCTGCTTCGATTAATATTCTTTCCCGGTTAGGTAAGCTGTCTATAATACGCTCCATATCTTCAATGTTATCTAGGTCTAAAGCCACCTGTAGATATGGTGGATCATATAATCTTACCACTTTAAAGCCCATAATTGGGTGAGTTCCGCGGTCTTTTTCTGATAGAACTTTTCCAGTAGAGGGATAAGTATCCATAGCCCTTTTCAATGCCAACTTAGTCGCTCCGTAGTTGTACTGATATATCTTCCGGAAGTCCTTAGCTTCCGGGTGAATGAATACATTAACCAGAATTACCAGATCTTCAGCATCTTTCTCATCAATGATACCCTCAGCTACAGCATCAGCTACCGCACGACCTACAGCAGTCTGTGCAGGGCCGAATATTTTATCTGCATCGTTAAGACAACTCACGGTAACCTTAGGTATGATCAAAGTGGCTGGTTTGGTCAGTAAATTAGGTCTTATCACAGCTAATAATGGAGTGTGTCCTATAGATAGGTTGGTCATATTTTCCACGAAGGCAGCACCAACCGGACCATCTTTATCTCCGATTATCAAATCAATGTGAGCTAATTCATTTCCACTTCCTATTAAAGCTTCCCCAATCTTATACATTCTTATTATCCTCCAAATTATAGCTAATTAGTGTTACAATTAAATGTTGTTGATAATTAATATAAATAAATTTTCTTGGTTAGGTAAATTAAGATTAAAATATTGAAAAAGTGAAATTATTGAAAATTATTTTGAATAAAAAAAAAGTTAAGATTCAGCCATAAAAATAAGGGCTGATTGATTTCAATTTCTAGTTATGCAAATATGTTGTTTAAACCCTGAACTACCTGCAAGCATTTGTTGTAGAATACAACACGATAGTTGTTTACCATCATGTTCAGTTCAAATACTACTGAGGGTATTCCTTTGTTGGCAATAGGTATGGTTACATATGCGGGGCTGGTACCATCAGCAACATAGTAATATTTTAAATAATTAGTCTGACTAATTATCTGGTTAGCATAATTTACAGATGATGTTCCTTTACTAGGGGCGAATATGAAATCATAGACATCATATAGACCTCTGTTTCCATGGACATCGATTGCTAGTTTATAAGATGTGTCTATATTCGGGACTACATATGTATTGGCCAGAGTTTGTCCATCTGATCTGCTTTTGGTGTAACTATCTATTTCGTTGGTATAAACCTCAAATACCCAAATTTGTACGTTGTTTAAACTTGATGCTAGCGTTTTTAATGCGTTCATCATAGCTACATGAACTGGTGTTTCTTGGGAGTGAACTCCAATTATCAATGCTATTTTATCAGTTCCTGTACCGAATGGGCCAATTTTTTGCACGTATCCTAATGAGTTTTCGCCTAATTTTGTTGTTTTGGTATTGCTTGTATCAGTAAATGTATATGAACCTGGTGTGAAAATTATATTTCCTGATGATGATGAAGTCATTGAAACCGTATTGGGCAGTCTAGCGTTTGTTTTGTAGTAGTTCATAATTTTACTGTACATATATACCGCATTATCGAAACTCATATCTCCTAAGGAGGTTGTTACATAATTCGGTGCTTTAGTATTATCTCCTATATACGTTAATATGTTCTGAGCTACTGTTAAAAACTCTGTTTTCAGTATGCTGCCTGTTGTGATCTGTCCATAAGGATTGGAAGCTGCATTGATAGTTTCTAAATTAATCGCTGCGTTTGATCCACTATTTGCCTGAATGGTTGCTGTGGTTAAGAGTTTTAAAAATAATGCCATGGTTACTTGCTGAGTACCTATGGTTACGTAGTTGGGTAGTTTTTTATTGGTTTCATAGTAACTCTTCACTGTACCTGCAGCAGTATTTACCTGACTCATTGTCACAGTAGAAGGAGTTGGATCAGGGTTAGGATCTGGATTAGTTGTTGATGCAGTCATTGAAACGTAATTGGGTAATCTATTACTGGTTTTATAGTAGTTCATGATTTTACTGTACAATAATACGGTGTTGTCAAAGCTCATATCTCCTAAAGAAGTGCTCATATAATTCGGCGCTTTACCATTAGCTGAAATATAAGAAATAATATTCTGTGCTATGGACACGAATTCTGATTTCAATATTTTACCACTGGTAATTGAACCGGAAGGGTTGGTTGCAGCTTGTACATTTTCTACAGTAATAGTTGATGTGGAACCGCTATTAGCCTGAACTGTAGCTTTGCTTAAAAGATTCAACAACGAAGACATAGAAACTGTTTGAGTGCCTACAGTAACCGAAGATGGTAACACTTTATTACTTACATAATAACTGTTAACTGTGCTCGCAGCAGAACCCACCTGAGACATGGTAACCGTAGTTGTAGGTTCAGGATCTGGGTCGGGATCCGGGTCGGGATCTGAGGTAGCTATTGAGCTCCATGATGCCACTGAAACCGTATTTGGCAATCTATTATAAGTATCATAGAATGACAATACTTTTGAAAAAGTATAAACTAAATTTTCATAGCGCATTGTCCCCAATGTAGTTGTTGCATAGTTTGGTAACCTATCATAAGCATTTATATAAGTTGTTAACTTATTCGCAATGGATATATACTGTGTTTTTGTTAAACTACCACTATTAACTGATTCGGTTGGGTTAGTGGAAGTACTTACGCTTTTTAAAGTCACATCAGCCGGATTTGAGCTGCTTGTATCAATGTTTTGTATCCCTTGGGCTAATAAATACAAGAACTGGGGTTGAGTAATTTGCTGATTATCCACTGTAACAGTTGTAGGTAGTGCTTTGTTTGTTTCTACGGATGTTTTAACATCTCCTGCAGAATCTGCAATTGAAGATGTTGTGAATGTTGAATTTGCTGCTGATGCGGCCCCCATACTTATAAACATAAGCAGGGCCATTAGCAACGGTAAAATTTTCTTTTTAATCATATTAACACCAATTTAATCATACGTGTCCTGTTCCACCACATGTTGGGCAAGTAATCCAACTTCCTGTTGAATTCAGTATTCGTCTTTCTCCACCGCATTGTGGACAGACAGTATCTCCACTATTTCCTCCATTATCGTCATCATTATCGTCATTGCTTGAACTTGAAATCTGCTTATCATCTGTATCAGCAGATGTGTTTGCATTGTTTTGAGCTGTATTATTAACCGTAGAGGTTGCATTCAGGGTTTTATTGGTTTTGGTCATGTTGGTCATGGCTAAAACCCCTGCCGCTCCGGCCAATACTATTACTCCAATTAATAGTAAGGCTATATTCCGCCTCATAATAAATCACCTTCTATTTTTTCTATTTATAGTTGTTTTTTGGGTTATTTTCTTTTTATAAGTTATTTTGAACTAATATTAGGGGTAAAAAAACTAATATATAGTTGACAGTAATTTTAGATTACATCATATTTATAGGTATGCCCAATTTTTAAAGTGAGTACAAACCTTTTTTTGACAAAATGAATTATTTCTGAGGGAATTTGTATTATTTAAGTAAATTATTATTTTCTTAAAAAGTATTACTCAAGGTGGTTTTAAAATAATATCTTAAATAATTAGATTTTTAATATTCAATAGTCTAAAAAACTGATTTTAATGGATTTAAAAAAAATTAAGGATTTAAAGGATTAATCCTTTATTTTTCCTTCTAAAAAATCGTCGTATCCTTGCAGATCAAGCAAACCGTGACCTGAGAAGTTTATAACAATGTTCTTTTCCTCTCCGGTCTTTCGACATTTAATAGCTTCATCTATTCCCACTTTAACTGCGTGTCCTGTTTCTGGTGCAGGTACAACGCCTTCTGTCTGGGCAAAGAGTTTGTTGCTTTCGAATACAGAGGTTTGAGATACGCTGCGTGGTTCTATGATTTTCTCATGTGTAAGGAGAGCCACTAATGGTGACATTCCATGGTATCTTAATCCTCCTGCATGTACTGACGGTGGTATGAAGTCATGTCCCAGGGTGTACATCTTAATTAACGGAGTTAAACCGGCCGTATCACCAAAGTCGTATTTATATTCTCCCTTAGTTAGTGTAGGGCAGCTTGAAGGTTCTACTGCGATAAATTCACAGTCTAGGTCGCCGCTTAATTTATCCTTTATGAAGGGGAAAGTTGATCCGGCAAAATTACTTCCTCCTCCTACACAGCCAATCATGACATCTGGTGTTGCATCTATTTTATTCATTTGCATCTGGATTTCTTGTCCTATGATGGTTTGATGTAACATCACATGGTTTAACACACTTCCCAGTGAATAATAAACCTTTTCATCACTTAATGCGTCTTCTATTGCTTCTGAAATGGCTATTCCCAAAGAACCGGGATGTTGTGGATCTTCTTTAAGTATTTTTTTACCGAATTCAGTGCGGTCGCTTGGTGATGGAAGTATTTCACCGTTATAGAGGTGCATGATGGTTTTTCTGTATGGTTTTTGTTTGAAAGATATTTTTACCATGTAAACGGTACAATCCATGTCTAATAGGCTGCAGGCTAGCGATAGTGCGGTTCCCCACTGCCCGGCACCTGTTTCTGTTGTTAATCTTTCTGCTCCGTCTTCTTTTGCATAATATGCCTGTGCTATTGCCGTGTTTAATTTATGACTGCCTGTGGGTGACATGTCTTCCCTTTTATAGAATATTTTGGCTGGTGTGTCCAGATGGGCCTCTAGACCTTTTGCTCTGAATAATGGGCTGGGTCTTCCAATCTGTTTATAGACATTTCTCACCAATTTAGGAATTTCGATCCAGCGGTCTGTTGATAATTCCTGACCTAAAACTCCTTTGGAGAATATTTTGGGTAAATTTTCCAGTTGTTTTCCCTCATCGGTTTGGGAGTATTCGGGGAATTCAACAGGTAAATCTGCGGCTATGTTATACCATTTTTTGGGAGTATCTTTCTCGTTTAATGTAATTTTGTACATGAAATCACTCTTTGTGTTTTTTTTAATTTTTTTCCTTTGATAATTTCGACTTAATTATAATACTATGATTGTAGATATTTAAACTTTGTTGTACATAAATGTACATTAAGATGGTAGACTATATGAATTATTAATTTAAATTAAAGAGAATATGAATAAAAGCGTAATAATCATAATAATTGCCCTAATTAAATTTATTTTAATAAATAAAACCTAAAAATCATATTAAACATATATTAATCTAATTCTATTAGATTGAACATTTATTCCTATTTTTTTCAGTCTCAAAAGGATAGTAATGTAACTATTTAGTTGTTTGAATTGGTTATTTTTTTTAAGCAAGGTTTAACACAGCATCAATTACTAAAAAAATTAATGGAGAAGGGTTATCCAAAATAATATAATTATTAAAGCTCATAAAGAGTCTTAAATGGTAAAAAGAGAAGTATAAGTGTTTATTTTTGAGAAAAAAATCAAAACCTTTATATGTCATGCGCAAGTGAATATTTTTAAAATATAATTATTATTATCGAGTTATTTTCAATTACGGAGGCGGTAAAATTAAACGTAATTTATTATTCATATTAGGTTCATTATTGATTTCTTTTATAGCGGTGTCCGGTTTCTCTTTTGCAGCTGATACCAGCCAAACCACAATAAATGGATATACATATACGGCAGCTCAGATTCAAGATGCTACCAATCGTGTTAATGCCTTCCAAGAAACAAATAACAGACTACCAAACTACGTGACCATTTCAGGACAAAAAATATCTATAAACGATTTCTTACCATATATGGAAGCAACCAACAGTAATAATAATGAAGGAACCGGAAATACAGGGACAACTGGAACATCAGGTACTACCGGGACATCAGGTACTACCGGGACATCAGGTACTACCGGGACATCAGGTACTACCGGGACATCAGGTACTACTGGAACTACTGGTACTGTGATAAATGGAGTTACATACACAAATGCACAAATACAAGACGCTGTTACTCGAATTAACGCATTCAAAGCAACAAACAACCGATTACCCAGCTACGTAACCATCTCAGGAAACAAAATAGCCATAAACGATTTCTTACCCTACATGGAAGTGAATAATACAGGCAATAATAGTGGGTCTAGTACTCAAACTGGAACTTCAGGAACTTCAAATCAAACTGGAACATCTACAAGTTTTACCATAAGTCAGATCATCTCTGCTGCGTCTAATGTTAAAATTTTTCAAGAAACTAACAATAGGTTACCTAATTTTGTAACCATCTCTAATACTCAATTTACCATGTCTCAGTTCTTACAACTGTTAACAGACAGTCTTTTACAGATAAACGCTGGATCAACAGGGTCAGTAACACTTAAGAATGTTACTAGTCCTTCTAACCAGGATGAAACAGTTACTTCGGGCTCATTGACTAAATCAGAGATAATATCATTGGCTCAACAAATTAAAAATACCATTAACTCTACAGGAACGGCTCCTGCTAGTATAAGTACTTCTCTGGGGACTATGAATTTTCAGAATCTGGTTTACTCTTTCTCCAAGATCATGGTATTCTACGGTACCAATTCACGAATACCCAACACTGTAACAGTAAAATCATTGAGCACTGTAAACATAATTACTGATGGAACAGCTCAATCTATAGTGGACGCTATTGGTTATGCTGAGGCTAAATTTGCAGATATACAAGGACAATCCGATCCAAATGTAATGGAACAAGTGGGATATGGTGATTGTTGGGCTGACAGTTACTGGTTGTATAATAAATTATCTGCAGCAAGTATAGCCGTTCGGATCATAGGTTGTTCCAATTCCAGTGGCTTATATTACTTACACAGATGGGTTGAGATTAATATTGGTAACGGATGGCAAACCTGGAATTATCAAAAATACAGCTCTCAACACTTTGGTGCATTAGGTTCCGGATATTTCGTTGTTAAATCATCAGTATAATCATTGAAAAAGTTAGTAAGAGTATTATACATTTTATTTGCAGTTTTAACCTAATTCAGATTCTTATTTTATTTTCTTTTTATTTAACACAAAACAGAATAATATTCTAGCTTAATAGGCTATTAAAACCAATAGATATATATGAAGATTTTAAATATTGACATCGGTTCCGGAACCCAGGACATCATGCTTTATGATTCAGAACAGCCCATTGAAAACTCTGTAAAAATGGTTTTACCATCACCAACCCGCATATTCGCTAGTCAAATACGAAAGCATAGAAATGATCTATTTTTAAGCGGCGAAACCATGGGCGGAGGTTCCATTAACCAGGCCATAAAAAACCATTTAAAAAAAGGATATAGGGTTCTGATGACGGAAAACTCCGCCAGAACAGTAAGGGATGATATAAATAGGGTTAAATCATTAGGAATAGAAATAATCCCTGCTAGGGAAAAACATCCTGAAATAGCTGAAATTGAACTTAAAGATGTTGATCTGGAAGCTTTTAGACAGGCTTTTTCTATTTTTCATCAGGATTTGGAATTTGATTATATAGCAATAGCAGTTCAGGATCATGGCTACATGGAGGGTGTGGGTGATAGAAATTTTCGATTCACCAAAATAAGGGAAAAATTGGAAGTTCCAGTCCCACATGAAGAATTTTCATATTATAATGAGGTTCCGGATTATTTCACCAGAATGAATGGGGTGTTAAGAACTCTTAAAGGATATGATGTAGTTATGATGGACTCTAAATTTGCCGCAATCTGCGGAGCCACATGCGACGAATATGTAAAAGAATTAAATAATTATGTAGCTTTAGATGTAGGAAATGGCCATACCTTAGCTGCATCCATTAGGGATGGGAAAATTTGCGGGGTTTTTGAGCATCATACTGGACTATTAACTCCAGAAAAGATTACAGATTATGTGGATGGCTTGGTGAAAGGTACATTAACCCATGAGCAGATCCATGAGGATAGGGGGCATGGAGCCTGGATTGCAGAACCAATCGAAGAATTTGAATGTTTGGTTGCTACCGGTCCTCAGCGTAGAATTCTTAAAAAAACCAGTTTTCAGGTTCATGATGCTGTACCTGCTGGGGATGTGATGATGGCCGGCCCATCTGGACTTATTAAGGCCACTAAATATTTAAAAGATAATATTAGAATAAGGTAAAGAGATCTGTCCTAATCATAAAATTGATTTTAAAAAGTGGAATAAGTGATTATACTATTAATAGTTCCTAAAAAGTTGATTAAATGATAATAGACCCCCATATTCATAGTAAATATTCAGGAGATGCTACGCCCTCTCCTGCTGAGATCATTAAAAGATCAAAAAAGATAGGTTTAGATGCTATAGCCATAGCTGATCATAACAGTTTTAAAGGCTCTGAGGTAGCTATGAAGGAAGTAAAAGGTATTGATGACTTCCTGGTCATACCAGCTATGGAAGTTACCAGCAGTAAAGGACATATTGTTGCCCTGGGTATTAATGAAGAATTGAAGAAGGGCATGTCTCCGGAACAGACCATAGAGGAAATCAGATCGCAGGGGGGAATAGCAGTTATTCCACACCCCTTCGTACGTTACCGGGAAGGTCTATGTGATTATGTAAAAGATCTGGATATCGATGCCATAGAGACTCTTAATTCCCGATATATTTTTGGTTTATCCAACTGGCAGGCGAAAAAGTTAGCTCTTAAGAAAGGAATTCCACAAATTGGTTCTAGCGACGCACACTTTTTAGATGCTATCGGTAGTTGTGTAACTGAAATTGAAGCTGATTTTACAACAGACAGCGTTATAAAGGGTATTCTTTCTGGAAAAACTAAGGTTTATGGGGATAGAACACCTATTCCACTGATAGTTAAGGAAGTTATAAAAAAGAAGATAATAAATCGTTTATAAGAGAATCAGAAATATCTTAGAAATTTTTTTTTATTCAAACCTTATTTACATAGCATCGTGGGATCTCTTAAAAAGGGGGATACGTTTAAATTATAAAAACTTTTAATTGTGATCCATGTTGTTGGAGTCCCAGATTATTGATCAAGTGTCTCAATTCATCACAACGTATCTAATTTATTTTGGACCAGGATATAACATATTTAACACCATTGTTTTTGGTATAGTTCTAGGTATAATCGTAATTTTAATTATTAAGATGTTCAGGTTCATAAAAAAGGATCCGAAGGATCTTATTTTTCCAGTGATACCTTTCATATTCTTCGGATCCAGCACTCGAGCACTGGTGGATAATGGAATTTATCCTCTTTCCTATTTCCTAATAACCCCTGGTATTTACTTTATAACGGGATTCATGACTATTATAACTCTTTTAGCATCTATTTACGTTGAAAGAAAAACTAATTTTGATTATAGATATTTCATTCTCATTGTGGGAGTGATAATTTGCATTCCCAATTTATTGAAAATACCCCATATAAACCTGATAGCCTTACTTCAAGTTATTGGTGCTTGGGCAATTATATCAGCAATATTTGTTATTCTAAGGACTAAATGGAATTTACTCAGGGATAAATTCAATTTAAGCGTTATAATCGCTCAGATATTCGATGCTAGTGCAACTTTTGTAGCTATCGATTATTATCCTTATATGGAACAACACGTACTTCCAAATGCATTGATAGGATTGGCAGGGACTGCTCTAGTGATGTTCCCACTAAAAATAGTCATAATTCTACTGGCACTTTATGTTATTGATAAGTATATAGAGGATAAAACCATTAAAAACATGTTAAAATTAGCTATATTTATCTTAGGAATATCAACAGGGCTGCGTGATTTGCTCAGTTTGTGTATAGGTACTTAATACAGTCCTCACATATACCAATAATAATTAACAAATAGTAGTAAATATTCAAATTTAATTAGGTGCATTTTAATGTATATAGAGATGGTCAAAGGGGCTATGAAACTACCAGAATCTGTTAGAATTTTTGATACCACTTTAAGAGATGGTGAACAGACTCCCGGAGTGGCCCTGACAGTAGACGAAAAAATCAGGATAGCAAAGAGACTGGACAGTTTAGGTGTTGACACCATGGAAGTAGGATTTCCAGCTGCTTCTGAAGGAGAAAAAAAGGCAGCAAAAGAAATTCTTAAATTAGGTTTAAATTCTCAGATTTGTGGATTAGCCCGGACACTTGAAAAAGACTTGGAAGCTGCTGTTGATTGTGAAGTAGACTATATACACACATTTATAGGAACATCCCCGTTACACAGGGAATACAAATTGAAAATGGATAAAGAGGATATTTTAAATCTAGCTGTAGAAGCAGTGGATTATATCAAGGATCATGGTATAATCGCAGAATTTTCCGCAGAAGACGCGACCAGAACAGAATTAGAATTCCTTAAAGAAATATATCATGCAGTAGAAGATGCTAAAGTAGATTATATAAATGTTCCAGATACTGTAGGGGTTATGATTCCCAATTCAATGCATTTTTTAATATCAGAACTTAAACAACACCTTAAAGTACCCCTTAGTGTGCATTGCCATGATGATTTTGGACTGGCGGTTGCCAATTCCTTAAGCGCGGTTGAAGCAGGTGCTGAACAGGTTCATGCTACCATCAATGGACTGGGAGAGAGGGCAGGCAACGCTTCACTGGAAGAGGTGGTGATGGCCCTCATCATCGATTACGGTGTGGATGTGAATGTAAAGACGCCCCTATTAGTGGATTCATCAGAACTAGTATCAAGGATCACCGGGGTTAAAATGCCCCCTAATAAGGCAATTGTGGGAGAAAATGCATTTGCACATGAAGCAGGAATTCATGTACATGGAGTTTTAGAGAAGGCTGAAACTTATGAACCCATCACACCGGAAATGGTGGGACACACCCGGAAAATAGTCCTGGGCAAACATACTGGTGCAAATGCCATAAGGTCAAAATTAGATGAATTTGAAATAGATGTCACAGATGATCAGTTCAATCAGATTTTTTCACAAGTAAAAAAATTGGGTGACAAAGGAAAATGTGTTACCGACGCCGATTTAAAGGCCATGGCAGAGGCTGTGCTGGGCCGAGTAGAATATGAGATTGTTAAACTGGAAGGATTCTCAGTAATGACCGGGGATAATGTAATGCCCACTGCTACGGTGAAGCTTAGAATTGATGATAAAGTAAGTACCACAGCCCAAACAGGTGTGGGTCCAGTTGATGCAGCTATTAATGCTATTCAAAGTTCTATGAGTGAAACTGCAGATATGGAACTGTTAGAATATAATATAGAGGCCATAACTGGAGGACCAGATGCTCTGGCCGAAGTCTTCGTAATAATGGCGGATAAAGATGGAAATAAAGCTACTGGAAGGTCTGCAGCTGAAGATGTTGTTTTGGCCAGTGTAGAAGCGGTTTTATATGCTATAAATAAGATTCTGCTGGATAGATAAATCCACCACTTCTTCTTTTACCGTTTGAGTAAATTATATCGATGATTAATCACATAATAAAAGCTTGAGTTAAGAAAATGAGCAAAGTTAAGATTCTGGTTGTGGAAGATGAAAAGATCACAGCAGAAAACATGAAAATAGGCCTGGAAAAAAGCGGTTATAAGGTAATCGGATTGGTTGATAATGGGAAAGAGGCGATTAAGAAAGTTGAGGAACTCTCCATTGATCTAGTACTTATGGACATTCATTTAAAGGGAGATATGGATGGTATAGAGGCGGCTGAAGAAATAAGAAACCTTTATGGTGTTCCAGTTATATTTTTAACGGCATATAGTGATGAAAAAACCATTCAAAGGGCTAAATTAACCGAACCATCTGGATTTTTAGTTAAAGAACCTTTCGATATATTAAATAAACCTTTTGTAGAAAAAGAATTACACAACACTATTGAAATAACTCTTTACCGACATAGAATGGAAAAACGGCTGAGAGAACATGAAAGATGGTTAACTGCAGTATTAAATAGTATCAGTGAAGCAGTAATAGCTACTGATTCTTTAAAACAGGTTAAATTTATGAATAAGCTTGCAGAGGATTTAACAGGATGGATTGAGGCTAACGCCATAGGAATGGATATTGAGGACGTGTTTAAGATTGTGGGAACTGAATCTGTAGTGAAAAAAATATCATTGGAACGGATTGTGGTACCAATAGAACGTGCTAAGCTGATTTCAAATGATAGTTCCCAGAATTTAATCGATGGGACCATTACACCCATAATGGATGAAAATGAGAAAATAAAAGGATTGGTGGTAACTTTCAGAAGAAATAAAGACGGAATATAAGAAATAAAGACATAGAATAGATAGTTAGTTCACTTAGTGAATTATATACTAGATTTTTTTTGTTTAACAAATTTATTATGATATTCATTGATTTTAAATCTTAATTAAATAGATCAAGTGTTTACTATGGAGTCTTTAAGGACATGTAAACTTTTTGGGGTAATCAGAGCAGTATTAGGTATTAAAGGAGCGTTACCTTTAATTCATGGTCCGGTTGGCTGTTTTTATCATATAAGATATTTATTAAGTCTTCGCAGTGGGAGTCCCGTTCAAATTCTCTCCTCAGAGATGGACCAAAATGATGTGGTATTTGGGGCTGAAAAAAAACTCAGAAAAAAAATCATCGAAGCAGATGAAAAATATTCACCACGATTAATCGCAGTTCTAAGCTCCTGCGCCAGCAGCATTATCGGTGAAAACATAGATCAGGTAATAGAAGAAGTGAAAAACGATATAAAAGCTGATATAATATTTATTAACTCAGGAGGATTTGAAGGAACGCAAATAGAAGGATATAAAGAATGTTTGACTGTTTTAATCGGTTTAATGGATGAACCAGATGTGAAAAAGGATTCAGTAAACTTGATTGGTTTATATCGGGGTGGTTTCGATCTTAAAATTCTTAAAAATTATTTTAAAAGACTTAAAATCGATGTTAACTGTGTTTTAACCGGGGGATGTACACTAGAAGAAATTCGAGGAGCTTCCACTGCTGCTTTAAACATATCCCTGTGTGATGCATCAGCAATCGAGCCCTGTGAGTTGATGGAGAAAAAATTTGGTATCCCCTTTCTTCATGAAACATTGCCTTTAGGGGTTAGGGCAAGTTCTAAATTCTTTAAAGTTATATGCAATGCATTAAATAAGGAATATTTATTAGAAAAATATGAAATAAGGGCAAAAATGGAAATAAATAAAATAAAACCATATTTGGAGAATAAAAAGGCGATTATAGTAGCAGGGGCTACAAGGGCCGTTGCATTAGTAGATTTTCTGTCTGATATAGGAATGGATCCTATCCTTGTTTGTCTGGATTTTGAAGGTGACAACACCATGGAAAATTTGGAAAGATTGATTAAACAGGATAAAATTAATCCAAAAATACTAAAAGAACCAGATTATTATGATATTCTTAATTATGCAAAGAATCTAGATCCGGATATAATTTTTGGGGGAATGGGAGAATTTGGACTGTCCCGTGAATTGAAAATACCTTTAATAGATGTTATGCATGCTCATGAAATTACTTTTGGATTTGATGGGGCTGTATCAATGGCTAGGACTATAAAAGAGACTTTAGATTCAGAGAAATTTTGATTATTTTTTTTTAGGTAAAATATTTTGATTTAATGATTATTTTGTTGATATTTTTATTTTAGACCGATAAATTTTATTATCATCTGTTTTTAGAGGAGTATATAAAGTTTGAACTATAATCTGTACACACATAAACTTTATATAATAATAGAGGTTAAAAATTATCAAGGTATTTCAGGGAGGTTAGTGAATGTCAGAGGAAAATGTTGTATACATTGGAAACAAGCCGGTAATGAACTATGTATTAGCTGTGGTAACTCAGATGAATGGGGGAGTGCCAGAAGTTGTTTTAAAAGCCAGAGGAAGAGCTATAAGTAGAGCTGTAGATGTAGCGGAAATTGTAAGAAACAGATTTATAACCGACGTAGATATCGGCGGTATTGATATCTGTACTGAAGAGATAATGAGTAACGAGGGAGCAAATACCAACGTTTCAGCCATCGAAATACAATTATGTAAGGAATAATTGGATTATGTCCAATTAAAATATTTTTTTACTGAATTAAATATTGAGTTTTTTTTATTATCTTAATTTTTATTTTATTATTATTTTTAATAAGATAATAATTGGCTAATTAATGCTTAAAAATAATAAAAATTTGGGGAGTTTAATAATAATTAAATTATCCCCAGTTGATTCATTCTTTTTTGCTACGGGTTCTGATCATTCTTAGGGCAATTAGGACCACTATGATAATTATCAGGATCCCACCAATATAATATGCCCATACTGATGTGGATGAACTCTGTTTTTCTATATTAACCGCATAGAAATATCCATCATTACTTCCCAGATAACTCATATTACCATAAACAGCAGGGGAAGAGATTAGGGGCGCGTTGAAAATGTAGTATCCTGGTTCATAGGTCCATTCTACAGTTCCGCTGTATTTGTTCAAAACATATAATTTTCCATTGTTAGATCCAAATACAGTTCGATTGCCCGAAATTGCTGCCGTTGATTCAATAGCTGATCCTGTCTGTATTGACCATTTATGTGTTCCGTTTCTTGTATCCAGGCAGGAAAACTGACCATTATCTGCTCCCACATAGAGATTGAAATTGATCTCATCTATAGTTGGAGATGATTTTACGGATTTTCCCATGGAATAAGTCCATGCAACGGTTCCTGCTGTAGAATTAAATGCATAAAGTTTACCATCGTCCGATCCAACATATATTGTATCGTTAAATAAAGCAGGGGAGGACTGTATTTTATCACCAGTTGTGTAATGCCAAATTTTACTCCCGTTTTTAGCACCTACTGCATAAACTACTCCATCATCTGATCCAACATATAATGTACCATTGAATACAATTGGTGAGGATTTAACTGATTTACCCGTTTTGTAATTCCATATTAAATTTCCATTTTCCGTGTTCAAGGCGTAAATATTATTATCATTGGAACCTATATACAGAGTTCCGTTGGCAACTGTAGGAGATGAATCAACAGCATTCCCTGTTTTATATTTCCATTTTAACTCACCATTCGAAGTTTTAAGGGCATAAATATATCCATCCCCTGATCCTATGTAGATTACATCGCCGAATATGCAGGGAGAAGATACAACGGCCCCGTCTGTTTTATACTCCCATGTTTTAGTACCATCTTCCATATTTAATGCGTATATAATTCCGTTATCTGAACCGAAGAAAATGGTTTTATCCATGATAGCTGGTGAAGATTTAATGCTTTTACCGGCATTGAAATTCCATAAGGTTGGAGCGAAATCTCCGGGTTGGGTTAGAAACCCGGTATGGTCTGAGTTTAGATGAAACATCGGCCAATCAACTGCTGAAACAGGGCTCAATGAAATTGATGAGGCTAAAAGGCCTAATAATATCAATACTAAAGCCATATTTGTTTTACGAATCATTTATATCACCTAATATTTTATTTATAGTCTTTAAATGTCTCTGTTAAATCTTATAACACCCATCATAAAGAACAATCCAGTGAATCCTAGAAGAACAACCACATCAACCCATATATCTCCTAATGTTAATCCTTTTAACATCACACCTCTTAATGCATCGTTAGCATATGTTAAAGGAGCTATATATGCTATTTTCTGGAATATCCAGGGCATGGTTTCTAACGGATAGAATACACCAGATATAAACATCATGGGCATGGTAAAGGGCATCACCATCTGTACATAATCTTCTTGGGTGCTTACTCTGGCTGAAACCATAATCCCAAATCCTACAAAACATAGAGCTGTTAGTATTAGCAGGAATATGGTGAGTATCATGTTTCCGTTGATGGTTATACCGAAAAGTGCAATTGCTGCTCCAATAAGAACTAGGGCAGTGGCGGTTTGTATAACCAATCTGGACATTATTTTTCCACCTACCACCGTAGCTACGCTGGTGGGGGTCATGAATAGCCTGGCAAGTTCTCCTCTTTCTCTTTCTCCGGCTAATGATTCACCCATACTCATCATTGCACCCATCATAACCGTCATAGCTATAATAGCAGGTACTAGGAAGTCTATGTATTTTATATCACCGTATTGTTTGACTATCTCGAAGTTGATAGAGCTGGTTATAGTTTGATAGTTAATTGCTGATATCATTGATGGATTTGATGTTGTTTGGGCAGCGGTGGTTTGTATTTTGGCCAGTCCCATTCTGGTGGATATCTGGGTAAACAAGGCCTGTGTAGTGGGTACTAATGTTTGTGTGGCCATTTGATCTGAAGAATCTACGTAAATAGTCACTGCCTTGGACTGCGAACTGTTAATATCCTCATAATCGGATGGTAATATTATTGCGGCTTTTACTTGCCCATTTTTAACCATATCTTTCGCCTTGTCTGGATCAGTCATAATATCCTTCACATCATAAAGATCCAGGCCTTTAATTGCGCTTAATGTCTGATCTGTAACTGGTCCGTTACTTTGTTTAACAACTACTACTGGTAGGTTGTCTATTGAACCACCCATACCATAACCGAAAAGGGCGATCATGAGTATGGGGAAAAGGAATATGGAAAATAGACGTGGTTTATGCCTCCAAAGGACCAGTAGATCTTTTTTAAGCATCCACATAATTTTTTTACTTTCTACCATTTTTTATTCACCTTCCACTTCATGTCTGGTGGTTACTTTCATAAAAACATCCTCCAATGAAGGGTCTTGTGTTGATATTGATGAAATATTTCCATCATTTTTTATGATGGTGTTGAGTACAGCTGTAACTGCATCTGCAGAGTTACTGATCTTCATACTTACTCTTCCGGATTGGTGGGGAGTTATTTCGAATATAAATGGGATTTTTTGCAGTTCTTGCATCATTGAATCACAAATGTTGTCAATTTTTATACTTATCTCTCTTGCATTAGCCATTTCATTTTCTAACATGTTTCCTTTAAGTTTGTGGAAAGAGGAAACTTCACCTACGTTAGAGTTTTCTTCAAGTTCCTGCATGATCTTGCTGATATTCATAGCAGTTTCATAATCCTGATCTTCAAGTATGGTATCTTTAAGCCCCTGTGGTGTATCATAAGCTGCCAATAGGCCTTTATCTATTATTCCAACATGGTCACAGAGCATATCCACTTCATACATGTCATGAGAACAGAGAATTATTGTATGGCCATCATCATTTAGTTCCTGTATTAGATCCCAGAGCACGCTTTTGGTGGTGGGATCCAGACCAATGGTCGGTTCATCTAAAAACAATATATCTGGTTGATGTACCAGACTGGCGACTACTGATACTTTCTGTTTCTGACCTCCAGAAAGCTGTCTTACTAATTTGTTTTGTGCGTATTTTATGTCTACCAGTTCCATCAGGTCGTCTATCCTTTCTTCCTTTAGGTCTTTTGGTAGTCCATAGTAGTCTGCACATAGTTCGGCGTTTTCACGTGCTGTTAAATCCCCATATAAACTTACTAATTGGGGTACCATGCCTATCTTCTGTCTAACTTGGTTGGGACCTTCCACAATGTCAAAACCGGATACTTTAGCAGTTCCGGATGTTGGTGGGATTAGACAGGTTAACATTTTAATTGTTGTGGTTTTTCCAGCTCCATTTGGACCTAAAAATCCGAAAATACTTTTATTTTTTACTGTTAGGTTTAACTTGTCAACTGCCAAAAAATCTCCGTATTTTTTGGTCAGATCAAAGGTTTCTATTGCGTATTTCATATCTATATTACCTCAAAACATTTTTAAGAATAATTCTGTTTTAAAGAAAACATGTCTTCCATGAATTCTTTGTAAAGGTTATTTGGCCGTTTGCCAATTTTTCGGATACGTTCTAAGCTCTCCTCTCCTTCAGGAGTTATTTCATAATATTTCACTTTTCTTTTCCCATGGTGTTCCCATGTTCCAATAATCAGGCCTTTTTTTTCAAGACCATGTAATACTGGGTAGATCATACTGGCGCTGGGCATTTTACTACTGAATGGGGTGGATTCGTGGATTTGAGTCATAATTTCATATCCATGTTGCCTTTTTTTACTGATCAGCCATAAGATAATGATTTTTCCAAAACCCCTCATAAATCCTTTGAGCATCTTCCTATCATGTCTTTTTAAGTTTTTCACTTCTTCTTGGAAGTTATCATCATGCTGAGGATCTTTTTCATCGTCTATACTCTGATTCAATCCACCACGAGGATTTGAATCTTCTTCCTGCATTTTTCATCTCCTTTGATTTTAAATAAAAATTCGATATATCACTTTTTGATATAAATAATTTTGATATATCGTCTTAGTATATAAAGATAACGAATTTTAATAATATTGAAGAATAAAAATATGTGATGAATTTTTCAATAAGATTATATCTATTAGATAGAAATCATTAGGAGTTATAAAACAATGAAAATAGGTTTTTCTACCCTATCACTATTCATGAAATCCTTTGAGGAATGGTTGGAAACAGCTTCTCAAGATGGGTTTAATATGATGGAAATACTCTGTGAAGGACCACATACATGGCCCAGAATAGCCTTAAGCTTTGATTCAAAGGTTTTCGAAATATTTGAATCCTATGAGATTGATCAATATTTGCATGCACCTACCATAGACATGAATCCTGCCAGTTTGAACCCAGGAATGAGGGAAGAAACACTGGTGCAAATAAAAGAAACCATAGATTTAGCGGTAGAAATAGGGGTTTTAGCCATAACCACTCATCCCGGGCTGATCCATCGATTAGAAGATAGGGTTAGGGATATGGGCAAGTATTATGCCATTGAAACTCTTACCCAAGCAAATGAATATGCCAATGAACGAGGAATAATCCTATCAATAGAAAATATGCCCCATAGATACGCTTACTTCTGCAACACTGCCCAGGAACACCAATATTTCATAGAAAAATGTAAATGTCAAGCAACGATAGATATAGGGCATGCCAACACCAATGGGGATGTAAAACCATTTTTAGCGATGAAAAATATATGCTACTACCATTTAAGTGATAATAATGGTGAAAAAGATCAGCATCTTAGTTTAGGAGAGGGAAATCTGGATTTAAACCTGCTGAGAGATATTAATAAAGTGATCATTGAGCTTAATAATTATCAAAATGTGTTAAAAAGTCAAGGGGTACTAATGGATTTACAAAAAGAGGGGGCAATTTAATGACCAGTAAAGTTTATTTCACTGATTTAAGGTCCCGAAATCAGCATGAAAATAAGATAAACAGGATAAAAAGGCTCTTTGACGAAGCAGGCCTTAATAAAAAGATTGAACGACAGGGATTAACCGCAATAAAACTACATTTTGGAGAAGAAGGGAATGATTCCTTTATAAAACCAATATTTGTGGGATCTATTATTGAAAAAGTCATGGAAAATAAAGGTAAACCTTTTTTAACTGATACTAACACTCTTTATTTTGGAAGTAGACATAATTCTGTAGAACACATTCAAACGGCCATTAAACATGGTTTTGATTATGCTGTTGTGAAGGCTCCTCTTATCATCGCAGACGGCATAAAGGGAGAAAATTGGGAAGAAATAGAAATCAATTTAAAACACTTTAAAAAAGTAAAGATTGCATCTGATATAGAAGAATCAGATTCTATGCTGATTTTGTCTCATTTTAAAGGGCATGGCATGAGTGGGTTTGGAGGAGCCCTTAAAAATCTGGCAATGGGATGTGCAGCAGTACCTGGAAAAATTGAACAGCATGAAATCACTAAACCAATTATTACAGACTCATGCAATGCTTGTGGTGTTTGCGTTGGTGAATGTCCTGTTTATGCCCTGTATCTGCAAAATAAAAAATCTCAAATTGACTATAATATGTGTATAGGATGCAATAATTGTCTTGAAATATGTCCCGATTCAGCCATAAAGCTTGATTGGGAGAATATGCCCCTATTCATGGAGAGAATGGTGGAATATGCTTATGGTGCTGTAAAAAATAAGAGGGATAAGGTAGGATATATGAATTTCCTCACAGAGATAACCCCTGATTGTGATTGTGTCCCATGGAGTGACGCCCCAATTGTCCCTGATATTGGAATACTAGCATCTTCTGATCCAGTTGCATTAGACACTGCATCTTACGACCTTGTAAATAAACAGAAAGGATTTAAGGAATCTTTACTACATGAAAACCATGAAAGAGACTCTGATAAATTTACTGGAGTTTGGAGAAAGGTTAATGGGCACCTTCAATTACATTATGCTGAAAAAATAGGATTAGGAAGTATGGATTATGAATTAATTACTATATAACTATTTTTTTATATTATTATTTATTAATAATAAATAATTATAATTTAAATCTGTTTTTAGGCTTTTAGATTACATTGAAAATATTCTACAGTAGAAAATTAGAAGTTAAAATAATTATTAAATTCCCTGAAAAAAGTCTACAGTAGAAAAATTTTTACATAAAATAATGAGGAAAATCAAAAATCAACCCCTAAAATATCCTTAATATTGTAAACCACAAAATCAGCTTTATCAAAAACTTTTTTTGGAACTATTTCTTCCTGTTGTAAAGTTAAAATTCCAATATCTGCTTCTTCAATAGCCAGAATATCATTGGAACTGTTGCCCACCATCATTACCATGTAGTCCTTTTTGAGAGATTCTATAATCTCTCTTTTCCTCCTGGAATCCGCAGTGGGGAATACATTTTCCTTAGGAATATCGATGAAATTTGCCAGCTGCTCTAAAGAAGCTGTTCGATCCCCTGATGCTATGAATATGTTGATTCCTCTTTTTTTAAGCTCATCAATAACCTGGGGAACCTCTTTAAAGATCTTACCACCGGCTGTGATGGTGAACTCCACCACACCAAGGGCAACGTTTATTATGAATCCTGACCCGCTGCATATCTCCACGTTATAATGCTTTTTAATCACAGCATCCAGGGTATCCTGCACATCTCTAACTTGAGATGTATCATCTTTAATTATGTTCAAAACTTCCTTTTTATCAACAGGATAACTAGAATAACTCACATCAAATTTAACATGGTTCTTTTTAAGAAAATGATGAATTGTTTGGTTTGGTTTAGCTTTATTGATACATTTAGAAGGGTCAGTCTGTAAAACTACCAAAGCCCTATCTATATCCTCATCAACGATATCTATGGAATTTTTATCATCGAATATTGAACCAGATTTAACATCTTTAATTGCACGGTACCGTTTAATCAAAGTACCGGAATTATCGAATACCACTGCTTTGGTCCTTTTCACGAAATCACCAATAATTTAGTAATAAAATTAAAAATATGCTTACTATTATGTTTTTATTTGATTTAAGATAATGGTCTTTATATGTTAAATGATAATTTAATTGAGCCATTTATTTTCTGATCAATTATATGTAATTCAATATTGGACTTAAATTATTCATCTGCACAGAAATTAGGAAATAGAACCCTAATAGGATCAGGAAAACTCCACATATTTTCATGATATGCCGGTATTGGTTTTCACTCATTACGTTTGAACCTTTACTGCTAATGAATGATACTGTACTGGTCCATCCAAAATCCGCTGACCAATGCCCTATTAAAAATCCAATAATTCCAATTATTCCTGCTATTTCTAATCCTTCCAATAAGAATGCTAATCCTATGGTCGCCCACCAGATAAAGAAATAAGGATTGGAAACACTGGTGATAATACCTCCTATCACTGACCCATATCTGCTTGTATTGGTGGTTGTATCAGATAATTCAGGATATTTAGGCGATTTTGAGGTTTTATATCCCATGTAGATTAAAGATATTCCGCCTAATGTGCCTATTACAAGCGCTGCAGTGGTAGAACCGATCAGCCAACCGAAACCAGCTAATATAACTATAATCAGGGTTAATTCCACTAAAAAATGTCCTAAAACAACCAGAGGCCCTGCTATGAATCCATTTTGTACTGAATCGGATATGGTTATGGTTAGCATGGGCCCAGGTACCAGTGCTCCTGATAGCCCCACTAAAAATGAGGTGGCTGTAAATAAGACTATTTCCATCAATTCAATCCCAATTATCTAATTTTATAAACTGTTTATTTTTATTTTACACTAAATCTATTAATAAAAAAATTTTAGATTAATCATACTATGTTATCAACTACCCTAAGAAATTGATCCTTTGGCCTACACCAATATTTAGGGCTTTTTGGCGAATATTCCAGGCGGTAACTACGTCTTGTACAGCTAGGCCGGTTGAGTCGAATACTGTTATTTCTTTATCATTTTCTCGCCCAGGTTTGCCGTTTACAATTTCTCCTATACGTGCGTAAATATCACTTCTTCTGATAAGCTCTTCATGCACTGGTATGTTAATTTCACCACTATGACTGGCCTGTTCCCAGCAATCAATGATGATTTTGGCTTTTTCCATAAGATGACTTTCCAGTTCCTGTTTTCCTGGTGCATCAGCTCCCATTGCATTTATATGGGTCCCGTCAGACACCCATTTTCTTTTAACTATAGGCACCCGGCTGGGAGTTGTGGTGGAAATAACATCTGAATCAACTACCGCTTCTTTTATAGTATCCACTGGTCGGGCATCTAAACCGAAATCATCATGAATCATTTTAGCGAAGCGTTCACGGTGAGAGCAGGTTCTGCAGGATACCTTCACTTCCTTGATATCCATTACCTCATTTATAGCCATTAGTTGGGTTAATGCCTGCATACCGGCACCTACCAAGCCTAGGATCTCTGAATCTTCACGTGCAAGATATTTGGTAGCTACACCACCAGCAGCACCGGTTCTCATATTGGTTATCCAGGTACCGTCCATCACTGCAAGGGGAAACCCTGTTTCTGGATCAACCAGTTCGATTAAGCCCATGACCGTGGGTAGATCACGTTTTCCGTTATTAAGATGCACGTTCACATTTTTAACACCTGCCATGTCCAACCCACGAATGAAGCAGGGCATTACCCGCAGATCCCCATCATATTTTTTAAAAAATAAATACTTCTTAGCGGGCATCTGTACTTTACGCTTAGCATGGACAGAATAAGCTGTTTCTACATATCCGATTATTTCTTTCATACTGCTGAGTTGTTTAATCTCGCTTTGTTTTAATAGTAAGGTTTCGTACATGTTTGGTGCCTCGGTAAATTTTATCCTATAACACTATATCTAATCTAATTAATTTGTTTTTATGATAATTGATATTATATGATATAAGAATCATATTTAAAGGAAAAATAGGATTTAAATTATTTTTAGTTAATGTGGATGATGAGATGAATTTACAGGTTAGATTTTGGGAAATAGATTTGTTAAGAGGATTGGCTGTATTGTTGATGATCGCTTATCATTTTATCTTCGATCTCTATTTCTTTGGAATTTATTCATTTATTAATTACTCCGGTATTTATTGGTTTTTTCCCCGAATTATTGCATTCATTTTCATATTCTTAGTAGGAGTATCCCTTTATCTGAGTTACACCCGGGCGGATATATTAGGATATTATTGTGAAGAAAGGTATTTTTTCTTTAAATATCTTAAAAGGGGAATTTGGATATTCTTCTTGGGTATTCTGATTACACTTGTTACTTGGATATTCATCAAGGAGGAGTTCATTATATTCGGTATTCTGCATTTCATAGGGCTGGCTATAATATTACAATACCCATTTTTAAGATTTAAACGATACAAATACCTGAGTTTAATCTCAGGACTCGTTTTCATATCGACTGGACTTTATCTAAACACATTCACCTTTAATTTTCTATGGTTAATTTGGATGGGCTTTATACCTCCGAATCTCGTTACTGTAGATTATTTTCCCCTATTACCCTGGTTAGGGGTGGTTTCATTGGGGATATTTGCTGGAAGTATTTTATACAGGAATTATCAGCGCAGATTTAAATTAAGGGATTTATCAAGATATAAACCTGTTAAAGCATTTATTTTCTTTGGTAGACACTCATTAATAATTTATTTCATCCATCAGCCAATATTAATAGCATTTTTATATTTAATGGGAGTTATAGATATTTCCTATTTCCTTTAATCCATGGATTAACTCTGATGCCATATAATGAACTGATTAGTTTACATAAATCCTAGCTTCAAGACTTAAATATCAATTAAATCAGATATTTAATCTAACATATCAACATGGGAAAGATCTGATGCCTTATTTAATATGTGATAAATGCAATAAATATTATAAACTTCAAAAAGGAGAATCTGCTGCTGATTTTGCTTATTGTCCCTGTGGAAATAGACTTAAATACTACCAATACATCCATGACTACACTAAACAATTAGAACCTACTAATACCACAGGAAAACATAAAATAACAGATTTCTGGACAGAGCAAAGTGCTTTAATTAAATTAACCTCTATTTTGACTATTATATTGGCGGGATCTTTGCTCATCGTTGGTATTTCAGATGTTTTTTCAAATTCAGGACCTCAATCAGATACCCAAAGTATAGATGGGGGTAATAGGTTAAGTATTATAGTTTTTTACGCAACATGGTGTTCATCATCAAGAGAATATGATAAGACCCTTTCTGATAGCCGGGTTAAGGAGAAGATTAATAATTATAACTTCCAAAAAGTGGATGTGGATAAGAATACGCAAATCACGTTAAAATATTCCAAGGATGGAACGATGGTTCTACCTACAACTATAATATTAGATGCAAATGGCAATGTTAAAGCTAAATATGAGGGTTATATGACGCCTGATGAGCTTCTCAGAGTCCTTTAAAAAGATAAAAATTTTATCAAGTTTTTTATACTTCATTCAAATAAATTTATTATAATATTTTAATCCTATTATAGAATAGATCAAGTAAAATCAACAACATCATATCATATTGATACTAGCATAATTCAGGTGTACCCTATGAACCTTTTAGAAAAATCAGATTTAATTAAAAATCATGAAATAACAGCATTAGAGAACATGGAAGGATATTTTAAGGAAATTGAGAAAAAAAACTCCAGTTTAAACATTTTTCTAGAAACAGACATCGATAAGGCCCGTGAATCCGCTGAACAGGTGGATAACAGAATTAAGAATGGAGAGAAAGTTGGTAAATTAGCGGGTTTGGTCATCGGAGTGAAGAGTAACATCAACGTGGAGGATTTCCATATAACAGCAGCGTCAAAAACCCTGGAAAACTATCAGGGAAGCTACAATGCAACGGTGATAAATAGGATTATAGAAGAAGATGGTATAATCATTGGTATGACTAACATGGATGAATTCGCCGCGGGAAGTTCCACAGAAACATCTTACTTCGGATTCACCAATAACCCAGCTGCCCTGGGACGTATCCCGGGAGGATCCAGTGGGGGTAGTGCAGCTGCAATAGCAGCTCAACTATGTGATTTAAGTATAGGATCAGATACTGGGGGTTCTATCAGAAACCCGGCCTCTCACTGTGGGGTTTTAGGGTTCAAACCCACTTATGGGGTGGTTTCACGGCAGGGACTTCTGGATCTGGCCATGAGTTTCGACCAAATAGGTCCCTTTGCAGCGGATGCTGGTGGCATAGCTTTGATGCTGGATACCATGGCAGGTTTTGATGAGAGGGAGTGTACCACCATCAACTGGGAGGTACCCCAGTTCCAATCTCTGGTAGGGGAAGATGCATTAAAATCTCTTAAAGGTATGAGGCTGGGCATAGTGAAACAGTTCCTGGAAGTCTCAGATGATCCTATCGTTAATATAATCCAAGAATCCATTGATAAAATGGAGGAAGCAGGGGTAGAAATAGTTGAATTAAGCTTTGATTATATTGATTTATGCCTACCTACTTACTACCTCATAAACTATGTGGAATTTTTCTCAGCCACCCGAAAATATGACGGACGAAAATACGGGCACCGCATTGAAGAAGTATGTGGAGAAGAAGTTCTTCGCAGGATCCATATAGGATCATACATCAGTCAAAAAGAATACAGTGGCAAATATTATAAAAAAGCCCTCCAAGCAAGATCTTTAATTAGAAAAGAGATAACCAGACTTCTTAAAGATGTGGACTCCATAGTAGGGCCTACCGTACCAAAATTACCCCATAAACTAGGTACAACCCTGGAACCAATGGAGATGTACGCCTATGATACCCTCACAGTCATAGCTAATTTAGCCGGAATACCTGCAGCCAGTATTAAAGCAGGTGAAGTGAACGGAATCCCAGTAGGTTTACAATTCCAGGCAAAACCCCTGGAAGATGCTAAAATAGTACAGATGATGGCTGCTTTTGAGGGATTATAAGATCTTTTAAAGGAAATTAAGATTTCTGAAGAAATTTATTCAAGTGAATCAAGATGAAAATAGGTATTCTTTATGTTAAAGGCTCATTACCCCTATTTGAAGATTTCGGGAATCTACCAACCCATATAGTAAATGAAAATGGGATGGTAAATGGTAATAAAGCCCATAAGGAATTGGACGGACTGATAATCCCTGGTGGCAGTATAATAGAATCAGAAAGTACCGGTGCGGATGCAAAAAAGGAGATCAGGAAAATGGCAGCGCAGGGCTCTTTTATACTGGGCATGTGTTCGGGGTTTCAATTACTGGCAAACAGCACGGACATCGGTAGAAGATCACCCCAACCAATCATACGGGAAGGTCTGGGAATATTGGATGTTAAATTCACTCCTATGATCAGCAACGACCGGGTAGAAGGGGAGATAGTTAGCGAATCCTTCCTCACCAAGGGAATGATAAATCAGACAATTACTGGTTTTCACTGTCATACTTACGGAGCTATTGAAGGAGATGCCCCTCCCGTATGTTTTTCGCCCGTTAAAAGAACAGATTACACTGATAATTCAAAAAAAATCCTATCGGGTGTTAAAAACGATGAAGGAAATGTTGTGGGGATTATGTTACACGGATCATTGGATGAAAATCCATTACTAACCCAGAACATCCTAAAATACATCGAAGCCGATGAAAATGATATCTTAGAAATAAAAAACAAAAATACAGAGCTAAAAAGGAAAATAAAAGAAGAATTAGGAGTTAACACTGATATATTCGCTAAATATAAATTAAAATCAGAATCAAGGAAGTTTATAAATGGTCTTGAAGATAAACCTAAATATCCGCCTATGGTCCTGATGGCCAGTACCGGATCAGATTCTGGAAAAACTTTCCTAACCACAGGTATAGTTGGAGTTCTTAGAAGGAAAGGATATCATATAGGTGTTTTAAAGGTAGGGCCGGATATTAGGGATATAGTTCCCTCATTATATCTTAACAAAGAGAAAATGGAGAAATTTTCCTCCATAAAGATAGGTAATTTAGGCTGGAGAGATTTAGAAAAAGTTTTAGAAGATCTTAAATCAGAAAATTACGATCTAGTGATCATTGAAGGTGTTATGAGTATATTTACCGGGACTTTAAATGAAGAAATTCCCTTTTCCACAGCGGAAATAGCTAAAGCAGGGAACATACCAGTAATACTTGTTTCACCATGTAATAAAGGTGGGATCGAAACAGCGGCCATTGATCTAACCGGACATGTGGAAATCATGGATAAAATGGGGATAAATACTAAGGGAGTTATATTGAACAAGGTTTATAATGAAAAAATAGCCGAACATGCCTGTCAATATATTAAATCCAGAACTGGCATTGATTTCGTGGAATTAATCCCCAAGATCAGCATCCGGGAAAGGGGTAATATCCCTGAAGTTGAAATAAAACTGGAAGAATTCTGTCTAAATGCTATGAAAACTGCCGAAAAGCATATGGATGTGGATAAAATATTTAAAATAGCTGATGAGCCGATTTTTCAGGGTTATTTATCTTTTGAAGAAATTTTAAAAAGATTCGTTTAACCTTTTATCTTTCTAAAGCATCCAGTTTCTTCAATGCTTTTTTAAACTCTAATTCTGTTATTTCATCCCGGTCCATCATTGATTTTAATTCAAATGCAATATTCTGTAATTTGGTGGCTTTTCCCTCTGCCTTAAGATTAGCATATGCAATATGGATCACCGCATTTTCTTCAGCAAGTTCTTCCAGACTGGAAACCCCCTGTTTAGTCATATCATCTTTATATGGGGCGTTAATAACTTCTAAATTAACATATTTAGCATTTGGATTCATTGATTTAACAGATCTAACCTTGACATGGTCAACATGATCATTAACCGCTTTTCGTAAGGTTTTGAAGTTCACTGAGTAGCTATCCTCTTGATTGAGGGGGTGGTCATTTATCACATGGTTTAAGGAGTCTATGAAAATATAAATTCTTCCCCCTTTTTCTCCGTAAATATTTCCTGTCTCGGGATAATAAGAGGTGACTAATTTACAGACCCATTTTTCATTCTTATCTTCATCGGTGATGATCACGAAGAATTCATAGGACTCCGATTTTTCTATGGAGCGTTTTTTGATTTCTCCAATAAATATTTCACCAGTGATTTCTTCTCCTGGAATTAACTCGTTTAAAAACTTTGTTTTATAATCTTCGCCTTTATCCCTCTTAACAATTCCAATATCCAACATATTACCAACTCACCCGAATATAATTATGTTATTATATGAGTTTATTTTTATCGAAAGTTCAGTTGTACCAAAAAACCCAATGAAAACTTAAAAAAATGATAAAAAAAGCAGTAAAACAGGTTTAAATAAATTATAAGAAATATTAAAAAAAATATAAGCGGATTAAATTAATTAAATAAGTATAAAAAGAGTTTTATTGGATTAAATAAATTGTAAGAATGTTAAAAAAAATGAAGTCATTTTAATGCACAAAAAATAACTAAGAAAATTATTTTAAGCCAATTTTATTTAGATTTTATAAATTCATTATAAGCTTCCACTACTTCTGCACCGCTTAAAAATACCAAATTGTTCTTTTCTGCATATTTTTCCACATCATCCGTGATCATGGAGCCTTTGCTTTTATCATCCATCATTTCACAGCAAACAGCCGTGGGGGTGGTGCCTGCCATTTCAGTCAGGGCAATACTCAGTTCTGTGTGGCCCCTCCTTTTAAGAACATGACCATCAGCAGCTCTTAGGAGTGTAACATGACCTGGTGAACGGAAATATTTACCTAAATCTGAATAAGCTTCATTCTTACAGAGTAAGGCTAGTTCCTTAATAGTACAGGCACGGTCACTGTCAGTTATACCTGTAAAGGTTTTCCTATGGTTTATGGTGATGGAAAAGGCTGATTTTTCATCGTATGGTATATCTGTAGGTGATAATTCAGCGAGCACTGGAAATTTTCCACTGGCTGCCTCCATGATATCAGTCATGAATGGTATTCCTAGTTTATCAGATATTTCTGCTGATAAAGGCACGCATAAAAGTCCCCCGGCATCGTTTCTCATGGTGGTCATATGCTGGGGATTCATGAACTCTGCAGCCACTATCATGTCTGTTTCTCTTTCCCGGTTATCATCGTCAAATATTAGAACTATTTCTCCATTCTTAAATGCTTGCAGTGCTTTGTCTATCATTTTATCACTTAGTTTAGTTTGAAATTATTTGAATCTCTGTTAAGAAATTAAAAATTAATTTAAGTAGTTTATTAATTTATCATTTAAAATTTTTTATAATTATTCACCAAATTTTTCACTGAACTGAGGGGGGATGTTTTCTGATGACCTTGATATTCAAGGTAACCAGGTCTCCATCATTCAGGTTCAGTTTTTCTCTAAGATGATCACTAGCTATGAATTCAAGTATGTCCTGAGGATGCTGAGTTTTTACAGGAAAAACAAGCGCTCCATTTATTTCTCCATTTAAACCGGCTTTGATGTATTTTACATCACCAAATTCGTCCCTACCTTCAATGGTTCCCATTTCCTCTGCAGGTATTTGGGCTATTTGGTTTAAATTGTCTTCATTGATCTGAATATTAAATGTTCCGGGGAAAGGTTTAAAACCTAACTTTTCCTGGAATTGTTCACTGTAGATTTTTTGGGATATGAAATAACTACCTTTTCCGGCTCCAGATATTACCATTCCTGAGATGTTCATTTAAAACACTTTTTTATTTATTATTAATAATTTTTTTATAGGTTTGAGTGGCTAATATATGTGATTTTCTTATGGGTTCAGGGGTCTTAAATATACTGGTTTCCTTCACCAGATCTACTGCCCTTTTAAGTGATATTTTATGACCAACACTAACATAATATCCATTCACTAATGCACCGGAAATTTTCCCATGCAACATAACAACCCGATCAGAGTCTTCATTTCCCTTTATTGTGTTCCCGACAATTAATCTTTTTGCCACTCCAATGGTAGGCTTATCCAAGAGCAAACCTACCTGTGATGCTAAACCAAATCCGTGGGGGTGTAAGATACCATGGCCATTGACCATAACTGCATCATATTCCTGTTTCAAACCATCTAAAACTGAAATAACAGCATCAGATTCCCTGAAACCTAAAAATCCGGGAATGTATGGAAAGAACATCTCCACTTCCCTGGTTGATTCTTCTATGGCCATTAAATTTTCAATTTGAATAATAACTGCAGCAGCCACAGCTCTGTCATCTCTAGAGAAGGATACATCCACTCCTACTACTTTATCGATTTGACTAGATAAATCCCTTTTCATTACCTTTTTAGCTAGTTTATTCTGTATATTAGCTAAATTAAGGTTTAAATCATAGGGATAAATGAAATCATTCATCAGTATTTATTATAATAGGATTAATCGGAAGATCTGCTAATCTAATTCTTCACAAGTAATAGTACAGAATATCGGTCCTCTGACATCGATAACCTTGTTTTCGCCGGTTATATAGTTTAAAGCAATTTCATTAAGCTTTAAATTCACATCAGATATATAACGGGATATGGTAGTTCTAAATTTAAGGCTTTCATCTCCACATGCAACTAGTTCTTCAATTTTATAAGCAGCTTGAGCAGCTACACCATCCATATATTTTATATTGGTTGATAAGCCTTCTGCAGCGGTTTTTGAGGTGAGATGGTCCTTAATTTTTTCTTCCGGATCTTGGGGGGGTATTCCAACTATATTTCCTTGATAAACATAGATCTGGTTCCAGGCTGCAGGACCCAGAAGTTTAGTTCCCTTTTCTGGTTCAATTACTTTAACTTCTATGTTTTTACCTAGAAATTCACCCTTAAATATTAAAAATTCGCAGGGTGAGGGGGTTTCACCTTTTTCCAGGCAAGTTTTGATTATAGCATCCATTAAAACCTGTCCCTCTTCTGTGGTGGGATATTCGTTAATTTTAAGCATGGTGGCTATTTCTCGATCATTTAAAGCCCATTTTTGATGGATTTGCGGGTACACCAAGGCCCTTATGTCTTCTTCTTGGTTTAATATCATGGCTATTCTCTCTGCACCCACTCCCAAGTTCATCACTTCCTTATCTATTCCGTATTTAGAAAGTGCCAGTGGCGAATACAGACCGAAGGTGGCTACTTCCACCCAATCTTTCAGTTTGGGATGATAACCATATACCTCAGTTTGAGTGGTGGGGATGTAATATTTGGATTTCTTCTCATCTGGCATGAATTTGAACTTTTCAAAGCCGAAATGGCGTAGGAGATTTTCAGATACGGCCATACCCACATCCATCGACATCTCATCATCCATCCATACACAGGAGGCTGAGTGATAGGTCATAAGATGGCTAGAATCTTCTTTTTGCTCTCTCCGGAAGCAACGATCAATGGAAAAAAGCTTTATAGGCATTAATCTCTTCTGGTGGAGTGATTGGAGGGTGAGGAACCATCCAGAGGTCATATGTGATCTTAAAGTAGAATTACTGGCTATAGGTTTAAGCTCTTTTAACTCTGGAAATACTCTTTCCAGTACCCGTAACCCTGATTCGTCATCAACTTCTAACGAGGAGGCTAAATCATGGACCAGATCATCACCACTCAAATTTCCCTTTTTATAGCTCCTGAAAACTTCTTTAAGACTTTTTATTTTATCTTCGTCTAATTTCACACCTAATTTTTCAATTTTCTCTATCTTATCCAATCCCAAACCTATATCTGGTCGGGGAAGTCCTGATAAGTAGAAACAGCGATCTAAAACGGCTGGTGCCTCTGGTCCGAACTGTCGGTAGATGTGTTCTTCATCTATGAATACAGGGTTGATTACTTCGTCAAATCCCAATTGTATATATGCTCTTCTAAGTTCTCCTATGGTATCGTAGAGTGTATGAGACTTGCCTGTTTTAAAACAGAGTCGTGGATATCGATCATCGTGATGGGGCTTTTTAAGGGTTTCGGCAGTTTCAACCCATGCTTTTTCAAAATCTCCCTTTGCTAATCGTATTATTTCTTTCTTTTTCAGAATAAAACCCCCTGAAGTGTTTAGAATTCATTAAGATTCAATTTTTTTAAAATATACAGAAATTCAGTTCATAATATTGTTACATTATTTATTTTATCAATTAATTAATATTAATTCCCACAGATAAGATCAATTTTCTTTTAACCAGCATGGCTAATATCTCATCACAAAGATTTTATTCTTAATAATATTAACCTTATAGCATGGAAAACGATATTTATCACTGCGATGTCCTGGTCATAGGATCAGGAGGGGCAGGTTGTAGGGCTGCTATTGAAGCTCGTAAACATGGTTTGAAGGTTATAATAGTTTCTAAAGGTTTATCATTTAAATCGGGATGCACCACATTAGCTGAAGGAGGTTATAACGCAGCATTCGGATATGTTGATGAGGAAGATAGTACTGAAGCTCATTTTAAGGATACACTCAAAGGAGGGGCTTATCTAAACGATCCAGAACTGGTGAGAATTCTCGTGGAAGAAGCACCGGAAAGACTGGAGGAACTGGAAAGTTTTGGGGCTATGTTCGACCGACAGGAATCAGGGATGCTAAACCAAAGACCTTTTGGAGGTCAAACGTTTATAAGAACCTGTTTCCAGGGTGATCGAACCGGTCATGAGATGATGATGGCCTTGAAGGAAGAAGTGATTAGGCAGGACATAGAAACCATGGAAGAGGTTTTTATTACATCTTTAATCACCTCTGAATCAGATGATACTGTTATAGGTGCCTGTGGGATATCACTAAAAACAACAGATTTCTTAATATTCCAAGCAAAATCAACCATCATAGCCAGTGGAGGTGCCGGATGGATGTATCCAGTCACATCAAATGCTATGCAAAAAACAGGCGACGGATATGCGCTCTCTTATCATGTGGGAGCGGACTTATTGGACATGGAACAGGTGCAGTTCCACCCCACAGGAATGTTATATCCGGAATCAAGAAGAGGAGTTCTTATAACAGAAGCCGTAAGAGGGGAAGGTGGTAGACTTTTCAACTCCAAGGGGGAGAGGTTTATGAAAAAATATGACCCTCGAGGAGAGTTAGCAACCAGAGACGTGGTGGCCCGGGCTATCTATCGGGAGATAACCGAAGGAAGAGGTACACAGAGAGGAGGAGTATATCTAGACGTAACTCACTTACCCAAGGAGCTTATAGAAGATAAATTGGAAACTATGCTTCAACAATTCCTTGATGTAGGTATAGATATCAGAGAAGAACCTATGGAAGTAGCTCCCACAGCACACCACTTCATGGGTGGAGATAGGATTAATGAGTATGGGGAAACCACAGTAAAAAATTTATTCGCCGCAGGAGAAGTCACTGGTGGAGTTCATGGTGCTAATAGACTGGGAGGAAATGCATTAGCTGATACACAAGTATTTGGTAGAAGAGCTGGTGAAGCTGCAGCCCGAAATGCATTAAATAAAAAAGACCAAAAAAATCTTGAAGAAATATACGAACAAGCAGCCATAGAAAAGGATAGAATACAATCACTCATCAAAGACGGGAAATATTACCCCTTTGAAATTAAAAAAGAATTACAGGAAGTAATGTGGAAAAACGTAGCCATCATACGCAATGAAAAAGGATTGAAAACGGCTATAAATCGTATTAATGAACTTAAAGATATGTTATCTGATGTAAAGGTACCACGTTTATACACTTATAATAAAGATCTGCAAGACGTACTTGAAGCTGAAAAACTACTGGAAGTAGCACTTTTAACCGCAGAATCAGCCATGATCAGAGAAGAAAGTAGAGGAGCTCATTATCGGGATGATTACCCTGAAAGAAAGGATGAATGGAAAAAAAGTATAATAATAAAAAAAGGAGAAGAAATAAGTTTTATTAAACGCTGAATCGGCCATAAAATATTTTAATAATATATTATTTCATACTCCAATATCTTTCACCAGATAAGAATGAATCAACGCCTTTATCTTTTAAGATATTCAAGTTTTTAATAACTGCTTCTTCGTGTGTATTTTGTAAAAAATCAAGTTTTTGGCAGGTATTGAATTCTTCACATTTCCAGCAACCTTCTATATCTTTATCTTTACAGCATGCTCTTATTTCGCAAGTGGGAGAACCTCCTCCATCTCTGCATCCCATACATTTAAGTTCTTTTAATGTTCCCAGTAGTTCTAGAAAACTTTCATAATTTTTAAATACTTTAAAAAAGGGCATCTGGGCGAAGAAATCCGCGTTTTTCTTGAAATTTACCTTTTTAAGTTCTATATCAAGTTGATCTGCAAGTGATGCTATTTTTCCCTCATATCCGAAGCAATCCTCACAGTAAAGACCACAATATGAAATCAGTTCTTCTTTTTCCATTCTTATCACCTAATTTATCTTACATATTTAATTTAAAGATGGTATAATGGTCATTATCTCTCTCCAGATTAATTTCAACCATTTTATCCATGATATTACTCCATTTTTAATTAAGGGGATTGTTAGATATAAAGATTTTAAAAAAATAGTAAAAATTAATAGGGGATATAGTGCCCTGACCGGGACTTGAACCCGGGTAATAGGATCCGCAATCCTACGTGATATCCACTACACTATCAGGGCAAATAAAAATAGAATTAAATTTAGTATAATAGAATCTATTAAATTAATTAATCTTTTTTCTATTTATATTTTTAATAAATTCGTGTAAAGTTTTTATTTTCATAATATTCCTATAAAAAAATATATCTGCAGTGTGGTTAAGATAAATCCCAGTAAAGCACCGGCTATAACCTGAAAAAAAGTATGTCTCCTTAGATGGAGTCTACTCCACATCACCAACGGTATTAAAATTAGGAATATTAAGCCAACATAGCCGAATACATATATAAGCGCCGCAACAGGCCCGGCTACTCCTACTGAGTGGATGCTGATCTTCCAGAACAGGCTGATCAAAAGCACGGCCAGGGTATTGGTGAAGTAACAGAACATTAGTGTGGTGGTGATGGAAGGAGCAGAAATCAGATATAATATGATTACACCTAACAAATATGATGATAAGATCCATAATAGGGGATAAAAACGGTCTTCTTTACGGGGCATGTCTATTTCAAGTTTTTTATATTTAACCCATAGAAAAGCTATTATACTGGGGATTATAGTTGCAAAAATTAGACTAATGGAAGTGACACTTATAAAATCTTTTCCTGTTAGTAAATAGTAGTTTATTAGGGTAAAAACTATAATCGCTATTATGGGGGCGTTACTAACCGTAGAGATAGTCTTTGCCAGCGATTCCTTATACTTATGGCGGTTAATCCAGCGGGACATCTACCTTCTCCATGAAATTCGACTAAAATTTTTTTTAAAATAGAATTAATCAATAGTTTTTTGTAAGCTGTATTATATGGGTTACTACTTGACCATTAAAATCTATACATAGTATAAGTACTTTGACTATCAGGGATCCCATACTAACAATTTAAAACTATAGTTCCCATAATTTATGGAGCCGACAGCCACATTATCCGCATTTTCCATATTCCCTTTGGATATGATGGTAGCATTTAACTGATTTATCTCCAGTAACTGATAATTAGCTCCTGGAAGATTTTTTTCAAGAAATGAAGATGCAATCTTTTCTGCAGCTTCAACACCAGCGGCGCTGTTATTATTAGCCTTCAAGACCAGGGTTATTTCCTCAAGAACAGTTATATCGGAGTCATAGTACTGGGCCATTAATTCCAGAGTATCCTGCGCCTGATGGTGTAGGCGGATTTGCTGGGAAGGCAGAATCATTTCTCCCTGATTTACACTGCTAACTGAAATAATAAGAATAAATACGGGTATTATGGCCAGAATAGCATCGAAAGTATATATAAATCCTTTTTTATCCATTTAAATATTCTCAGGAGTCATTTTTGTTTAAAAGACATTTATCTATTCAGGATCATCTTGACTATGTTTTCTTTCTTTTTAATGGCTTCCTGGGCTGCTTTTTCTGTTTTTTGCTTCATCAACTGGAAGTCATCTGGTTGGGTATCTCCCACGATTTTCTTTATCTTTGTGTAAGCTGCCTCTCTAAACAGAGGTACTAGTTCTGTTTCTTTACCCTCCTTTATCAGACGTGATTTTCCTTTACTATCCACCTCTCCAATTTGGGATATGGTCACTCCTACATCATTTATGGCTTTTTTAACTTCTTCAGCTATGTTTTCAGGGGTTATAATCATCAATGAATCCACTGAAACGCCCAAGGGATCTATATTCAGTTTTTCCAGCATGTTTAAAACTGTGGGATTTATCAGTTCTCTTATTTTATCTTCATAGAATTTCAGGCCCAGGCCAGTGGTACGGGAAATTTCATGTGCATCTCCTCTTAGACCTCCATTGGTGACGTCGGTCATGGCATGTACTTCTGTGATCAGTCCTGAATTGAATATTGCTTCTGAGGCTTTTATGAAATTTATATCCATGGTCTCCCAGACTACATCGAACATTCCATGGTATAGTGCTGTAGTGGTGATGGTGCCGCCTCCTGAACCCTCGGTCATCAATATAACATCCCCTACTTCGGCTCTTTTACGGGCGGTGGGGGGATGGGGAGATACACCTACAGAACCTACGGCGCTGACCAATCTATCACCTAAAACCATATCGCCTCCTACTCTCAAAGTACTTCCTGCCACCAGAGGAACGTTTAAAAGTTCAGATACTGCGCATACTCCTGCGGTGAAGTCGAATAGTTTACCCACATCGCCATCATCAGCCAAATGCAGGTCACTTAACATGGCAATCGGATAAGCCCCCATAACACAAACATCTCGTAAGGTTGCTCTGGCTACGTGGAAACCTCCTAAAAAAGGATATTCACTTAAACGGGAGTGTATTCCGTCTACTGCTGTGGTTATGTATATATCTTCAGATCCAACATTTGTTTTAACGACTCCTCCATCGTCTTGGGCGGATGGGCTTATTAAGGCGTTAATTTTTGTGCTGGCAACTATGTCTGCAATTTTCCGATGGACGAAGAAGTCTCCTTCTCCTCTGGATCCTACTCCTATTTCTCCCATATTCACCTGGGCGTGTGGATAGTTGATAAGGCCTTGCAATGATTTGTCTTGGTGTTCTTCTATTTTTAAGGTGCTTTTTACTTCATCTATAACTGCTTGGGCCATTTCATCTGCTTTTTGAGGTTTTATTTTTTTATATTCCAGTATTTTATCCTTTAATTTTTCTTTAACATCATTTTCGTCTTCTTCTTTGATATATTTCCTGGTAAATCCTTCTATGTCCACAGTTATCCCTCAGGAGATTGTTTAGTGTTTTATAAAATTATTAGTAATACAATAAATGTATAAAGTAATATCTATTATTTAAATATATGGGAATTGAGTTAAGGGGAAACCAGTTCCACGAAGTTCTTTAAAATACGGAGTCCTATTGACCCGCTTTTTTCAGGATGAAATTGAGTGGCGAATACCTGGTCTTTACAAATAACAGCAGGGACTTCCACCCCATAATCAACACTAGCTGCTATGATAGCATCATCGGATGGTTTAACATAATAGGAATGTACAAAATACATGTAATCACTATCGATATTATTTAAAATAGGGCAATCAGATTTGATTTTAAGATTATTCCATCCCATATGGGGTATTTTCATACCTCTGTTTTTTAGAAATTCAGGAAATTTTATAACATCCCCCTCAAAAATATTCAAACCTTCTACACCTTCGCTTTCCTGGCTCTTGCTAAATAGAGCCTGTAAACCCATACAAATTCCTAGGAAAGGTTTATCGTTTTCTATATGCTGATGTATTATTTCTGCATAATTATACAAATTTTTCATGGTGTATCCAAAAGCCCCCACACCAGGAAGAACAAGCGCATCAGAAGATTTTAATTCGTTTGTATCACGGGATATCTTGGTATCTACTCCAATTTTAGAAAAACCGTTTTTAATACTTTTAAGATTACCCGATCCATAATCTATGATAGTTATCATTTTTATCCAAGTCTTTATAAATACTATTTCGCTTTAATTCAATATCTAAAGAGATTTCATTTCTACAAAGTAATTTTGTTTAGGGAGAATGATTATTTAATGACTTTTAGAGAGAATTTCTTTTAATATTCTTTAAAGATTTGGTATTGGGTTTATTAATCTCCTTTTAGTCTTTGGTATTCGTCTTCTACTCGTGTGGTGTCGTTTAGGTGGGGGGTTGAGACTTCGTGGAGTACGGTGTTTTCCATGGCTACTATGGAGTGCCTTTCTTTGGGTTTTATACGGATGGTGTCATTTTTTCCAAAGTATTCTTTTCGATCTTCGAATTCTATGTATCCTGCGCCGCTGATGATGTACATTGTTTCGTCCTTTTTTTTATGGTAGTGGAATGAGGTGTGGAATCCTTCTCTTAAGAATAATTCTTTGGTTAGGTACTTATCAGTGTAGATTAATACTTTTTCATATCCCCATGGTTTGTCTTCTCTGTTTTTATATTCCTTCCTTATTTCTTCTAGTTCTTTGGTGGTGTCTATTGCCATCCAGAACAGGCCGTCTTCCTGGTAATATCCCAGTTTATTTTCATTGGCCAGCATGGGAAACACTGTTTTCTCAATATCACCTGTTTCAAACTCTCCAAAATCAATTTCACCCTGGGAAAAGTATACACCTCCATTAATATAGTAATCCAGTATTGGTTTCTCTTTAAAGGATACTAATCGGTCTCCGCTGATTTCTACGATTCCATATGGGGAGACCATTTTGGTGATGAAGATGGATAGGGGGTAGTTGGATTTTTTTCCCTGGTCGATCATCTTCTTAATGTTTAAATCAGCTACTACGTCTCCGTTACGGATAATAGACTGTTCACCATTTCCTAAACTTTCCATTCCAAGTTTAATGGCGTTTAAAGTGCCTAATGGTTCATCTTCTCGTACGTATTCAATTTCAACATCCAAGTAATTATCCCCGTAACGTTCCTGGATCTGCTCAGATTTATGGCCGGTTAAAAGCAGAACACGGTTTACACCGGCGCTTTTAAAATCAAAGATCTGTTTGTCAAGGATGGTGTAATTTTTCTTCATCTCTATTAGGGGTTTAGGAACTTTATCTGTTAAGGGTTTCAATCTCTTTCCAAATCCTCCGCAAAGTATCATTCCCACTGTTCTGGTCATTTTTTCACCTATTAGTTCATTATAGTTGATTATATTATTATAAAGCCTTCAAATACAGATAATGAATATTATTTAATCTATATATTTGTTATAGAATTATCTACTTTTTATCTATTGATTTGTTGGAAATTATCTGATTTTTGGGATAGATTTAGTTAGTGCAACTATTTTTTTTATAGTCTATTATAATTTCATTTTTTTTAATATCATAATCTATAAAATTATTGGGCCAGCATTTCTCTTAAAATCATTCCAAAATCTGATGGTACAATTTTATCTGTACCCAAAGTTTTAGCATGAGCGTCTAACTCAGTGACCACGTAATCGTATCCTAATTTTTTTAATGGCTCAACCAGACGAGGGCCATCGGTCACTGCAATACTGTTCGCCGTAATTGTTTCTATAGGGAGGGCGTGAGGTACACCGGAGACTACTACCAGATCCGGGGGTTCATCTTTCAATTTTTGAGTTGCTTTTTTCCCAGTGAGAGGATATTCATCCAATCCTCCTGTTATAATATCTGGTATAATATTGTCATTTTTAAGTTCATTCATTATGTTCTGGGCATGTCCTCTTATACGTGGAAGACCTATTTCTTCATCTAGATTGGCGATGATTAGTGGTGGGTTTTTATTATTCACCTTTTTAAATGGTATTTTCAGAAGGTCAGCGAATAGGTATGAGGTTTCTTTTTTAGCATTCAAAACCAGAGCAACTTTATCCCCTCTCTCAAAACTGGATAACAGGGTTTTCGCTACTTTTTCTTTAATATCACCATATGATGGTTTGATATATTCTCCTTGGGCCATACCTCTTGTTTTTTCAATTTCTGTGGCCATCTTAAGCATTTTGGTCTGTCTTTCTGTTTCCAGGTGGGAGATGATTCCCTCTTTTTCAGCCGCTTCCAGAACAGCTATAGCTCCTTCTGTATTATCTCCCTCACTCAAACCACCGTGTGATTCAACAGTGAGTACTTTAGCGTTGATATTGGCATTTTCCACTGCTTCTTTTAAGTCTTCTCCTATGATCATACTGGCACAAGTACCTACTACTCCCACCAGTTCCGGTGAGAACATGGAATCCACCTTTTTCAAGGTTTCCTCCAGTTTCTGTGATGCGCCGAATATGAAATCGTTTTCAGACATGGCCGTGGTCACCACACGCACACCATCGTTTTCCAGTAGACGGCCGGTACGGAAACAACAACCATGGGGACCGTGTAATATTATAACATCGGTGTTTAAATCACGTAAAGTGTAAAGCGCTGCTGCAATGGGGCTTGGTCTTGGATGCAATTTTTTACCTCGAATTGAATTTAATAAATGATTATTTTCTTAAATGATAAAATTAATTTTAAGATCAATTAATTCTTAGTCATTGTATTTAATTTAAAGATTTGCTTGAAAACCAAGAGAAGGAAAAAATGATTATTAGTGAAATATTTCAGGGAAATTTCATGGATAGGCCTAACAGATTCACTGTGAAATTTAGAACCGGATCAGAAACGGAATTAGCCCATCTTAGGGATCCAGGAAGGCTTAAAGAACTATTAACACCAAATGTGAAATTACTTCTCCAGCATGCTGATAACCCAACCCACAGGAAGACTAAATATAATGTGATTGCAGTTTTAAATGAATATAGATGGGTTCTAATAAATTCCGGATTTCACAGTGATATGGCGGAGGTATTAATCGAATCACAACTTATTAAAGAATTAGAGGGATATCATGTGGAAAAAAGGGAGTATACCTATGGAAAAAGCAGATTAGACTTCTTATTATCCTCAGAAGATAATAATATCCGTGAAAAATTATTATTAGAAGTTAAAGGCTGCACATTAGTGGAAAATAAACTGGCTAAGTTCCCAGACGCCCCCACCGAAAGGGGAAAAAGGCATGTTGAAGAACTGATTAAAGCTAAAAAAGAGGGATTGAATGCAGCAATTCTGTTTTTAATAGCTCGAGATGATGCGATGATGTTTTCTCCTAATTGGGAGATGGATCCTGATTTTTCAGAGGCAATATACCGGGCAATGAGAAATGGAGTTATAGTTGTGGTATATTCCTTCGAGATAATATTAGGCGGTGATAAATTAGAATTAAGACCGTTTAAAAAGGTTGATTTAAAAATTTAAGAATATTTACTGGATTTATAATGGTTCAGTGGATTTAAATAAAATTACAAAAATGCCCTAAACACATCCATGCAGTTTCATTTTTTCAAATTCTTCCTTCTTACCAATGGCCAGAATCACATCATCTGCTTCAATCACGAAGTCTCGGGGAGGGTCAATGGTCAATTGACCTTTTTTCCCAATACCCACCATAACAACACCTGTTTTTTCATGAATATCTGCTTCTAAAATAGTTTTACCAGCAAATTCACTTTCAGGATTAACTCTAACTTCCTTTAACTCTCTTTCTTTATGTTCGGCAAGCACATCCTGTACAAACATAGCTTCATAACCATCATCGATGCTCTTGTACATTAATCTGCCGGATATAACAAAGGGAGATATTATCTGACTGGCACCGGCCATCTTTACCTGGTCAATGTTTTCATGCCGTTCAACCTCAGCTATGATTCTAACATTCTTATCCAATTCCCTAATACCCAAAATACAGTGGATGGTCTTAGAATCGGACTGTAAATCCACTATCACAGCTTTAGCACCCTGTACATTGGCCTTTTCCAGATCCCTTATTCGGGTAGGGTCACCATGCACAAAGCTTGCTCCGTTTTTAATCGCTCTTTTGCGCACAGTTTCATTTTCATCCAGAACAAAGACTTCATTCTGTTTACCAATTTCCTTGATACATTCTAATGTGCTTTCTGTCCAACCGCAGATAACCACATGCAATGATTTTTCCACTTTGATCAGCCCCAAAAATTTCATTTCCTGCCTTTTCAGGAGTAAATCCACCAGAGCCTCTATGGCCAAGGCGAAAGTTCCAATACCGAATACAATGAGGGTGATGGTGAATATCATCCCTGCAGAGGTCTCAGGACTGTAATCACCATAACCTACTGTACCAATGGTTACAAAAGTCCAGTATAAAGAAACTATCCAGGGCTGTCCTTCTATGAAATGGAAGCCCAGGGTACCATAAGATATAACCCCTACCACAAGGATCATTATTCGGGTCAGTCTCTGTTTTAATACCAGGGGTAGGCTTCTCCTGACTACTCTGAAAATAATATTCGGCATTAGTATTCTCCTTATAATCGAAATAAATAAGGTTAATATTCTATCTGTTGAGTAGATTATTATAGATGATAATCTGTATTATAGGACCAGATATTTCCTCTGTTATTTAAATCTCTTATTTAATTCATCTACAAGTATATCCGCTTAGTAATAGTAATTTACATCTCAGATTCTATTTCCGAAGTACAAAATACCAGATGATGATAACTATAATTACAAGGATCACACCACCGATAACCAGCCATATCCACCAGGGCATCCCTGCACTGGCGTCTCCAGCGCCCTCATCATCACTATCACTAGTTTTAACTTTTGTTTTACTGGAACTACTGCTTTTACTACTGGAACCACTGCTTTTAGCCTGTACTTCTACGTAACTACTTTCCAGTTCTAATGAGGATATCGATGCTGAAGATGCTTCTTCGGAATCATCTAAAGCAAATGCATTACTTGGAACCATTAAAAAACCAAAAACTACCAGAAATATTATTAAACCATATTTTATCTTCATTTCCAAACCCATCCATTTTTTAATAATCAAATTAAGTTCAAGTTTGATTTTAAAATTTTACTTCAAAGATAATATTAACTACTATTTGTTAATATGTTTTACTGAGTTCATTTCCTATCACTGATAAATTTCCTAAATTCTTCAGCAAAGAACATAATAGGAATAAAGGTCATTAAATACAGCCATTCATAAATTCCCAGTGCTGTTGTGCCGAATATCCCCTGCAGCACAGGGATGTAAATTATTGAAATTAAAACCAGCACTTCAAAGATTATCCCACGGATGATCCATTTATTTTTAAATACACCTACTGTGAAAGCAGAGGTTCTAGTGGTCTGACATCCTAACAGGTTACCGATCTGTGCCATAACAATTCCAGCAAAGACCATGGTAGTGGATTTAAGATATAATGGATCATCGAATGGTAAATTTACACCAAAGGTCCAGCCAGCACTGAAAAGTATCCAGAAATAACCGGACATCACCAGCACAGCTTCAATAAGTCCCAGATAAATGTAACCCCTAAATATCACAAAACGATTAAGCAATCTTTTTTTCCGGGAACGAGGAGGTCTATTCATAACATCTGATTCTGATGGACCTACACCCAGTGCTAATGCTGGTAAAGTATCTGTACCAAGGTCTATGGCCAGGATCTGCATCACAGTGATGGGTAAAGGAATATTGAATAAAACCATTAAAACAAAGGGAATAATTTCTGCTGTTTCGTGGCTGAAAATATAAGTGATGAATTTTCCAATGTTTTCATAGATTGTACGGCCCTCTTTGATAGCTCCTACTATGGTGGCAAAGTTATCATCCGTTAAAATAACATCGGATGCTTCTTTAGCCACATCAGTACCGGTAATACCCATTGAAACACCAATATCTGCTTTTCTAAGAGCAGGGGCATCATTAACACCATCGCCAGTCATAGCCACAATTTCATGTTCACTTTCCAATATGGAAGCGATTCTCATTTTATGTTCCGGAACTGCCCGGGCGAATATGACGTTGCAATCACCTCTTAAGATCTCTTTAACTTGTTCATCGGAAAGGATATCCAGCTCTTTACCCTTAACAATTCGGCATTTATCAGAGGTTATTCCCACTTCTTGGGCTATGGACTGGGCGGTTAGACCATAATCACCGGTTATCATTATTATACGTATTCCAGCTTTATGGCAATCTTCTACAGCTAATTTGACTTCGGGTCTGGGAGGATCCTGCATAGCCATCATACCCACGAAAACCAGGTTCTGTTCCACTTTTTTAGGCTGATAATCCTCAAAATCGGGAGGAAGCTCTCGATAGGCCATCCCCAGAATTCTCAGCCCGGAAGCGGCTAATTTATCATGCACCCTGATTGTTTCCTTTTTTTCTTCTTCTGAAAATTTTATAGCCTTTCCTTCAACAGATATCTGACTGGAGAGAGCTATTATCTTCTTAGGTGCTCCTTTGACATAAGCCATCTTAGCATCGTCTTTTTTATGGATGGTGCTCATAGATTTTCTTTCAGAATCAAAGGGTAGTTCAATAATTTGTGGCTGTTTTTTAAGGCATTCTTTCCAGTTAAAATTGTTTTTACAGGCAGCAACCAGGAGAGCGGCTTCGGTGGGGTCTCCTATTATTCTCCATTTAACATCCGCTTCGGTGGGTTCTATTAGTTCCGCATCATTGGCGAAGGTGGCGGAACGCATTAAAAATCTTAATTCTCTAATTTGACTATGTGATACTTCTTTTCCGTTATAGAGAATTTTTCCCTGGGGATTGTATCCTGCTCCGGTCACATCCAATGTCTGGTAGGGTATCCAGATTTTTCGAACTGTCATTTCATTCTTGGTGATGGTGCCGGTTTTATCGGTGCAGATTATATTTGTGGAACCCAGGGTTTCTACACTGGAAAGTTTTTTTATAATGGCGTTTTTTCGAGCCATTTTCTGAACTGAAGCAGCCAGTGATAAAGTGACTGTGGGTAACAGACCTTCTGGCACATTAGCCACTGTCAAACCTATGGCAAAAAGAAAAGCCACTGAAATTGGTAAACTGACCAGAAAAACGTTCACCATGAAAAGGGCTACTCCCATGAAGATAGCTAACACTGCTATGATCTGAGTAACTCTTTTTAATTCTTTTTGCAGGGGACTGGGTTCTTCTTTAAGCTCCTGGGTTAAGGCTGCGATTTTATTAAATTCTGTATGGGTGCCGGTGGCAAATATTACTGCCAATCCAGAACCAGAAGCAATATTGGTACCGGCAAAAACGAGATTATGCATTTCAATGAGATTTTCACCATCATCTTCACTATCTGCTACTTTACGCACGGGTTTAGATTCACCGGTGAGGGTGGAGGAATCAACTTTCATCTGATAGGCTTCTACCAGACGGCTGTCGGCAGAAATATGGTCACCTTCTTCTAGGACCATAAGATCACCAGGCACCAGTTCTGCTGCTAGGATCTGTTCTTCTCTACCTTCCCTGATTACTTTGGCTTTTGAAGGCAATATCTTCTTCAGGGCTTCTATGGCTTTTTCTGCTTGATATTCCTGCCAAAAACTAAAAATAGCATTTATAATTATTACTGCAATAATTGCAAAGCCTAATTGTGGGGTGCCTGCTAAAAAAGCGAGAAAACTAGCTGCCCAGAGGAGCAGGGCTAATAATTGATATAGGTTGGCTAAAAATTTATAGATAATGGGTGTTTTTTTTACTTCCTCTATCTGATTGAGACCATACTCTTTAAGGCGTTTATCAGCCTCATTAAAACTTAAACCCTCTTTTGAAGTCTTTAATTCCTGATAAACTTCATATGGGGGAAGTTTGTTGATCTTCATTTTTTACACTTGAAATAAACCTCTCTGTTAGTCGGTAGTAATAATCTATATGGAGATTTTAAAATAAATAATAATTGATAAATAAGTTTTTTAACTATTACTCATCGACAAACAATGTTGATTACATCACAGTCTTCCATTTCATAGTCACTACTAACTCTTCTGCAGCTTCGAGCGTTCATTGCATGCATGAACCTCTCTCCAATATCAGTGTGCACTAAAAAGGCTAAATCACGAGGTTTAGATCCTTTTCGGATTAGAATTGCATCAGGAAGTACGTTACCTTTTTGGTCGCTTAGTTTATGTTCATCTTCTACAGGATAAACCACTATCATATCTAAAATATTAAAAACAACTTTATTTAAGGCATCTTGTACGCCGGTGCTCCCGTATTTTTGAAGAACATTTTCTTTAATATAGTTAAGGGCTTTTAACTGGGGTTCACTTAGTTCTTCTGGGTTTAAAATATTAAAATCAGAGTCACCAGGGAAATAATCTATTAAACCAGCCTTAGATGCTCTTATAAGTGCTATTTCCGATTCAGCAGAGGAGGGTATAACATTATCATATTTTTCCTGTAATCTTATTATGTTCTCTTCTGAGGTGGGCATATCAGCTTTATTAGCAACGATAAGCATGGGTTTGGATCGTTTTAGGAGCTGGTCTAAAAACTCGATAATGTCTTCATCTTCCCATTTATCAATGTCTTTTTTTATTATTTTCTTAGAATCTACCACTTCTTCCAGAGATATTCCAGTTCCACTGAGCTGTTCAGCTATAACCTTGGCAAAGTCCAGTTTTTCAGATAATGATTTTCTAACCAGACGGTTCCAGTTTTTCTTCAAGATTCCGTAAAGCCACATGGTGATCTCATGTTCCAAAAATTCCACATCATCCAAGGGGTCATGTGAACCAGCTTCACAGGGCCTTCCCTCTTCGTCTGTTGATCCTGAGGCGTCTATAATATGTATGAAAGCTTTGGCTTGTCTTAGATAGTCTAAAAACTTATTCCCTAACCCACGTCCTTCATGGGCTCCTGGGACCAGCCCTGCCACATCTACCAGCTCGACTGGTATTAGACGTTTTCCTCCTTCACATCTGGAAGTTCTGGGGCTACAGGTAACATGCAACTCCTGACAGGGGCATTTGCTAGTGACATGTCCCACTGCCTTATTGGCGTCTATGGTTGTGAATGGATAGCTGGCCACTTCAACCTCTGATAATGTGGCTGAATTGAAAAATGATGATTTTCCTACGTTGGGTTTCCCGGTTACTGCAATTTGAAGCATTTTATCACTTAAAAAAATTTAACAATACATTTATTGAATTTTATTAAATAAATAGATGAACAGATAATAAAAAGATTACATGTAAAACTTGAAATTACGAATTTAAAGGCTTAATTAACATGTCTAAACTATACATAATAGGTATTGGTCCTGGATCAAAGGAATATATAACATTAAAGGCTCAGAAAATAGCGGATTCGTCTGAAGTGCTGGTGGGGAGTAAAAGGGCCCTTGATTTATTCCCGGAAAATGAAGGTGAAAAATTAGAGCTAGATGCCCAGAATATGGAGAAGATTTTAAAACTTTCCATATCCTATGTTTCCAGTGGTAAATCCGTAGCTTTGCTGTCAACTGGAGATCCAGGATTTTCGGGAGTTTTAAGACCTATTTCTAAGTTAAAAGATGATATTGAATTGGAAGTTATTCCGGGTATAAGTTCTATTCAGTTATGCGCTGCTAAATTACAAATACCATGGGATTATGCTGATTTAGTGACATTACATGGTAAAGGCATTACCACTGATATAATGGGCCTATTGGAAAATGGAAAACCCACCATTATACTTCCTAACTTCAAAGTTAACGAGATAGCCCGATTTTTAATGGATAAGGGGGTTGATTCCGGGAGAGAGGTTGCTATCTGTGAAAAATTAAGTTATCCCGATGAGAGGATTGTAAAGATAGCTCTGGAGGATGTTTTAAAAGAGGAATTTAGTTATATGTGTGTGATGGTAATATTTTGAGCAAATATTATTTTCAACCAAATTTTAAGGTATTAGTTTTTCATCCTCAGCTTTCCATGGAGGACTGACCAGGCATAAGAACTTCAACTCTTCATCTCCCTCATTTTCAATCCATTGTGCAGAATTAGGGGGAATATATACGATTTGATTAGGTACAACTTCTTCTTTTTCATTTTCAATATGCATCAGGCCTCTGCCTTCTAATATATAATATATTTCTGTTGATTTTTTCATTTTATGGGATAAGGAGGATTCTCCTGGTTTTAAAATTGCATGGGCAATGCTGAAATTCATTTCTAAATCTTTATCATCTCTTTCCGGGTGTAAAAGTTCACATATCAGGGTTTCATCAAGAGCTCTGAAATATTGGCAGTTAAACGGTGTTTTTATTAGCATAGGATTTTATTCTCCTTGGGCTATGAATCTTTATAGTTTCTATAACAGTTACAAACCTATTTAATTAAATGTTAGAACAACAATAAATTATTATATAGATTATTTCTAGAGGTGTAAAAATGGATATATTACTAATCTTGGGTATTATTTTAGTTGTAATCATAATCATAATTTTAGTATACTTCATCTATATCTACAACAGCCTGATCAGTCTTAGAAACAGGGTAAAAAATGCCTGGTCCCAGATTGATGTTCAGTTAAAAAGGAGAACAGATCTAATACCTAACCTGGTGGAAACTGTGAAAGGGTATGCTGCCCATGAAAAAGGAGTATTCGAAAATGTTACTAAGGCAAGATCCAGTCTAATGAGTGCTCAAACTGTAAAGGAGAATGCTGAAGCAAATAATATGTTAACAGATGCTCTTAAGTCCCTTTTTGCAGTGGCAGAGAACTATCCGGATTTAAAGGCTAGTGAGAATTTCAAAGATTTACAAGGGCAATTATCAGAAACAGAAGATAAAATAGCCTATTCCAGGCAGTTCTACAATGACACTGTATTGATGTATAACAACAAGTGTCAAATGTTTCCCAGTAATATGGTGGCTTCCCAGTTCAAATTCCAGGAAGCGGAATTCTTTGAAATAGCAGAGACAGAAAAGGAAGTCCCGGAAGTCAAATTCTGAAAAATATTCTGTTTAAACACAGGAACAGGTTAAATCCTCTGTCAATCATTTATTTTCTGGTGATGTATATGGATAAGAGATTTTATCTAAGTCTAATGGTTTTAATTTCCCTATTTCTAGCAGTTGGTTTGGGAAATGTATCTGCTGCTGATAGAAGTTATACCATACCCTTAATTGATATGGATCTTTACTTGCAGGACGATGGGTCCCTGCATATTAAAGAAACCATTCATTATTCATTTTCAGGGACTTTTCATGGAGTTTATCGGGACATACCCATCAGCGGATCACAGGAAATTCAAAACATAAAATTATCCACTCCTGGAGTTTATTCCGATTTTACCGTTACTAATCAGAGTGGTAATCGGAGAATTACTATTAATCTTTATACAGACACCCAAAAAACCACCCCTATAACAGATAGGGATGTGGATATTATTTTAGAATATGATTTTACCCATATAATTAAATTTTACAATGATATAGCAGAGTTACAATATAAATTAGTGGGAGAAGGGTGGTCAGTGGATGTAGGTAAAGTTAACGCTAAAATACACCTTAAATCCAATGAAGGAGTGAAATACTGGCTTAATCCGCCATATTTCACTGAAAACTCTGCTTGGCAGGGGAATGATCTTCAGATAACCAGTAAAAACATACCATCTGGTGATTATTATGAATTGAGAATGGTAATACCCAAGGATCAGTTTGCGGCTAACCCCACCAATGGTATAATTATCAATCAAAACGGATTGAATGAAATAGAAAATATTCAAAACAATTATCAGAACCAGATCAATTATAAAACCAATCTTTACGCATTTTTAACTATTTTAATGTTGTTATCCTGTTTTATCCCGTTAATCATCTATTTACGCTATGGTAGAGAACCAAGAATTGACTATAAGGCGGAATACGAACGTGATATACCTACAGAAGATCCTCCTGCGATAGTTAACGCCATTTGTGGACCTGGATTTTCTAAAAAAATAGGAGAACCAGACTTAGACGGATTTAAAGCGACTATAATGGATTTAATCGATAGAAAATATTTGCTCATAGAAAATGAGCCAACAGAAAAGACAGAATTAGGTTTATCAGGTTCAATGTCATTAAAAGTAAATCCTGAGAAGGATGAAACGTCTTTACGCGGATTTGAAAAAGATATCATGGATTTCCTGAAGGGGTACGATGAGGAAGGCCGGATATCTCTGGATAGAATTTCCGGTGATTTATCTGATAAGTCAAGTGCGAAATCCTTCCGAGAAACTTATGAAAATTGGAAAGATGATATTAAGGATAAATTCCTTACCGATGAGGTGTTGAAGAAGATTTTCATTAAGAAAGGAGATAATTATTTGAAGATATATGGAATTGCAGGTATAATTGTGGCTGCTCTGGTATTCTTCTTTACATTATCTGATCAGATTCCCGCCGCAGGATGGGCATTCCTATCTTCAATTATACTGGGATTAGTGGCCATAGTATCCTTAATCATGCCTCAAAGAATCGCCGGACAATGGACTACCTACGGTGAAGAATATGATGCTAAATGGCATAATTTCAAGAAGTACATCCAGGATTTCAGCCTAATAAAAGATTACCCGCCGGAATCTGTAGTAATCTGGAATAAATATCTGGTATATGCAACTGCCCTGGGTGTGGCAGAGGCTGTTCGTAAAGCCATGGAGCTATCATTAAGTAGAGATCAATTAGAAGGTAGTGAAATTTACTTATTCCATTATTACGGGGGTTACGCCTTACTTACTTCTTCATTTGATACTGGAATGACTACTGCGGCTGCTGGAAGCGGTGGAGGCGATTTTGGTGGGGTAGGAGATATAGGTGGTGGATTTGGAGGGGGTGGGGGAGGAGCTTTTTAGATTATCTCTCTCAAAAAATAATAATTCTAAATTAAAATAAAAATTAGGGTTTTATTCTAGAGCAATGGGTGCCTTGCCTTCTTCATTACCGTAGAGAATATCACCTATCTGTTTGAGTTCATCCATACCTTTAACTTCATGGTTAAGTAGGGGTATTTCAGCTATAACCTGATTTCCGAATTTCTGTTTTATCATTTCCAGACGTTTTTCCTGTATGGATCTTCTGGCTTGGCAGAACTCACAATCAGCTTCTTCAGGTTGTATCTGATTCACAATCACACCATCAGTATGCATATTGTTCTTTTTTAGAGCTTCCATAGCTCTTTCTGACTCGTAGATAGACATTTCCTCTGGTATGATCACGGTTTTAAATGATGTTCTTTCCGGATCTGCCATTATGCCCCGGGCTTCCTTTATACGTTTTTTGGTCTCTTCCATGTCCTCAAGAGCTTGATCTTCCTCTTCTTCATCTCCCATAAATGGCATGATGTTTTTAAAGGCCTTGGCCATACTGCCTACCTGGCGTCGTACTTTAATCATCTTACCTACCCAGGAGTCCATCATTTCCGGGAAAGATAATAGTCTTAAAGTATGTCCGGTTGGTGCGGTGTCGAATATCACGAAGTCGTACTCGTCGGTGGTCATATACTGGAGAAACTTATCGAAAGCAGCTGCTTCATCAATACCGGGAGACATAGATGCCATATCCATCTGATCCTGGATCATACCCATATCCATACCAGGATTAAGGGACTGCTGTTCCTTCATTTTGGCCTGGTATTCCTGCATAGCCATATCTGGATCGATTTCCAGTGCTTCCAGATTTTCCGCTATGGGTGTAGGATTGTATCCTATGTTTCTTTCAAAAGAGTCCGATAGGGAGTGTGCAGGATCTGTTGAGATAATCAGCGTTTTCCTACCGTTCCTGGCGAACCATAATGCAGTAGCTGCTGATACGGTTGTTTTACCCACACCTCCTTTACCACCTATAAAAACGAATGTTGTTTTTCCTTTGTTGAACTTGAAAAGATCTTTAAATGCCATTTTTCATTTCCTCCATTTTAACTATTTTTTATTGATTTTATACCATTTTAATTAATCTATTATTTGAAATAAATTGTTTATCAAGTCTTATTTCATAAATCAAAATAGATTTAATTCGATTTTTTTTTATGTTGTTAAACTACATACCTCTTGGTTAAGTTATACTTTTTTATACTGGTAAAAAAATTACTATTTCAATTTATTTCTGATCTGTTGATAAATCTTACTCAGTCAAATACCCAACACCTTAAGAATAATAGATAAAATTCTACACATAACCAAAGAAAAAAATCATATAAAAAATATAAAACTATCTAATGGCTAAAAGTTACGAGGAACAAGTGGAAGAACTGAGAAGGAAACAGGATGAAAAAGCCCTAAATAGAAGAACAAAGGCAATAATACAATCTGATGACTCAACACGTCCTCTTAAAATGCTGAAATTTCATGTAAAGAAGAAAGCATTGGTCAAACAGATTACATGTGAAAGATGTGGGAAGACCTTCAAAACAAACAGTGATAAAAAAATCTGTTTTGATTGCCAGAAGAGGATGGGATAACGATAAAAATGGGATAAGAAATCTGCCCTAAAATTCATAAATAGTTAAGATTTGATTATTGACTTATAATAAAAAATTTTTAGATTAAGATAATAAACATCTAATTAAATATAATCATAAAATGATTATTCATACTTCTGGTCATACTTATAATTGAATTTGAACAAAGGAAATGAAATTAAATGCAGACGGAAATTCCCAAAATAAATCCAGAAAAAAGTTTAGAAGTGATTTCTGAATTTATGAAGAAAATTGTAGAATCTTCAGAATCCGAAGGATTGGTAGTTGGTTTAAGTGGGGGAATAGACTCAACAGTAGCAGTATATATTGCCGCCAGAACCCTGGATAAAGATAAAATCTTGGGTTTGATCATGCCCAGTTCAACCACCGCACCAGAAGATGTTGAAGATGCATTATTAGTTGCGGAGAATTTGGGAATACAGAATAAGATCATTAACATCGATAATCTTATTGAAAAGTTCAGTGAAGCATGTGAATATCACGGTCCAGAAGACCTGTATAAACTTGCAGAGGCTAATTTAAAAGCCAGAACACGCATGATAATACTTTATTATCATGCAAATACAATGAATCGACTGGTATTAGGGACGGGTAATAAGAGCGAATTATTAGTAGGATATTTCACCAAATATGGTGATGGTGGTGTTGATTTACTACCAATTGGTGATCTCTACAAATCCGATGTACAAGAATTAGCCAGATACCTGGAAATTCCCCATAAAATACTGAGAAAACCACCTACAGCAGGATTATGGCCCGGACAAACTGATGAAAAAGAATTAGGGATCAAATACTCCCTACTGGATAAAATATTATACTATTTAGTCGATGAAAATTTACCAGCAAAACAGGTAGCGGAAAAACTGGAAATATCTGAAAAGGAAGTTTTAAGAATAAAAAAAATGATGGCATCAGCTGAGCATAAACTGACATCTCCACCAGTACCAAAAATCAGAAGGACCTGAATATGTATTCCATAATTTATATAACCACATCAGAAAGTCAAGAATCTAAAAAAATCGCGAAAATCCTGCTGGAAGAAAAAATAGTAGCATGTACCAATATAATCCCTCAAATAAATTCCTTATACCTCTGGGAAGGTGAAATAGAAGAGGATAATGAATCATTACTCATAGCAAAGACTAAAACTGTCAACGTAGATCAGGTCATCAAAAGGGTAGAAGAAATACATAGTTACCAAACACCATGCATTCTACAATTGGAAGTTAAAAAGGGTTCTAAGGCTTATCTGGATTGGATGGAAAAAGAATTAAAAAATAAAACATAATAAACAATAAATAGTAAAACTAAATATTTGAATCCAAATTTTATTATTAATCTATCTAATTTTTAACGGTGATTATTTTGACAAATATCCAGAAAGAAAAAAAATGGCAGGAAGAATGGCAGAAAGCACAATTATTCCATTCTGATCCTGATGAAAGAGAAAAATTATTCATAACCGTGGCCTATCCCTACCCCAGCGGGGCTATGCACATTGGCCATGGACGTACCTACACAGTACCGGATGTTTACGCAAGATTCAAGAGAATGCAGGGTTTTAATGTCCTATTCCCCATGGGATGGCATGTAACCGGAGCCCCGGTCATCGGAATAGCAAAAAGGATAAAAAGAAAAGATCCATGGACCCTGGACATTTATAAAAATATTCACAAAGTACCGGAAGAGGAACTCAATAAATTCACCGACCCAGAATACATAGTGAAATATTTCAGTACAGAATATCACCAGGTAATGACCGAAATGGGTTACTCCATTGACTGGAGAAGAGAATTCAGAACCACAGACCCCCATTACCAGAAATTCATCGAATGGCAGTTCGCCAAGTTAAAAAACAAAGGATATGTAAGGAAAGGAGTCCACCCGGTGAAATATTGTCCAGAATGTGAGAATCCAGTGGGAGACCATGACTTACTGGAAGGAGAAGGTGTAGGCATCAATGAACTCACCCTGGTTAAATTCAAAATCCTAGACGATTACCTGGTAGCAGCAACCTTCAGACCAGAAACACTATTTGGAGCTACTAACTTATGGTTAAACCCAGATGCAGAGTATATAAGGATAAAAACAGATGATGAAACATGGATAATAAGTAAAAAAGCATATGATAATCTCATTCACCAGAAAAAGGATATGGAGATAATATCAAATGTTAATCCTCATGAATTAATTGGTAAATATGTTAAAAATCCACTTACCAATGCAGAACACATAATTTTACCAGCATCATTTGTAGATCCAAGCTATGCCACGGGAGTTGTTTATTCGGTACCCGCCCACGCTCCAGCTGATTTCATAGCACATAAAGACCTTAAAGAAAACCAGGAATTGCTTGAGAAATATCAAATTAAAGAACAAGTAGAAAAAATAAAGCCCATAAGCATAGTCCAACTTAAAGGTTTTGGAGAAGTCCCTGCCGAAGAAATGATCCATAAATTTCAGGTGCAAAATCAGGAAGACCCGAAACTTGCAGATGCCACCAATGAACTCTACAAACTGGAGCATGCCAAGGGAATGATGATCAATATCCCAAAGTACAGCGGATTAAAGGTCCCAATTGCCAGGGATAAAATAATAAACAAACTCCTAGGAATAAAAAAAGGAGATTTAATGCACGATTTCGCCCAAAGGCCAGTAATTTGCCGATGCGGAACCGAATGCGTGGTCAGGATACTGGAAGACCAGTGGTTCCTTAAATATTCAGATGTCACCTGGAAAAAACTGGCATTGGATTGTCTAAGTAACATGAAAATCGTCCCTGATGAAGTGAGAGCTAATTTTGAATACTATTTAGATTGGCTTCATGACTGGGCCTGTACCAGAAGAATTGGGCTTGGAACCAGGCTTCCATGGGATAAGCAATGGATAATCGAACCTCTCAGTGATTCTACTATTTATATGGCTTACTATGCCATTGCCAAGTATATGAAGGATCTAAACGCGGATGAAATAGATGAATCCTTTTTTGATGACGTGTTCCTGGATAAAGGCACATATTCTGGAGATGTAAACCCCGAATTATTCACCAATATTAAAGAAGAGTTCAATTACTGGTACCCGCTTGACTGGAGACTTTCAGCAAAAGATCTGGTGGGTAATCACCTATCATTCAATATCTTCCATCATTCAGCCATATTCCCCTCAAATAAATGGCCGCAGGGGATTGTGGTATTTGGAATGGGTCTTCTAGAAGGAAACAAAATGTCCTCCTCCAAGGGAAACGTGATCCTGCTCAAGGACGCCATAGAAAACTACGGGGCAGATGTGGTGAGACTGTTTCTAATGGCATCAGCAGAGCCATGGCAGGATTTTGATTGGAGAGAAAATGAAGTAAAGGGAATTAAGAAACGTTTAGAATGGTTCAGAGAATTCCGTAGTCGGATAGAAGAGATAAAGAGAAGTCCAGCATCATTAGAATCCTACCAACTACCTCAATTAAACATGCCAATAAATGCCTGGATAGTAAGCCAGGTCAACAAGAGAATCCGAGATGCCACAGAAGCCCTGGAAGGTTTCCAGACCAGAAAAGCCTTACAAGAGGTTTTATTCCTCTTTAAAAAAGATATAGATTACTATTTCCGCCGTATCGGTGAGGAAGTAAATCCTGAAATATCCAACGTCCTGATATACATCTTAGACAACTGGATACGACTAATGTCTCCCTTCGTACCCCATACTTGTGAAGAGATGTGGAACGAGATAGGAGGGGAAGGATTCGCATCCCAGGCATCATGGCCGGAATATGATGATAATTTAATTGATGAGAAGGTGGCTAAGGCTGAGGAAATTATACAGGGATTAATCAATGATATAAATGAAATTAAGAAGATAATTGGTTCTAAACCGGAAAAAGTACATATATACGTAGCTCCTAACTGGAAATGGGACGTTCTAGAACTGGCCAATGAGATTGGCAAACCCAACGTCGGCCAGATAATGGGCCAATCCATCAAAATGAATCTACATGATGATAAAAAAGAATTAGCTGATTATGTTAAGAGAATTGCTAAGAAAATGACTAAAATGAGTCATGTTGAGAAGTTGGATGAATATTCAATTATAAAAGCATCAACACCCTTCTTATCTAAGGAAGTTGATGCAGAAGTAATCGTTTATAAAGAGCCAACCTATGATCCAGAAAGCAAATCAGATAATGCGACACCTTATAAACCGGCTATTTATATAGAATAGAATTTATTAAGAGGATTATTTATCTAATAAAATCTAAAATTTTGGCATACGATTTTATCGTGATATTAATCCTAAAATGGAGATTTTAATTGGTTTAAACGCCAGGTATAATGATTTGGTCAATTTGCTTATTTATGAAGGATGCAGGTAATAAAAAGTGTTAATAGGATGTTATTAGAATGTTTTGAGGGTGAATATCTGAAAAAGAGTCCTTATTTTGTAATGAGGGTTTGGCATGCCTAAGCCATCCTGGAATATTTAAATTTAAAAGTGGGCAGATAGAATTTGTTAAATTTGGGTTACCTCGTTTTTAAGGATTCCAATTCCTTCCACACTCACTTCAGCCACATCTCCAACCTTCATAGGTCCGACACCAGGGGGTGTGCCTGTGGCAATCACATCACCAGGATGGAGGGTCATTATGTTAGATATGAAACTAACCAGCTCTTCTGGTGGAAATATCATGTTTTTAGTGTTTGAATCCTGCTTAACCTCATTATTTAGCTTAAGAGATATATCTAGGTTGGATGGATTAATTTCTGTATCAATCCAAGGCCCCAGGGGACAAAAAGTATCAAAACTCTTTGCACGGGTCCACTGCCCATCTTTTTGCTGTAAATCCCGGGCAGTAACATCATTTAGAGCTGTATAGCCACCCATATATTCCTTTGCTTCTTTTTCATCTATTTGATGGGCTTTTTTAGAAATTACCACTGCTAATTCTGCCTCATAATCCACCTGTTTAGAGGATTTAGGATAAATTATAGGATCTAAAGTTCCTATCACGGTAGTTGGTGGTTTGATGAACAAAACCGGTTCTTGAGGTATTTCCATACCTAATTCCAGTGCATGGTCTCGATAATTTAAACCTACGCAAACCACTTTGGAAGGTTTTACAGGGGGTAAAATTTTAATATCACTTAAATTAGTTATGGGCTGGTCTTTTAGAAATTTCGCAATCTCAGATGTTTTAATAGCATCTATAATTGGACAGCTAAGCTCTTTAACACCTTCTTCATTAATAATACCTGTCTTTATAACTTTATTTTCCAAATAAATTATGAATTTCATTAAAACACCAGTGAGTAATATTAGCAGTTTTGATAATTCTTTTCAATGGAACCATCAGCAGCTTATATGATCCTTTCTATGGGCACCACAAGGATATCCCGAGCACCTATCTTTTTAAGCTTATTAACCAGATTAAAAACATCTCTCTCATCTACTACGGCATGAACAGCCATAATACCCTTATCAGACATTACATTAGATACAGTGGGTCCAGTAAGCCCGGGCATGGCCTGTTTGATTTCCTCAAGATGTTCCTGGGCCACATTCATCATAACTAGTTTTTTTCCATCAGCATCCAACACTCCTTTAATACCGGTTCTTATGGTTTCTATTTTCTCTTTTTTACCCTGGTAACTTTGTTTATTGGCTATTAGTTTTATAGAACTTTCTAAAATGGTGTGTATGGTTTGTAAGTGGTTCATCTTTAAAGTGGTGCCTGTGCTGGTGAGATCGGATATGACATCGGCTACACCAATGAATGGTGCTATTTCTGTGGAACCGCTTAATTCAACGATTTTGGCATTTGTTCCCTTATTTTTCAGATATTTTTTAGTTATATTAGGGAATTCAGTGGCTATCATAGTGCCGTCCTTAATATCTGATAATTTTTTAATTTTTGATGTTTCCGGCGCTGCTAATACTAATTTGGTCCTTCCAAAGTTTAGGTCTTCCAGAATATCCACTTCAACTTCTTTTTCTTTTATTAAATCCAGGCCAGTGATTCCCAGATCAGCCGCTCCATCAGCTACAAACTCAGGTATATCAGCAGCCCTGGTGAACATAACACTTATATCCGGGTCGTAGGTTTCTGAGAATAATTTACGATTTGTATTATCCTGAAGTCCTATCCCTGCTTTTTCTAGAAGTTTAACTGCTGGCTGGCTGATACGTCCCTTAGATGGTAGGGCGATTTTTATCTGCATTTTTTTAAATCCTCCAAGTATGGTTTATGCCGGTGTTATTATAAAAATTTGATATTAATTTAAATTATTTTATGGATATTTAATATTTAAAAAAAGAAAAATAAATGAATTGTTGAAAGTTTTTATTATTTTAGGTGAAACCCATGGAAAACCAAAGTATTTTAATTAAAAATACCACAATCATCGGATCAGATATTAAAAAAAGTTCATTACTAGTAGAAAGTGATAAAATAACCGTAATTGATGATAATTTAAAAAATATAGACGCTGATGTGGTTATAAATGGTGAAGGTAAGGTTTTAATCCCTGGATTGGTAAATACTCACACTCATCTGTCAATGACCCTTCTAAGAGGATATGCTGATGATTATCCATTAGATACTTGGTTAAATGATTATATATTTCCTGTGGAAGGAAAGTTAGAGGGTGAACATGTTTATGCGGGGGCTCTGCTTGCTTGTGTGGAGATGATCAAATCTGGGACCACCGCCTTCAATGATATGTACTTCTTCATGGATCAGGTAGCTAAGGCAGTGGAAGAATCTGGTATGAGAGGAGTTATATCCCATGGGATGCTGGATTTTGGTGATGAAGAAAAAAGGAAAGCAGAATTTAAGGAAAGTTTAAGAATAATAGAAAAATGCCATAATACAGCAGATGGTAGGATTAAAGTAGCTTTAGGTCCTCATGCACCATACACCTGTTCTACTGATCTATTAAATTGGGTTAGGAAGAAAGCGGATGAATTAAAGGTTCCAATCCATATACATGTTAGTGAAACAGAATTCGAGGTCCAGCAGATTCAGGAAACATACGGAGCAAGGCCATTTGAATATCTGGATAAAATAGGATTTTTAAAGGAGGATGTTCTGGCAGCACATGCGGTTTGGCTTTCTGAATCTGAAATAGATATTATAAAAGATAAAGAGGTTAAATTATCCCATAATCCTGTAAGTAATATGAAATTAGCTTCAGGAACTTCTCCAGTAGCAAAAATGATGGAAAAAGGCGTTAATCTTTCCTTAGGTACTGACGGTGCTGCTTCCAATAACAATCTGGACATGCTGGAGGAGATGAAGATAGCAGCTTTGCAGCAGAAAGTAGCCAATCTTGATCCAACAGTTTTAAAGGCAGGTGAAGTATTTAAAATGGCTACTAGGGGTGGTGCAACTGCTTTAGGCATAGAACAAGAAACAGGAACCATAGATGTTGGAAAGAAAGCGGATATTGTTCTGGTGGATATGAGGGCTCCGCATTTAACACCTTTCAGACACCCCGTCTCTCATTTAGTATATTCAGCTAAAGGTGCTGATGTGGATACGGTGATCTGTAACGGACAGATTTTGATGCAGGAAAAAGAGTTGTTGGTTCTGGATGAAAAGGAAGTTCTAAGTCAAGCCGAGGAGAGTGCGAAAGATTTATTAGCGCGCTAATTATGGGTGAAAATATGGTTCAAGATGGTAGTTTAGCACTATTTGATATCGACGGTACCCTGGTAAGGGGGGCTCGTTGTCATTATCAGGCTTTCGTAGAGTCTGTGAAGAAATTTTATGGTTTTGAAGAGGATATCAGTGGTATTAATTATGCTGGAAAAACAGATCCTCAGATACTTAGAGAAGCACTGGAATTAGGCGGATTTAAGGAAGAAGAGATTAAAAAAAATTTCAGAAATTGTTTAAAATTCATGGTTCAATATTACCTTAAAAATGTTCATAAAGAGAATGTAAGAGCATTAGGAGGCACAGAAGAACTTTTAAAGACACTTCAACATGAAGAAACACTCTTAGGATTAGTAACAGGTAACTTGAAGCCTATCGCTTATGCTAAATTAGGTAGGGTGGGATTGGATGATTACTTCCCCTTCGGAGGTTTCGGCAGTGATTATGCCGAACGTTCATTACTGGTAAAAAAAGCATTAAGCTTGGCTAGGGATCATTATGGATTTGAAGGTGATAGAATATTCGTAATAGGGGACACGCCCCGGGATGTGGAAGCAGCCCAGGAATATGACCTTATCACCATAGCTGTAGCAACGGGGAGTTATTCAGAAAGTGATCTCATAAGATGTGGGGCTGATTATGTTTTAAAAGATTTCATCGATAAAGAAAAGGTTTTAGACATAATAAATCCTTGATTTCTATTAATTATTTTATGATTATAAAAAAATAGTGAGAATTAATAATTAGATTTAATAAATATAATCATTGGTGATTTAAAAATGACATTCTTCCGGGAAGATATGGAGAAGATGCCTCGAGATGAGTTAGATGCTCTGGTTGACGAAAGAATTCGGTACACCATTAAATATGCACAAGAAAATTCGCCATTTTATAGAAAATGGTTTGCTGATAATAATATAAAAGCTTCTGAAATTCGTACACATGATGATTTAAGAGAACTACCTGTTATAACGGGTAAAACAATAAGGGAAAAGCAACCACCAGAAACTCTGGATTTCGAATTCAAATGCGCGAATTGGAAAGATATATACACCATCCATGAAACCAGTGGAACCAGTGGAATGCCTAAATCATTTTTCCTCACCTGGGATGATTGGAACCGGTATGCTGAGAAATATGCCCGGGCATTTGTATCACAGGATTTTGGACATGACGATAGGGTGATAGTATGCGCTTCTTATGGTATGAACGTAGGGGCCAACACCATGACTCTGGCCGCTCAGAAAATAGGTATGGCAATAATACCCGAAGGAAAATGTACCTTTCCAGTCAGGATAATAAAAAATTATCAAGCAACCGGAATTGTAGGTAGCATATTCAAACTAATACGACTAGCAGGAAGAATGAGGGAAGAAGGATTGGATCCACAGAATTCCAGCATCCAGAAACTTATAGCCGGTGGTGAAAGCTTTGCAGAAGAATCAAGGGCTTATGTAGAGGAATTATGGGATGTACCTGTTTATAATATCTATGGTAGCACGGAAGGAACTATGTGTGGAGAATGCTACCAGAAAGCAGGTCTCCACGTTCCGGAGGATATGGTGCACCTTGATCTCTATGATCCTCAACTGGAAAATTTCGTCGACGATGGGGAATGTGGTAGAATAGTTTTAACCACCCTTTTAGATGAAGGAGAAAGGACGGGGACTTTACTTTTAAATTACGACACAGAAGATACCAGTGTAATAGTCTCTCGGGATAAATGTCAATGTGGAAGGACTCATCTGAGGATTTTAAACCCCCAAAGAGAAGCTGAAACAGTATGGGTAGGCGGAACACCATTCAACCGGGTTGATGTGGAAAGAGCGGTATTTCAACGGGAAAATATGGAATACTTAACCGGTGAATATGAAGCGTTTCTGTATGGAGCGGAAAATGAAGTAACATTAAGAGTTAGTCTAGAAGGAAGAGATATTAATCTTCTCGATCAGGAAGTGGTGCAGGAGAACTTCACCAAGGCATTCCTGGAATATAAAAGACACCTATATCAAATGTATTTAGATGGTGATTTTAATATTATCTTCAATTTTACTGGACCTGGAGGTCTTGAATTTTACAAGGTTAAAGGACGACCAAAACGTTTGGTGGACCGCCGCTGATAGATAAAGTAACATTGTTTAAAAAAATCAAACACTTCTAAAAAAAAGTAAAAATTTAAAGATTTACATCTACATTCTTCTCTTTAAGATATTCCTTAACTTCCTGAACACTGTAGGTTCGGAAGTGGAAAACAGAAGCAGCTAATAACACACTTGCTTTACCCTGCTCCACAGCATCATAGAAATGAGATAATTTTCCAGCACCACCAGAAGCAATAATTGGTAAATTAACAGCATCAACTATGGCTCTTGTATATTCTAGATCATATCCGTCCAGAGTACCATCACCATCCATACTGGTGGGTAAAATAACCCCTGCGCCCAATGCTTCACATTTTTTAGCCCATTCAACAGCATCAATACCCACCGGTTTAGTACCTCCAGACACTACAACTTCAAAACCAGATGGCATCTTTGAATTCCTACAACCATCAATAGCCACCGTTATTCTATCTGAACCGAACTTTTTGGAAGCTTGTTCAATTAAATCAGGATATTTAACCGCAGCGCTGTTAATGGAAACCTTATCAGCTCCGGCGTTTAGGGTTAACTCAATATCTTCCAGTGAAGCTATACCCCCACCTACGGTTAATGGTATATCGATCACTGAGGATACGTTTTTAACCCATTCCAGACGAGTGCCACGGTTTTCCAAAGTTGCCGCTATGTCCAGCATAGCCAACTCATCTGCACCTTCCCTTTCATATAAAGCAGCATTCTCAGCGGGATCTCCAGCATCTTTCAGATCAACAAAGTGAACCCCTTTAACTACACGCCCGTCTTTCATATCCAGACAGGGCATTATCTTAACCTTGCTCATGTTTTATCCTCCCCATTAAACTATTTACAATATGTTATTTACATTAAGTCTATAAAAGGATCAACTCAAGAAATTTTAAACTAATAATAAAAAATCAAAAAATAAACTGGAGAAAAGATCAATGCTAAATGCTGAAACATTTCTAACCTCTCAGAAAGGGATTGGAGGAGATATAAGGAATAAATATGAGGATTTCTATGTAGAAGAAATACCAGAAACATTACCCAGTGGAACAGGACCTAATGCATGGATTTTAATAGAGAAAATAGGAAGGAACACTCTTGAAATAGTTCTGGACATAGCCAGGGAGCTTAAAATAAGCAGGAAAAGAATGGGTTTTGCTGGTATGAAAGATAAAGCAGCAATAACCAGACAATGGATCTGTGTAAGTAACATGGAAATAGAAAATCTCAAAGAATTAGAAGAAAAACTCTACAAAGTTAAAATACTTAAAATATCCCAGAATCAAAAGAAATTAAGGATAGGACAATTAATCGGAAATAAATTTAAAATAATAGTTAGAAACACTCCAAAACCCGATCAAGATGTCCTAGTAGCTCAGGAAATTCTCGATAATCTCAGCAAAACAGGAGTGCCCAATTACTATGGTTGGCAGAGGTTCGGAAATAAACGACCTAACACCCATATAGTAGGAAAATATCTAGTACAGAATGATTTAAAAGGAGCAGTAGATTCATATATTGGAAATCCATATCCAAAAGAACAGGAACATATACAAAACGCCAGAAAACTCTACGATGAAGGAGAATATCTGGAAGCATATGAAAGCATGCCAGCTGGTATGAGATATGAAAAGATGATGCTAAAAGAACTCATGCGAGAGTTTAAAAAAAAGCAGAAATTAGATGATAATTCATATATTAAAGCCCTGAAAAGCCTGCCCAAACCCCTCAGTCGTATGTTCGTCCACGCATATCAATCCTACTTATTCAACAAAGCAGTCAGTGAAAGATCGAAACTGGGAATTGACAGATACGTAGAAGGAGATATTATAATAGATAATGAGGAGCATCTAATCCATGAATTCGAAGCTGAAGAAATAAAAGAGCGAATAAAGAATTTCCAAGCACACTCCACAGCACCATTATACGGTAGTAAAGTGCCCCTTGCCCATAAAAAGATAGGTGAAATGGAACAACAAATTCTCGAGGGAGAACATTTGAAACTGGAAGATTTCACCGTACCCAAGATGCCTAAACTAGGAAGCCACGGACTTCGACGGGCAATAAGATTTAAAGTATGGGACACCACAGCGGAACAAACTGATGAAGGGATAATGTTAGGATTCTCCATACCAAAAGGATGTTACGCCACCGCCGTCCTAAGGGAAGTTATGAAAACAGAGGTATACTGATGAATTCTATATGGGCGAGGGACACCAATGAATATTAAAATAAAAGAAAGAGAAGTCCTTAATCCTCTGGCTGAAAAGGATGCCATTAAAATAAAATTAAATCCATTACCCCAAAAAAAGAGGGTTATAGCTCTTCTAGATAACACTAAACCCAATGCAGATTTAATATTACATACAATCCAGGAAAACCTTAAATCTAGCAAATTTGTTCATATTAAAAAGCCAGCTGGTGATTCAGCGACATCAGAGCAAATTAAACAGGCTACAAAGGCAGATTTAGTCATTTTAGCATTGGGCGATTGTGGTTCTTGCACAACCTGGTTGATACTGGATGCCCTAAAACTGGAGAAAAAGGGAACACCCACCATATCCGTCTGTTCCCATGTCTTCTCACCCTTCGCCAGGGAATTAGCAGAATCCTACGGAGCTAATTCTTTAAGAATTATGGAAATAGAACATCCCCTGGCAGGACAGTCAGAAGAATCTGTTAAAACTAAAACACAGAATATTATCAATCAGATGAATAAAATTCTAGATTAAATTGAAGAGAGTAATAATATTAGATTTTTTCTGGGAATAAAATACTAGATTGAATTGAAGTGAATAAATTATGGATAAAAAGGAAGATCTTAAAGTAAAATCCGGGGGAAAACCTAAAATAATAGATAATAGCTGCGGATGTTTAATTGATGAATTTATCATTGAAAATAGCCCCAATGAAAGGCTTTGTAGTGTACAGGAGGCGGATTTTGAAGTCTTCATCGATCCTGATGTTGAAAAAGTCAGCAATCAGTTCTACATGAAAAAAGAGACAGATGGATTACCAATTATTCCCCCTACACAATCCCGGGTTAATAAATTCCTAAAATACACAGATTTAAAACCAGATGAAGTTATAGCTATTCTACCACCTAAAAGAGGAACGGCCACAGTTGAAAAAATCGCAATCAACTCCGTAATGGCCGGTTGTTTACCGACATTCATGCCTGTAATTCAACACACCATTAAAGCTGTAAGCCATGAAAAATTTAATTTACCCGCGATTAATGCAACTACTCATCCAATTGCCATATGCACCATTTTAAACGGCCCAATATCTCATGAAATAGGAATAAATAGTAATATGGGATGTTTAGGTCCGGGAAATATAGCTAATGCAACTATAGGAAGGGCCCTACGATTATGCATGATCAATATAGCCGGAGCAGTTCCAGGCATAGGTGACCATGCAACCATGGGATCACCAGCTAAATACAGCTATTGTTTCGGTGAAGCTGAAGATGAAAGTCCATGGGAATCATTACATGTGGATAGGGGCAGTAATGCTAATGAAAGCACCATCACAGTCATAGCTGCTGAAGCGCCCCATAATGTTAATGATCATCGAAGTAAAACAGCTGAAGACATTCTGGATACCATAATTCACACAGCTGCAGTTGCCGGTTGCAACAATAGCCACGTGCCAGGTGAAATACTGATCATCATGGGACCAGAACATGCAAAAACAGTTTATGAGGACGGATGGGGCAAATACGATGTTAAAAGATATATACATGAAAATACATCTGTCCCTGTGAAGTTAGGAGACCGTGGTGGTAGAAAAATGGATAAAGAATCAATCACTGGTGGTGAAGTTAAATTAACCCGTAAACCAGAGGACGTGGTTCTAGTTGTAGCCGGAGGGCCGGGTAGACATTCTATGGTTGCGCATGGATTTGGTAAATCTTCTGAATCAGTAACGATGCCGTTAAAGCTTGAAGATGGGATATCATTATTTACACTAGAGGATTTAAAAAAATAAAAAAATTAATAAGGTAATATTATTATTTATAGTTCAGAGCTTACATATTCTTTAAGATTTAATCAGGTTCAATCTACTAACTTTTAAGATGGAAGATTTCTCAACTAACACGCTCAATTTCTTCATTCCACAAGTCTTTATTCTGACTAATGTATTCTGCCATCATTTCCTTACACTCATCCAAGTCAAGAATCGTCAAATCAACTCCCTGCTCCTTCATATAATCTTCCGGTCCTGGGAAAGTTTTATTCTCACCAGCCACCACCTTAGGGATCTTATACAACATTATTAAGCCAGCACACATCTGACAGGGGACAAGAGTGGTGTATAATATGCATTTTTTATAATCTGCTCCTTTTAGTTTGCCTGCGTTTTCCAGACAATCCATTTCCGCGTGGAGAATAGTAGATTCCTTTTGAAGCAGGCGATTATGTCCTCTACCCACCACTTCATCTTTTTCAACCAGAACTGCACCTATAGGTATACCACCTTCTTCAAAGCTTTTTTTAGCTTGCTTCAGTGCTTCCTGCATGAAAATCAGGTGTTTAGGATTCATGAAAATTTCTCTTATCTCCATTTTTTTCCAGATGTGATATTAATTTTTATTCAATAACTGAGAGTGAGATGCCAGGATTTTGAGGCCATTATAGATCATAATACACTCCAGACGGGTGGCGAATTTGATAGCGCTTTCATCAACCTGAAATTGAGGATGATGATTAGGTTTAGAATCAGATAAAGGTTTATCCGTTGGAGCGGTTCCATAATGAATGTAAAGTCCGGGTATTTCCTGGGAGAAAAATGAAAAATCTTCTGAGGCCGTTCTAGGTAAATATTCAACCACATTTAGAGGCCCAGCGAATTTTTTCACTATGGGGTGCATTAGCTGGAAGAGTTCTGAATTGTTCTCATTTCGAGGATAATCCTGTTCATAATAAACCTCGGCACGGCAACCATGCACCCTAGCTTCTAGTTCAGCGACTTCTTTGATCCTTTTTATAAGCAGTTTTTTATTATCATCATCCAGAGAACGTACCGTAAGGCCCATTTCCACTTCATTGGGAATAATATTCACTTTAATTCCCCCGTAGAAGTAACCAACAGTAATAACCGCAGCACCCCTTTGTAGATCAACTTCCCGACTTATGATGGTTTGAAGAGCGTTAACAACAGCTGAACCCGCCACGATGGGGTCTTTACCTTTCCAGGGCTGGGAACCATGGGCATGCAATCCAAATATCTTGATAATAATGGTGTTCATACTGGCATGGGTGGTGCCGCTTCCCATTATCACCGTTCCAGGATAGTAATTGCTATTAGCGTGAAGAGTGAATATTACATCAACATCAGGATTCTTTAACACTCCTTCCTTAATCATCAATGCTGCCCCGCCTTCTTCACCTTGAGGCGTACCTTCTTCTGCAGGTTGGAATATGAAAACCACCTTACCAGCTATATCCTTTTTCATCTTGCTTAAAACAGTTGCTGCGCCCAGGGCTAAGGTAGCGTTAGCATCATGTCCGCAAACATGTGCTACATAGGTTTCCTGATTATTAAAAATCGCTTTAGCTTTTGAAGCATAAGGTAAATTAGTTTCTTCTTTAACCGGCAGAGCATCGAAATCAGCCCTAAGAGCAATAGTGGGTCCTGGTTTGTCTCCATTTAAAACAGCTTTTATCCCTGTTTTGGACAGAGGATAAGTGATTTCCATATCGGGGAGTTTTTTCAGATGGTCCAAGATGTATTTGCTGGATTTAAACTCCTGAAGAGCTAATTCTGGATTTTGATGTAGCCAGCGAAATATATCTATTTGTTGTTCCTCGAAATTTTCCGTTAGTTGGTTAATCTTCTCACTTATAGTGTATTTCAGTTTACTTTCCATTTTATTCCTCTATTGCACAATTAAAATGGAAAAATTAAAAAAAATTTAAGATTTAGAACTTTAGTAACGTTTTCTATCCCTTAATTCCTGCATTTTACCAGGATTCCAACCGCCAGAGGCAGATTTGGATCGGCCTACTTGTTGGACATAACCTGTGATTCGGTCATACCATTCTACTTCGGTTTGTTCACCGCAAGTGGCGCATTGATTCTGCAAACCTTTCATCAGAGTTTTACATTTGATACAGAAGCTCAGCGCGGAACTATAGGCCCAGAAACCAATATCAGATTTGCGGGCGATCTTATTGGTGAGACTCATCAGAGAATCTGGGTCGCTGTATGATTCACCCATAAACGCGTGGAATATATGACCTCCTTGGGTAAGCGGATGGAATTTTTCTTCTATTTTGATCTTTTCCGGTAATAATACATCGGAGTTAACTGGTACATGGGAAGAGTTAGTGTAATAAGAGGCATCAGCATCTCCCTGTACTATGATTTTGTCTTTGAATTTTTCCCGATCCAGCATAGCAAATCGATAAGCGGTTGATTCAGCAGGGGTTTGTAAAACCGTCCATCTATATCCTGTTTCTTCTTTAAGTTCACTTGCTCTTTTATTCATGTATTTTAAAATTTTCAAACCAAATTTGCGAGAATCAGGGTTATCAATCCCTTCTCCGCAGTGGTATTGGAGCATTTCGTTTAGACCGACGAATCCAAAGGATAAGGTGGCGTCTTCTATGCTGTAATATCTTTCTCCGTCAAATTCTTGGGTGAGGAATGGTAATAAGTTATAATTTTCCAGACAGTTTATGGCCTGTTTTCTTCTAAGTAGAAGAACCTCTTCTGCCAGATGTAAATAGGAATCCAAATAATCAAATACTTCTACATCATCCCTGGAGTCATAGGCCATCCTAGGCAGGTTAAGAGTTACGTAGGCCAGGTTACCCGTATGAAGACAGTCCCTAGACCAGTCACCAGTCCAATTATCACCTAGAGAGGTACGACACCCCATATAGTTGGCAAGATTGCCCCGATAGTCCGGTAACATGTTTACGAAGTAAGAAGTACCATATTTTGCGGATAATTCGTGTACTAACCTTAAATCTTCTTCAAATTCATTTTTCAATACTTCATCTCTTAAAACGTAGATAGTGTTAGGGAAGAGGTGTGGTTTACCATCAGAATCACCTTGCAAGAGAATTTCGGTGAAAGCTCGTTGGAGGGTCCTGGTTTCTTCTTCGAAGTCTCCATAGGTTCCAACTAATTTTCCTTTAGGTCCGTAAGCTGGTTCGTCTTGCAGAAATTTAGGCACAGTGAACTCCATGTTTATGGAAGTAAAGGGTACCTGCGAACCTCGAGCTGCATAGGCCATGTTAAGATTGTATATGAACATTTGCACAGCCTGTTTCACTTTTTCATAAGGCAGTCCCGCGGCGAATGGAGCCACAAATATGTTCCATAAACTCATGGCTTGGCCGCCGCTCATGTTCTGCTGGGCAGCAAGCATTATCTCTCCTGCGTGATTCATCAATGTTTCCATATGATTGGGAGGGCCGGCTACTGAAGTATGATCTCCTGTACCATCTACTTTAAGCCCATGTTTGATGAAAAGCCTTAAATCGTGTTGCAGGCAGTTTAGAGGTCTTCCTGCGAAGAATTCTAAGTCATGTATGTGTATTCCACCACCCATATGGGCGTCGGCTAGTTCGCTGGGCAGGATATGTAGTAATGCGTATTGTTTAAGAGCTTCGTCGGCCACGTACTTATGTACGGTCTCTGGGTTATGGATCATATTGGCATTGTCCCGGGAACCGTTCTGTATAAGGTTGGTGATGTTATAGACTGGAATACCCAGTCTGGTGTATTTTCTTCTTAATGTTTCCAGCCCATATTCCACCAGTTTGGTGTTTACAATCTCCCTGATCATGGGCGCAGTGAGATACTCTACGTCCAGCTTTTTAAGTTCCTTATATACTTCAGTGGCAATTTTATGGGCTAATCCTTTTGAAGCTCCAGTTTCTACTATTAATGTTTCTTCTATTTTTGTCTGGTCAAAGGTTTCAATGGTATCTCTTGAGGTTCTAACCCTTAGGGTGTTGGCGGTGAAATATCTTTCGGCTGCCTTCTTATCGATGTTCTTCAAGGCGTCGAATACTAGTATTTTTATTTCCTTGGTGGTCATGCCGTCATAAGCTGCGGTGGCCACCTGGGAGGCTATTTTCTCCGCTGCCCATAGTGGAACATCCACCATAAAGCATGATTTAACTATTTTTTCATGACTGAATCTTTCAAATATCCCGTTATTTTTTAATACACAACTATGGGCTTTTGTTGGAAGAGCAGCAATAATGCGTGCGTCTTTCATTTTTTTATCCTCCCCAAAAATTATTATAAAATTAATCAATTTTGGATTTATTTTTTCTAACTCTTTCCCCTAATTTTTCTTTTTATGAAAGTTTTTATCTACATTTTATTTGTGATAATACCATATAAAAAACTTTTGATAGCGCTTTAGATTAAGGCAATTACATTCAGTTTATAGGAAAACATCAAGTGAACTCTGTTTGGATTTGTCACTTTCAAATAGAGAGTTTATACCATATTCGATGAGCTCAATTCTCTGGATTAGATAATTGTTTATGGGATATTTTTTGGAGAGATCCTTGGATATTTCCAGATATTTAACCACAGACCCTTTGGATATGCTTAGAATAAGATTCCCACCACAGGTACATTCACCAGATAACGGCATTCGTCTATATTTTTTGTTGCATTTAGTGCAGCGTACTTTTTGCCTGGAAAAGGCTCTGATATTCCCGGCCATATCAGGGAGAAAATGGGAGTTCAGCACTCCTTCCACCACTCCTTTTTGGTCCACAGCCCGTATTTTTTCGGCTAGTTTAATCTGTTCATCTACTTTTTCTTTCATAGTGGGTAGCATTTTATAAAGGGATTGTTTTGGGCCACTGTGGATGCTGGTGGTTTCATGGGAGTATATCAGCCCCTCATATTGTTCTTCAGTTCCTAATCTATTTTTAACGTTGTTTATATATGTTAGAACTTCGGATGGTTTGGTGAATTTCAGGGTTTCTTGGTACATTTCCAGGGGAAGCTGTGGCATGGTGTCTATGTTATGTGATTCATCATCTATTTCCTCGGGGTCGATCATGATGGATAAAACCAGGGGCGCGTCCATTCTGCCTCCTCGGGAGCTGGGCAGATATACTTTAGAGAAATTTAAAAGGGAATCTAATAAGAGCATTATTGAGTCTTCATCACTATCACAATTACGTCTTTTAGCTGAATGGAAGTAAGGATGAGCATAACAGGCTGAAGCTTTGGTGAATCCGACTATTCTTCCTAAGACTCCTGCTGAGGTATGCGGAGCCAGCCCAACCACCAGATGCCCTACCAGATCTTTAGGGTCTTTCAGGTTGTAGAATCTGTCCATGCCGTAGAATTTATCCAGAAGGTCATCTACGAAATGGGATACTCTTAGAAGATATTCAGCACATTTGTCTGAAATAACCACGTCCTGGACTTTTATCTCTACTATCTGCTCGTTATTTACTAGATCATCCCCATGGATATCATGGGTGTATCCAATTTCTTTTAACCTTTCAACATCCACCTTAATTTCTCTGGGGATGAAATGGGTTAGGGGTAGGTTGGTGGAGTCATGTCTGATGGTGGCATCTTTGAAAGTGTAAACACCATTTTTTGCCCTTAATATTCCTTTTTCAAGGGGTTCTGGAAATTTATCTTCGGATATCATTCCTATAACTCCTTTGATTTCATCCATCTTCCTGATGCCTACATTTTTATATGCTTTTTTAAGCAGGTTGCCCAGGTTTATTTTTTTCTTTCCTGAACTGGTGAGTAAAGCTCTTCCTCCGCAAGAGGGACATATGGCTTGCATTGATCCTATTCCGCATTGGGTGCATCTACAACGGGCAATTTCTACAATGATACTTCCTTTTTTAGCAGCATCTACAATATTACGTCTGCTGCCCCCATTGGTCCCTATGGGGAATAGTGCGTGGGGTGCGGGTTTCATCATCCTTTCCTTGGTTTTTTCAGGTCTTCCAACTCTACCACCCAGATAGGTAGGTGCTTTAGCCATGATCTTAACTTTTGAAACCTTTTTGACGGCTTCAAGTGTTTTTAAGTTTTCTTCAAAAGGCAGGGGTTCTGGAAGAGTATTCATAAGAGCATAGGTGTCGTTTGCATCGATAATGATTTTACCGTCTTTAACAACATGTTCTACACCTAAAATTTCTAATATCCTTTTTTCCGGCGCAATATCTGCTTCAATTCTTGTTTTATCTTCGATTAAGTTCTCCTTTAGCCAGTTTCTGAGAAGGTTGATTTCCTCTATTGATGCGTCATGATAGAAGTAGGTGAATTTGGGGTGTAAGGGGACATCATTTTTATTGGATATCTCAAATGCCTCTTTTGATGTAATCTCATCATGTTTAAAAGATTTTAAATCCATTTTTCCATTGTTTTCTGAGGATTTTTCTAGGGTTTGGATCCACCATTCTTCACACCACCCTGCAGGTAGCAAAATATGGTTATTTCTTAAAAATTCCCCAAATGCAACCAGCATATCTCCTAAAAATAGTATTTCATCCACATTATTTTTAACTAACTTGGCTTGCTCGGTAGAATTAATCTTTAACACAGAACCATCTTTTAATTTCACTATGGGTCCTTCTATGGAATCGCAGGGCACAACACAGTTTCCTTTACCCGGTCTTTCTATCTTCATCTGAGTTCCAACAGCCAGAAACTCCAGAATTTCCATGGTTGCTGGGTGAATACCCATTGCTGCAAGGCCACTGTCTCTAGATCTACCATATCTTAACCGGAAACCGCCTTTAGCCTGGGGGTATGCTAATACAGGTCTTCCTCCAATTATATCCTGCATATATTTATCATCAACTTTAGAGCTTTCACCCTCATTTTTTTCGCTTTCCGTGGTTTTAGAGAATTTTTCCAGCCAGTACCATCCTTTAATATCCAGTTTTTTAGCGTATTTTCTTACTTTAGGTGCTTTTTGTATAACACCTTCGACCATAGCCAGGAGAGCCCCTCCTCTAAGCTGATTAGTCTCCACTCTTTCCAGATCCCTATGGGAAACCTCAACATGGTCGGTTGGTTCTCCAGTAACCTCTACTGGTATTTTTTCAGCGGCTAATCTTACTTCTTCCGGGCTGGGGGAGTACTGAAGGTTAGTGACCTCTGATTCGTATAGCTCCACTTCTTCCACATACCGCTCAATCTCTCTTTCTGAAGGTTTATAAGGATCTAGATCCAGTGAAATTCTGATATAATCTGCTATAAGTACCGCTAACGCAGCAGCAGTTCCTCCTGCGCTTCTAATTGGTCCAGCAAAGTACACTGCCAGGTACCATCCCTGGTCAAAATTTCTTTTTATCTTTAATTTGGCTATTCCCTCTAATGGGGCAGCAACCACTCCTTCGGTAAGAATGGACAGGGCAGTTCGTATGGCCTGTTCCGATTTAGCTTCTTTAACTTCTATACTGTCTTCTTTACCTTCTTCATCTGGTTTGGTTATTTCTTTGGTTATTTGAAATGCTACTTCTTCTCTGGAACTATCTTTTTCCATTTCTTTGATTCTTTTTGCTATACCTTCCGGACCTACCAGTCCTTCCACCCGTTCTGCTAAGTCCTTTGTAAGGGGTATTTCTGGTTCCATTTCGATGTCATACCCTTTTGCCCGGGCTTTCTTAGCAATATCATATAATTTATTAGTTTCAAATTCTAAAGTGTCGAAATATCCCATAATTTTACCTCTTAACAATAGAAGATATTTATTTTTAAGTTTAAATTAATAATAAATCTGATAGCTATCAAATTCACTATTAAATATTCTAATAATTGATAGGTTAGCTTTCTATTAAATTTTTTTTATTAATTATTTTGATTTTCTTAAAAATCAAGGATATTATGTTATGATGATTTCTAAATTCATATTAGATTTGAAGAATTATTACTATAGTTATAGGTTTAAAAAATCCTATATTTTATAAATCATACATGATCAAAGTTAAATAGAAACATATTCATAATCTTTAATGTGTACAATATTATCGAATAATATAATCAGGTGATTAAATGGCTAAAAAAGACAAAAGGGTACTTCCTCCTAGTGGGGCTGGATTAGTCCGATACTTTGAGGAAGAAACTAAAGGACCCAAGCTCACACCCACCCAAGTGGTGGCCATGACCATTATTCTGGCGGTTTTTTGCATAGCACTGCGGTTTTCTTTCTCATAAGACAACCCCAGAAAATGGTATATTTTAGTATATAAATATTTTATAAAAATATAAGCGGATTATTATTGAATTTTTGATTTTAAAAGATAATTGAGGATTAATAAAATGGCTATCCATCCTATAGAATACAGATACGGAACAGAAGAAATGAGAAAAGTGTGGGATAACGAAAATAAACTACAAAAAATGCTGGAAGTGGAGGCTGCACTTGCCGAAGCAGAAGCCTCTTTGAAATTAATTCCACAAAAAGCTGCTGAAGAAATCAAAAACAAAGCAAGTACTAAATATGTAACCACAGAACGCGTGGCAGAAATAGAAAGGGAAACCAATCATGATATAGCGTCAATTGTGAAAGCATTAGCTGAAGTATGTGAAGGAGATGCAGGTGAGTACGTACATTTCGGTGCTACATCCAACGATATTATAGATACCTCCCAATCATTACTTTTTAAAGAATCGATAGCTATTTTAAGGAAAAAGATTGTGGATCTTACTAAAACACTTTTAAAACTGGCGGAAGAGAATAAAAAAACAGTGTGTATAGGAAGAACCCACGGACAGCACGCTTTACCCACAACTTATGGTATGAAATTTGCATTATGGGCTGATGAACTGCACCGACAGATTCTGAGATTGGATGAAGCTGAAGGAAGGCTTTGCAGAGGAATGATGACCGGTGCAGTGGGAACCACCGCTGCTCTGGGAACAGAGGGGCTGGCTGTACACCGGAAACTCTCAGAAAATCTGGGTTTAGAACCGGTTTTAATATCTAATCAGGTGGTTCAAAGGGACAATCACGCTGAATTAATAATGATTTTAGCTAACCTGGCAAGTACTCTGGATAAAATGGCTTTAGAGGTTAGAAATTTGCAGAGAACAGAAATAAAAGAGATTGGGGAGAGTTTTGATCCTGCGAAGCAGGTGGGAAGCAGTACCATGCCTCATAAAATGAACCCCATCACTGCAGAGAGAATATGTGGAATATCTAGGGTTATAAGAGCATATGTGATTCCGGCCCTGGAAAATAATCCGCTCTGGCATGAAAGAGACCTTACAAACTCTTCCTGTGAAAGAATAATCTTCCCAGAAGCCTTTTTACTCACAGATTATATCTTAATGCTAACACAAAAGCTATTTAATAATCTGGTTTTCTATGATGAAAATATCGAATTTAATTTGAATATCACCAATGGTTTGATCATGGCCGAGAGAGTGATGGCTGAATTAACCCGAAAAGGAGCAGGAAGGCAAACAGCATATGCATTGGTCAGAAAATGTTCTGTAGAGGCCAATCAAAAGGATAAAAAACTTGAAGATATCATCTCTCGGGATGATGAAATTCTTAAATACCTTTCCCTGGAAAATATCTCCGAAATAATGGATCCCCATACTTATCTGGGTTCAGCTGTTGAAATAGTGGAAAATGTGCTGGATGAATCAGATAAATGGTTTAATTAACTACTTAGTAATAAATTTAGTTCGAATGATTTGAAACTGTAATGATCTAAGCATCGGGTTCAATTTAATTTATTTAAGATTAAATTTCTTTAAAAGGCTTTTTTTATTTTAAATCTTTTTTTTTATTTTAAATTTATTCATATTTATCAATTTACGTAATTACTAATTTTACCAGTCTATCATCTTAAGAAAATTTAATATAGGATGTAGATTAAAAATATAATCATAATAAACATAAAGGAGGTGAAAAAATGGTAGATATCAAAGAAATCAAGTCAATAAAATTAGCACCTTTCACATTGATGAGTTCTGCAGTGAGTTCAATTTTAGCATTTATCGGAGCCTTATTATATTTGATCCTTTTTAGCATATTAGGGGCATTTATGCCTACTTTTGGTGCATCATTAGCCTGGTTAGGTGTAGCTATGGTCATCATTTTACCCATATCAGCATTTTTCATAGGTATAGCCACAAATTTCTATTCGGCATTTGTTTATAATAAATTGGTGCCTAGATTAGGCGGTGTAAAACTGGGAATGGAAGGTAGCGATGTAGCAGAAATTCCTATATTAAATTTTGCATTAATACTAGCTGCCATCGAAACAATATGGGCTTTCATAATTGGATTATTCCTGGCAGCAGCTATGACGCCATTAACTTCTTTCCTAAGCAGTTTGATTCCAGTGATGTCTCAGGCAATTGCTAACGCAACTAACACAACTGGTACTCCTTTGCCTACTGGGGATATTGTAGGGGCCATAGGTGTGTTTGGAGCTCTATTCTTAATCATAGGATTGCCTATAATTGTTTTTGTTGTCGGATTCATTGGCCATGCTTTAGCAGCGTTCTTCTACAACGCCATAGCAACTAAAGTTGCAAAAATTAAACTAGAGTTTGCAGCGGTATCTGGATCTACATTCGAACTTAAAACAATACCCGTAGTGCCAGTGGCATTAGCAGTAGCAGTAGTAATGACTATATTCGGCCTAATCATGGGTCTAATAAATCTCATATCACTTAGCGCACAAGGATTTGCAGTAGCCGGAATAATGGTTCTCATATATGATATCGTAATGTACTTCGTACAGTACTTCATCATAGCAGCTTTAGCAGCGTTCTTCTACAACTTCCTGGTACCAAGAATTGGCGGAATCGAATTGGATCTTGAATAGAAAGATTCAATTTTTATTTTTTTATTTTTTTTAAAATTGTTAAGAATTCTTATTTATTCTAGTAACAATAATTATTTTTAATGCTAATAAGGAGAATTTACTAATGATGAAGATTATAAAGTGCCGAAAGATCTCCAGAGGTCATGCTAAAGGTCCGGTATTATTAACTAACGATCCTCTAAGTTTTCTTGGCGGGGTTAACCCTGATACGGGAGTAATTACCGATGCACATCATGAATTATTTGGGAAAAAAATAAGCAATCAGATACTGGTAATTCCATCAGGTAAGGGATCCACAGTGGGTTCCTATATCATATATCAAATGTATAAAAACAAAACCGCGCCTTTGGCATTAATTGCACTCGAAGCAGAACCTATAATCGCAACAGGCGCAATAATGGCGGGTATACCTATGGTAGATCATCCAGAGGAACCACTATACGAAATACTGGAAGATGGAGATTGGGTGGAACTTGATGCTGATGAAGGACTAATTAAAATAGGAAAAAAATAAAATAATAGTTTATTTTTCGAAAAACCTTAATATGCCATAGGGGCTGGTTTTTTTAAGTAAACACCAATAATACCGCCAATAGCACCCAGAACAGCACCAACAAATATGGTAATAACCGTTACAAAGATTCCCATGATGATGGTGATTGTACCGGCCACCAGTCCAATATTAGTAAATATCAGTCCTATTATTGCACTTAACGCTCCGAAACCAAATATGAAAAGTAAACCAATGATCAAACCACCAATTATTCCAGAAATTGCTCCTTCAACAGCCCCATCTTTTTCATCCATAAGAGGATATGTTTTACTGAGATAAGAGGTTAAAAGACCACCAAGTAAAGGGCCTAAAAAGAACAAGGGAAAAAAGGCTAATAAGAACACTAGGGTTAACACTGCATTTATTATTCCGCCTACTACTATGGCTTTCCAGTCAGTCATTATGTCTCTCCTAAATGATGATTGATATCATATTTTTTTATATAATTTGAAAGGTTTAAAATTTTGTAAGTAATAAACAAATTGTCTAAAATTAAAATTAATTTAAGTCTTAGATAAGAAAAAAAGAAGATAGAAATGCGTAATTTACGCTTCTACTGATTCTAATGACTCTGAATTTATCAGAACACCGAATACTCCACCTATTATCGCAATAATAATCTCCATTATTAGAAGGTATATTATTGATTGCAGTATAGCACCGGATAATGCTGAAGTTAAACCATAACTGGCTAACTGGATTATTAATATTGCAACGATTATCAGACCAGTTACAATACCTAAGATCGCTCCATGAAGAATTCCATCCTTAATATTTCCATCTATCATGTATCCTACAACTGCTCCACCGAGTAATAATCCCAGAAAACCACCACTTTGACCAGATACTAGAGATACAAAATATACGGCCATTGCAAAAAATATACTTATAACTAAAGGTCGCCATTCAACCATTACTTTTCACTCCTTATCTTTAATTAAATACACAACAGAAATGTTTAATTTAAGTATTTATAATCTTTTCCCCATATTAAACACAAAAAGTGCCTAGAATTATCAAATAATTTCAAAAATTTGAACACGAGACCAAAAATTTCAGATGTTTAAACAAAATTTTTTGAAAAATATATTTAGTTATAAAAAACAAAAAAACCATATCAATTAATTTAAATATTTAGGAGGAAGCACATGGAATATTCTCTCATACATAACGGAACGCTAATAGACGGAACAGGCAATTCACCAATTAATAATGCAGCGATACTAATAAGAAATAATAAAATAGAAGCTGCAGGTGCTGAAGATTCCATAACCCTTCCTCAAACAAAGATCAGAAGAATCGATGCAAGAGGAGGATATTTACTACCTGGTTTCATAGACAGCCACGTACACCTTATGGCTAATGGTTTCAGGATGGAACACACCATGTACAACCCATTATCAATTTTCTTCTACAACGCAGTCAGCAACATGAATTTAACCATTAACGCCGGGGTTACTACGGTAAGAGATGCTGGTCTGGCTGATTATGGTGTAAAATGTGCTGTTGAACAGGGATTAATATTAGGGCCACGTATGCAGATCAGTGTTGCGCCATTATCAATAACCGGCGGTCATTTCGACTTCTGGCTCAAATCCGGGTTCGACATGAAAATATCATATCCCGGACATCCTGATGGTGTTTGCGATGGAAAAGAAGGTGTTCTAAAGAAGGTGAGAGAAGTTCTAAGATCTGGTGCGGATGTGGTTAAGATAATGGCCACTGGTGGAGTAATGAGTGCAAATGACCAGCCGGAATTCTCCCAGTTCACCATAGACGAACTAAAAGTGATTATTAAAGAGGCCCAGAATAGGGGTATAAAATCAATGGCCCACGCGCATGGAGTTGACGGGATAAAAAAAGCTGTAAAGGCAGGTATAAGTTCAATTGAACATGGTACCTATTTGGATAAGGAAGCTATAGGAATGATCAAGGAAAGAGATGTTTATCTGGTTCCAACATTACTAGTTCAGAAAATAAATAAAATTCACGCCGAAGAAGGAACTATTCCAGATTATATGATTGATGATGCCATAAGAATAGTAGATATCCACCATGAAAATATGAAGAAAGCATATAAAGCAGGTGTAACAATGGCCATGGGCACAGACTGTGGAGTGATAGGACATGGTGTCAATCTCCAGGAACTGGGTTTACTATGTGAAATAGGTATGAAACCCATGGAGGCCATTATGGCCGGAACCAAAGTATCTGCTCAACTTATGGGATTGCAAGATATAATAGGTACCATCGAACCAGGAAAATTGGCGGACATTATAATATGTAAAACAGATCCAATCAGTGATATAGGATCATTGGGGAATTCAGAAAACATAGAAGTGGTTATTAAGGATGGTGAACTGCTTAAAGATATCTGTGCGGTTTAAAAAAAACATTTTTTTCTTTTATAATAAATCTTTATTTACTCTTTTTAAATATGTAAATTTCATTTACTAATTAATACATAAATAAAAGTGATAATTAATTATTTCTGGAGAATATAATGGCAGATAAATCTAAAAAAAAGGCTAAAATTAAGATTTCAGGTATGCACTGTGCTTCCTGTGCTTTAAATATTGAAAAATCACTGAACAACTTAGAGGGAGTAAATGAAGCTCAAGTGAACTTCAATGCTGAAGAGGCAAATTTCGGTTACGACTCTGATAAAATAAAATTATCAGAAGTAGAGGAAGCAGTGAAAAATGCTGGTTATGGGGTTATAAACGAAAAAGCAACCCTTAAGATTGGGGGAATGACCTGTGCCATGTGTGTTAAGGCTATTGAGGATGTATTAAGTAAATTAGATGGAATATCTGAAGTAAACGTTAATCTGGCCTCTGAAAAAGCCTATGTAACCTACAATCCCCAATTAGTAACTATAAAGGATCTGAAAAAGGCCATAGAAGACTTAGGATATGAATATTTAGGTTTAGAAGGTGAAATACAGGATAATCAGGAAGAGAAAATACGTGAAGCTGATCTTAAGGGTAAAAGAAACCGTTTTATTGTAGCTTTCGTTGTTTCCATCCCGTTAATGGTTCTTATGTATGCTGGGGTGATGTTACCCTTTAATATGACCTATTTCATGTTGGCCGTAACTATTTTACCATTTATTTATGTTAGTTACCCTATCTTCTCTGCAGCCTATCGTTCACTGCAAAATCATGCTCTTAACATGGATGTGATGTACTCTCTGGGTATAGGGGTGGCATTCATCTCCAGTATTCTGGGAACATTCAACGTAGTTCTCACACCAGAATTCATGTTCTATGAAACTGCTCTGATGCTAGCTGGTTTTCTCATGTTAGGCCGCTGGCTCGAAGCACGTGCTAAAGGACAAACCGGCACAGCAATAAAGAAATTAATAGGTTTACAGGCTAAAACAGCTGTAATTATCTCAGAAAAAGATGAAGGATCAGTTGAGACTAAGGTATCTGTGGAGGACTTGCAGGTGGGTGATATTGTACTGGTTAAACCGGGTGAACGCATCCCTGTTGATGGGATGGTAGTATATGGTGAAAGCTATGTAGATGAGTCCATGATCACCGGAGAACCATTACCCGTCCTGAAAAACAAGGGTTTAAGCGTGGTCGGAGGAACCATTAACCAGAATGGTGTTTTGAAATTCCGTGCAGAGAAGATTGGTAAGGACACAACACTAGCCCAGATTATTAAATTGGTAGAAATAGCGCAAGGCTCCAAACCACCGGTTCAGAGAGTTGCTGATAAAGCAGTGTCCTATTTCATCCCTACCATTCTCACCACAGCCCTAGTGGCATTTATCGTATGGTACTTCATCCTGGGAAGTTCCTTACTTTTCGGACTCACCGTCCTAATTTCAATACTGGTGGTTGCATGTCCCTGTGCCCTGGGATTAGCCACTCCAACTGCGGTAACGGTGGGGATTGGAAGAGGTGCAGAACTGGGAATACTGATTAAAAACGGTGAAGCATTGGAGATATCAGAAAAACTCAGCACCATCCTTTTTGATAAAACAGGAACACTTACCAAGGGAAAACCAGAAGTAACCGATATCCTGAGCACGGAAATAGATGAAAAGGATCTACTCGAAATAGCTGCAAGTGTGGAGAAAAACTCTGAACATCCGCTGGCAGAAGCCATAGTAAAAAAAGCAGAGTTAGAAAATGTTGAGCTTCAAAAAAGCACTGAATTTACCAGTTTCGGTGGTAAAGGGGTAAAGGCTTTTCTAGATGATAAGGAAATAATTATCGGAAATAGAGTACTTTTTGAAGAGAATGGAATATCATTGAAAGCTGAACTTGAAAAAAATTTATTAAATCTGGAAAATGAAGGAAAAACAGCCATAATAATCGGTTCCCCACAGAAAATATGGGGCATCATAGCAGTTGCAGATACACTGAAAGAGACCACAAAAAAGGCTATAAAGGAAATAAAGGACATGAACCTTCAGGTGGCCATGATCACAGGTGATAATGAACGAACCGCCACAGCAGTGGCCCGACAAATAGGAATTGAGAGAATTATTTCCGAGGTATTACCCCAGGATAAGGCGTTAGAGGTTAAAAAACTGCAGGAAAATGATGAAATAGTGGCTTTTGTAGGGGATGGTATTAATGATGCCCCAGCACTGGCACATGCAGATGTGGGAATAGCTATTGGAAGCGGTACAGACATAGCAATAGAAAGTGGAGATATCGTACTGATAAAAGATGATTTAATGGATTCAGTAGCAGGTGTGCAGCTTTCTCGGAAGGTCATGGGCCGAATTAAACTGAACATATTCTGGGCATTTGCCTATAATGCGGTTCTGATACCAGTGGCTGCGGGGATTCTGTACCCTACCTTTGGAATAACTTTCCGACCGGAATACGCTGGACTGGCCATGGCATTAAGTTCAGTGACTGTGGTTAGTCTTTCTTTAATGTTGAAAAGATATCTTCCACCGGCAAAACATAATATCTAAAAAATAAATTCCTAAATTTATTTTAGAACATTGTATAATCCAATACAAATATTAGAACATTGTATAATCCAATACAAATATTAGAACATTGTATAATCCAATACAAATATTAGAACATTGTATAATCCAATACAAACAAAAATAATCTTTGGTGATAAAGATGGCAGTGGATCCAATATGTAAAATGGATGTTGATGAGGATAAAGCAAAATGGGTAAGTACTTATAATGGTAAAAAGTACTATTTCTGCGCTCCCGGGTGTAAAAAAGAATTCGATGAAAATCCAGATAAATATGCAGAAAAAGAATGATATTGAATATTAAAATGATACAAATTAAGTATTAGTGGAGGCAATTATATGGCGTTACTTGATGATATAGCTAAGAAAGCAACCAAAGAACTGGATAAACAGATGAAGGGCAAGAAACATAAAGATAAAAAACATAAAGATAACGATCAGATTAAAAAAATCCAGAAAGTAGCCGAAAAAGAACTCAAAAAAAGATTTAAGATTTAATCATTCTTATATTTTTATGGGACACGCAGGATTATTACAAAAGGTTATTTTTAGTCTGAGCTTTAATTCACACAGCAAACAGTACCTGTTTAATAAATATCATTGAATGGTATGTATTAACACAGAATCCAAGCGTGTTACGAACTTTTTTAGGAAAGCATAATTCGAATCTATTTTTAGTTAAGTGTTCTTATTATTACTTTTTGGATTTGTTTCATTTAATAGTAATACTTTTTTAGTTAATCGTAAGATTTATATATATATTGATTAATTATTGTTATTTGGTGGACACATACACATTGTCATATGTTATGGGGGGTTAGTATGATGAATATAAAGCGACTAATTGTTTTAATTACCTTTTTGGTGTTAATTTTGATGTCTGTTGGGGCTGTGTCTGCTGCTGATTGGACTGTTAATCCTGGCAATAGTATTCAGGCAGCAGTAAATAATGCTGCAGTTAACGATACTATAATAGTTAATGATGATAATGGTTCATCCTATACATACACTGAAAATCTGATTGTTAACAAAACAGTTACATTACAAGCTAATAGTAGCAACGTAAATATCAAAGGGCAAAGTCCCTCGATGCCTACTCTTTCAATTAATGCACTGGGAAATGGAACTACCATACAAGGATTTACATTTATAAACAGTACAAGTGCAGCTATTTATTTAGATGGAGCATCCCATTGCAATATAACTGGAAATAATTTTATAAACAACACCGATGGAATCCTTCTTATAAATTCAAATAATAACATCATAAATGGAAATGATATACAGAGCAATGACAATATTGGTATAAGCATTCTGAACTCTTCTAATGGGAATATAATTAATTCAAACACCGCTTCTAATGGAGTGATGGGTGTTTTTATTCAGAACTCAAACACTAACACTGTTTCTGGAAATACAGTGCAGAACAACGGTTGGGTTGGTATTTGTCTGGATAACTCAAGTTATAACACCATAGACGATGGTAATATTATAAGTGGTAATGGAGAAGGTGTTTATATTGTAAACAGCGCCAGTGAAAACACCATCACTGGTAATAATATAGAAGATAACACTGGTAATGGTATAAACATTCTAAGCGGTGCAACAGATAATAATATCACCAGTAACACTGCTATATCCAATAATGGTGTTATCGGGGTGTTTTTACAATCAAATAACAACACCGTCACCGGTAACACCGTCCAAAATAATGGTTGGGCCGGAGTTACCTTGGATAATGCTGATTGGAACACCATAGCTGCATCTAATATTATATCTGGTAATTTGGAAGGAATAAACCTGACCAGCTCATCATTCAACACCATCACTGAAAATAACATATCAGGCAACACCAACATAGGATTAAGCATTATTAACGGTTCAATATGGAACGATATCACAGATAACACCGCTATTTCTAGTAATGGAATAGGTGTTTATTTACGGGATTCCAGCATCAACCTCATCAGCGGTAACACTATCCAAAATAACAGTTGGGTGGCTGTGTGCCTGGATAATGCTACAGATAATATTATCGGTGGTGATAATAACATATCTGGAAACCTGGAAGGACTCTACATCGTAAACAACTCTAATACCAACACCATCACCGGTAACAGCATACATGATAATGCTGATACAGGAATTTACATCTACAGCTCAACAGGAAACTATGTCACGGGCAACACCGCCATATCCAGTAATGGCGTGATAGGAATACTCCTAAGAAACGCTGAAACTAACACCATAGCAAGTAATACCATTGCGGGTAATGGATGGGCTGGGATAGCTCTGGATACCAATAACGACAACACAATAACCGCTAACAATATAATTAATAACCCCTTAGGAATTTATTTGATCAATTCTTCAGCAGATATCCATTTCAATAGAATAGTGGGTAACTATTATGGGGTGTATAGTGAAGGTAACCGAACAACAGACGCCATCAACAACTGGTGGGGAACCAATAGTACCCCGGCGAATATTGTAAGTGGAGCAATAGACTATGATCCCTGGCTTGTCCTCAGCATTGACAGTTCTGCTGTTACTGTAACTCATAGTAGTACTTCTGATTGTGATATAACCGCGGATTTGACCCATAATAATCAGGGAGAGGACACTTCCTCTTCCGGGGCGCTGCCAGATGGAATACCAGTGAATTTCACTAAAACCCTGGGAACCATCAACAGCCAGGCCACTACAAGAAGTGGTAAAGCGGTAGCCATATTAACATCCAGCACAGGTTCTGATGCAACTACCATTACGGCCACTTTAGATAATCAAACAGTCTCAGGCGTATTCCGTAAATCATTCAGCACCATACAAGCAGCGGTAAACGATTCACACACCTCAAACGGTGATGTTATCCAGGTTGAAGAAGGGACATACACTGAAAATGTGGTGATTAATAAAAAAGTCACCATCAAACCGGCCACCTCAACATGTAGTGTTACTGTACAGGCTGCAAATACTTCCAATCCAGTTTTCACCATAAATTCCGGGGAAGCGGATCTACTATCATGGTTTTGACTATCAATGGCGCTACTAATTCCAGAGGAGTTTATTTAAATCATGCTGATAACTGTACTGTAGATGCTAACTTTATACAGGGTAACCATCATAGTATCCTATTAAATCATTCCAGTGGAAATATTATAACAAATAATCAGATTATAAATTCCTATTATGGAGTTTACTCCGAATATTCTGACGACACTGTTATATTTGGGAATTCTATTTCAGACAATGATTGTGGAATCTGTTTGGCGCATGCAGATGATATTCAAATCCTGGAAAACAACCTGACATATAATGAGTGTGGAATTTATCTACATGAATCCTCAGGTGAGATACATTTCAACCGGATATCTGATAACGAGTATTATGGTCTTTACAGTGAATATAGTATGGGTATAAACGCATCCAATAACTGGTGGGGTTATAATACTCCTTTAGTTTCTTCCACTACACCCTGCGATATCTGCACAGTTAATGGAAGCGTGACTTTTGATCCTTGGATTGTTCTTGGAGTAAAACCGACTTCTTATAAGGTTTCAGATGGTAAAATCTATGAATCAACCATAACCGCTGATTTAACCCATAACAGTGATGATGAAGACCTATCCTTACTGGGCCATGTTCCTGATGGGACACCCGTAAGTTTCTTTTCCCAATATGGCACCATCACCAACCCATTATATACACGAAATGGTAAGGCATCATCTACTCTAGTGTTGAATCCTAATGTTCAATCGGTTACCGGTGTTTTTGCTATTGTGGATGATTCAATTGTTTATACTGAGGTGGAATGTTTTGCTCAGGCTATCATCGCGGTTAGTAGTTTGGCAATTGATACCTCGACTAATGAATATCTTAACTTTACTTACACAGTACCTTTAAATGATCCTACGGCTTGGATTAGTGTGCTGTGGAAGGAGACCGGGCTGTTTCAAGCCGAAATTGACTTGATTGTGAATGGGAACGTGGTGGTTAGTAAAGACGTGGTTAATGCTGCGTATCTCACTTATCAGAGTTCTTATTCTGCGGAGGTTTTCAATCAAATCCGTTATATTAATTATTTGTTTTTAAATCCTGTGGAATCCACCACCTTTGTGCCTAATCAATATTTACAAACAATTATAGATTATTACCATCTGGAAGATTATACGGTTACTGAATTAGAAGATTTTGTCTTGTTATTGATTAAACAGCAGTATAATTTCACAAATAATGAAATTAATTTTATTAAGAACAATCGTCGTTATTTCGTAGATTTCGTGGCTTTTGGAATGTCTTATCCTGGAGATGCAGCACAAGCCATAAGCTTTATAGATCCAGATAACAACGAAACAGTAAACCTTAAATTACCCGGAAACCCTATTCAGAGAGTAAGTCCCATGATATATTTCGATGGATATAGTGAGGATGCTAATGGAAACTTGTATAGTGTGGGTTATGAGGGTATCAGGAGCTTCGCCATCGCCACCACCAAAGTGACTAATGTGGATGTGGAGTATTGGTTGGATAGGGCGTCTTTGTATCAGCCGGGTGCGATGAAGGCGGCCTACGGAACATTCCTAACCGCTTTACTTGTGGAGTATGTTCATGATCAACTGGCGGATGCAGTGGCAACTGAATTTAATGTTACCTGGACCAGAACACACCCCATAGCAGTTTCAGTGGGAGATGATGCATATCAAACCTTTAGACCCTATGTTTTGGCATGGGGTGAAGGTTGTTTAATATCTTTTTTAGTGATCCATAAAATTAAGCTATGTAGTGTAACATGGGGTTAAACCAGGAAATTAAGATTATAATTACTACGGTGACTGTGTAACCAATGGCTAGTATGGGTAAACACAGTTTATCCTGCATTTACGCTACTTTATTGTATTTTTTTCTTTTTAAATCACTAACGGATTTTTTTTTCATCATCAGATTTTTTCTTCTCAACTTTCAGGTGAAGTTTTTGGTATCTTATCGATTCTAGAAGAGTTAAGATAATAACGAATAATCCAAAGAAACTTATGACATGTGCTACTGTGATAACTCCATTGGGGTACTAAACTGGTTATAAGAACCATATTTACCACCCCTACAAATAAAGCACTGAGTGAATGGTGTAAAGGTTTATATTGGTTATCACAAGTGATAGTAATGCAGCGAAAACTGCTGCAAATGAACCGATCAATGAAAAAAAGAGCACAGTTAATTCTTCTATATTGAAAAATATCCCAGCATTTAACTGAGAAAACCTTAAAAAAATTATACACATCAGAAAAAAAATAATTGGATGATAAAAAAAGGAAAGTTAGCTTTCCATCCTAAATCTTGCAATTACAAAATCCTTATCCAAGGATAAGACGAACGATGCAGCCCGGGGCCCTTGTTTTTTACCTATGATAGATCGATAAATTGCTTGAAATGCTTTTTGTGGTTTCAGTCCCAACTCATTCAGTATGAGGTACATCTCATCATGCAGTTCTTCAGGAGTAGTGAAATCATTATTTTCTAAAAGATGGGCTACTTTTAGGAGAAATTCCTTTTGGGAATCGTTTAAATTTAATGGAGGAAGCTCTTTTTGAACTTCGAATTTAACAAAATCAGGAGCATATAATTCAAGCCAATTATTGACCTGTTTAATCCTCTTTTTGAATCTATCAGCATTTTCAATATCAATTTCTGACCAATTTTTACCGTCCATTTCTGGTGGAAGTTGGGAGTTTCTTTTTAAGATATTAAAGATCTCCTCAACATCATCACTTATCTGACAGGCCACAGTCATAAATCTGTATGATGGCTGAAAGGGCATGTTTCCCGATATAGATTCAAGATCCACGGTTTGTGAGATTTCATATATCTTTTTAAGTTTTAAAGCTTCTTTAGCTGATGTTGTCTCTTCTTCATCATAATAAATTCGTTCCACCCTATCATATTGCTCCATGAAATCTAAAAAGGGCATTGATGGATTGAAATCCTTATGTTTCATGGGTTTGCTCCTGAAAATAAAGTAATTAAGAGTTTCGGGGAAGGCAATCTCTAACCATTGCCCGGGGGTGAAGAACACTCCCTGTGATTTAGACATAGCCTCTCCTTTAAGGGTAATCCACTCATAGGGTATGGGATAAGGTGCGGGGTAATCAAAAATTTCCTTAGAAATTATTTTACTGACATCATAGGAACCTCCACTGGCTGCGTGGTCTTTCCCAAAGGGTTCGCAGGTTACACCAAATATCTTCCAACGAGCAGCCCATTCAACCCGCCAGGTAAGCTTACCTTCACCGGATCCTATGTTCATATTGCTTTCATTTCCACATTCGCACCGATAATCGATGACATCTCCATCATAATGATAAGCGTATGTAGTGTTTACTCTGCCACATTCCTCACAGATGGGATTGTAAGGTAACCAGTCTTCTTTAAGAGGATGTTCCCGGAACTGGTTGAAGATTTCCCTGATTTTCGACGCATTTTCCAGTGCGATTCTGATATAATCATCATAAAGACCTTCCTTGTACATCTTTGCTCCGGAATGTGTGTCTAACTTAATCCCGAAATCGTCCAGAGTATCTAGAAATGGTTTCTGGAAATGTTCCACGAAATTACTGCAGCAATTTTCTGGGCAGGGTATTTTTGAATAGGGAATTCCTAAATATTTCTCATATGATTCTGGGAGGGGATAGGGAACCTTCCTCAGAGGGTCATGGTCATCAGCAATCCAGATGGTCTTGCTGTTTTCACCTAGTTTTTTCAGGGATTTACCCACTGCATTTGCTATGAAAACATCACAGGAATTTCCAATATGTATGGAACCTGATATTGATGTTCCACTGGCCACTACATGTTGGTCAACGTCCCATTTAGTCAGATCAGATGCAATTCGTTCAATCCAGTGTTTCAATTTAAGTCACCTTCTATAAAAATAAAAATGGAGATTTTATTAAAAAAATACTAAAAGAATATATGAAAATTTATTCAAACACATCGGTTGGGGCTTCATCCAGCCATTCGTTCACGATTTTAATGGCACAGTAGCTTCCGCACATAGTACAGGTGTCTGGATCTTCTGGGGGCCGATTATCCCTGATAGCACGAGCGTCAGCGGGGCAGATTGAAGCATCATACTGTTCTTCCCAGTTGAGTTTTTTACGGGCATTGGCCATTAACAGGTCTTTTTCCCCATTATGTATTCCTTTAGCCATATCACCGACATAGGCTCCAATACGGCTGGATATAACTCCCATTTTCACATCTTCTGGTCCGGGGAGTGCTAGATGTTCAGAGGGCGTCACGTAGCAGATGAAATCTGCTCCTGCAGCTGCGGATTGGGAGGCGCCTATGGATGAAACTATGTGGTCGTATGCTGGTGCGATGTCAGTTACTATTGGCCCTAACATGTAAAATGGAGCTCCGCGACATAGTTTTTTCTGTATGGTCACATTGGCCTGGATTTCATTTAATGGTATATGGCCTGGGCCTTCGGTTATGGTTTGCACTCCTACTTCACGTGCCCTGTCTATTAATTCGCCTAGAATAATAAGTTCCTGAACTCCGGCACGGTCTGTGGCATCGGCAATTGCTCCTGCTCGCATGGCGTTGGCCATGGACATGACGAAATCGTATTCTTTAGCTATCTCCAGGATGTAGTCATAGTTCTTATATAGTGGGTTTTCTGTTTCGTTTTCCACCATCCATGCAGATACTAAAGCACCTCCACGGCTTACTAATCCACCTTCTCGTCCCTGTCTTTTGAGGCGTTTTAGTGTTTCCATATTAACACTACAGTGAATGGCCATAAAGTCTATACCATCTTTAGCCTGTTTTTCAATGGCTTTGAACATGATGTCTTCGTCCATGTAGATAGCTGCGCCTTTTTCTCGTATAGTTTCGAAAGCAGCCTGATAGACTGGTACGCTTCCCACTGGTATGTCTGATATTTTCAGAATTCTTCGCCTGATCTCATCCAGGTCTCCACCCACGGATAATTCCATCAATGTATCTGCTTTATTGGCTATAGCAACTCTGGCCTTTTCTTCTTCCATATCAAAGTCACATATGTCTGTGGAAGTACCTATTGTCGCGTTGACCTTTGTTCGTAATCCGGATCCAATACCTACGGCTTTAACATCCCTTCCCTTGTTACTGGGGATAGCAATAGTACCCTGGGCTACGGATTTTCTGATAAATTCTTCTGTAACATTTTCAGCTTTGGCGACTGCTTTCATCTCTTCTGTTATTATGCCCTTTTTTGCGTCATCCATTTGTGTCATAGAATCACCATTAGAATTCGATTTTACTTATAAATATAAATATCAATAAAATACAGTTTATTTCTAATTTATAACATGTTAACTATCTTAGGATATTCATCTAGTTATATTCAATTTATATTCCACTTAAAAATAGATATGGGTTTTAAAATTGTAACAAAAACAATGATCCATATACTTTTTAAAAATTATCATTAGATTGTATTTACTCTTTGGCACGTTTTAGAGCCATATCGTAATTTGGTATGTTGGTCTGACAACCTTCAGCTTCTACAATAAAAGATGAGACAGCTGATGCGAAATTTCCACAAAATTCCAGATCTTCACCACTTAAATATCCTTTCAGAAACCCTGCTCTATAGGAATCTCCAGCACCGGTCGGATCTAGAGTTTTAGTTAACTTGGCTCCAATTTCTATTGTTCTGTCAGAGTATATAATGCTTCCATTTTTACCCATGGTTTTGACTATTATCTTTGGTCCTAATTCCTGAAGTTCAGGGATACTGATTTTAAGGGTTTCCATGATCCGATTTATCTCATGATGGTTTCCAAACAGGATATGACTGATCTCGAGCACTGCTTTAAGATCTTCCGGTGAATACATATGTAAATCCTGTCCGGGGTCAAAAGAAATCAGTTTACCTAATTCATGGGCTTTTTGGCCGCATTTGCCGTTAAAACCAGGATCTCCAGTGGCTAAATGAACAGCACGAGTGTTTTTAATAGCTTCAAGGGGTATGTCTGAATTTTTAAAGTAGGTTGCTGCTCCCCAGTAAAAATAACTGATCTGATCACTATCATCATCGGTGATCACAAAGGCAGTTGGTGTTTTTTCTTCTTCAATCATGATCATATCCTGGAAATCTATATCCATATTCTCCAGTTTTTCCTGATAATCTGATCCAACAAAATCACCACCTACCGCAGAAACCAAAGCGGATTTCAATCCTAAATTCGCAGATACCACTGCTACATTGGCTGCAGCGCCTCCATATAGGGTTTTCATTTTATTTATGGCTGTGGATGAGTTTGGCTGTGGAAATTGATTTACCTGCATGATGTAATCCAATGCGGTATGTCCAATTGCTAATAAATCATTTTTATAATTCAATAAATCACCTTTCCTAACTTATATCTTTAAATTATTTAAAATTAATTTAAAAATAGAATATGTATACACCTACATACCATCTATTTAATAAAAATTCCCATTTAAATATTTTTGAAACCCTTTTCCTTTATTATTCTGAGACCCCTTACTCTGATGAATTCTATAAAATCATTTAATTCATCATCTTCCTGATCAAACAGAACCAATGTTAAAAGATGATTCGTTTCATCCTTTAATAGATCACATCCGGATGTAAAACTGTTGTTGAGGAATGTATAAAGATTATCACTATTTTTAACCGTTTTTAATGCTTCATATGGTGATTTTAGAATTTTAACTATTTTATAATTGATACCATTGTTATCCATGGTATTCCAGGCTAATCTCTGTGCAGAACCAGTTATTTCCAGGAAATTCTTCCCTTCCAATTGGGATAGATCCGTGATAATCTCATCAGAAGAAGAAACCAATACCAGATGATCCCGGGCTAAAGGTATAAAATCCAAATCACGCATAAACGCCTTAACCGGATCATCCAGGGTTAAAATATCCACCAAACCCCTATCATAAAGATAAAGGGCGCTTTCATCATCGGTCTGATAAATCAAAGTATCTAATCCATATTCAGCTGCTAAAACTTCTAAAAGACCTGCTGAAATGTATCCTCCACAAATAACTATCTTATCATGTTTTGAAAGCCTTTTCATAAGATAATGATACTGTTTAAGAATTTTTAAACCATCAGAAGTGATTTCAGAACCATTAGGTGTGGTAATAACAATTTTAATACCTAAATCTTTCTCGGTTTCTCTGATTCGCCTGTTTAAAACTGCATGGGAAATACCTAGAATTTTAGCGGCCTCTCTCTGGGACCGGGTACGGGCAACGGTATCCAGAGCTTCAAAAAATCGGTAACTCACAATTTTTTCATGGATAATTAGGCTTAATTTGGGTTTGAATTTCATTTTCAACACTAAAAAACCATATAAAAAGTTCAATTGGTTTTTTTCTTATAATATCACTTTGGATTGATTTAACACTTTTTTTCATGCTAAGTCCCATTTTGAAATAATATCAAATAAAATATAACCGTTCTTTGAAATATTAGATTATATATTAATAATAATTACACTTATAGATTGAATTAAATTTCAAATTATAGTAATTATTCAGATATTTTCTCCCTACCAGGTGGTAACAGATGATTTTAAACGATGCAATAGAAGAAATAATAGATAATGTAGCTGCAGTATCAGTTGAACTTGATCAGGAAAGCGTTAAAGAAATGCTTAAGCTTTTAACATCATGTGAAAATGTTTTCGTAATGGGACAGGGAAGATCTGGACTGGTGGCTAAGGCATTTGCCATGAGACTAATGCACTTAGGAATAGGAGTCTATGTGGTAGGAGAAACCATCACACCAGCTATTGGAGATCAGGATTGCCTTCTGGCCATTTCCGGCTCTGGTGAGACCAGTTACATAATAAGCACAGCCCAAATAGCCAAAAAAATGGGAGCAAAGATCATTGCAGTCACTTCCTATGTGGACTCCACAGTAGGTAAGATGGCAGATTTAGCGGTGCATATCAAAGGAAGGACCAAAATCGACAGGGAGAAAAATTATATCACCAGACAGATCAAGGGCAAACATCAATCATTATCCCCATTAGGAACATTATTCGAAGTAACCACACTAATATTCCTGGACGGAGTCATAGCCCAGTTAATGGTGGACATGGGAAAAACCGAAGACGATCTAAAACAAAGACACACCGTTCTGGAATGATAAAAAATAAATATTTAAAATTAAGATAAAAAGGAATCTATTTTAAACGATGATTCGATCAGCATGGGAGTAAATATTGAATCTATTCCCTCGTACGAACCCGATCATAGTCACTCCAGACTCCTGGGCTACGCTGAATCCAGATGAGGTTGGAGCAGCATTAGATGCTATAATCGGTATTCCGATCCGGGCAATCTTTATCATCATATCTGCAGGCATCCTGCCACTGTAAACGATAAGACTTTTGGAAAAATCGTAATTTTTAAGCGCAGCAGACCCTATAACTTTATCCACTGCCACATGTCTACTAACATCTTCTATTGCAATGAACTGATCATCATTTACAATACCTGCTATGTGAGTACCGCCTGTTTCCTGCCAAACCTTTGCTTGACTTTTTAATTCATCGAAAGCATTGAATATTTCTTCTTTTGAAATTTTCAAATCCGATTCTACCTTATCAACTAATTCAATTTTTCTTCTCCAACCACCAAAACAATCAGAACCTACAATCAGCTCTTTTCGAATATCAAAATCCTCAAGATCAATATCAACATTGATCATTCGGTCCTGAATGTCTATATTGGTTATGTTATCTACAGAAACGGCTAATCCTTCCCCTAGGAGATATCCAACTGCAAATTCCTTCAGATAAGTGGGACTGATAGAAAATCTTCTGGAAACGGTTTTATTTATAAAAAGTTCAACTTCTTCATCACAGACAATTTTTTCTACTAAAGGGGAAATATCATCATCTACCCGCATAGCATCAACAGTTCTAATCATTTCTAGCATTTAATTACCTCTTTAGTAAAAATATGGTATTAGAATAAAATTGGGATATTGGATTCTTTGAAGATACATTTAATCTTCAAAAAGGTCGTCCACCCATGATATCGCAGCGGCAACGTTGGGGAAACCTATGGTACTGGTAAGTATTACTATCGATTGATAGATTTCTTCAGAAGTTGCACCTGCTTCTATAGCTCTTCGGGCATGACTATGTACGGCTCCTTCGGATCTAAGAGTTGCTGCTGCTCCAATTTGTATCAATTCACAGGTTTTATTATCTAAAGGCCCAACCTCCTTAACTGCTTGACCAAGCTCTGCTAAAATCTTCCCATAATCTCCAAAACGCTCTCTTATGCTTATATAATGCGATGGTAATTTTTTTTTATCCATTTCTTCCGACATTAAACTCATCCCTCTAATTTTCAGCGTTATATATTATATTTTAATGGCTATATATTTTTTAAATACATAGATAGATATGTTCAAGATAACCAAAAATCAAAAAAAGAATAATTAATAATAAAAATTGAGCATAATTTAAAACACTTATTATTGAATTATATTCAAATATATTAGCTCTTGAATTAAATATTTTCATAAGGGAGTATAGATGAACTTCGATCAATTAATCAAGCAATCAAAAAAAGAATATCGGGATTTATTCACAGATCAGACCCCTATAATTCTAATCGGATCTGCCACCTGCGGTAATTCGGCTGGTGCTCAGATCATCAAAACCACCATTGAAGAGGAATTGCAAAAACATCAAATAAAATGTAAAATAATATCAGTGGGATGCATTGGACTTTGTTATGCAGAACCAATAATAACCATTATTAAAAAAGGAAATCCTGCCATATTTTACCGTGAATTAACATCAAAAATTGCCAAGGAACTGGTGAATTCATATATTATTGGTGATGATCCCAAATTAGAATATGCTTTAGGAACCGTGGATTTAGACTATTTTGTTAAAAATATTGAAAAATCACAAAAAACAGAGATCTCGGAAGATATTTCACATGATATAGAACAGATCACCCCTTTATTTGAACTACCTGTTTTAAAATCACAGGTTAGAAAAATCCTTCGCAACTGTGGATTCATCGACCCCACCAACATCCGTCATTATCTAGCCCAGGATGGCTACAGCGGATTATCAAAGGCAATTAATCTAAAACCTGAAGAAATAATAAATAAGATACAAAAATCAGGATTAAAGGGAAGAGGAGGAGCAGGATTCCCCACCTGGATGAAGTGGCAGTTATGTAGAGATTCTGATTCAGAAACAAAATACATCATCTGCAACGCTGATGAAGGTGATCCCGGTGCTTTCATGAATCGTTCACTTCTGGAAAGTGATCCTCACTCAGTTTTAGAGGGTATACTTATAGCAGGACATGTAATTGGGGCTAAAGAAGGATATATTTACTGTAGAACAGAATATCCGCTGGCTTTAAAAAGATTGAAAAAAGCACTATCTCAGATGAAAGAGTATGGACTTTTAGGAAAGAATATCTTAAACTCTGGGTTTGATTTTGAATTAACCATTAAAGAAGGTGCAGGGGCCTTTGTATGTGGGGAAGAAACAGCTTTAATAGCTTCAATCGAAGGAGAAAGAGGAATGCCACGAACAAGACCGCCATTCCCCACTACTTCTGGTTTATGGGGCAAACCAACTGTTATAAATAACGTAGAAACACTGGCCAGCGTAGCTCTTATAATGCAGCAAGGACCAGAAGAGTTCGCAAAAAAAGGCATAGAAGAAAGTAAAGGAACAAAAACATTCTCCCTGGCAGGACAGATAAAAAACACAGGATTAATAGAGGTTCCTCTTGGTAAAACTTTAAGAGAAGTTATCTATGATATTGGAGGGGGAATTAAGGATAATAAACAATTTAAAGCTGTCCAGATAGGGGGACCATCAGGAGGATGCCTTCCAGAGAAATTCCTGGAAACCACCATAGATTATAACTCATTGATCTGTGCAGGAGCGATAATGGGATCTGGTGGGCTGGTGGTTATGGATGAAGATACTTGCATGGTCGACGTAGCTCGTTATTTCCTGGAATTCGTTCAAAACGAGTCATGCGGTAAATGCGTTCCTTGCAGATTGGGAACAAAGCAAATGTTAGATATATTAACCGATATTACTCATGGTGAAGGTATAGAAGGGGATGAAGATTTACTTCATGAATTAGCAAATGGAATTAAATTAGCTTCATTATGTGGTTTGGGTCAAGGAGCTCCTAACCCCGTTTTAACGACCTTGAAATTTTTCAAAGATGAATATCAAGCACATATCCAAGAAAAAACATGTACTGCTTGTTACTGCAAAGATTTAATCTCATATGTAATAGATGATGATTTATGTACCGGATGCATGTTATGCCTTAAATCATGTCCAGCACAGGCCGTAACGGGAGAAAAAAAAGAGATACACAAGATCGATCAGGAAAAATGCATCCGTTGCGGGACCTGCTTCGAGTCCTGCAGTAAGATCAAGGCCATAAAACGAATATCACCATCTCTAAAAGTTTAACTAATAAAAATAATATAAAAAAATAAGATTATCAGGAATAAGAGGATTATAAATGAGTGATTCAGAAATCAATTTCATTATAGATGGATTAAAGCTTAAAGGTCATGAAGGCGACACAATACTTCAAGCAGCCCTCAGTAATGGGATATACATCCCCCATCTATGTTACAATCAAAGTTTAAAACCCATGGGAGCTTGTAGATTATGTCTGGTGGAAAATAAAGAGGGAAAATTAATCACCGCATGTGAAAACAAGATAACCGAAGATATGGAGATAATCACAAGCAACCATCGATTAGATAATGCTAGACTGACCGTAGCCAGTTTATTGGTAGCCAATCATGAAACAGATTGCCTTACATGCGCTCAAAATAACCAGTGTAAATTACAGGAAATAACATCCTATTTTGGTTTAGACGAGGAAAAAATGGGGAATTTAAGATATTCAACTAATGAAATTCCTCATGATGACTCCAATCCCTTTTTTAAGAGAAATTTAAATAAATGCGTACTCTGTGGTATATGTGTAAGAACATGTAGAGATAAACTGGGTGTAAGCGCCATTGATTTCGGTTTCAGGGGATATGAAACTAAAATTACCACATTCTCCGATGTACCCATCGTAGAATCTAATTGCGTATCCTGTGGGGAGTGTGTAGAAGCCTGTCCAGTAGGTGCTCTGGTGCCTAAGGATAAAAATAAACCTTCCAGGGAAGTTAAAACCACATGCACTTTTTGTGGGGTTGGTTGCGGATTATATCTGGGGATAAATGGTTCAAAGGTAGTCAGCGCTAGAGGAGACCCAGAACATCCATTAAGTCAGGGAAACCTATGTGTTAAGGGTAGGTATGCATTTAAGTTTATTAACCATCAGGATAGATTAACCAAACCCCTTATAAGGATAAATGGTCAATTAGTGGAAGCTGATTGGGATGAAGCCCTGGAATTTGCTGCCAGAAGACTCCAACAATTTAAAGATGATGAAAATGCAGTGAATTCATTTGCAGCCATATCATCAGCCCGCTGTACCAACGAGGATAATTATCTTTTACAGAAATTCACACGTGTGGTGATGGGTAACAACAACGTGGACAATTCCGCACGTTCCTGCCACGCCCCCTCAGTAGCTGCCCTGGCCGAAACATTGGGTAGTGGGGCTATGAGTAATTCTATAGATGAAATAGGAGATACTAAATGTTTATTCATAATAGGAACCAATCCAAGCCAGAGTTATCCTGTATTGAACATGAGAATTATGGATGCTTTAGAAAAAGGAGCTAAACTAATAGTAGCCGATCCAAGATGCATAGAATTGGCCCAGCGGGCTGATATTTTCCTCCAGCACCGTCCCGGAACTGATGTAGCCCTTATTATGGGATTGATCAAGGTCATAATTGACGAAAATCTGCATAATAATAATTTCATCCAGAGTAGATGTGAGAACTTTGAAGAACTTTTAGAGTCTCTCCAAGAATTTGATCTGCCGAATGTAGAAAAGATAACTGGAGTGGAAGAAGATAAAATTAAAGAAGCCGCTCGTTTATATGCCTGCACTGATCCGGCAGCTATTTTTTATTCACTGGGAATAACTGAACATTCCCATGGAACGGATAATGTTTTTGCACTATCTAATCTGGCTTTAATAACAGGTAATATTGGTAAACCTCATTCTGGAGTTAATCCTATCCGGGGACAGAATAATGTTCAGGGATCATGTGATATGGGCTGTTTACCTAATGTTTACCCTGGTTACCAGAAAGTTGATGATTTAAATGTTAAAGATAAATTTGAGAAGACCTGGAAAACAGGATTAAGTAAGGATATGGGTATGAAGATGCCAGAAATGATAGAATCGGCCCTTAAAGGAGATTTAAAATCTTTATATATAATGGGAGAGAATCCAGTTCTCAGCGAGCCAGATAGTACTAATATAAGTAATGCCCTGGAGAAACTGGATTTTTTAATAGTTCAAGATCTCTTTTTAACAGAAACAGCCAGATTAGCTGATCTAGTTCTTCCTGGAGCTTCATTCGCTGAAAAAGACGGTACCTTTGCCAATGCTGATCGTCGTGTGCAACGGGTGCGTAAAGCCATAGAACCCGTGGGAGATTCTAAACCAGACTGGCAGATAATAGCTGAGCTAGCTCAGAGAATGGACGTTGATCATGGCTTTAATTTTAACAATGCAGAGGAAGTAGCCTCTGAAATTGCTTCTCTGGCACCTATTTATGGGGGAATGTTCTATCATTGTCTGGAGGATGAAGGTAAACAGTGGCCCTGTTTCCATGAAGAACATGAAGGAACACCCATTTTACATAGGGATGAATTTAATACAGAAACTGGAAAAGCTAAATTCAAACCGCTTTCTTATAGGCCACCGGCAGAACTACCTGATGAAGATTATCCATTAGTACTCACCACGGGACGTATTATCTATCATTATCACACCAGCACTATGACCGGCGCAGTAGAGGGTATGGAAGACTTATATGATCAGGATCCAGTAGAATTAAACCCTGAAGACGCGAAGAAATTAAGATTAGAAGATGGTGAATTGGTTCAGGTTATTTCTCGCAGAGGTAAGATACAGGCACATGTGAAGATTACTGAATGTTCGCCAAAAGGTTTAGTTTTCATGGCATTCCATTCTCCTACAACAAAAACCAATGTTTTAACCAATTCCGCTTGTGATCCAGTTACAAAAACTCCTGAATTTAAATACTGTGCAGTTAGGATTGAAAAGATAAGCGAGAATTAGTTTATTTATTATTTTAATTTAGTTAATACATAATTTCAAAATTTGATATTCAAAAATCAGCTGGTTGTTAACATTTATTATAATAGGGTTCTCTATTGCTGATGGCCTTCTGGAATAGTTTTATCAGTTCTTCATCGGTGTTTCCTTTTCTGATGGGTTCTATTAGATCAACCAGATTATCGTTTCTGAGTAGGCATGGTTTTAGTTTACCATCAGGGGTTATTCTGAGGCGAGTGCAGTTTTTACAGAACTCTGTATTATCCATGGGCCTTACTACTTCTATTTCCCCATCATCCAAGAAATATTTCTTCCTGTCCTGCATGAATGATCTGGTTTTCACATTGGTTGCCTTTTCCATGAGTTGGTCCTCAATGATCCCTATATCGTAGTGATAATCTTCGAAGAAATCGGTGTCAGGGCAGCTTTCTGTTTTTAGTAATTCTATTATCTGTAATATTGCTCCGCTTTCTTTACAGAACTGAAACATGTCCCATATTTCCTCATGGTTCAGTCCTCGCATTACCACCATGTTAACCTTAACCGGATAAAGCCCTACTTTTACTGCTTCCTTTATTCCCCTTTTTACCTGTTCTAAATAGTTACTTTCAGTTATAAATCTATAAGTCTTGGGATTAAGAGTGTCGAAGCTAACATTCGCCCTATTAAGACCTGATTCCTTTAGTTTTTCGGAATATTTTTCTAAAAGTATTCCATTTGTAGTTAATGAAACATCTTTAAATCCTAAAGCGGATATTTTCTTTATTATATCTATTATATCTTCTCTAATTAATGGCTCTCCACCTGATAATCTTATCTTTTCGATTCCTAAGTTTATAGCTATTCGGGCAATTCTTTCTATTTCTGATGGGGTCATTTCGTATTTTTGGGCTATTATACCATCATGATGACAGTAAAAACAGTTTATGTTGCAGCGGTTGGTTATGGAGATGCGGAGGGATAGTACTGGCCTCTGGTAACTGTCTATTTGGATTGAATTTTTTTTAGTTTGATTTTCCATTTCTGATTAGCAACTCCAGCTTTTCTTGTTTTTCAGTATTATCAGTTTTCAATGTACTTATCATGCTCATTATACTTTTTTTTAGGATGTCTTGTACAAAGGGGTTTAAAGGGATCATTTTATCATCAATGAAAAGCTCTACTTCGTTGATTTTTTTCATTTTACATTTTTCTTCTGATATTTTCCCTTTAATTATGTGTTGAGCCATTTCCTGGCAGGTTTCGTATCCACAGTAACCGCAATCATTATTTGATATCAGTCCATAAGTTCTTTTTTCAATTAAATCTGCAAGTTGAGCTACTTCTTCAGGACTTATTTTGAAAACGTCAACGTTGGTTATGGTATAATCATCATTGGCTTCTGTTGTTGATATTTTGGGGTAATTTTCGAATTTAAAACCTTCTATTACTATAAAATCTGGTTCATTAATGCATTTTATTTTTTTAATGATTTTATCTAACTCAAATTTTTCATTCATTAAGAAGAAGGTGCTCTCTCCTGATCCTACAACCAGTTCTGCTCCGGCTTTCTGATGTTTGAAGGTGTCTTTTCCCTCTAGATCGAAATCATGGTGGGTGTGTTTTATAGTTCCCACCTTATAACCTCTTTTAACAAGTTCACTTACTATTAATGTAACTAATGTGGTTTTACCCGTATTTTTAGTCCCTGTAATCGTTACTATCTTCATAGAGCTCCTCCTAATTAGATTAAAGATTTTTGGTTAATTCATGGTGGGAATTTTTTTAGTATTTAATTATTATTTTATCGATTATTTATATGGATTTTTATTAAAATGGAATTTTTTTTATCATTTAAATATTTTTTTCAAATTAAAAACACATGGAATTTTAAACTATCATTAGTCTCTTTTCTTTTAATAAACCCCTATTTATTTTTTTAGAGATGTTTTTTACATTTCATATTGCTATTTTTATTCATCTGGTTAATCTGGAATGAAAGATACTTTAGATTAACCGAAACAGTATGTGTGATTGTCACACAACATTATATATACTTTGCTGCTATTGGTTAGTAGAAATATATATATTAAAGATGCAATAAAGTGTAACCAACACACATGGTGTCTAAATGCCGAAACATATAGTATCAGGGTTGAAATACTTGACAGCAGTGGAGCTCATTCGAAAGGGGCTCAGTCAAAAAGAAGTAGCTAAAATACTTGAAATGGATAGATCAACCGTTTCTCACTATTTAAATGGCAGAAATCTGTCCTGGAATTCCATAGAAGTGGCAGAAATTATTACTAAATTCTGTCCTAAGGATTTCCTGACCTTAACCTACGCTCTCTTGAACAACAGTGAAAAAACAAGAATAATCGTAAAAACTTGCTCAAAAGGTAATTACCAAGCAAAAGTAGAAGAAACATGTATAGGGTGTGGGCTATGTGCAGACACCTGTCTGATGAATGCCATTGTGTTAGATGATCTCAAAGCACAAATTGATTCCAATTGGTGCTGTGGGTGTCTTATGTGTAGGGACGTTTGTCCCACTAATTCAATAAAAATTTTGGAGGTAGAAGATGGTTGCTAATACCAAAGAAGTCATAGAAGAGGACATTTGTGTATCACGTTCATCAGCTGATGAAAAACGTGAATGGTCCTACAAAGACGAATTATGCGTTGGCTGTGGTATATGCGCAGATATATGCCCTGTTGACGCAATAGAACTTGAGCCCATCGGCGGTATAGTAAGAACAGGCGCTAAAAAGTCTAAAATATCAATAGATGAAAATAAATGCGTTTTGTGCGGTATGTGTAGTGTCGGATGTCCAGCTGATGCATTAGATCTAAAAATAGACAATAAATCAATTAAAGAAATGGATTCCTATCCTAAATTGATTAAATCAGCAGAGATCGATGATGAAACCTGCGTATTTTGTAAGGCATGTGAAACTGCATGTCCTAGAGAAGCAATTACCATTGCAAGAAGTTTACCGGAAAGATCTAAGCTGGTAACTGGAGAAATAGAAATTGACAAAGAAACCTGCATAGACTGTGGCATATGTGAAGAAATGTGCCCAGCAGATGCTATAACTCTTTCACATCAAATACCAACATCAGCTGATCCCAGTGTATCTTCAGACATAGTTGTAGACAAAGATAAATGTGTATACTGTCTAATCTGTAAAAAATCATGTCCAGTTGATGCAATCAAAGCAGCATGCCGAACATGTTCATATGGAGAATATGACCTGAACCCAGAAGACGCTGAAATTGAAGGAAGCTCATTCATAGATGATGATTTATGTATAAACTGTGGATGGTGTCAGGAAATTTGCCCCGTAGATGCTGCAACTGTTAAAAAGGCATTTAAAGGTGAACTCAATATAGATCAGGATAAATGTACAACCTGTGGTGCATGTGTAGACATCTGCCCATGTGACGTATTATCCTTCCCTAAACCAGCAGATTCTGGACAAATCGTTGACAAAGTATTCAAAGACGAAAAATACTGTATTTACTGTGGTGCATGTGGAAAAGTCTGCCCAGTAGAAGCTATTGATGTGAAGAGAACCGATGTGGATTATACCCCAACCAAATCCAATTCATGGAAAAACAAAATGGAATCTCTAAAATCCTAAAACTTAGGTGATATATTATGGAGCTAAAAGTAAACCAAGATAACTGCCTGGGATGTGGAGTTTGTGTTGTTGCCTGCCCGGTAAACGTATCCATAAGTCCCGAAGTAGCAGGTGGACATGGATCCAAAACAGAAGAAACAATCATGATGGTAGAAAACGGAGTAATAAAACTGTTCAGCGAAGATAAATGCACAAAATGCGGGACCTGTCAAGTATTTTGTCCTGTAGATGCAATCTGGCTGGAATGAGGTGTATAAAATGACTTATGTAGAAAAACCTGCCGTTCCAAAAGTGGTTAAACTGGAAGAACCAACTGCCACCGAGCGAAAAATATTAGAAATGATGTTGAACACTGGATCAGACATTTACCAGGGAGCATGCAAAAAAAGAGGATCCACATGTAAAGATGAGTACCGAAAAGTAGCGGGAATAGCTTATATGGACCCTAAAGACATGGCAAAATTAGGAGTGACCAACTGGGAAAGTGTAAAGGTGACCACCGATTGGGGAGAAGTAGTAGTGTATGCTGCACACTCCAGAGACGCACCTCACGAAGGAACAATTTTCATACCAAAAGGTCCCTGGGCTAATGTAATAACCAGTCATGAAACCTACTGTTGCTGTGACCCAACCTACAAAGGAATCACCTGTACAGTGGAAAAATCTGATGAAGAAGTATTATTGATGGCAGATCTCATGAGAGCCGTCTATAAAAAATATGTTGGAGACGAGGAAAGTATACCTGAGTTAAAATCGCTCGGTGAAATGCCTGTCTTCAAAAAGAAATAAGGAGGGCGATTAAAGTGGCATATGAACCACCTGTAACTGATTATGATGAAATTGTAGAAAATTGTACCTGCGCCTTCTGTGGATGCAACTGTGATGATTTAGATTACCTAGTTAAAGATGGACACGTAGTGGGTGTAAGACACGCTTGCCGACTGGGTGCCAGTAAAATTATGGAAGATATGGACCAGAGACTATTAGTACCAATGATCCGAGATGAAAACGGTGATTTAGTAGAAGTTGACTGGGAAGCCGCACTTGACAAAGCTGCTGAGCTCATAGCTGGAGCCGTCCGACCTATATTCTACGGTTGGAGTGAAACCTCCATAGAAACCATGAAACATGGTATAAGACTTGGTGAACTGGTAGGAGCAGTCCTGGACAACCAGGCAACCATCTGCCACGGACCATCACTACAAGCAGTACAGAATGTAGGATACCCAGTAATGACTCTGGGAGAAGTTAAAAACCGTGCCGATATGTGTATATACACAGGTAGTAACCCTATGAACTCCCACCCTAGACACATGTCCCGATACAGTACCTTCCCCCGAGGATGGTTCAGACAAAGAGGCCGATTCGACCGTACCGTAGTAACTATGGATCCCAAATACAGTGACACCGCAAAAATGTCTGATATATGGGTTGGATTCGATCAAAATGGTGATTATGGATTCTACAATGCAATCAGAGCAGTTTTAAAAGGAAAAGAATTACAACAAGATGTTATTTCAGGTATTGCTAAAGAAGATATCGTAGAACTGGCAGAAGCAATGAAAAACACTCAATTCGGAGCTCTTTTCTTCGGCTTGGGACTTACACACACCATATCCAAACAGAGAAACATTGACATGGCTATTCAAATGGTGACAGACTTGAACAAGTACACCAAATGGGTGCTCATGCCTATGAGGGGTCACTTCAATGTGAACGGATTCAACATCTTCATGGCATATGAAATGGGATTCCCATATGGTGTAGACTTCGCACGAGGATACCCCCGATACATGAACGGAGAAACTAATACAATAGACCTTCTAACCAGAAAAGAATGCGATGTATTCATGGTAATAGCAGCTGACCCTGGTGCACACTATCCTGGAGGAGCAGTAAAACACCTGGCAGAAATTCCAGTTATCCAAGTAGACATCCACTGGGGACCATCCACAGAGATAGCTGATGTAGTACTTCCTGGATCCTTCATAGGAGTAGAAGCCGGAGGTACTAGCTACAGAATGGACGGAGTACCTATCTACATGAAAAAAGCAATCGATAAACCAGAAACCTGCAGGGATGACGAATGGATCATGAGAGAGCTACTGGAAAGAGTACAGAAAATCAAAGAAAAAGAGGCAGTAGCCAGTAAATAAAGGTGATTTCATGGAATACATACTAAAAAATGGAATAGTTTACGACCCGGCCAACGATATAGCCGGAGAAAAAATGGACGTCATGTTCAAGGATGGTAAAATAGTTTCTAACGTTTCTTCTGATGCAAAAGTGCTGGATGTGACTGACAAAATTGTAATGCCTGCCGGTGTAGACCCACACGCTCACATAGCCGGGCCAAAACTCGTTGTAGGTAGAATATACAGGCCGGAAGACTCAAGAAAAGGTGTAACGCCTAAAACCGATGTTTGCCGATCAGAAAGCGGATTTTCCATACCTAGCTGCCCTGCAACAGGATATAGATACTCGAGAATGGGTTATGGAACTGTAGTAGAAGCTGCAGTGCCTCCACTTGAAGCAAAACACACTCATGAAGAGATCATGGCTATACCAAACATTGATGTTCCACCACTCCCCCTCTTTGGTAACAACTGGTTTGTAATGCAGTATGCAAAAGAAGATAGAATAGATGAACTAGCTGCATTTATCTCATCTTGGTTGAAAATCGTTAAGGGTTACGGTGTTAAACTTGTAAACCCCTGTGGAAGTGAAGCATGGGGTTGGGGAATGAACGTACATGGAATTGATGACCCTGCACCATATTGGGATGTAACCTCCAAAGAGGTTATCAGGGCACTATCTAAAGCTAATGAAATGTTAGGACTACCACACTCCATACATGTACATGCAAACGATATTGGACACCCTGGAAACACTCCAACAACAATTGGAACCATAGACTGTGTAAAAGACATAACAAAGAACAGTGGAGTTCGAAACCAGACTATACACATGACACACCTTCAGTTCCACATATATAATGGAACTAGCTGGAGAGATGTAGAATCTGGTGCTGGGGATGTTACAGACTATATTAACAAAAACAAACATGTAACATTTGACGTGGGACAAATAACTCTAGATGAAACCACTACCATGACAGCTGACGGACCTCATGAATACTCTCTTCATGCACTAAACGGTCTTAAATGGGCTAATAAGGACATTGAACTGGAAACATCATCAGGACTTGTGCCTTTCATATACTCCGGAAAAAGTCCAGTACATTCTTTAATGTGGGCGATCGGATTAGAACTGTTCCTTGGAACTGAAGATCCATGGCAAGTATGCTTGACAACAGACCATCCTAATGCAGGTCCTTTCATCCGTTATCCTAGAATTATTTCCTGGCTAATGAGTAATGAACGCCGACAGGAAATGATGGACAACAAAGAAGTCCACCCTTGGGCTCACAGAAAATCCGCACTAGCAACTATGGACAGAGAATACGACTTCAACGAAATAGCAACCATCACCAGAGCAGGTCCAGCTAAAATCTATGGATTCAAAGACAGAGGAGCTCTTACACCAGGATTCAACGCAGACATAGCAGTATATGACTTAAACCCTAATGACATAGATCCATCCAGAGAACCAACAGCCATAGAAGCGGCCTTCGGAGCTGCCATGTACACCATCAAAGACGGTCAGATCCTAGTCAAAGATGGAGAAATAGTAAAAGTTGTTCCTAGCCACACCATATGGACCAATGTGAAAGGATTCGAAGAACAGGAAAACGCCATAATGGAAAAGGTAATGCCAGACTTCAACAGATTCTATACAGTCAAATTCGAAAACTACAAAGTACACGACCACTTCACACCATACCCAATTGTGGTAGATGTGCAGGCAAGTAAATAAAGGGGGTATTAAGCGTGAAAACAATAACTTTAACTTTAAAGAAAAAATCCCCAATATCATTAGAGTTCGATGAACTTATCCCAGATAAAATTTACAACTGGGAGAAAGCAGATTTTGAAAACTATGATGTACCAGTGGGAAATACTAGATTCCCCTTAACCGACTATTTCGATATAGAAGTAGAAGGAGCTGCAGAAGGTCCAGAAGAAGTTAAAATGATCCTCGATGGTGACATGGGCCGAGTAAAATATATCGGCTGTGAAATGAGCGCTGGAGAAATCGTTGTTAACGGTGATGCTGACCTTCACTGCGGAGCGCAAATGAAAGGCGGTAAAATAACCGTCAATGGTGATGCTGAAAGTTACGCTGGACGTGAAATGGAAGGCGGAGAATTAGAAATCATGGGCAGCACCAGAGAATTTTGTGGATGCTCCTATATAGGAGAATGGAGAGGAATGAGCGATGGAAAAATTACCATCCACGGAAACGCAGGAAAACAACTCGGAGAATGTCTATCCGGTGGAGAAATCTATGTAAAAGGAAACTGTGATATCCTTGCAGGAATTCACATGACCAAAGGTTTCATCCAGATAGATGGGGATGTTACCCGCTGGCCAGGCGGTCAGATGAAAAACGGTAATATCCTGATCAACGGAAAACTGGGTGTACTCCTAGAGGGTTTAGTCTTTGATCAGATAGTCAAAGATCCGGAAATCGAAGGTAAAAACTTCTCTGGTAAATATATTAAATACACTGGAGACATAGCTTTAAACGGTAAAGGCGGATTATACCTAAACGCAGAGAAAAACAGGGATCTATTATAAATCCCTTTTTTTTAATTTTTTTATAAAATTTTTTTAGTATTTAATTTGTGATTTTGTGATTTTATGGAAAACGAAATAATTTTAAAGGCCGATGAGGTTATAGATTATATTTTAGACAATGTAGAAGATCATGATGAGATAGAACTCTCATATAACCGAATTTACGCTCCAGGAACAGTTTTAGGGGTGATGTTAGATGATATTGATGGTGAAGAAAACTTACTATTGAAACTGCATCTAAACGGAGAACTGGTTAATGATACCGTGGAAGTGAACATACATACCATAAAGGATGAAATTGTAGAAATAAGACACATCCGAGGCGAAAATTTAACAGTCATTGTGGTTGAAGATAACTAAATAAAACATTAAAGATAATACTAGTTAGTAGGTAGAAATTTTAGGAGCGTATTCTGGTGGTTAAAAATATTACAATGGATTGTGAAAAGGCAATAGAATACATTAAAAAAAATGTAAAAACCTACGATAAAGTTGAACTATCTTATAATAGGGTTTTCACTCCAGGTGAAGTGATAAACATCGACACATGCGTACTTAAAGATGGTAAAAAAAGCTGCACAGTAATGGTACAATTATCTGCCGATATACTAGGCAGTACGGTAGATGTAGATCTGGAAGAAGTGAAATATGACCTGATAGAGGTTAGGCATATTACCCAGGATGGAGAAGAGACACTCATCGTCATCGATGTATGTGAGGAAGAATTAGAATAAAAATCAAATAATTTTTAATTTTTCTTATTTTAATTTAAGAGAATTTTAAACATTCATGGCTAGGATTAAAATCCTATAAAGAGTAAAAATAAATAATTTATATCTTAACCATAGCTAAAGCCGCGGCCTTAAAGCCAATGAATATATCTTTACCTAAGCTTAGATCTAACTGCTCTCGAGCGTATTCTGTGATGTCCACGAAGAGTGTAACATCACCCAGATCCACATTCAAACGAACTAAATGATTTTTAAGTTCCATTCCAATGATTTTACCTGGGAAAATATTTCTAACACTGGATTCTTGAGGTTTTAACATTACAAAGATATCTTCAGGACTGATCAGAACCAAAACCTTGTTACCTACTTTAAAATTACCTCGAAGGGGTAAAATTATTTTTTTCTTACCGATATGAATTGTGGCAATTTTATTCTCCTCATCAATAGCATCGATGGTGCTTTCGATTTCATTAACATCAGCATGCATTTTAAGGATACTTTCGACTTTTCGATACTCCTTTAAAATAGATTTACCACTGTCTGTGAGCTTACTTTCACCTCCCCCTCCTTTTCCACCTCTTTTGGTGGAAACTATGATTCGGTTAATTTCTTTTTCAAGATCCTCGATATATTTAAGAGCGCTTCGATAAGGTATATTTGCCCTTTTGGAGGCTTCCATGATAGAACCGCATTCATCTATGTATTTTAAAAGCTTGAACTTCTTTTTATTAACTAATATTATTGAATCATCAAATTTCAAACGGTACTGAGCATCATCTTTACTATCCATGAAGTTTATCCCCCAATATTGATTTCATATATAATTTGATAAGGATATAATTTCTCTAATTATTGCATCAATGATTTAAATGAATCATTTCCATCTATTATTTTAACATTTACAGATTTAAAGCTTAAATAAATCTCTTTTCCCTTTTTTATACCCAATAAATCCGATGAACTGGGAGTTATTATTCCTTTGAATGCATTGCCCTTTATATCTACTTCAATCCATACTGTGGGGCCTATATGCATTACATCGGTAATTAAACCTTTTAATTGGTTCCTTATGGAGGATATAAATGGTTTATTTGAGAAAACTATATTTTCGGGCCTAATTGCGACCATTACAGGCATATCTTTGCCTGAATATGTATCTGAACTGTGTAAAACCAAATCGTTGTTTATTTGCACATCTGAGATTCCTTTACTTTCCTTGATCACTTTTCCTTCAAATATGTTATGGACACCCACGAAATCGGCCACGAAATTATGAGAGGGTTTAGAGAACACATCAGTTACCCTACCCTGTTGTAATATAATACCGTCATTCAGCACTGCCACTTGTTCAGCTAAACTCCAAACATCATTAAAATTGTGACTGACATGGATGCAAGTGGTTTGATATTCCTTCATTACATTTTTTATTAGTTCAGTTAGAAAGGCTTGAGTGTTTATATCAAGAGCACTGAAAGGTTCATCCATTAGCAATATATTTGGTTCTACAATTAAAGATCTAGCAATAGCTGTTCTCTGTTTTTCCCCTCCACTGAGTGTTTCTGGATTTCTGTCTAATAGATGATCAATTTTAAGAAGTTTAGCCAGGTTTAGGATCTTAGATTCTATCAATTCTTTGTCATCTAATTTTTTCTTTAAACCATATGCTATATTTTCATAGACGTTCATATTGGGGAAAAGAACATAGTCTTGATATACAATACTAATTCCCCTTTTTTCGGGTTTAAGGTTGGTTATATCCTTTCCTTCCAGGAAAATTTTTCCTTTATAGGGGCTGAAAAACCCTGCTATTGTTTCTAGAAGCACGGATTTACCTGAGCCAGTAGGCCCAATTAGAACTAGGTAATCATTTTTTTCAAGACTTAGATTCACATTTTTTAAGTGAAATTGTCCTAGGTCCACACTTAAATCTTTAATATTTAAAAACATACTCAATCAGCCTATTCCCTCAATGTTTTCATGTGCATATTTTTCTAATAAAAATATGGCTATGAAAGATATTATTACCAGTAATATACTGGCGGTTATCGCTGCATCTATGTTTCCCAGTGATAGATTATAGTATATAGCAATAGATAATGTTTCAGTCTTTAAATAAGTTCCCCCGCCTACTAAAAGGACTGCAGCGAATGTTCCTATGCATCTGGCCAGTGTAACCACTGAAGAAGCAAATATACCTCCTTTAGCTAGTGGAATGGTAATTTTTCTAAAAGTTTCAAACTCCCCATATCCTAAACTCCGGGAAACAAACTCATATCTCGGATTTACATAATTAAATGTTGAATATAATATTCTAACTGCATAAGGGAGGGCTACAAAGAATTGAGCAATTATTATGCCTGTGGTGGTAAAAATAATATCAATGCCTAAATTATTCAAAAATGGACCTAAAAATCGGTTTCCAAATATCATTAACAAAGCGATACCCAGTACAATTTCTGGAAAAGCTATGGGAAGATCCAAAATACTCTTCAATATATTTTTTAAGGGAAAGGAATATCTTGAAAACGAATAGGCGGTGGGAATGGCTATGATCATTACAAAAAAAGCTGCCAATATTGAGGTCGATAGGGTTAATTTGAGGGCTGTAACCATTTCTTCTGAAAATATTGACTGTAAAAATCCATCAGGAGATGGAATAATGAATATACTTCCAATTATAACGAATAAAAAGGCTGTAAAAATAAAAGATATGGATATGAAAATAATTTCAAGTTTACTGCGCATAATTATCATTATAGCATTTTAATGAATATTTACTTTCATATCCAAAACTAATTAGTATGGAGTTTGTTTAACTGGTCTGAATCCATGTTTCTGCCAGATCTGCAATCCTTCATAGGAAGATATGTAATCTTCGAATTTCTGGGATAGACCTTTATTTTTAGTGAATTTAGTTATACCTGCTCCTATGGTGGCGATAGCATTTTGATCATTTGGAATTAGAATTACATCAATTTTTCCCTGTGCATCGCCAGTAGTTGCAATGTCTTCCATAACAATGGCGGCATCTACTTGTCCGGAAGTTACATAGGTCATCAGTTGATTTACTGTTGGTGCATACACCACGACGTTATTTTTAACAGCAGCTAAATTACCGCTTTGATTGAATATTTTGATACTCTGTTTACCTACCGCTGTATTGTTGGTATCTCCCAGTGCAATTTTCAGTCCTGATTGGCTAAAATCCTTCACTGAAGTAATCTTTTTAGGGTTTCCTTTCTGAACAGCAATGACTGGTATGTGATACACGAGTGGTATGACAGTAGCGTTGTCGATGTAGCCTTTGTTTTTGGCATTATCCATGAAGGTTAGGTCTCCAGGAACGACTATATCAGCAGATTTTTGAGTACTAAGCGTTGCAAAAAGTTCTCCACTGTTACCATATTGTACATTGACCACGGTTCCGGGGTTTTCTTTTTCAAAGTTGGCTTTAAGATCATTCATAGCAGCCATGGTTCCCGCACCCGCCAGTACAGTTATATTTCCTTTAGCATTACTTCCGCCATTAAAAATTCCACTGGCATATGCTCCAGCTACTAAAACCACTATCACTACAATAGCTATTATTAAAGATTGTTTGAAATCCATATTTATCATCTTATAGAATTATTTAACATTAAAAATTGTATTAAAGAGTGATATATATATACCTATCGATCCTGTTATTTATAAATAATCTAAGAGAGTGATATTTATAAACCTATCAAAATTATTTTAAAATAAAAATTATTACATTATTCAAACAGATACTATTAAATGAACTAGGATATTTATAAGATTTCTTTCAACTAATTTTTTCTTATGTAATCATCTACAGCTCTTCTGAACAAATTAGCAATTGTAATATTACCTTTTTTTTGGAAATTTCATTCAAGTCATGATACATTTCTTCAGGAATTTTCATAGGTTATTTGTTTATCCATAACGAATCACCTATAAAATATTCAGATTGATTAACTGCTATAAAAATATTAGACATGATTATTGGAAGAACAACCCTGGCAGATGGTCTCTTCATCTATACAGATAAAGGATTCACCGCAAATATTGCATATGGTTACATTTTTTTTGGTTTTAACCGGCACAGGCACATCAACGTACTCCCAAGTATAAACATCTTCACCAGCTTCTATTAAATCTGATATGGCATCTTCATGGGATACTTTTCTTTCATTCATGAACCATGCATGAAAAACAGGGTATTTGGCGGTTTTTTCAGGATCCAGAAATATTCTAAGGCCTTTAACTTTTCCCTGACCTGTTTTGGCTGCTTTGTTAATGGTAATGGCCATTTTACCATAATCCAGTATTTTAAGGCCCTTATTTCCGATAGTGCTGCTGTATAATATCTGGAAGGGATCTGGCAGGCAATTGAATGTTTCACAAGTAACAAACACCCGATCTCCCTCCTTAATATCCAGTAATCTACGGGCTATTTGTAACATTTGCAGGCCTATGAAGGCGCCTGTGCTTAGATAACCATGGAAAGGGACTAATTTATCTATCTGGGATAATATTTCAGGGTCATCGATTTTTGCAATTATTTCATCCATTTTCTTATCTCCAATCAATGTATCTTTATTAATTCATGATTTTTTCCACAAAATAAGGATCCATTTAGAATTACTTCGGGAATAGGATAAACTTCCATCTAGATTTTTATTTAAGACTTTTTGAAGATGATTTTTTACCAAAATCTTTTCATCTTCATTTAAGTCTCCCACCCTCCATTGAATTCTATCCAAGGCATCATCCATATTGGAATAGTAATTACGAGTATTTGATTGCAATGGTTCCACATCTGCATGGATTCCCATATCCTGAAGAATGTTTAAAACGATAGTATAGTCCGGATGCTGGTAACTTTTTCTTCCCAGTAGATCGGCAATTTCACTTTCAAATTCACGGTTATTAACACCCCACAGGGTTATATAAACATATTTCCTTGCAATTTCGTTTATTTTTTCTAATTCGGGTTTTATGTCTGCAATTCCATTCAAAGAGCGAGATGCCACTACAATATCATGAACACCAATTTCATGGGCACTCATGTCCTCTATATTCTTATTAATGATATTGATATTTGATATATTTTCAGATAATGCCTTTTTCTGTAGGATATCTAACATTTTAGCGGAACTGTCCAGGGCAGTAACTGATTTGGCCTTCTTTGCCAAGGGAATGGTGATCACGCCGTTTCCGCATCCTATGTCTAGTATTGTATCCCTATTTTTTATTTTTATTTTATTAACCAGTTCCTGTGGATAATCATCTTTCTTCATCCACTGATCGAATTTAGGGGCTATTTTATCCCATGATTTTGACTTGTCTTTTTGTGGAAGTTTACCAACAGCTTCCTTCCATAAAGAATTCCAGTCTCTTTTATTTCCAGTTTTATCAAGGGGGGTAATGAAATTCACCACTTAAAAATTGATTTATCAATGATATAAACATCTCATTGATTATTTATTGCTTATTTTTGTTTGTTAACATTTTTTAATATTTACTTTCTCTTTGATCATATTTTTTTTATTTCCTTGTTAAATGAAATATATGACATGGTGCTATGTTCACATCGATTTAGTGGGTTGAATATAAATTATCTAATTTTATATGAAGTTTTTTTGTTTATAATAGATTTTATGGTCAAATACAAAATTTAAGAATCAAATCGTTTGTAAAAAATAAATTAAATAATTTTAATTAATAAATTATTTATAAATAGGATAATTTAGATTTTTAACATTACATTATTATAAAAAAAATAATCGATTGTTTATAGTTTTTTCTATATTTTTTTTAATATTAGAAATGGTCATCCCTAAAGTTTAATAAAGTTAGGGCATTGGCCCAATAGGGGCCAATGAAATGTTAGGACTACCACAATCCATACAAATTTACCCAAACCTAAATAAATAAGAAACTAACCTTTAAGATAAAAATATAAATTATTTAGATCCTGCTTCAGCCAGTTTATCCATCTGTTTCTTCCATGACTTGGATCGTACATTTTCTAGGTTAATTTTTTCACGTTTTATGACGATACCATTTTGTGGACAGGCTTTAGCACAGGCTCCACAGAGAACACAGAATTTAGGTTCAATAACAGATTTACCATCGACGATTGAAATTGCATTACAGGGACAAATATCCATACAAGCGTGACAGGAATCTCCTTTACATTCAAAATCATCTATATAGGTTATTTCACCTTCAAATGGTTTAGAAACTTCAGCTGCATCAACCGGACAGATTTCCTGACACCATCCACAATTTATACACTGATCATCCACGATAAAAGCGTTACCACTGATTTCAGCATCTGCAGGGTCTATTTCATATACTCCATATGAACAGGTTCTGCAAGCAGCTTTTATTGCTGTAACTGGGCAGGCACGTTTACAAACCAGGCAATAAACACATTTATCTTTATCAATGGATATTTCAGGTGCTGTTATATCTTCTTTATTAAGAGTTATCGCTTCTGCTGGACACAATTCCTCACAGATCCCACAATGTATGCAAGTTTCTTCATCGATTTCAATTTCTCCAGATACAAGCTTAGATCTTATGGGTAGGTCTCGAGTGACAGTTATAGCATCTCTAGGACAGGCTGTTTCACATGCTTTGCAGTAAATACAGGTCTCATCATCAATACTTGCGGTATGTTTCCATTGGGGATATGCTTCATGATCCTTAATATTAACATCGTTTATAGTAAATTCAAGGGCATCAAAGGGACAGGAAGCTGCACACAAACCACAAAGAGCGCAATTATCCTTATCTGAATTTACATAGTCCATGTCCACAAGACCTCTGGCTATGGGTACTAATGGACCTAACTTCAATGCTTCGGTGGGGCAAATGTCCGTGCAAATACCACAACCAACGCATTTATCTTTCCTAAAACTGAGTGATCTTTTCTGATCTCCATCTCGTACTAAAGTATCCATTTTATCAAATCCTTAACTTTTTTTAGATATAGCCTGATTTGGACAACTTTGAATACATATATCGCAGTCATCACATTTTTCCGGGACTAAAACAAGTTCACCATCTTCTTCTATCAGTGCACCCTGTTCACAGACTTTAATACATAGTCCTTCGCCAGAACAGTCCTTTATTTTCCCACATTTTTCCATGTCTATTACTACTGGCATTCTATCATTCCTTCTAAAACATAATATTGATCAATTCATAAATTATACGAAATGTTTATATAAACATATCGATTTTAATATATCGCAATCGTAAAAAAATTTGAAAAACCGTGAGTTAAAATAAATAATAATTTTTTTTAAAAAGAGTGATAATCACAATTTTTTATGTAAATAATCATTTCAAAACAAAGAATCCAATTATAATTAATTTAAAAAGAATAAAGAAGTATGAAAACAGTTATTCTTTTCCAACCATCACTTCAGTGGATTTAATTATGGCTATAACACTGTCTCCTTCTTTAATACCGAGATCATCTGCTGCTTCTTTGGTTATTATGGATGTAATAACACCGGGATTCTCAATTTTTATTTTAATTTTGGCCATCACCATTCCAGAATCTACAGCTTCTACTTTGCCCTTTATTTTGTTTCTGGCACTTATTTTCATCCCCATCATCTCCTTTTTTTAGCAATTATTACAGTCGTATGTTTTATATATAACTAAATTAAAATAAATTTTTTCATGCAAAAATGTACATCTCGCAGATGAAAAATGGTGTTAACAATGAATTCAATAGCGTACAATCCAATAGGAACAATTTATTCACCGCACAAAGAACTTCATGGAATGCCCATACAACCAGTGGGAGCGAAAGGAGTAAAAGGGCGAATAGAATTAAATAAAGAATTTGAAGATGGTTTAAAGGATTTAAATGGGTTTTCTCATATAATTCTGATCTATGATTTACATCTCTGCAATGGTCATTCTTTAATGGTAAAACCATTTTTAGACAAAGTAGAAAGAGGAATATTCGCAACCAGAGCACCTAAACGTCCTAATCCCATTGGAATATCAGTGGTTCGCCTGGAGAAAATAGAAGGAAACATATTATATATCTCTAATGTAGACATACATGATGGGACACCTCTTCTAGACATTAAGCCATATATTCCTGATTTTGATGCTACTAAAGGTGAAGAACTGATGTTAGGTTGGTATGCAGATAAACATCACGAAGCTGAAGGGAAAAGGTCAGATAAAAGATTTGTTGATTAATTTTTTTTAATGGTAATAAGTAAAATACATCATTATTCCGGTCTCTTAAACAAATCAAAAAGTACTAGCGTTTCTTCATCCATCCCGGGAGAGTATTCTAAATCCTTAACTCTTAAGTTAATCTGATGCCAGATCTTAGCCAGTGGTATATCAACAGGGCAGACATCTTCACACTGTCCACAGTTGGTACAGGATTCAACCATATGAATCAAACGTTCCAGGTGAAACAGTGGAGAAGGGGGAATTTCGCCCTGATTAATCCATTCAGGACTTTTAACTTCAAGGGTACATTCTTCGCAGAAACAGATAGGGCAGGCATCCCTGCAACCCATACATTTGATGCATTTATTAAATTCACCATCATAATGGCTGAATATTTTTAAAATATCATTATCAGTTCCTTTAAAATCTTTGGACTGCCAATCTTTAGCTAAACTGATCATAGAATTATCCACATGTGCCCGGATTTTAATTGCATCCTTTGATGGTTTTTCAACCTTTAAAAAACCAGATTCTACAGCTTTATCCAGAATTTCAGCACCTTTATCAGTAAATACTTCTACAAAGGAGTAATCACCAACATAATCTTCTAAAACCCCCCAGTTACCAAAACCAAGATCAGCAGAAACAGGGATGTTCATTTCACATCGTCTACAGTTAGATCTGCGCCCGTATATACTGTCTTCTAAATAATCTATATTTATCTCTTTAATATTATGGTCTCGAGTTTCCACCAGGAATTTACCCTGAGTAATCTCTTCATTGATCACATCATCTGGTTTAACTCCGATAACATCTTGGATCATGTTTCTGGTGGATATGGGGGGAAATGTACCGCCACAGTTCACACCGACCATTATAATATAATTTAGATCAATTTTACCCCTTTTTCCTAATTCCATTATGGTTAGGGCTTCACAGGGTTTCACCGTTATGGCCAGCTTCAAATCAGGAGAAGCATTAATGTATTCCACTAGAATTTTAGCAATATTCATGGTGCCGCAGTGAAGAGAACCAGCAGACTCTTCAAGTTTATTTGCATCGCTTATTAAAACGGGAACCGCGTCATAGATATCATAACCCTTTTTAACGGCCAATACACCATCAACTATCTTACTCTTTAAAAGGAACTTCATAAGGGTGGTTAAAGCCCCTCCAGATTCTCCTAAATCTTTAAGTACATCATCGGAAGATTTGATGTAATATCCCTGGTTTTTTCGAATCATAATATTTAATATCCGCTAATTTTTTTATCTTTTTTACATACAATACTAATCTAAAAAATTCAAATCTTTAATTGGACTATATCATGGGCCAATTCAATCTTTATTGGATTATATGGGGAACTATTCAATCTTTATTGGACTAAATCTTCTCAATTTTAGCCGCCAGTGCCTTTAATTCGGGCATTTTAGTTGATGGGTCCAGGACCTTGGAATTGGTTAGAAGGTTGGGTTTCCCGTCTAAAAAGTGAATGGGCAAGAATATAATCCCATGGGTGATTTTTGACGTGATTTTGACTTTAGTTTCTATTTCACCGTGTCTGGTGATAATTTTAACCATTTCCTGATTTGATACGCCTAATTTTAAAGCGTCTTTGGGATTTATTTCTACAAAACTTTTTGATATTTCATTACCCAGAATTTTGGATTTACCGGTCATGTTACTATTATGATAATGGAAGATAATCCTTCCGGTGCTTAAAATTAAGGGATAATCATCATCAGGAGTTTCTGGAAGGCTTCTAAGTTCTATGGGTTTAAAAACACCCAGACCATGGGGTGTTGCGAATTTTTCCCCATGTAATATAGGTGTTCCTGGATGATCTTCGTCAGGACAGGGCCAGTACATACCATCTGCTTTTAATCTCTGGTAGGTTATGCCCTTATATTGTGGTGTTATACTACGAATTTCTTCGAAAATATCCTCTTCAGATCGGTAGGGGAACATTTCAGACGAATTCATAACCTGGGCTAATTGACAGAATATCCGCCAGTCCTCCATCGCTTGGCCAGGTGGATCAGCTGCTTTACGAACAAGTTGAACTCTTCTCTCTGTATTGGTGAATGTTCCATTCTTCTCAGCCCAACTGGTAGCTGGTAGTACGAAATCCGCCAGTTCAGCAGTTTCTGTAAGAAATATGTCCTGTACAATTAGGGTTTCCAGGTTCAGAAGTGATTCTTTGACTTTCATGGTTTCAGGTTCTGAGAATACTGGATTTTCTCCCATAATGTACATGGCTTTCATCCTGCCATCATATGCAGCTTCTAGAATTTCCACCATTTGCAGTCCGGGTAGGAAATTCAAAGGACCACAGTTCCATTCGTACTCAGTATCAGCCCTTACATTGTCTAGAACGTATTTTTTATAACCAGGATATAGAAAAGGAAGAGCTCCCATATCACAAACGCCCTGCACATTATTCTGACCACGTAGGGGATTTAAACCAGTTCCTTCACGGCCTATGTTACCGGTTAACATGGTTAGGTTGGCCAGGGACATCACATTGTCCATACCCATGATATGTTCAGTTATTCCTAAGCAGTATACAATGGAGGATTTTTCAGCCTCACCATAAATTAAAGCAGCGTTTTCAATTTTTGCAGCGGAAATTCCAGTAATATGCTCTACAGAATCAGGTGAATAGTTTTCAATAACTTTTTTTAGTTTTTCGAAATCTCTGGTTCTGGTTCTGATGAAATCCTGGTCTTCCAATCCTTCCTTGAGTATTACCTGCATCATGGAATTTAGGAGGGCAACATCTGTTCCGGGGGTTAGTGGTAAAAAAAGGTCAGCATGTTTAGCTGTTGGGGTATAACGTGGGTCTGCTACAATTATTTTACTACCCTTTGCTTTGGCTTTTAAAATTCGTCTTCCGATTAATGGGTGCTGTTCTAATGGGTTGGATCCGATTATGAATATGCAATCCGCTTTCTCCATATCTTTAATTGAGTTGGTCATGGCCCCGGAACCAAAGGTTAAATTGAGTCCGGATACTGTAGGTCCGTGACAGAGAGCTGCACAATTATCTATGTTGTTGGTTCCAATTACTGCCCTGGCAAATTTCTGTAGAACATAGTTGTCTTCATTAGTACATCTGGCCGATGAGAGGAAGGCAACCAGATCCGGGTCTTCGTCTATAATCTTTTTTAGTTCCCGGAAAATAGCATTTAAAGCTTCATCCCAGGATGCTTCTCTAAATTGGCCATTTTCTTTAATAAGTGGTGTTTTTAATCTTTCCTTATGATTTATAAACTCATATGAGAAGTTACCCTTGGGACATAATTTACCCTCATTAACAGGGTTCCTTTTCCAGGGTTCCACACCTTTAATTTCCCCATCTACATTTACCAGGTTCAAACCACAGCCACAGCCACAATAGGGGCATATGGTGGGTATTAAATCTATTTTCATTTATAAACCATTTTAAAAGCTTTGTGGTATTTTTAGGACATTTTTAATTGGTTAATATATTTTTTATAAATAGTAAAAAAATAGGTTTATATGGATTTAGAACTCCTCCATATTAGACACGTCCATGATGGTCTCTACAGCTTTGGGTTCTACAGTTATACCTGCTTCTTTTATAGCGGCTATGGGATTTAAACCACCAGGCGCAACGATTCCCGCATGGTATCTTTCCACTTTAGCGTTATAGATGAGTTCGCTGGGTTTTCCAATGTCTAATATGGAAAATCCTGCTTCTTTAATATCTTCCAGAATATCCAGGGCTTCTGGACGGGCAACATATGGTATTTCTTTTAGACTGGCCAGTATCCTTCCCTGATCTTTAACTGCTTCCAGTACAGAGGTCATTCCCTTTGAAAGGTAAATCTCATGTGGATCTAGTGATGATCCATTATAAGCGGTTAGTTCTATGAAACGGGGTTTTTTAGCTGATGTTTCCAGAATACCACCATATTTTGGTGCGGCGGGTATTCCTTTTTTATTTAAAATACCATCTATGGTTAAGCTGCATACGGTGGCTATGCTGGATTTACCATCCACCAAGTCTTTGATGATCTGATAATATTTGCTTATACCATATTCTGGTCTGGTGGACATCACCTGAGAGAATATCTCCAAGGCTTTTTCCAAATCTTCTTTATTGACATGGGAGATATTGGCGATCACCGGGCCGGTGTGTGTTTCCAGATCAAAATCCACATTGTAGATCAGATTCCAGGCTTTGGATAATAGGAATTTAACTTTTTTACTGGTTTCTGGTCCTGTTGTTTTAAGCAACGGTTTCGTTTTGGTTATCCTGGTCATAGTAGAAAAATCAATGGTCTTCTCAGCCAATCTAATATTAACATCAAATCCTGCTTCTTTTGCTGCGCATAAAGGATTTATACCCCCTATAACTGCTATACCCACCATGTCCTCGTCTACTGGTATTCCCAGTACGGATTCTCCGTTTTCACCTATTTTCATCAATCCGGATATTCCTATTTTATTCATTTTACGGAAGGTTTCCTGTGCTTTTTGCCGGGCATTTTGGGGTAAAACTCGGAAATTTGCGGGTATCAAACCGTTTCCCTCTCTAACCACTCTGAGTACTGATGTCATCTCTTGATCAGTGAAAGCTTCCAGGGGAGTCATTGATGTCTTTTTATAAGCGATTAATTCAGTGAACCTGAGGGGAGAATAATCTTTAATTTCCACTAAACCACCGTATTGAGGTACTACGGGTATTCCCTCCTTTCTTAACATCCCATCGATGGTGGTTCCACATATGGTGTCCAGTTTACAGATATTTTTATCTTTTTCTTTGCTCAGTTTAATGAAGGGGCTCACGGCTAGTCCGCTGGTGAATACCTCTTTTAATATGTTCATTATATTTTTACTGTACTGGAAGAAGGAGGTGTTCACCACCACGTTTCCTCTTGCATTCTGAGGGTCTAGGGTGGTATGGTAGATCATGTTTTCAAACTTGGAGAATATAAAATCAACCTGATCGTAAATAAGCCCTTTTTCAAGTTCTTTAAGCCCTTTTTCTGTTATTTCTCTTCCTGCGTATCCTTTACGTTCTGTAAAACCTTTTTCATCCAGTATTCGCATATGATATCTTACAGCACGTTCTCCCAGATCATAACCTTTATTTTTTAACTCGAGGGCAATTGTTTTTGCACCGAGTACTTCATCTCGGTCTGCAAGAATCCTTAAGATTTCCATCATTTTACGGTCAGTTTCATCAGGCATATATTCACCATTAAAATGGATTTATAAAAATTAATACGTTGAATGTTGTTTATGATGGATTTTATTTAAATATTTTTAAAAAAATTAAGAAAGAAAGGAGAAAAAAGGAGGATTAGATCATTAAATATTTCTCTAGTTCGTACTGGAAGACCTGTATTCTATAATCATCCCATTCTTTCCTCTTATTTTCCATGAATTTAGTGTATACATGTTCTCCTAAGGATGATTTTACAACTTCATCCTTTTCCAGTGCATGGTATGCTTCCCATAGACTGGAAGGCAGGGTATCTATTCCTATTTTATTTAATTCATTAGAATTTAGTTCAAAGACATCAAGTTCGGTTGGTTCTCCAGGGTGGATTTTATTTTTAATACCGTCCATTCCTGCTTCAAGCATAGCTGCGAAAGCAAGATAAGGGTTACATGATGGGTCAGGGCATCTGAATTCAACCCGGGTACCGTTACCACGGGATGCTGGTATTCTTACCAGTGTGGATCTGTTTCTTAAACCGTATGCTATGTATACTGGAGCTTCATATCCTGGTACCAGTCTTTTGTATGAGTTTACAGTAGGGGCTACTACGGCAGATAATGCTTTGGAGTGTTTAAGAAGACCTCCTGTAAAGTAAAGAGCTTCTTCTGACAGTTGATTTTCACTATCAGGATCGAAGAATATGTTTTTATCATCTTTAAATAGGCTCTGGTGGCAGTGCATACCACTACCGTTGACTCCGAAGAATGGTTTGGGCATGAAGGTTACCATGTAACCTAAATTATCAACTATGGCCTTAATAGCTTGTTTGAATGTTATTACTGCATCAGCGGTTTTCATAGCTCTGTCAAACTTGAAATCTATCTCATGCTGTCCTGGACCCACTTCGTGGTGGCTTACTTCTATATCGAAATTCAGTGATTCCAGACCTAAGACTAGTTCTCTTCTAACATCAGTTCCCTGGTCGACTGGTTCCACGTCAAAGTAGACACCTTCATCCTGGGGGACGATGCAACCGGTTTCATCTTCACCGATTATGAAGAATTCAGGTTCTGGCCCGATATTATACACGTATCCTTTATCATGGACCTTTTTTAATGCTCTTTTTAGTATGTAACGCGGATCTCCTTCAAAGGGTTTTCCATCAGGCCAGTAAATATCACATATGAATCTGCAGGTACCCTGTTCATCAGGTCTCCATGGTAATGGAGAGAATGTAGCTGGGTCTGGTTTTAAAATAAGGTCACTATCATTTATATCCACAAAACCGTCAACGGATGAACCATCAAAAAGAAGTCCATCTTTAATAATATCTTCTATGTCTCCTGGTTTGACCAGGGGGATTGCCATATTTTTGGGAGTCCCGTTTATATCTACAAATTGCAGCCTAACGAATTTTGTGCCGCATTTTTCAATGTCTTCTATCACTTTTCCTATTTCATCTGACATAAGTTATCCTCCATGAAAATAAATTTACACCGGAAATATGTTTCCTTTTATTGCTTATAAATGTTTGGATTAAAAAAATTGAACAAATGGACACTATCTAAAATAAGACAGTTACCTGTAAAAATGGTTAATATAATATATGATAAAAAATGGGTTCTAATTACTTCTTAATACGATGAATGAAAGTTTTAAACAAATTTATATAAAATTTAACAGAAATAAATCGCTTTTTAAAATAGATATAGAAATAAAAAAATAAATTAAAATGGAGGGTGTGTTTTACCTCCTAAATATACTCTGTTGCGTAGTTATCGATTTATGTAAAGGTTGCTATTACGCTGCTTACACTAGCACAGGTTACAGAATATGATTGACCCCACCAGTATTTCTTGGTGACTAATGATGGATCAAAATTAACCCATGTGCCTCCTACTGAAACCTGCACCCATCGATGGTTGCTTGCTTCCACAGAAGATCCTTGTACTATCCGAACGGTGTAACCGTTATCATGTAGTACTTGAGCTGTCCAGGCAGATAAGCCCCAGCAATCCCCTAAGCCAGTACTTTCAACACCGGCTGCTGTGGTGGATGCTCCATATTGATGGTTCAAGTTTTTATAGATATAACTCTGCAGAGTTACTAAACCAGCTGTTCCTTGTAATCCATTTAATAGTCCATGTCCCAGGGTGGTTGTTCCTGTTCCGGTACTGTTAGTTATTGGAGTAACATTTTGCATGTACGGTAGGACATCGTTTATAGCTATTTTGTTTCCTGAGATGGTTACGTAGCTGGGTAATCGGTTATTTGTTGATATGAAATTGTTAACTCGGGTAGTAGCTTCTTGAATTTGTGTATTGGTATAGGTTACGCCGTTGATCACTATGTTTTGAGTGGTTGGATTTGTATTACCTGTATTACTACTGCTATCCAGGTATTGTTGGAAATCGTTTATTGATATTTTGTTTCCTGATATGGTTACGTAGCTGGGTAATCGGTTGTTCGTTGCTTTGAATGAGTTAACTCGGTTAACTGCTTCTTGTATTTGTGTATTTGTGTATGTAACGCCGTTGATCACTGTACCAGTTGTAGTTCCTGTACTTCCAGTATTACCGGTGTTCCCTGTATTACTAGTTCCTTCATTGCTTTCTCCCATGTAAGGTAAGAAGTCATTTATTGGTATTTTGTTTCCTGATATGGTTACGTAGCTGGGTAATCGGTTATTTGTTTCTTGGAATGTGGTTACGCGATCGCTTGCGTCTTGAATCTGTGCTGTTGTATAAGTATTTCCATTGATTGTGGTTTGACTTGAATCAGTTGCAAAAGAGCAACCTGTTATTGCTATACAAGAAATTAGCATTATACCTAATGTTATTAATAAATTTCGCTTAATTTTACCGCCTCCGTATCCTATGAAATTAGATCACAGGACCAATTGGATAGATGACTATCACATTAGAATAGTATATAAAGGTTTTGGTTTTTTTCTCAAAAATAAACGCTTATACGACTCTTTTTCCCATTTTAGACCCCTTATGTGCTTTAAAAAATGAAATTTTTCGGATACCTCTTATCCGTTAATATTTTCGGTAATTCCCGGCTTGATAATCCCCATTTACAAAAAATAACCCTATTAGAAATTTTCACGCATAAAAGTTAATCCCTTAAAATATTAAACAAATGAAAATGGGGACTATTTAATAAAAAACATTTAAATAAAGGTTTAAATAATATTATAAATAGTCATACGACACACATAGGCTAATTAACAGATTTTAAGCTTTATTTCTAATTTAGGAGAATTGTATAAAAAATTGCATATTTTTTTCTCTCAATTTATTGGAATAATATAACATCCAATAATTATAATAATATAATTCTAAAAATTAATGGGAAAATATGTAGGGATAATATTTAGTTTTACAGGATCGGTTGTGTTACCTAAAAAGAGAATTATCAAAAGTAACTTCTTAAATTTGAACTAATAATTTACAGCTTCAATATAACCTAGATCATCGTTGATATATGTTATATAATTCTTTTTTAAAGGACTGATGAACCTTCTCAGCGCCAACCAGATCATCTCCCAAGTCCCAATCAACAGGGTGTAAAATAAAGGGAAATGACTGTTCACCACCCAAACCACCATGGCTACCTACCAGTTCCTCAAAAGCAGCAACTTCATTCCTTACAGGGTCATATAAACTGTTAACCAGAACATCTGGCGCGTATCTGAAACTATTAGTTCTTCTGATATGATCAGCTGCGTTAACTCCAAAATTAGCTAAAGGATTATCACCTTCAATACTATCATCATCTAAATAATAAGTACCATCATTACCAATTACCACCGCCCCGTGTATATCAGATTTAACCAGGATAAAACCGATTCCTTCATGTTTGGCCAGTCCAGGGATCAGATCAGGATATATGAGGTTCATCTGCTCATAACTAAGCCTGTCGGTATGTTCCGTAAGATAAACCAATCCCATATTCCCAGAGGCTAAAACAGTTACATCAAAATCCGAATTAGTGGACTGATCTTCTTTTTCATCTAAACGGTACCTTTGAATATAGTTATTTATCCCCTTTGTTTGATCCTTAAAAAAACCATTAAATCTATCCACAGGAGCTTTAAATGCGTCAGAGAAATGATCACCAGTACTGGGAGATATATCTGCGAATACATTGGCATCTGGCAATAAATTCTTAACTAAATCTTCCAATGTCAGATTATAACGTTGTTTAAAGGTCGCTCCGTTGGTCTGTCCATGATCCGAATGAACAACCAAATCATAGTCCCTATGGGCTAACTGGGACGCCATCTCCACTCTATGAAACTGTTTATCAATATTCCTAAGGGCATAAAAAGCATCTTCATCCCTAACTCCAGAATGATGAGCGATTTCATCATATCCCAAATAAGTCACATATGAAACATCAGTATGCCCCTTTAAAATATCCCCAATTAATGCCAGTGTAGTTATTTCCCTTAAAAATACATTAGCCCCAGCTCTCACAAAAGGGAAGATAAAACCGCGAAATATTCTGGGGTTTATATTCCTGATACGGTGAATCATCTGGGAGTTATAATCAAGAAAGGCATCCCATAAAACTAAACCCACAATTCGACTGAAATTTGTGGAATTAGAGAAAACATACTTCCAGGCTTTATTATAAAACCTACCAATATTTCTCAATTGACTGAATGTGAAAATAACATCCTCAGCATCTCCCGAGAAAAGATTGGATCTACTAGCGCCATTAACTGAAAGCAATCCATTACCATCGGATATACGTTTTTCTATTATGGGGGCATCATTTAGGCCGGTTGAAACCATGAATTTATTATCATTTTCTTTCTCCACCCATCTGAATGCTACAATATCCTCATTATTCCCATGTAAAAGCCCTGCCTGACTGGCGCTGGTTTGACTGGATAGATCTGTTTCCCATCCAGTGACATTATGACTGCCCTCCTCAATCCACCTTTTAAGCGTGGGCATATCCCCTCTAGCAACGGCTTCCATTAAAACATTCAGGGATAATCCGTCTATTTCCATAAAAATTACTCCAGGTGTGTTTTTTATTTTCTTATCATCTGCTTTTTTGGCTTGCTTCCGGATATTCCGATACCAGACAGCATCATCATCAATAGTAACCAATGCATTAAGCAGAGTAGATATCGCAGCCATGGCTATGGGAGTTAAGATTAAAGCAGCTCCTTCAATGGTGATCCCATCAACGAAATTTGTGGCTAACCAGATCAAAGCCCCATTAATTAATAACGCACCCACTCCCACAGTTAAGACCATAAAAGGAAGTAAAATACGTGATAAAATAGGCCATAATAAAGCATTTAAGATCCCTACAATAGCAGCTGCCACAAAAGCAGTTTCCCATGTATCCATCCTTAAACCAACAGAAAGATAATCTATTAATAGAAATCCTAATGAATATCCAATCCATAGAATAATTGTCCTGTAAAACCAGTAAAGTCTGGATTTATGATATAATTCATCATAGTTTACCATTAAACCGACCTTTAAGCATAGAATTTTATTTTAAATAATACAAAGGGGATTAAATAAAAAAAATAAATTATTAATCTATAAAATAGATGAGATCTGCTGATGCCCATATTATAGAATGGGGTAATATTTTTTTATTTCATGTTCAGTAACCTGCACCCGGTACTCATCACATTCCATCTTCTTCAAGGATATGAACCTTTCAAAACTATGGGAACCCAGAGTCTCCCTGACAAGATCAGAATTCTCTGTATACTTAATTGCTTCTTCTAAACTAATCGGCAGAGCTTTAATATTCTTTTCTTTTCTTTGTTTATCGGTTAATCCGTAAAGATTGAGTTCCATGGGTTCAGATAATTCATATCCCTCTTCAATACCCTTAAGACCGGCCATAAGCATCACTGCCAGTTGTAAATATGGGTTACCTGATGGATCAGGACATCTGATCTCCACTCGGGTGGAGGTTTCCCTTCCAGGCTGATAAGTAGGGACCCTGATCAATGCAGAACGATTACGGTTGGACCAGGCTATATATACCGGTGCTTCATAACCAGGGACCAGTCTTTTATAAGAATTAACCCATGGTGCTAAAATGGAGATCATTTCAGAAGAATGTCTTAATATTCCCTCAGTATAAGATTTCGCATCATCAGAGAGATGATACTGATCATCAGGACTGAAAAAAGCATTTTTCTCTCCATTAAATAAAGATTGGTGGACATGCATACCGGATCCATAATCATCAAATAATGGTTTAGGCATGAAAGTGGCATATACACCGTATTTTGCTGCGATCTCCTTAACAGTTATCCTGTAAGTGACCATGTTATCGGCCATTTTCAATGCATCATCATATCGCATATCGATCTCATGTTGGGAGGAAGCAGCTTCATGATGGGAGTATTCAACTTTAATTCCTAATTTCTTAAGGGCTAATACAGTCTCTCTACGCAGGTTAGTGGCCACGTCTAAGGGGGTTTGGTCAAAATATCCGCCACTATCCAATGGTTCGGGTTTTTCAGAGGATTTGAAATAGAAATATTCCAGTTCAGGTCCAACATAGAAATGATCAAAGCCCATCTTCTCCATTTTACTGAGAGCTCTTTTCAGTATATAACGGGGGTCACCTTCATATGGTTTTCCTCCGGGTTTACGGATGTCACACATCATTCGGGCCACTGCATTTTCCTTCGGTCTCCAGGGAAGGACAACGAAAGTATTGGTATCAGGCATAGCGATCATATCAGATTCCTCAACATCCTGAAAACCGGTTATACTGGAACCATCGAATCCCATACCACGAGTTAAAGCATTTTCCAGCTCATCCTGAGTAATGGCGAAACTTTTCAACAAACCGTTGATATCGGTAAACCATAATCTAATGAACTCTACATCATTTTCTTGAACTTTTTCAAATATCTCATCCATAGATGGCATTTTACTAACTCCCTGATACGCAAATACATAAATAAGTGAATAATTATCCAGAGTAATATTAATCTTAAATTTGATGTTTAACAATATAAAAAGGTTCTTTTTTTAAAAGATCAAACATCAGAACTTCCGGAGCCATTAACACCTGCCCTTTATCAATAAGTAATTTAACAGCTTCAAAGGACTGTAAACAACCCACAATATTGGGAACCGGCCCTATTACTGGGGGAGGATTGAGGTTTAACTTTTGTATTTTAGAAACAATATCTTCTGTTAAATCTTTATTATATGATGGTAATTTAAATAATTCTTCATATTTTGGTGTATCCTGTGTGAAAGTGGTTATTTGACCCATAGTACCATGAACAGCCCCATGTATAAATGGTATACCTAATTCAAAGGAGCATCTGCTTACTAAAATACGTGATATTAGATTATCCAGGGCATCTATTACCACTGCACTGCTATTTATTATTTCTTCCACATTATCCTGGTTTAATTCACCGTTAATGACTTCGACCTTCATATGGGGGTTGATAGAGAGTAAATCATCTTTAGTTGCCTGGACTTTGGATCTGCCTATATTATTATATTTGCTCATTAGCTGTCTATTGATATTGGACACATCAAAAGAATCCTTATCAATGATCATTAGATTTTCTGCACCCATTCTGGCCAGCATTTCGATTGCGCCACCGCCAATACCTCCACAGCCGATAACAGTTATCTTAGAATTTTTTATTTTCAACTGATCTTTCTTATTTATTATATCCTTCTGGCGGGTTATCATATTCCAATAGAAATTTTCATGGTCTTCAGGCATCTAATTACCTTCTTATGATTTATATTAGGCAAATTGGTGGTTAAAGCTGCTAACGGTTCAATGGGTAATTTTATTTACCATGTGAATCATTAATTTTCACATTTATAATAAAATTTTCGCAAAAATCAGGTTTTTTATTTCTATGTAAACTTTAAAATAGAAAATAGTATTTAATTTTAAAATTAGGATGTTATGATCAACATTTTTAAAAAAGTTGGTGAGTGAAATGCCGGGGGCGGGATTCGAACCCGCGGCCTCACGGTATCCCAGATACAAAGTCAGAGCACTTGCTTAATACCCTATGAGCCGTGCGCTCTAACCAGCTGAGCCACCCCGGCGTGGCTTATAAGACATCGGATTTTATTTAACTTATACTTTTCGATGGAAAGTTAGCTGATGGAAAGAGGATTCTAGTTTTTACACTTGAAATTTGATGAAGTTGTATAATTGAAATGATTATTTAGCTAAGTTCGTTTTTTAGGAATTTTTATTATTAAAAAAATCCAAATAAATATTAGTGATATTCCTTACTGTTTAGGGGATTTTATGGAAAAAAATAAAAATGAATCAAAGGTGATTAGAGCTGATTTATCATCTAGTAAATTCCCAATAGTTGCTCTTGGAGCATCTGCCGGTGGTTTTAATGCTCTTAAAAAGTTTTTTACTAATATGCCATCAGACCCAGGAATGGCCTTTGTATTGGTGCAACACCTGGACCCCACCCATGAAAGCACTATGGTGGACCTCATGAGTAGATACACTTCCATGAAGGTAGTTCAAGTCCAGGATGGAATGAAAGTGGAACCTGATTATTTGTACATTATCCCTCCCAACCGAGATATGGGGATGATGAACGGTACATTACAGTTAATTGAACCAAAAGAACCCCATGGCATGCGTCTGCCAATTAATTTCTTCCTAAATAATCTGGCAGAGGATCATAAGGAAAAATCTATTGCCATAATATTTTCCGGATTTGGAAGTGACGGTTCCATAGGATTGAAGGCTATTAAGGCTGTTGAAGGGATGATCATGGCTCAGGATCCAGAAACTGCAGAATCGGATAGTATGCCACTAAGTGCTATTGAAACTGGACTGGTAGATTATATTTTACCACCCGAAGAAATGCCTGAAAAATTGATCTCTTATGTGAAATCCTCCTACAAAACCATTAAAAAAATTCTCACACCTAAGGAAGAAAATGAAAGGGCACTGCAGAAGATCTTCATGCTCATCAGAAACCGAACTGGGCATGATTTTTCTTACTACAAAGAAAACACGGTTTACAGACGTATCGGAAGGCGTATGAATGTTCATCAAATTGAAAACATACCTCTTTACTTACGTTATTTGCAGGAAAACCCATATGAAATTGATATCTTGTTTAAAGAACTTTTAATAAATGTAACTAACTTCTTTAGAGATGAAATTGCCTTTGAATCTCTTAAAAATACGTTAAGATCACTTATCAATGAAAAATCTGATGTGGATAATCTTAGAGTCTGGGTTCCCGGATGTTCAAGTGGGGAAGAAGCCTATTCTGTGGGTATTATTATTCATGAGTTACTGGAAGAATCCGGTAAAAACATTGTTGTTCAGATTTTTGGGACTGATATAGATGTTGATGCCATTAATATGGCCCGTTCAGGAACATATCCCATCAACATTGCATCCGATGTTGGACCGGAACGTTTAAAGAAATATTTTACAAAAAAAGACCATGTTTATGTTATTAAAAATGATATTAGGGAGATGATGGTGTTCGCTCCCCATGATGTTATTAAGGATCCTCCCTTCACCAAACTAGATATCCTTTCCTGTCGAAACCTTTTAATATACCTTAATGTTGAAGCTCAGATGAAAGCACTTTCCAATTTCAACTACGCCCTCAAAAATAATGGAGTTCTGTTTTTAGGGCCTTCAGAAAATGTGGGAGAATTTTTAGATGCTTTTGCCGCGGTTGATAAGAAATGGAAGATCTTTAAGAGTCTTAAATCCACAGAATTCGTACGTAGATATGTGGAAGTTCATCCCATACCCACATCCATACCATTATCACACCTATCAAATTTAGATGTTGGATTTAATTTGAAAGGTACGGAAACGGAATCCCAAGTAAATATTATGAATCTCATTGAAAAAGAACTTTTTAATATGTATATTCCTCCTTCGGCAATAATTACAGATTTTGGTGAAATATTATATATTCATGGTCGTTTAGGAAGGTATTTAGAGCCCGCTCCTGGAAAAGCGAAGCTGAATATTATTGACATGGCCAGAGAAGGTCTTGAATTTGAGCTGAATTCAGCAATCCAAAACGCCATTTCCAAAAAAAGTGAAGTTTTAATAGAAGGCTTACGGGTTAAAACCAACGGGGGACACATTATTATTAATCTCAATGTAAAACCTCTGGAAATTGAAAGCACCCATGGACTGTTAATCGTCTCTTTTGAGGATGTTAAGCTACAGAAAGAGGCTAAGAAGGGTAAGATAAAACTGGACATGGTTACTAAAGGTGATGAAAAAATCCGGGAATTGGAGAACGAATTGAAGTTAACCAAGGAACGTTTAAATGTAACCATTGAGGAGATGAAAAGTTCAAATGAGGAGCTGCGATCCGCCAATGAAGAACTTCAATCCATGAATGAAGAGTCTCAAAGTACTAATGAAGAATTAGAAACCTCTAAAGAGGAACTGCAGTCCATCAATGAAGAGCTGGTCACAGTTAACAATGAACTGCAGATGAAGATTGATGAATTAACCAGGGCCAAGGACGACATGAATAACCTCTTTAACAGCACCGAAATAGCCATTATATTCCTGGATAATGATTTAAATATTAGACGTTTTACTAAAGAGGCCACCAGTATAATAAAAATGCGGAAATCTGATGTGGGGCGCCCTATCTCAGATATAGTCTCTAATTTAAAATATGATAAATTAATGGATGACATTCAGCAAGTGATAGAAAGGGTTACTTATAAAGAGTTTGAACTGGAAACAGAGGGAGGGTCATGGTTACTGGCAAGAATAATGCCGTATAAGACCTCTAAAAATGTTATTGATGGAGTGATCATTACCTTTACAGATATTAGTCAGCGTAGAAAACAGTTAAGAGAGATGGAGGATTCTTTTGAATTTGTAGATAGTATTGTTCAGACGGTACGTGATCCTCTGCTGGTGCTGGATGAGGATATGCATGTGGTTTTAGCTAATCATGCTTTTTACAAGAAATTTAAGGTTGCACCAGAAGAAACTATTGAAAAATCTCTCTACAATTTAGGGGATAAACAATGGGATTTACCATCACTGAAGGAGTTACTGGAAGATATACTGCCCGAAAAAACTGAATTATGGGATTATGAGATGGAAGATGATTTTCCCAACATTGGACATCGCAAGATGATTTTAAATGCACGTCAGATTTATCGGGAGGGTGAAGAAACTTCCATGATATTATTGACCATGGAGGACATTACAGATCAATGAGTAAAAAGAGTAAATAAAAAATAAAGAGAACTTATTTATTCATTTAAAACATAGGGGAATTTTGGGGTATGGATTCCGGGAAAAAGTTTGAAAATCTACGTAGGAAAGCAGAAGAAGTATTATTGATGGAAAAAGGCCCTTCCAAGAAATTAGCTCTGGAAGTAGATGAACTAATCCACGAGTTAGAAGTTCACCAAATTGAGCTGGAAATGCAAAACGAGGACCTTATTAAAACCCAGATGGAGTTGGAAGAGTCCAGAAGAGAATATAAAGAATTATATGATTTTGCTCCAGTTGGTTATCTCACTCTAGATAAGAATGGGATTATACTGAGAGCAAATCTCACCGGAACTGAAATTTTAGGAATACCAAGAAACCAGTTGATAAACAGTGCATTAATCCTTTTCATCACACCTTCCTATAGGAAATCTTTCTATGACCATCTTCAGGAATTCAAGGAAACTCAGCTAAAAAGACAATGCATAGTAAAATTGAAACCCAAGAATAAAACTCCTATTTTTGCATCATTAGATACTAAGGCCGTTTTGAATGAGAATGGGACTTTTAAAGAATTCAGAACAATAGTCACAGATATAAATCAATTAAAAAAAACTGAAATAGCCTTAGATGAAAGTGAAATAAAATATAAAAATTTAGCTAACCTACTGCCCCAGATGGTGGTTGAATTAAATAAAAATTGTGAATTTACTTTTACAAACCAAGCTGTTTTCCAATTAACTGGTTACACCAAAGAAGATTTAGATGGTTTAAAATCTTATCAACTTGTTATTCGCGAGGATCAAAACAGGGTTAAGGAAAACATATTAAGGATTATGAAGGGAGAGGAGCTAGAAGGAATTGAATACACTGCCCAACGGAAAGATGGTAGTAAATTCCCGATTGTAGTATACTGCTCCAAAATTATGAGATATAATGAGCTTGTGGGAATTAGGGCAATTATTCTGGATTACACCGAGCTTAAAGAAGCTAAGGATAAAGTACAAAGATCTTTAGAAGAAAAAGAATTACTCCTTAAGGAGATTCATCACCGGGTTAAAAACAATTTGATGGTTATTTCAAGCCTTCTTGATCTTCAATCCAGTTACATAAAAGACAAATCATCACGTGAAATGTTTTTGGAAAGTCAGAGCCGTGCCAAGTCCATGGCCCTTATTCATGAGCGAATGTATGAATCCACTGATCTGAAAAGGATAGATTTCGGGGATTACATCCGCACACTGTGTATGGATTTATACAGCATACTTATCCATCATCCGGAAAAGATAAAACTCACCATGGATTTAGAACCTATAATGATGGATATTAACACAGCCATCCCCTGCGGACTCATTTTAAATGAGCTGGTATCCAACGCCATGAAACATGCCTTTCCTGATGATAGTGAAGGAGAATTGAATATAAAATTCTATTCTAAGGATAAATATCTTATTTTAAGTATTAAAGACAACGGAATAGGCATTCCTCAGGACATAGACTTTAAAAACACAAAATCATTGGGTTTAAAAATAGTAAACCGTTTAGTGGAACAGATTGATGGTGAGATAGAAATGATAAGAGATGGAGGCACTGAATTCACCATTACTTTCCCTGAAATAAAGTTGTAAAGATAGTGTAAAAATGATAACTGACTTAGATATTAATGCACTGCTCTGGAGTTTGATATCATTAAAAAAAATGGAACGAATGCTAAGATAAGGGCAAAAGCTGAGGAACTATTAGTAGATAAAATTAAGGATCTGAATATTCCAGAGGATGTCAATGAACTGATACATGAACTTCAAGTGCACCAGATAGAACTGGAAATTCAAAATGAAGAGCTGAAAAGGTACCAATCACAACTTCAAACATCAAAAAATAGATATTTTGAAATGTATAATTTCGCACCCATTGGTTACTTTACTTTGGATGAGAATGAATTGATAGAAGATGTAAATATTGCGGGTGCCAATTTACTAGGATTAGGTAAAAATAAGCTGATTAACCGTGCTTTCATCCGTTTTATAGCCTCTAAATCTCGTAATAGATTTTTCGAATATGTTAAAAATTTCAGGGAAAATAAAGAACATCTAAAATGTGAATTAGAACTTTTAAAGGATGAAAAAACATTTCCAGTAATTATGGAGATAAATTCTCTACCCAATGATGAAGGGGGGCTTGAATCACTTTTAATAACTGTTATTGATATCAAAGAACTAAAAAAGGCAGAAAAAGAACTAAAAATTGCTAGTTTGTATAATCGTAGTTTAATTGAAGCTAGTTTAGATCCTTTAGTTACTATTGGAGCTGATGGAAAGATCACAGATGTTAATAATGCTACTGAGGTTGTTACTGGTTATTCTAGAGATTTTCTAATTGGAACTGATTTTTCTGATTATTTCACTGAACCAGATAAAGCTAAAGAAGGTTATAAAACTGTATTTGAAGAAGGTTTTGTGCGGGATTATCCTTTGGATATTTTAAACAGGGATGGTAATGCGACTTCTGTTTTATATAATGCAACGGTTTATCGGGATCAGTCTGGTGATATAGTTGGTGTTTTCGCAGCAGCAAGAGACATCACCGAACGTAAAAAGGCTGAGGAAAATTTACATAAAAGTGAGCAGAAATATAGAAACATCTTTGAAGAATCCTTTGACGGTCTATTTATCACATCTCCTGAAGGAAAAATCCTCGACATGAATAAGAAGGGTATTGAGATGTTCGGATATGATACGAAAGAGGAGCTATTACGTCTTGACCTGGAAAGGGATGTATACGCCGATCCAACTGATAGGAAGCGGATATTAGATATGGTGAATAGGGGGGGTAGCGCGGAATATGAAATTGTGGTTAAGAAAAAAAATGGAGATAAGATGATTACACTCTGTTCTTTAACCGCTGTAAAAGATGAAAAGGGAGTTATCAACTCCTATCGGGGAATAATACGTGACATCACTCAACGTAAAAAGGATGAAAATGCAATTCTTCAGGCTAAGGAAGAATGGGAAAATACTTTTGATGCTGTTCCTGACTTGATAGCCATATTGGATACTAATTATCGTATTATCCGAGCAAACAAGGCTATGGCTAATAAATTAGGAGTTACCCCTGAGGAAGCTGTAGGATTTACCTGTTATGAAGTAGTTCATGGATTAAATGAACCACCATCTTTTTGTCCTCACAGTAAACTTCTTGAAGATTGTCAGGAGCACACTGCAGAGGTTCATGAGGACCTTATTGGCGGGGATTTCATAGTAAGTGTATCTCCATTATATGATTCGGAAGGAAAATTAATGGGAAGCGTTCATGTTGCCCGTGATATTACAGAACGTATAAAGGCAGAAGAAAAGATCAAAAATTCATTAAAAGAGAAAGAAAATCTCTTAAAAGAAATACATCACAGAGTTAAGAATAATTTACAGATAATTTCCAGTTTATTGGACTTGCAGGAGGACTATGTAAAAGATGATCCTACTGCGGTGAATGTTTTGATGGAAAGCCAGAATAGGGTTCTAACGATGGCAATGATCCATGAGATGCTTTATCAATCAAAAGATCTAAATTCCATCAACTTCTCTGCTTACCTTAGAAACTTAGTTTCTAATCTGTGTGATAGCTATAGTATAAAAAATGTTCAATCGATAATTGATGTGGATGAAACTTATTTAAATATGGAAACATCCGTTCCTCTGGGATTAATAATCAGTGAACTGGTCTCTAACAGCCTTAAACATGCTTTCCCTGATAAAAAACCTGGTGAATTAACTATATCTCTTGAAAGCGAGGAGGGTCAATTTAAACTAATTATCAAGGACAACGGTATAGGTTTCCCAGAGGATATTGACTTTACAAACATTAAATCAACCTTAGGACTCAAACTAGTACATTCCCTAATCAATCAAATAGATGGCACAATAGAACTCGACAAAAGCCATGGAACCAAGTACACCATCACATTCAAAGAACTACAATACAATAAGAGATTTTAGAATAGTTTATATTTGGTGATCAGGATGGAGAGAGGTTACAAAATATATGATATAAATGAATTGAATCCGGGAGATCATTTATGTGTTATTTATGAGACTGATGAAGAACATAAAGCCTTAATTACTCCATATCTACGATCTGGGCTGGAAAACCATGAGAAAGTTTTTTACATAGTTGATGCTCGCACGTCAGAGGTAGTTCTAAATTATCTGCGTGATGATGGTGTTGATGTAGATCCCTACCTTGAAAGTGGACAGTTGGCTATTTTAACAGTCAGTGAATCTTATATGAAAGGTGGTGTCTTTGATCCTGATGGTATGATCAAAATGCTCAGAGAAGAGACTGAAAAGGCTCTAAAAGAGGGTTATTCTGCTCTTCGTGTGACTGGTGAGATGTCATGGGCTCTGCGAGGTTTACCTGGATCCGAACGACTCATAGAATATGAAGCCAAATTAAACGAATTCTTCCCTAATAACAAAGCTTTGGCCATCTGCCAGTATGATTCCAGAGTATTTGAACCAGAAATCCTCCTGGACATATTAACCACCCACCCAATAGCGGTTATTGGAACTGAAATCTATGAAAACTTCTATTACATTCCCACCGAAGAGTTCCTGGCAGGAAAAGCCCCTGAAACGACATTAAAACATTGGAAAGAGAATCTACAACTACATAAGCAAATGGAAGAAGCTTTAAAAGAAAGTGAAAGAAAATATAGAAGTATATTCGAAAATGTACAGGATATTTTCTATCGAACTGATTTAAAAGGTTTGATTGTGGAAATAAGCCCTTCTATCTCTAGATATTCAGGATTTAAACGTGAAGAGTTGATAGGTAAACCAGTTGGGGCTGTATACTCAAATCCTGAAGATAGAAAAAAACTTTTACAAACCATCGCTGAAAAAGGCGAGATCGTTGACTATGAAGTAAAATTAAAAACCAAAGACAATACTTTACTTTATGTATCCACCAATGCTCATATCTGGCTTGATGAGAATAATAATCCCATTGGAATAGAAGGATCATTAAGAGACATTACTGAACGTAAAAAATTTGAAGAGCTTAACCTTCGTTTAGCAGCAATTGTAGACTCTAGTGATGATGCTATTATTAGAAAAGATTTAAATGGAAATATTGAAAGCTGGAATTCTGGTGCTCAAAATATGTATGGATATTCAGAGGAAGAAATGTTAGGGAAACCCATTTCCATTTTGATACCTCCAGAACACTCTGATGATTCTGGATGGATTATTGAAAAAATCAAAAATGGTGAATCCATAAAACGTTATGAGAGTGTGCGAAAGAAAAAGAATGGGGCAAATATAGATGTTTCTTTGACAATATCCCCAATTAGAGATTTAAATGGTAATATTGTAGGTGCTTCCATCATTGCCAGGGATATTACCCAAAGTAAGCGTAAAGATGAGCTAATAAAAAGCTCTCTAAAAGAGAAGGAGATGCTCTTGAAGGAGATTCATCATCGAGTAAAAAATAATTTGATGATTATTTCTAGTCTGCTTGATCTTCAATCAAGTTACATTAAAGATAAAGCATCAAGAAATATTTTCATGGAAAGTCAGAACCGTGTGCGATCCATGGCTCTTATACACGAAAGATTGTATCAATCTACTGATCTTAAAAGGATTGATTTCGGAGAGTATATTCAATCCTTGTCCACAGAACTATTTAATACCTATGCAGGTGATTTTGGTCTAATAGAACTGAAAATTAATGTAGAAGATGTAATGCTGGATATAAATACTGCTATACCATTAGGATTGATCGTTAATGAATTAGTAACTAACAGTTTAAAACACGCTTTTCCAGAAGGCATGAAGGGAGAAATCAATGTTGACTTCCATAAACAAGATGATCATTACCAATTCACTGTGAATGATAATGGGGTTGGATTCCCATTCGATTTAGACTTTCAAAACACAGATTCACTCGGCCTACAAATAGTAAACAGCCTGACACAACAAATAGACGGTAAAATAGAGCTTAATAGGAGTCATGGAACAGAATTTAAAATCACATTCAAAGAACTAAAATACCAAGAAAGAATATAATCAACATAATCTCGCTATATAAATCCAAAACCATCTTTTTTTCATTGATCTGGATTTGCATTATGCTATAATTTATAATAATACTATTTTTTCAGTTTTGGTGTATTTCAATGAAATTACATAGAATATGAGATGATAATGAAAGGAAAAAATATCTTTTTTTACACTTGCAATTTTAATAAAGTTGTATAATTGAAATCATTATTTAACTTGAAGTTTTCTATCTTCTCTAGGATTTCAGATATGATGATAGTTAATATATTATTAAGGGAGGAATTCCAAAATCTTCAAACCTTTTTAAAATAAAAAAGATGTTAAAGAGATATTGACCTTAAAAAATTAATCACCAGTCATAGGAATCCAAAATAATCTTTGCATACTGGGTATAATGTAAAGTAGGGGTATAAATGCACATATTATTAAACTGATAACTGGATTAATGAAAGCAACTACAATTGCTATCAAATACCCTGCTGGAGCTACTAGGCAGCGTAATTTAGCGTATTTAATTAAATTCCGGGGTATATCTTCAGTTAAACCGTTTCCAATTGCATTTATCCAGTGCCAATAAAGTACCAATCCTATTAAAACCAGATTAGATGAGTAAATTATTATAGATAATGTTGAATAGGGATTTTTGCTTAAAAGAGCCGTGGAAAATGGTATTAAAGTTACCAGAGCAAGGAAAAGGAAGCTTATCCAGTGGGAATTATGATCTGATTTATTTATAGAACGAAACTGCGCCATATAACCCATAAAATAAATTCCCAGAAGGGCGAAACTAATGGCATAACTCAGGAAATTTGGCCATAAAGCTAAAAGTGCTATATGCAGGTTTGAAACAGCCACATCAGGGGCTTTAATATCCAATACCAGGAGTGTCATCACTATGGCAAAGACACCTATTGTTAAATTCTCAAGGTTAATAGTTTCCAGGTCCTTAGTAGGATCTATTATCATATAAATCACTTTTATCTGGTTAATACCTTCATCCTGATCCAAATAACGCTTCTAGAGGTTCGAAATATCCTAAAGGAGTTAATTCAAATTCTATTAGTTTTTCTTTAACTAAAGGTAATTCATCTAGTATTTCATGGGCTTCATCTATGGAATCGCATTCCATCATCAAAACAACTCCTGGGCTATCCTGTCTGAAAAACAGCTGTCTGATTTTGCCTTGCTTGTAATGCTCCCAAGTTACTATCATCTCCTCTTTAAGATGTGGTTGTACCTTTTCCATGGTGGTGCCTGGTAAAAATTTATCTATGGCTAAAATTTGCATGTTAAATTCACCCCTAATATCAAATTCAATCCAATTTTTTTAATATTTCTTTGTAATCGTCTAGTTTTTGTTCCCTTTCTTCAAGAGATAAGTCACCATGTCCAAAAACACCGAAGTAGGGAAGGGCTTCCATACCCACAAACTCGAACAGAACATGGTTGAAGTAGTTGATTAGGATTTCTATTTCACCATGAGGTCCCTGTGCACTATAAAGTTCCCTGGGAGCTCCGGTGGTAAAGGATAACATGGCTTTTTTCCCCTTTAAAGGCCCATTATCGTACAGTTTCATCTCTGCCAGGTTGAATGCAAATCCATTGAAGAAAACACGATCAACCCAACCTTTTAGGATAGCAGGGAAGTTACTCCACCAGATTGGGAACTGGAAGATTATTAAATCGGCCCATATGACTTTATCCATCTCTATATTAATATCATGGGGTATAGCTCCTTTTTCAACAGCGTTTACCTGTTCCATGATGGGGTTAAAAATTTCCGTGTTCATTCTATCTGTAAAGTCATCATCATCCAGAACTGCTTTCCATTTAATGGCGTAGAGGTCAGATACCTGCACCTGATGACCTTCACCAGTTAATGTGTCCACAGCTAATTCTTTTAAACTTCCGTTAAACGATTCCGGTTCCGGATGTGCATAAACAATTAATACATTCATTTTTTTATCTCCTTTTCTAACAACATTTGTATGTACAAACAAAGTTATATATAAAGTTAACTAAACAACTCTAAACAGAACTAGAAAAATCCTAATACATTAAAAACAAAATCAAAACTTGAGGTGCAGTTTCAAAATGGACGAAGAGAACCCAGAAAAGTGTAATATAATGTGCAACTGTCTTTACTTCACCAGCAACAAACTCAGCCGCATCATTAACAAGATAGCAGAAGAAGAATTCCTAAAAACAGGACTCTCACCCTCATACGCTTTAACTCTTATGAACATCATCAGCCAGCCCGGTCTATCCCAGAAAGAACTAAGCAGAGATATGAACATCAAACCATCTACCACCACCCGTTTCATAGATAAATTGGAATCAAAAGGACTGGTAGAAAGAAAAACCGAAGGAAAAACATCCTACCTATATGCCACAGACAAAGGAACAAAAATGAAAGATGCTATCGGAAAATGCTGGGGTAACCTATACCAAAGATACTCAAAAATTTTAGGAGAAGAAAAAGGAATCCAACTCACAGCAGAAATTAACAAAGCTGCTATAGAATTAGAAAAAGATCTCAACTAAATTCAATTTTCAAAGATTTAAAAAAAATAATGAGTAGTGATTAGATGGATGATAAGGATCAGCATGTAATAGAAGCCATGGGAAAAAGCAGAATACTAATAAAAAATGGTAAAGTCATAGAAGTAAGCCAACCAGAAATAAAATACTGCCCTCTATTCGAAAAATACAGGGGAATAAAAGAACTGAATGAACAGACCATAACAGAGAACATAGAATTTAGAATAGCTGATTTTGGAATGTGCACATCAGAAAGAGTTTTAAGGATGAAAGACTTCCTATCATTCGGAGTATCCGAAATACTGAGCACATTATTAGATGAAGATGTAATAGATAGTGTGGTTGCAGTCTGCGAAGGATGTGGAACAGTAATATTGACAGATCCAGAGTTAGTGCAAGGTGTAGGTGGCCGAGTATCCGGATTAGTAAGCACCACTCCTATAAAGCAGTTAATAAACTCCCTGGGGAGAGAAAATATCCTGGAACCCGAGCACTGTGAAATAGATCAAATAAAAGGCGTACAAAAAGCAGTAAATATGGGATATAAAAATATAGCAGTAACCATTGTCTCTGCAGCAGATGCTCAAAAACTAAGAGAATTAGAAAAAGAGTTAAAAAACATTAATATATTCATATTCGTGGTACACACCACCGGTTTAAGCAAGGAAGAAGCCGAAATACTATTTGATAATGCGGACATCATCACCGGATGCGCTTCAAAATCCATAAGAAGAACAGGTGAAGATAGGAAAACATTCAGTGTAGGGGCATCAATACCCATCTATGGAGTTACAGAGGCAGGTAAAAAGTTCATACACTTAAGAGTAGAAAAAATAGATGGACTTAAAGACAAGAAGAATGCTAAAAAACCCGAACCTTTGGTTTAATTATTGATAGTATGAAATAACTGATAGAATCACAAAAAATCTAATTTTTAATAATTAATGTGAATATATTTTTTCAAGTCTTATTTAAAGATTTTAGCATATTTTAATAGAAATATTTAATAAATAACAATAAAAACATACTCATTTTTCACAACAACTATAAAATAAATATATACTCTTTTTATTTTTATTAGTCAATTTAATAAACTAATATTAGCCTATTTAAATCATTTTTAAGTTATTTATTTTAAACAATGGCTTAAATAAGTATTATACAGATTTAGTTAGATATAAACATCCCAATAATCTCGATATAAAGTTCATATGGGACTATTTTCACAAAAATTTGAACAATTAGTAAAATTTATTTATCATCAAGGGTAACTAATAACATTCAGATTTTGCTCTTAAAAAATTGGATCTTGGGGGATAAGAATCTATTACATAGCTTGTTATAAAACAGTTAAACTAATTTTAAGAACTTCTGAATTTATTTTATGGTATTTTAGTTCTAATTTTTCTTTTAAAATATTAAAAACGGGGTTGAAGGGATATGAGTAAAAAGATAATAATTTCGATTTTAACAATTTTATTTGCAATTATAATATGTGGAACATCATCTGCTACTGAATGGACAGTAGGCCCGGGTGGAACATATGATTATACCACCATTCAATCGGCTATTGACAGTGGAACCACACTCACTGGTGATACCATTACTGTTTATGATGACAATGGCAATCCTTACACCTACCAGGAGAACGTCCTAATCAATAAAGACCTCACAGTGACTACAACCGGTCAGGTAACAGTCAGCGGATCCCTAAACCCCAACACACCCGTTTTCACCATAAACTCAGCAGGATCCCAGGCGACATTATCCGGTTTCAGCATCACCAGCGCAACCAATTCAGCAGGAATTCTTATAAACGGTGCAACCGATATAATTTTAAATGATTTAACCATTACCAGCTGTCAAAGAGGAGTGGTAACGCAAGGTACAACCTCTAATATCAATATAAACGGTGCCAACATAAGCGGGACAACCTCAAACGGTATTTATATTGATAGTGGTACTACTATGGGTTTGTCTATTTTGAATTCGGTTATTAGTGGTACTGGTTCTCATGGTGTTGGTAAAAGTTTGAATGCTAATTTGGATGGTTTGACTGTTTTTAACACTTCGGTTTCTGGTTCTACTGGTTATGGTATTTATTTGATTGATTATAGTGGTTCTACTTATCTTAAGAATGTGGTGATTGATGATGTGACGGTTAGTGGAGCTACATCTGATGGTATCAGGATAACCATGGACGATACAAGGAGTGGAAACGTTACCATATCTGATTCTGGTGTGAGTAATTGTTATCAGCATGGTGTTTATCTCAGTACTAGGGGTACGCTAACACTGAGTAATAATACGTTTACACATAATAGTTATAATGGTGGTACTGGTGGTGATGGTCAGTTTTATGGTTTGTATCTAGTTGGAACGAATAATAGTGTTGTTTCTATTTCATCTGATAATGGTTTTAACCAGAACCGTAATGGTGTTTATTTGATGAATTTGGGTACGGTGTCTAATCCTATTACTTTTAATGGTTCTTTGTTTGTGGATAATGCTGGTTATCCTTTCTATATTTATGGTGGGCGATATATCACCATTCAGGGCGGTAATTTTGATGATGTGTCTACCCAGGCCAGTACGGGTTATCGGATTAACCGGGCATTTTACTTGTTAGGTAATAATAATAGCATAACTATTGATGGAGTTACTATTAATCATACTTCAAGTTCGGCGATATTTGTTGATAGTGGTACTACTATGGGTTTGTCTATTTTGAATTCGGTTATTAGTGGTACTGGTTCTCATGGTATTTTTAAGGGTTTGAATGCTAATTTGGATGGTTTGACTGTTTTTAATACTTCGGTTTCTGGTTCTACTGGTTATGGTATTTATTTGATTGATTATAGTGGTTCTACTTATCTTAAGAATGTGGTGATTGATGATGTGACGGTTAGTGGAGCTACATCTGATGGTATCAGGATAACCATGGACGATACAAGGAGTGAAAACGTCACCATAACAGACTCTACAATAAATAACAATACACAAAACGGGATATACCTCCAAGCAAGAGGAACTGTTAAGGTAAAAAATAACAACATCCACCACAACACCGGAACAGGACTCCAACTATATTCCAGCACAACTGAAATATACGGAAATGATATAACAAATAACGGAATCGGACTGCAAATAAACTCAGGAAGCAATAATAACAATGTATTAAATAATAATTTCGTTTCCAATACAGTACAGGCCAGAAATTACGGCACAAACAACTCATTCTATGACGATAAACCAATAGGAGGAAACTATTGGAGCGACTACACAGGAGTGGATGTTGACCGAGATGGATTTGGAGACACTCCCTACAACATAACCGGTATTACAGATAACTACCCCTACATAGGCACCATAATACATGTCTACCCTGGCGAATCAATACAAACCGCCATAAACAATTCATTATCAGGATACGTGATAATCGTACATGGAGATAACGGAAACCCCGCCACATACACCGAAAACTTAACCATAGATAAACATTTAGTCATAAAAACAACCGACGATGGAACTGTAACAGTGCAAGCGGCAAATACAGGTTCACCAGTATTTACAATTAATAACTCAGGCTCATTAACCACAATTACTGGATTCACCATAACCGGTGCAACCGGATCGGCAGGTGTCCTCATTTACAGTGCCAATTATTTGAATTTAACTAACCTAACCATTGAAAACTGTCAAAATGGTGTATTTATTCGTGGCAATTCTAACCAAATTACATTGGATGAATTAATTATTAACTCAACTAGTCAGCAAGGTATATTTCTTGAAGATGGTTATGGAATTTTGAGTGATATAACTATTAGCAACTCGCAAATCACGAATAGTGTGGGGACGGGGGTTGAGAAGGGTTATAATGCTCGTATTAATGGTCTTAGCATACTGAACACTATTATAACTAACCCTGGACCTTATGGGTTGTTGTTGACTGGGGATGGTGAACCTATCACTGATATTGTGATTGATAATGTTACGGTTACTCAGGCAGACAACGCGGGAATTTGGATTCCTATGGGTCATCCGGAGAGCCATAATATACAAATAACTAATACTAATAGCAGTGATAATGGTGGAAATGGATTAACCATTGTTGGAAGGGGAATTATCAACATAACCAGTAATAGTTTCAACAACAATGCCGGCTGGGGTGTTTCTTTAAGGGGATATGATAATCCTATCGTAACTTTTAACAACAACCAAATCACCAACAACAGCAACGGATTATACGTAAGGGATATTAGTGGTTTGGTCTTGAGTGATTCTACTAATATTATTCATGATAATGGTGGGGTTGTATATCAGTTGGAAAATGCGGATTCTACCACTATTGAAAATACCAGCTTCAATAACACGGTCCGTGCCTATACTCATGCAGTATTTGCTAATAATTGTGATAATCTGATCCTGAGAAACCTGAACATAAATAATAGTGGCAGTGTATCCATCTTGTTGCGTGGGAACGGGGCTAATACTCTTATAGATCAGGCAGTCATCACCGGCAGCGGAGCACAGGGCATATTCCTTGAAGATGGTTACGGAATGAGCAACATAACTATTAGCAACTCGCAAATCACGAATAGTGTGGGGACGGGGGTTGAGAAGGGTTATAATGCTCGTATTAATGGTCTTAGCATACTGAACACTATTATAACTAACCCTGGACCTTATGGGTTGTTGTTGACTGGGGATGGTGAACCTATCACTGATATTGTGATTGATAATGTTACGGTTACTCAGGCAGACAACGCGGGAATTTGGATTCCTATGGGTCATCCGGAGAGCCATAATATACAAATAACTAATACTAATAGCAGTGATAATGGTGGAAATGGATTAACCATTGTTGGAAGGGGAATTATCAACATAACCAGTAATAGTTTCAACAACAATGCCGGCTGGGGTGTTTCTTTAAGGGGATATGATAATCCTATCGTAACTTTTAACAACAACCAAATCACCAACAACAGCAACGGATTATACGTAAGGGATATTAGTGGTTTAACAGTTGACAGTACAAGTACTGTTCATAATAATGGTGGCACTGTTTTTGAGTTGCAGAATGCGGATAACACCACTATTGAAAACACAAGTTTCAATAATCTTGTTCGGTCGTATAATTATGCGGTGTATGCTAATAATTGTGATAATCTGACACTTAGAAACCTGGATATTAGTGATAGTGGTCTGCAGTCGATTTTACTAACGGGTACTGGTGGTAATGTTTTAATTGATCAGGTGGATATTACTCGTCCTGTTTTGCAGGGTATTTACTTTATTGAGGGTAGTTTGTCTGGTATTGTGGTTAGTGATTGTGTGATTGTTGATTGTGGTGCTAGTGGTATTGAGAAGGATTATGGGGGCACGATTGATGGTATCACCATTGAAAATACGGTTATAACTAATCCTAATATTTATGGAATTGTGTTGAATGGGTATGATAACTTTGTTAGGCATGTGGTGATTGATAATAACACTATTACGGGTGTTGGTGATAATGGTGTTCATATTAGGATGGATAATCCGAGTAACTATGATGTGCAGATTACGAATAACACCATTACTGGTAGTGATACTGGTATAACGCTCTATGGTAGGGGTATTATTATTGTATCTGGTAATAATATCCAGAATAGTACTATTTGGGGTGTTTGGATGCGTGGATTCGATAACCCCACCGTAACTTTCAACAACAACCAAATCACCAACAACAGCAACGGATTAAGATTGCAGGGCATTAATGGTGGTAATTTCCAGGATAACCAACTAATTAATAATGTTGGTGATGATCTTTACGCCACTACTGACACAAATAATACATTTACTAGGTTAACTGTTGGCCTAGCTCATCCTACGTTGGTTTCTTTTGATTATATTAATGGTGTTATTATGAATGGGGTGGAAAGTCCGCCTGCGGATATTCCTGGGTTGTTGAATATTGGTAAGTATGTGGATATGCAGGGTTTCGGTAGCACATCGGTGAATCTTATTGTATATTATTCTCCGGCTGATATTATTGGTTTAAATGAAGCCAGTTTGAAGATTTTCCGATATAACACTGCTTGGTCGGTTCTATCTTCACCTAATGGTGTTAACACTACTGAAAGGTATGTTTATGCTGATGGGATTACTTCTTTCAGCACATTCGCAGCTATGGGCGGATCGGTTGATACTGTTTATGTGGATGGTGTAAATGGAAACGAATCAAATGATGGTTTCACACCTTTAACTGCTAAATTAGCCATAAATACTGGTATTGGAACGGCTTCGAATAATTGGTCTGTCTATGTGTATCCTAACACTACTTATAATGAAAATGTGCTGGTTAATAAGGACATAACCTTAGAACCCTACGGGGTGGGAAATATAGCTCTTAACGGTTCTATTACTGTTAACATTGGTGGTAGTGGTTCTACTATACAGGGCTTTAATGTAACTGGTTCTAGTTCTGCTGGTATTATCTTGGAATCTGCTGATAATTGTTTAATCACAAGTAATACTTTATCTGGCAATTTCATGGGAATATACCTTCAAAATTCGGATAATAACACCATTTCTGGTAATATTGTTCAGAATAATGGTTGGGTTGGTATATGCATAGATAATTCAAGCAACAATGTAGTAAATGGTGGTAATAACATAAATAGTAATGTGGAGGGTGTTTTAATAGCTAACACTTCCACAGGAAACACCATCACCTCCAATAACATACATCATAACACTGACACTGGAATAACCATTCTTAACGGTCCAACAGGAAATATTATCACGGGAAATACAGCTATATCTAGCAATAACGTGATTGGAATACTAATTCGGAATGCTGATTTGAATACTATCTCTGGTAATATTATTCAGAGTAATGGTTGGGCTGGTATATCCTTAGATCAGGCTGATGGAAACATAATAAACGGATCAAATACCATTTCTGGTAATCAAGAGGGTATTAACATAACTAACACTTCTTCTGGTAATACTATTACTGGAAATTCTGTAACTGGCAATACTAATATTGGAATTAGTGTTATTAACGGTTCTAATGGTAATTTCTTCACGGGGAACACTACTATATCGGGTAATGGTATTATTGGTGTTTATTTAAGGGATTCCGGATCCAATACGATTTCTGATAACATAATTGAGAATAATAGTTGGGTTGGTGTTTGTCTGGATAATGCCTCTGGTAATGTTATTGATGGTGATAATGATGTCACTGGTAACTTGGAGGGTTTATACATTGTAAACAACTCCAACAATAACATAATTACTGGTAATAATATTCATAACAATCAGGATACAGGTATTTATATTGACGGGTCCACTGGAAACCAGATTAACAGTAACACGGCTATTTCAAGCAATGGTGTGATTGGAATACTCTTTAGGAATGCTGATGGGAACTTTATCAGTGCTAATACCATAGCAAATAATAGTTTTGCGGGTGTAGCCTTGGATAATGCTGATGATAATATTGTAAATGGTGGGAACATTATCAGTGGCAGTAGTATGGGTTTATATGGGGTGAATAATTCCAGCTCCAACACTATAAGCAATAACACATTACTATACAATATCTGGGCGGGAATAGTCCTTGATTATACCACAGACAACACGATCTACCAGAACAACTTCATATCCAATCCATTACAGGCACTAGCACAGAATGGATCCGGGAACGCCTTCTACCAGGGAACTACCGGTAATTATTGGAGTGACTGGCCCAGCGATCAACCCAGATTGATAGATGGAAACGAATTCTTATATGACCAATATCCCAGCCTAACGCCATTCTAAGATGTGGATATTCAAATTATTATTTAATTTTTTAAAAAATATGAAAATTAATCGAAAAAAGATGTTGTTTGTCCAGAATTGTAAAAGAGGGAGTGTTGATGAATAGAAAAGTTTTAATTCCGATTTTAACATTAATATTTGCGATAATTATATGTGGAACTTCAGTAGCAGCAGATTGGACGGTAGGTCCCGGTGGAACATATGATTATACTACTATTCAGTCGGCTATTGATAGTGCTACTACAGTTCCTGGTGATACTATTACTGTTTATGATGATACTGGAAATCCTTACACCTACACTGAAAATGTGGTGGTCAACAAGAACGGTTTAACCATAACCACCACTGGTCTGGTAACTGTTAGCGGGTCCTCCCTTCCCAACAGTCCTGTAATAGTCATTCCCTCAACCGGATCACAATCCACTATCTCAGGCTTCACAATAACCGGAGCAACCGGAGCATCCGGCGTACTAACAAATGGAGCTACCGATGTCACTCTGAATGATCTGACCATAACCAACTGCCAAAGAGGCGTATATATTACAGGGTCCAGCTCCAACATCAACGTAAACCATGCCACCATAACAGGAACTACATCAAACGGCGTGTTCATGGAAGGCTCACCAACCAACATCACCATACAGAATTGTAGTATTTCTGGTAGTGGTGGTAGTGGTATTGAGAAGTATAGTGGTTCTGATTTGGATGGTTTGACTGTTTCTAACACGACTATTTTTAATCCTAATGGTCGTGGTATTAATTTACCTGATTATTATTATAATTATATGAGGAATGTGGTTTTGGATAATGTGACGATTTCGGGGGCGATTTCGGATGGTATTAGGATAATTATGAGTCATCCGAACAGTGCCAACGTCACCATCACCGACACCACTGTTTCTGATTGTTATCAGTATGGTATGATTCTTCAGACTATGGGTGTTTTTGATTTTGAGCGCAATACATTAACGCATAATGGTTTTAATGGTGCCAGTGGTGCTGATGGTGCGTATTATGGATTGTATTTGGTGGGTGATGGGAATACTAGTACTACTATTACGGGTGATAATAGTTTCAACCGGAATCGTAATGGTGTTTATCTGCAGAATGTGGGTCAGATTGCCGTTCCTATATTGTTTAATGGTGGTTTGATGGTGGATAATGCTGGTTATGTTTTCTGGATTAATGGTGGTCGTTATGTGAATATTTCTGGTGGTTTTTGGGATGATGCCAGTACTCAGGCGAGTACTGGTTCTCGGATTTATCGTGCTTTGCATGTAACGGGTACGAGTAATGATATCACTTTAGATGGTGTGTCTATTTCTGGAACTAGTAATAATGGTGTGTACTTGGAAGGTGCGGCTACTAATATCACCATTGAGAATTGTAGTATTTCTGGTAGTGGTGGTAGTGGTATTGAGAAGTATAGTGGTTCTGATTTGGATGGTTTGACTGTTT
>JADFDH010000002.1:491933-535360 GCA_018263005.1 Methanobacterium sp.
TTATCGTGCTTTGCATGTAACGGGTACGAGTAATGATATCACTTTAGATGGTGTGTCTATTTCTGGAACTAGTAATATTGGTGTGTACTTGGAAGGTGCAGCTACTAATATAACTATTCAGAATTGTAGTATTTCTGGTAGTGGTGCGAGTGGTATTGAGAAGTATAATGATTCTGATTTGGATGGTTTGACTGTTTCTAACACGACTATTACTAATCCTTCGGGTTATGGTATTGTTTTAACTGATTATTGGAATATTGGGAAGTTTACCAGGAATGTGGTATTGGATGATGTAATGGTTACTGGTGCGACGCTGGATGGTATTCGAATAACTATGGCTGCTGATAGCAGTGCGAACATTACTATAACCGACACCACAGTTACAAACAGCACACAACATGGTATGTACCTCCAGAGTAGGGGAAACACATTTATAACTGATAATAATATCCAAGGTAGCGTTTTATGGGGTGTTTATCTAATTGGATCTAATAATCCCACGGTAACCTTCAACAACAACTTAATCAGTAACAATGGAAACGGATTAAGGTTGGAGGGCATTAGTGGTGTTAATTTCCAGGATAACCAGTTAATCAACAATACTGGTGATGATCTTTATGCCACAGGGGACACCAGTAATACGTTTACCAGGTTAACTGTCGGTCTGGCTCATCCTACTACGGTTTCTTTTGATTACATTAACGGTATCATCATGAATGGTGTGGAAAGTCCGCCAGCCGATATTCCAGGATTGTTAAATATTGTTAAATATGTTGATATGCAGGGTCTTGGTAGTACATCTGTGAACTTAAAAGTTTATTACTCTCCGGCAGATATTATCGGTCTAAATGAAGCTAGTCTGAAGATTTTCCGTTACAACACTGCTTGGTCGGTTCTACCTTCACCTAACGGGGTGAACACTACTGAAAGGTATGTTTATGCGGATGGGATTACTTCTTTCAGCACTTTCGCGGTTATGGGCGGACCTGCTGATACTGTTTATGTGGATGGAGTAAACGGAAACGAATCAAATGATGGTTTCACACCTTTAACTGCGAAGTTAACCATTAATACTGGTATTGGACTAGCATTAAATAATTGGACGGTAAATGTCTATCCTAACATTACTTACAATGAAAATGTGCTGGTTAACAAGGATCTTACCTTACAACCTTATGGTGTGGGAAATGTAGCTCTTAATGGATCCATAACCATCAACTCCGCTGGAAGTGGATCTACAATACTGGGATTCAGTATCACAGGTTCTAGTTCCGCGGGTATTAGTTTGGAGTCTGCTGATAATTGTCAAATTATAGGAAACACTCTATCTGGTAATTTTATGGGAATTTATCTTTACAGTTCAGATAATAACACTATATCTGGTAACATGATCCAGAGTAATGGTTGGGTGGGTGTTTGCATTGATAATTCAAGCAACAATGTGGTAAATGGTGGGAATAACATAAATGGTAATGTGGAGGGTGTTTTCATTGTTAATGCCTCCAATGGAAATACTATAACTGCTAATAACATACATCATAACACTGACACTGGAATAACCATTCTTAACGGTCCAACAGGAAATATTATCACTGGTAACATTGCAATATCTAGTAATAGTGTGATTGGAGTGCTTGTTCGTAATGCTGGTTCTAATACCATATCTGGAAACACTATTGAGGGTAATGGTTGGGCTGGAATATCTTTGGATCAGGCTGATGGAAACATAATAAACGGAGCTAACATCATATCGGGAAATCAGGAAGGAATCAACATTACTAACGCATCTTCTGGAAATACTATTTCTGGTAATGCTGTTACTGGCAATACTAATATTGGAATTAGTGTTATAAGTGGTTCTTCGGGTAATTTCATCATTGGAAACACTGCTATATCTGATAATGGTATTATTGGTGTCTATTTACGTGGTTCTGATACTAATACTATTTCTGGTAATACTATTCAGAATAATGATTGGGTGGGTGTCTGTTTTGACACCGCCACCGTTAACACTATTAACAGTGATAATAACATATCTGGTAACTTAGAAGGCTTATACATTGTAAACAACTCAAATAACAATATTATCGCTGGTAATAATATTCATAACAATCAGGATACTGGTATCTATATTGACGGGTCCACTGGAAACCAGATAAACAGTAATACGGCTATTTCTAGCAATGGTGTGATTGGAATACTCTTTAGGAATGCTGATGGTAATATAATTAGTGGTAACACCTTATTCGGTAATAATTGGGTGGGTATAGCCCTGGATAATGCGGATAGTAACAATATAATCGGATTGAATACTATTAGTGTCAATAATATGGGTGTTTACGTTACCAATAATTCCAGTGGTAACGTCATCAACAATAATTCATTACAGAATAACAGCTGGGCAGGTATTGTTTTGGATTATGCTTCAAATAATACCATTTATCAGAATAACTTCAACAACAACCCATTACAGGCATTAGCGCAGAATGGAACTGGCAACGCATTCTATCAAGGAACCACCGGTAACTACTGGAGTGACTGGCCCAGCACACAACCAAGACTGATAGATGGGAACGAGTTCTTATATGACGAATACCCCAGCACCAGCCCTTACTAAAAAAAATAAACCCAAGTTCTTCTTTTTTTTATTATAACTGTTCTAAACCAGCTAATGCACGGATTAATGAGCTTTGGGTTACTAGGCCAATTAAATTTCCATCATAAACCACAGGAATTCTTTGATAGCCTTCGTCGGCCATGATTTTAGTAATTTCCATTAGGGGGGTGTTTGGTTCTACGACTTTCAGATCTTTACTCATTAGATCTTCTACTTTAAGACCAAGAGCCTCACCACCCGCAAGTAGGATATCTCTATGGGTTATTATACCTACCAGTTTTGTATCATCCACTACCGGCAGTCCGCCTACATTGCAGCGCATCATCTTAAGTTTAGCTGCTGCTACCAGGTCATTGGGTGAGGTGATATGTACATCCTCAATCATGATGTCCTGTGCCTTTTTTTCATCTCTCATAATATTATTTTTATTATTCATTCATTAAAAGGATGATTAATTTTGAATATTCCAGAATTTCCTGTAATATGATCTTTAAATGTTTAATATTTTTAAAAACTGAATATAATCACTTAAATTATATTAATTATTTTTTTAATCTTTGTTTTTTAATTTTAGGCCTTAAATCCTACCGAATAAACTTTAAAAACAAAATTTAAGTAAAATATTTTACAAATATATAGATAGTGATGATTGGTTATATAATTATTAAATGGATTTTAATGGTTTTTTAAAGTCCAAAGTTAAAGAGGTTCATCTATGTCGTCAAAGGAAGATTATTCTATTGTTTTATGTGGTGAAGCTGGTCAGGGTATACAAACTGTTGAAGCAATTCTGGTTCAGGCTATAAAGATGGGAGGATATCATGTATTCTCCTCAAAGGAATACATGTCCCGGGTTCGGGGAGGTGAAAACTCCACTGAAATACGTATATCCTCAAAAAGAGTCAATGCCTATGTTGATCGAATTGATATTCTACTTGCCATTAGTAAAGGAGCGATAGAACATTTGAAACATAGAATAACTCCAGATACTCTTATTTTAGGCGATGATCAGCAACTAAGATCATTTCATGAGGATAATATAGTGAAAATTCCCTTTTTAAAGAGTGCCCAGGAATTGGGGGGGCCTATTTTTGCCAATGTCATTGCCGCAGGTGTGTTGGCAAATATTTTGAACATCCCCTCTGAACTATTTGACCAAATAATTATGGAAATGTTTTCTCGTAAAGGAGATTTGATAGTTGGAAAAGATCTAAAGGCTGGTAAAAAAGGTTACCAATTAGGAGAAGAGTTGATTAAAACAGGAAATATTAAAGTTCAACTGGATCAGAACTTAGATATAAAAAATGAGCTTCTTTTAAGCGGCACAGAGGCAGTAGGTCTGGGATGTCTGGTTGGGAACTGTAAATTCATATCCTCCTATCCCATGACTCCTTCAACTCCACTGCAGATATTCATGGCTTTATATGGTAAAGACTTTGATGTAATTTTTGAACAAGCGGAAGATGAAATAGCAGCTATTAACATGTCAATTGGTGCTTCCTATGCTGGTGCACGGTCTATGGTGGCCACTTCAGGAAGTGGATTTGCACTAATGGAAGAAGCTGTTGGTCTATCCGGTATGACGGAAACTCCTGTGGTGGTTTATGTTGGTCAAAGGCCGGGACCGGCCGTTGGACTTCCTACTAGAACAGCACAGGAAGATTTGAATCTAACCCTGTATTCTGGTCCGGGTGAATTCGCCCGGATCATATTTGCTCCCGGCAACTTTGTCGATGCCTTTGAATTGGCCTATCAGGCATTTGAGCTGGCGGATAAATATCAGATCCCGGTTTTCATCCTATCTGATCAGTTTTTTGCAGAGTGCTATTATAATATACCGGATCTTGATTTAAAAGATAAAAAAACAGAGGATCAAATCATAAAAACTGATGAAGATTACCGAAGATACCAACTAACCTCGGATGGCCTCTCACCAAGGGGCATACCTGGTTATGGGGCTGGTTTGGTGGTCGCTGATTCAGATGAGCATGATGAAGAGGGCCATATAACCGAGGATCTGGATATCAGGAAAAAAATGGTGGATAAACGTTACAATGAAAGAATGGATTTGATAAAAAAGGAGACTATTCCAGCGGAACTCTTAGGTTCTGATGATTATGAAGTTCTGATTATTGGATGGGGTTCAACATATGGGATCATTAAGGAGGCTATGGAGCAATTACCGGATAATATTTCTTTTCTATATTTCAAACAGGTTTACCCACTTCATCAGGAAACACTAAATTATCTAAAAAAAGCGAAAAAAACTATTATATTTGAAAACAATGCCTCGGCACAGTTTTCAAATCTTATTAAGATGGAAACTGGATTTGAAATAGATGAGGAAGTTTTGAAATATGATGGAATGCCTTTTACAGTTGAAGAAATCGTAGAAAACATGGGGGGATTATAAAATGGATGCAGAAGATTATAATATGCCCGATGCAGATATTGCATGGTGTCCGGGATGTGGGAACTTTTCAATTCTTAAAACAATAAAGGATACTCTGGCAGAACTGGGAATAAAACCGAAAAATCTGGTGATGGTCAGTGGTATAGGACAGGCAGGTAAACTTCCCCATTATCTAAAGTGTAATTTGTTCAACGGTCTCCATGGCAGATCATTACCCGCAGCAGTAGCTATTAAAGCCGTAAACCCGGAACTTACATTGATAGATATCAGTGGAGATGGCTGTATGTACGGTGAGGGTGGTAATCATTTCATCCATAACATACGCAGAAACCCCAACATAACCAATATAATACATAACAACATGGTATATGGGTTAACTAAGGGACAAGCATCCCCCACCAGTAGAAACAAATTTAAAACCAATCTACAAGTGGATGGTGTATTTTTAGAGCCATTTAACCCATTATCACTTGCCATAGCACTTAAAGCATCATTCGTAGCCCGAGCTTTCAGTGGGGATATGGAAATAACTAAGGAAATCCTAAAAAAAGCTATTGAACATAAAGGATACGCAGTAGTTGATATATTCCAACCCTGTGTTACTTTCAATAAAGTGAACACATTTGACTGGTTTAAAAATAACACTTACTATCTGGAAGACTCATATGGCCCTTATGATATAAATAAGGCCTTTAAAAGATCCATGGAAACCGATAAATACCCCTTAGGTATATTTTATATTGATCGGGATAGAAAAACATTCGAAGAAAATTTAAACGTTTATTCTCAGGATAAATCTCCCCTATATAAACGTGAAGTTAATCTGGATAAGCTAAAAACCTTAATTGATTCAAAAAGAAGTATTTAGAGCTCCCCATATTAGTATATAAATATATTTACGAACTTATTTTTAATTAATAATGGAGGAATTATGAATTCTATGCAAACATCCGAAGATCTGGAAATAACTCATAAAGATGTCATTGATATGATGGATCTTTTTACTCGAGTACCACCACTCCTTTTAAAACTGGTTATTAAGAGAAATTCTAATGTGGTGAGATCGTTTCAGGACAGAATAGAGGATTATAAAACCACATTATCCCAAGAGGAACTAGAGAAAATAAGAGTAATAACCAGGATGCCTGTAGAAGAACTCCAGAAAATATTGATCAACGCTTACCAGGAAACCCAGCAGGTACAGCTTAAAATACTCGCTGATCCAAATGCTCAACCCTTCATCACCAAGAATCTACAGGAACTGGGGGAGATTATATTCACCTAACAAATGTTAATATATACTATCATTAGATATTAATTAAGTAAATGGATAAATTAATATAAATATTGATTTTACACTAATCAGGTTTCACAAGTAGAGGTATGAAAATTGACACAGTTAGAACAGGCTCAAAAAAACAGAATCACACCAGAAATGGAAAGAATATCTGAGAATGAAAACATAGAAATCGACAAAATCAAACGAAGAGTTTCACAGGGGCATATAGTCATTCCAAAGAATATTAATAGTAATAATATAGCTTTAGGGATTGGAAGAGGGTTAAAAACTAAAATAAATGCAAATGTGGGGTCATCATCTGAACTGGAAGATGTGTCTTGGGAAGTAGAAAAGGCTAAAATTGCAGTTAAATACGGATCAGATACTTTAATGGATCTTTCCACAGGTCCACATTTTAAGGAAGTAAGAAATGCCATTATGCGGGAAATCACCGTCCCCATAGGGACCGTACCCATATATGAGGCAGCGGTGATAGCATCCAGAACTAAAGGTGCTGTAATTAATATGGATGAAGATGACATGTTCCGAGCCATAACCAATCAGGCCAGGGAAGGTGTTGATTTTATTACAGTCCATTGTGGTATAACCAGAGAGACTGTAAAGAATGTTAGCATATCAGATAGGATAATGGGCATAGTAAGTCGGGGTGGAGCATTCACAGCGGCATGGATACTTAAAAATCAGGAGGAAAATCCTTTATATAAGAATTATGATTATCTACTGGAGATAGCTCATGAATATGATGTAACCCTTAGTTTAGGTGATGGATTACGTCCCGGATGCACACACGATGCCTCGGATATCCCTCAGATAAGTGAATTAATAACCCTGGGGAAATTAGTTGAAAGAGCACGGGAAAAAGGAGTGCAAGTCATGGTAGAAGGACCAGGGCATGTGCCAATAAACCAGATAGAATCTAACATCCAGATACAAAAAAGAGTTTGTAAAGGGGCTCCATTTTATGTACTAGGTCCATTAGTAACAGATATGGCTCCGGGATACGATCATATAACCTCCGCTATTGGTGGGGCAATAGCAGCTGCAGCTGGCGCTGATTATCTATGTTATGTAACCCCTGCCGAACACCTGTCCATTCCAGATATTGATGATGTTAAGGAAGGAGTCATAGCTTCCCGGATCGCAGCACAGGCTGCTGATGTGGCTAAAGGTGTTAACGGTGCCATGGAAAATGAGATAAAAATGGCTCATGCCCGTAAAGATTTCAACTGGGATTTGCAATTTAAACTAGCATTTGACGATGAAAAACCCCGCAGTTGCCGAAATAGGAGACCTATAAATAAAGAAGACATGTGTACCATGTGTGGGGAGTTTTGTGCCATTAAAATGGTAAGAGATATTTAGGATCGTCGATTGAATAAAAAATAGATAATTTTCATAACAAAGGAGGTAATTTAAATGCCTATGGATCATGTAGACGGTGATAATAAGGGTGAATTGGTTCTTTATGCATTAAGTACTTGTGGATGGTGTAAGAAGACTAGATTATTATTGGAAGATTTAAAGGTGGAATTCAGCTACATCTACGTGGATCTTCTGGAAGGTGAAGAACGCAATGAGATCATAGAGCAGGTTAAGAAATATAATTCTAATCTTTCCTTTCCCACTCTGGTCATCGATAATGATAAAACCATAGTGGGTTTCAATGAGGAGAAGATCAGGGAGGCCTTAGTATGAATCATCCGGAAGTGGATGAAGCTAAAGTGGATGACTATTACTTAAAAATTAAAAAACAGGCAGAATCAGCTGGTTATCATCTTAACCCCGATGTTGAATTTACCAAATCCCTAATTAAATCCATCATTATAAATGAAAACCGTTATGGATACGGTGCATGTCCTTGTAGACTTTCATCCGGCATGAGAGAAGATGATGTGGACATTATATGCCCCTGTGATTATCGAGACCCTGATCTTCAGAATTATGATGCCTGTTATTGTGGGCTTTATGTGTCTGGTGAGATATTAACCGGTGAAAAAAAACTGAAAGCCATACCTGAGAGAAGACCGTCACCAGAGCAACGAGAAAAAATAATGATCAATAAAAAGCCAGAATCAAAAGATCTACCATTTCCCGTGTGGAGATGTAGAGTTTGCGGATATTTATGCGCCCGAGAAGAGCCTCCAGAGACATGTCCTATCTGCAAGGTGGATAAAGATAGATTTGAAAGATTCATTTAATTTCTAATTTTTCTAGAAATTAGGGGGGGATCAGATGAACGACGATTTGAAGACAATATTCGATAGTTATGATCATATAAAATTTGATATTAAATTCTTGGCTAAATCGGATGTCCGTATTAAAATATTAATCAGTTTAAGGGAAGCATCTAAGAATTTGGCTCGTTTGAAGGAAGATATTGGTCTAAGTGCGTCCACCATACTCCATGGAATTTATCAACTGGAGAAAAAGAATTTGGTAATCCGGGATTCTGGTTACTACTCCTTAACCCCTATTGGGGATCTTTTAAGCCAAGAACTTATGAGTATCATAGAGTCTGTAAGTGCTATTAAAAAATGTAAAACACTACTTTTAAATCATGACATTCGTTGCATTCCCCCGGTGCTTCTTAAAGATGTTGGATGTTTAAAAGACTCTCGAATTGTTAAATCATTACCTACTGATATTATGAGGCCTCATAATATACTCAGAGGACTTTTATCCCAATCAACTAATGTTAAGCATCTCTCTTCAGTACTTTTCACACCAAATATCGAGTTATTATTTGCAGATCTTGAAAAAAACAGGGATGTTCATTTAATTCTAACCAGGGAGATTCTCGATAAAATAATGGATGAAGTGGATGTTAAAAACATGGAGCAAGGTTTATCAGAGGGAAATCTAAAAGTGGGTTTAATGGATGATCAGGCTAAAATCAGCTTTACAATAGGGGATGATTTCATAGCTTTAGGATTGTATTCGACAGATGGGAACTATGATTTAAACGCTTACCTTTTAAGTGAAAGTAAGGAAGCCATATCCTGGGGAGAAAGATTATTCGAACATTATCAGGATAAATCCATTAATTTCAATGATGATTTAATATTTGGTAGTTGATATATAATTTATTTAGAAAATACCACTATTATAACTAGTATAATTCAAATTAAATAAAATTTATAACCATATAAATATTATTTAGAATGGAAATCATAATTAAGGTAAATCTAGTCAATTAGTGAGAAAAGGAAGAATAATGTCATACAAAGAGAGTGAGATGAGATACGAAAAATTAGTGGATTTATATGAGGCCATGGACTCTACCACTAAGAGATTAAAGAAAACAGCAATATTGGCGGATTTTCTTAAGATGGTAAGTGAACAGGATCCTAAAAACTTGGCAGTGATCACATTACTTTCTCTGGGCAGAATATTTCCTACCTGGAGCGAAGAGGAGTTAGGAATAGGATCTAAACTTCTGATGAAAGCCATTTCCCTAGTAGTGGGAGTGACCATCGAGGAAGTGGAAGATCAGATGAGAGATAGTGGCGATATAGGATTAGCTTCAGAGGAACTTTTCCAGCGTAAAGTACAGTCCACATTATTTAGTAGAGCCTTAACCATCACCAAAGTACATGAAAATCTGGTTAAAATTGCAGATATCAGTGGCGGAAGATCTCAAAACAAAAAATTAGAAATACTAAGGGAACTTCTCTCCTCAGCATCTCCTCATGAAGCTAAATATATAACCCGTACGGTGCTTGAACAATTAAGAGTGGGAGTGGGTGAGGGAACTCTTAAAGATGCTATTTCACAGGCTTTTAATACGTCTAAAGAGGAGGTGGAAAGAGCCCATATGCTCACCAATGATATGGGATTGGTAGCCGAGGTTGCTCGGGAACAAGGAAGTGTGGGACTCAAAAAACTCGCTCTAAAACCAGGGAAACCTGTAAAACCAATGTTAGCTCAATTAACACCCGGTTACAAGGAAAGCATTCAGGAAATGGGATATGCTCTTTGTGAAACTAAATATGATGGTATTAGGGTTCAAATTCATCGTAAAGATGATGAAATTAACATATTCACCAGAAGACTGGAAAATATAAGTCAGGCAGTTCCTGAAATAACTGATTATATTAAAACGGCTATTAAACCGTCTGATTTCATTGTAGAGGGTGAAATTATTGTTACAAAAGAAGGTAAGCCTATTTCTTTCCAATATATACTGCAGCGGGTTCGCAGAAAATATGATATAGAAAGATTGAGGAAAGAGATTCCTCTCACGCTTTACCTATTTGATGTTCTTTATTATAAAAAACCAACACTGGATGAACCTTTAAAGGATCGGAGGCATTTACTGGAAGAAATAGTACAGGTATTACCTGGAAAACTGGAATTAAGCAAACAAGTAGTAGTTACCCCTGAATCATCTCATAAAGCACTTGATCTCTTCAATAAATCCATCGAGGAAGGTCATGAGGGGTTGATGATTAAAGATCCCAATGCACCGTACATTCCCGGTCTTAGGGGTAAGAAAATGTTGAAATGGAAGGCCACACCAGAAACACTGGATCTGGTGGTGGTTGGTGGTACCTATGGCACTGGTAAAAGGGCGCATCTTATAGGTTCATTCCTGCTGGCATTAAGAGATGAAGATAATGGACTGAAAACTTTAGCCCATGTGGCCACTGGTTTAGATGATAAGACCCTATTGGAACTTAGTGAAATGTCCGATCCCATAATCACCAGTAATACTGGTAGAAAGGTGGATATGATACCATCGATAATCATGGAAGTGGCCTTCAGTGAAATAGTAAAAAGTCCAGAATATGAAAGCGGATATTCCTTGAGGTTCCCGGTGGTTAAAAGGATCAGGAAGGATATAAGTATCGATGACATCGACACCCTGGAACGGGTGGCTTCGATTTATCAGAACATGAAGACCATTTAGTACTGTTTTTGTTAGAATGAAATGTTATCTATTGATGTGATTTCATAAACTATAAATAATACTATTTTATAAATTTATATTAATAATTGAATAGTGTGATGAAATGGAAGACAGAGTGATCTATAAAATAGCACTTATAACTTCTATTCTTGGCTTATTAGGGCATGTTCTCTGCAGATAAAAAGAAATAATAAAAAAAGAATGAATTTATTCCATTTTAATTCTTGTGCCTATAACTCCTCCTATTATTCCAATTAGTGGTGGGATGATTCCCCCGCCAAACAGAAGCATTAGTATTGAAAGCAAAATCAAGATTATGCCTCCGTTTTTCCTCTCTATGAACAATGCCGCCCATATAGTGACTATAATTCCCATGATAATAGCAAGTATTCCAGTCACGAGGAAGTTAGGAACTATGGTCATTGCAGGTTCTCCTGCCGTTGCTTGCATAGTAGGGTAAGCTTGAATGTATATTCCGTTTGGAGCTGCATTTCCCTGAAGTATTTCTCCAAATCCATGAAATATTCCCCCGCCAATTCCGGCAAAAATACCAAGTAAAGAAGCTGTAAATCTTGTTTTATTCATTTATATCCTCTCAGTAAACTATTAATTAGGAATAAACTAAAATAATTGACCAGATCTATTAGCACGCCTCAAATCTATGATTTAAGGAAGTATGATAATTTATATTCATTTGCTTATAGTCAATTCATGTATATTATTATTTATATTTCATCATATTTTTTCTGTTCATAATATACATTTCAATAATAAATGCATGTCAAAATTAAAAAAGGGGGCATCTTTAACAATTCCGGTTCTACTGAAGAGTGGATTATTTAAGCGATCTTTGATTAAATATTACTCCGTAACTGAAATTCCCTTATTAAATGAACTTAATAAATATCAGGCTTGAGATTTCGTCATTAGTAATAGAGAGTCAGCTGATTATACATTATACACCACTATGGGTGTTTCAAAGGAAAACAATATCTATGTGTTGGATTGTTTATTGGTAGTAAGGGTAAGGCTTTAAGTGGTGGTTTGTTGGTTTTTAGACACAAAAATCAATTAATTTATAAATTTTTTTAATACATCCCTCCTTTTATGTATAAGATGATAATAGATGTAAATAAAAAAGTGCTAAGGATTAAAATATGAAGAGTTTGAAACGGAATTTAGGACTTTTAGAAGTCACATTTTCTGGTCTGGGCATTATACTCGGAGCAGGGATATATGCACTCATTGGTCAGGCAGCATCAACATCCGGAAATGCGTTATGGCTGTCATTCTTAATCGCATCTTTGGTTGCTTCTTTTACTGCTTTAAGTTATGCGGAGCTTTCCAGCATGTTCCCCCATTCCAGTGCAGAATATGAATATGTTAAGAACGCCTTTGGGGATAAAATTGGCTTCACCATAGGCTGGCTCATTATTTTCAGCGGTATTTTAAGCGCAGCATCAGTTTCGGTGGCTTTTTCAGATTATATGGCTACTTTATTCAATTTACCCGGGATCTTCACCTCCATAGCCTTAATTATCATCCTATCCCTAGTGCTGTTTTTGGGTATAAAGGAGTCTACCTGGGTGGCCATTGTCTTCACCGCCCTGGAGGTATTCGGAATCCTGATTATAGTCTATGTAGGTGTTCCTTTTCTGGGAAGTGTTAATTATTTGGAGATGCCGCTGGGTTGGCAGGGTATCCTGGCATCGGCAGCATTGATCTTCTTCGCCTACCTGGGCTTTGAGGATATAGTTAAACTTTCAGATGAGACAAGGGAGCCTCATAAGATCATACCCCAGGGACTTATCCTGGCCATGGTTATCAGCACGGTTTTATATGTGCTGGCGGCAATTAGTTCAGTTAGTGTGCTGGGATGGGAAGTCTTATCCAACTCAGCAGCGCCCTTTTCTGCCATAGCAGATAGTGTTTTAGGATCTAACGGGGCGCTGCTTCTGTCATTTATAGCCATCTTCGCCACCAGTAACACGGTACTTTTATCACTTTTAGCTTCCAGCAGAATTGTTTATGGAATGGCCACCTGTAATTCTTTACCATCCATTTTGGGCCGGGTGCATCCCACCACAAGAACTCCCTGGGTCTCCATATTAATTGTGGGATTGATCTCCATAGGATTTCTACTAGTGGGAGGTTTGAATTTCCTGGCCAATGTAACTGTCTACACTCTGTTTGTAGCTTTCATATTCATCAACGCTACAGTGATAATTCTACGGTTCACCACCCCTGATAGGGATAGACCATTCAAATTACCCCTAAATTTAGGGCGCTTGCCCCTAATATCGCTCATCGGTTTAATAACCTGCTCTGTACTTCTTTTGAAGCTGGATTACCATGCAATTTTAGTGGGGATAATTATCACAGTTTTAGGTCTTATATTATCCTTCTTAAAAAAAATCTGAAGGGAAAAAGAATAAATTCATAACTGAAATAAAACTCCCATCATTCTAGCAGGTAAGCAAATATAGTAATATGCAAATGCAGATGAATTTTTAAGACTTGATGCTTTCTTGAGGTTTGAATATAAGTGATGAAAGAGAATTAAAACAAATTTTGGAAAATGCAATTGATGATAAGAGTGAAATAATAAGAGAATCAGCTAATTTCCATTTAAAAGAATTGAAAATTGAAACTAAAGGAGAATGGGCACGATTTACATATTAAAAAGATTCAACAACCATTTCTCCATATTTTTCCTGTGTTTTCCTCCATTCTTCTTCATTTATTTCTAATGGTATTAGTTCTGCGTTTTCATGTCCACATTCTTCACATTTCACAATCACTCCTAAGTCTTATAGGTAATCATTTGGTAACATAAAAATATAAATAATACTATTTTATTAATTAATATTAAAATATTCTATATGTGATTACTATGGAAGATCGTTTAATCTACAAGATAGCCTTAGCCACATCTATTATAGGCCTATTAGGAATGATTTTTTGTGCAGATCAGATAAATCCTCGGGAAATTAAGATAAAAGACATAAACCGGGGAATGATGGATGAAGATGTTACTGTAGATGGTTTGGTGCAGAACGTGAAAAAATCTTCAACTAGCAATACTTACTTTCTGGATATTATGGATGGCACCGGCAAAATCAGTCTTATCATATTTGACAGCAACGTGTTAGATCTTCAGAAGTCGAATATAAGCATGTCTAATTTGCTAAATAGAAGAGTAAAGGTAACTGGAAAGGTTAGCGAGTATAAAGGATCGATGGAACTGATATTAAATGATGCGGCATCATTAAAATTACTGGTTTAAAGTGTTATTTTCTAGGGGATAAGCTTATGGTGTATTTGATCTCATCCAGAATATCCCTAGCATAATATAGAGAGAAGATTATGCCCAGAGCATTGACTAGCCAGAAGGATACCAGACGATCAATAAGGGCAATACTACCTGCTAAAGCGCTGGGCACGCCAAATAAAACGAATAATCCTGTCAGTGATATTTCTATAGAACCCATTCCACCCGGAAGAGCTGATAAGATTCCAATTACATTGGCCAGCAGGAAGATAATGATTATGGCTAAGAAATTTATTTCCAAATGAAAGGCGTAGAACACCGTGTATAACCTGACGCATTCCAGTAACCAGGACATTAAAGATAGTATAAATACAAATGAGAGGTTTTTATAGGTGGAGAATAAATTGGAATATTTGATCATACCCTGAAGACCGGTGGTTAATCTGTGGTAAAGATTGTCCAGAACTTCTCCTTTGATGGGTAATTTGCTGATCAGGGGATGTATCTTATCATATAACCAAACACCACTACCTTCTCTCCAATTGATGAGATAAACTAAGAACATAACGGTTAAGGATAACCCGCCCCCTACTATGGCAATAAAACGTATTTTAGGTAGGAATAATCCGGTAATAATTAGAAGAGATCCTACTATGGCCAGGTCGAAGAATCTTTCAGTTAAACCAGCGGATAAACCTTCTGATAAACTAATCTCGTTAATTTTTTTACCTACCACAGCGGTTAGGACTTCTCCGGCAGATTTCATGGGACTGAAGTTCCCGGCAAATAATCCGATGGTTTTGACTATGAAATTTTTTTTAAATTCTGTGGTTTGATTGATTATGAACCCCCAACGCAGGGATCTTATCCATACCACCACCAGATGAATAACAGCAGCCAGTAAAATAAACCACCAATCAGCAGTTTCTAGAGCTTTAACTATGTTTGATGGCCCAATCCATAATATTAATACTATTAGCAGGATTATACTGAATAAAAGCACATAAAACTGCTTCAAATTTTTATCCTCCTTTCAAACTCTCTTAAAAGTAGTTTTAGGATGTAAAAAATATATTTTAATATCTTTATCCCAGTTATATATGATTTTTCGCCCTTATAAGAACTTGGTATGGGCATTTCCTTCACTTGAAAATTATTTAGGGAGGCTTGATAAAGTATTTCTGATTCATATTCATAGCCATTTTGAGGTAAATCTAAAAAAATTGAAGCAACATGCTCAGAAATAATCCTAAAACCACATTGACTATCTGTTATAGGATAACCAGTGATGAATCGTAAGATGCTGGTTGTTAAATGGTTGGATAACTTCCTTTGAATGGCCATTCCTTGGGGTGGGCCTTGCATGAAACGGGAGCAAATAACCATATGTGCATCTTTTATTTCATTAATTAAAGAGGGGATGAACTTAGGATCATGCTGTCCGTCTCCATCCAACAGAACCATGGCGTTATATCCATTATCCACAGCATATTTAAGCCCATTTTTAATGGCTGCACCTTTACCCATATTTTTCTCATGTTTAATTACCTGAGCACCAGCATTCTTGGCCAGTTTACTGGTGAGATCACTGGATCCGTCATCAACTACCAGGACATCAGAATAGTTTAAAGACTCTTTAACTACACTTTCTATTGCCTTTTCTTCATTATATGCGGGAATTATGATTATATAGTTCATGGTTAAATCCTATTCACTCATCGAATAAATTATGGAAATATATATTATAATATTTATGGACTATAACACTTAATAAAATTTGAAACAAGTCTATTACGTAAGTATAAGGAATATTTTAATATTTCAATTAACTTACAAAATTATCTCCGATAATTTAGAATGGGATTCTATCAAAATGAAATAAAAATATTATCTTTAACTTATAAGAAATAATATTTAGAAGGGAGGTAATTTCATTACTGAAAAAGTATCTTCATCCCATTCAAACGGTTTGAAAAGATTATTATTATTAATACCGGCATTATTGGCATTTATAATAGTACTTATCCCCACATTAAAGTTTCAATGGCCTTTAAGCTGGGATATTTATTATCATATTCATATAACCCAGTTATATCTGGCAAATGGTTTTACTCTATGGGATCCTTTAACAGTAGCACCCTCTGGGAGGCCCATTGCCTACCCTCCTGTTTTCCATTTTCTACTGGCTGGATTATCTTATCTTTTGAAATGGGATCCCTTTCAAGTGGCACGTATGCTGCAGCCCTTTTTAGCCATGGCTCTGGTATTAGTCATAACCTTCATCACTTACCGATTATTCGGTTTAATATCCGGAATTTCTGCAGGCTTATTAACAATATACAGTCTAATAACTTTTAACCGAGGATTTATAGCATCCCCTGCTACTTTAAGCTTTATTTTAATGCCCCTGGTATTATTTCTATATTACCAGGCCAATGAAAACCTTAACTTAAGATATCTAATAATATCGGGAATTTTATGCGGTGTAGTATGTTTAACACATAGTTTAACTGCTCTTATGGTCTTAATGGTGATATTGATTTACATAGTAACTATGAAACTTTTAAAGAGAAATATCAACCTTAAATTCCTTATTCTATTCTTAATAATTACTGCACTGTTTGCTTTGTTATGGTGGGGTCCCCTTTATCTCCTTTACCATCCAGAGTTCAATGTTTTCTCTGGATATCCTCTGCCTATTTCTGAATACTACATCAGATATTTGGGCATAATACCAACAATACTAGCCACAGTAGGCGGCCTTTTCCTGTTAAAAAAAGGAGAAAACAAGGGTATATTTATATTAGTCTGGGCATTATCCATTTTATTATTGAGTAGAGCTTATTATCTGGGTATAAACTTAATTCCCATCCGTATTCTGGAGTTGGCTTCCTACCCTCTTATTATAATGGCCGGGTATGGGCTGGCGGTAATCCTGGACAGGATAGAAAAATGTTTAAAGAAATCTGAAAGAACTTCAGATGCATCGGTTAATAAAACCAATTTTTACATTAAAAGGCATATTAAAGCTACTATAATAATTTTATTGGCTGTTTTTACCCTGGTTTCTGGGGTGGTTTTTGCTGATGGTTACACTCCTAATCTGGTTAGTCAGGATGACGCCCATCCTGATTATATTTTCCCCAAAACAGTTCATTTACTCTTCAATCCACTGGATTATATTTTTAAATTTCAGGTAATAGCAGATAGGTATGGGAATTTAACCCTGGCAAGGAACCGTGAAGGTGTAATGAAATGGTTTAAAGAAAATGGAGATAAAAATGGTACAGTTTATTCTGTTGATTCATATATGGATACTATTATTGTTTCCACTTCCAGAGTTCATGTAATCAAAGGTGGCTATAGTGAAAGTATACCTTACCCTGTATTTAAACGAGATATGAATGATCTCAGCAAATTGGGCAGGGATGAAATTTTAAATGCCAATATCAAATACTTACTACTTAGAAATGGTATGGAAATACCTCCTTATGCACGGGAGGTATATCGGAATGGAAACTACATTATATGCGTAATAGAATGATCGAATATAATAAATCATCACATAATGGATTAAAAATTTGGAACACTATACTCAAGTTAAGTGATTAGATGAGCAGATCACGGCAGTTATTAATATTTATATGTATCATTGGAATAATCCTGCTAATTTACGGCTTTATTACTCCCTTTTTAATCGGAAATGAATCATTCAATGGGGTTTCCAATGAAGCAAATGATACTATCATAATATCATCTTCCACTGGTGATATGAAGGGATTAGAGGTGGGTGTAGCATCCTATGCTGGTCGAGAAGGTATACCCCTTATTTTATCCAGTAAAACCATACCTTATCCCCTTAATAAATGGTTACCACAGTTTAAGGATCAGGCAAATATCAGGAAAGCCATCGTGGTTGGTCCTGTTTCCTCCTGGCAGATCTATTTATTAAAATTGCAGAATCTGAAGATTGAACAGATAAATGGAGGGTCTAAAGCTGAGATTCTTACAGAAATAGCAGAGATGACTTATAAATCGCAGGATACGGTGATAATCACTCCTTCTGATCCTTCAGCATCGTTGTTAGGTTCGGTAATGAATGTTCCTGTTTTTGTGGTGGCTGAGCCTGGCAAGTATACTTCTTCAAATAAATTAGCTCCAGAATATGGTGCTTACCTCTCTAAATATAATATAAAGCAGGTAATAATCGTGGGGTCGGTTTCTGATAGTATAATAGATGATTTGAAATCTAGAAATCTGATCATTGAGAATCTGAGTGGGAGAGATAGTTTCGAAACCAGTGAAAGGGTATCAGAACGGATAATGGATATCCAGAAACAGAAAGGGGTAAATGTTAGCTCTGTTTACTGTGGTTTTTATGGGGAACTACCAGCAATAGTACCTTTAGCATATCACAATAATTCGATAATTTTACAGGATCCCACTTTACATATGGATGAAACTGTTGATTTCTTAAAGTCTAAGGGATTAAATACTGCAATTTTAACCCGTAATGGCCCTGCTGATTATTTACAAATGGAGGAGCCTGATTTTGTATCTGAGAGATTGATTACTAAATTAGATGCAAATAATATTAGTACATATTTTTTAACCAACTTCAGAACAATTAATGAGGCAACCGGTTTGTATGAGACTAAAATGCTGGCGGCTGAATCTCTTTTAGGAACCGGGAATGTATGGGGAAAACAATGGTTTGTTAAAGTATTGAATTTGGATGTAGATAACGGACAGAAAATTAGCGAATATTCTCCATATCCCCCCTTACTGGATATTATTATAAGGGGTGGTAATTGGGATACCAGTACGGGTTCAAAGTTAACAGTTACAAAAATAGGATTTAACACCTGGTATTATCATTGGGAAGGTATACATCCCTATATTTGGCATAGAAATAATGATATGGAATGGTATTGTTATTCTGGTTCCATGTATTCCTGGCATTGGATTCATGCAAATAAAACAGATAATGGTACTTATACAACAAGTGAAAATGATACATGGACTGTTGAATATTTAAGTGATGATATAGTTTATTATCGAGTTTACTGGGTTAAAAAAGGGAAAATATGGGAAGAAATACATACAGAAGCATATTTCCAATGGAATTATCTATTGAATTGTTGGATTTGTACACAGGATAATTCTAACCAATCTTTTATGATATTCCCCCAAATAAATAGAATATTTTAAAAAATTTTTTTATCTAAAGTATTCATCGAACACTGGAATGATATCTCCTGGGGTTTTCAGAATATATGTATTGTCCATCTTAGCCAGCTTATGCACATGTTCCACATCTTCAGCTCTTATGGTGATCTTTAAATCCTTTCCATCGGGTAGTTGTGTGATAGTAGTCCCTTCCTCAACGTCAGATGGTAATATGTAAAGGGGAACATCTGCTTTTTGACCCATCAATGATGCGTTGGATATAAGGGTGTCTCCCATTCTCAGCGCAATCTTAGCTACGGTGTTTGCCGATGCAGGAGCCACTAACATGAATTCATACTTGCCCAATTGTATATTTCCAGCTAAAAAAGGGGCGTTGGCGTTTATTTCCACCCAAATGTTATTAAAATTTGATTCGATCTCATGAGATATCTCATAATATTTAACTACCTGATCTCCTGCTTTGGATATGAACACTTCAATATCGACATCTTCATCAAATTTAGCTTTAATAGTCTTCATTATTTCAATGGTTTTTTCAATTTTATCCCCAGCACCGGTTATTCCCCATGCAACCTTTCTTTTTGTCATTAATACACCTCATTAGATGATTACTTGTCTAATTTAGATGATATCTTCATTTATTATATGGAATTAATTCCTATTATTTTTTTTCCTCGATACCTATTTATTTAATCAGGTTAAAGTATTAAATCAAAGGGAATTAAAATTAAATTAAAGATACACATGGCACTTTTTTATTATTTAATAGATAAGGAAGTATTTTTATGGTAAATAAACGATTGTTCGGAACGTTCGGCGTAAGAAGATTGGCTAATAAGGTTTTGACCCCGGAATTTGCTTCTAAACTGGCAGCGGCTTACGGAACATTAGTGAAGGGTTCGGTTGCAGTTGGTGGTGATCCTAGAACATCCACTCCTATGATTAAGCATGCAGTGATATCTGGTCTGCTTTCATCAGGATGTAAGGTTATAGATCTAGGTATATTGCCTACTCCTGCTGTTCAATATGCTGTTAGGAATTATTATGATGGTGGGGTGATTATAACCGCTTCTCACAACCCTCCTCATGATAATGGAATTAAATTCGTGGATGCAGATGGTATTGGAATACCTGATGAGATGGAAGAGAAGATTGAAGATATGTTCTTTGCAGAAAATCCGGAACGTGTTTCCTGGGATCATATAGAAGAAGTGGAAACCAATTCTAACATAATTGATGAGTACATTGAACAAGTTATTTCTCTTGTAGATGGGGAAGCCATTAAAGATGCAGGATTAAAGGTGGTTGTGGACTGTGGAAGTGGAGCTGCCTGTTTCACCACCCCCTACCTATTAAGAAGGTTGGGATGCCAAGTTATTACCATGAATTGTCAGCCTGATGGTTTTTTCCCGGGAAGGAATCCAGAACCCACGGAAGACAATCTAAAGGACCTTATAAATGCTGTGAAGAATTTAGGAGCTGATCTGGGTATTGCCCATGATGGTGATGCAGACCGTACTATATGTATAGATGAGAATGGGAATTTTGTATTTGGCGATAAAACATTTGCCCTGGTGGAAAAATACATGCTTATAGAGAATGGAGGAGGTTTAATCGTCACCACAGTGGCAACTTCATCTGCCATCTACGATATTGCGGAAGAGCATGGTGGTGAGGTAATAGCTACTCGGGTGGGTGATCTGCTGGTGGCCCGGAAGCTTAAAGAAAAAAATGGATTGTTTGGCGGGGAAGAAAATGGTGGTTTAATATTCCCTGAATTTGTTTACGGTAGGGATGCAGCTCTTACAACGGCAAAAATTGTGGAAATAATGGCTAAGGAGAAAAAATCACTCTCTAATTTAATCGATGAGCTTCCCAGTTATCGATCACAGAAGAGGAAAGTGGAATGTCCTGATGATCTGAAAGTTGAGGTAATGGATAAGATCGCTCAGGCCACCTGCGAATATGAGGTGGATACTAAGGATGGGGTTAAAATATTCACCGAAGAGGGATGGGTTATTATCAGACCTTCGGGAACTGAGCCAATATTCAGATGTTTTGCTGAGGCGAAAAAAGAAGAAGATGCTAAGAAAATGGTTGAATGGGGAATATCTCTGGTTTTAGAGCATTTAAAATCCTAACATGTTTTATTGTATGATTAATCTGAGTAAAATCCGTAAAATTCTGAACAGTAAGCGCACATGGGAAATTTACCAAATTTGTAGTGACTATAGTCATCCTTGTTAATATCGAATTTCTGATGACAGAAGTAGCAGGTTTCAATTTTCTCTGGCTTTGACTTTTGATTATTTTTTTCTTTTTTATTACCCTCATCTACATCTTGTACTTCTTTTTCAGGCTGTTCATTATGATAATAGGTTATCTTTATTTTAAACACCTCAATAATTTGGATTAGTTTTATCTAATTACTTTTAATCGATCAAGATTATAATAATTCTAACTCATGATTGTCGGATATAAACTCATGGTTTGTGAATAATAATCATGATATTATAAATTGTAAAACTTGGGGCTATAAAATTTTTATTAAAAGAAAATTCTATGTTTAGGTGGTTGGATTTAAAAGTGGGATCAATTCATTAAAACAAAAAAGGTAAGGGATAATTTTGATTTAAAATAATGTTTCCCCAGAGTTTTTACATCATTTCACGTTTTTGTTGTAGAGTAACACTGAATTTTTCTATTCCTTCATTTTCCTGTTCTACAGTTGATATGCCTCTGTAATAGTATCCAACATCACCAGCATTTGCAATATTAACAAATATTGGTTCTAATTCGTCGAATTCATTGAAAAATTGATATATGTTTTTTATTTTATCTTGGCCTGCTTTAAAAGTAATTATTAGAGCGTTTTCCCGGCGGTTTTGTAGACTGATTCTGTCTTCATCAACTTTCAGAATCATCTTATCTTTTTTCTTGCTCCCGCTTTCTCTTCTAAATATCATCTTAGATTCAGACATACCTAAATTCCCCCTTAGCTTGTAATTTAAATTTTATTTCTATTCTTTACCCTTATTTTTGTTAAATGAGTTATAAATTTTTTTTTAATAATATAATCATAATTTATAGCCAATATCCCGGAGGAACTTCTTACGCCATACTACATCGTCATCATTTTCTATTTTAACCGGATTTGAACCATCTATAACTCCTAATATGCCTCTTCCCTGTTTTGTTTCTGCAATTATTACTTGTACTGGATTGGCCGTTGCACAGTAAAGATTCACCACTTCCGGAACACTGTTTATGCGTTGTGTTAGGTTGATGGGGAAAGCATTTTTAAGATATATCAGGAAACAATGTCCACAGGCCAACTTCAAAACTTCATCCGCTGCAATATTGGTGAGATCTTCATCATTCCCAGCTTTTCTAACCATACAATCTCCAGATGCTTCTGCAAAAGCAAGTCCAAACTCTGCCTGCGGCACAGTGTTTATAATAGCTTCATAAAGGTCTTCTACAGTTTTTATAAAATGACCCTGGCCTAGTATTAGATTACTGTCTTCTGGACTTTTTAATTCCACTATTTTTATATCCAATTCCATTTTAGTTACCTCCTTTAATGAGTTCTAGGAAAAATAAGTTTATATAAGGCCCATGGAGTTAGTTCAAGTGATTTTATCGTATTCAAGTGATTTTATAACTCTTCATATACATAGGAACTGAAGGTTATCTGGTGAATGGATTCAAGTGACCTCTCAATATAATTAATGAGTTCCATCTTTTCATTTTGTTTTAAAACTTTATACAATTTTCTGGTAATTCATTGATGATCATCAAAAAATATATTTGTCATAAACAATCATTACAATAATGTTTTTACTTAGATGGAATAAATCAATAATTTATAAAAACTGATTTTTTTTATCCGTAAATAAAATATGATTATGAACATTATCTAAATTAGAATGAGGTTCGGGAATGAAAGAAAAAATAAGCGAAATAGCACTGCGAATAAAAGAATTAAGAGAATTATCTAATATAAAAGCTGCTGATATGGCTAATTTCCTTGATATATCCCTTGAAACCTATCAAGAATACGAAAAAGGTAAAAAAGACATTCCTGCAAGCGAGCTTTTTGAGATAGCGCATAAATTAGGGGTGGACATGGGGCTGCTTTTAACTGGAGAGGAAACCAGAATGCACATCTTCACCGTTACCCGTAATGGAAAAGGAATAAACGTTGAAAGGCGTAAACAGTACCAGTATGAAAATCTGGCTGAAAAGTTCATTCATAAAAAGGCAGAACCTTTCATAGTGACTGTAGAGCCTAGAAAAGATAAAAAAAGGCCAACGACGAATCATCACCCTGGACAGGAATTTGATTATGTGATTGAAGGATCTCTAAAAATTTACATCCACGATAATGAAATCATTCTAAACGAAGGAGATTCAATTTTCTTCGATTCATCTTACAAACACGCTATGGAGGCTTTAAATAATAAAAGAGCCCGATTTTTAGCGGTTATACTTTAAATTTTCGTAATAATCTATAATAATAAAAATAAGAAATGAGGATAATAATATGAGATCATTAATCAATTTATTCCTACCAAAAACAGAATTTGAATCATATACGGACTTTAAAGAGAATTTTAATATAAATATACCTGATAATTTTAATTTCGCCTATGATGTGGTAGATAAATATGCTGAACTCTACCCAGATAAAACAGCCTTGGTATGGTGCAATGATAATGATGAGGAGTTAATCATCAACTTCAAAGAGCTCAAGGAATACAGTGATAAAACAGCGAATTTTTTCAAAGAAAGCGGAATAGAAAAAGGCGATAAGGTTATGCTTACCTTGAAAAGTCGCTATGAATTCTGGTTCTGTATATTGGCCCTGCATAAATTAGGAGCCATAACCATCCCTGCCACTCACATGCTTAAAACAAAAGACATCATCTACCGACTGGAAAGAGCGGATATTAAAATGGTAGTATGCATCCAAGAAGACGGAGTACCCCAGTACTTCGACGAAGCAGATGAACAGATGAATGAAATAAATCTTATAAAAGCAGTGGTAGGCGATGAGAACAGAGAAGGATGGCTTAACTTCCGAGAAGAAATTAAAAAAGCCTCAAAAGATTTCCAAAAACCATCAGGAGATCAGAAAACAAGCAATGAAGATCCCATGCTGGTATATTTCTCATCAGGAACCACCGGACTTCCTAAGATGGTTGAACATGATTTCACCTATCCATTTGGCCATATAATAACTGCTTACTGGCAAAATGTGTTGGATGATGGATTACACTACACAGTGGCAGACACAGGATGGGCCAAGGCCATGTGGGGTCAAATCTATGGACAATGGTTAATGGGAAGTGCTGTTTTTGTATATGATTACGATCGTTTTGATTCAGCCAACATGCTTGAGAAATCATCTAAATATGGTGTCACCACATTTTGCGCACCACCAACCATTTACCGGTTCCTAATACAGGAAGATCTATCACCTTATGATTTTTCTAGGCTTAAATACGCTGTAACTGCTGGAGAGCCTCTCAATCCAGAGGTATATAATAAATTCCTTGAATTAACCGGTTTAAGATTGATGGAAGGTTTCGGTCAAACAGAATGCGTGGCCTGTGTGGCCAACTTCCCCTGGATAAAACCTCGTCCCGGATCAATGGGTAAACCATCACCCAACTATGACATAGAATTAATGAATAGAGAGGGTGATCCCTGCGATATTGGTGAAGAAGGGGAAATAGTTATAAAAACCAGTCAACAGAACCCACCAGGATTATTCAACGGATATTACCAAGATCAGGAAAAAACTAAAGAAGTATGGCATGATGGTTATTATCATACTGGAGACACCGCCTGGATGGATGAAGATGGTTATCTGTGGTTTGTAGGTAGAAATGATGATATAATAAAAAGTTCAGGCTACCGTATAGGTCCCTTTGAAGTAGAAAGCGCTGTAATATCCCATCCTGCTGTTTTAGAAAGTGCCATAACTGGAGTTCCCCATCCAATCAGGGGACAGGTGATCAAAGCTACGATAGTATTAACGAAGGGTCATGAACCCTCAGAAGAACTTAAACTGGAAATTCAGAATCATGTAAAGCAGGTAACAGCCCCCTATAAATATCCGAGAGTGATTGAGTTTGTGGATGAATTACCAAAAACAATCAGTGGTAAAATAAGAAGGATAGAGATCAGAAGTAAAGACCAGGAAAAACAGATTAAATAAACAATTTAGCCCTAAAATTTTGTTCTAATTAAATAATAGAGGATTATATTAATTTACTTTATAAAACAATTTTATAATATTTATAAAAGATGAATAATATGTCAGAAAGAAAGGAAAAAAAAGGCCCTTACCCCGTAATCAACAAACTGGAATGTAAGGCATGTGAAAGATGCATATTAGCTTGTAGAAAGGGACTTCTAAAAATGAGTGATGATGTAAATTCCAGAGGATACCACTATGTAATCTATGAGGGACATAGTTGCACAGGATGCGGAGACTGTTACTATACCTGTCCAGAACCCCTGGCCATTGAAGTTCACATACCAAAAAAGATCAAAATGGAAGATAAAAAAGAGGAGGAGAAATAGATGGCCACTCAACTAATTAAAGGAAATACCGCCGTAATAATCGGTGCCATGTACGCCGGATGTGACTGTTATTTCGGATACCCCATCACTCCAGCTACAGAAATCCTCCATGAAGCATCTAAATATTTTCCCATGGTTGGAAGGAAATTTGTACAGGCAGAATCAGAGGAAGCAGCTATAAACATGGTGTATGGAGCATCTGCCGCTGGGCACCGGGTTTTAACTGCATCTTCTGGGCCTGGTATCAGCCTGAAACAGGAAGGAATATCATTTTTAGCTGGTGCAGAGCTCCCATGTGTAATCATAGATGTAATGAGAGCAGGACCTGGATTGGGAAATATCGGACCGGAACAGTCGGATTACAATCAACTGGTAAAAGGGGGAGGCCATGGTAACTATAAAAATATTGTTCTAGCTCCTAATTCTGTTCAGGAAATGTGTGATTTCACCTTTAAAGCCTTTGATATAGCAGATAAATACCGAAATCCCGTAATTATAATGGCTGATGGGGTTCTGGGCCAGATGGTGGAACCATTAAACTTTCCAGAATTAGCAATCCAACCTTCAATCGATAATAGTTGGGCAGTCTGTGGAAACAAAGAAACCATGGGAAACCTGGTAACCTCCATATTCCTTAACTTCGACCAGCTAGAGGATTTCAACTACCGAATACAGGAAAAATATGAAAAAATAAAAGAAGAAGTAGACTACGAGGAATACCATATGGAAGATGCTGACATAATATTAGTAGCATATGGAATCAGTAGTAGGATAGCTAGGTCTGCAGTGGAACAGGCCAGAAGCCATGGAATTAAAGCGGGGCTTTTCAGACCTAAAACTTTATTCCCCTTCCCCAAGAAACAGCTAAAAAAATATGCTGAAGAAAGGGACTGTCATTTCATATCGGTAGAAATGAGCAATGGACAGATGAAAGAAGACATAATATTATCCATAGGCTGCAGCCGACCGGTAGAACTGGTAAACCGCATGGGCGGGAATTTAATGGATGTAGAAAGTATAATCAAAAAAATTAATGATATAAATGTAAAAAGAAGGGGGTGAAACACATGGATCAGGAGAAAGAAAACAAATCATTCAATGAAGAAATAATACATGGAGATAATAGTATAAATGAAAATATAGACATCACTGAGAGAATTATTGGCAAACCGAGATCCATGCTGAGTGAATTCCCCCGAAAAGGAGGAAACGCACCAACCGCCACCCATTATTGTCCTGGATGTGGACATGGAATACTGCATAAACTCATAGCAGAGGCCATTGACCAATTAGAAATCCAGGAACGCACCGTCATGACCAGTCCAGTGGGATGCGCCGTATTTGCATATTACTACTTCGACTGTGGTCATGTGCAGGTAGCCCACGGCAGAGCACCGGCGGTAGGAACCGGACTATCCCGGGCAGAAGAAGATGCAGTGGTAATATTATACCAAGGAGATGGAGATCTAGCATCCATAGGTTTAAATGAAACAATACAAGCCGCAAATCGTGGAGAAAAAATGGCGGTGTTCTTCATAAACAACACAGTATACGGGATGACAGGAGGGCAGATGGCACCCACCACACTATTAGGTGAGGTTACTGTGACCTGTCCAGAAGGAAGGGATCCCCGCTATACGGGATACCCCTTACACATGTGTGAACTACTGGATAACCTTGATGCCCCGGTTTATATTGAAAGGGTTTCACTTTCTGATCCATCACATATACGTAAAGCCAGAAAAGCAGTTCTTAAAGCTCTGAAAATACAGAAAGAAGGTAAAGGATACGCTTTTGTGGAGTTTTTATCTCCTTGCCCCACCAATCTGAGGATGGATGTGGAAGGAGTTCAGAAATTTTTAAATGAGGATATGCAGAGTGAATATCCACTGGCGACCTTCCGCGATCGCAGTAAAGATGTTGAGCAACTATGCAGGGGAGAAAGCGATTTCTCAAGAGAATCTCTTGATCATATATTTGAAGTTGAAGGGGAGAAAACTCTGGAGGCAATGGATGATCATAAGTTTAAAACTAGGGTGGCAAAAATATCTGGATTCGGCGGACAGGGAGTAATGAGTATGGGCCTTACCCTGGCTCAGGCAGCATATAAGGCCCGCAGACATGTATCATTCTACCCGGCATATGGACCGGAACAACGAGGAGGTACATCAGATTGTACCGTGGTAATTTCAGGTGAAACAATCAGTTTACCGGTAGCAAACAAGTTAGACATATTAGTTGCTTTGAATGAACCGTCACTGGAAAAATTTGCCGATCAGGTAAAAAAAGAGGGTATAATCCTTTATAATAGTGAGTTAGGGCAGTTTAAAGGGCCTGAACAAGTGAATACGATAGCAGTACCTGCTTTGAAAATAGCAAAAGAATATGGTGTGGTTAAAGCTTTAAACACAGCTATGCTTGGTGTTATAATGGCAATAACCACAACAGGACTTTCTCGTGATGATTTCAGACACGCAATACAGGATACATTTGCCAAAAAACCTAAACTGGTAGATCTTAATCTGGCTATACTGGAAGCAGGGGCCCGGTGGGCCAAAGAGAATCTGGACCTTTAATTATTTTTTAATTAAAAAAAATTGGATGAATTTATATGAATATTATTATTTCAGTGGTCTGACAAATAAAAAAGTGGTGAGAATATGGATTTCAAAAAACAATCAGATATTCTTAAAATGGTTTTAGGTCTTAAAAACGAACCATTAGCTATTTCATTTACCAATAAAAAAGTTTCAAGTGGTAAATATGAGAAAACATCTATTTGCAGAGCTTTGAAGTTATCAGCTGCAGGAGATTGTTTTATAATAGATGAAGACATGTCAACCTGTCCTGGAGGCAGCAGATACTGTGGTTTCAGTGGAGAAATCACTGGAGAAAAGAAAAGAAGATTACAGGAATTTTTAACTAATGGCGAAAAATTAACCCATTCCATCGTATCCTTCGAAAGAATGTTAAAATTAAGCACTACTCCGCCGACAGGTATTGCAGATCGGATAGTGATCTGTCCTCTGGAAAAAGCGGAGATTAGACCGGATATGATATTATTTTTATGCAACGGCGAACAGGCATGCAGAATTATAGCATTAGATACTTATTGGGATGGTTTAAATCCTAAAGAACAGCTCATCGGTGCATTATGCCACACTGCAATATCATATACAATCTCAACAAGTAATACCAACATATCACTTGGAGATTGGACAGCAAGGAGTCATCAGCAGTTTGAACCAGATATTGTTTTTGCATCTGTCCCTTATGAAAGAATGGATAATTTGATAGCAGCTATTCCACTATGTTCTGCTGGTGACGCTGCTTTTAATATGCCTGATGAATTCCAGTTGGATTAATCCAGATAAAAGAAAGACACCATTAATTGTTTCATTTTCTAAAAATATAAATAAATTATAGACAGGTAAATCATGAAAAAGATCCAGATTATATGTTGGAATGTCAATGGCATCAGGGCAGTGTACAGAAAAGGCTTCCGTGAATGGTTCTCAGAGACTAAACCAGACGTATTATGTATTCAAGAAACAAAAGCAACACCAAAACAATTCCCCACTCCCATTAGAAGAATCGATGATTATCATACTTACTTTAACTCAGCAGAACGAAAGGGATACAGTGGAGTGGCTATGTTCACTAAAATAAAACCCGATAAAGTTGAAAATGGATTTGGTATAGGAGAATTCGACAGGGAAGGACGTACTTTAATAGCAGATTACGGAGATTTTGTCCTATTTAACATATATTTCCCTAACGGAAAGATGTCACCGGAAAGACTGCAATATAAGATGGATTTCTATGATGCATTCTTAGAATACGCAGATGAACTAAAAGAACAGGGCAAAAACATTGTAGTTTGTGGAGACATTAACACGGCTCATAAAGAAATAGATTTAGCACGTCCTAAACAAAATGAAAAGATTTCAGGATTTCTCCCTGAGGAAAGAGCATGGATTGATAAATTTTTAAGCCATGGATATGTGGACACTTTCCGTGAATTTAATAAAAAACCAGAACAATATAGTTGGTGGAGTTACCGTACTAGAGCACGGGAAAGAAATGTAGGATGGAGATTGGATTATTTCTTTGTCAATAAAGAATTCATGAGCCAAGTGAAATTATCTTATATCCTTTCTGATGTGATGGGCTCTGACCATGCTCCTATTGGGCTGGATTTAGTATATGATAGATAATAAATAATTATCATAAATTTTTACAAGTGATTAAATGAGTTATAGAGGATTATGTAAAGAATTTTTAGAATCATGCGGAGTATCCATTGGGGATACCGTATTAGTCAAGAAAAAAGACATTGAATACAGGGGAATGCTTTTAAATAGGTCTAAAGGTCTGGATGATATTCATTTGGTGCTTAAACTGGATAATGGTTATAACATTGGGGTTGATATCACCGATATGCAGTTAATCCTACTGGAAAAAGGAGAAAAACCTAAAATAGAACTCCCTCCTTTGGAGGTGGAAAAAGACCCTGAAAAAATGGACATATCTATCATATCCACTGGGGGAACTGTTGCGTCCATAATCGACTACAAAACCGGTGCAGTACACCCAGCTTTCACTGCTGATGATCTCTTAAGGGCCAATCCAGAATTAGTAAATCTGGCCAATATCCAAGGAGAAGCTATTTTAAACATCCTCAGCGAAAACATGAAACCTGAGTACTGGATAAAAACAGCCAGATCAGTAGCTGATGAAATAAATGAGGGATCAGATGGGGTTATACTGGCACATGGTACTGATACCATGCATTACACCTCAGCAGCGTTGAGTTTCATTCTTAAGACACCGGTACCGGTTGTAATAACCGGAGCCCAGAGGAGTTCAGATCGACCATCATCAGATGCATTTTTAAACCTTATGATGTCGGTTACCGCTGCTAAATCTGATTTAGCTGAAGTAATGGTTTGCATGCATGCTACAGAAAATGATTCCTATGGTTTCCTACACCATGGTACCAAAGTACGTAAAATGCACACATCCCGACGAGATACTTTCCGCAGTATCAACACCCAACCACTGGCCAGGATAGAAAATGGTAAAATTAAGATTCTAGATAAAAATAGAGGATATAATAAGCGGAGAGAAGAAGGATCTTTGGAAATAAATGATGATCTGGAACCAAAAGTAGCACTAATTAAAAGTTTCCCTGGAATCTCTCCAGAAATAATCCATTACCACCTGGATAAAGGATATCGAGGTCTGGTTTTAGAGGGCACAGGATTAGGCCACGTACCCGAGGATATAATACCTGCACTGGAGCGGGCATATGATATTAAAGTACCGGTAGTAATGACTTCCCAATGCCTATATGGCAGAGTGAATATGAATGTATACAGCACCGGCCGTAAATTGGTGGCATCAGGAGTGATCTCAGCCAGGGATATGCTACCAGAAACAGCATATGTTAAATTAATCTGGACATTGGGTCAAACAGAAGATATAAAAGAAATAAAGAGGATCATGCAGACCAACCTGAAGGGCGAAATTGAGGAAAAAACATCCCAAGAATATTTTTTAATCTAAAAATGGTGAAAACATGGACTACGGAAAACTAGGTCTTAAAATGGGTTTAGAGATACATCAACAGCTTAACACTGAACACAAACTTTTCTGCCCCTGTGAATGTAACCTCACCGATAAAAAACCAGATAAAATGATTCTAAGGAATTTAAGGCCCACCCAGAGTGAACTTGGTAAAATTGATCGGGCTGCCTTTGAGGAAAGCCGACGTAAACTACAATTTCTTTATGACTCATACGACCAGCACACCTGTTTGGTGGAGACCGATGAGGAACCACCACATCCGCTAAATCCGGAAGCACTGGAGGTATCTTTAATTCTGGCCTCACTGATGAATATGAAGGTGGTTGATGAGTTTCACACCATGAGAAAACAGGTTATCGATGGAAGTAACACAGGAGGGTTTCAAAGAACCGGCCTGGTGGCCACCGACGGATTCCTGGAAACTGCTGAGGGGAAAGTAACCATAGAAAACCTGTGCCTGGAAGAAGACGCAGCAAGAAGAATTGGCCAAAAAAAGAATCAAACCGTCTTTAGACTGGACCGTCTGGGGATTCCTTTGGTGGAAATAACCACCGATCCATCCATCAAACATCCAGAGCAGGTGAGGGATGTGGCTTATCAAATCGGACAGGTACTGCGCAGCACTAAAGTTAAAAGAGGATTAGGCACTATACGCCAGGATTTAAATATATCCATAAAGGAAGGTGCTCGGGTAGAGATAAAAGGGGTTCAAGATCTTGATTTGATGCCTAAAATGGTTGAAAATGAGGTTAAAAGACAGATCAACCTCTTGAAGATTAAAGATGATCTCAAGGAGAAGGAAGCTGAAGTTGAAGATGAAATTTTAGATGTAGGGGAACTATTCAAAGAAACAGAATCTAAAATAATTTCCAATGCCCTAAAAAAAGGGAAAAAAATCTTAGTAATTAAACTAAAAGGATTTTCAGGCATATTAGGAAGAGAAATACAGCCGGGTAGAAGATTCGGAACTGAACTGGCAGGATATGCTAAGAAAATGGGAGTTGGAGGAATATTCCACACCGACGAACTCCCTGCCTATGGAATAACATCAGATGAAGTCGAAAATCTTTTAAATTATATAAAAGCATCAGAAAATGATTTGTTTGTATTAGTGGCTGATGAAGAAGAAAAAGCACGAAATGCACTAATGGAAGTGGAGAGAAGAGCTAGAATGGCATTGAGAGGTGTTCCTGAAGAAACTAGGAAGGCCTTGGAAGATGGAAACTCGGAATATCTACGTCCCCTGCCCACTGCTAGTCGGATGTATGTGGAAACAGATATACCAGCCATAGGAATTTCTGCGGTTTATCTTAATGATATTCAATCAAACCTCCCCGAGCTTCCTCAAGAGAAAAAACAAAGAATTATGAAAAAATATGGTCTAAGTGAAGACTTAGCCACTCAGTTAGTTCGAAATGATAAGGTAGATATATTTGAAAAACTCAAATCCGAGTATAAAGTTGATCCCACCGTAATTGCCTCTACACTGGCATATACCATAATAGAACTAAGGAGAGAAGGCTTAAATATTAATCTACTCAGCCTTGAAGTACTAGGTGATACCTTCAGCCTGATTGAAAATGACACCATCCCAACAGCAGCAGTATCAGATATACTGAGAAGTGTAGCTCAACATGGATGCACCCCTAGGGAGGCCGCAGAGAAAGAAGGTCTGAAAAAATTAAAAGAAAGTGAAATACAGGCCATTATTGATGAGCTAGTCCAGGAAAATCAGGAACTCATTAAGGAAAGGGGTAGGGGAGCTATGGGTCCTTTAATGGGTAAAGCAATGGGAAAATTCCAAGGTAAAGCTGATGGAAAACTGGTGAATAAACTTTTAAGGGAAAAAATAGATAATTGATCAATATCTGAGAAAGTATAAGATGACAATGGACGAATATGATGTAATAATAATTGGTTCAGGACCTGCAGGTCTAACTGCAGCTCTTTATTCGGGTAGGCAAAGTCTCAAGACCCTGGTGCTAGAGAAGTCTCTCATAGGGGGTTTGGGGGCAACAGTTCCCCGAATGGAAAACTATCCTGGATTTGAACAGATCGCCGGTAAACAACTCATTGAACTTATGAAGAGACAAACGCTAAAATATGCGGAGATCAAAGACCAGGAAAACGTGGAACGAATAGCATATGAAAATAATGGGGAAAATATAACCATACACACCTCAAAAAACACTTATAAAACCAGATCAGTGATCATTGCCACGGGAAGCAAGCACCGAGAACTGGATGTGCCTGGAGAAAAAGAATTTCTGGGAAGAGGAGTGGCCTACTGTGCTACTTGCGACGGACCATTATTCGTGGGCCGTAAAATAATAGTGGTAGGAGGGGGGAACAGCGCCGTACAGGAAGCCGTCTATTTACACGATATTGGTGTATTAACTGCATTAGTACATAGAAGGGAAAATTTAAGGGCAGAACCATACCTACAAAGTCTCTTGAAAGAGAATGAGATACCATTGATATGGAATTCCACTGTAGAAGAGATCAAAGGTGATATGACGGTTCAAAGTGTTGTATTATACAACCATAAAACCGGAGAAGAAAAAGAACTACCCATAGAAGGAGTTTTCATTGCTATAGGAGATATGCCTTATAATCAACTAGCAGCAGATCTGGGAGTGGATCTGAATGTTGGAGGTTTCATAATAACCGATAAAAGCCAGAGAACTAATATGCCCCTGATTTATGCAGCGGGAGATATAACCGATGGGGTGAATCAGTGGGTGGTAGCCTGTTCAGAAGGAGCCATAGCTGCCCTATCCGCACATGAAGACCTGCAGATGAGGAAGTAATTTTTTTTTTGATTAACATGTTCCAAGTTAGATTCGGACCAGCTGGAAGGCCATTGGGCTACAATGGTGCTACGGAACTTGCCTGTGATTATATTAGGGAAATAGGTTTGGATGCCTATGAGTATCAGGCTACTTATGGGGTGAAGATAAAGAAACAATCGGCTTTAAAGCTTAAGGAGAATTCCCAGAAGAATGATGTTCTTGTTTCTATGCACGCTCCCTATTACATAAATTTATCCTCTAATAAGGATGATGTAGTGGAGAGATCAATTGAAAGACTGGTTCAGTCAGCTAGAGCTGCCGAATGGATAGGTGCTTATCGGATAGTGTTTCATCCTGGATTTTACACGAAATACAGTCCAGATGAAGCTATGGGTCGTTGTCAAAAGGCTATTAATATATTGGAGGGGCAGCTGTCCTCTAAGGGGATCAAAGATTATACTTTTGCACCGGAAACCACTGGTAAAAAATCACAGCTTGGTAGTCTGGATGAGATTATAAAGATCTGCGAGGTCAATGATAATTTCGCCCCTACAGTGGATTTTGCGCATTTATACGCCCGATCAATAGGTGGAATAAAAGATCAGGATGATTACAGCCGAATATTTTCTAAATTAGAAGATGAACTAGGAATTAAAACGTTGCACTGCCATTTCACCCGTATTGAATACACAGATAAAGGAGAAAAAAGGCATCATACTCTCAGGGAGAGAAATTACGGACCGCCATTAAAACCATTATTAAAGGAGATCATTGAACGTGGATGGAATGTGAACATGATCTGCGAAACTCCGTTCCGTGATGAGGATGCACTTCTCATAAAGGATGATTACCAATTGATATTAAATCAAAAGTAATTTTTTTATTTAAGTTAATTTTCTATAATGTAGTATAATAATACACTCACAAAGTCTGGGAGTCCTTGAAAATACACATAAAAATATTTATTTATTGTTAATATCTACCAACAAAAAGGTTAACTGTATTTATTAGTAATCATAATTTAATAATATAGTAGGAGGTGTTATATCGATGGATAAAAAAGTTATAGCTTTAATAGTGGTCGTTGTGATAGTTGTTGGTGCGTATGCTGGTTACTATGCCTATGCAACAATGGTTCTTCAGCCTGAAGATTTGAAAGTTTTTAAGGACGAATTAAATTCTGCTTCAAATTTGACGATAGACACGGGGATAACAGATAGCCAGATAAGTACAATTGAAAGTAGTAATGTATTAGCATCAATACCCCAAACTACGAGAGATGAGTTGGCAAATAATCTTACTACTGGTAGTAGTACTGTGAGAAGCACGCTTGAGGCGTCTAAAAAAAGTTTCACTGAGAATAGGGATATAGCATCAAGATATGATTTAATTTTAAAATCAGATGTGGCTAATAATATAAGATTGGCCTATGATCAGAAGATGATTGATCTTATCAATCAAATGTTAGCCAATATGGATAAACAAGCCACTGATATTAAAAATGGTGATACAGTAGCATATGCTAACGATCTTCGTGAATTTAATAAACTAGCCAGTGAATACAATTCATACGTACAAAAAACTAAGGATTACTTACAACAAATCGTGAACAAACTAGGTGGATAAATCCACTGTTTCATCTTTTTTTTCACTGATTCATCTTTTTTTATAATAAATTTCAAATGTCTCATAACCATGCTAATTTTTATGGTATAATTTTAGATAAATCTAAAGAAAAACTTTTTATCTCTTTAAGAATAAATTAATTTTATTATTCTAATTATTTATTAAAAAAATTATGAGTTGGTAATTTAGTGAAGCTGAATAATATAGTTCAAGATCCAATTGTTTCAGATAAAAAATCCTCAAAAACTTATAATAAACCACAGAAAGAAGCTGAGCTGGTTGTACTGCAGCCCATCGGTTATCCTTTTTTATGTAATTTGGTGGAGAATCCTAAGATAGAAATTTTCGATAAAGAACTTTTTGAGATGTACGCCCGGGATCAGTGGTTAGGTTACATAGTGGAAGAGGGTTCCTTTATTTTTGATCAAAAATTGTTACCAGATTATGCTTTTAAAATCATAAAAGCCCATCCTGATAACTCTAAAATAACTGAAAACACATCAATCCTGCTTATGGAGGTAGAAGAGATCCGGGAGATTAAGAGGATAGAGAGCAGCCTTAAGATGGATGATGTGATAGGGCAAGAGAGGGCTAAAATAAAATGTAAGATCATCAGAAAGTACCTGCAGGATCCGGCACACTTTGGGGAATGGGCTCCTAGAAACGTTCTTTTCTACGGAACACCAGGGACTGGAAAGACCATGCTGGCAAAATCTCTCTCCAATGAATTAAAAGTTCCATTATTCCTTATTAAGGCAACCAGCCTCATAGGAGAACATGTGGGAGACGGAGCCCGGCAAATTCATGAATTATTTGAAGCCGCTTCTCTTACTGCACCATCCGTTGTTTTCATAGATGAGATAGATGCTGTAGGGCTGGATAGAAAGTACCAGTCTTTAAGAGGGGATGTTTCTGAGGTGGTGAATGCTCTACTCACTGAAATGGATGGTATAAGTCAGAACAAGGGAGTGGTTACTATTGGTGCAACTAATAATCCTCATCTTCTAGATTTTGCTATTAGAAGTAGGTTTGAAGAGGAGATAGAATTCACATTACCAGATAAGAAGGAAAGAAAGGCCATAATTGATCTCTATGTTAATACATTGCCTCTTCCTATTGATTTTGATCCTGGACGGTTGATTCAACCTACTAAAGGATTGTCTGGTAGAGATATTAAGGACAGAATTCTAAAGGTGGCCTTACATAAGGCTATAGATGAGGATCAGGAGATTATAACCTGGGAACATGCTAAATACGCTTTAAAACAGATTAAAAATAATAAAAATGAGCCTAAAGGCATGTTCGCATAAATCTTTTATTTTTTAATTTGATTTTTTGGTGATTTAGATGGGTCTAAAGGAGATAATATTGGATTCATTTCGATACACCACTTCCAATTGGGGTAAATTGATTATCCTGGGATTGGTAATTTTCTTAACAGATTTAACCAATGAATTATCCTTATTCGAAAATTTAGCAGATGAAATCAGTGCTATGCTGATTATTGTAAGTATTTTACTCGTAATTTTTGAAATAGGGTATATATTCCGTATTATTGAAGAAACCACCCATGGATCTCAGACATTGCCTGCTTTTAATAGGATATGGGAAACTTTCTTCCATGGGCTAAAGGAGATCCTGGTTATTGTTTTATATTTTATTTTCCCATTTGCACTGGTTTTATTAGGGGCAATGGAAATTAACGATGTTATTGGCCATTTTAGTATGGAAGTTGATTTATTTATTATTTTAACAGGTTTATTCATTGCTTCTTTACTTTATATTCCTTTCCAAGCCGCTGTTCTTAACATGGCTAATCATCATGGGACTATTAGATCGGGATTTGATTTAAAGAAAATATTTAATAAAATGAGGAAGATGGGTTTCAAGAATTTAGGATTTGTATATATTTTGACTGTTTTATTTGCTTTAGTTGTGCGATACATTTTATCTGATACTATTAAGATTCTACCATATAGTTTGGGAGATTTAATATCTAGCCTGATAATCGCTCCTTTTATTTTAGTTTTCACAGCCAGAACTTTAGGATTGATTAATAAGTGTTTGGATAAAAATAAGATTTGATTAAGTATTTTAGGATTATAATAAGAGGTGTTTTAATAATTTTTTATTGTACTAGAATTCCACAAATTATTAATGTTAAATTAGGTGATTTATTGTTTTAAGTTTAATGAAAAAAATATATGGTACGATTCTCATAAAACTATTTATCAGGAGCTTGGACATAAATTAGATAAATTATAGTTTAGCCATACTAGTATGAATTGACTAAAAAGTATATTATTATTTATATTAAATACTAAAATATAATTAAAGGCGAATAGATCATGACTGATACAGAACAGAAAATATTGGATGCTGCATTGAAGGTTTTTGCCAGAAAAGGATATGATGCTGCCACAACTCGTGCTATTGCTGAGGAATCAGGTTATACAGAGATGACTTTATTCCGTAAATTCCAAACAAAAAAAAATCTTTTTGATCAGGTGTTAACCAGGGGGAATGATTATTTACAAAGATCATCACCAGATTTGTTTATTCAGAAAGAATCTAAGGACACCAGAGAATTTCTAACCGATTTGGTTAATAATTTAGATAAATTCATTATAGAAAATTTTGAATTTTTCCATTTATCAGTGATTGAAAACAGTGAAACAGTGGATCCAATTCTGGAATTAACTGTGGATGATATTGGACATTATCTTAAGAAACATCTACCTGATAAAGAATTGAATTATAAAACCTTTGCTTTTGCTCTTTCTTCTTATATTTACACTCTTAATATAGACCGATATTACGGACGAACAGAAACATTTGGGGATTTTGGGGAAAGTAAGGATAAATTGGTAGATATTTTGCACTGTATGTTGGAAAATTAATTTTTTCATAAAAAAAAATATTATAATTGATTGTTATGTCTGATGAAACCGAAAAGAAATTATTGAACGCTGCTTTAAATGTTTTTGCTAAAAAAGGGCGTGATGCGGCCACTACAAAGGCTATAGCGGAAAAAGCCGGACGAACTGAGATGACACTTTTCCGGAAATTTGGAACCAAAAAAAATCTTTATGAGATGGTCATGTTACAAAACTTGGAGAAAATACGAAATAATATTGAATCAATCATTAAAGATTTGGATGGTAAATACAAAAGTTCTGATGAGTTCCTGGAAACATACATCCTGGAAATGTTAGTTTTTTACAAAGAAAATATTGAAGCAATTGATTTAATAATTAATGATAATAATCCTGCTGTTGATAGTCAGATGGGGGATATTAATAATTATATTGGGAATTTTGTTGATAGAAACATTTCTAATAAAAAATTAGATTCAAAAACACTGGTAGTTTACATTAACTCATTCATATATTGTTTAACTCTAGACATTTATTATGAACGGAACGATGATTTAATATATGAAGAAAAGGTTGAAAAATTTATAAATAACCTTAAAAATTGTATAAAAGAATAAATTTTTGAACAAAACTTAAATAAATAATTTTAATCTTATTTTTAATATTTTTAGTTATTCCAAGACAATATAGAAAAATTTATATGTCAGTTATCACTAACGTATGATTGGGGATCCCATTAATTGGAAATTTTGTCTAATGTGGGGGTGTGTTCCATAAAAAGTAAGATTGAAAAAATTCCATATAAAAATACTAGAAACATCCATTTAAACCGTATTAAGCAGAGATTTCTATTAAATTTGCTTAGAGAATTAGACTATGATTTTAACACCTGAAAACTCAGGTAATAACTATCATTTTAAAAAATAATTTCAGTGTTTTTATTAGTTAATGTCACCGGAAAAAATAGTTTCCACTGCGTCAATTGTTTTTTTATCTCCTTTTTCCGCTGCTCTACGTATATTTTTAATGACTTCATAGAATATTCGATCCACCAGTATCTGAGTCAGATCGTCGACAATTTTTTCTTTACCATTCATATCACCTAACATTTTAAATGCCTTGATTGTTTCATTACGTCTAATTTCTTCAGCATTAATCCTAATATTAGATATGATAGGCTCAACTTCTAAGTGTCTAAGAGCTTTTTCAAGAAGTTCCAGCTCCTCCTCTACAATAGATTCTACCTTTGAAATCTCAGACTCCCTCATCTTCACACTATTGTTAGCAATAACTCTTAGATCGTCTATGTTGAATAATTTAACACCTAACTTTTTCACATTTTCATCAATATCCCTTGGATTGGCAATATCCACCATCACCAGGCTGTTAAGATTATCTGGTAATACAGCTTCTTCCACCTGTTTGTAGGTTAATATGGAATGAGGAGCTCCTGTCGCACTTATAATAACGTCAGCGTCAGCCATTGCATCATAAAGTTTTTCGAAATGTATGGCACATCCTCCCAGTTCACCAGCAAGTCTTACAGCACTTTGATAGGTTCGGTTGGCCACCACAATTGCTTTAAGTTTTTTTTCTACCAGTGCTCTGGCTACCAGGGTTCCCATTTTACCTGCACCGATAACCAAAACTTTCTTACATTTAAGATCCCCGTGCACTGATTCAGCTAACTCAACAGCAGCAGATCCTATGGAAATAGAACCTTGATTAATACGGGTATTATTCCTGACTAACTGTCCCACATGGACGGCTTTAGTGAAAACTGTCCTTAAAACAGGACCGATGGTTCCTTCCTTAATTCCTTTTTTACGGGCATCTTTTATCTGGCCCAGAATCTGATCTTCACCTATAATCATGGATTCAAGTCCGGCTGATAACCTTAAAAGATGTCTTAAAGCTCTTCCGTCATATTCTATTTTAAAATTAAAGGATTGATCCAAGTAATCTTCTGGAGTTTGATTCATTACAAGGTATAACTCCGATCTATTACATGTTTTCATGTAAAGGTATTCCTGAACATCACTGTTATCTTCAATTTTTTTGAAGATATCCTCCAGTTGATGGGTTGCTCTTTCTATCTGAGCAATATCTGCAGTGTGATGATCAACTCTGATATTCAGAATCATATTTAGCTCCTTATAAATATTTATATTAGTGTGATTTGATTTATTTACCTGATTTTATGATATTTGCTACGTAATATTTAGCTTCTTCCAGTTTACCTTCTTTTAATAATTCTATTATTTCAGGGTCGTTCAATATCTGATATAAATACTTTTTCCGATTTACCTGGTTTTCTACTTTATTTTTTAATAAATTCCGGGTGTAATTTTGCAGATCTAATTGTAGGATATCCTCACTTGTTATTACCTTTTCTATTTTTTTTCTTAACTCTCGGGCCATAAGGGGGCTTTTTCCCTGTGTAAAAATGCTAATTTGTACGTCTCCTATAAAAAAAGATGAGGGGACAATTATATTTCCTTTATCTGGGTTATCTGCCCGATTTAAAAGCTTATTCTTTGCTAGATGGCTTATTTCGTCGTTCAGCTGATGATCACTGGAAGCCACCACCACTAAATCAGCCCATTTTATCCATTTAGGGATTTCTTCAGGAGATATTATATATGCTCCTTTATTTAAAAGCTCGTTTGGGATATTTTTTCCCAATATTGCCACTTTGGCATTTGCTTTCAGGAATCTCCTAGCTCTTCTGCTGCCCACCTCCCCAGAACCGACAATTAATACTTTTTTGTCTTTCATATCCAGGAAGAGAGGAGTCCATCCCATCTTATAACTCCTTAACTGAGAAATATTAACCAAATGATTAATTATCGGTAAAAATTTTTAGATAAATATCTATTAGAATATTTCTTTATTATAATTCCAGATTTTTCATTCTTAAAACTTTTATGGCGGTTTTCAGATCATTACCACATTCAGAAAGCACCTGATATGCTTCTTCTTCAGGCACTTCAAATGTTTCTGAAAGCGCTTTAATACTCTCCTGTACTGATGATGATGATAAACCCACCAGTTCCTCGGAAAGTTGCTTTTTTAGCCCCATATATTCATCTTCAGTCATTTCAATTCTTCTCATAACCATATCTCTCAGTGGACAGGGCTTAGAAGGTTTACAACACCAGACCAGGGATCCAAAACAGGTTCCTTCTCCATAACCCAATCTGGTTTTTTCTCCAAATTTCTCTTTGATCTTAATGTAATCTTGAGGTGTTAGCTTAGCATCTTCTAAAGCATATAAAACAGGACAGGGTTTAACAGGAGGACAGCAAAATGCCAATGCTCTTTTATCCCCTCCTCTACATACATGTGATGGTGAATCATCCCAAACCATTCTATTCCTCCGTAAGCATTTTCTTCTTCTCGGTGGGTGTAAGATCATCAACGATAGCCTGGGGATCTCCTACTTTAAGGATCTTTCCCCCACGCATTAACCCTGCCCGGTCGCAAACGTCCAGTACGAAGTCCATATCGTGGGATATTATTAGGAATGTCTGATTCAGTTCTTCTCTGGCTTTTCTTATGGAGTCGGTTACTTGTACTCGGGTTATGGGGTCCATGGTTCCGGTGGGTTCGTCTAGTATTATTATGTTGGGTTCTTTAATTAGTACCTGGGCTAATGCTACTCGGTGACGTTCTCCCCCACTTAATTCATCAGGATATTTGGTTAATAAGTTATTAGCATATTCTTCATCAAATCCAACTGCTTTAAGCACGTAGACCGCTTTCATCTGAGCGAACTCCGCTGGCAGTTCCAGACTTATGGCCTCAGTAAGGTTTCCCAGCACATTCCTATGCGGATAAAGACTGTACTCCTGGTGTAAAATACCCAGATAAGGCTTCACCCTACCTCTTCCAGTGAATCCTTTCTCAGTCATGTCTATCCAGCTGTCTCCTAGTTTAACCTCTATCTTTCCGTTACTGGGATCGGTAAGACCATATAAAATTCTGGAAAGGGTGGTTTTTCCAGCTCCACTTAGGCCGACTATTCCGAATATTTCTCCTTCATCAACTGATAAATTTATATCATCAACGGCCTTTACCACACCTCTTTCTATGGAGTAATAATATTTTCTCACGCCTTCCATTTGGATTATGGGTCCGCCGGTTTTAATTACTTCCCTTTTTTCTGGTAAGGGTACTTGGTCCAGGAATTTCTTTACTACTTCTTCTGGTTGGCCTTCTTGGATGATTTTTCCTTTATCCAGCCAGAT
>JADFDH010000003.1 GCA_018263005.1 Methanobacterium sp.
TTTATCTTCTTCTTTTTCCAGTTTTTCTGGTGAATATTTTTGATATTTGTCTTCTTCATATTCTACTTTTTTAGTTGGGTGTCTCTGGTATTCGTTTTCTAGGTTTTCTGGGTTATTATCTTGTTCGTCTTCTTGGTACCAATAGTGTTCAGGTACAATTTCCTCAGTATCATGTTGCTCTATTTTTTCTTTCTTGTGTAGTGGATCTTTTTCTTCTTGCTCTGTTTGTTTTTTATCTGCTTCTGGGTCCAGATCTAAAATGGTGTTTAGGTTGAAGAGGTTCTCGGTGAGTTTTTTTTTCCTTTCTGGATCCTTTCTCATATTACACATCCACCCATAACAGATTTCATTTTTGTGAGTTTAAAAAAATATTTATCTTATAAATTACTGTTCCCTTACCAATAATTTGTTTATTTATATCTGATTTTATACATTGGATATATCTATATATGTTGTTTTAAGTATAAATCGATTGGGTATTATTTAGTAAGAATCTGAGCAATATTGATTTTCTTTTTCAATTCAATTGGAAAAATATTGAATCAGTTAAGATATCTATTAATTTCTATTTAACCTGGTTCTAATATATCCGCCAATCCAACCGCATACCGCTCCATTGATCATTCCTAATATTATATAGAGTATCAGGTAGAGATATGAGCCGGTTAGGAGACCTCCTAAAAAGTAGGAGATAGCACCGGTAACCAGGGCATTTTTAATGCCTATTATCCTGTCATCGATTAGGTATCCCACACCTAATAGTATTAGAAAGGTTAACAGTGTATAAATTCCGGATAGAAAAGTCAATATTAAAGTTACAGCTAGGGTCATGGGGATTATTATCATCCAGCGAAGATTATGGAGATTAAGCTCTGACATCAGAGAATTTATGAGATTTGCATCCATTCCATATGGATTTTTGTTCATTCTTCTTTGATTTCTGGTGTTGTATAACCTGTTTTTGAAGTTATTATTATAGAAATTATTCAAACGGTTTCTGATATTTAATTGGGGTAGGGTGAACGTTGATCTTAGCTTATTGGTCAGTATTTCTTTTTTAGTTTCTTTCTTAGCTATTTCAATGGGCTTCCATTGGGGATCTATTATATCTAAGTTCTCTACGTATCTTAATTTACCACCGCATTTACATTGGTTGTTTAAATCTTTAACATGTTCATCTTCTCTAAGTTTATAGTAACCCTTACATTTGCTGCAGATTAAATAGCCCACTGGAAATCACCTGATTTACCTATTGATTTTAGACTGAAATATATTAAATAAATCTTTATTCTGATTATTTTATTTTACAAAAATCTCTTTGTATAATCAGAAATTTCTAAATTAAATTTTTATCTCATATTTATCATGAGTTTTTTTCTAAAATTCTTTTTTTTTAAATTGGATAAATTTCACTTAATGAATTCTTTTTTTAGTTAAATGATTTAGTTACTAATAAATCAAATGCTTTTCATGATTTAAATGTGTAGTGATAAAAATAAATGAAAGTATCTACATAATACTGTGTATTAAGGAATAGAAAAAAATTAGAAAAGGAGGTGAAGAAGATGAAAAGACAATTTATCTTACTCAGCTTGGTTTTCATTTTTAGTTTCCTTATCTGCGGAGCAGTCTCCGCCGCTCAGTACGCGGATCTGGAAATAGCTAATTCTAATTGCCTGGTCTCCAGCGACGGGCAGACAGCAAATTTCAGTCTAAACGTGATTAATAACGGTCCTAGTGATGCTCAGAATGTGGTTTTGCATGATAAGATGGCTGGTGTGGATTTATCATCCTCCCAGTACAGCATCAACAACGGGGACTGGCAGGACTGGAACAAACACTACATCAACCTGGGAACCATCGGCGCAGGCACATCAATACTAATCCAGTTTAAAGCAGATGTAACCGGCACAACGCTAATCAATAAAGCGGAAGTGTCCAGCACTACCAGGGACCTAATCAGAACCAACACCAGACAAAGCTATAATACAGAATCATCCTACACCATCACAGCCACAGCCGGGGCCGGAGGAACCATCAATCCCAGTGGAAATGTGAATGTTTACACTGGTAATTCCCAGAGCTTCACCATCACATCTAACACAGGATATGTGATAGATGATGTACTGGTGGATGGTGTTTCACAAGGAGCAATCACCTACTACAACTTCGCCGATATAAGAGCAAATCACACCATAAACGCCATATTCAAAACCACCGTATTTGCCTATATCACCAATCAAGGTACCAATAATGTTTCAGTTATTGACATAGCAACCAACACCGTAACCACCACCATACCCGTAGGATCTTATCCATTCGGTGTTGCGGTATCATCAGATGGAAGCAGTGTATATGTTACCAATTGGGGGAATCATAATGTTTCAGTTATTGATACAGCAAGCAAAACAGTAACCACCACCATACCCGTAGGAACAAGTCCTTTAGGTATAGCATTTACCCCAGATGGAAGCAGTGTATATGTAACCAATTACGGTAGTAATAATGTTTCAGTTATTGATACGGCAACCAAAACAGTAACCACCACCATACCCGTAGGAATTTATCCTACTGGCGTTGCGATAACCCCAGACGGAAGCAAAGCATACATAATGAACATGTTAAGTAATAATGTTTCAGTTATTGATACGGCAACCAACACAGTAACCACCACCATAACCGTAGGAAACTATCCTACTGGCGTTGCAATAACCCCAGACGGAAGCAAAGCATACGTGATAAATATGTATAGTGACAGTGTTTCGGTTATTAACACAGCGACAAACACCGTAATCACCACCATAAACGTTGGATCTCGTCCCTTTGGTGTTGCTATAACCCCAAATGGAAGTAAAGCATACGTAGCGAACGCTAATAGCAATAATGTTTCAGTTATTGATACAGCAACCAACACCGTAACCACCACCATAACAAGCGGAATAGGAACTAACCCATACGGTATTGCAGTAACTCCAGATGGAAACAATGCATACGTAACAAACTTATACAGTAATAATGTTTCGGTTATTGACACATCCACCAACACCGTAACCACCACCATAACAAGCGGAATAGGAACTAACCCAACGGCATTTGGTAAATTTATAGGATGAATTTATCTCCTATAATCCCTATTGAAATCAAATAAAAATAACCATTATAAGTTGGTATTCCAATAAACAATCTTCTATTTTTTTTATTTTTTACATATAGTTTTATAAAACTTTAATTATCATAAAATTAGTTAACTATGGATTTTATTAAATAAATTAGTCATTTAAATGTTATCATATCTTATATCTAATAATAATTATCGAATTTTGGTGTTTTTGATGCAAATATTTAAGTAAGTAATCACTGAAAGATATCTATCAAGCATATTAATAAAACGGAAGGGGAGGTGAAAAAGTAAAATGAATAATATGCAAACTCTTAAAAAAGCAATACTCATCACACTCATTCTTATAACTGCATTCATCTGCATAGACACCGTATCAGCCACATGGAATACTGAAACCGTTGATAACAGTGGAGATGTGGGTGAATATCCATCATTAGCCCTGGATAGCAATGATTATCCCCATATCAGTTACATGGAAAACTTATCTGGTTGGGATTTGAAGTATACTGAATGGGATGGAACACAATGGAACCCTCAAACTGTGGACAGTGCTTCACAGACCGGTTTTGATACATCATTAGCCCTGGATAGTAATGGAAATCCCCATATTAGCTATGTCGACGAAACCAGCCAACAATTGAAGTACTCTTACTGGGATGGTTCTAATCCATGGTATACTACAAGCATAGGCTACGTTGGAGGTAATGACTGGCAGGGTGGAGGTACATCTATAGCCTTGGATAGCAATGACTATCCCCATATCAGCTACTACAGCTACGCCAATCAAGATTTAATGTATGCTTACTGGGATGGTTTTATGTGGCATACAGAGATAGTCGATGGCATTGGTACTAGTGTGGGTAGATTCTCATCAATGGTCTTAGATAGTAATGATTATCCTCATATCAGTTACTATGATCAAACCAATACCGCGCTAAAATATGCTGTATGGGACGGTTTCAACTGGAACATTCAGGAATTAGATTTCAGTGGAAACATTGGCATGTACACCTCTCTGGCCATAGGTAGTAATGGATCTCCTTACATCAGTTTCTACGATGCTACATGGGGTGATTTAAGATGTATATACTGGACTGGTAGTTTCTGGTTCAATGATATAGTAGATGATAATGGGAATGTTGGGATGTACACCTCACTGGCCCTGGATAGCAACAACTATCCACATATCAGTTACCAGGACGCAACCAACCTAGCATTGAAGTATGCTTACTGGGATGGAACCCAATGGATAACAGAAACCATGGATGACACCGTAGATGTACACTACACCTCACTGGCCTTAGACAGTAATGATAATCCACATATCGCTTACTTCGACGGATCCAACACTGCATTGAAGTACACTTATTGGGTTGATGATATTTTAAATAATGTCACCAACACCCGTACCGGTATTAATTACACCACCATACAAGCGGCTATTGACAGCGTGTTCACCTGGGATGGTGATACTCTCACGGTTGATGCGGGAACCTATAATGAAGATGTATTGGTCTGGAAAGATCTGAGTATTTTAGGTGCAGACTGGGAAACCACATTTGTAAATTCCTTCTACATCACCGAATCCGGAAGCGGATCTGAGATAACTAACTTCACCATTACCGGTGGTACCGGTGAAGCCATAACCCTTATGGATGCTGCTGACTGTAAAATACATGGTAACAGAATATCCGGGGGTTACAGTGCAGGTATAGCTCTGATAAACTCGGATAACAATGAAATCTATTTAAACGGTATACATGATGCTTTAGGAGCCAATTATTATGGCATATACTTAGAAAACAGTGATAACAATCATATATATAATAATGGAATAAGATACTCCATCTTCGATGGTATCTGGCTCTTAAACTCAGATTACAATATAATCGATGATAATCTTTGGATAGATAATAATCTAGGAAACGGTATCCTATTAGAAAACAGTAACTACAACACCCTCGATAGTAACAATATAAACAATAACGGCCTTAATGGAATTAATATCCGCAACGGAATTGGTAATGAAATCGTCAGTAACCACATATTAAATAACAGTCAACATGGTATATCACTCCAAGATTCTCTAGACACCACTATCGAAATGAACGATATAAATAATAACAGCATGAATGGAGTTAATATCTCTGATTCCGATTCAACTACCACCTTAACTAACCTTATTTTCGACAATCTATGGAATGGAGTAGTTATCTGGTCTTCAGATGATGTGGAGGTTACAAATAACAATATCTATTCAAACGACTTTACAGGAGTAACCGTAGCAGGATTCAACGCATCAGAATATTGTGTTGGTACTTTGATAGATGGTAACCACATATACGACAATGTATCCACTGGAATATACATAGCAAGTTTCTGCAGTGAGTTCAGCATAGGAGAAAACAGCGCCAATTATATCTATGGAAATGGTGGAGATGGAATCGGAATCTTTAGTTACAACCAGTATTTCGCTGTAATAGGAAATATTATCCACGACAACACCAACAACGGAATAAGCATCACGAATTCCAGCAAATGTACAGTAACAGAAAATGATGTCTACAACAATGGATGGAATGGTCTACTTGCACTTAACTCGGGTGAGTTTGAAATAAACAACAACCACATTTACAGCAATACCTTTAACGGTATTTATCTGTACAACTGTGAAAAGGTCATGATAGACCCTAACATCATCACTGGTAATACAATGGACGGTATACAGGTTGTGGATAGTTCTGAACTGGCCATCATAGATAATAACATCTCCAACAATGGAGGTGATGGTGTGGAGATCAATAACTCCAGTGCTTTCGGATTAACAGGCAACATCATTGAAAACAACAGTAATGGTGTTTATGTATTACTCAGTTCACAGGGTCTAATCGACGGAAACATTATAGATAACAACGGAGTTCTCTCTGGTTATGGTGTTTTAGTAGCTGCCAGTTCGGAGATTGAAATTTCAAACAACCAAATCTTCTCCAACATTGATGAGGGACTGTATATCACAGATTCCAATAAATTAATGGTTTTCCAGAATAACATCTACAACAATACAATTGGAATTAATATTTGGGGCAACACCGATGATATCAGCGTGAACTTCAACCGTATCGTGGACAACACCACTTGGGATCTGTTATACACTGCTACTGGTGATGTTGACGCTACTTTGAACTGGTGGGGTTACAACGGCGTAGCCGATGTGGCTGCTCAGATCAATGACTTTGGAACCGGTACTTTAACCTGGGATCCCTGGATAGTCTTATCTATAATTGCAAGTCCTGCTAATGTCGGTATAGGTGGAACTTCCACTATAACCGCTGACCTGATACATGATAGTGACGGATTCTATCACAACCCAGCAAATGGTGTGGTACCTTACACTGGATCTGCTAACTTCCTAGCAACTACTTTTGGAACCATAACAAATGCAACTAACTTCAGTAACGGTGTCGCCACCGCTACCTTAACCAATCTGAACATTGCCGGTAACGCAGTGGTACAATCCACAGTGGACCATGCAACAGTATCAACTACTGTAATTGTGGTTCCCGGTGCTACTATCGCTCAGATAATAGCTGCTGCCGGACAGGTTAAAGCATTCTACGAAGCCAACGGCGTCCTACCAGCTAATGTTTTAGTTGGTGCGCAATCTTTGACCATGCCACAATTCCTATACTTACTTGTAACTGCTACTCAGAACGTGAACGTTGGTAATATGAACCCTATAACAGTCATACCAGTTAACCCAGCACCCGCACCTGGCGGAAGCTACACCCACGGAAACCTCTTAAAAGCATCATACCTCACCGTAGCCGGTAACATCAGAAACTTCATCTTAGCCAATGGACGAGCACCAAACTACGCGCAGACATCCTTAGGTAAAATACCATTCGCTAAACTGGTGTACATGTACAGTAAGGTGATGAACTTCTACGGAAACATCATACCCCACAGACTGCCTAACTACGTCTACATCTGATAATATTGGAAAAATTCTTTCCCCATTTCTTTTTTTATTTTTTAAATTAAATTATCATATCCGTTTCTTTCCAGTAATCTTTTCAGGCTGGGCGTGAAATCTTCTATCTGGCATATTTCAAAATCAGTTAAGCTTGATTGTTTATTTTCTTTTAAGATGAGTTCTCTTATTTTATGGTCTAGATCTATCCATTTTTCTATTAACTTATTTGATAGTTCAGGGAGTATGATCAATAGTAGGAAGGGCTGTTCTATGGGGTATTGGTTCAGGTCATGGTTCTGTTTTCTTATTTTTATCATGCGGGTTAGCATGTACAGGGGAAATAATCCCATGACTTTCTGGGGGTCTGCTGAGCTTTCCAGTTCAATGGCTAAGAATGGTTTCTCATTATCCAGTGCCAGTATATCTATGGCTATCTTCATCCGATACTTACTCATCACATCCTTTGGTGGTTTTGCTTCGTTGAATGCTGCAATTCCCGTTATTCCATCAATCTTAGTAGCATAAGCATTATCCCGTATCTTCGCAGGTAATAGTTCTTTATAAACCTTCTCTCTATCTTTAGCTATCTCTTTTAATGTTTTAGTCATTTGTATTTCTCCAGGTCTATCATAATATAATATGAGTTAGTGGTTAATTAATAATATTAATTATGGTTTAGTTACTGTTTAAAAAGAAATTAAGATAAAAAGAATTAGATAGGTGGAATAAGCATTATCTTCTTAATTAACCAGTAAAACAATAAAATATTATTTAAAGAATTTAAGTTCCATTTCTCCATCATTTATTATTAGGTAACTGTTTTGTATTTTCCGAGCGTATTCATCTACCCATGCTCCGGTGTTGGCTATTTTATTATTCTTTTCCAGGAAGGGTACGTGGGTGTGTCCGAATATTAATGTTTCATCTGGTTTTAAGCCTAAGAATAGATTTTTAGCTGGTGATGTGGCGAATTTATGCAGGTTTTCCATCTCCGCCCTATCTGATGGTTTGAGTTTCAGATCATCCACTTCTTCCTTGGAAACGCTTTTAACGGTTTTCCAGAGTTTGGAGACGAAACTGCCTCTTTCATCCGAGTTCCAGCACATATCATAGGAGAATTTCTCATAGGTTTCCAGGTTAAGGTCGTAATTGACCAGTACTTCCAGTTCATAACCATGGGTGAAGAAAAAATCATTTCCTCCATCCTCTATTCTTAAGAACTTGGAAACCTGGAAAGGGTAACTGTCTTTGAATTTTTCATACCACTCCAGGAAGTAGTAATCATGATTCCCGATTATGTAATGTATATCATCCACATTCAATTCTTTTATCTTCTTAAATATTTCCTGGTTCTCCATAATATTTTTTATACTGTTTCTTCGCCAGAAATCAAAAATATCACCTAATAAGATTAGACTGTCGATTTTCTCATCTTTTATTTCATCCATAAATCGTAGTAAGTCTTCCTTATTTGATTTTTCATAACCGATATGAATATCTGAAATTGCCAAGATCATGATCCTCATCCACCTGATTAGATAAAATTTTCCCTAATTTGTTTTTCTAATAAAGAGCATTTTTAATCTATTGAATTTACCTATTAGTTTAAATCATATTTAAGAGGCAGTGAAATTGATCTTATTCAATGTAATCTTATCATTCTAAAACAGCGTAGAAACCATCAGTATCAGCATATATTACCTTGAAGCCATTTTTTTCAGCTTTTTCTGTTGTTTTATTCAGGAATTCCCTTCCCCACGCGGTTATGGCTTCTGAACATTCTATACTATACCATCTGTAAGTGCTGTGGTTGTAAAGACCGTATATGGTGCTGACCATTGTTTTCAATGCGTTTTGTCTGATATCTAATATCTGCCGTTTTCTGGGATTGGTGGATTCTTTCATCATGGTTTTTAGTCGTAACCTATCGCTTAGTATTTGTTTAGTGACCAGGGGTATGAAACCTAATGGTTCTTTTTTGAATTTGTAAGAGAATTCTGGTGATATATGACAGTCTTCTTCACAGGCATCATCCAAGAGGGTTTCTGGGGAGATGTTCTTGGCTATTATGATGCTGGGATAGAGGCTTCTGAAGTCGAAGTAAACTATGTTCTCCTGCAGGCCCTGGACTGGTTCCTCCACATAACCTCCTACAACATCTCTTAAATAGTTCCCAAACTTGTTAGGAACCATATATCCATATTCATGGGACTTACGGATCAGATACCATTCCACCAGGTATCCGGTGCCTCTCCGGGTTACATCGAATAAAGGCTGTCCCACCAGTCGGGAAAGCTCAATACTCAAGCCTAACATTATCTCACTGACTCGGCTGATGGCCTGGGTATCCTCCAGTGAATATTTGTAGAGCTTCTCCAATTTCTCATCATTGTTCCAGCAGTTGCAGATCTCATCTGCTGGGAAGTCTATTTTATCCTCTCCAAATAGTTCTAAATATACACGTTTGAGGGTGTGGCTGTCGAGTTGAAGATGTCGCCTTACGATCTTGTAAAGATCAACATGCACCCGGCCCTTGATATATGCGGCTTTCCTGTGGCCGGTTAAAAATTTAGGAGGTGATCCGTCCAATCCCAGGTTAAGTTTCACCTTCCATTTACGGGCGCGTTCTTTTAAGTAGGGGAAGTCGAATTTATCTGAGTTGTAACCAATGATTATATCCGGGTTTTCGGATTTGATGGTTAGAACGAATTTCTGTAACAATTCCTTCTCTGTGGGAACGGTTTCAACAAAATCAGATGATGATTCTTTGGTGGAGAACACCTTATCAAAACCCTGATTACTGGAGAAGCTGATGATGATGATAGGATCTTCACTTACCCTTGGTAAGTCCTTTTGATTGCAGGCTTCTATTTTAAAACTCAGAATATTAAGCATAGGCAGATCTGATCGGATTAGTTTTGGCTGTTCCTGTATTTCCATTAGGCAGGTTTCATGGTGATACTTTCTGAACACTTTTCCCTGGACTTCTACCATAGACAGGGGGAATAGGTTGTTATCGATGAGATATCTTCCCGGGAATGGTATATCATACTCCCTAATATCTTCTACTGATTTTAAATCTTTTATTCTCTTTTTTATAGATGGTATGTCCCGGGGATGTTTTAGGGTGATTTTTATGAATTCTTTTTCTTCTCCGTTTTCTTTTTTATGAACTTTTTCTATCCTATCCAGTTTAAGCTGACTCAGATCATCTGTACATTCACCGAGATCATAGGGTAGAACGTAGATGTAAGGTTTGAATTTTCTGTCATGGGCAATTATGGATCTTCCATCGGGGAGTTTGCCGTACAATCTTATCACTGCACCGCCCTTCTGGGTGATGTAATCCATGTCCAAGAGCAGGAATTTAACTATCTCCATATAGCTTAGATTCTGTTTTAACTAAGTAATATAACTTTTTAAAAGAAATTATTACTTCTCACACGCTCTCTCCCGCAAATGGTATTAATCTCATCGGTAATATTACTAAATCCCCATTGGGAGAAGGTGAAATTTCCTATGAGAGTGAGTGAAGGAATGCTTAATGGAAGATTTGCAGAAGTATACCATCCAAAGTTATTCGCTGAAGGTGAAGAAGTCATTTTATTCACCCGGGACGAGTTCAGCCGCACCTACTCTTCCATAAGTGAGCAGATAGATCATATTAGCCGGACTTATCTGCGAATGGATAGGGATGAGGAATGGAAGTTAATCGGATATTGGCCTAAGATAATGGAGAGGGTGCAAATCTTAGATTTGAATATGGATCTAATGTACAAATCCGAACCCCTGCAATGTTATCTTGATACATATCTCTATCCTATTATTCGGGGTTCTCGTAAACCTGTTACCGTATCTGGAAAAGAAGGTATAAGTATAAGCAAAGATTCAGGATTTGATCTATTATTTTAGTGGTTGATATGTGATATGCGTTATAGTTATGGAATCATGGACAGAGGGAAGATACGGTTGTATCATCCCCAATTATTTCGCAGAGAAGATGAAATTCTAATACTCCCCAGCAAAGATTTTCACAAGTGGCACGGCGATTTAAAAGAATATATAGACGGCCTATATCAAATAAACTCTCAATCCATGGATAAATCATTAGAAGAGCTTAACTTAGCTTTAGGGGTGATCATTAACATTGTAGAAAAATTAGAACATATCTTCGATGAGGGAATAGTAACTGATTCTTATCATTACGTATCCGCCATTGATGAGAATCTTAAGAAGCGGAGAGATAATTTCTACAGCAGTGATATGAGGAGGTGTGATCTAAGAATCCCGGTTAAACCCGAGATAACACCTGCATTGAAAAATCATAATATGATGGAGATCGTGGAATACGCTAACTGGAAATTTTCACTCAGTCTGAAGGAGTTTAGCTTCCAACTGAAAAAGAAATAAGCAAGGGATAGTTTTTAATAAAAAATTAATGTATCATAGTTTAAATATTGTATTTAGGTTAATAAGTACTTTTTATATATTTTCCAAGTGGCTACTCTTTTTCCCAGCAAATATCACCTTTGAGATCCTTCCAGGCGTCCTTTCCTATCCAGAATAGATATTCAACTTCCTCTTCTTCATCAGGATCATAGAAGGAATCATCCTCATCATAGACTGAAATATAGCGGAAGTCCATTCCCCGGGCGGTTAATAGGATAGAGAAGAAAATAGCTGAATTTTTATGATTGAGTTTTAGTAAGACCTCTTCATCTTCTTTAATGAATTTTATATTCTCACCAATATCTTCCATCAGACTTTAACCCCCTATAATGTAGATTTAATGGATATACTGTTTAGAATATGGTTTATTATCTTATCACTTTTTAACTCAGTTATCTATATGTAATTATTTCTTAATTTATGTGTTGATGAATTTCTAAGAGTTTTTATGCTTCTAAAATAAATTGTTTTATGGGTATAACAAATACTGTTTTTAACCTTTAAATAATAATTTCAATCTAATTACACAAAGTTCTTGGAATGGAACATCACCATCTATGATTATTATTAAAGAGAGGCTTAGTTGATATTTACTAGGATGTACGATGAATTATCTTTTATTTTTAATAAAATAGTAAAGATAGGTGGCTGTGAAGATAATGAACATTCCTGCTGGTAGTATTAGTAATCCTTGTATACCAAATGTTTCATATACTCCGATAAATTTAAGGATCAAAGATATTGCAAAGATTATCCCCATTATTAAACTACCCATACCTGCTAGTGTTTCATTTTCTACAATTTCCACATTCCTCATAGAAAGTAACACCCCCCAATGATTATTATATAAAAACCCATTAATAAATGTTACTATTTACTAACTTAATTTTTTAATATTAAATTATTTCTCACTCAGTTTTAAAATTAAAATTAGTTCTCATCTAGTTTTTAAAAAAATTAATTTTTTTCTCACTAGTTTTTAAAAAAAATTAGTTCTCAAATGCTCTCGGATTAAACATAACAAACTTAAAAACTATAGAAACCATCACCACTAGGGGGTGAGCTGACTATACCATAGGGTGACATGTAATGAAAATTACATCCCTAAAGTCACACTTAAAACCCCATACACTAAACTTAGAACAATAAATTACAAAAAAAATTTAAATAAACTAATTACATCTAAACAGCATCTAAACATTCAAAAAATCGAAAATTCAACAACATCCACATACTAAAGATTGCATTGGATTAAATTCCAATAGTTATATCATCAATACCAAAGGAAAAAATACCATTCCAAAATAGTTCAAAGAAAAACCAATAAATCACATTAAGACCAGAGATCTTTGAAAATCACAACCCTAAACAGGAATAATCTTGGAAAATTCAGGGACTGAATCAAATAATATTCCACACCCCCATTAGAACTTTAACCTGTTGTTAAATGTTCTTCTTTTCTTTTTTTGCCTTTTCTAACAAATGTATTATTAAAAATAATCTACAAATGAACCATTATATTTAAAGAAATTAGTCAAATATCACCATTTTATAATCAAAAAATTTATACCATTTCTTAATAGACTAATTTTATATCATAAAATAGGATGTGGGTGAATTGAAAAATAAACTGATTTTTATAACAGCTTTAGTTTTTTTTGTATTAATTTTAGCAAGCTCAGCTTACGGAGCAGATAATGATCAAAACATGGAAGATTCTTCAATTGCAAATTATGCACTAGAATCTTCACCATCAACTGTTTATGTAAATCCAGTAACGGGAAACGATACCAATAATGGAACCAGTCCGGATAATCCTTTTAAAACCATAACCAAAGGAGTAAATATCGTTGCAGACGGGGGAACAGTGAATCTTTCAGCTGGAACCTACCAGGAAAATGTGATTATGGTGCAAAAAAGTTTAACCATCACCGGAGCTGGAGAAGATAGTACCATCTTAGATGGGAAAAACAATAACCGGGTTTTTTACATCTATTCTGGAAAAACCGTTACCATACAAAACTTATCCATAACTAGAGGTATCGGGAAACCAGATGGGGGAGGAATATATAACGACGGTACCTTAACTCTTACATCATGCAAACTATACAACAACACCACCCCCAATGGAAGAAATGCCAATAAAAGTGATGATGCAAATCCCGGTGGTAATGGTGGAGCAATATACAACACCAGCAATGGGAATATAACCATAAATAATTGTGAAATATACAATAACCGAACAGGAAATGGTGGAAATGCATGCTCCCATCTAATGGACAGGGGTTCAGCAGAACATGGAGGTTATGGCGGAGCCATATATAACTCCGGAATTCTAAAACTTCAGAACAGCAATATTTATGAAAATACAGCTGGAAAAGGAGGTCACAGTAGTGATGTTCATCCCGGCGCTCACGGAGGACATGGTGGAGCCATATACAACAACAAAAACGCACAATTAACCATCACCAACTGCACAATAAACAATAACAAAGCAGGTGAAGGCGGGAAAAGAGATAACACCTGTAATACAACCTCCGGTGATGGTGGAAACGGCGGTGCCATATACAACGATGGTATACTAAAAATAACCGGAACACAGTTAGAAAAAAACAGAGCAGGTCAATCAGGTACAGTTACACAAGATGGTCAATCTGCATATGATGGAAACGGCGGAAACGGCGGTGCCATATACAACGATGGTGATGGACAATTAACCATTACAAATTCAAAACTAAATGAAAATAAAGCAGGAATGGCTGGTTACAAACACTCCGGAGGAAATGGAGGGGCTATATACAATAAAGGAATATTAAACATCACAGAGAGTGAAATAAGTCATAATAGAGCGGGCAGTGATCTTATTAACGGCCCTGAAGGTAAAGATATTTCTCATGGAAAAGGAAATGCTATCTACTCAGATTGTGAAAAACAGGTCAAAATAAATTTCTGCAGCTTTGAAGACAATAGAACAATGTATCTAAACAAAGATAAAGATGTCATCTGGTACGATGAACAAGTTTACCTGAAAGAATATAAATCCACTGATACTGATCTGAAAAATAACTGGTGGGGAACCAACAACGACAACGGTGAACTGGCTAATCTGGTGAAAGGTAAAGATGACATCACCAAATACTACAACCCCTATCTTAAACTAACAATAACCGTAGATCCATCAACCATAGGAATAAATGGAACATCAAACGTAACAGCATCATTTAGAATAAACTCAGCAGGAGAAAATACATATGTCCCTGTTGATTGGATGCATGTACCTGATGGTGTAGAAGTTAAATTCAGTTCATATAAGGGAAGTATGCAATTAAGAAACACCACCACCACCGCAGGCATAGCCACCACCACCTTTTTACCCATAAAAGTTGGGGATGTACAAAAACCAGGTGTTGTATACGCCACTGCTGGAAAACAAAAAGTAAGCGCCACCATCATCATCCAGAATGCAGATGTTAAAATGGCGAATGTGAGAATGATGCTCGGAGCAAAGTATTCACCAGAAACAGATACCCTGCAATATTTACTAAGAGCAATCAACACCGGCCCAAACATGGCAACCGGACTAAAAATATCCATACCCCTACCTGAAGACAGTGTATATATGAGTCACTCAGTATGCTGGAACGGGAAAGACTGGATAGACCAAGATTCAAGCTACGACCCAGCAACTGGTATATGGGATCTAAGCAACAAAAACATCATTAAATACCAATATCCCCAATTAAAACTGGAGTTAGAACCATTAAAACATAGTCAAATCTATGAAATAACCATAACACGAACTGCACAAAACGAAATCAACAATGAACCTAATAAAATAGAAAGAAAACATTGGGTAAGTGAACCACTAGAACCTTAAAACCATAGAAAAACCCCATATTAGTTTTTTATTCCCTTATCACTTTTTTCTTTTTTTATTTTTAAAATTCATACTTGATGTATTAGTTTATTCAAATAGAATTTTAAAATTTCATAAATATAGATTCAATTAATTTCTTAAAATTTAAGAAATAGATTATAGGAAGCTTTAAATAACCGTAACGTTTAATCATGGATATTGAATTTTATATAGTCATCACCAACTTATAAGAGGGAGTAAATGTTAGATATAGCCTTTAAGGATTTTAAAGCAAAGAAAAGCCGGGCTTTGATGTGCATCATCGGAGTAATGGTTTGCGTTTTGCTAATCGGTACAGTGAACAACGTTTTGTATGAGATGGAAAACGGTCTTAAAGGAGACCTGGGAACGGTTAATGGTAAGTTATATTTCGAAAAAAACGGCACAGGATTCCCACCCTACGGAAGCATACTCAATGAAGAACTGGGTGACCAGGTATTGAATCGTAGTGAAGTTAATCGGGATAAAAGTACTAAGGCCTTGTTCTCTGCTTTAGAAGGTACGCAGACAGATAGTGGTTTTTCCATTGTGGTGGTTGGTTTAACCCCGGGTAAGGAGCAGGCATTCATCCAGAATGCCACTGTAAATGGAAAAAGCACCCTAACCGGAGAGGTGGAGAATGCGGTTATACTGGGAAGTGAAGCTGCTATTAAATATAATGCCAGTGTTGGTGAGACTATCACCGTAAACGATAATCAGTATAAGGTTATAGGGATACTGAATAAGGTAGGAACCGGCTGGCCGTTAAGCATAGACTTCGCCATGATCATGACCCTGAATAAAGCACAGAATGTAAGCAGCATGCCCAATCTGATCTCCACGGTGATCATAATACCCAGTTCCAATTACACCATACAGAGTGCGGAGACCAGTCTACAGGATGCCTATCCTAAGTACAGCATACTATCAGAACAGGATGCTGAGAAGACCATTGATAAAAACCTCAGCCAAATTAGAATATTCATGAACATGATCAACGCCTTCATCTTCATCGTATCCATCGTGTTCATCATGAACGTGATGATGATGACCGTGAAGGAGAAAACCAAGGAGATAGGTACCATGCGGGCTATAGGAACCAGGAAAAGATCCATCATGAAACTGATCATCTATGAATCACTGATCATGAGCGTCATCGGAGGTATCATTGGCATAATACTCATCAGCCCAGTATACAATCTCATGGGATTATTAATGGGTTACAGTGAGATTAATTTCCTCAGCTTCTACATACCACCCCTGGTACTGGTCCAGTTATTGGTGATCATCTTCATCATCGGAACGTTCTCCGGTTTACTGCCGGCCTATCTGGCCAACCGCATCAGCCCCATAGAGGCTTTAAGATATGAATAAATCACAAGGGAGTTAATATTATGGACGGTTTAATTAAAGGAGTGGAACTCTGGAAAACCTATAAATTAGATGTTACGGAAGTACACGCCCTCCGGGGTCTCAATATAACCGTGGATAAGGGAGAATTTGTCAGTATCATGGGACCCTCTGGTTCGGGGAAATCCACACTACTCAATATGATCGGATGTCTGGACACCCCTACAAAGGGTGAACTGTACATCGGAGGTAAGAAAACCTCAGATATGAGCGATAAAGAGTTAACCCGTATGCGGGCTGAGGAAATAGGATTCATATTCCAAACATTCAACTTACTACCTGCTTTATCAGTAAGGGATAATGTGGAGTTTCCCATGCGCAACCTCCCGGGGAAAGAAAAACCCAAGAAAACAAAAAGGATAAAAAGGGCAGAGGAAGCATTGGAACAGGTTGGCCTAGGTGATCGGATGAACTATTTACCAACTAAACTTTCCGGGGGAGAAAGACAGCGAGTAGCTATAGCCCGGGCCCTGGTGAATCATCCCCAGTTCATATTAGCAGATGAACCCACCGGTAACCTGGATTCAGATGCTTCAGCCAATATAATTAAAGTTTTACATGAGGTTAACTCTGAGGGTAACACGGTGATCATGGTCACCCATGATAAGGAAACCACCAAGGACACCAGGATCTTAAGGATCAGGGATGGAGTGATACAGGATTAAGTGAAAACGAATCGATTAGCCAGAATAAGATCATGAAGTGTAAGACCAGATCTATAAAAAGAAGATCATCAATGTAGAAAACAGGATATAAAAAGAAGATCATCAATGTAGAATAAAATAAAATGATCGTAAATTGTAGAAAACAGGATATTAAAAAAAGTTCATAAGAGTGGGGCTCCCAGGAAAGGTAGAGAAAAACAAATATTAGGGGTAAGAGTTGAAATCTACCATTTTGAATCCTGGGAGAAGTTTTTTAAGAAGTGGTCCAACACTTCATAAAATTTGTGGGGAATAATTTATATACACTTAATTATATTTATATTTTTCTTTTTTCAGTGTATTTTTGATATAGATGAAGCTTAATGAACTAAACTATATTAACAAATATAACAGCCTCATACGCTAATTAAGAGCTTCTCTGTGTTACGGTTAATTGATATAACTTCGTTATAGTGTCGTTAAACGAAGTAAAATTTTTGAATTTTTATTTAATAATCAACATATTCACATAATTTCTTTCCCTACTTTCTAAATTCGTATTATTAACCTAGTATAAATCCTTAAATTTAAAAAAAAGGATGAACCGCAGTTGATGGTACTATCAAAAATATTTCCTATAAGAACTCATATTATAATAAAAAATATATTGGAGTTAACCATATTATCTAATCAGGGGATAGTTATGGAATTAAATGATACTGAAGAGGATATTATTATTTGCCGCGAATGTAAATCTGAGAATGCAGCTACCAATAAGTTTTGTATGGAATGTGGTAAGCCCATATTAATAGAAGAAGCTGTAATAGAGACGGTTATCTGTAGCAACTGTAACCGGGAGGTTGAGGTTGGTATTAAATTCTGCACTGGATGCGGTGCTAAAATAAAAGATAACAACATTGCTTCTTGCCCTGTTTGTTTTGTTAAATTGGAACCAGGACTTAAATACTGTACTGCCTGCGGGGCAGAGGTAGTATCAAAAGAAAAAACAAGTCAAAATTCTGATGAAGAGGTTAGAGAAGAACCTAAATCTGAAGGGGAACCCATCGTAGATTCCATGGTTAACACCGGTAAAGACATCATGAAAGGACTGGATGGTATATTAAATAAAGCAGCATCATCCTTAGATACCAGTGGTGAGTCCAGGAAGAGCCGTGACAAATCAGATAAAGCTAGAATAAAACCAAAATTTAAAAAGGATATGCATCCAGGATATCTGGTCTGTGGTAATTGCGGAGGCTACTATGAGTTAGAAGCCGGTGAATCATTAGAGGATTTCGAAGAATGCCAATGCGGCGGTAAACTGGAACATAAGGAAACCATCTAAAACTAAATTTTATAATTAGTTGATGGATACAATAACTCCATATCTTATGGAAGTGATTAATTTGACAGATACAACCAAGTATTGTGCTAACTGTGGAATTTTAATTGAAGATGACGCTGAATTCTGTCCTGATTGTGGTGTAAAGCAGTTGATCATCCAGAAAGAAGTAAAAGAAATTAAAAACCCTGGTTTAGCAGCTGTTTTTTCATTTCTGGTAGTGGGTTTAGGACAGATCTATAATGGACAGATCGCTAAGGGATTGTTGCTACTGGTTGGAGCTGTCATATCTGGAATTTTAATGATTATTTTGATAGGTTTTGTTTTTTGGATAATCATCTGGATCTATGCTATCTTTGATGCATATAACACGGCTAAACGCATCAATTCTGGGGAGATAATTACTTAACTGATTTTTATGTCTGATAATTTTGGATACTATAAGATTCTAGGAGTGGAAAATGATGCATCTCCCCAGGAGATTAAAAAAGCCTATAGAACTCTAGCTAAAATGTATCACCCCGATGTATGTGATGACCCTGATTGTCCACGAAAATTCAGGGAGATAAACGAAGCATACCATTTACTTATAGATCAGGAAAAGCGAACCATCTACGATACTGATTATGGGGGATGGAGTAAATTCTCAGAGGATAAAAATTACAGTAACAGCCTGGATCAGATCATCCTCAACTTGATCAACTCTTTAAACAACCCTTACAGTCTTATGCGTAACTACGCTGTGGAAGTACTGGTGAAAATAGGCCAACCTGCCTTCGAACCTGTGCTTAAAGCTTCTCAGAGTAATGATGAGGTGGTTAGGAGGAAGTGTTGTGATATACTGGGTAAGATGGGTAATAAAGAAGCAATTAAGTTTTTGATTAGATTATTAAATGATCCGGACCGTTATGTTAGGAGAAGAGCAGCCAAAGCCCTTACACGTATAGGAGATTCCAGTGCCGTTCCGTCCCTGATAAAAGCTCTAAATGATCCGGAGGTGAAAGTACGAATACGCACCGCTGAAGCACTGGGTAAAATAGGAGATCCTCAGGCGGTGGAGCCTTTAATAGAATCATTGAAGGATGATAATGTAACCGTTAGAACTAAAGCTAAATTAGCTCTGGATAAAATTGATTGGATTCCTCCTGAGGAAGAGATTGGGGCGAGGTATTATATATCAAGGGGAGAATGGGATAAATGCCTTTCAATAGGATTACCAGCTGTAAATCCATTGATAAATATGTTGAACCATCCAGATAGTGAAGTTAGAAATCATGCAGTTGAAACCTTAGCTAAATTAGGTGAAGTAGCTTTTGATGCAGTTTTAAAAACTTCCCGGAGTAAAGATGGTGTATTAAGGAGGAAAGCATGTGATGTGCTGGGGAAGATGGCTGATCCTAAAGCTATTTTACCCTTAACCAGACTATTAAAAGATACAGATAAATACGTTAGAAGGAGAGCCGCCTACGCATTGATTTATGTAAATGATGAAAATGCAGTGCCCAGCCTTATAAGATCTTTAAGGGATAGGGAGAAGAAGGTTAGATCTCGATCAGCCCTGGCATTAGGTAAGATTGGTGATATCCGAGCGTTAAGGCCTTTAATCAAAACCTTGAAAGATAATAGTAGCAGGGTTCGTCGTTCAGCCATTATTGCCCTGGGTGAAATCGGTCATCCGCAGTCGGTGGATCCTATAACTAAATTATTAAGAGATAAAAATTCACAAGTACGATATACCGCACAGGTAACACTTAAAAGTAAGTTTCACCTGGAGAAACGATCTTTGATTAATAAATCTTATAGATTCACCACACCAGATCTAAAAAAAATGAAGAAACAGATATAGCTTATACTAAAATTCAAAAAACAAACCTAATAGAGAATTTATACTGCCCCCGATGTTCTCATACCATCCAACCGGGTGATAATTTCTGCCAACAATGCGGATTTGATATTAAGAAATGTCCGCAGTGTTCTTATCCTCTTTTGATGAATGCTAAATACTGCACCAGATGTGGTTATACTATTGAAAATTCTAAACTAGGTTTACAAGATAGGGAAAGGTTAGAAAAGTTGGAAGATCTTAAGGACCGGGGTTTTATTACGGATGAGGAATTCAGGTCTAAGAAGAAGGATATTTTGAATTTATAATTAGGATATTTCTATTTTTATTTGTATTATTAAATTTTGTAGTGATTTATTTCACATTATAATTATAAATTATTAATGTATTGTGAATATAATTTTATATCAACAGTAAAGTTATGGTTGATGAATATGGCTGATATTAGAATTATCTTAGTCGAAGACCAGACCATCGAAGCTATGAATATTAAACAAAGCTTAGAATCATTTAACTATCAAGTTCCTTTCATATCTTCAAACGGACCAGAAGCTCTAGATAAAATACAGGAGATCCGACCTGATCTGGTCTTAATGGACGTGGTTTTGCCAGGTGAAATGGATGGTATCGATGTAGCCTCCCAGATCAAACACCTGGACATACCAGTAATATTCATAACAGCATATGCTGATGAGTCCATTATCAAGAAAGCAACAGCCACTGAACCATATGGATTTATTGTTAAACCATACGATGAAACAGAACTTAAATTTGCCATAGAAATGGCTCTTTACAAGAAAAATGTTAAAGAGGAACTCAGATGGAGTGAAGATCGGCTTAAGATGGGTATGGAAATAGCTAAACTGGTTTACTGGGAATTTGATTCACAAAAGGATCTTTTCACCTTCGATGATCAGTTCTATTCCCTCTACGGAACCACAGCAGAAGAACAGGGAGGTTATCAGATGTCCCCAATAGATTATGCAAACCGATTCGTTCCTCCTGAAGAACAGGCCATAGTAGGGGCGGAAGTGGCTAAGGCCTTAGAAACAGATGATCCTAATTTTTCCAGTACGATAGGGCACAGCATAATCAGAGCAGACGGGGAAAAAAGATACATACTGGTCCGTATACGTATAAGAACCGATGATAAAGGGAAAAAACTAGGAACCAAAGGGGTAAATCAGGATATAACCGAGCAAAAAATGGCAGAAGAGGCCTTAAAAGAAGCTGATCAACGATTAGCCGATATAATTGACTTCCTTCCTGATGCTACCTTCACCATAGATGATAAGGGTAGGGTAATATCCTGGAACCGGGCCATAAATGAAATGACCCAGATCAATCCAGAGGATATCCTTGGTAAAGATAACTATGAATATGCATTACATTTTTACGGAAAACGCCAGCCTATGTTAATAGATATGGTCACATCTTCAGACCTTGAAATAAGTAAAAAATATCCTCACTTCCATAGGAAAGGTAAAGTTTTAACTGCGGAGACTGAAGTATACATTAAAGGAGAACCCAGAACCGCATGGGTCAAAGCTGTGCCATTAGAAGATAGTAAAGGTAAGTATATAGGTGCGATAGAAGCTATTAGGGATATTACAGATTTAAAAAGAACAGAAAAAGAATTAAAAAAATCCCTTGAAGAAAAAGAGATACTCCTTAAGGAGATCCATCATAGGGTTAAGAACAATCTCACCATCATTTCCAGTTTACTTAACCTCCAATCAGAATACATCGAAGATCAAGAAGCTATAGATATTTTCCTAGAAAGCCAGAACAGAGCAAAAACCATGGCACTGATCCATGAAAGATTATACCAATCCACCGACCTGAAGAACATAGATTTAGGAGAATACATACGAAGTTTAAGTGGAGAACTTTACAATAGTATGATCTCAGATACTGAACGGATTAAACTGGATCTTAAAGTAGAAAATGTGAAGATCGATATCAACACCGTAGTACCTTTGGGACTAATCGTGAATGAACTGGTTACCAATAGCATGAAGTATGCCTTCCCAGATGATAGAAAGGGGAAAATCAATATAATATTATTTAGGGAAGATGATGATATCATATTAAAAATAAGTGATGATGGAATAGGCTTCCCCGAAGATTTAGATTACGAAAGCACCAATTCATTAGGTTTGCAACTGGTAAATAATTTAACCATGCAGATAGACGGTAAACTGGAACTGGAAAGAAGTCCGGGGACAACTTTCACCCTAATATTTAAATAATGAATCTGTTTTAATTAAATTAAATACTGTATCAATTAATTTATTTATTATTAGAGATATTTAATTCAACTTCCGGTATGCTGTGTTTTAGCCCAGCTTCGTTCTTTACGGGTGATCATATGGATGAACGCTGCAAAGAATAATGGTATGAGGTAGAGGCAGTAAGCCCAGTATTCCACAGCTCTGATTACAGATCTGAAAACACCCACTTTATCCCGGCGAATCCCTAGTAATACTCCAGGGAAGAAGGCGGCCGTGGATATTAGTCCAATTATAACCGGTGCTTCCATCTCGAAACGATAAACATTTCCCAGATTTAATATGAGCACCACATAACCTAACATAACGAACGCTGTGAACAGAAGGAAAACCAGATATTGTATGGTGTCTATTTTCTTATACAATGGATTTTTTGAATCGATGATCGGTGCCAAGTAAACGAAGAGGGTTTCCAGATTACCAGTGGCCCATCTAACTCTCTGTCGGAAGAAAGGTTTCCAGTAGGGAACAGCTTCCTGCCAAACCACGGCTTCAGGACAGTAACGTATCTTTTTACCTCTTAACATTAATTTTATACTCATGTTAAGGTCTTCGGTAACTGCAAAACCATCCCAACCTTCAATATCCTCCATATACTTTCTCAGGGTCAACTGCCCATTACCCCCCAAAAATCCGGATTTGCCCATAATATCCCGTGCTCTTAGAATAACATTTCCAAAAATAGAGAACTCAACTTCCTGCATTCTGGTCAAAAGATTACGATCTGCATTATACATTCTAACCCGGGCCTGTACTCCTGCCACTTCTTCCTCATCAAGGTAGGGAATGATCTTATCAAGGAAATCTGGTTCGATTCGAGCATCAGCATCGAACACAGCTATAACATCACCTTTACATATTCTCAGACCATCGTTCAGCACGTATCCTTTACCTTTACCCGCCCTTGGAGGTTTACGGGTTATGATACGTAAAAAATCTAATTCTTTCCTTAATTTACTAAGCACCGGTCCTGTTTGATCACTTGATCCGTCGTTGATCACGATTATCTCATAGTTACGCTGATCATTCTTATAATATTCCTGCCGAGATAGGCTGCGTACGCATCTTTCTATGGTGAACTCCTCATTATGCGCTGGTATCAAAATGCTGATAAAAGGTTTATCCTTATTTCCTGGTGGTAATGGTTTTTTTAAGCTTATAGTTACAATAAATAAGTTGTAAATAGCAGGTATAAATAGGAGGTACATCAACCAAGTCATACTTCGCATGACAACTCCATACACCACCATGGAGGAAATAAGAGCTATTATGAAGAAGACTGCTGTTTTTTCTATCTTCAATTCCTTCTCTTTGATGATTATTTTCTCTTCAATTTTTTCAATCTTGTAAGCTTCAGACCGGTGCTGTTGCAGGGCTGTTTCTATGGTGCTATATAATTCATCAATCTGATATGGTTTAGGCAGGAAACCATAGGGATACGTTTTCTCAGCCCTCTCTACTGTCAATTTATCAGTGTAAGCGCTGAGATATACTATTGGTATGTCAAGGTCTTCTATTCTCTTGGCCACCTCAATACCGTCCATTGCACCAGTTAACTTTATATCCATCAACACTAAATCAGGACGGAACAATTGAGCCTTCTCTATAGCCTCTTTACCCGTGGCCACTGTATCCACAACCAGGTATCCTTTCCTTTCCAATTGGTTAGCGAGGTCCATGGCGGTGATTATCTGATCTTCCACTACAAGAATCTTTTTGCGTTCTTCCCAGGTATCTTCTTCCTCCTGAATAACCAGGGGCATTATATCTTTGTAATGTATCTTTTCTATTTTATCACGATACTCGGCATGTTTGCCTCTGGCTGTCTCCATAGTTAATTGGAGTTCTTTATCAGGATAAGGTTTGATTATATAACCATAGGGTGAGGCTTTCTTAGCTCTTTGCAGCGTTTCATCATCTGAATATGCTGTTAAAAATATTACTGGTATATCCAGGGAACTGATCATCTCTGCTGCCCGTATCCCGTCCATCTTCCCCTTTAAAACTATATCCATGAGTACCAGGTCTGGTCTGATCTCAGCGACGGTGTTAACTGCTTCTTCTCCAGTCCTGGCAATGGCCGATACTGTGTAACCGAGTTTTTGGAGTTTTTTCTCCAGATCAAGAGCGGTGACCATCTCATCTTCAACAATAACTACAGATGCTAATACCATCCTAGATCCTCTTTATTTCACTGATATTATCTTTAAATAGAATGATTATTATTTTTTTCTAGAAAATATGATGGATATTATAATTATATACATCTGCACCTTGCAGTAGCTTACACTTTTTATATTTATTAAGTTTAAAAAAATAAAAATCAGAAAAATTAATTCTATCTATTTTTAGACATTCAAAAACATAAACCAGTATTAACATTGGTTTTAAAGGGTTTTCCCACAGTTTTCACAGATCAACTGTTTGATGCGGGATTCTTTTTTTTTATTTGAAACATGGCCATTTTCACAGAACAGTTGTAATTATTGGCTTGGATGGTAACCTGGGTATTAAGGTCTTTTTTTTCTTCTGCAGTTTTTTTTTAAATTTTTTTTATTCTTCCAAGTCTTTTAAATTTAATTATTTTTTTCCTTCCATTTTCTTCTCGATTTCTTCCATTCTCTTTAGTACTTTGTCTATTTTCTCATCATGTGTTTTTAAGGAATCGTTTAATTTTTCTGATGTTTTCTGGAATCGGTTATTTGATTTTTCCTGTGCCTTCTGGCTTTCCTGTCTAAAAAGGTCTATGAAGGAATAGGCTAATGTGGCGGTGGTTAGACTCACATAGGCCATACCCGTGAATATGAATATGACACCTATTACCTGCCCCAGTAATGTGACTGGTACTATATCCCCATATCCGGTGGTGGTCATGGATACCAGAGCATACCAGATGGCAGATTCAAAATTAGGAACTTCCGGGTTCACTCCCTTCTCCACTATTAAAAAAAGGGTGGAACCTATTATCAGGACTAGAAAGAGGATAACCGTGGCATAATCCAGTTTGGTTTTCTGGGGATACCGGCGCACTTCACGGCTGGTTAAAAGTAAAACTTTGATTAGGGCGTAGATCCTGATTATCCCGATCAATCCTATTATTAATGAATCACCGTATAATTGGAAGATATTGAAACATATGAAGAATATGGGTATTCCGGCAACAATATAAAACCAGTTTTTAAATATGATCTCCCCATAGTTCTCTCTTCGCAGTTTAAACAGGAAGAAATCAATTAATATCAATACACCCAATAACAGATCCAAGAATCCGTAACTATACAATGTACTGTTCTTTATACCCACCAAAAATCCAATAGTTTCTAAACCTAAAATTACGAGTCCGATTAATATTAAAATTGATAAAACGGCTTCAAAGATTATTTTATAGTTCCGTTCCATTTTAGTCCACCATATAACAATAATTCCAGCTTTAATATTATGATAAAATATATCTAATTAAATCTGATAATATATTAAGAGTAAAGGGTTAATGAAATTTATCATATTTAGCATAACGTTGATAATGGTCGATGAAAAAAAATTTTTATAAGGAGAAAAAAAATGAAAACTTTCTGGAAAATGTTCATAATTTTATTATTAGCCTGTCTTTTTGGATTTTTAACCATATTACCCTATAGTTTTACCCTGCAGGGTGGTGTGCCACAGAATCTGCCCATACCACTTTATCTATTGTTAATCATACAGGCAGTTCAAAATATGATTATCTTCTCAGTGGCCATATTCTTAGGCCTTAAACTCGCAGGTAAAGTGGGTTTGAAATTACCTGTTTTGGAGGGATGGCTGGAAGGCAGGGAAGTAAAAGGTTATCTAAAATCAATACTGGGATTATCAGTTGGTATGGGAATCTTAGCCGGAATTCTGATTATTGGATTGGATTATCTATTCTCTTTAGCCGGACTGACCATAAGCATTGCATCGGTAACACAAGCGTATCCCCCTGCATGGCAGGGTTTGCTGGCCTCATTTTATGGTGGGATAAATGAAGAGGTCCTTTTAAGATTATTCCTTATGAGTTTAATTGTGTGGATATTCTTTAAAATTAAAAAATCAGCAGATGGCAAACCAATCATTGCTAGTGTTTGGTTAGCCATCATTTTAACCGCTGTTATATTTGGTTTAGGCCATTTACCAGCAGTATCCATAACAACCACCTTAACATCCATCATAATTGTACGGGTAATCCTCCTTAACGCAGTTGGTGGGATTATTTTCGGCTGGCTTTATTGGAAGAAAGGATTAGAATCGGCTATTATAGCCCATTTCTCAGCGGATATCATATTACATGTGATTCTGCCCATCATCATGGTGGGATTGGTATTTTAAGAAAAACAATTTTTTAAAGGAATTAATTAAATCATTTTTTATATTTTTAGGAAAAAAATTTTTTTAAAGTATTATTTCCTTCTTTTTTTATATTTTAGGTACTAGGAACTCCGCTATACCGTAACCTTCCTTATCTTCCCAGTGGTATTTGGACAGAGTTTCTATGAGCATCATTTCCCCGTCAACGGGTATCATTCCAAACCTGACCACTTCTCCATCAACTTCATATTCCTTACCTCTTTTATCATATAGGACCATTTTAAAATCAGATGGGAAACCTTTCTGGAATTTTAGGTCTATTTTTGATTTGACCAGTGGCTGATTAGTTCCCTCGGTATAGAAATATCCTGCATAGATATCTCCTTCCTCAACAGAGAGTTTGGTGATGTTGAAGGCATCATCCTGGGAGAAGGCACTGTTGATCCACATCCACATCTTCGGTGATCCCCATTCCCTCACACCGATGCTCTTATCCCTCTCACCCATAGCATCAATCATAATTATTTCACCATCAATTTCCACCCTTCCACGGGCTATTCCGAACTGCTCGTAATGCTCGGATGCTACATTGGATGACATCTCTGTTTCTTTTTCATCCACACATTCTATGAAATCCATGAGGGGGTTTAGGGCTGCCCAGGTCACTTCCATCTTAACCTGATATTTCTCTTTTTTTATAGGATCCAGGATGGGTCCTTCATATTTAAGCTCCCATATTCCGGGTTCATTTTCCTGGAAATGCAAACCAGAGTTGCTCCAGGGATCATCGTCACAGGTTGTTTCTAATTTAATACCTGCAGTTAAATTAGGTGACATTAAATAGAAGAACATCATCTTCTCATTTTTATTCTTCTTATTTCCAATACGCATAAAACTGGTTAGGTCATTTCTAATATCATGGAAATTGAAATAGTAACTTTCATTCCAGTCTTCATGTTCCTTCAGCTCTTCTAGGTTAACGTTCATGATAATCACTTATTTTTTTATCTAAATAAATCATAATTCCTTATAATTCAAGGGGAATCTTGATTAAATGCTCCTTTCTTATAAACCACACCTTCATTCCCATCCACCAGCAGAATATCACCTGTTTTAAACTGTTTAGTAGCTCCTTTAACTGCTGTTACAGCGGGTATCCGGTATTCTCTGGATATAACAGCTCCATGAGATAAAATTCCCCCGGTTTCTGTGATCAGACCTCCTATCTTGGAAAATACTGCAGTCCATGCCGGGTCTGTGTTGCTGGTTATTAATATTTCATCATTCTCCAGTAGGGATAATTCTTCTATGGATTCCACTACCCGAGCCAGGCCATGGAACGTTCCAGGACTTGCCGCTGCACCGTATACTGCATCTTCATGATATTCGGTTATGGTATCATCAAATTCTATCCCATTTTTAATGAATTTAGGTGGTAATGATGAACGGTACTTGTAAAATTCCTTTTTTCTTTCTAAAATTTCTTCTCTAACATTAAAATCATTAAGGGATTTTTCCTTAAATAATTGGAACAGTTCTTCCTCGTAAAGGAAGAATACATCATCCATTTCATCGATTATATCTGCCTCTTTTAATCTTCTTCCCATGTCAAGGAGCATAAGCCTTTGTCTGAAGAGAAGATGGTCTAAATAGAATCGCTGATTCTCCCGGAAGGTAAGATAGGTCTGTGCTAAATTAAGTACCATCCCAAATAGTCTGGCTTTAATTAAACCTCCTTTTAATTTTCTTATCCTTTTATTTACCAGTTTTTCTGTTTTACATCTGTGTTCTCGGCTTTCTTTTTCATTTTTTCTTAAATCTAAGTCTGATGAGGATAATAGTTTAATAACACCCAGAACATATGCTTTATCCTCTCTCCATCGGGGATATAATATTTCCCTTGTGTTGGATCGGTGCCCGTAATCATGGATGAATTGGTTGAACTCTTTTTTAAACTCTGGATTTAAAGATATTATCTCATCAACCTCATATACACAGGAATTTATTTTATCCATTAAATCTTCATCCTCCCTGACAATCTTTGCCAGATCGGAGATTCTGATGTTCATCTCCACTGTTTTATTATCATCTAAACCAGAGATTAAACCAGCATATAATGAACCATCCTGGTCATCAAGCCATTCCACCAGCCAGTTTTTGATCATCAGATTAGTGGCTATGGAATGTGACACCATACCATATCGTATGAGCTGATAATGTTTGATCCCACTTGTTTCAATATGATCATAGAGGTTTAGAAGTTCATCATCACTAATTAAGTGAAGATCTTTCTCATCGAATCTTTTACATTTCTCCATAAACCCAGCGGCCCATCTGCGGTATGCTTTGTCCGTCTTATGCATCATCCCGTCCGGGTCGCGGATGGCTATTAAAATCTGGGAGATCAGAGTTTTATGTAGAATAGAGGGGTACTCTGATATTCTTTGCTGATCATCCAATGGAAAGTAGTTTAAAAGCTCCTTTGACCGAGCAAATTTAGGATAGTAAGAAAATGCCTTCTCTAAAACCCAGCTATTAAAGTAAACACGTGATTTATGGAGTTTTAATAGTTTAGAATCTGTGATTTCTTTATAACCCATTATACGGGCACCTTCATGGTTCACATAGTCAGTGAGCATTTTACCCATAACATCGTAGAAGAGTGGTGTGGTTGCATCGGCCCAGTACTCATCACCATAGGCCCTGGTCCATAGTATATCATCCTTCTCATTTAGGGTGGTGACCGGTCTTGATTGGAGTATATATATAATAGGGACATCTTCTTCCGTATATTCTGCTGCCCATTCTATATCCTGGGCTAAATTAAAGAATTCCTCCAATTCTATCGCTTTTTTATGTAATAAATCCAGTGTTTCCATATCCAGACTGGGCTGGTTCTGTTTTTGAGGACCGATATCTGTTAGACGGTTCTTACCATTTACCAGATAATATCCTTTCTTTTTGGTTTTAATATTCTTTACAATAACTTTTCCTGTTCGTTTTAGTACAAAGATATCTGGAGTGACCATACCTGAAGCTATGGCTTCACCCAATCCCCAGGTGGACTCCACCACAATATCATCACTACCATCCACTGGATTGGCAGTGAAGGTAACTCCACTAACTGTAGCATCCACCATCTTCTGCACGATAACCGCTATACCCGCCGCGGTGAGCTCTGTATCAAGATGTCCTATTGATGAATCATGCCTGTATTTCACTGCCCGGTCATTCCAATATGAAGCCCAGCAGTCAACTACTCTATCTATTATGTCTTCTTTTTTCGTATTCAGGAAACTGTCCAGTTGTCCTGCGAAACTGGCATCATCCAGATCCTCAGCTAACGCACTGGACCTTACCGCATAATAACCCTCTGGAAGCCTTTCTATCTTCTGTTTCAATTCATATACTAAGCCATCTGGTAATTCTTCTGATTTTATAATGTTTCTTATCTTAGAACATCCTTCCCTAAGTGAATCTTCATGTTTAAAATTAATAGAATCTAATATTTCAGAAATTTTTCCTTCTAATTCTTTTTTAATAAAATAATCATAGGCTTCCACTGACACCACAAAAGCAGGGGGAATATTAAATCCAGCAGATGACATTTTAGCCAGATTTAATGCTTTACCTCCTATTCTTTCAGGTTTTATAACTTCTAAGTCTAAATCCATCGCATAATGATCAATATCCGCCATATTACCATTCCTTATAATCGCTAGTTAATCATTAACCATGATATAATAAAAAAGCCACTGTTAAAAAAAATTCATAACTGGAACCTAAATTTATGTTTAACAACCATCTAGTAAAAAATTATATAAAAATCCTATTATTAATATGTTCAAAAAAAAAAAATATCCCCCATTAAAATAGCTATAATAAAAAGATTAAAAATCTAAATGAATTAGAAACATAATATAGATTTCTAGATTTTTTTAAGAATCAAAATCTAATAAAAAAAAATTAACCCCAGATAAAATAAATTTATTATTCTAAATGAGGGTAAAATGAAATATTAAAGGATTCAAATTCCATAGATGGTAATATGAAAGATTCAAAACCAGCAGTTGATTCATCCAGAATAAAGGAATTGGAATATGAACTAAAAAAAAAGGAATCATCTATCGATTCTATTAAGGACCAGTTGAATAATAACCAGGAGATTCTTCAAGATTTAATAAAGGAGAAAAAATTATTAAAAGAACAGATACAGGATTTTGAAATTAAACAAACCAATAACAAGTTACAGGAATATGAAAAATTACAGCAGGAACATAATAAGTTGAAACATCGTCAGGAAATTACTAAAAACCATTTAGATAAAGCTAATGAGAAAATAAGATCCATGGAAAAGATAATAGAAGACCTGCATAATCGTGGATTAAAAGATTATCTTCTGAGAAGATATCCGGAAAGTTATCAGGAATACACAGAGGAAGGAAAAAAATCCTAAATACATTAAATGGTAATGCAAACAATGCTAAATGTTTTCTCTGGAAAATAAAAGAATATTTAATAATCCTCAAAATATATAATTAAACAGGTTATACCCATGGTGGCAATAGAACAAAATATACTTTACATCATAATTGCAGTCATTGCAATTATTATTATAATCCTAGCTCTTATAATTCGCCGCCGCAGATCCAGTAAAGGGCCTAAGAACCTTAACCAATATTTAACACAGGAAGCAGAGAAGAAGAAACAGGAGATCGTGGAAAATAAACTGGAATCTAAGTCAAAGAACATCCTATTAATGACACAACAGGATAAGATAAAGGATATCCAGGAAAACACAGCCGATACCCAGCATAAAATAATTTATCTTGATAGTAAATTAGATAGTAAAGTGGCCGGCCTCCAATCTAAAGATAAGCATATTAAACTGGAAAAAACACTCCAAAAGATAGATAAGAAGAACCAGGAGCTCAACAGAATAATTGAACCTGATAAAGGAAAATAAAAAAATATTATGATGATTTTTTTTGATGAAATCCAATTTTCATTTTAAATACCAAATTTTACACAGTTTTAAAGTAAAGTATAAAAATTAAAGCATGTTTTCTCATTACGTTTTAAACAGTTCTAAACTTAAAACTGTAAGCTAGAATCATATTATTACCCGCAGCGTCTTTTAACGCAGCGGCAGGTATATATATTTGATAAATATTTCTTTTAATACGACTGGAGGTCATTTTAATGGTTAAAGTATTACCACTTATGGTTTTAGATGATAATCCTACAATTTTACCGGTGTTTAGATTTTTTATATAGATTCCTGAAAAATTAGCTCCAGCATAAATGTTTTCACTGAAGGTGATGGTTATAGATGAGGTGAGAGAAACTCCAGTGGCACCGTTAAGGGGGTTTGTTGATGTAATGGTGGGTGGTGTGGTATCTTTAACTACAGCTATAGTGGTAAAGGTCAATGTGTAAGGTGAGTTTATAATGTTTCCCTGCAGATCTTTAACCGCTCCGACTGGTAGAAATACTTTATATGGTGTATTATTTTTAAAGAGACTGGTGTGGATGAGGGTTAATATGCTTCCCTTTATTTTTTTAGTAGAAATAGGAACCTTAATACCAGATGTCAGGTTGATGATATATATTCCGCTATAATTATTGCCGGGTTGAATGTTTTTACTGAAATTTATAGTCACTGATGAGTTGGTAGGAACTCCGGTGGCATTATCTAAGGGATTGGTGGATTTAACAGTTAAAGGTTCACTAAAAACAAACTGAGATGTGTATGCGCCAGGAATATCTGTACCTCCTCTATTGTTGAATTCGTAATCAGTGTTTATAATATTAGTCAGATCACCCGGTTTGATTATTGGTTTGGTTGGGTAATCTTTGCCTGGGAAGTCGGGTATAGGATAAGCTGTATAACTATAAATATTCCCCCCATTTAATGGTCTGTAATTACCATTTTCAGGGCCGATAAGCTGTGGTTTGATGGTGTTTATTGCGTTCTGACTGCGTATCTGGCTGGCATTTAAAGAAGTATTTATGTCTTCTATTCCCAATGGTAGATCTGTTGGTCCGTTCCATATTATATTACCTTTAATCTGGAGATTCTCATCTGAAAGTGAGGGATTAGGAATATTGGAACCTGATTTAGGGATAAAAGGTTCAGCTATTGCAAAGTGACTCCATTGGCTCTGATACCCATCTGGGTTATACAGTATGTTGTTGTATACATAGACATTTTTATTAGGAATTCTCTGCTCCTCCCCAGGTACTGTGGTTCCCCATCCTCCAAGTGAGAGATAATAGGAACATTTAGTTATATTTCCACCGCTTCTTATTCCCTGGACGAATTCCAGGGCATGACTACGATTTCCAACACGGTAAAGAGTATTATAGGCTAATAATATATTATATCCGCCGTTAACACCCATTCCAGCCCCATGAGTATCATGTATTATGTTGTTTACGAATTTAATATCATAAGCCTCGTAATGAATATAGGGCGGTACCATCCATTCAAATCCGGTCCCCTGGCCTGCGGTGAACCCTCCATTATCAGCATCATATATTTTATTTCCGGATATTATGAAATGTGATGAGCCTCCCTTAAGGTAGATGCACCAATCGCCTGCTTGATGTATCCGGTTTCCTATGATATGTCCATATTCTACAGCTACAAAATCTGCAGGAACGTTCCATGCATTGGATATGTCACTGTCTTCTAAATATATGTACTGGCACTGGTTCACCTTTAAATCTTCCTGAGGAGATGTATAATCATTATTATTTCCCATTCCAGTTATTTTAAGATTTTTCATTAATATATGGTCACATTTCTCTAAATGCAGCACATTATTGGCTTGGGAAGTTAAATTTAGGTCAATTAAGTAAATATAGCTACAGTTGTATAAATTGATGATATCACCGGTTTTCAGGGTTACTTTTTGGTTATTATATGCTGATTGAATTATGATGGGGCAGTTGTAACTTCCGTACCTTGATTCCATCCATCCATTAATTGGTATATTATTCTCATTGTAATTGCCAGGCATTAACATTATTCGATAACCAGTGTTGGTGAGTGCCTGAGATTGGGGTATACGATCCCATGCTTCACTGAATGTTTTAAGAGGGTTAATTGCACTATTACCCGTGTTCATATCATTACCATTTACCGGATCCACCCATATGTCTTCCAAAACAGGATTTCCTATCTGATAATTTGTATAGTCTGATTGATTCGTGTTGGAATTAGAAGCCTGAGCCACACCACAAATTAACAAGGTAAATAAGGGTATGAAGATGAAGGTTTTTAAAAGAAATTTATCCATATTTAAACACCTCTACCACTATCTTATGAATTCACAAAGATTTAACATTATGAATTGGTTATGTGAAATTTTAGATTTCGATCCTTATATTTAAATAGTTATATATCATAATCAGATATAACAATATAAAATATATCATAAATAGATATATTAATTTATAATTAATCATAAATAGGATGATTTTCAGATGAACAGGATTGTCAACGGATTTAAGGATTATCTCACCGACTGGAAAAATTTACTTACCCACACCTTAATAGGTGTTATATTACTTTTTATAGCTTTATTTGCACCAGTAAGCCCTTATTTACGTATAACATTTGTTATGGCTGTGGTGGTTTTTAACCTGCTGCGGATGAAGTATCTCCAATAAAAAACCAGTAAAAATAATTTATTAAATTATTACAATTCCATTTACATATAGAAATAAAAAAATATTTTTTTGGGGGTAATCTATAAAATCAGCGAATTATATAAAATATATGTTAAAAGTTTATCTATTCCTTTAATATGGTTTCATCTTAGAAATTAAGAGAGTATGATACACATTGATTTTGAAAAAATTAAAGCTAATCATAAAACTTGGCCGATTACACTTCCTAATAGCAGGATTTCTACTATACCTTCTAGGAGTTTTGCTAGCAGTGGTTTTATATAATCAATTCTCCTGGGAGAGGTTCATATGGGGTTATGCTGTGTTTCTACCAGCGCATTTAATGGTAAACTACAGTAACGAATACTTCGACCAGGAAGTGGACAGATACTCTTATAAAACTAATTTCTCAGGAGGAAGTGGTGTGCTTTTAGACCATCCAGAACTAGTAAATTTTACAAGAAAATTCTCCCTAACCCTGATTATAATCAGCTTAATCCTGGGAATCAGCTTCAGTTATACCTACAATTCGGTTATGTTTCTAATTTTAACAATTTCTGGTAATTTATTAGGATGGTTCTATACTGCTCCCCCTCTAAAATTATCATATCGTGGTTTAGGAGAAATAGCCACAGTCTTAACAGGCTTTTTAATGCCTGGTTTAGGATACGTGGCCGTCACCGGAACTATTAATTTGCCTTTTTTAATATTTTCCATCCCCCTTATGGTATTTTTATTAATTTTCATCCTCAGTGTGGAGATACCAGATAGGGAGGCCGACCTAAAGGGAGGTAAAAAGACCTTCATAGTACGTTATGGGCGGGAAAATTCACTATTTCTAACTATGGCAGCTGCTATTCTGGCCAGTCTGTGCTTCCTTGCCCTACCAAACAACATATTCTCTCCAATTAACCTATATTTAATAGCCTTATTATCTATTATTCCCCTAATAAGTGCAATTATATCCTATCTAAACCGTGGGAAATCCCTGAAAATTATATCTAAATCAGCCACCCGTAATGTTTCCGCACTCATCCTATTCATAGCCCTGGTTAATGTATATTTAATGACTCTTATTTATCGAATAGGGTTTTTATAAATAAAAAAAAGAGAGACTGGAAATTATTAGTATTTTGGGATTCTTATGTTCCTTTAAAAATAAATATTATGAATTTTCTTTTTAAGTCCTGGATAAAATATAACCCCCATTAAAATCATAACAAATATCGTAAATCGGGGGTTATTTTATTAAAAATTTAATCTATATGATTATAATTTTATTTTGCTTACTATTACTATCTGGTAGTGTATCTGCTGCTAACCCTGATTTAAGTGCTAATTTCACCTATTCCCCGGGAAAACCCATGATCGGAGGAGTTATTAAGTTCAATGCATCTTCTTCTCAGGGTAATATCTCCAATTATGCTTGGGATTTGACGGGTAATGGTAACTTCAATACTACAGGCATGATAGCTGAACATATCTACACCAATCCCCAGATGTACCTGGTGATCCTTAAAATTACTGACACCGCAGGTAACGTCAAATTAATTTCTAAGGAGATTGATCTCACTTTAAGAGCCGGTGATATCCTGGTGGAAAGACCACCCAATCCCACAGTACCCGGTGATAGCTGGACACATGCCGCTATACTGGTCGATTCCACCCATGTTATCGAAGCTCTGGAAGGGGGAATAACCTATAATTCCATTGATAAATTCTTCTATCCTAACCTAAGCTGGGTAGCGGTATATAGGGTAACCGATGATCAGATCATAATCAATCAAGCTTTAGACTTCGTCTGGAAGCAACTGAATAAACCTTATGACCTAGATGCTATTATTTCTCAGGGACTGAGATGGTCCGATAAAAGATTAGAAAGTGACAGCTGGTATTGTAGTGAACTCATCTGGGCTGCTTATATGCAGGCCAGCAATGGTAATATAAATTTGGACACTGAACATTGGGGAAATGCTGTTCATCCTGAGGAACTGGTCACCAATGGAATGGTAACTTTGGTGGGTGAACATAAAGAATACAGATCTCCCAGTGGAAATCTGCAAAATATATTAGCAGTAATAGCCCAATGTCCCGTTGATTTGATATTAACCAACCAAGAAGGATATATTTTAAGTGAAAATTTAAATCAAATACCCTATAGTGATTATCAGGAGGAAGATATCGACCAAGATATGATGGTAGAGGATATGTTCTATATAAGTGGTTATGATGATGGACTCTATAGAATAAGTGTGATAACTGAGTCAAATAACATCCAGGGAACATTCTCTCTTTATGCTGCCTGTTTAGATGCAGATGGTGAAATAAGGGTGTTGAATATAATCCAAAACGCCCCTATTACTCCTTATCCCCAGAATTTTTCCATATACGCATCTGATGAACTATTATACTATATGAATAATGAAGTAAACCCCCAGGATAATCAACATGAAATGAAAAATACAAATGGACAGTCCTCTATATCAAGAGCAAAAATACCCCTACAAGATACGGGAACACCATTATTACCATCAGCCTTAGCCTCTATATTACTGGTAAGTGGATTGATTTTAGCTAGAATAAAGAGATGATCTTTTTTTATTGATATAATCGATACCTCCACAAAATTATAATACACTAAATTTAAAGAAAAATACTAAATATCATCTTTATACATCTATTAATTAATGGAAATAAAGGTAGAGATGATTTTATGATAGTGGATAAGTCCCTGCAGAGGATCATTTTACTTCTGGTTTCCCTGGCTGCATTTTTAATACCCTTCATGGGTTCTTCCTTAAGTCTGGCCTTACCAGTGATCAGTCATGATCTCCTGGTTAACATAGTCCTATTGGGATGGATACCCACTGCTTTTTTACTGGCCAATGCGGCCTTTGTCCTGCCATTCGGAAGATTGGCTGATATATATGGCAGGAGAAAGGTTTTTGCACTGGGAGTGTTTATTTACATTATAGCTTCTTTTCTTGCTGCTTTCTCCATTAACGGTGAGATGTTAATCTTAACGAGCTTCCTACAGGGTTTAGGCTGTGCCATGATCTTCGCCACCATGGTGGCTCTTTTGAGTTCAGTTTTCCCCATGGATCAGAGGGGTTCGGCCCTGGGACTTTATGTCACAGCTGTTTTCATCGGATTGTTCATGGGACCTATACTGGGAGGGTTCCTCATAGAGAACCTGGGTTGGAGGAGTATTTTTTTATTCAACGTTCCCCTGGGAATATTTTTACTCATCATCTTATTCTGGAAACTGCACATAGAATGGGCGGAGTCCAGGGGTGAACATTTTGATATAAGGGGAACTGTAATTTACTCACTTTCCCTACTGGCAATTCTATACGGTGTATCGTCCTTTTTTGATCTTTCAGGTATGATTATATTGACACTGGGCATTTTGGGGTTAATAGGATTTTTTCTAATGGAAAAAGACACCCAAAGCCCCATGTTATCTTTGGAAATATTTAAAAATAGGTTGTCTTCATTTTCCGCTCTCTCCATGCTTCTGTTAAATATGGCCATATCAGGGATGGCCACCTTTTTAAGCCTGTATTTCCAGACGCTTAAAGGTTTTAATCCTCAGACCACAGCATTGATTCTGGCTTCACAACCATTGATGGTAGCCCTATTATCTCCTATTGTTGGTAGGATCGTGGATAGGAATAACAATCGTTCACTCCCTGTATTGGGTTTGGTATTGATCACTCTTGGTTTAGGGATGCTGATTTTCCTGGGTTGGGAAAGCTCTCTCCTCTTACCAGTATTAGCACTGATCATGGTGGGAATAGGACAGGCGCTGTTTTCATCACCTATAACCAAGACTTACATGGGTTCTGTGCCCAGTAAGATATATGGAACTGCTTCTTCATTGTTTTCGACGGTGATCTATCTGGGTCAAAGTCTTTCTCTGGCAATTCTACTTATAATCTTCAACTTATATCTGGGCAGAATGGAGATCAATCCCTCTAATTATACCATGTTCCTGGAAGGTTTGAAAACCGCATTTATCATATACACCATCATATCATGTGCAGCCCTGCTCTCTACCATCATATCCAGCAGGGAAAAAAATTCAATTATAGAATGAATTATCTATCAAAAGAGATAATAAAATAAGAGCGAATCAGAATTCAATTTAATAATAAGTATGATTAATTACTCATAATATTAATTTAAAGAAATATAAGTTCAATAATAAATATTTTTGGAGGTCAAAAATGTTGAAAATTCAAAGGGGAAGTATCTATAAACCAGAAAAGCAATACTACCAGATAGCGGGAATCCTATTAATAATTGGATGTTTACAATTTTTTTTAGCTTTAAATCTGGCTGAAACACAGTATCCTGGTTATAGTATTTCTGAAAATGTATTGAGTGATCTTGGAGGATCCTTACCTCTGGTGGAACCATCTGCTCTGCTATTTAATCTAAGCTTAATTATAATGGGAATACTATTTCTAGTGGCCGTATATCTTATTTTAAAAAGCGGAGGGTGCCGTCTTTTCAGCTCATGTCTCTTAATAGCTTCACTATGCATTATAGGAATAGGTTTGTTTCCCAAATACACAGGTAGTATTCATAACATACTAACCATGTTAGGATTTTTCTCTGGTAGTCTGGCGGTTATATTCAGTTATCGATTAGGATTGAACATTCCCATGGTGGTGGTGTCATTAATCTTAGGAATTATCTCACTCTTGTCCATGATATTTTATAATGGATTGGCAGTATATTTGGGTCCTGGTGGTGCTGAAGGATTAATAGTTTATCCTCTGTTATTATATTTCACTGCCTTAGGCGGTTATCTTACCAGTCGAGGTAAGGACTGGGTTAAGATAAGATTTACAGAGGGTTATTGGTGATATTCACAGTTCCATAACCATAATATTTTTAATTAATATGATATCAAGCATTCATGTAATTTTTTAAATAAATATTAAAGTATTATTTTTTTTGACATTTTGAGAAAAGGTTATATAGTAATAACAATCACTAAATTTATAAAATAAGATTTATTTAAAATTTCAAAGAAGGGGGGAAAATGAATAAAATAATAAAATATACTCTAATCCTAGTTTTATTTACACTAGCAATATGTGGTGTAACTTCTGCAGCAGATGAATATCCGGTAAACACTCAAGAACAATCAGATCCGGCTGTTGATGGAAATATAATAGTATGGCATGATGATTACATGAATGGGAACTATGATATTTATATGAAAGACCTCACCACAGGAGTGGAAAAACAAGTAACAACCAACACAGCAAACCAATTATATCCTGCCATATCTGGGAATTTCATAGTCTGGCAAGACGACCGAAATGGAAACGATGATATCTACATGTACAATATCGCCACCAGGATTGAAACACAGGTAACAAACAATACTGCAAACCAGGAATGGCCTGCTATAGATGGAAACATAATAGTCTGGACAGACTGGAGGAATGGAAATTATGATATTTACATGTACAATATCGCCACCGGGGTGGAAACACCGGTAACAGCTGACTCTACAGATCAGACTGGTCCGGACATAGATGGAAACATAATAGTCTGGACAGACTGGAGGAATGAAATCCCGGACTCTTTTACTTGGAATTTAGATATTTATATGTATAATATCTCCACAGGAATAGAAACTCAGGTAACCAATAATACTGACGACCAATATAATCCTGTTATATCTGGAGACATAATTGTTTGGACAGATAATAGGGTAAATTGGATTCCTGATATCTTCATGTACAAAATTTCTACTGGAGTGGAAACACGAATAACCACTAACTTAGACTATCACACAAATCCAAGTATTGATGGAAATATAATAGTCTGGAATGATGATAGGAATGGAATCAATAACTGGGACATATATATGTATGATATTTCCACAGGAACAGAATCACAAGTGACCTCTAACATCGATGAACAAATTATTCCAGATGTATCCGGAAATATAATAGTCTGGCAGGACTACAGGAATCTAAACTCTGATATATATATGAAAAATCTCACAACCGGGATGGAATCACAAGTAAACACAGACAACGTATTTCAAGATTTACCAGCCATTTCCGAAAACATAATTGTCTGGCAGGATTATCGGAATGGAACTGATATTTATATGTATGATGACTCCACTGGTTTGGTTACATTGATTACTACAGCAGAAGCCGAAACACAAGAGTGTCCTGCTATAGATGGAGATATAATTGTCTGGCTGGACGATAGGGATGGATATGATATTTACATGTACAATATCTACACTGGAGTGGAAACAAGGGTGACCAACAATGCTACACCATCATGGCCAAGCATTGATGGAAATATAATTGTCTGGATGGATCACAGAAATGGAAACTGGGATATTTACATGTACGACATCTTAACCGATGTAGAAACAAGGTTAACCACCGACTCTAGTGACCAATACTTCCCTGATATAGATGGAAACATAATAGTCTGGGAAGACAGGAGGAATGGAATCAATAACTGCGACATATACATTTATGACATCTCCACAGCAACAGAAACACAGATAACCACCAACATCGCAAATCAATCCGATCCAGCTATAGATGGAAATTTAATTATCTGGACCGATACCCGAAATGGGAACCGGGATATTTACATGTACGACATCTCCACCGCAACAGAAACACAGATAACCACTGACTCCGAAGACCAATCCGATCCAGCTGTTGATGGAGAAAAAATAGTCTGGACCGATACCCGGAATGGGAACTGGGATATTTACATGTACGATATCTCCACAGGAACAGAATCACAAGTAACCACCGACTCCGCAGACCAAGCTAACGCAGATATAGATGGTAAAAAGATAGTCTATGCCAGTGGTGATGGTTATAACTGTTATATTTATTTAAAAATACTAGAAAAAGAACCTATACATGTATATCCTGGTCAAAGCATTCAGAATGCCATTAATAATGCGACGCAAGGTGATACCATATTAGTCCATGGAGATAATGGCAGCCCTGTAACCTATACTGAAAACCTCACCGTTAATAAACAACTAACAATTATAACAGCAGATGATGGAACAGTAACCATTCAATCTGCATCATCAGAAGTACCAGTGATAACCATAAATAATGATGGAAGCGGAACTAAAATAGAAGGATTTACAATTATCGGAGCAACCAGCTCCTTTGGAGCTTATCTAGATTCAACAAGTAATTGCTACATTAATGCTAATAATATTTCCAGTAACTTAATTGGAATATTCATCCAGAACTCAGATAGGAATTATATCAATAGTAACTCAATACAGAGCAATAACTGGGTGGGTATCTGCCTTGATAACTCAGATTTAAACACCTTGGCCACTAATACAATAAATGAGAATATAGAGGGTATTTATATAGTAAACACTGCTGACGAAAATGAGATCAGAAGTAATCATATAGAATATAACATAGATGCGGGAATCAATATCTTAAACAACTCTTCAGAAAATGATATATTTAATACTACAATTTCAAACAACGGTTTGATCGGAGTTCTTATACGTGACTCAGATAACAATTCATTATCAGAAACCCATATTCAGAATAACGGATGGGCTGGAGTGGCTCTGGATAATGCTGATAATAACACAATAAACATAGCCAACATAATATCCGGTAATCAGGAAGGAATCAACATAACCAACTCCACAGGAAACATCATAAGCGACAGCACTATAACTGGCAACACAAACATTGGCCTAAGTATCATAAATAATTCAACCGGAAATTATATCATCAATAACACCGCCATATCCAGTAATGGAATAATTGGAGTATATCTAAGAGACTCCAACACCAACACAATCTCTGGAAACATTGTGCAGAGTAATGGTTGGGTGGGTTTTTGCTTTGATACTGCCAGGGGTAACAGTATAACCGGTTCCAATAATATTTCCGGTAATCTGGAAGGTTTTTACATAGTAAACAACTCCAACTCCAACACCATAGAAGGAAATATTATACATGACAATCAGGATTCGGGAATATACATTGAGGGTTCAACAGGAAACCAAATAATCAGTAATACATCCATATCCAATAACGGGGTGATAGGTATACTACTCAGAGGAGCCAATGCAAACAATATAAATAATAATACTATGAATGGCAATATATTCGCAGGTATAGCTCTGGATAACGCTTCCTTTAACTTTATAATGGAGGTAAATGTTATCAGCGGTAGTGAAATGGGCATATATGTGGTGAATAATTCCAATGAAAACACCATCAACCATAATACCTTACAGAACAACACCTGGGCCGGATTAGTCCTGGACCATGCTATAAACACCTTAGTCTACCAGAATAACTTCATTAGCAATCCTTTACATGCAATGTCGTCTTTTGGAACAGATAACAGATTCTATCAGGAAACTGGTAACTACTGGAGTGACTGGTCCACCAGCGAAAGAAGAGAGATATATGGTAATGATGGACTTTACGATGAACTACCCAATATAATTCCATTCTAAAATTGATTTTTTTAAAATATCCACTTTTTTCTTTTATTTTTTATTGGATCTTTATCTAAATTAGTTCATAAATAGCAAAATATTACTATTAATTAGATTTTTTTTAGAATATAAATATTACCCATTGAAGATATAATAAAAGACTAGAGGTGATAAACAATGTGCGATGATAAGAATTGTGAATGTCATAATCGGCCAAGAAGACACCCGCATCATCACTGGCACCATAGACATCATCATAAATATGCTTCCATTATAAAAAGGACTGAGAATGAGGTTAAAGTTCCAGAGGTTTTATTGGAAGTGGCTGATGTGGATGTAGGTGATTTTCTGGAGATACATATCCGTAAAGTACGCAAACACCAAAAACATCACTGATTGTTATTATAATTGATATTTTATCAGATAAATTAGAATATTTTTTTTTAGATTAGATATTCTGATTTATAAAAATTCCATTATTTTCTTCTAATCATTAGGATCAGATCTAGGAAAAATTTCCTCAAATATATCTCTTTTTTCCATATAACGTGTAGCTATTTGTTCTGTAGTTTTTGGAGTGTTATAATCACTTAAATCCTTGAATAATAAGTTAGCACCATCTAGGATCTGTTTTATGTTAGGATTAACCAGTGCATAATCCGGTAATTTATACTGATGAGTTAGCTCTGCATCTTCAATGGTTTTATCTATTTTATAGATCAGTTTATCCATCTGTAACTCTCTCTCGGAGGTTGTGCAACAAGACATATGATGGGATATAAATCTTTGAGACTGAAATGCGGAGAAGAAATGCATTCCACCAAAAATACCATCCCTATTACCATAGGGGCTTCTAACATCAGTACGCAGGCCAATAACATATTTTCCCATTAATTTAGCATATGAAGCTTCTATCACCACCCCTTCATCCACTGGTTCATCTAAATTGGCCAGAACCACATCAGAGGAGGGTATGAAAACCCCAATATCTAGGAAGTATATTATATTGGAAACTACTCTATCTATCTCATCAGGGGGTATTTTATCCCTTAATATTTTTGTTAAATTTCCTAATTCAAAACCATCTCTCTGGGGAAAATTTATTCTATATCCAATATTCTCCAGCTTCTCCACTAATGCTGAGTTGAAATAAGTTTCACGGGCATTGAACAATGCTGCAGCATTATAGATCACTATTTCATGTTTTAAATCTTTCATTTAAATTAAACCTTCATGGATCAGTTCTATTATACCATCAACCCGATCAACATAGTTATCTATTTTGAATTTTCTTTTAAGTCCCTTATCATTCATGTATCTTACTTTACCAAACACTTCTCTCTCTTTCCAAGCCCGATCGTGCTTGCCGAAGCACCAGGCCACACCAGTGTAACCATTAGCATCCCTACCATCGAGTTCGTATTTATTATTCAGGTAGAGGGCTATCTGATAGGCTTCTACTGGATTGTCCACCCATTCTAGGATCTTCTTTCCCCAGTACATGCGCATGTAACCATGCATCTTACCAGTATATACCATCTCTTTTTGAGCGGCGTTCCAGTAGGGATCATGGGTTCGAGCTTCTTCAAATTCCTCTATACTGTATAAATATGGTCTTGGATCATTTTCATGTTCTCTAAGTGTTTTTTTAGCCCAATCCGGCAGGCATAAGATATTATCATATTGGGGGTTGTTGTAGACGAAGTTCATACTCAACTCCCTTCTTATTATCAGTTCCTCCAGAAAGGCATCCCGACCTGGACTGTCTGTATCTGAAACTTTCAATGCAATATAGAGTGGCGATATCTGCCCATAATGTAGGTAAGGGCTCATGTTGGACAGATATTCCTGGCTGGGGTCATTTCTCAGGTCGGCGAATCTGTCCAGTTTATGATCTAAAAATTCTTTAAGATGGATCAGGGCCTGTTTGGTCCCGCCCTTATATAATTCCACGCTTTCAACTGTACGGTTTATATTTAATTTATTTAGAATTTTCTTCATATTATACAGGGGAAGGGAATCTAAACCCAGATTTAAAGAGCCTTTAATAGACGGATAACTGGATGATTTTAGGGGTATGAGGAATTTCTCCAGTTGTTTGTTAATTTTTCTCCTGATGGTGGCGGCAGCGTACTCTTCCTTTAATGATGCAGTTTCTATTGGTACGACTACATCGGTTTCTACTTGGATCAGGGGGCATTTAACTTTTTGAGCCACATACTCCCGCCATATCCTCTCTATATTCAGATATCCCCGGTCAGTGACCATTAACGATGCGTTCTCAGCTATTTCAACAGCCCCCAGTTCAGGGGATTGATTTAAAACTACCAGTTCAATGTTCATCTTATCTAGTGATTTTTTTACTTCCTGTAAACCCTCAAGCATGAAGGTATAGTGACGTAGATTGGCTTCTGGATAGTCACTGGTAAGTCCGAAGTATACAATTAAAGGTTGTTCAAGTTTGTTAGCCCGGTGTAATGTATATTCCAGGGCGTGGTTGTAGTGTGTTCTTTGGGATGCTTGCATCCAGTAAACTAGATAATCACCTGAGACTATTTTTTCCTGATTTAGGAATTTAACTCTTTCTGGATCTATTTTAGGTTGTTTCATTATTTTATAGACCTATCTTCAAAAAAAATATTATTTTAAATTACAGCTATGGCCCAGTAGACAAATATCCACCAGAATATCACCCATATTATGCTTCTGATAATTGGTTTTTTTCCATATTCCAGTTTCTTTAGTTTGTTTCCAATATTCCAACTAAGTATGAGTAGAATTATTAGCAATAAGGTGTTTAATATTCCCACAATATTTAAGGGGTCTTTGTACATCACATAGAACCAGACTATGGTGGTGATAATTAAACCGGTCCACATAACGGGTCTTAAATGGATGCTAACTTTTGCTGTTATTTTGGTTAATTCCTCTGATTTCCTGGATTTAAGAAGCATGTAGAACTGGACCATTATGGTTCCCAGTGCTAGTATGATCCCTAAGAATTGGAAGAATAATAGGGTAACTGGTTTACCGAATATTTGTTCTTTTAATAATGGTATGGTAACTACGGCAGCTAATGATTCATCTATTGGAAATGATTCTATTTCTCCCACTGCTATACTGTATTTACCCTGGTTTTTTGCGTTGAAAACTTTAATATAATAAGTGCCTGCGGTTAAATCTTGGCGAACTTCCGGCCCTTTAAGGTAATAATCTCCACCGAATTCCTCAAAATAGGTTTCCCAAGTGCTATTGGTTCCGTTTATAGTTATTATGGTGTTACCTGAGGAATCTAATACTTCGGCTGAGATATAGTCTGGGGGTATGCCAGGACTGGCCGGTACCAGTAAGTTGAGATAGAATTTGAAAGGTTTATCCGAAGTTATTTTATAGTAATTAGGTTGCCCTTGGAGTTGTCCATAGAACGCCTGGGAAATTTCTGGATCTGTAATTAGTATGGCGTTTGATATGGACTGTTTAGTTCCAGAATCCAATCGGGGTTGATGTGCTGCTACTATAGAAACTGTAGCCAGTAAAAAAATTAAAATGAAAATCAATATTCCTGTTTTATTAGGTTTTTCATGGTTTGACATGTATAATATATTATGTCTTTTCAGATATTAAAAACTAAAACAAAAATTTGTTTTATTAATACAACAAAATAGTTTTTATTAATTAAAAAAATGGATTTAATATGGAAAATTTTTTTATTAAACATAATACAAATATTAAAAAAAGTCTAACAGGTGCCAAATGACAGACACTCCACTGAAGATATATAGATTCATACCATTAGTGCTATTACTTCTATGTCTAACCTATGGACTATTTATTATAAGCTATAATAATCCGGACAGCTTCATCGCAGGACATATTGTTATATTTTTAGGAATGGTATGCTTCACCCTATTTTGCCTTTCATCGATTATCACTATTCAGATAATCTATGATGGTAAAGAATTTGATAATATCATTTATCCTGCATTAGGTTTTATCTCGGCTAGTATTACCATCCTTTATGGTATTTTTCTCTATAACCATGATATAGTGTATTATAAAGTTGCGGGGCATAATGTACTGGGACTGGGACTGATCTGTTTATGTATTGCTACTGAGACCATAATATGTACTAAATTCAATATAATCAGAGAAAACAACAATTTAAAATCAGATCCAACTCAGGCAAATTTTTCTAAAAATCAAAGCAGATTATTGATTCTTATACCAATTATAGCGGTGATAATAGGATGGGCCTGGGCTATCTATTTAATAATGTACCCTGATGTGAATGATAACTTCATCCCAGGACATGTTATGGCTGGAATGGCCATGATCTGCACCTGTGTCCTGGCAGCAGTGGTAACTTCAATTAAACAGATCAAAAACTCTTACCTAGATATTGATAAAAAAATATGGCCAGGATTAGCCTTTACTATGGGATTTATCAGTCTATTATGGGGTTTGATCCTGTTGATCATGGATAAAAATCCAGCTACCTACCTATCACCAGGGTTTATCCTCATAGGTATTTCCTGTGTTTGTTTCAGTATATTCAGCAAATTATTACTGGTTTCACGATCCTGGCGATATGAATTTAGATATATTCAGTCAGTACCTTTTATATCCTTATTCCTGGTCCTAATATGTTTTTCTTTATCATTTTTTCTTTTTCAGGGTGCGGTGAATGATATAAATATTTATATACCTGCCAGAGTATTGGTTGGACTGGGTTCTGTATGTTTATCATTATTTGCCGTTATTAATATTGTAGAAATATCAAAGGTTAGGTGACTCTGTATGGTTATTGATATTATAATTGGACGTTATAATAACATAAAGAACGAATGGATGCGTACATTAATATTTTACTTGGTATTGTATGGGGTGGTGATAATTCCCTTTTATTTAATGTTCTACCAATATCATCTGTTAGACACCGATATTAACAGCGCATATTATATGCTTAACACCCTAATTGAAAGTCTGGCATCTGTTTTAGCAATTGTGATTACTTTAAGTTTAATCGCCGCCCAATTAGCTTCATCTGCATCAACCAGGGTGCTGGTTATCTTTAGAAAATCTCCTGATCTTTGGATTCTGATAACCATCTACATAATAGCCATCATCTATGCTTTATCTGTGTTGTATATCATTGACGTTCCCCGACTTTCTGAGTTACAGTGGCATCTTTCATTCATATACTTCATAAGTGTGTTCGCCTTCGCAGCTTTAATCCCCTATATTTGGGATGTTCTGATGTTGATGAACCCCGAAAAGGTGATAGTGAAATTAGGTGAGGAAATTACCAAAGATTCTATATTAATAGCCATTGAAAAAGAATCAGGAAACATAGAATACACCCCCGGACCAATTCAACCCCTTATAGATATGATGAACAATGCTCTGTTAAAATATCAGGTTAGCATATTCCGGATAGGGTTGGAAACCCTTGAAAAAGGAATATTGAATATTTTAGAGGAAGGGATGAGTTATGAAGAAGAAATAGAAATTTCAAATTATCTATTCATCAATCATCTCGATAGGATCGCCAAGATATCCCTTAAAAATAAAAACGTAGTATCATCCTCCGCATTAACAAAAAGCATATATAAAATCAGTGAATTCGCTATAGATGCTGATCAAAAATTCATCTATGGTTATTCCATAAATTTAATAGGTGATATGGGTATAAGAGCATCGAAACAAACCATGAATTATCCTGTCAGTAACTGTCTGGTTTATCTGGGACAATTAGGATTGCAGGCAATGGCGGATGATCAAAATAGAAACCAAAAATATATTCTTTATCTAGTTTTAACTTCAATCCAATCCATATTTGAAGAAGCTTTATTACAGGATAAAGTATTTGCAGAGTTTATTTTAAGCTTTAAGTCCGGTATTCTCGAAGGATTAAGAGAAAAAATAATAGAATCCGCTGATGAAGAACTGATTAGAATTTTAAATACTCATTTAGATAATATTAAAAATCTTAAATATTAAACAAATATGTTATATACACTAAAATTGAATCATAATATTAATTTAATGAATTAAAGAAAAATCTAATAAATTAACATGAATATTTACAAATTAGCCTATAAAAATCTCCGAAGAAACTGGTGGAGGAATTTAAGCACTATTTTACGTATTGCCTTTGGAGTTATCATATTCTTAGTACTGGTTGGTTCGGGTATTGGAATTACAACAGTACTCGGTGTTGAACAGGGTGATAATGCCCTGGTATCTGATGAGGCTAATAATAAGAGCCAGGTTTTAATCAGCACCCTGGGAACTGTTAATAACACCATCAATACATTTTTAGGTCCTGAATTATCTAATTCACCTGTGGCAAATGGTATCAGAACCATCATAAGGAATATGATATCCCTGATTGATATATTGGCCAGTATTATATTTTTAGTAGGTGTATTCGGCATTAATTATGCTATGGATATGAATTTAACCGAACGGGAAAGGGAGATTGGTTTATTGAAATCATTGGGTTTCAATATTAATCAAATTATGAAGAGTTTGATTTTAGAGTCTGGATTTTATGGATTTTTAGGAGCGATAATCGGCACAGTTCTGGTTTTATTAGGTGTCATCATCCTCTCGGGGCTGTTGAAAATAGAGCTTTTTTCGGTAGCCATGCCCTTCTGGTTACCAATTCTAGCCGTCACCTTAACCACCCTCTTCAGTTCTTTACTTCCCTTATATTCTATCTGGTTCCATGCTCATAAAGATCCGGTGGAGGCTCTGAGAATATGACTTTGGAACTACAGAGGGTTACTAAAACATATGAACAGGGAGGTATCAGTAAAGATGCCTTAAAGGAAGTAACTTTAAAAATAAAGAATGATTCCTTTAATTTAATCATCGGCCCCTCTGGTTCGGGTAAAAGCACCCTAATCAGTATAGCCAGTTTACTCAACACCATAACTAGTGGAGAAATTCTAATTAATGGAAATGAAACATCCAACCTCAGTGAGAATGAAAAGTACCATATTCGCAGAGATGAGATAGGAATAATATATCAGAGAGAAAATCTATTTCCCTATTTGAATGTGCTGGAAAATGTTACTCTTTCCCAGATTACAAATGATAAAGAATATGCCGGGGGATTATTAAATAAGATAGGCCTAGAAGAAAGTGATAAATTCCCTGATGAAATCCCAGCATTTGATCAGCAAAGAACAGCTTTGGCCCAGGCACTGATCAATAAACCCAGCATTATACTGGCAGATGAACCAACTGGAGAATTAAATTACAGTGAAACTCGAGAATATATGAGTATATTAAAAAGATCAACAAAAGATTGCGCTGTACTAGTGGTTTCCAATAATTCTATTCTTGAGGAATTCTTTGATAATATCTATTTTTTAAATTTAGGAAGATTAAAATAGTCTTATTAAGTGAATTAAGGTTAAATTATTCTATTTAAGTGAATTAAGATTAAAATATTCTTATTAAGTGGATTAAGGTTAAAATAGTCTTATTAGTGAATTAAGGTTAAAATATTCTATTTAAGTGAAGATAGATTAAATAGGCTTACCTGGAATTTGAATTATTATTATTTTTTAATAACATTAAATAGTTAGTAATCAATAAGTAACTTTTAAGTAGTAGTGTACCTTTATTAAATATGAGGGAGGTGTTGAATGAAAGATGATAATAATTTAGAATCAATATCCAATACACCAGATAATCCAGATGTAATGGTTAAATGGAGTTGGCCAGGGCATGCTTCTATAATAGAGGTAGTATATGATTCTTTACCAGAGGATGTTAAAAATAATTTGGTTTTAGAAGCAATGAAGGATGGATCAAATGATCCTGATGAAAAATTCAAGGACACTGCATCCCATCATTACCCAGCCAGTTACAAGAAAGCCATACAGTGGTTGGATGATGGTAAGCTGAACTATGAAACTGAGAACTTTAAAAGGGCAAGTTACTGTTTCGGAGTAGCCTCCCATTACATCAGCGATACCTTTTCAGCTCCTCATTGTGTTAGTAAAGAGTCTGGTAAGGACCATCATAATTTTGAAATAATAAATGATCAATACACTCCTACAGCACAAATAGTAAGCGGAGATCTGGACACTCTGATGCAAAATGGAATCCAACAGGGAAAAAATGATTGGAAGAAGTGGAAAAAAACCAAGGATCTTTCCTTACCACATTCTGAAGCTGATATAGGGGCTTCCGTAGCATTAACTGCTATAAAAAATGTATTATCTCCCTAATTAAAAAGAATTGAATAATAAAGTTCCTTGTTAAAAATCAATTTTATCATGAAAAAACTTAGGGATTTTATTAATATTCCCCGTCTTATCTAATCTTCCCAACAGGAGCGGCGTAGATAACGAACTCTTCTTCACCATCCAACTGAAGTAATTCATCGAAGTACTCCTGATCATATGCTCCTATTGCACAGGTACCTGCTCCTATGGCTTCACAGGCCAGATAAAGATTTTGACCTACATGACCGGCGTCCATGGCAATCACCTTATGAGAGTCCAACCCATATCTCCATTCCATACGGTAAGGTATGGCTGTCCATATGAACATAACCGCAGAATTTCCAGTGAAGAATTGATCAAATGAAGCTTTTATAATTTTTTCTCTTAGATTTTCCTCTGCAAATTCCATTACCAGTTCATGGGTCAGGGGTAAGTATCGATATATCCCCGGATCTAAGTTTTCTACATTGAAAACTGCTAGATAAGTCTCTAATGCATGTCTACAGCCAGCCGACGGTACGTTGCGGAAACCATGTCCCCCTGCTATGTAACGGATTCCCTGGACAGACCATAGGAGGAAAGATAGTTCAGTAAGATCAACTGCTTCACCAGTATATTTACGCCTGCTTTCACGATTTCTGATAGCTTCAGAGAGTTTTAATGGAAAAATCTCTGTCCAATTGAGAGATTTTAATTTTATCATTTCAGAATCAGGAGAGTATGGTTTCTCCAGAGGTGGAGCGGGCAATCCCCTGCTTTGGTCGGTTTGGGAAAAATCTATGGTCTTTCGAATGCTGTCCTTTAAAAAGTTTCGATATCTTTTTAATTCTTGATCCATCTCTACTCTTCCTAAAAAGCTTTATTATCTATATATTATTTTGTTCTTGGTTTCTAATATTTATTGGCCTCATTGAATTGGATAACTACTTAATAAATTTTATATAACCATAGGGCCAATTTAAAACAGAGAGGGAGGACACATGTCAAATGATGATAATGATTCTAAGTCAAGAATGCTCACCATATGGACTGTTGTTTTAATTTTATGTATTGTAATTGTAGGTGGTTTTCTTACCTGGTTCAGTTACAAAAACACCCAGGATGAACTTTCCAATATAGCAGATCAAATCGACCCTAATAAGATAGAATTAGGGTTCACAGCAGAGGATTATAATATTCCTGCCAGTGCTGAACAGGTCACCACAGGAGTATACATCGATCGTATTAAATCCATATCCTTAAAGGATAATATATGGACTGTTGATTTCTATATATGGTTTAAATGGACTGGAAACTTAGATCCGGGAGAGAACTTCCAGGTTGTAGATGGGAGTATAGATAAAAAAGAAGCTATTTTAAATACAACTAAGGGAAGCGAAGAATACGCCCTCTATAAGGTCACTGCTACCATTACTAAAAAATTTGACATGTTCCGTTTCCCAGAAGATGAACAGTTCTTAACCATTGATATTCAGGATAAACAGTTGGGCAGGGATAAACTGATATATATACCAGATAATACATCATCCAAAGTGGGACCTGAAGTTAATATACCCGGTTATACCGTTAATACTTTGAAGATGGTTGAAAAACCATTTTATTATAATACTACCATGGGTAATCCTGACTCCAACAGCACCACCTACTCTCAATTAAGAACAGGCATATTCCTAACCCGAGAAGATCTTACAGTCTTATTCATATCATTAATAGGCATATTCATAGGAGTATTCGCTGCTATAATGTCACTACTCATAATATCTTTCCAGGGAAGGTTTTCTATGGAAGGAAGTGCTATGTTCGTAGGTATAACTAATATGGTGCTAATCACCAATTTAGCCCCTACAGGAACAGTAACTGTTGGCCATTTAATAACTGCATTTGGCTTATTTATAATAGCACTCTGTCTTTTTGAATCAGCTATATCATTAAGCTATAATAAACAGAATATGACAGATTTAGCTCGTAGATTGGACCTTAGAACTTTATCTATTTTAGCTATAGGATTTATTGCAGTAGTGGTAGCTATTATGGTGGTGGCCTGGTAAAAATGGAGAATAGATAAATATCAAAAATAATAATCTATTTTAGGAGATAATTAAATGAAACCCAAATTAATAGCCATATTCATCTTGATGGTTGCCTTTGTATGTTTAGTTTCCGGATATTATTATATAGAATCATCAAACACTCCCCAGGACATAACAGTAGCCTATATACCCAGCGATCATGAAGCTGCTTTTATGGTGGGCCAAGCCAAGAACAGTTACAGTGAAGCTGGTCTAAAGGTTAAAAGTGTGCAGATGTCCACAGGGTCCAGTATAATTTCCGCAGCTGCCAGTGGAGATATAGATATAGGATATGTAGGTCTGGTACCAGCCCTTCAGGGTATAAGCACTGGAGTACCAATAAAGATAGTCGCTGCAGTTAATCTGGATGGTAGTGGTATTGTGGTAGAACCAGATTCTAAAATAACCAGTATACCTGATTTGAAGGGTAAAAAAGTAGCCAGTCCGGGGGTAACCTCCATACAACAAGTCCTATTACTTTATGAACTGCAAAAATATAATATGACAGCATCTGACCTGGATATTCTCTCTGTTAATATCTTCATGATTCCTAATACATTAGCATCCAATAAGGTGGATGCTTACATCGCTTATGAACCATTCGTATCCCTATCACCTTATCGTAATATGGGAAAGGTTCTGATGTACTCGGAACAGATAATGCCAGGCCATCCCTGCTGTGTGATCATCGCCCGACAGGACTTCATTGACCAACACCCCCAGGAATTACAGAAGTTCCTGGATATACATAAAAACAACACAGAATACATAAACAATAACCGTAACGAAACAGCCTATCTCATATCAAAGGAGATGACCACCAACCCCGATTTAGAACAGATAGCCTTAACACATGTGGTTTTTGTATATAAAGTTGATAAGGCCTTTCAGGATAATGTGATGAATTTCCTTAAGATAGAACAGGAATTAGGGGTTATGAAGAAGAACTTAACAGTGGAACAAATCTTCGATACTCGATTTTTAGGATAAAAAAAGAGAATAGGTGACTAAATGAATAAAACCATAAAAGCTTTGATATTACCAATAATAATCATAATCATATGGGCTATACTAACTACTTATACAGGGATAATACCTTCATATCTAATTCCCAGCCCATCAGCAGTTTGGGTAGCTTTTGAAAATCTTTTAATGAATGGTTCACTCATTACAGATACTATAAGCACTCTCACCCGGGTATTTCTAGGGTTTATTATAGCAGCAATAGTTGCCATACCAGTAGGAATACTACTGGGCTGGTCTAAAAATGCAGATGAACTATCCAAATATGTAATAGGGGTTTTACGTCCCATACCACCCATAGCCTGGATACCATTCGCTATCCTCTGGTTTGGGGTGGGTTTAGGTTCAGCTATTTTTATAATATTCCTAGGAAGTGTATTCCCCATTCTAATAAATACGGCTGATGGTGTGAAGAGAACAGATAAAGTTTATACAGAATCCGCTTACACCTTAGGAGCGAACCAGTTACAGACTCTGATCAAGGTAGTGGTGCCTTCTGCACTGCCCAATATAATCACCGGTCTTAAAGTGGGTATTGGGATAGGTCTTATGTGTACCGTGGCCGCGGAGATGATAGGATCCAGTAATGGTCTGGGCTATCTAATATTAACCGCCACCAGCATGCTGGACAGTGCCAGTGCCATAGTGGGTATGCTGACCATAGGATTGATCGGTTTAGGATTTGATTATATGTTTAGAAGAGCGGAGAGGAAGATAAACTGGTAATTAGATATCTGTGGGTGATTAAAAATGTCTTTCATGCTTAAAAATGTTAATAAAAAATTTATAATGAAGGGGAAGGACTTAGAAGTGGTTAAGAATATAAATCTATCCGTGAGGGATGGTGAATTTCTAACACTGGTAGGTCCCTCTGGTTGTGGAAAAACCACCATCTTAAGAATGATGGCTGGTCTGGATTTTCCCAGTGAAGGTGAGATAACAGAAAATGGAGAACCAGTAACTGGTCCCAATACTGACCGGGGATTTGTATTTCAACAGTACTCTTTATTTCCCTGGAGAACTGTTTTAGATAATGTTGCATTTGGACCGGAGGTCCGGGGTGTTGATACTGATAAAAGGTACCAAAATGCTCTAAATTATATTGAAATGGTGGGATTAACCGGATTTGAGGACAGCTATCCCCATGAATTATCCGGTGGGATGAAGCAGAGGGTGGCTATTGCACGGGCACTGGCCAATGATCCCCTGGATCTTCTCATGGACGAACCCTTCGCTGCTCTGGACGTAATGACCAGACATAAACTTCAGGAGGAACTGGTAAAAATCTGGCAGGAGGAACATAAGACCATTATTTTTGTTACCCATAACGTGGATGAGGCAGTTTTTTTAGCTGATCGGGTGGTTGTTTTAAACAAATCACCAGGAGAAATAATTAAAACTTTCCAAATTGAATTAGAAAGAGTAAGAGACCGCACATCCCCGGACTTCATTGAACTTAAAAAAGAAATAACTCAACTTCTCTGAAATAATTTTTTAAAAAAACCATGTATGATGTTATCATTAACAGATTAAGAGGTTCTCTACTGGGATTAGCTGTGGGAGATGCCATGGGCGTTCCTTTAGAGTTTGAATCTCCTGGAACTTTCACACCAGTTACTGATATGGTGGGTGGTGGGATTTTCCAACTTAAACCGGGTGAATGGACTGATGATACTTCCACAGCTCTTTGTTTAGCTGATAGTTTAATAAATAAAGATGGTTTTGATCCGGTTGATCAGTTGAAGAGATACCTCTCCTGGTACCAGAAAGGATATTTAAGTGTCAATGGTATCTGTTTTGACATTGGAAACACCACCCGTGAGGCACTGGAACAGTTTATAGATACAGGAGATCCTTATTGTGGTCCAGACCATGAAAGATCAGCAGGAAACGGTTCTCTCATGCGATTAGCCCCTATACCATTATTTTATAATTCTTTACCAGAATTAGCCATTGAATTAGCCGGTGATAGTTCCCGTACCACTCATCAGCATCCTCTGGCTATTGATGCGTGCAAGTACTTTTCTGGACTGATTATCGGTGCTTTGAATGGTCAATCCAAAGAGGAAATTCTCTCTAAAAGATTTAATCCACTAAAAAATTATTGGAATGAAAATAAACTAAAAAGGGAGATCGATGAGATCGCCTGTGGATCCTTCAAAGAAAAAGAACCACCCTTAATTAAAGGCAGCGGATTCGTGGTTAAAACACTAGAAGCTGCTTTATGGGCTTTCTATAATACTGATAATTTTAGGGACGGATGTTTGATGGTAATAAACCTAGGAAATGACTCAGATACTACCGGTGCGGTTTACGGTCAGTTAGCAGGGGCATATTATGGTGAGAAAGGAATACCCTCAGATTGGTTAAATAAACTGGCCAAGTACTATTTAATAAGTAATATGGCAGATAGACTTTGGGAAGTTTCGGGAAAATTCAAGGAGAAATATCTGAATATTAATGAGATTAAAGAATAATACTTCTTATAAAAAAATATAATCAAATTTAAAATAATAATCTTTCTAATAAAAATAAAAAATCGCTTTTAAAAAAGATATGAATTTTAATTAGTTAGGGCTACGAACTTAAATAATGGCGCATTACATTTAGGACAGCGCCAGTTACTTTTCAATTCTTCGAAGGGAGTTCCTGGTGGAGTATCTCTTCGTGGTTCGCCTTTCTCTGGATCATAAATATATCCACAAACTCGACATTTATATCTCTTCATCATTTTATTTTACACCTCTTTCATATCTTTATACTGGCCAATATCCAGTTAACTATTAGGAAGAAAAGTATGATGGTGATGACTAATAATATTATCTCTATCCGTAGATTGGTTTTAATACCACGATTTCCTGGTTCATATCGATTTCCCGGGAGATTTCTAAGATCAGCATAGCATTCCTCACAGAATCCTGCGTATTTACGGTTTCTATGACCGCATTCTGGACAGATCAATGTTGATACACCCCATCTTTATAAAATTTCTTTGATCACTCTCAGGATATAAATTTTTACCCACAAATCAGGAAAGAGTATTTTTTAAAGTTAGCAAATCCTTCTTAATTTTAATTATACTATGTTTAGTACCTGATATTCTACCTATCATAACTCCGGCTGTGATGCTGATGATAATACCAAAGTATTCAGTTCCCTGCACCCAATATCCCACTATTATTGATCTTCCAAATATGAAAATCAGGTAACTGATGAATATGATGGCTCCTATCCAGTCCATATTACTGATCACCTGATCCTTATCATCATCCCAGCTGAGATGGTACATCCGACTTACGATGATACCCACCAAGAACCCGAAGATTAAACAGGATAAAGCTATTAAAATACTGAAACCCGCCACAGTCACTTCATAAATGATGGCAATTACCAGTGCTATAGATATAAATATTAATACTCTTAAACGACTGTAAAGACGTTTATCCAGAAATTGTTTGCTTAAATTTTTTATTACCATACTAAACACTATTTTTAAATCCTTTTTTGATACATATTAAATGAAAGAAGAGCTATCCAGATTAATGAGGTGTATACGGAGGCCCACTCTAAACCGGGTAGTGGTATGGTGGGATTGAAATCTGCCAGTGCATCATGATACTGGGGTAGTCTGAGAAGAATAACAAATATCAGATCGGTTAATATGGCTATAACTCCCCAGTATAACACTTTACGCATGAATTGAGGATGTTCTTTCAGGGCTATTGATAACAGAATTATCATTAAAAATAGGGTTCCGAAAACACCGGAAGCTGCTATGATATGCATTTTTATATTGGTCTCTGGGAATAAGCCCACTCCTATAAGTGATATACATGCGTAGATTCCCAGTACTATCACCGAGTAAACTAATATTTTCTGATATCTACGTGTTGGATTCCAGCGGTGAAAATTTATTATGAATGGTATTAAGATTAGACCACTGATTATACAACCTAAGTTGAAGAATATAGCTCCATTCGGATTAAGAAATATATTTCCCAGATTACTAAGCCAATCATAGAGGGGAGTGTAGGTTGTAGGATACAGTGCTAATGAGGTTAATGTGAAAACTGAAAAAAAAGCAAATGCTATTAATCCTAATAAATTCAGATACACCCCTTTATAGTTCATACCCATAACATCCCATTATAATTAATGTACTTTAATAGAAGTCATATCATAAATTATTCCATCCAATCATATACAATATAATTTTATATTAATTTCACACTTCAAATAATTGGTTATTTTAATTATCCCATGATCTATGGCCTAAATTACACCCAAATTTTAACAAACTATATATATGAGTATTTATAAGTTATATAACAGGGTGCAAGTTTAAGAATATGTAAAAGTTTTTTATTAAAAAAAAATGTTTAACCGCCTCAATTAGAAACAGAAAATAATTTAAAAAAAAAACCATAAATAGAATCTATTCTTGAAATAATTGCACCCTCTCTATTTTTAAATATTCATAACTACTATCAAATTACTATTTTTATAATCTAAACTCTTTTTTTATTGTTTAAAAACCATTAGATACTTAGAATTAAAAAAACATTAACACAATATTTCAATGAATTAATAGCTTAGTAAATAGATTTAATTCAAATAACCTATGAAACTGAGTAGTCTAATTCTTCTTCAATAATAAAATCTATTAATCTAAAAACTAACATAATATAAACAAAGTATTGGGGGTATTACTAAATGTTGGATTTTGGTATTGTCACTGAGGATAAAACCGAGGATTATCACACTAAACTGTTGAATGAACTGGTCCCTGGAGATGAAATAACTGGGGAAATTATTATTGGAGAATTCAAGACCCTGCCAATGGATAATAGAGAGGTAGCAGAGTTTTATATTATAATCTCAGACCATGAAAATAGCCAGAAATGGGTGGCAGAGATAACTACCCCCTACTTCCCGGAGACGGGTAACATCTATGCTGAAAAGGACGGATTATTTTATGGACTCATAGACAGTTTAAACCATGTGGTAAACGGATCACCCCTGAACTGGCAGGAAAACTATTCTGTGAATTTCCATCAGCTGCGTAAAACCGTTAACAATTACCTTACCATGATAACTGTGAAGGCCATGCAACCGGTTGATCCTGATGTAAAAAATGTTAACCTTCAAATAATTGATGCCGACTATAAAACCGGTGAAAAGAAACCAAAGAAGATAACAATATATGACTTAGCCGAGGAAGATCCTATAATATTAATGGGATACTCTCAGTTAAGGAATAAAGGGGACCGCATAACCGTGAAGAACATCGTATTCGAACTGAAATCACTCATGGATGATGAAAAAATAACCGAAGAAGCCTATCAAAAGGCATTAAGAAAATTAAAAAATGTAAATGAAAACTAAGACACATTTTTACATAGATTATGGCTAAACAGAGAAAATAAATATCTAATTTTTGTATTTTCAACGCAAAACCTTATATAATCAGAACAAAGGATAAGTGAAAATAGTTTTAAGAAAGAATGAGTTTTTAAAAAGAGTAATAAAGAACCAATAGAAGAAATTACTTTTTTTAAACACCGAAATTATCTTTATTTTTAATATTGGGATTATATCCCAGTGGGTGAAGTATAACAGTGCAAAAATAAATAAATTGATTAAAAAAATTGGATCTACCTTGAGGGGGTGTTAGTTTATGGGATATTACATCGATTTAAGCAAAATAAGTTTAAATGAATTTAAAGAGAACTTAAAGTCCAGAAATTTACTTCCCAGCCAGCAGATACTCAAAAAAGATGTTGATAAAAACTTTAAGATTATAAAAAAGCAAAAAATTGAAGATTTACATCAACTGCAACAAGCACTGAAAACTAAAAGCAAAGTTAAGGAATTCTCAGATTTAACTGGATTAACATTGAACTATTTAACAATTCTCCGAAGGGAATTGAACAGTTATCATCCACAACCAAGGAAGATAAAAGATTTCACAGGTTTATCTCCGGATACCAGGGAAAAACTGGAGAATAAGGATATTAAAACCACCCCCCAACTATACCAGAAAGTTGCTTTGAAAAAAGATCGGGACGAGTTAAAAAAGGAGTTTGGTTTTGATGAAGAGGAAGCACTGGTTTTAGCTAAAATCTGTGATGTTTCCCGATTACGTTATGTTAATCCGGCTTTTGCAACCTTGCTGGTGAATTCAGACTATGATACCGTCGAAAAAATCAATAATGCAACTCCTGATGAATTATATCAGAATTTAATAAAAATAAATGAAAATAAAAGATATTATAAAGGAAGAATAAACCCTAAAGATATGGAATTTCTGGTTAATGAAACATTTAATGTTTTATTAGAGGTGGAATATTGATCATTACCATCCAAAATTAGGAGATGATGATATGACATACGTAGATGATGTATTAGAAGAGCTGAAGAGAAAAAATCCTTATGAACCAGAGTTCATACAGACTGCAACTGAGATTTTAAGATGTCTTAATGTAGTGTTTGAAAGACATCCTGAATTTCAGGAAGCAAAGATTTTAGAAAGATTCCTAGAACCGGAAAGAGTGGTGATGTTCCGGGTACCATGGGTTGATGATAATGGTGAAGTACAGGTGAATCGAGGTTTTCGTGTTCAGTTCAACAGTGCACTTGGCCCCTATAAGGGAGGGCTTCGTTTTCATGAGACGGTTAATTTATCGGTTCTTAAATTATTAGGATTAGAACAGATTTTAAAAAACAGTCTTACCGGTATGTCAATTGGCGGTGCGAAGGGTGGAAGTGATTTCAATCCAAAAGGCAGATCCGATGCGGAGGTTATGAGATTCTGCCAGAGTTTCATGACTGAACTTAGACATTATATAGGGCCTGATATTGATGTCCCTGCAGGGGATATTGGTGTGGGTTTAAGAGAAGTGGGGTTTCTATTTGGGCAGTATAATAGAATTGCAAATAGGCATAATTGCGTATTAACCGGAAGTGGAATAGAATATGGTGGATCTCTTGTAAGAAGAGAAGCCACAGGTTATGGCCTTATTTATATATTAGAAGAAGCTTTAAAAGCAAGGGGAGAAATTTTGGATGGTAAAAAGATAATAGTTTCCGGTTCAGGAAATGTGGCCATATATGCAGCTGAAAAGGCCATACAACTTGGAGCAACAGTTATTGCAATGTCTGATTCAAAAGGTTACATTTATGACGAAAAAGGAATATCTATTCCATTTGTAAAACATATCAAAGAAGAAGAAAGAAAATGTATCTATGAATACTTAAACGATTTTCCTGATACCAGCTATAAAGAAGGAAGTAAAGGTCTTTGGAATATAAAATGTGATATAGCTCTACCCTGTGCTACTCAAAATGAGTTAGATGAAGAATCAGCAAGAAAACTTATTAAAAATAGAGTTAAATATGTTGCAGAAGGAGCAAATAAGCCATCAACTCCCGAAGCTACTAAATTATTCTTAAAATCTGGATTAATGTTCTTACCAGGAAAAGCAGCTAATGCTGGGGGAGTTACAACCAGTGTACTAGAAATGGCACAAAGAAGCTCAAATATGCACTGGTCATTTGATGAAGTTGATTTACGATTAAAAAGAAACATGGTTAACATATATAGAAATATAGATAAAATAGCTAAAGAATATGGATTTGAAGGCAACTACGTAGTTGGAGCTAATATTGCGGGATTTCTTAAAGTTGCAAAGGCAATGATGGCTCAGGGAATTGTCTAATAACTATTACATCTATTCAGTTAGGTGTAAGATATAACAAATCAAAACTGAAAAACTCAACCCCGCCACAACGCCCCCGGAACCTCACCGAATGTTACTCCCAGTCGGCCCTGCAGGTATTCATCAAACATTTATCTGGTAGTTTTCAGGTTTATAAAGGTGCCTAAAACACTATTTTCTTTTCAGCAATAAACCTGCTTCATCACAAATCCTTGAGAGCCACTATAGTAAAATTCGTTTTTTTTTATCAAATCTTATCTATCTTTAAAAATCGGGAGTTGATGGCCACTATTATGGTACTCGCTGACATCAATATGGCTCCTGCTGCGGGTGTGAGGATTATTCCATATGCAAAGAGAACACCCGCTGCTATGGGAATGGCAAAAATGTTATATCCAGTACCCCATAATAAATTCTGAACCATTTTATTATAAGTGGATTTGGCCAGCCTAACCACATAAACCACGTCCAGGGGATTGCTTCTGACCAGGACTACATCACCCGTCTCAATGGCCACATCAGTACCCGCACCAATGGCTATTCCCACATCTGCTTGGGCCAGTGCCGGTGCATCGTTTATACCATCACCGGTCATAGCCACTGTTAAACCTTCTGATTGTATTTGTCTTACTTTAAGAGCCTTTTCCTGGGGTAAAACTTCAGAATAATATTTATCAATTCCCACTTCCTTTGCTACCCATTCTGCAACTTCTCTACGATCCCCTGTGATCATTATACACTCAATACCCATACTCTTAAGTATCTTTATGGCTTTCCCGGACTCTTCCCTAACCATATCAGCTAATGCAATAGCCCCTTTCAGTTCACCATCAACAACCAGGAATATAATCGTTTTTCCCTGTAAAAAAAGTTTTTCAATTTTTTCATTGCTAAATTGAACCCCTCTCTCCTTCAAGTAACCGGGACTCACCACTTCTACAAATTCACCATTGACCATCCCCTGCACACCTTTTCCAGGGACAGATTTAAAACTATCAACATCAAATACTTCTTCTGCTTTTTTCACCACACCTTTAGCAAGTGGATGTTCAGAGAATTTCTCCAGTGAAGATGTATACTTTAATATCTTATCCTTATCATAATCGCCGCTGGTAGGCATTATATCTGTAACACCAAACTTACCCTGGGTTAATGTGCCTGTTTTATCAAATATCACAGCATCAATATTTCTTGATCTTTCAAATGACATGCGATTCCTAATTAATAGTCCATTACGTGCTGATAATGCAGTTGATACTGCAACTACCAGGGGAACTGCCAGTCCCAGGGCATGTGGACAGGTTATAACCATCACCGTCACCGCCCTCTCCAGAGCATATTCAAAGCCTAAGTTCGAGAAAATTAACCAGGCAAGGAGGGTTATAAATCCACCTGAAAGTGCAATTACAGTTAATCCTGTGGCAAAACGATCGGCGAGGTTCTGTGTCTTTGAACGGGTTGATTGGGCTTCTTCCACCAGATCCATTACCTGTGATAAGAATGATTCCTTTCCAGTTTTTTTAATCTCCACAGTAACGGATCCTTCTCCATTGATGGATCCACCTATTACTTCGGCGCCTAATTCTTTTAATACTGGTTCTGATTCACCGGTGAGCATAGATTCATTGATGGTGGTAGTTCCCTTTATTATAATTCCATCTACCGGTACTTTTTCACCGGGTTTTATAATTACCTTATCATTCACTGATACACTGTCTAAGGGCACATCCTGGGTACTTCCATCATCCAATAATTTATGTGCATGTGATGGAAGAAGTTGAACCAGCTCTTCCAGTGCCCTGGAAGCTCCCATAACAGATTTCATCTCTAACCAATGCCCGATGAGCATTATATCAATTAATGTGGCCAGTTCCCAGAAAAATACTTCTCCCATAAGTCCAAAAACCACTGCACTGCTATATAGATATGCGCTGCTTATGGCTACAGCTATTAAAGTATCCATTCCAGGAACATGTGATTTTAATTGTTGATAAAATCCCTTAAGAAATGGATAACCACCGTAAAAGTAAACTAATGTTGATAGAATAAAGAGAAGATAAAAATCTCCATTGAATCTTAGAGATTCTCCTAATCCCATCAATTCCTGAATGGTGGGTGATAAGATAAGTATGGGAATAGTAAGAATCAGGGATATCCAGAATCTCTTCTTCAAATCATCGATCATGGATGTGTGTTCATGTTCACCATGTTTCCGGTGGTCATGATCCATCTCCTTCCCACATACAACACATTTAGTACTATGGCTATCATTATGAGAATTATGGTCCATTTGATCCTGAGAATCTTGATGATCCATATATTATCCCACAGATGTTTTTATTCATATTAGATATTTTCTGAAAATAGATTATACTTTATCCAGTTTTTCTGAAATAGATAATTTTTCCTCTTTTTATAAAAATATATTATTTATATCCAGTTTTTATGAAAATATATTATTTATATTCCATTCAAATTACACATTTTTTGAACTGATTATAAATCCATATTATAATTATGTATTTTCTGATGATAAAATTTGAGACATCTAGGTGATTGGGTAAACTATTTCTTTTAGGTAACATCTTATTAATAATAGAGAATTATGAAAATTATGTTCATTGAACCGCCTAAAGAGTTCTGGTTTGTGATGGGGGAGTATATGCCCCCTCCACTGGGTATATTACAGTTAGCTGCTTTTCTGGAAGATAAAGGAGATGGCTGGGACCTGGATGTGGTGGATTGTCAGGCGGAAGGATTAGATTGGAGGGGTCTTCAAAGGAGAATAGAATCCTATGATCCTGACCTGGTGGTGGTGAGTTCCCTATCTACCTGTAATGCTTATGTTGTTATCCGTACGGTGGGTCTGGTTAAAATGATAGACCCGGACATTAGAACCGTGGTGGGAGGTCAGCATTTCTCTGCTCTGGCGGAACAGAGTCTAAGGGAGTATCCTGAAATTGATTATGTTATCCGTGGAGAGGGAGAGTTGACTCTACTGGAACTGGTTAAAACTTTAAATAGCCGGGAAAATGTGGGTAAGATAAGAGGTTTATCATTTCGTAAAGATGATCATTTTCAGGGTAAATCCTCAGAGAATGATATAGTGATCCATAATCCTCCTCGTCCACTGATAGCTAATCTGGATGATCTACCCATTCCTGGTTTTCATCTACTGGATGATTATATGGGTAAATACCATTTCAAGATGATGTCTCCTTCTGGCTCTGGTTATGCTATGGTAGAGGCTAGTCGGGGCTGCCAGCATCGCTGCACTTTCTGTTCTCAGTGGAGCTTCTGGGGCGGCATGCATCGTACTAAAACTCCGCAGAGGGTTGCTGATGAAATGGAATTACTCCTTAATGAATATGGGATCAGTTTCCAATGGCTTACTGATGATAATCTTGGTTTGGGAAATAAGTACCGGGATCTTTGTGATGAGATAATTAAAAGAGGGCTTTCAGATGATTTGAACTGGTTTATACAGGCCCGTAGTGATGATATTATTGATAATGAGAAATTGATTCCTAAAATGAGGAAAGCAGGTAATTTCTGGGTGATGGCTGGGCTGGAGCGTCATGACCGCCAAACATTGGATAGTTTTAATAAGGGAATAAATAGTTCTGATTCAAAACTGGCTATGCAGCTTTTGAAGGATAATGATATTTTCTCTCAGGCCACTCTTATCACTGGTGATCGGAGTGACTCCCACCAGTCTATGGATGAGTTCAGGGAGTTTGTTAATCTGGTTGATCCGGACCTAGCTATCTTCATGATCTTAACCCCTTTCCCGGGCACTTCTCTTTTTAATCAGGCCCATCAGAATGGTTGGATTGAGGATTATAACTGGAGTAACTATGACATGACACATGCGGTCATGCCCACGTTACACCTCACCCGTTCGGAGGTTCAGGAAGAGCTTTTCCTGTGTTATCGTGATTTCTATGGTAGTATGAAAAGACGTTTAACCGGACTTTTCTCCAGGAACACATTTAAAAAACACACCTACCGTTACATGGCTGGTCAGGGCCTATTGCAGTCCTTGAGGGATTTGATTTGAATAAAAACAATACTATTTATAGTTTTTTATCATTAGCTGGTCTATTTTTTCTGGTTTTAATTTTTCTCTATTCTAATAATAATTTTAATCCCTATAAAATTATTTTCCTATCTATTTTTATTTTGATCTGTATCCTGGGGATAACCGCATCTATCTATCCCTCCTATTGTCTTAGAATTCTGAATACAGATGGTACTGAACGATCTGAATGTGATGATAGGATTATTAGTTATGAGGGACATCATGCTGACTGTGGTGTTTTTAACGATCATGTGTTTAATTTTAAAAATAAGAAGTACTGCGTAGGATGCAGTGGACTTTTAACCGGAGCATTCCTGGCTATTTTTACCAGTCTTGTTTATGTGTTTTATGGTACGTTCTATTTGATTTTCTGGATGGGGATTATAATGGTCCTGGTCGCTTTAATTCAGCTTATATTTTTTAGTCCGGAGAATAAATGGATCAAATTTCTCTCCAACCTGGGTTTGGTCTGGGGTTCCGCTTTGATATTCATTGGACTCCTAGAATACGGTAATGTCTTTATGGCTGTTTATTTCCTTTTTTTAATACTGGTATGGATTATTACTCGTACGGCTCTTTCACAGGAGAATCATATCCTGATTTGTGAAAAATGTTTTAGTTTAAAAAATAAATCGTAGAGTTGGAAAATAAAATATAAAAGAAGTCTATGTTAAATTAATCCATTAGTCATGGATTTTATCTTCGGGTGCTGTATATGGCTCCAGCTATGATTAGGATTCCTATTATTACAATTAATGCAGGCCATAGATATCTCCAGATTTCGAATCCATAAATGGATGAAAGACCCACTAATATTAGTATTATACCGATTATAACCGGTCCAATAATGTTACCATGGGGAAGTCCAAAACACTCGTCCCTTTGACGTTTGCGATGATCCCTGGATCCCATATTATCATCTCCTTTCAGTGATTTTCCACATTGAGAGCAGTATTCTGCTTCATCTTCATTCTTTTTCCCACAACTATCACAATATACCATATCCACCACTATTTATTATTTTGATATTAGGTAGGATATATTATTATTGATTTAGGATCATTAGAATTAAGGATTATTAAGTGAATTATGGTTAAAATTGAGTGTAGGATAAATAAAAAAATTATTATTTATTAATTGTGTTTAGCTTCTCTGATCAGGGCATATATTAACACCAGGTATCCTAATGCACGTATTACTATTATAGAAAGATCTGTACTTGGTGTTCCCAGTAATATCGCCAGATGGGAAATGGTAAATAGTATAAAAGTCAGTGCTACATATAAGGCTAGGACTATTTTCTTCGCCTGGTACACCCAGAAACCTAAAATTACTATTATCAAAGTGAAAATGAAGTTCATTAAAACTGTGGTTTCCATGGCCATAGGTAATTCACCCCCTATTATTTTTTTTATTAAATATTTGATCTTGATCTAATTATTTATTTCCATAATCTATTCCTGTTCTAGCGATTTTTTTTCTATTCTACAAAAATAAGGGGAGATCATAGTTAATTTTTTTCTTGTTCCAGTTTTTTTTTGGAATGTTTGTTTTTTTTAGTTATTATCAGTCGCTAACTTTAAATAGTATGATGACACATGTTTAATTACATGACATATTGTCAGAATAATGATACTTTGTCTAAAATATAAAACATATATCAATAATATTGGCATCATGTCACAATAATTTATATAGATAAGTAATGGTGATCTCCATTGAAAAAAGCCAGTCGTAAAGAAAGAGAACGTGAAATACGTCGTAAGGATATAATAGACGCTGCAAAGATGTTATTCTTCAATAAAGGATATGAGAACGTGTCTATGAACGACATCGCCCAGGAGGCTGAGATGGCCCGGGGAACTCTCTATCAGTATTTCAAAAATAAGAATGACATATATGCAGCTATAGCTATCCGGGCTGCTCTAATACTGGCTGATATGTTCAAAGATGTAGCAAAAGACCAGACCGGTATTGAAAAAATAAAATCACTCAGCCGGACTTACTATGAGTTCTATAAGAAACACACCGGATATTACCATGCTTACTATCATTCCGGAGTTTTTGACTATCACAGCACGCCTCAAATGGAAAAGTTAAAAAAAATCAGAAAGATGAACTACCAATTTGTAGTGGATGCTTTAAAAGAGGGCATTGCTGATAAAACCATACGCCATGATATTGACCCCGTAGCCACCACTTTAATAATGCTCTCCATGTCTAACAACGTAAACAACATAATTCCCGTAACCCAAATGTATATGGATGAATACGGTCTGACCCAGGATGAACTCTTTGAAAATAACTTAGAACTGGTTCTGCGTTCTGTAGAAAATGGAATAGAACACCCGAATGATTCTAAAAGGAATATGAGTTGAAAAAGAATGTTCACCATAACCTATTCATCAAAAAGAAATTGTCCTGATAATCTGCAGAGACTTGATGATCTACAGATTAACGCAGGTTCCTTTACCAATGAAGTTATAGATATCTCCAGAAATTTTATAGACGACATAATTGAAGAGTTTCAGATCCAAAGAAACACTAATAACCCTTTAAACCAGGAAAAATATATTTATGAACTGCTGCTTTTAGGAACACTTTGGAGAATGTACGGTGCCTATCCTGTTTCATCAGGTAAAAAACAGAATAAATTCCTATCTAAAATATTCTCACCCACAAATAAAAAAACAACATCTAAAAATCTTGAATACAATCAAAGGAACCTGGATAAACTATTCATCTGGTTAGAATCCACAGGCGAATTTAAAAAAGAATTAAAACAGCTGAAAATCTGGATTGAATTTCTTAAATTCCAAAACCCCCAAAAATTCAAGGAATATCTGAGAAAAATCATAATCTTCGCAGACTGGTTTAAAAGCAGTAGTAAATATTTAATAGGAAGTTACAGCTCCAATGAGAGTAAATTCTTATATTACCTTAGATTAGTGGGATCAGAGATCTCTAATCGTAATTAATCAGAATTTATTTATTTTATTTTACAAAGTTTCATAAATAATCAGTTAAATAATAAATTAAGATGAATGTTTATATTTCCCTACTCCGGGGAGTGAATGTAGGTGGTCATAAAATTTTAATGACCCAACTTAAAGAATTATATGAATCTTTGCATCTTGTTGATGTTAAAACCTACATACAAAGTGGTAACGTCATCTTTCAAAGTAGGGATAATGATGGTTACAGATTAAAGAATATACTGGAACAGGAAATAGAACGAGTATTTAATTTTCAAATTTCAATAATTATTATGACCAGAGACGAGCTTAAAAAGGTCATAGAAAATAATCCCTTCTCCAATGAAGATAAAAATAAAATATATATTACATTGTTATCCACATCGTTCAAAGAAATATCAGAAATAGAAATTAAGAATGTAAAAGATAAGAACGAGAAATATTATCTGGGAAAGAAGGTGATCTACTTATTTTTACCACAAGGCTATGGAAGGACCAAATTAAACAATAATTTCTTCGAAAGGAAATTGAAAGTAGCTGCAACCACCAGGAACCTTAAAACCATCAAAAAATTATATGAATTAGCTAAATAAAACCTAAATTGAAGATATAAAAAAAATCTTATTTAAACTTCCAAATAATCCAAGAAGAGGGTGAATTATATGTTATCGGAAAAGGTAGATATTAAGAAGTTAAAAGAATCCGAAAAAGAACAGAATTCCAACACCACTGCCTACGGAAGCAGATACTTTGAAAAGAGCATACCTAAATTTGAAATCCCCACAGAAGGTATGCCTGCCCAAGCAGCATATCAATTAATACATGATGAACTGAATTTGGATGGAAATCCGTCCCTTAATTTAGCCAGTTTCGTCACAACATGGATGGAACCAGAGGCTGATAAATTGATGATGGAATCCGTGGATAAGAACTATGTGGATAACGATGAGTATCCCCAAACCCAGAAGATACAGGAGAGAGTGGTTAATATGCTGGCCCGGCTATTTAATGCACCTGAAAATTCCCAGTCTATGGGAACAGCCACCATCGGATCATCAGAGGCTATTATGCTGGGACTTCTAGCCCACAAATGGACATGGAGAGAAAGACGGGAAGCAGAGGGAAAATCATCTGATAACCCCAATTTAGTGATGGGAGCTGATGTGCATACAGTTTGGGAGAAATTCGCCCGATACTTTGATGTTGAATTAAAGCTGATACCCCTAAGAGATGATCTGTACACCATAACAGCTGAGGATGTGGCAGAAGAGATCGATGAAAACACCATAGCAGTAGGGGCGGTTATAGGGACCACATTCACCGGTCAAATGGATCCTGTGAAAGAAATCAACGAAATATTATTGGATATTAAGAAACGAGAAGGTTGGGACATACCAATTCATGTTGATGGTGCCAGCGGAGGTTTTATTGCTCCATTTCTCTATCCTGATCTAAAATGGGATTTCCGATTGGAACAGGTAAGATCCATCAATGCATCCGGCCATAAATATGGGCTGGTTTATCCTGGAGTAGGATGGTTAGTGTTTAAAGATAAATCAGACATACCGAATGATCTGGTATTTAATATAAATTATCTTGGAGGTAATATGAGTAATTATTCCCTTAACTTCTCCAAGGCCAGTAACACAATAATAGCACAATACTATAACTTCATTAGATTAGGTTTTGACGGATATAAGAATATAATTATCAATATGAATGATAATGCCAGATACATGGCAGATAAACTCCTAGAAACAGGTAAATTTGAATTAATAAATAAAGAAGTTCCTTTTCCCCTGGTCACTGTTAAACTAAAGAATGTTGATTTCACAGTTTTCCAATTATCTGATAAATTACGGGAAAAAGGCTGGATAGTGCCTGCTTATACATTACCAGAAAATGCTCAGGATATAGCTGTGCTTCGAATGGTGATAAAGGAGAACTTCGGCAGAGATATGGTGGAAATGTTCCTGGATGATATTGAAAAAGCCTGCAAGAGCCTGGAATCTGAAGAAAGTGATGATGATAGGGAAAACCCATCTCTACTCTATTGAACAAATCTAGAAAAGTAACTCTATTGAACAAATCTAGAAAAGTGATTTTATTAAAAAATATCACCATGAGCATGAAAGTAAATTAAATCAGGAAAATAGTGCCACTCGGTGGGCATCTAGATCTCCAAGATGGTGGATAGGTATCTTATTTGCCATTGGATCATTACTTTTTGCTGTCGGAGCTCTGCCACCATACCGGTCACTGGTAGGTGACTATTACAATGGTCTGACCTTCTTCATTGGTTCCATATTTTTTACCGTCGCAGCTTTTCTTCAATATCAAGAAACTATCAAAACACCGACAGACTTTATAGGCCCTTTAAATCAGAAATTTAAAATTGTCGCCGGGAAATCAAAGCGAATTGACTGGTGGACTGCCGTGGTTCAACTAATAGGGACCATATTTTTCAATTTAAGCACATGGGGTGCTTTAATCCATTTCCATTTCATTAGAACTCTGGATCAGTTGGTATGGGGTCCCGATGCATTTGGTTCGATTTGTTTCATGATAGCTAGTATATTAGCCTGGTTTAATTTAAATCATTCCTTATGGTCATTCAAACCACATAGTATTCCATGGAGAATAGCTGTTTATAATATTATAGGATCTTTATCCTTTTTAATAGCAGCTGCCGCCTCTTATATCTCACCAAGCTCTGGACACCCTTATAGTTTATTAATAACAAATCTAGGGACATTTATAGGGGGTATTTTCTTTTTAATAGGTGGAATTCTTTTACTATCCGAAAAAACCATAGATATGTCAAGAAACAGATGATAAAATATTAATTAAGATTAAATCTTAAAATATGGGGCAATTTCAATAAAAACTTGGTAAGATTTAAAAAAAAATAATTTATATTATACAAGAAGGGATAATAATTTTTAGATAAAGAAAATTTGAAATTTGTAAAAAAAAGAAAATTCATTAAATCCTAATTATATATTTGAAATCCGAATATTTGATGTAATTATATCCATAGGAGCTTAAATCTAATGTTATACCGGCAGATGGGCAAAACTGGTGAAATGGTATCTATACTGGGATTTGGATGTATGCGATTACCTATCGACAGTAAAAGTCAGCATGTTGATCGAAAAAGGTCATCTTCACTTTTAGATTATGCCCTGGAAAGTGGAATTAACTTTATAGACACCGCCTACTCTTATCATGGGACGGATATGCAGAAAGGTGGTGACAGTGAAGTATTTCTAGGGGAATATTTCCAGGAGAACAGTATCAGAAAGGACATATATCTATGCACCAAACTACCCAGCTGGCTGGTAGAAAAAAAGGAAGACTTTGAAAATTTCCTGGAAGAACAGTTGAAACGTCTTAAGACCGATTATATAGATTTTTATCTTCTTCATTCAGTTAAAGAGAAAAATTGGTCAAAGATGGAAGATTTAGGAGTATTAGATTTTCTGGACTCAGCTTTAGAAGATGGTAAGATAAAATACACGGGATTCTCATCCCATGACGGTACTGATCTATTTAAAGATGTCATTGAATCCTACAACTGGAATATGAGTATGATTCAATACAACTATTTAGATGAAAACATACAAGTAGGACGTGAAGGCTTAAAATTTGCTGCTAAAAGAAAAATAGGCATAGCAGTTATGGAACCGTTGAAAGGTGGCATACTTGCAAATTACACCCCACCAGAAGTAAGTGAAATCTGGAGTAAAGCACCTATAAAGCGTAATGCCGCCGAATGGGCTTTCCGCTACCTGTGGAACCATCCGGAAATCACCACAGTTTTAAGTGGTATGAATGAAATGAGACATTTGGTGGAGAACATATTCAGTGCTGAGGACGGCCATCCCCACTCCCTAAATGCCCAGGAAAATGAATTAATGGAACAGGTGAAGGAAGCTTATAAAAAGAAAATCGAAGTGGAATGCAGTGCCTGTGAATACTGTATGCCCTGTCCCAATGGTGTTAATATTCCCCAATGCTTAAGTTTCCTAAACCAGGCGGCCATGCTTAACGATGCCTCCAATGTGTATGTACAATATCATTTCATGTTGAAGGATGAGGAAAAAGCAGATAAATGTTTAGGCTGCGGTTTATGTGAAGAACTGTGCAGTCAAAAGCTACCTATAAGGGAGAAAATGAAGATGGCTAAACAGGAGTTCAGATAAAACTTCCATTTTAATTAAAATATAATTTGAAACCCTTTTTTTAATGATTTAGAAATGATTAGGATTGACCCAAGAAAAGAAATTAGTACCTTTTAATCAAATTGGAAGAACAAAACAATCACCACAAATATCATGAATGTACACGGTGCAAAACAGATGAATTTACCTCAGAAACTATTAATATTATCTCTATTAACTGTTTTTTTTAGTATAATACCCATCAGTGAAGCTCACATTCTAATAATTGCCAATGGAGATAACACCACCCCAGAATCATATCAGGTGGTAAAAGAAACTGCTGAAGTACTTAAATCCAGGGGATTTGAAGTATTAGAACTTTATGGGGAGAATGCTACCATGAAAAACATACTAAAGGGTATGTACAATGCTGATGCAGTGATCTATGCAGGTCATGGAGTTTTCATCGAGGGTAATTATGATGGAGCAGGAGGTATAGCAACTCCACCCTTTGGAATCGTAGGTTCAGATGGGATCATCTGGGGAGTGGATAGTAAGATGCAGGAAGGAAACTCAGGTAAATCTTATGATGCTCCGTTTAAAAAAAATATACCAGTTATTTTATTCGGAGCCTGTTTTTCCAGCGGTTGGGTGGGGAATAATGAAGTTTCTAATCCAACGGAATCTATAAAAAGCTTTTCTGATATGTTCACCAGATGGGGGGCTAATTATTATGCAACAGCCTACTCTCGCAAATACCAGGGCAGGGAGATAGTGGATGTGGTGGCTTTATTCTTAAATGGAGCTAATACGTGGGGAGATGTTAATAATAAAAACTATGGATTAACCATAACCCAATCAGAGAATTATCAGGGGCAGCTTATCTGGCATAATAACCATGGATACAACGCATTTGTAGGCAATTGGAGTGGAAGATTTCCTAAAGCCGGTCAAACAACCCCCTATAATGAAACTGCTGCTGAAGAATGGTATCAGGGTACAATACCAACCCCTAGCACCGAATTAAGCAACTTAGAAGTAGATGGTTCAAACCTTAATATCGAACAACTATTATATGAATTTTTAGCCTGGATAAATTATATAATAAACAGCATACTCCAGGGGGATAATATAAATACGGTGAATATCTCCCTGAGCTAAGAAAAAAGGTACTGATTAATCACCAGGTATGAAGACTTCTAAACTGAATTGTGAATTATTTCACATTATTTTGTTAAATTAAAAAAAAATATATATTATCCAGTGAAATAAATAATATTTGCAATAATTAATATCTTTGTTTTCTAATGAAGTGTTTAGCTGTGTTAATCGGTTTAATGAAAACCCGGGAGGTAATATAATGGCAGATAAAAAAGATAAAAGTATTACTAAAACAAGGGTTGAGCATTTTAAAGAAAATAACAGGCTGGATAAAAGAAACGAATCAGATCTTTATATAAAACTGGATGAAACCCATGGTTTCAACTTAGATGATGAAGTTATGGTTATTAAATGTTCCGAGTTACCAGAAATTATGGATGTTAACAATCTAGATGATTTAACAAAAAAAATAGACGACCTCAATGAAAACTCCAATAGGTTACGTGTGTTAAAGCGTAAAATGGAAAGCGCACAAGAATCATATAAAGAAGAAATAAACGTCCTAAAAAATAATACAAATTTAGAAATAGAGAAATTAAAAGAAGAAAATGAAAAATTAAAGAAGGATAATGAACATTTAAACGAGAATATCCAGAAGATCAATCAAAAAATAAACGAATTGAACATCATCCTTAATATAATGAAATAAAGAAAAAATATAACAAATTTTAATTCCTTATTCTGACTTCAATAATATACTAATTACTAACCTTATCACTTATTACAAAATAACCCAATCTCTATTCTAAAAAATATATTAATTTCTAATAAAATATCAGTTTAAATGATTTCAGTCTATTTCTATAAATGGCATGCGAGTCACCGGCTGATTACCGGTTATGATAATGCCCATATGGGTGAGTGTGGTGTTATTTCCAGTTTTCGGATCCAGATATAGATCATGCCATCTTTCCAGGAATTCCTGGATGGGAATAAAACCTCTGCTTCCCAGAATAGCAGGATCCTCTAAGTAAACATTTTTATCATCTATTCCTATTATCACCAGGTAATGTCCATCATCCTGGTCATCCTTCCAGCTTTGATTGGTGGTATTTCCATCTCTCCATGCCTGGCATATTATTATGGTTGGTGTGCCCTGGTTTATGTTCTTCTGCAGATCCTCCAGGGACATGTTTTCTTTTATCTCTGCATTGAAACCTAGATCACGAGCTGCCTGGGCCAGGTTATCTGGGCTGGTTCCATTATCTGATGTGTTGGTCATATTGATCAGATCATCCACGGGTTTATCAGTACCATAGTAGTCTAGTACTGCCTGGAGGGCCGTGGGTCCTGAAGATGAATTTGTGGGCTGTCTGACATCAGGAACATTCAAAAGGGTGGTGTTGTTCTGGGTAATATTCACATCCTCCAATACAGTTGAATAAATGCTCAGAGGAATTATTAATAAAATAAACAATCCCATAGCCAGTATTACTTCCAATCTAAGCTTCATATAATATTATTAGGGTATGATGATATTTATAGATTGTTTTATTTTGACATAACTAAACCTGGTGTTTTTATAATACCATTCATAATTATTTTTCAAATTTGTCAACTTACCATTATACAAATTTGATAACTTCCCAAGAGGTTTATATTAATCAAAAAAATTTGATTTTTAATTAAGTAGTAGTATTAGTATTTAATGTTCCATTATATGCCCAGAGAATTAAATATGCCAGCATCTCCGAATCCTGTGGTTCTAATTCAGGATGAACTCCGCTTAGAACAGTTCTTCCATCCCCATAATAGTCACCTACCACAGCCGCTGAACCCTCATAGCTAGTGTTTTCATCCCCATATACTGCGAAGGTGACGGCCTGCCCTCCAGAGGTGCGCATGGCCGGGCCGTTGATATGGGATATTACTTTACTACCATTATAACCCCATAACTGGTTTCCTGATTCAGTGATGTTGATGGTGAGATTTCCAGTCTCCAGAGAATAATAGCTGATAACATGTGGGGCTATTCCCCAACCACTAATCCTGTTACCATAATATTCTGCTCCAGAATAAGCACCGGCACATATCCCTATAAAACCTTTACCACTGGCAATGAAAGATTTTAGATCATCCACCTCTATATCATCATTATCCAGGTAATCATAGCCTTCACTGCTACCGGGCATAATCAAAACATCATATCCAGAGAGAGATTGGTTATTGATTCTATTTGAGGTATTACAGGTGAATTTAACCCCAGATATAAAATTTTGTGAATTAGATTCCTCGATACAATTTTCTATTTGTAAAATACAATTAGAACTTGTTCCAGACCCATTATATACCAATATTCTCACTGTTTTTAACTGAATCTGTTCCTCATTTTTATCATGCTGCTCAAAAGTCAGATTAGCAATAATAAGGATGATGATTAAAGGGAGCATTAACATTAATTTTTTTTTAAAAAAGTAATCTTTAGGATTTCGCTTTCTCAGGGTTTTCTTACCTTTCACCATAATAAATCCTCCCAACATAAATGGATTCTAATTAACTTTAATGATGTAATAATTGAGAATATAAACTCCATCCTAATATTAGTTAATTTAAACATGATTATTCATCATTTTAAAATATAAACCGATTTTTTTATTAATAAATGGGGGGGTTTCCCAGGGATTGTGGGAAATGAAGTGTTTAATGGAATATTTTAATAGCTTATCCCTGGGACAACTCTTCACAGAGTTATACTAAAACTGAACCCGTAGATAAATAAAGATTTTCCCAAATTAGACCCAATTGTTTGTTAGCGGTTCTAAAAATATTATATAAGTAGTGATCAACCATAAATAACTTATTAACACTTACTGGATTTGTATTCAGATAAAACCCTATTAAATATGTAAAATAAGAATACACATATATGGAGGAATTTTATGGTTCGAGATGATCTCCTGGAAAAAATTAAGATAATTGTAATTATAGCCATTATATTTGGAGTTATAGGAGCTATATTTTACCTGTTCTATGGATTCGCCTTCCTATGGCAGGCCATGGCAGTTACATTTTATATCATTATCTTATCAATCATCTCCATAATATTCCTATCCTTATCCATATATCTGTGGATAAAGAATTTATTATTAAAAAGAGAGTTAAAAAGATCTCGAAACAAAATTAAGAAAGTCTCCATTAATCTGGAGAAATGTTATGCAGATCTGAAGAGAGTGAAAATAGAACAGATCGATGAGGAAGAATAAATTCCTATTAGAATAATTTTTTATGGAAATATTGTTTCTTTTTAGAATAATTTTTTTGATATTATTCCTTTTTAGAATTTTTTTGGGACAATGGTGTTTATCGAAATCACATATATACTAGTTTTTTTAATAAAATTATTTGATGAATTCTAAGTTTGATCATTCATTTTTTTCATTTAGAAATATGATAATATTATCTATAATCGTAATATTCATTTACATATTCCTTTTAAACCTTTTTAAATCTGATGAAAGCATCCGTATCTTATTCAGCGATGTTTCATCGTTATTAATAGAGATAGGGGTTGTTATTTATCTTATCTACGCTGCTAAATATTCAGCGATTATGGGTCGAAGAGTAAAGATTGCCTGGCTTTTATTTGCCCTGGCCGCGTTTAGCTATTTTTTAGGCGATGTAATATGGACTTTACTGGAAATTGTCTTAAACAGCACACCTTTCCCTTCGGTAGCTGATATTTTTTACCTGGCATTCTATCCCATCTTTGCCCTGGCTATCTATTACCTACCCCGAACACCTTTGAAAAAAAATGAAGAATTCAAATTATTTATGGATATGTTAATTATCACCTTAACTGTTGGTCTTATTTTCTTAATATTCCTGATCATGCCTGCATTTGAAATGAATAGCGAAATTTTTGAGAGTATCATATCTGTAGCCTATGTTATTGGGGATTTAATACTTCTTTTTGCCCTGGTTAGGTTGATGTTTTTAAGTTTTAAAGATGTTTCCTTGGGGCCTTTATTATTTATAGGCTTGGGCATATTCGTCCAAATAATCTCAGATTGTATTTATTCGTTCCAGTCAACCCATGGAACATATGTAAGCGGAGGTTTACTGGACGCGGGCTGGGTAATTAGTTTCATTTTAATAGGGCTAGCTGCTTTTCTACAGATTAAACACGTTAAATATGGATATGATCCCTTCATTAAATATCCAATTCCTATTAAAATCAATTTTCCCACGTATATCCCAATTATACTGGTAATCCTTACTTACTCAGTAATTATTTGGGCCAATGAAAATCAAATGATTTCTAATTTTTTCTATGCCGAAGTAGGTGGGGGTATAATAATTCTTTTAATACTCATCCGTCAGGCTTTTACCATAAATGAGAATAGAAATCTATATATTTCTGCAAAAAATGAAATTAGCCAGCGGGAGAAGATTGAGAAAAATTTAATAAAAAGCAGGAAACATTTTAAGAAAATATTTGATAATTCTCCCATCGGAATCTTTCATTCATCTATTGAGGGCAAATTCATCGAAGTAAATAAAGCACTGGCAGATATGCTTAAATATGAATCACCAGAAGAGCTTATTTCCTTGGTGAACAGGGATAATATCAGCAATATATATGTTGATAAAGGGAAACGTTCTAGAATAATTGAAGAAGCTCAAAAAGATAGCCTATGGCATTTCTATGAAAACGATTTTTACAGTAAAGATGGGAGTATCATGACCAGTGAACTATCCTTCAGATTGGTTCGAGATGATAAAGATATCCCTAAATACCTGGAAGGCTTCATCGTGGACATAACTGAACGTAAAAAAGCTGAAAATTATATGAAGAACTCATTAAAAGAAAAAGAACTTCTTCTTAAGGAGATACATCATCGGGTTAAGAATAACCTCCAGATCATCACCAGTATGCTGGATCTGCAGAAATATTTCGTGGATCAGGAAGAGACCATAAATATTCTAACCGAAAGCCAAAACAGGGTTAAATCCATGGCAACCATCCATGAAATGCTCTATCAATCTACAGATTTAATTAATATCAATTTCTCGGATTATATCTACAATTTAGTCTCTGAACTATGCTATACCTACAGTTTGAAATATAAAATCAAACCCATAATCGATGTTGGTGAAATCTTTCTTAACATCGAAACCGCCATTCCCTGTGGACTGATCATCAATGAACTGGTTAGTAACAGTTTAAAATACGCATTCCCCGATCACAGGGAAGGTGTGATAAAAATTGAATTAAAAGAAGAAGACGGAGAATTAACCCTTAAGGTTAGTGATAACGGGATCGGTTTTCCTGAGGACTTAGATTATAAAGATGTGAAAACATCACTGGGACTGAAACTAGTTAATATGCTCATCGATCAGATCGACGGAACCATAGACTTGGACCGGAGTAAAGGCACTGAATTCATCATAAAATTCAGAGAACTGGAATATAAGAAGAGATTCTAGAATAAAGAATGTAGTTCTAGATTAAATAAAGAACTGATTTTAGATTATATATTTAAATTTAATTTCTATTAAGAACCCATCAAATCTAATTTCTATTTAGAACACATTAATATCTATTTTTACGATACCAGGGAACAAGATAAATTTATTATCCTTAAAAGGCATATATTAGTCTAATAAAATTGATCTAATAATCCAGTTGAGGTGTTAACCAATGAGATCCATATGGACTGGGCATATAGTATTCGGTACTATTTTTATCCCGGTGAGGTTGTACGCGGCCAGTCAAAATTTGCATGTGAATTTTCATCTGGTCCATAAAGAGGACTGCGGACGGGTGCGCTACCGGAAAGTATGTGAAAAAGATGGAGAAGAATTAACCGCATCAGAAATAGGGAAAGCATTTATACTTGCAGGGGAATGCTTACAATTCACTGATAGAGAACTTGAAGCACTTAAACCCGCAGCCACCAGAACCATGGAAATAGAGGGGTTCTGTGATTTCACTGAAATACCGGTGGTTGCTTTAAACAAACCATACTATCTGGGAACAGAATCACCTGCCAGGGGAGGTATTAGCCAGAGCTTCCTGTTGCTAAAAAAAGCTATGGAGAAAAAGGATAAAATAGCCATAGTTAAATGGGTGGCCCGGAGCAATGAGTACCTGGGGGTTTTAATACCCTATCAGAACGGATTCCTATTAAAACAATTACTCTACCAGGAACAGGTAAGATCCACAGATGATATGGAAGTAATCGAAACAGATATCAGCTCCCAACTGGTTGATAAAGGCGCACAGGTGGTGGAGAATATGAGTTTTGAATTTAAATGGGAAGAATACTACGAAACCTTCACCAAACAGGTTAAATATCTAATAGAGAGGAAAGTACTAGGTGAAGAAGTAGAAATCCCTGAATACAAACCACCAGAAGTAAAATCATTAGAAGCAGAACTGGAGAAAATGTTAGCCACCGCTGAAGGAAAATAAGATATCAAAACTTGAAGGGGTAATAACAAATCGTATAAAAATATATCATATTTTAAAGAATATTAAAGAAGGATAAATAATTATTTAGGGTATACGTAATATTTAGAGAATATTATAGAAGAATAATAGCTTTAGAGAATATTTCAGGGAAAAATTACCATAACCAAACATTCAAAGAAATAATTATCATGATCAAACATTCAGGAAAATAAACACCATGATCGAACCCATGCTGGCTAAACTGGCCAGTGCAGATGCAAATCTTACTGGAACCTGGATCAGTGAACCTAAAATTGACGGTCAGAGAATGACCGCCCAGTGCCAGGAAAATAAAATAACTTTATGGACCCGGAGACATCTTCAGGTGGCTTATAAGTTCCCTGAGCTGGTGGGGGCATTAGAGGAGAATATTAAAGGTAGTGAATGGATCTTAGACGGAGAACTCACAGTTCCCGGTGGATTTGGTAATCTGATCAGCCGTAATGTGGAAGATGAATTCCGTATAAAATTACTATCCCTTAAGATACCAGCCACTTATCATATCTTCGATGTCATACAGTATGAAGGAGAAGAACTCATCAACACTCCTTTATTAGATCGTAAAAAATTATTGATGAAGATAGTTTATTTAGATGAGAGAACAGATATTGTTCCCTATAAAGAAGTTAAAAGCCCCACTATCCGGGAACATTTTAAGGAATACACTGAAAGGGGCTTTGAAGGAGCAATACTGAAAAATACCGAATCATTATATGAGCCCGGGAAGAGAACTGGTCAGTGGTTGAAGATAAAAAAGGAAGAAACCGTGGATGTGAATATAATCGGAGCAACAAAAAGCAACTCACTTCCCTTCGGCGCTCTCATAATGGAGAGGAATGGAGAATTCTTCGGAAAAGTAGGTACCGGATTCAGTGATCAGGATAGAAGAGATATATTAAAATTATTAGAAGAAAATAAAGGACCACTTAAGATAAAAATACCCCCAGAGATAGAATCAGAAGTATTAATTAGTACTGAACCATTATCTGCAGAGATAAAAGCTAACGAACTAATAAAAGACCGATCACCACGGGCGCCGGTGTGGGTGAGGTTCCGGGGAGATTGAAAGGATCTATAAGACTAAATTTTAATATTTTTTTTTAGCTAATATTCACATAATATTCTATAATAAATATGAAAAGAATAAACTGTATCTGTTATTAATTTTTTCTAGAATAAACGAACTTTATAAAAGTTGGACACATTTATCTAGTCTTATAAATCTTTTTTAAATATTTTAAATATAGTCTTGACTTATTATATTCATTTTAATATCTCTTAAATCAGTTTATGTGATGTTTTTCACTAAAAAGAAGGTATTACATTAAATTTATAAAGGTATTTTTTAAATATTAACAAATAGTAAGTAAGTAGTTATTACGAATGGAGATGGGGGTCTAATTATTCTGAAATATTTAAATATTATTTTAATGTTTATTTTAATATTTTCTATTGTATTGGTATTCTCTGGATCCGTAGCAGCTACTGATAATTCTACCTTAACATCCCAACAGCAAACACAGATGATGAATACACAGATACCGTTTATTGAGAACAGCGGACAAAACGATCCAAGTGTGACTTATTATGCGGATACTTTCTATGGAACTGCCTTTGTAACTAATATTAGTATTGTTCATAGTATACAAGGAGAAAATAACACTAATTTGGTAGTAAAAGAAGAATTTCTGGATGAAAACGGAGAAGTAATCATTTTCCAGCCTCAAGGTGAAGAACCTGGTTTAACACAAGTTAACTACTTCTTAGGTAATGACTCTACAACGTGGCAAACTAACTTAACCACTTGGAACATCATCAATCTGGGCGAGTTGTATCCTGGCATTAATGTACTTTTAAGAGCTAATGGAGGTAATGTGGAGAAAATCTTCCAAGTAGCGCCCGGTGCAAATGTTAATAATATTAAAATCCAAATAACAGGTACTGATGGCCTAAGCATCGATGAAGAGGGAAATTTAATCTTAGAATCATCTGCAGGGAATGTACAACTATCTAAACCAGTAGCCTATCAAGAGGAACAAAACATCGATGCTACCTATAATCTAAATGGTAATAAATACGGATTCCAAGTAGGACCCTACAACACAAGAAAAACACTCACCATCGACCCCACTCTACAATATTCTACATACATGGGTGGAACTGGTGCGGAATATGCAACTGGTATGGCTGTGGATGATTGTGGAAATATTTACATTACAGGATACACTACTTCAACTGATTTCCCTACCTCCACTGGGGCCTATCAATCTACAAATAAAGGATCTTCTGATGCTTTTGTTTCTAAATTTAATAATAATCTCAGCACTTTACTGGCATCAACGTATATAGGGGGATCTACCAGCGCTGAATTTGCTACTGGTATGGTTGTGGATGATAGTGGAAATATTTACATTACAGGATACACTTATTCAACTGATTTCCCTACCTCTACTGTGGCCTATCAGTCAAGTAACAAAGGATATTATGATGTTTTTGTTTCTAAATTTAATAATAATCTCAGCAGTTTACTTGCATCTACCTATATAGGCGGAACCAATGAAGAGTGGGGTTATGGTATTGATTTAGATGATTCAGGAAACATCTACATCACAGGCCATACACGTGGATCGAATTTCCCAATAACCTCTGGAGCCTACCAAACCACCTTTCATGGATCATATGATGTTTTTGTTTCTAAATTAAATAATAATCTCAGTATTCTATTAGCATCAACCTACATAGGTGGGAACAATTTTGATTGGGGTTTTGGTATTGATTTAGATGATTCTGGAAACATCTACATCACTGGATACACCCTTTCGACTAATTTTCCAGTTACTACTGGAGCCTATCAAACCACCTTTAAAGGGGGTTATGATGGTTTTGTTTCTAAATTAAACAATATTCTCAGCAGTTTACTAGAGTCTACATACATAGGCGGAAATAGTAATGAATATCTCCGGGGTATTGATTTAGATGATTCAGGAAATATCTACATCACAGGATACACTTATTCAACAGATTTCCCAATTACCAGTGGAGCTTATCAAACTTCAAATGCAGGTGGTGTTGATATTATTGCCTCTAAACTTAATAATAATCTCAGCAGTCTGCTAGCATCAACCTATATTGGTGGAACCAGTGATGATTATGCAACGGCTATAGCAGGGGATGATAGTGGAAATATATACATCACTGGAAACACAGTTTCAACTAATTATCCTACAACTGAAGATGCCCATCAGAAAGTTAATAATGGTGGGAAAGATATTCTTGTATCTAAATTAAATAATAATTTCAGCAGTTTAATTACATCCACTTATCTCGGAGGAGCCAACGATGATCTAGGATATTGTATCGCCTTATATGGAAATGAAAACATCTACGTCTCAGGATATACTGCATCAACAGATTTTATAACCATCCCCGGAGCATACCAAACTATATCCAAAGGAGGGAATGATATTTTCATTTCAAAATTGTTCCAGTTAATGCCGTCACATTTAAATGAAGATTTGGATAATTATGGTCTTGAATGGACAACGGGTGGTAATTCTATCTGGTTTGATGAAACTACCATCACTCATGATGGTATAGACGCCGCTCAAAGCGGAGATATAAATGATAATGAGGAATCTTGGGTTGAAACAAATGTAGATGGCCCTGGAACATTAAAATTTTGGTGGAAAATTTCCTCCGAGCCAAATGACATCCTAAAATTTTATGTTGATGGTGATGAAACATTCTTATACAGTGGTGAATGTGACTGGCAACAGAAAATCCTTAAAATCATAGGATCAGGCACGCACACATTAAAATGGACCTACTTAAAAGATGGTATCACTTCAGGAGGAAGTGATAAAGCATGGTTAGACACTATACAATGGTTACCTACCGATTTAGTCAAGGATTTAGATAATCCCTATTTAATATGGGCCACTGGAGGTAATGCTGACTGGTTTGATGATGAAACCATTACTCATGATGGTGTGGATGCTGCGCGGAGTGGAGATATAGATGATAATGGTGAATCCTGGGTTCAAACAACAGTAGAAGGCCCGGGAATATTAAAATTTTGGTGGAAAGTTTCCTCCGAAATAAATGATTTTTTAATAGTTTATATAGATGGTGTGGAATCTCTTAGCATAAGTGGAGAAGTAGAATGGAACCAAATAGCTCTTAAAATACCGGGAACAGGTACAATCAAATGGACATACCTAAAAGATGGAATAAACTCCGGTGGAAGTGACACAGGATGGTTAGACACTATAGAATGGGTACCCACCGATTTAGCTAAGGATTTAGATAATCCATATCTAAATTGGACTACTGGTGGTAACTCTGGCTGGTTCGATGATGAAACTATTACTCATGATGGTGTGGATGCTGCGCGGAGTGGAGATATAGATGATAATGGTGAATCCTGGGTTCAAACAACAGTTGATGGACCGGGAACAATAAGTTTCTGGTGGAAAGTCTCCTCAGAACAAGATTATGATGGTCTGGTCTTTTATGTTGATGGAGTAGTTGCAAGTATTATTTCTGGAGAAATAGACTGGCAGCAAGTATCCTATGATATATTCGGCAACGGTACACATGTTCTACAATGGTATTACTTAAAGGATGAAATGAATTCCAGTGGTAGTGATACTGGATGGTTAGATCAGGTGAATTGGGAGCCTTCATTAGCTAATAGTTTGGATAATAACTTAACATGGACTACCGGAGGTAATAAGGACTGGTTCGGCCAAATTGATGATTATAATCATGATGGTACGGACGCTGCCCAAAGCGGAGATATTAATGATAATGAATGGTCAGGAATACAAACTACCGTGGTTGGTCCTGGAACTTTAAGTTTCTGGTGGAGGGTATCCTCCCAAACTGATGCGGATTATTTCTCATTTTATATTGATGGTGTATTAACAGATCATATAAGTGGATTAGAACTATGGCAGCAGGAAACCTATATTCTGGGTTCAGGAGAACACACGCTTAGCTGGTATTATCAAAAAGACGGTTCATACTCAAGCGGGGCTGATGCTGCTTATTTGGATCAAGTTTTATGGAATCCTCCTGCTGATTATAATGAAGATTTAGATAACAGCCTTGTATGGTCAAGTGATGGTACCACTGAATGGATAGATGATTACACCATCACCCATGATGGGACAGACGCCGCTCGAAGCGGATATTTAGGCGATAACGGAGCTTCATGGGTGGTAACAACGGTTGAAGGACCGGGAAACATCAGCTTCTGGTGGAAAGTCTCATCCGAACCTAATAACGATGTCTTAGTCTGTTACCTGGATGATTATCCCTTAGGAAGCATGATATCTGGAGAAGTAGACTGGCAATACCTGTCCTTTGATATAACAACAGCAGGAACACACACCATACGTTGGGCCTTCCTAAAAAATGAATCAATCTCTATGGGAAGCGACGCCGGATGGCTGGACCAAGTAATATGGACCAACAACCTAAACCCCACTGCCTGTGCTGATCCTCCGGGAGGTACCTATGATGTTGCTCAAATTGTAAGTTTATCCATGAGTGAAACTGGTAGTATCTATTATACTTTGGATGGTTCGGTACCCACCACTAGCAGTACAGTATACAGTATACCACTAAATATCACTACAACTACTACCCTTAACTTCTTAGCTGTGGATTCAAATGGTTATCAGTCCCCGGTTTACACAGAAATTTACTTCATTAAACCAGTTAAAAACACGCGCAGCGGAATAATATATGATACAATACAAGATGCTATTGATGCTGCGGAAACGGTGGATGGTGATACCATCATGGTACAATCAGGATCTTACACAGAAAATATTCTAGTTAATAAAGTTATAAATTTACAAACCATTGGTTCGGTGATGGTGCAGGCATTAGCCCCCAACCAAACAGTCTTCACCATTAACAGTGCTGGGAGTAATTCTATCATACAAGGGTTCAACATCACCGGAGTTACCAATGCTTTTGGAATACACCTCTCTTCTACAAATAACTGTCAATTGATTGATAATACCATATCCGGTAACTATATCGGAATTTTCATCCAAAACTCCCATAACAATAACATATCAGATTCCGCTGTTCAAAATAATGCTTGGCTGGGTATTTGTATTGATAATTCCAGCTCGAATACCGTAAATAATAATGAAATCAGCTACAATGTAGAAGGTATCTATATCGTAAACACTGCTAATGGAAACACCATATCTGGTAATAATATACATCACAATTCCGATACCGGAATAAGTATATTGAATGGTACAACTGGTAATCTGATCAGCAATAACCTGACAATATCCAGTAATGGTGTGATTGGAATACTAATAAGGGATTCGAATACCAACACCATCAGTGGCAATGGTATAGGAATTAATGGTTGGGCTGGAATAGCCTTAGATAACACTGTTGGAAACACCATAAACGGTAATAATATCATATCCGGTAACCAGGAAGGATTGAACATAATGAACTCCACAGGCAACAACATAAGTGGTAACAGCATCATCGGTAATACTAATATTGGTGTAAGCATCATAAAAGGTTCAAATGGAAACACCATCAGCTCAAACACCAACATTTCCAGCAATGGAATTATCGGTATTTATCTAAGGGACTCCAACACTAACACGATCTCTGGAAATAACATTGAAGGCAATAATTGGGTGGGAATCTGCTTTGACAATGCCACTGGCAACATTATAAACAGCGCTAACAACATATCCAGCAACCTGGAAGGATTATACATTGTAAATAATTCCAATAACAACGGCATAAACAATAATAACATACACGAAAACCAGGACACCGGAATATACATAGACGGATCTTCCGGGAACCAAATATCTGATAATACAGCCATATCCAACAATGGTGTCATTGGAATCCTCTTCAGGAATGTTAACACTAACATTATAACTTTAAACACCATAGAAGGTAATAATTTCGCAGGAATCGCATTGGACAATGCTTATAGTAACTATATAACCGGAGCAAACATCAGCGGTAATCAGATGGGAATATACGTAACTAACACATCCAATGATAACACCATATACAGTAACACCATACATGACAACACCTGGGCAGGACTAGTACTAGATAACACCACCAACTCATTGGTTTATAATAATAACTTCAACAACAACCCACTACAAGCCCTAGCACAAAACGGAACCGAAAACAAGTTCTATCAGGAAACAGTAGGAAACTACTGGAGTGACTGGGCCATAACTGATCCCAGACCAATCTATGGTAACGAAGGACTATACGACCAACACCCTAGCACAACACCAATCTGGGGTTAACCTTCTTTTCTTTATATTATTAATGACATTTTCTTTAAATAATCCAATCACCAATATAAGATTAGACTATTATGACTGTTCTGAATTTTTTCGGCGGTGTCGGTGAAATCGGTGGTAATAAGATCCAAGTTGAGGGTAGGGAATCTTCTTTCTTCTTTGATTTTGGTCTGGCCTTTAATAGGGCTAATGATTTCTTGGCCGAGTTTCTTCAGCCCCGTAAATCCAATGGTATAATGGATTTCGTTGCTCTGGGATTGTTACCATGCATTAAGGGTATCTATCGTGAGGACTACCTGAGACATTCCGGCCTATCCTATGAGAGTGAACCGGCGGTGGATGGTGTTTTGATCAGTCATTCACATGTGGATCATGCTGCTTATATCCATCATCTTAGGGAAGATATTCCCATCTACTTATCTGAGCAATCATATCTTATTTTAAGAGCATTGGAGGAGACTGGTGTCACTTCATTTTCTGAATACACTTATTTAAAGAAATCCTTTCATCTGATATCTAAAAAACGGGGAGATGGACATACCAGATCAAAAGAAAAAATTAACCGGGATATACGTATATTAAAACCTTATGAAACATTCAACATCGGTGAGTTTAAGATAAAATCAGTACCTGTGGACCATTCCCTCCCGGGGGCTTCGGCTTACATAGCCTGTGATGAACAGGACACCATCGTTTACACAGGGGACCTACGATTTCACGGTCGTAACCCACATTTAACCCGTAAATTCACGGAGATCGCACGTAAATTTAAGCCAACAATCATGTTAAGTGAAGGAACCCGGATCAACAGATATAATAATATCACTGAGGCAGATATTGAGCAAAAAGCAGAGGAGGAAGTGGATAAACATAATGGTCTGGTGATTGTGAATTATCCCCTTCGTGATCTGGATCGTTTAATCACCTTCTACAACGTTGCCCGGAAAACAAATCGGGAGTTGGTGGTCAGTCTAAAGCAGGCTTATATACTGAATTTATTTAGAGGACAGGGATATCCGGAAATAGATGATGTTACTATATATAAACCACGTAGGGGATGGGGTTTAATTGATGATAAGAGTTACGCCTGCGTGGAGGATGAATGGCTGTGCACCTCTGATATCGACCCATCACAAGTCCAGAGAGATTATAAAATCTGGGAGAGGGATTTCCTTGAGAGGGATAATATCATTAACTACCGGGATTTACAGTCATACCCGGGAGATTATCTTTTCCGCTGTGACTTTTTCGAGTTAAAGGAATTGATCGATGTAAAACCAGTCAATAGTGTATATATAAAGTCCAGTACAGAGCCCTTCGATGATCAGATGGATATAAATGAAGAAAAGGTTAAAAATTGGTTGGATCTTTTCAACATCCACTATGTTGATAAGGGCTTCCATGCATCTGGACATGCCAATGGTCAGGAGATTCTGGAGATGATCAGGAGGGTGAGTCCCGAAAAAATATATCCCATCCACACTGAACATCCTGAAGAATTCGATATCCTAAGGGATGATGGGATTGAAGTGATCTATCCCAAAAGGATCTAAATTCTATTTAATATTTCAGCTAAAAAAATCATTCCTCATTTTATAAAAAATTCTTGTTTTATAAATAAAACAAAAGTTCAATTAAGACATTAAAATAATAATTAATTAACCAGTTTAAACTCAGATTATTTTAACTTCCAATGATCCTTAAGGTGTTCACTATCATAGTATAGGCTTTAGCTGCATCATCTGATGTGTCGCCGTTTAGAAGTTCAACAACGTAGAAGTTACTGAAACCATCTTTAACTATGGCCGTCTCATTAATGAAGACTATTGTAAGGTTTCCTGTACGGGAGCTTTTATTATAACTAACCAGGGGTGATTTTAAGTTTCCACTGACATAATATGTGTAGTTATTCTTAAATTCCCTTATTGGATTCCCGGTTCTTAGACTGACCAGATCCAAGTAAACTTGCAGATTATCCACGTTAACCTCGATGGTTCTGGTGATATTTGCCGTGGTGTTATTTGATGAATTGTTACCATAGGCAGCCAGGGTAAATAGGGTGTTATTAGTGGATGTATTATCACTATCATTGGTGGTTATGTTTTTAGTGGTGTTTCGGGGTATTTCATATATTATTATGGCTGATTTATGGGATGGTGAGCTTAATGCGCCGACGAAGTAACCCTTAGAATTCTCACTGGCAACTGGGTTTTTATCCAAGGTGAAACTTTGCGGATAATCAAAAGAAATATTTCCATTACTGAAATGACTGGCGGATACCGCATTATCATAATAAAAATAAGATAAAACACCTAGTATAAAAACTATAATTGCTAATAATAATACAATTTTTCTCATACCCCATCATCCCCCTAATCAAACTAATTATTATGTTTATACTACCCCCATTTAAGTTTTATCATCCACAATAATGAGTTTCAAACGAATGAATAGAAAAATTTTTAGTACATATGCACAAATATATAATACGATCATTTAATTTCATATTTAAAAATCATATAATTACATATTCGAAAAATTCTTCTTATAATATAAAATAATCGATTTAGAGGGGGTGAAAAAGGAATGCAAAAATTAACAACCAATTTTTTACTGATCATCACCACTATCATACTATTTGCAGGAATGGTATCTGCTGTGGATCCTGCAGTACAGGTAGGTATTGTAGGTGATATAACTCCTGGAAATACTGTGGGTGTGGATGTGGTGGCAGAAGCCAACGATGAACAAGTGGTAAATCCCATGGTAACCATCAAAATCAACCCACAGAGCAGTCTTGTTTTAGATTCACAGAACGCGATGATGGGTATTAACAGCGTAAATTGGGTGGTAAATAGTGACCCTGTTTCTGGTGGATTTTTAACATGGGACGCTGCTAATAATATGTGGTTATGGCATATTGGACAATTCGGTAACCTTGATTCTGGAGATTATGCTGAGATCGTCATACCATCATTAGTTACCCAGTCAGGACCAATTTCTGTATCTGCTGATCTTATGGGATTTAACTCACAGAGTAGACAATATGATCTAATAGCTACGGGAATCTTCACTTATAACCCAGATGATTCTGGTCGAAGACATCCACCATGTCATGGTGCAACTGTACCTATGCAGGCCACTGGTTCCCCATTAGCTGTTGCAGCAATGGGATTACTCAGCATCATAGGCGGAGCAGTCTACGGTAAACTCCGATAAGAAATATTTTAATTTTTTTCTTTTTTTCTTTTTAAATCCTTATAATATTTTAAACATATTTTAAAAATTCCTAACCTTTAGATACTGCTGATTTATTTTCTTATGACATTATCGAATTAATCAATTGGTTTCAATTTTAAAACTGCTTCTACAAAAAGTTTATATGTTTATTAGTAAAACAAGTATTAAGAATGCCCTAATATTTAACTATTCAACAATTCCTATAGGATAACCAGTGAATATTCTAATTGGAACATTCTATGTAATACAGGTTGCAGGGACATAAACAGGCTTGTTTGGCATTCGATTTATGTAACCAATTAAAAGAGGTGAAAAGAATGCGCAAAATAGCAACCCTGTTCGTACTGATGATAACCTTCAGTATGGTATTCGCCGGAGCAGTCTCAGCAGCAGAAGTAGATACAGTTGTTTTAGATGAAAATGATGATCCTGTTGTTGTAGCGTGTCCTGGAGATGAAGTCATAGTTGATACCTACGTTGAAATAAATGAAACAGATGATCCACTTATCGTGCCAGATGTAATCATAGACGTCGACCCTGCAAATGGTCTGTTAATAGATCCTGATAATGCTATGATGACCACAGATGGTATAAACTGGATCTTCAACGACGACCCCCTTGAAGGAGGATTCTTCACATGGGACGCTGTTGCCGGAGTAGGAGTATGGACTTTAGGCATAATAATGACACCTGATAGCGCTGCTGAATTAATAATACCTGCAGTAGTATCAGCAACCGGACCAATAACCGTCGAGGCAATCTTTGAAGGAAATGTATATGATCCAGAAACCCAAGAGTTCATTCCAGTAATTGTAGGTGTCGATACATACACTTTCCTATCTGTACCCTGCGGTCCATGCCCACACGGTCAAACCGTGCCCATGCAAGCCACTGGTTCCCCATTAGCTGTAGCAGCACTGGGATTACTCAGTATCATAGGTGGAGCAGTCTACGGTAAACTCCGATAAGGAATATTTTAAATTTTTATTTCTCTTTTTTCTTTTTGGTCTTTTTTTTTAATGCAGTTCTATCTTAATAGTAATATTTTTTACAGATTTCATCACCAAAATGTTATATAGTGATTAACAAAATAATATTACGAATGCTTACATCTATAGATGACCATTCAATTTCAATTCAAGAGTGTACAGCAAATATTCTTTAATAGAATAGATTCAGGGCAATACAGGTTGCAGGGATATAAACATGCTTGTTTGGCGTTCGATTTATGTAACCAATTTAAAAGAGGTGAAAAGAATGCGCAAAATAGCAACCCTGTTCGTACTGATTATTACCATACTAATGGTCTTCACTGGAGCTGTATCTGCAGCACCAGAAGTAGTAACCGTCGTTTTAGATGAAAATGGCGATAATGCAACTGTAACTTGCCCTGGTGATGAAGTAACGGTTGGTGTAGGTGTATCTGCAAATAATACAACTTTAATAGATCCCTTTGTAGCTATAGAAGTTGACCCTTCAACTGGTCTTGCTGTCGATGCAGATAATGCAAGGATGACCACCGACGGTATTAACTGGATTTTAAACAGTGACCCTGTATTAGGTGGTTTCTTAGTATGGAATCCTTTAACTAATAGTGGAATATGGGACCTCGGGACTCTTATGTCTGATGATATGCAAGCAGCGCTCATAATACCAGCTATGGTAACGGATATTGGAGAGATAACAGTAAACGCAGATTTAATCTCATACGAACCACAATTTAGACAGTACGTAGTCGTTGGTGAAGATTCCTACACCTTCCTATCAGTACCCTGCAGACCACCATGCCCACACGGTCAAACCGTGCCCATGCAAGCCACTGGTTCCCCATTAGCTGTAGCAGCACTGGGATTACTCAGTATCATAGGTGGAGCAGTCTACGGTAAACTCCGATAAGGAATATTTTAAATTTTTATTTCTCTTTTTTTTCTTATTTTCTTTAGAATGCTGAAATTTCAGTTATTAATTATTTATCTAAAATCGTGTCTCTGATTTTAAATAAATAATTATATGTTTATAGACAAAATAATAATAAGAATGCTTACATCCAATAGATGATTATTCAATTCTCTAAAGAGTCTCAGCGAATATTCTACAATAAGGAACATTCAGAACAATAATAGGTTGCAAGGACATAAACTGGTCTAATTCAGCATTCGTATTTCTAACCAATATAAAAGAGGTGAAAAGAATGCGAAAACTAGCAACTATGTTTGTTATTTTGGTCAGCTTTGGATTATTATTTGCTGGTGCTGTATCTGCCCAAGAACCTGCCTCAGTGGAAGTTGCTGTGACAGATGAAAATGGTGAACCAGTAGATGTAACATGTGTCGGTGATGAAGTAGTTTTAGAAGCTAATGCTACGTCAGAAACGATTTTACCAGACCCCGCTGTTATTATAACGGTTGATCCGGAGACTGGTCTAGCGTTTGATGATGCAAATGCTGTGATGATCTTCAACGGAATTCCATATGTAAATGATCCTAAAGACCCATTTTTCTATCCCAGTGAAATGTTCCCAGGTTCATGGGTTTGGTGGGTCGGTTGGGTAGATGACATGGACCCAAATGACTTTGCTCAACTATTCGTACCAGCACTGGTTACTGACACCGGAGAGATAACCGTAACCGGAGATTTATATATCTGGCCAGAACAGATGTTAGAACCTATTTTAATAGACACAGACAGTTACACCTTCCTATCAGTACCATGCCCCTGTCCACATCCACCATGCGGTGCCACCGTGCCTATGCAAGCTACTGGTTCTCCATTAGCAATGGCTGCGCTGGGATTACTCAGCATAATTGGCGGAGCAGTCTACGGTAAACTCCGATAAACCCTATTTTCTTTATTTTTCTTTTTCTATTTTTTCTTAACCCCAATTAAAAATAAATTGCTTTTAGATCATTTTTTTTATAGTTTACTAATTTTCAAAAAATTATTATAATTAGATTGTATATAATTAATACTAAGAATGCTTACACCCAATAGATGATTATTCAATTCTCTAAAGAGTATCAGTGAATATTCTACTATAAGGAACATTCAGTATTAATACAGGTTGCAAGGACATAAACTGGTTTAATTCAGCATTCGAATTAAGTAACCAAATTTAAAAGAGGTGAAAAGAATGCGAAAACTAGCAACCATGTTAGTTCTAATGTTAACCTTAGGTATGGTATTCTCCGGAGCAGCTTCCGCACAGGAACCAGCGGGTACTGTGGATGTAGCAGTGCTTGATGAAAATGGAGACTCTGTCGAGGTAGCTTGTCTTGGAGAAGAAGTTGTAATAGAAGCTAATGCAACACCTGATGGAGAATTCATTGATCCCACAATCGTATCTTTAAATATAGATCCGGATACAGGCATGGAATTAGTGCCTGAAGATGCTGTGATGTTCTTCAACGGTGTGATGTTCGAGAACGATGACCCCATTTTTGGTGGATTCTTTGCATGGAACGATGTTGTAGAAGCATGGCTATGGGATATTGGATTTATGGACCCTAACGACTTCGCTCAGCTATACGTACCTGCCATTGTAACTGATGTTGGACCTATAACTGTAGATGCTGGCTTATGGACTTTAGATGGCCCATTCCCAGAAGGTCTGGTTTTACTGGATATTGACAGCTATACTTTCCTATCAGTACCCTGCCCATGTCCACATCCACCATGCGGTGCCACCGTACCTATGCAGGCCACCGGTTCCCCATTAGCCTTAGCAGCGCTGGGATTACTCAGCATAATCGGCGGAGCAGTCTACGGTAAACTCCGATAAAAAATTTATTTTTTAATTTTTTTTCTCTTTTTAAAATCCTTATTTTATTTTAAACATATTTTAAATATTATCAAAAGAAGATCATTTTCTTATAAAGACATTTTCTTAGGAGTTTAATATTATGTCAGTTAAAATCAATGAAAACTATCTATTACTCAAAAGCAATTATATCTTCGCTGAGATAGGTCAGCGTGTTGATAATTATAGTAATGAAAATCCGCAGGCTAATATTATTCGGATGGGTATTGGTGATGTTACCCGGCCACTTCCTCAGGCGGTGGTTCAGGCATTTAAAAGAGCTGTTTTGGAGATGGGTGATGCAGAGAAATTCCATGGTTACGGTCCGGAGCAGGGTTATGATTTCCTGATCCAGGATATTATAGATAAAGACTACGCTCCTAAAGGTATTAATCTGGGAGAGCATGAAATATTCATTAGCGACGGTGCGAAATGTGATACCGGTAATATACAGGAAATTTTCGCCCTTAATAATACGGTTGCTGTGACTGACCCTGTTTATCCGGTATATGTGGATAGTAATGTTATGGCAGGCAGAACAGGAGCTATGAGTGATGATGGCCAGTATAAGAACATGGTTTACCTCCCCTGTATTGAGGAAAACGGATTCATACCCGAATTACCAGAGGAAGATGTGGATCTTATTTATCTCTGTTATCCGAACAATCCCACTGGAACTACCTTAAGCAAAGAACAGTTGAAGGAATGGGTTGATTATGCCCGGGACCATAAATCTATCATCCTATTTGACGCGGCTTATGAGTCTTATATCATGGAGGACCACATCCCCCGAAGTATATATGAAATTGAAGGTGCACGTGAAGTGGCCATTGAATTTAGAAGTTTTTCAAAAAACGCCAGTTTCACCGGAACACGCTGCGCATTTACCATAGTGCCTGAAGAGTTGAATGGGTATGATTCCCAGGGACAGGCCATTGATTTGAATCATCTGTGGACTCGCAGGCAGACAACTAAATTCAACGGAGTGTCCTACCCGGTTCAAATCGCTGCCCAGGCTGTTTACTCTAAGGAGGGTCAGGAGGAAATAAATAAATCAATCAAATATTATATGAAGAACGCCCGTATCATACTGGAAAATATAAAAAAGATATGTTTAAGAGCTTATGGTGGAATAAACTCTCCTTATATTTGGATAAAAACCCCAGAAGGAATGGATTCCTGGCAATTTTTCGATACTTTACTCCATAAGGCTCATATCGTAGGGACACCTGGTGTGGGTTTCGGACCAAGTGGAGAGGGTTATTTCAGATTAACCGCGTTTAACACCCTGAAAAATACAGAGGAAGCTATGGAACGCCTTTCAAAGCTTACATTGTAAGCTTTATATATTTTTTTATACTTCATAAAGTAAAAACCTTTTAAGACTTTTTATTTTCAACTATACTTTATCTGTAACAATTTTTAAATTACTTTTTAGATTATATTTATCGGCACATTATTTTTTTTACAGATCTCAATAATCGATTGAGATGATAAGAAAACGCTTCTTTTTGAATCACTTAATAATTTTAGCTTTGATGTTCGGTTAATATTATATATAACTAACCCTAAAATTTTATTTTCACCATTCACGACAGGCCCACCACTATAACCTTCTGATACCTGAGCCGTGGTCTGGTAATATATTATTCCCTGGTTATGGGATAATTCTGATATGAAAAAACCAGTTGCTGAGGATGGATTAAATTCTGATATGGTTCTTTGAATGTTTTGGTTTTCACTAGCAGGGTAACCGTAAATTCTTATATTTTCCCGATACTGTGGTTTCTTGAAACTCACCGGTATTGATGGCAGATCACGAGCATCAACTTTCAAAAGAGCAATATCCTCATCTTCACTGGCATCTCCAACATCCACTAACTGAGCATCCATGAAATCTGTTATTGAAGGTCTGCTTACTTTGATCACTTGTTTATATGAGCTTACATTCAAAAGTTTGCGCTGAGTTAATAGGTCTATTAACTTAGTTAGACTAGAATTTTCTCTCTCCTGGATATTATCTATAGTTATGGTACTGCCGGTTAATGCTTCACTTATTTGGGGATATTGCTGGATATAACTACTCACCGCTGCTTCTGCTACATAGAATTTTATATCATCATCGGTCATCTTCTTAAGTTGCTTCTCGGATTTCAGTGTTCTGGGATCTCCTATTACATGAAATGCGGTGATAATATAACCATTATTTGTTACTATAACCCCTGATCCACTGTCCAGCGGATAGAAATCAACGTTCATCTTCACGGTTTGATTAAGTGTGGGATCGGTCATGGTAACTACACCAGAAACCCCGTTCTGTATGTATACTGTTGAATTTGCTGATTGATTGGAATAATCAACTGGCTGGGATAATAATGTAGTGCCTAATATGTTCTCAGTGATGAATATCCCTGAGATGATAATTAAAACCAGTAATGATAAAAATATTACCCTCTTTACCCATCTCATCAAATAGTCACCTTTTCTATATAATACTGGTTAAATTCATTAATTTTTAAATTTATTCTTATTTAACCTATTAATTACTAGGTTCATCTATTAAACCTATTGATAACTAGGGAGTTGTGATTTTTAACATAATCAGAAAAATGAATAATGTTATTCGAAAATATTTGAGGGATTAAATCCCTTTAAAAAAAATATTTTATTTTCCTGCTGCAACATTATCGGATGCTTTTATGGTTATTGAGTTATCTGTTGAATTCTGCAGGGCTATGCTGAAACCGGGTTCAGCACCAATTACTATGGTTTCTTTACCATTTTCTTTGGTCTTATTTAAAAGGGGTAAAAAATCTGCATTACGGGTCATCAATGCAATTATATCTATATTTGGATTGTAAATTAATTCCATAGCTTCCATAGCCAGGTGTACATCGGTATCTCCTGCTACGACGATGGGTGTAAAACCCTGATTTACAATGGCCTCTATAAGTTTATCTGAGGCAAACTGGTTCAGGAGCACCTTTCCAACTCTCATTTTCCCGTATTTTGACATTAATTCTCTTATTGACTCCAGATCAAGATTGAACTCTTTACGGAGCATATTAGGACCGTCAACAAGTAATCCTATATTTTTTTTCACGGATTCCCTTCGTTTAAGTGGAAGATAATCCTTTAAAGAGCTACGTTTATTCGAATCTACCATTCAATTCCTCCGTATTCGTATTGAGCATATATTTGTAATTTTTATATCTTTAGAGTAAAAGATTGGTTAGTTTATTAAATCTTTAACTTAAAATAGGTATGCCAGATTTATACCCAAATCATTTTAATAAAAATATTCTCATTTTTTTTATGTAAAAAAAAGATTTAATAAACCAGTTTTTTATGAGGGAATATCTATGTTTGGAGAGGATTACCTAGGGGAATATTTTCCCGCCTAAAATAATGATGGTGTTTCTTTAAGATTTTATATGCAAAAAGGGGGATCCCTCAATGTTCAATTGCACCCTGAGAAAACTGGTTTATTATCAGGGTCAGATGTTTATTTCCTGGAAATTTACTGCGTTATTTTATTTCAACTTTAACGCTTTCTTCTTTTTCCAGTTTTGGAACTTCTACGATTAACACATCGTTTTCAAATCGTGCGTCTGCTTCTTCTGGAATCACTTTTTTTGGGAATCTCACTGTTCTTCTCATGTAACCACTTTTTTGGTCATGGATGGTTATGTAACTTCCCTGTTCGACTTCACTGGTTATGTCGAATTTGGCCTTGATTCTCATCCTTTTTTCTGTAACCTGCAGGTCTATGTCCTGTTTATCAATACCGGGTAAATCTACGTGTACTATTATGCTGTCGTCGGTTTCAATAATATCCTTTCCAGGTACAAAAGTGTAGTCTACAATTGATTTTTCAATGTCGTAGCGGATGTTGTCTATGGTATTCGCTGTGTCTTCCAACATCTTCTCAACTAAACCTTTCCTATCTAAAATAGTCCTATTCCTTCTATTTCTTCTCATTTTTCTCGCCTCATTATTTGAGTCATTTATTATGTTACCTAACAAGTTATATATAATTATCGAAACTAGGAAAAGCATGAAATAAATTCTTTAAGATTAAAAATAAAGAAAAAATAGTCATTTTATATAATAGAATTCTAATGATGATTTTAAAAATCCCGATATAATAATGATTTTATGAAAATGAATTATCTGTCCAGTACTGCAAATAAATTATTATGAAAATGAATTATTTATCCAGTACAATGATAATGAAAATTATGTTAATGAATCATCTATCTAGTACACTGCAAATAAATAATTATGTTAATGAATTATCTATCCAGTACACTGCAAATGAATTTTATAATATGAACTACCAGTGATATGAAACTTCCTATTATGAAAATTAGTAAAATAAATTTAACTAAGTACTCCATGATTAGGTTATTGATTATAAAGGGGAATACAGAGAATAAGGTGTAAGCGGTTTCCAGTCCCAGTAGATCTACCGGTATTAACAGTAGGTTACGGAACCATCCTTTAGAATAGAAGATGAACAGGAAGTTAACCACGATGGCAGTTATTAAAAATATGTTTAAAATCCATAATACCTGTAAAAAAGAATTATCTATGAAGCTTAGATTCCAGTTTAGGAGATTGTTAGCTATATAAAGGATGACCAGGTTAGCTATTACTGCGGCGATGAACTGTGATTTTTGAGGCTTCTTCTTATCCCTAAACAGATCCTTAACTTTAGAATCAGAATTACCTTCTTTCATAATAAAATAAAACCCCCTTAAAATAATCATTTAATTAATTCAATATTCATTTAAGGAAATCTTATATCTGCATAATGGTTTGTTTAGACTGGCATCGGATATGGATTCGATATATCCATCGATATTGGTCCATCCCAGGGTTTGTTTGAGTATGGCCTGGCAGATCAAACAATAAACGATATTTTCATAGTTTTCCTCACACCACAGGCAGTTTTTCAGGGTAACGATCCATATATCCTCTTCTGAATATATGTCCACTTCAAAACCAAGGTTCAAGAAGAAGTTGTTGATCCAGGAGAGATAAACCTGTAATTTACCTGTCTCAGGAAGCTTATCAAACACTCCTTTATCATATCTGCCGGTTTCTCTGAGGAATTTGGGTTTCATGAATTTTTCAAATTTCTTATGGAAACTCCCCAGGAAAGTTCCCCTCTTATCTATTGAGAGATTGGCAGATAACTGTGGTATGATGCTCTGCATGAAAACCTGAACATCGCTTAAACTGTTCATAGCTGTGTCTTCAATTTCTTGCTTGGCCAGTTTATAATTATTAAGAGATATTTCAATATTGCTCATTAATTCTCCTTCAGAAATAGGTTTAACCAGATAACCGGTGCCCTTCGTATTTTTAAGACGGTCCGGTTCAACAGATTCCAGTGCGGTTAGGTAAAGTACCGGTACATCCAGAAATTCCTTAATTTTCCTGGCGGCATCCACACCATCCATATCTCCCTGTAAAATAATATCCATAAGTATTAAATCTGGTTTTAAGGTTATGGCCTCTTTAATAGCATCTTCACCACTATGGGCTATGGATAATACTTCATAATCTGATGATTCAACAACATTACGTATCTCCATTGCCGTAATTGCTTCATCTTCTACAATAAGCACACCGGGTTTGCCCATTCTTATCACCTAATAATTATTCATGATGAATTACTGTAAATTTAGTTCTATAAGCCCTTGATAGTTTTATATTTATTAAACATTAACATTCTTTATTTCTGATTATATATATAATTTTTCAGAGTCAAAACAGAACAAATTAAATTTATTTTAATAACAATAAAAAAAATAAATCTAATTTAATGCTCTCACCAGCCATGGACTTCAAAACGATAGGTTAATTAACATCTTAATATAGAAAAGTTAATGGTGATGGGGTGATTGCGGAGTATCATTATACTTATAGAAGGAGTCAACTGGTCCGGGTGTAAAAGCCCATCACCACTTATTTTCCTATTATAAACTATCTGGTAGGATATACATATAGATCATATCATCTTCATCAGTCATGATAGGTTTCCATCCATTGAATGTCCAAAAAAAAGTAACTATTCGTGTTCCTGGTTTTAACTCTAATTCTAGTTTCTTTTTTAATTTATAGTTTGCTTTCTTGGATAAGAATAGGGTGACCACCGTTGCCTTACTAATATCTTTCCAGAAGAAATTACCCCATAAAATAGATGCCCTTCTCCCTTTTCCTGATAATAATAGCATCAATCTGGACCATATATATCTTATGGGATCTGCTTCTATTCCTACAGCTTCTGCATTAAACCCTCGAGCTGCTTCTATGACAATTCTTCCATCTCCTGATCCTAAATCATAGACTAAATCATCAGGTTTAACTTGGGCCATTTCGAGCATCTTAACCACCCTCTTTCTGGATGTGGGTTCAAAACCTGCTCCTATTATGTCGGACCAGATAACCCAAAGTAAAATGAATATCATGATACAGATGGATGTAAGCAAAATGATAATGATCTGGTGATCTAAATACATGGAGAAGGCCTTCTTGTCTTTAAATTTTAACAGATAAATCCAAATAAAAACTTTCCTCTGAATTTCCACAAACAGTATTTTTATATTACTTCAAAGTAATAATTTTAGTTTCTAAATGATATTTTCGATGATTTATGATTGTAAACACTATCATTTATTGTACGGTTGGATTATATGGTTATTTATGGTATAAACTCGTTATAATGTGATGATTATTGAAAATGGACGTGAATGTATGTTTATTTTTATTTCAATTCTTTATTACTATTCATTTATAATGTTAAGCATTATTTTAGATATGAATATAGAATGAATGGTTATTTTTAAGCTTTTTTATGATTAAAAAATATTCTATTTTTAAAAAGGAGAATGGAGAATACTTACTTATAGATCATCATTATGATAATCTCATAGTGAGTCTTAAATAGGTAAAAGAGCTCTAAGAACATCTTTTTTAACCAAAAAAACCAAAAACTATATAAACTCATAAATTGATCAAAAAGTTATCCATAGATTCTGAAAAATGAATTTATAGGATTACGGAGGCGGTAAAATTAATAGAAAAATATTATTTACAGTGTTACTGCTATTGACTTTAACACTTCCCATGAATGCTGTTTCTGCAGCAACCATTAATCAAACAACAACTGATGATTCAGATCACTTCGATAAAGCAATTAGCTCAACAGAAACCGATTCATCAGATAATAACTATGAAAACACGACTACCAGTATCCAGACAAATACTACAACTACAGACACATCACTAACAAATACTACAAGATATGAAGGTACAGATACTGATTCTAACACCAGCAACTCCGGTTCTGAAATTGCAGCTGGATCTGCACTGGCAGCTGGAAGCACAACCATCATCAACATACTGATTTATAGTGGTACCTATGCTGCAAGTAGTTGTGTCAGTGGACTTAAAACTGCTTTATCCTATGCCAACAGCAACAACTTATTAAACGGCGTCCAATTCACCTACGGAACTTCCACAGTAATCAACGCAGCTACATTATCTGGATATGATGTTTTATACATGCCCGGGGGCAGCGGAGGATGGTATTACCTGAACTACGGTAATATCGATGGAACAGCCATCAAGAACTTCGTAGCCAATGGCGGAGGATATCTGGGTATTTGCGCTGGAGCATATGCAGCTGTAGCAAATGTAGATGGTTGGTACAGCGGATGGGGAATAGCACCCCATGTCAATGCTAAAGTAGTGAATTACGAAGGAACAACCAACATGCAGATAACATCTGCTGGAGAGGACGTATTAGGCCGTAGCGGTACAGTATCCCTAGCTCATTACAACGGAGCTGCCATGTACGTTACCAGTGGTGCAGTTATATTCGGAACTTACGCCGATGGTAAGACAGGTTACCAAGGATACGCTGATATAGTAGGGGACTACTATGGAAGCGGCAGAACAGTACTTATCGGATCCCATCCCGAGCTAGCACCACAGTATCCTGATATACTGGCTAATCTGATAGCATGGGCTGCTAATGTCCAAGTATCAGATCCTGATCCAAACAGTGCGACATTAAGCCAGGTGGCCACAGCATCATCCAGTGTTAAAAGCTTTTATGAAACCAACAAGAGACTACCAAACTATGTAACTATCAATAATAACCAAATAACAATGCCCCAATTCCTATACTTATTAGCAACAGGAACTAATCAAGCATACAGCGGTTCAACAGCAGCAATAACCATCAAAAATGTTAATGAACCCACATCTTCCTCTGGAAGTAACACCGCAGGCAGCATCTTAAAATCAGAGTTTGAATCCATTGCCCAGAACGTAATATCCTACATAAACACCAATAGCAAAGCACCAGGCTATGTAAGCACATCACTGGGGAATATGAGTTATGAAAATGTAGTATACATGTTCAGTAAAATCATGACCTACTACCAAACCAACAACCGACTGCCCAATTTCGTTACCATGACTGCATCCTCAAGCACCACACCCACACCCGACCCCACACCAACCACAGTCACCATGGCCCAGATCGGATCAGCATCATCTACAGTTAAAAGTTACTATGAAAGTAACAAAGCATTACCCAGTTCAGTAACCATAGCCAGTCAATCAGTGACCATGTCTTCACTCTTGAATCTACTAACCACAGCAACCATACAGGCAAACAGCGGATCAACAGCAGCTATCACCTTGAAAAATGTTAATGAACCCACATCTTCCTCTGGAAGTAACACCGCAGGCAGCATCTTAAAATCAGAGTTTGAATCCATTGCCCAGAACGTAATATCCTACATAAACACCAATAGCAAAGCACCAGGCTATGTAAGCACATCACTGGGGAATATGAGTTATGAAAATGTAGTATACATGTTCAGTAAAATCATGACCTACTACCAAACCAACAACCGACTGCCCAATTTCGTTACCATGACTGCATCCTCAAGCACCACACCCACACCCGACCCCACACCAACCACAGTCACCATGGCCCAGATCGGATCAGCATCATCTACAGTTAAAAGTTACTATGAAAGTAACAAAGCATTACCCAGTTCAGTAACCATAGCCAGTCAATCAGTGACCATGTCTTCACTCTTGAATCTACTAACCACAGCAACCATACAGGCAAACAGCGGATCAACAGCAGCTATCACCTTGAAAACAGTTGACGCAGCCACCAGTTACACAGGAAGCATTAAATCAGGTAATATTCAAAAATCAGAGTTTTTAAGCATTGCTCAGACTATACAGACTTATATAAACACCAATGGCAAAGCACCTAACTATATTAGCACATCACTAGGAAATATGAACTTTGACAAAGCAGTATACATGTTCAGTAAAATAATGAACTACTACAAAACAAACAGCAGACTACCAAACTACGTTTCAATAGCTTAAAAGAAAGTAATGAAATTTAAAGTATAAAAAAATAATATACTTTCCTTTTTTTTTATTTTAAACTTTAATTTTTTTATGTTATCCATTTATACAAGATCTAATTTTTTTTATAAACTCAAGATCTAATTATTATAATCAATTGATACTCAATATTCCTTTGAGCTTTAATTTTATTTGGAAAAATTTATGAGATGTAAATTTCAATAATTCTATTAACACATGGTTTACTGTTGATTATCAATGACCCAGCATAATAAAAAGGGAAAGGATAAGGAAGAATATGCGTTTAATCGTGATGGAGATTTCACAATTCACCCCCGTAAAATAAATGTGAAAAAAATTAAACGCAAAAAGAAACATGATGTTAAATCGGAGCTGGATATCACCAGATTAGATATGATACAATAATCCAGAACAATAAAATTTAGGTAAAAGTGGGATAAAATGGGGAATCAAATCAAATTTTCAGCCGAATCAAGAGATAAATCCTCCACTGATGATGATACCGCATTGGAAATGGAGAATATTCAGTTAAAAAACACCAACAGAAAATTAATATCCAAATTAGACCAGCAAAAACAGCTGAATAAGAAGTTAAAAGAGGAACTAGATTCTCTTAAAAGTAAGCAAGAATCAGATAATATTAATAAGCAGAAAAAAGAATTCCAATCCCTTAAAAATAAAAATACGGACTTGGAAAAATTATTATTACAATCCCATAAGGAAATAAAAAACTTAAAAAATGAAATAAAAAAAAATAAAAATGAAACTATCCCGGACTCAAAAAGCAGCAGCCCCTGGGATAAGATTAAAAAATTAAGAAGTTAAAAAAAGAAATGATTTTATCTTAATTCATTGATACTCACAGAACCAGATATTTCAATGGAGTATCCTTTTTCAAATGCCATGGTAAGCTGTGTTCCCATTAGCAGATCATCCTGCCAGGTCATATATTCCATGAATTTATTTTCTTTAAGTTTAGCTATTCCCACGGATTTAAATTTACCGTTCTTTTCAGTTTTTCCTATTTTTATATTATTAGCTCTTATGCTTAAGCTGTAAGTTTCTTCTAATTCAAGGTTATCGGTATCTTCAAAGACTAAAATTATCTCCTGTAAATCGCTGCTTTTTTTAGGGCGTTTTTTCTTAGTTTCAAGGACTATTTCCCCTCTTGCTTTTTCCAGCTCTTTCCAGGTATCCTCAAACCATTCTTCATCTAATTCCAGGTCATCCAACATATACCATCACCTTTCTGAATTAAATCCTTAAAGCAGTTTATAACATCTTAATACATCCTTGTTAATATATTTTTTCATTCTATGATATGTAAACTATAAGAATATCCTAGTTATACTACCCTTGAAAAATTGAATATAATCTTACGAGAGAAAATACCTACAAATCCTCCGATCATACTGAAAACTGAGGGTATTAATAAATAAACTACACATAAAGCTGCAAAGAAGGCTATGTTCTCTGCCAGTACAGGATTGGTAAAATAGTTAGTTTTGATGTAATAAAAATAAAGAATCACCAATAATCCAGAGATAGTAGCTGCATAAAAGCCATTTGAGATACCTGACCGGATATTTCCACCTGCTATCAGTGCTCCTATCAATCCCGCCGCTGCCCATATTAAAAATGCAGTGATGTTGTTGTATAAAACGAAATTGGAAGAGTAGGGGTCTGCAGAGAAGATATAGTATGATGAAAGCATTATTAAAGCACCTACTACTACACCAACTATTCTTCTGATGTTGATTTTATCCTGATAACTTTCCTCTTCAACATCCTCCACATAATTCAAATACCCTCCACAGCTGCATCTTTCAAAATCTTCGGGAGATTCACCCTCCTCCAGTTGATAATATCCAGCACATCTTTCACAGATCAGATAACCCATAAAATCACTGTATAACAATTAGTTTTAATAGTATTTAAGAGGTTTTAATATTTAATTGTTAATATTATCAAGAATAAAATCTTATCTCACCCCTTCATAAAAATATGTAAAATAAATAAAAAACACAATTAATTTAAAAAAAATAGATAAAAAAAATGGGTTAGTACCCTTTTATCTTCTTCGCTTTGAAGGGAATATTTCCCAGGAGACCGTCGATGAATTTGGATATTAAACTTTCCTTGGGTACATCAGCTTGATAATATTCCTTATCCACCAGGTACGCGGCTAATTCCATGAAAATATTGGATATTTGAGATTCAGGTTCTTCTACTGTAAATGGTGTTCCGTATGCGAAGAAACTGATTAAATCATCATTTTCAGGTATTATAGTGATTATGGGTACTTCTAATATGGATTCGATCTCATCGGGTGTTAGGAATTCCTCATAATACTGGTTACGATTAAGAACCACTCCCAATATGTCTATGTCCATTCTTTCAGCTATTAATTTTGTCTTCAGGGTATCTGTAATTGATGTTACTTCTGGTGTAGTGACCAGGATCATTTCATCTGCAGGGGACATAGCAGCCAGAGCATCTCGCTCTAAACCGGCTGGAGAATCAATTATTATTATATCCACATTTCCTATAAGATCTTCAAAAACTTGTTCCATCCTGCTTCTTCTTACTTTTTTTAGGTTGGGTAATGATAGACCAGCAGGTACGATCTGAACCCCTCCGGGACCTTCATATATGGCATTGTAGATATTATCCTTTCCTGAGAGAACATCCTGTAGGGTGGCTTTTTTACCTTCCAATCCTACAATAAGTTCCAGATTAGCCATTTTTATATCCATATCCAAGATTAAAACATCTTCTTCAAGTAGGGCTAAAGCAATGCCTAAATTTGCGGCAACTGTTGTTTTTCCTACTCCTCCTTTTCCAGAAGCAATGGCGATTACTCTTGTCATTTGGACACCAAATTAATTTTTTTTATGTAATTTTAGTTATCAATCTAAATTTTTTTTTTAATTGGATCAAATTTTTAGATAAACAATACTATTTTTTTATATATGATCTAAATTTTAGATAGCTATCATGGATTTTTTATTTCACATTAAAATAAAAATATTATAAATTTTTGTGAGATAAATCCCTAACTTAAGATCAATGCTAGAATATTAATGAAATAGAGGAACATGGTAGTTGAGAATAATCAAATATTAATCATAAATTTTCAAACTAAAAAATAATCAACAAATATGTTACATATCTCTGATTAGAAATATAACAAAACCAGGAAAATGCCACCAACAACTAAGATAAACAGATCATAAAAACCCAATTCATCATAACTGTCAATACTCAGAAAAAGAAAAAACTCTCAATAAAAATTAAATTAAAAAAAAAATCCATTTTATATTACACACTAAACCTAATCCAATAATACTTAATAACCGCTAATTCTCACTAAAACAATTCCACTAATACCTAATAAAATACTCAACTAATACCCAATTCCACTAATACCTAATAAAATACTCAACTAATACCCAATTCCACTAATACCTAATAAACTAATCCACTAATACCCTGCTAAACTTTATCCGAATACTATTTCATATATTATCTGCTACACTACTCATTTATTTAACATATTGCTTGACATTTTCTCGTATAATAGCGGAAGCTCCTAATTCTTTAATTCCTTTAAGCATTTCAGGAAATTTTGTCTTGGGAATTAAAACGTTAACCTGGGAGAAGTTCCTTCCCTCTGCTATGGTAGGTTCGTCTGAGCAGAACCCTCCATTTTGAAGAAATTCCTTAACTTCTAAGGTGCCCTGGTTGGCTATATTGAATTTCACATCGAAATATTTCCGGGCCTTAACCGCTCCAAATAATTGTTCAAAAATCATCTCCGCCTTATCCCTCTTTTCACCTACGCATGAGGGACCGGCATATAATCCTGCGCTGGACTCCATAATAGTCTCTAATATTTTAAGCCCCGCCTTCTTAAGACTACTGCCCGTCTGAGTATTATCCACAATCAGATCAGCTCCTTTAGCAATATATACCTCGGTAGCTCCGTCTGAGTTGATTATCTGAACTTTCTTATTATCCCCATTGATAATACCTCTGACCTGGATTAAAGGAACACTATCAGCGAATACCTCCTGATATCCCTGGTTAGCTGTGATGTGCTCCCGGGTAAGGTTAGGATACTCAGTGAAACATAAAATAGGAGTTTTTCTATCCTTATTGGCCCGAAAAAATTCGGTTAAAGAATGATAGGGTGCGCTGTTAGGTATGGCCACTACCAAACGTGTTTGACCATAATCCAGATCCCCTATTTTAACGATGGATCCTTCCTGATTACCCACTGACTCTTCACTAACCCAGTCCTCACCAATAATAGCAATATCTACCATCTCACGATTAAGCTCCACCGGAGCACTCTGAGGCCTGGTTAGATATGCTTTAATCTCCGGATCATTGACTAAGTTAATTTCATAATCTTCCTGGCCCGGTTCGTATCCTTTAACATCATAACCAGCATCTACTAATAATTTATAAGTATTACCTCTATTTACATTATTTAAACTCCCCTTTGGGAGACCTAACACTATTCTTTCCATATAAATAAGCAAATGAAAATGTGATATATATTTTTCTATTATACCAGAAAGACAATAGGTAAATAATCACATGCTGATATAAATATTATTCAAATAAAATCCCATAAGGGATTTAAATTATACTGAGTAATGAACAAAAAGGAATGAAACTGATTTTAAATAATCAAAAGGGAGGTAAATGAAATGAATAATAAAAAATTGTTTAAAAAAACCATTTTTATATTGTGTTTTATTTTTTTAAGCATTTTAACCATTAACTGTGTCTCAGCTGCTGCTGATGTTAACTCTTCAGATGAAAATTATCTTAGTACAACAACCCAAAGCAACGCTGAAGGAGTTATCGATGCCAGTAACTATCTTATCGACACCAGAATAACCGGTCTACAGGATTACACTATTGATCAAAAAGGCAAAACCCAGATTAAGGTAAATATTGAGGGATACTATGAACACTGGGGCGGTATCGCTTATCGTTACGTTGATTTCTATTTATATGATGCTGATGGGGTGCAGGTATGGAAGGATAAATCCATATCCAGTGGTATATTCAATCCGGGACATGTCAGTATAACCATGAATAACCAGAAATTGAACTTATCCCCCGGAACATACCTTTTAATGGCTAAATTCGAGGCCAGATCAGATTACGGACCCAGCGAAGCCTGCGCAAACCTGACCATAACATCTAGTTACAACACCAACAACCCCAAAAACGGAGATACTCGTATAAACGGTCTATTAGACCAGACGGTTGTGCAGGGTAATTATGCAGATATTATCGTATCCCTTGAATCATTAAAAAATAATAATTGGAATGTTCTCACTCTAAAACATTTATATTTCAGTTTATACGATGATCAGGGGAAATTAATATGGAAAGATAAATTAAGAACCGATAATACCAATGGAACAGGCATATTCACCATATACACCAGCAAATTGAACCTTAAAAATGGAATATATCGAATGGTGGTGGAATATGATGGCAGTAAAAAATATAATCTTAGTTCCAGCCAAGCTAGCGCATATCTCACTGTAATTCTCAATATTTCCAATTCTTTTTTTGATGATTTGGCCAGCGCTACCCGTATCCATGATTTCAATGATTACAGTGTGGTTAATGGTAAGAAGATAACAGTTAAGGCTAAACTGGTCAGAGAATATTTCAGTTGGGATCGGATAGAATATGGTTATGAGGGTTTACCCTGGAGATATTTGAACTTCGATTTACATGATCTCAGTGGAAATCTACTATGGCATTCCAGTGAATTAACCAATCTATTCACTTATTACGCATCAGCCACCATTGACACTAAGAAACTGAACCTGTCACCCGGTACCTATCTATTAAGGGTTACCTATGGTGGGAATTATGATGATTTACTTAAACCCTGTGAAGATACCAGTTTTCTCTATGTTACCTGATTTTTTATTTTTTTTCTCTTTTCTTGTTTTAAAATTAGAATTTAATCATCCAAAAGACCGTCTGAACCCGCTGAAAACATCTTTTATAGATTGTAAGAGGGGATGTTTAACCTGGGGTGTGGTTTTCATCTTCTCCAACCTTTCCACTCTGAAGTAGATGGGCGGATGGGTGTCGAATGATAACCAGCCCGGGAAGCGTAATTTAGAAACTCTTTCCATCTGCAATCGGGTGTAGCCTATTTTTCTAAGGGCATTGGCCAGGACTTGTGGTTGTCCTAATTTCATAGCGGAGAGGAGGTCTGCCCGGGTTTCGAAGAACTTGGCAATGAAGAATATAATTGCAAATACCAGTATAATGTAGATTAGAGGATTTATAAGGACCAGGGGATAGAATAGGGTGAATCTGAGTATGAATTCTCCGGAGATTATGGAGAACAGGGTCAGGGGATCTCTACCCTGGAGATGTCCCATTTCATGTCCCAGTACGCTTAGTATCTCTTCTTCTTCTAACTGCACCAGCAATCCGGTGGTGATGAGAATCATTCCTCTGCTGGGGCTGGGTCCGGTGGCTGCGGCGTTGGGGACCATGGTATTTGAGATTACGATTTTTGGCATGGGAAGGTCGAATGCCTTACTCGCTCTTTTAACCATATCATAAACATCGATAACTTTCTCTATTCTACTTTGTGGGTTGCATTGGAAGCCGTAGCTTTCCATGATCTCCTCTCCCAACTGGCAGGTGGGTTTTTTCCCCACGGCTAATGTTTCGTTGTATATTTTCTGTTTCATCTGGGTTACTGTTTTAGTTCCGAATTTCTTCTGAAACTCCTGGAACTCAGCTATTGGTAACTGATATTCTAGGATGTGTACCCGGGGGTTCTGGGCTGTGATCCTCCATTTGTTCCGTATTAGATATATTTTATCTGAAAAAAGGACGATTATGAGTTGGAATACTATCACCGCAGCAATGGCAAATACAATGTCTAATAAAAGGAATATGGTGATGTTGATCATGAAGAAGATGACATATAAGAGGATGAGGTTACTGCTGAATAATCTGTCTGAGAATTTTCGTCTTGCAGTTGGCGCCTGTTCTGGTATGATTTCCTTACCTTCTATCCAGGCGAAAAAAAGTGTTGAGTGACGTATATTATCCTCAAATAACTGTACCAGAAAGAATATGTCCTCCTTTAAGACTGTTATGAATTCAGTTGATACCTTATTTTCTGCCTTGAAAATCAGCTTCAACGGATCGGTTGAAATTATCTCCCCATCGATTATCCCAGTACCATCCGGTTCCTGGGCTTTGAAGGTGAGTTTATAATTCTCCCTATCTCCTCTAATGTAAATATTGGTGAATATTTCTCTTTTAGGGAGTAGGTAGTTTTCATTGATGAAATCCAGTATTTCCTTTCTGTGGGTTGGGGCTATTTCCACTTCAACGGTGTAGATCTTTTCTTGTGACATTTTTTATCATTTTTTTAATTAGTCTTATGTTTAGAATTTTTATCTTACTATGATATACTTACTATGTGTGACTAAGTGGTTAATTGCTTATTTATATTTAATAGTAAGTCCAACTTTATAACATGGCTTAATTTATAATTTTGGGGGGAGGTGAAAAAAGTGGGAAAAAGAGATAAATACATTGATTGGTTAACCACAGTTATTTTGTTTTTGGTTCCAATTTTACTGGTTTTTCAGGATAGTATCCTGCAGTTAGTACCTAAAGAACTTCTAGGAGCAGTGAGTATAATATTTGCTTTACTATCCCAGTTTGGTACGGAAGGCAGAGTTCAGAGTGTTAAGAATAAGTATAGACAGATAGAAAACTGGACTGTAAATGATGTTCTGGTGCTAGAGGAATTGAAAAACAAAAAACTAATGACCCAGGAACAATTTATGGCCAAGAAAGATGCATTATTAGGAATAACAAAAGTCAGTTTCATTGAGAGTATAAAAGGAAGCTAAGTTTTCAGAGGGACTTAACAGAAGAAATTTAAAAGTGGTTAGATGCTCCTATTTCTTCTTTATTATTTTTTATAGGATATTAAAAATAACTTTTTTTTATATTTATGATTTTTTCATACTCATCCTTGGTCTCTTATTACTTATTATTATGATTAATTTATTTATATGTATTATAATCACTATTTATTTACGTTTGAGATACAGATTCGTTTTTAAGTCTAATTTATCTGGTTTATATAACCTAAAATTTAAATAATTAGTTTATATTATTATTAAAAGATTTAAGAAATGTTCTGTTATTTAATATCATAGGTAAGATTATGTTATTAGAAATTAAAGAAAATCCTTCTAATAGTGAAGCTGTTGAACTTGTTGAGGAAGCTTTTTTGAAAAGGGCTTTTTTGGTATTAATCGTCTGTTGTAAAGTGAACTATGATGGTAGGGCAGTTAGTAAACTTGGTCTGGGAGAAAGGACCATAATAATTAAAGGTGATGGATCCTTCATAATTCATCAAGATAGAAAGTTAGAACCGGTTAACTGGCAGCCCCCTAAGACTAAATTAAAGGTAATTCTAGAGGACGGAAATATTAAGATCACGGGTAAGAGAAGGAAACCAGATGAAAGACTGGAACTGGAAATCACCAAGGTACATGTGATCTCCTATCATCAGGGATCAGACCGGGAAGACATAGAAATGGCCGGTTACGAGGAAGACATGCGACAGATGATACTTAAAAACCCTGAATTAATAGAAAAAGGCTTCAGACCAACATCTACAGAATATCAAACTGCTCAGGGCTTTATCGATATTTTCGGTAAAGATAATACTGGTAAGATAGTGATAATAGAACTGAAAAGTAGAAAAGCAGGTATTAATGCAGTTAAACAGCTGAAAAGATATATGGACTGCTTTTTAGATCATAAAGATTTCGTGAGGGGAATTTTAGTCTCACCTTCCCTGACTGAAGATGCTAGAGAACTTTTAGAAAAAAATAAAATGGAACATATAAACTTATCACCACCTAAAGAACTTAAAAGCCAATCCAAGACAACTTTAGATTCATTTAAACATAATTAGATAATGAATTTTATTAAATAATATAAATATTAAAAACATCTTAAATAATAACAATTTGCTATTTAGATTTTCTGAGGAATATAAAATGGCCTACTGGATATGTGACAAATGCAAGCTTTACATTCCTGCTCGAAACGAGCATAAGATCAATATGAAGTGTAATTGCGGTGGAAATCTAACATATCATGAAAAAATACCCCAATATACTGAATCAATACCAGCACCGGTTTATAAGGATTTCTCACACATCATGCAGAAGTTAATTATGGGCTATGAATCCGCATTATCCCGAATTATCCTTAACTGTATTGATGAGCTTTATTTACCCGTTAGTACTAAAATAACCATGCTGATCTTGCAGGGAGTAGAGACTCCCTTCATCAAAAAACATCAGCTTAATGAACTGGAAACCTATTCAATGCTCTCTAATTTCAGTCAAAATAATTTATTAGTTATCATTGATTCTTTGATGGATAAAAATTTCTTAAAATTAGAACATGTATCCCGTTATGATAGTAAACCCGTATCGAACCTAAGAGATGAGGGTCTGGGTTATGTGAGTATATTAAAACTCACAGAAAAAGGTAAAACCTTTAAAACAGGCGATGAAAATGTTTATTTTGGATTTATCGAAAAATTGGACATTTTGAAAGGTTAATTCTTGTTTTTTTAATAAAAAAATATGACATTAATTTTAGTTTGGACCAATACTAACTAATATTGTGTCTATCAATATAATAAATTAATTATAATTTTAGTTTGGAGCAATACTTACTAATATTGTGTTAATTTGATATAGGGCACTGCAAAATAGATAAAAATAAATATAATAGCAAACCAAATTTTTTTCTGACTTTAATTAAATCTCAAAGACAATCGTCTGATATAAAATGGTCTGAGGGAAATTATGAATATTTTCACAATATTATCCATGGTCGTATTCCCTTTATATTTATTTTTAGGATGGTACGTATATAACCTAGAACCCAGAGCCCGGTTAAATAAAATTTTTTTCATTTTCTCCGGAAGTTTTGCTATCTGGGCATTTACATTCACATTCTTTTACACATCCACCGATGTTGAAAGTGCCTGGTTATGGTATAACCTATCTGCTCTGGGCAGATTCTTTTATCCCGCCTTACTGTTGAATCTGGGTTTAATATTCACTGAAAATAAATTAATAAATAGGAAATGGTATTATTCAATCCCCCTCTACATTCCAGGGATTATATTCCTTTGCGCAGTTTTCACCGGACCATTCATAACCCAGGACCTGATCTTCATTAACAACAACTGGTATGAAGTCCTCATCACCAATAACATATGGTGGTTTGCTTATAATTTATATTATCTTATCTTCGTACCTCTCTCCTTTATTATAATGGGCTGGTGGGGTTATAAATCAAACCTTTCCAGGGAAAAAAAGCAGGCCTTAATTATAATAATTACCGGAGCAGTTGCATTCTCCCTGGGAACCGTATCAAACACGGTTATACCCCTATTGAATAGTTATTTGTTACCATCCATGGCCCAGATATTTGGTGTGATATTCTTCCTGGGAATAGCCTATGCCATAGTGAATTATAAATTATTGAAATTAACCCCGGCTAACGCTGCAGAGGATATCATCTCAAAAATAACTGATATGGTTATTCTGATGGACCCCAATGGTAAAATAATTAAGACCAATAAGCGAATTGAGAACTTGTTAGGATACATGGAATCTGAGTTTCGGGATAAAACCTGGGAATTTATAGTTAAAGATCCCCATGACTCTGCTGAAATCGAGAAATATTTGCTTTACATAAATCAAAATGATAAAATCAGGGCAGAATGCGATAAACTGGAAATACACTTCCAGAGTAAGGAAGGTGAGCAAATACCAGTTAAAACATTCCTATCTCTTATTAAGGATGATCTTGGACCGATAGGCGTGCTACTAGTTGGGCAGGATATGAGGCAGACCCGGGAGTTAGAACATGAAATTGAGGAGAGAATAAAAGCCCAGGAAAAAGCACAGACACATGAGAGTAAGATTATAAAGTCATTACAGGAAAAGGAAATACTGCTCAAGGAGGTGCATCACCGGGTTAAAAACAATATGCAAATCATATCCAGCCTTCTTAACCTCCAATCAGGTTATTTGAAGGATAAACACGCATCTGATGCGCTGATGGAGTGTCAGGGACGTATTATGTCCATGGCCCTGATTCATGAGGATCTTTACCGATCAGAGAATCTTACAGAGATTAAATTCAGACAATACGCTGATTTCCTGGTGAAGAACATGTTCCACACTTACCATATTAGTTCACAACGCTTCAAAGTGAACATAGAAGCAGATGATATTTTCCTCAACATCGACACAGCCATTCCCTGTGGACTGATCATCAACGAACTGGTAACCAACTCCCTGAAACACGCGTTTCCAGCCGATGAACCAGGAGAATTAACCATCAAAATAGAACAGGACGAAGACGAATACTACCTAACCATAGCAGACAATGGAATAGGCCTACCACCAGAATTAGATATAAACAACACAGCAACACTAGGCCTATTACTGGTAAACAGCCTGGTCGGTCAGTTAGAAGGCGAATTAGATGTAAACCGAGACCAGGGAACCATATTCACCATATCATTCAAGAAGATGAAGTATCCTGATAGGATTCCATAATTATTTTGCAAACTATAATTCGATTTAAATGGAATTTAGGATTCTATGATTATTCATTCTCAAATATTGTGCTTATAAAGACCCAGACCCAGCATCTATATTGTAATGGAATACCAATTACCCGGTGCACCTTTGTGTTTTCCAGGTTCTACAGTTACGATTATAGGGATGTCTTCTATTGACATACCATTTGAATAGACCGTTATGATGATATTGGTGGTTAGTGTGGATTTAGCGCCGCTTAGTGATTCATGTAATTTCAAGACACTTCCCTTGGGAAATGTGCCGATGTTCTTGGTACCATTGGAATTAGAGGATAATAATCTTTGCTGATTATCACCAACTGGTGTTATAGGTTTCCCATTTTTATCATAGACTTCATATCGTAGTGATGAAGTCACAGATTCACCATTATTGGTAATAGAAATAGTCACATTACTAGTTGATGAGAATGGGTTTCCAAAATAGTTTAGATAAATAAAAAGAGCAATAATAGCAATTATAATAACTGCCCCATAAAGGAGAAGATATTCAGTTGAACCCTGCCCCCGTGAATCTTTTCTAAATAACATAATATTTACGCTTGATAAAATGTTATATTACAGATGTTTATATAATTATCCCAAATAACTAAATCATAATAAAAAATACCGGAAAACAAATAAAAATGATATTTTATAATTGAATTTTAACCTCATAAAACATTTATTTATAAATTTTTTTAATCTAATTATAATAATAAATTACTTAAAAAAGTTGAAATACTCGGAAGTGAGATTTAAGGATGATGTTTTATTTCAGGTATATCTAGATCTTCATAGGTGCAGAAAGTTATAGACAAAAAAACAAACCAATAAAAATGAAATAATTAGAAATAAATAGGATTAATGATGTTCTATCAGCGCTATTCGCACCCCATTAGGGTCTTCTAAGAAGGCCAGTGTTCCCACGGTTATTTGCATGGGTTCCATGGTGATCTTAGCTCCTTTACTTTTTAATTCTTCCACTGTAGTGTTTATGTCTTCTACGTCCATTCCTATGGAGAATAGCCCTGGTTCATCTACTGGGTTTTTTATGATCTCTATCATAGCATCCCCCTCCCCTTTTAATAGTGTGATGGCTCCGGCTGATCCTAGATCGTATTGGCTGTCTATTTCAAATCCCATAACTTCGGTGTAAAACTTTATTGACTCATCCATATCTTTAACTATCATAGTCGCGTATTTTACTTTCATATTCATCATCCCAATGGATATTTGTCCAATTTTCTTTTATAATACTGTTTAATTGGATATATTATTATTCTATGATTCCCATCACTTCTCTTATAGCATCAACAATGCAGGGTGTGTTCCAGCCCACCACTTCACCGGCAATTTCCTCTAAATGATGGGGTACGTTTTCCATACCATATGGTCGTATGACCACTATGGGTTTTTTAAGTTTCACCGCCATTTCTATCTGATTCTTCATAAGTGATTGGTCCTTGGAAAGTAGACCGGATAAGATAATCACCACATCCGCCTTTTCCATCTGTTCGTTTAAATTTGTGTTTGATATTTCTCCTCTAACTGCACAGTCAGTCCACTGGAAGTCGTAGGATGCATTTAATTTAGTAATAAACAGGTCCTGTTCAGGATCATCCTGGTTGATATGACTTATGAACAGTTTATATTCCCTTGTATCTTCTTCGAACATTTTAAAACCTATATTGTTCTATTTCTTAATATTATTTTTATTATAACATATCATTTTATGAATTAGTTCAGACACATATTATATTTGTTATGAAAGTAGACAAGTTTTTATTAACCTGTATTACATTTTTAATCATTACCCTGGTAATTTTATCTATTTCATTTGCTTCTACAGATAATCAGACAGTGACTGCACCAGGGCAACCTGCATCTGGCCCGGGTGGTAGTGATTATCCACATAAAAGTTATGTTAAGAGCAGTTACGGTGCAGGAGCACAGAAGTACTGGATATATGAACCAGCGACCCCAAAACTTACCTCTGCACCGGTGATTATTTTCAATCATGGTTTTGCTGCTATTTTCCCCGAATTGTATCAGGGATGGATTGAACACCTAGTTCGGAAAGGTAATATAATCATATACCCCCAGTATCAGGATGTTCTCACACCCTCAGAGGATTTCACACCCAACGCAATTAATGCTACAAAAAATGCCCTGAAAGAACTGGAAACCGGCGTACATGTTCGTCCGCAGCTTGATAAAATCGCTATTGTAGGTCATTCAGCTGGGGGTATCATCAGTATTAACATGGCAGCACTAGCCAGTTCAGAGGGATTACCTCAGCCTAAGGCGGTTTTCTGTGTGGAGCCGGGTACTGATGAAACCCGAAAAAATAAAAGTATGGTTGATGTTAGTAAAGTTCCCAGAGACACTCTTATTTTAACTTTAGCCGGTGCTGATGACCAGATAGTGGGTAATGAATTTTCCCAGATCATCATTAGAAACACCAGCCAGGTTCCACTTGAAAATAAAGATTATATACTGATGCTCTCGGATAATCATGGTAAACCAGCACTTATAGCTGATCATATCATGCCCTTATCTGTTAAAATAGAATTTTTTATTCTGAATTTAAATTTAATGACCAATGCCATGGACTATTATGGCACCTGGAAACTATTTGATGGATTATATGAAGCAGCTTTTTATAATAGAAACAGAGAATACGCACTGGGAAACACATCTCAGCAGAGGTATATGGGATTGTGGGGTGATGGAACACCTGTTAAAGAATTAATAGTAAATAACAACCCTTAGGAAGAAAATTGTTAAATAGATAAACCTTCAGACTAAAATTGTTAATTTAACAAAATATTCAGGAGTATTGCGATAATATGATTTCATTTAAAATTGCAGTCTGTCAGATGATGGTGAAGGATGATAAAGAGGCTAACCTAAAAAAGGCGGTGGATCTAATAAGAAAATCCTCTAGTGAAGGTGCTGATCTGGTTGTTCTTCCGGAGATGTTCAATTGTCCCTATGAAAATGAGAAATTCCCACTTTACGCTGAACATAGAGATGATAGTGTAACTTTAAGGACAGTTAAAGAGGCGGCCCGGGATTATGGGGTTTACTTGGTGGCTGGTTCTATTCCGGAATCTGAGGGGGATAAGATTTATAATACGAGTATTGTTTTTAATAGGGATGGTGATTTATTAGGCGCCCATCGTAAGTTGCATCTTTTTGATGTGGATGTTCCTGATGGGATCTGTTTCAAAGAATCGGATACTTTAAGCCCGGGGGATGATTTCACCATACTCGATACTGAACTGGGTAAGTTAGGCGTGGTTATCTGTTATGATATCCGTTTTGGAGAGTTGATTAGGCTGATGGCCCTGGAGGGTGTGGAGTTTCTGATAGTACCCGGAGCATTTAATATGACCACCGGCCCCGCTCACTGGGATTCTTTAATTCGGAGCAGGGCCATTGAAAACCAGTTCTATGTGGTTGCTGCATCACCGGCAAGGGATTTAGATGCATCGTATGTGGCTTATGGACATTCTCTTATTGTTGATCCCTGGGGTGAGGTTCTCTCCCGGGCGGGTGCTGGGGAGGAGATTATATTCGCAGATTTAGAAGCAAAAAGGTTAGAGGACGTGCGGGGACAGATGCCTGTCTTCGGAAACCGCCGGACTGACCTGTATAGTATAAAAAAAGTAAAAAGGTGAATTATTTCATTTTCTTCAATACTTTATTAGCCACCTTCTTATAGTCTTTATCTCCCCGTGCATTTCTTCGTGCTTTTTTTATAGGGTCCACTGCCTTTTCATCTCCAATATCTCCCAATGCCCGGGTGGCGGCTACTTTAACCCCGTAATCTTCATCTTCTAATAATTCTATTAGGGGTTCTACTGCCTCTTCATCACCTATATCTCCCAGGGATATGGCTGCGAATTTACGCACACCCCAGTCTTCATCTTTTAATGCCTGTATGAGACTACGGACCGCGCTGCTGTCCCCTATCTCCTTTAAGGCGTAGGTTGCGTAGCGGCGGGTGTTTCCTTCTTCGATCTTCAAAGCAGCTATCAGGGGGTCAACTGCTATATCCCCTATCTCACCTAAACTTTTGGCAACTTGCAGTCTTATTTCAGGATTATCATCATCCAAGGTGTTGATCAAAGCATTGACACTGGTATCTTCTTTTATTTTTCCCAATGCTTGTACTGCTTCTATTCTTTGACTTTTATCATCGCTTTCTAAATTCTTGATGAGTGTTTCTGTTTCTGATTGGTTCATTTTCATTACCTAAATTAGATTTACATTTTGGGTCTTTATTTATTATAATAGAGTCCCCTATTAATAATGGGATTATATTGTTAATTGATGTTTTTTTTATTTTTTATATTTGATGTTATTAATGTTTAATTTGAGGGTTATCTAAGGGTTTTATTTCTATAGTAAATTATTAATTAATATAAAATAATATACTGTATTAGTCTGTTTATAGCAGATTTAGGATGAATTTTTATTGGGGAAGTGTATTATATGCCAAAAGTTGTTCATTTTGAGATACCTGTAGATGACCCGCAAAGAGCAATTAAATTCTATGAAAAAGTTTTCGGTTGGAATATCGATAAATGGGAGGGTGAATTTGATTACTGGCTGGTTGATGCAGGTGAAGATGATGAAACTGGTATTAACGGTGCTATTAAACCCAGAGAACTGGGTAGTGAAATTAGTAATTATATAAGCGTCCATTCATATGATGAATTTGCCCAGAAAATCAGCAGCGAGGGTGGGAAGATGCTTACCGATAAGATGACCGTTCCAGGCACAGGTTTTAACGGAGTCTTCCAGGATACTGAAGGAAATATTATGGGAATAATTGAGATTTTTCCCATGGACCAACAGGGTGAGTACTGATGAGGGAGAAAGCTTCTATTATAACTGCCAAACCAGGGAAACAAGAAATATTCATTACAAGGGAGTTTAACGCTCCCCGGGAGGTTGTTTTTAAAGCTTTAACAGATCCTGAAATTTATGCAACGTGGATCGGACCTAGAGGGCTTAAGACCATTTTAGAAAAATTCGAACCAGTTAATGGCGGATCTTGGCGATACATACAGAAAGACGCGGAGGGTAATGAATTCGCCTTTCATGGGGTTAATCATGAGGTTTTTTATCCGGAAAGGATTATAGGGACCTTTGAATTTGAAGGACTTCCAGAGAAGGGTCATGTGCTTCTGCAGACGTTGGAATTAGAAGAGTTGCCTGATAATCGGACCAGGATGAATGTGCAGTCAGTATTCCAGTCAGTGGAGGATCGTGATGGTATGTTGATGTCCGGTATGGAAGTGGGAGTGAATGACTCCTATGATCGTCTTGATGAAATTTTGGAGAGGATGTTGAAAGAGGTATAAGTAGGAATTATTATATTTACTAAAAAAAATTGTCCATTTAACTGTAAAAATTAGTTCGTCTAATATAAAACTTTATATATTATATTGATTTACCTTAATAAATAGCAAGATTTTTTTTTATATAAATTGAATTTAGGATTAGAATATATGGAATTTAACAAAATAGATGATGTTTCAATCATAGATTTGGCCTTGAAAGTTAAAGATTATCTTATTATTTCTGATTTACACCTGGGCTATGAACAATCCCTCAATGCCGAGGGGATAATGATACCCAGATTCCAGTATCCAAAGATAATAACCAGATTAAAAGAAATTCAACGAAGATCTTCTGTTAATAAAATAATTGTAAATGGGGATCTCAAACACGAGTTCGGTCAAATCACCAGACAAGAATGGAATGAAACAACCGAGTTTCTGGACTATCTTAAATCAAATTATGAAGAGATAATCTTGATTAAAGGTAATCATGATAACTTCACTAAATTCATAAGTAAGAAAACCAATTTGGACGTGGAAGACAGTTTCAAAATAGGTGATTCACTAGTTCTTCACGGGGATAAAATATTACCAGAATTAGATGATGAGGATGTTGAAAATTTAATTATAGGGCATGAGCATCCCTGTATTGGACTGCGCAATGGAGAAAGGGTGGAGAAGATAAAATGTTATTTAACTGGAGAATATGGGAAATATAATTTGTTGGTTATGCCCTCCTTTAACTTCGTAACGGAAGGATCGGATATTCTCCAAAAAAAACCTCTATCACCCTTCCTTAAAGAAATATCAACAGAAGAAATGGAAGTTTATGCGGTAGAGGATTTTGAAATTTTTGCTTTTGGAAAAATAAAGGACATAACCAGAGTGAAAGATAAATTCTATCCTTAAAAAAAAGATTTTGTTTTATTAATATAACAGTTTATATTTTAAAAAAATAATTGAAACCAAATAAGTGTAAAAATTTAAATAATTTAAATAAAATTCATAATAAAAAAAAAGAAACCCATGATAGTTAAACAAGATAAGAACTACCAGGATGAAGATTTATATAAAATATTACATCCCTGGGTGAAAAAATGGTTTAAAAACCGTTTTGAAACCTTCACCGAGTCCCAGAGAAAATCCCTAATGGACATTCATCAGGGAAATAATATACTCATATCCTCACCCACCGGATCAGGTAAAACCCTCACCGCCTTCCTATCCCTGATCAGCCAGTTAACCTACATGTCCCAGATGGACCAATTGGAAGATAAAGTTTACTGCATCTACATCTCCCCCCTGAAAGCACTGGATAATGATATAGAGAAGAATCTGGAAGAACCACTGAAGGGAATAGAGGAAATAGCCGGTAAACCTCTGAGTATTAGAAAAGCCGTGCGAACTGGGGACACCAGCAACTATGAAAGAACCAAGATGCTAAAAAACCCACCCCACATACTCATCACCACCCCAGAAACATTATCCATCCTACTCGTTGCCCCAAAATTTCGTGAGAAACTATCCGGAGTGAAATATGTAATCGTAGACGAAATACATAGCCTGGCTGATAATAAACGGGGAGTGCATATGAGCCTCACCCTGGAAAGACTGCAGAACCTGGCGGGTAACTTCACCAGGATAGGGTTAAGCGCTACAGTACATCCCCTGGAGAAGATGGCCAGTTTCCTGGTGGGATATGACAATGGACAGGTCCGTGATTGTAAAGTAGTGGATGTGAATTACCTTAAAAAATTAGATATAAAGGTCTTATGTCCTGTGGATGATATCGTAGAAGCAGACCCCGAGGAAACCAACGATGCACTGTATGATATGCTCTATAACCTGATAAAGGAACATAAAACCACCCTGATCTTCACCAACACCAGAAGCGGGACTGAAAGCGTGGTTTTCAACCTGAAACGAAGATTTCCAGAGGATTTTGATGAAACCAATATCATGGCCCATCACAGCTCACTCTCCAGGGAAATACGATTGGAAACTGAGGATAATCTCAAAGACGGTGCCTTAAAGGTAGTGGTGTCCTCCACTTCACTGGAACTGGGAATAGACATAGGATACATAGACCTGGTGGTACTGGTAAGCTCTCCTAAATCAGTATCCCGTGCTCTACAACGCATAGGAAGGAGCGGACATCGTCTGCATGAGAAATCCAAGGGTCGGATCATAGTTGTGGACCGTGATGATCTGGTGGAATGCTCACTCATCCTTAAAAACGCCCTGGAAGGAAAGATCGACCTTATAAACATACCCCATAATTGTCTGGATGTTCTATCCCAACATATATATGGTATGGCCATAGAAAACCCATGGGATATAAATGAAGCTTATAAACTCATTACCAGCAGTTACCCCTACCATAAACTAAGTGAAAACGATTTTATAAGTGTTTTAAGCTACCTAGCAGGTGATTATACTAGGTTAGAGGATCGTTACGTGTATGCTAAGATCTGGGTTGATTATCATGAGAAGAGATTCGGTAAAAGGGGTAAACTGGCCCGGATGCTCTACTCCACCAATATAGGCACCATACCTGATCGCAGCGCAGCCCGGGTGAAATGCAATGGTCAGGTAGTTGGCCGTATAGAGGAGGATTTCATGGAAAAACTGCAGAAAGGAGATACCTTCGTACTGGGAGGTAATATCTACCGGTTCAACTACGCCCGAGGCATGACCGTGAACGTCACACCCTCCTCCGGACCTCCCACCATACCCTCCTGGTTCAGCGAGCAACTGCCCCTGGCATTTGATCTTGCCGTGGACATTCAGAGGTTCCGGGATATAATGGATAGCAAATTCCAGTACGGCCGCAGTAAAGAGGAGATCATGGAATTCATCCATGAATACATCTATGTAGATTATAACTCCGCCCATTCTATTTACCAGTACTTCCGGGAGCAATTCCTATTCGCCCAGGTTCCGGGTATGAAGAACTTGCTGGTGGAATTCTACACTGGATTCGGCGGTCGGAAGTTCGTGGTCTTCCACAGTCTATTCGGCCGTAGGGTGAATGATGCCCTTTCCCGGGCGGTGGCCTACCTAATCGCTAAGAAATACAGGAGAGATGTGATGATATCTGTCTCGGATAATGGTTTTTACCTGAGTAGTGATGGTAAGATCGGTGGTTTGGAAGCTTTCAAGGATTTAACTTCAGAGAACCTGGAGGAGATACTGGTTAAGGCTATTGATAAAACTGAAACCTTAGCTGGACGTTTCCGTCACTGCGCCGGCCGTTCCCTGATGATACTTAGAAGATACAAGGGGCAGGAGAAGAGCGTGTCCCGGCAGCAGGTTAAGGGTAAGATCCTCTTAAAATTCGTGAAAGACCTGGATGATAACTTCTCCATCCTCAAAGAAGCACGTCGTGAAGTGATGGAGGATTATATGGATGTTAAAAATGCTAAAAAAGTCTTAAAGCTCATTGAAGATGGTAAAATGGATGTTAAACAAATTAACACTAAAATACCAAGTCCATTCGCCTTCAACCTGGTGGCTCAGGGTTACCTGGACGTTTTAAAATATGAGGACAGGATAGAATTCATCAGGAGAATGCATCAGGCCGTGATTAATGAGATAGAAAGTTAAGAATCTTAATTTCTAATTTTGTTGCAAATCCAGTTAACAAACAAGATAAAATAATATAATTTAACCTGAACTGTAATATAACCCAATATTGATCAAATCAATAATAATATTTTTTTTAATATCTTATCCAATCAGGCCCAATCTTATCCAATCAGGCCCAATCTTATCCAATCAGGCCCAATCTTATCCAATTGGGAATTCTTTAAATAATATTCCATTTGGGTAAATAAGGGTATATGGATATTTAAATTTGATTTAGATTTTAATGGGATTAAGTGTTGTAACATATTAAAACAGAATAAATAGTTTACAATATTAATTAAGGATTAGGATTAAAACTTTAATTTAATATCTACAATTATAAACTTTCTATCATAAGAAAAGATAATTCTTTCATCATTTAATGAGATTATTATTTCAATAGATGAAATGATAGGACTCATGATACTTCATTAAATTTGAAATGCTGCATATAATAGATGGGAATTTTAAAAAAAAATTTAGTGAAATTATGTTTCATATACTAAAAGAAAACTTCCGAAGTTTGAAAACCCACTTAAAGAGTCCTTTATATGTTAATTCATTTTTTATCATGCTAACTCTAGTAACCAGCTCTTTTATTGGTTTCATATTCTGGATTATGGCAGCGAGAGTTTACAGTCCTTCCAGTGTAGGTATTAGCACAGCTTTAATTAGTTCGTTAACTTTGATCTCTTTGATTTCTATACTAGGATTTGATCAGTCTATTATACGGTTTTTTCCAGAGAGAGATGAAAGTAATATATTTTATACGGCCTTCATGGTTACTTTATTGGTCACTACTATCTTTGGGATAATTTTCATATTAGGGATTGATCTATGGGCGCCCAGCTTGTCAATGGTTAAAAATAACGCCCTATTATTTTATATTTTTTTAATATCCAATGTCCTGACAGTGTTAGCAGGAAATGCTTTCCTGGCTTTAAGAAAATCCAAATATTATTTCCTGCAGAACCTGTTTACCGGTTCCAGATTAATCCTCTTATTTCCCTTTGTAATTTTCGGTTCGATAGGAATCTTCGGCTCCTATGGGACTTCATTTGTTATTGCTTTGATATTTTCAATACTGGTATTATTTAAGCTGGGAATTCATCCTAAAAAATTTGATAAAGAATTTTTAAAGGATTCTTTTCATTTTTCGGCGGGAAATTATACTTTTGGTATTCTAACTACTGTTCCCAGTTATGTTTTAGCCATTATCATCCTTAATGTGTTGGGAGCGGAGCAAACAGCTTATTATTATCTGGCATTCACCATAGCCTCTATCTTATTCATAATTCCTTTCTCTTTCAGCACCTCCCTTTTTGTAGAGGGCAGCTATGGTGAACCCTTGAAACAGAATATTATAAGATCTATCAAGTCCATATTTTCTTTGCTGATACCCCTGGCCCTGATTCTCTTCTTCCTTGGAAAATTTATTCTCAATCTAATCGGGTCCAATTATATTAACGCTTTGGGTATTTTTAATCTGATGATTTTATCAAGCATCTTCATGGTCCCCTATTATATCTTCATCAGCATAAAAAAGGTCCAGAAGGATATGAAAAGCCTGATATTCATAGGAGCACTGTTAACAATTCTCTGTATAGGATTAAGTTACATTTTAATGCTTAAATATGGATTATTGGGTGTTGGTTATGGTTGGATCATTACCTACATATCTATAAGTATAGTTGTGGTGATCATTGCCTTAAGAGAGAAGTGGATTACAAAATAGAAGATATTACTGCCTTAAAAGAGAATTGGTTTAATAGATGAAGTTTTTTATTTCTTTAAAAATCCTAAGATCATCCCGTAATATAAACAAATCACCCATATTATATAGAAGACTATGAACTGGGGCTTACCTCTTTTAATTGATGTGTAAAAGCCATAACCTCCTATGGCCAGTGGAGTGAAAAGTAGATGTATGGCCTTATGTTTTTTAAGGGCAGTGCTATTTCCTCTTCCATACCAGATCCTCTGCTTAACAAAATTTTTATATGAAGATCGATGATAATGATGGGCTGTTATAAATGATACTCCGAATTTGTAACCATCCTTTTTTAATCTAGCATAAAAATCAGCGTCTTCCGCTGCACCTTCAAATAATGTGTCAAATTTATAATTGAGGATAACATCACGTTTAATTAAACATACAATGGTTCCTAGGTGATCCTTTTCACCAGGTTTATTGAAACGATTTCTCCAGTGAAAATCTTCTGCTTCTTCCCAATAGGATTTATTTCCACGAGGATCAGTGAGTTGTGCATGTATAGCAGTCCATTTATTATTTTCAAGTTCCTTTTGCATTTTAATTAGAGTATAATCATCTACCAGTTCAGCATCAGCATCCACATATGATACATAATCTCCTTTTGAATTTAGACATCCTATTTGTCGAGCATGAGCCAGCCCCTTACCTTCATCAGAATAAATCTTATCCGTGAAATCTCGGACAATCTTAACGGTATTATCAGTGGAATTTCCATCGACTAAAATTATCTCAGATGGATTATTCTCTAATATGGACTTCAATGTTCTTTCTATGGTGTCCTCTGCATTTTTAGCACATATCACTACCGATACATCACTCATCATTAACTCCTTATCGATGTTCATATATTAAAATCCATTTAATATAGTTTTAGTGCATTAATCCCTTCAAAAATCCCTTTAATCTCAGATATTGATGTAGAATAGTTTAATGGTATGTTCATTATTCTGGTTATCAGCAATCCTAGTATACACCACCAGTAACCAATGGGATTCCCATCCAGTCGGGATATTCTATTAAAATTAATCACCATGGATTTATATTTTTGTCGCTGGTTAATCCTTTCACCCGATGGTGCTCGTAAATGGAACAGCTTAAGCTCGGGGGCTAAAAAGATATCATACTTCCTTCCAATTCTGGCAGATAATTCCAGGTCTTCATTAAGCGCATAGGGCATTTCTTCCATTTCTTCATTGAAGGGGAAGTCTTCTAAAATATTTCTTTTTGCTGCGAAATTCCCTCCGTTAAACCATTCCACTTTAACTAACTTGTTATCTTTAATAACATCCGGCATTTCGCTTCGGTAACCGGAGGCTAATATTCGGCCCTTTAAGGGTGATTCCAGCAAAATTAGAGATTTAGTTAGATTCCTCAACGTTCTTAATAATGAATAAAGTTTTAATTTATTTCTATGAGTATTAACGGCGTCTTTAAATAATTCACTTTTCTCAGGAAATCTACGGTTAATTTCACTGATTATAGCTTTATTGAATTTCTTATTTCTATTTTCATTGATATATTCTACTTCACTCTTTCTAACCAGCAATGGGCTGGTTAAATCAACTATATCTATTGTATATCCTGCGAGAATACTGACACTATTCTGATTGAATATTTTTTTCACATTTTCTATATATTCATCCTCTAAAAGCACATCATCTTCAATGAAAACTAATAATTGACCAGTGGAATTGCGGATACCCACATTCCTACCTTGGGAACTGCCCCCTGTTGTTTCGAAATATTTAACCGGTAAAAAGGTGTGTAATCTTTCAAGAAAATTTTTGGTTTTCAGATCCTCCCTATGCACCACGATAATTATCTCATCTGGTTTATGGGTCTGTTCTTCCAGATTTTTAATTAATTTTTCTAGATAGGCCTTACGATTTCTGGTAGGTATTATTAATGTTAATTCCATTTTACAAACTCTCTAAATAGTAAATATTATATTCTTTATTATCATAGATTTTTGAGTAACTTCTCACTGATTTAATGCTTTTTAACAGATCAACATCCACAGGAACATATATGAAATTGTAACTCTGGATATCCCTATCACTGATTATCACATAATAATTTTTAAATACACCCCTTAGGTTACTGGGAAAAACATCGTTCCAACTGGTTAAATTCGCATCTAATTTGTAGTAATATAAATTTTGAGAGTACTTTATTAGTAAAGTTCGCTCGGTCAAACCTTTTACATAGGAACCTTCATTCCCATAAGGGTAACCAACACCACTAGATAGATGATTAAACAGGAAATCAGCACCTGCAATTTCAGTGGGTGCAACATAATCCACTGCTTCATTTCCATATGCATTAATTATGGAAAGGGGAGGAGCGATAATCAGAACTGCTAAGAAAACAATTGAAAGATATTTATGATTAATTAATTTAGCAGCTAAAGTGTTGAAGAGATTAAAACTGAGTGAAAAGGTGCGTGATACTATCTCCCCTGAATAAGAAGTCAATAAAGCCATAGATGAATTGGAAACAATCCAAGTAGGCACTAATAAATCCTTCAATTTACGCTCTTTTTTAGTAAAAAAACCGTAAATGAATCCGATTCCAGCTAAGGAAATTAGTATGCTTGCCGAAATAATTCTGATTAACACCGCCTGGGTGTGGGACTGGGATCCGGCAAATCCCATTTGGGCTGTTTGAGTTATTAATAATCCGAAGTTAAATATTGAATTTATTGAATTCATAATATTATTCATTGAATATGATCCTGCCACATATACTTGGAAAGCCACGATCATTACCATCACCAGGCCAAATTTGATGATGAAATTTAGTGTTACCCCCCATTTTTCTATTTTACTCAGATTAAAAGTCGTTTTATTCTCTTCATTTTTTTGGTATCTATTTTTTACAAGTCCGAATATCAAGGTTAATATTGCAAAGAATAACAAGGCCATGGCTAAACTGACCGATGACAGGAAATGAGACACTACCGCCGTACCACTGAAAATAAGGAACATAATCCAGGTTGCAAAGGATGCTCTCGAATTTACCACTTCAAACCTTAAAAAAGTGATTATGGCCAAGGTTATCATTAAAGTCCCTAAAACACCCGGAACAAAGTATACCGGCGAACCGAAAAATAACACGTTGCTTAATAATAACCCCGCCCATACAGCTCTTTTGTCTAAAAAAGTGGAAAAGATCAGATAGTTTACCAGGATATTGATGTAGAAGAAAATCATAGAAACCATTAAAATAATGTTAACCGTATCTACATCATTAATAAAGGAAAATATTGTGCCAAAATAAAAAATACCCGGCCAACTTTGATAGGGAATTACGGTGTTGTTAGAATGGCCATACTGCAGAATATAATCAATATTAGTGGATGAGTGGAAATTACCATAGAATCTGGGTGTGCCTTCAAACAATACGGGTATAAGGGATATAAAGATTACCAGGAATGTGGTGTGTAATATTAATAGTTTGGTGTTTCCAATATTCTTTTTAATGGTATAAAAAAAGGAAATAGTTAATATGGTGATTGAAACGAAGTAAAGAGGATTTAAACCTGATATTATCCCATAATTACCAATATCTAATTTAGAATAATATATGGCAACCGTCCAGGTTATTATGGCAAGTGAAAGTAAAAATAAGGATAATTCACTTGCACTTAAACTAAAGTTTTTACCAAAATTCAGCATAACATTTCACTATTAAAATTTACTTATTTACCTGTGACCCCTAAAAAATATTTTAATTCATTTAAAAAACCCTTGTTTAACTTAATATTATGTTTTATTCCATCAAATTCAGATATTGAATCCTTTAAACAATCCAGATTATTCACTATTTTAACCAGTCCCTGGGATTCTAGTTTCTCGGCAAATATCCTTTGATGATCATTTATCACTTCACCTTCATCTTTAGATCGGGGAATTATGATAACAGGAGTGCCTAAATAAAGTGAATCCACTGCTGACATTGCACCGGGGCAGATCACCAGTTTTGAATTTTTTATTAGAGATTTTATTTCATCATAATCTTTAAACTTAAAATGTTCCGCATTTTTAATGCTATAACTGGCATTTCCCGATTGGATTATGATTTTCTCCGGAATTTCACCTGCTATTTCATCAACTTTTTTAACCAACCGATTAAAACCAGAGTGCATGCCGGTAATTACCAAAATCTGTTCTTCAGGTCTTTCAGGAGTTGTTGAATCCTCTCTATTAAACATATTGCCCCAGTATTCTGCTTTTTTTCCATAAAAGGTTAACATCTCCGGCCATAAAACAAGAAACAGTTGCGAAACAGGGTATACCAATTTACCAGTGACTGTGGGTGTGTCTATTCGTGTGTAACATTCGATGAAAATTGTTCTTTTGCGGAGAAGACGTCCTAAATAGAAGAAGGGAATGGCAATTTCAGCACCATTACTCAATATAACATCAGGTTTCTCTTTTAAGAGTATATTTATTATTTTCGGTAAATTTAAAAACATTTTATAAGGTTTTTTTCCGAAGTTGGGAAACAGATATTTTCTGTAATTAAGATTTCTGGTCCGGATGTTATCGTAGGTTACAAAGAAGATATCATGTTCGGCAAAGGCATCCATCATATAGGTCATCTCGGTTAAATGTCCGCCATGAGAACAGATTAAAGCTATCTTCATAGTTGTCTTCCTTATAGTTAGTTAATCTTTATCAGATAGTTTTTGATATGAAAATAGACTCCTGAATTAATTTCAGGATTTTTTTTCTAGGTGATTTTTTTGGATATATGCTTTACCGGTATATCGTCTTCAGTATCAGTTTTTTTTTTATCCTTATAATTTTCATAGTACCCGATAATTTTCAGGTTATTTATGTATATTAAATTAGCTATTCTCTTCAAATAAATATCAAAAATAGAAAAAGATAACTGATCTTCAGGTATTTTATAATCCAAGGATTTTATCAATTCCTTGCGGTTTGAATTTTTTTTATCTACATCGGCTGACAGTCCATCCTTCAGGGCAATGCATTTATATTTGATTCCTTCCCATCCATTTAAAATTGCATAACCCCAGGTTAAAATTTCAGTCATGAAAAATGAAGGAAATAAAATTAAATATTCTTTGAATGTATAATATCTTCTTAAAATAATATACCTGCCCTTCTCAAGGTAGTATACTTTCTGAGGACCGACTTTAAGCCCATATTGATGGTATATTATTGATTGGGGGACATAAACCATATCTATACCCTTAACATTAGCCCTCCATGATAATTCAGCATCTTCCATATATACAAAGAATTGATTACAGAACCCACCTAAATTTTGATAATTATCTTTATGTATAGCAAAGCAAACCCCAGACATGCCTTTTATACTTTTTTCTCCTTTACTATATTCAGGTGCCTGATTTAAGCATCTGGTAAAGCTCAATCCAGTGAAATGAACGATGTTTCCACAAGTGTTAATTTTGGATCCATCCTCAATCAAAACTTGGGGATTTATAATTAAATTTTTATCATGGACTAATGGCTCTAATAATGCAGGGATCGAATTCTTTGAAACGTAAGTGTCTGGATTAATTATTACCAAGTAATCTTTATTGGTGTTCGCCACACCCTGGTTAATCCCTTCACTGAAACCTTTGTTTTCATGATTTTTTATTAAAGTGACCTGAGGAAAGTTTTTTTCAATAATTTCCACCGTTATATCGGTAGATGCATTATCAACCACAATTATTTCCTGTGCACCTTCCAAAAAAAGTGATTTCAGACAATTCTCAATATATTCCTGATGATTATATGTTACAATAATTACTGAAGTATTTTCGATCACATCCATTGAATCACCAAGACTAAGATGGCACATTAAATTAAACTACAAATAACATCATTATATAGTCTATTTCAACATTATTATCCTCATGACTTAAATAAACATAACTAACATCAACGTATATTTACTCATGATAATATAAAGATTCTGAAAAAAACTGATTTAATTTATTAACAAATATTTTCAAATTAAGAAAATTGTAATAAGTCCTATGATGATGATCACCGCGAAGATGATACCGATTAACTTTCCGAATTTTCTACTTCCAAAGAATAGGGCGATTAAGAATTTAACCAGGGTATTGGATATGGCGGCCAGGGTTATGGCGTTAACCGCTACTTCCTGACTGACTGTGTCCTTAGCTAATAATGCCAGGGATATGGTGATGGCATCCACATCAGCCACTCCTGATATTAGGCTGGTCACGTATATCCCTGCACTTCCAAAGTAGATATCAGCTATTTTTGATAGGAAAAGTATGGCTATAAATAGTAATCCGAATATAAGGGCGGGCTTAAGGCTGAACGGATTTTTTAATTTGATATCGGTGTCTATTTCTTTCTCTCGTGTTATTTTCCATATTATATAGGCCAGGAACACCCCGGTTACTCCCATGCTTAGCATGGGGAGTATTAGTGGCCAGAATAGGCTGGTGTTAATCACTAGAACTTCGAAGAGAATTCTTATGAACATCATGGAACTGGCTATGACCGTTGCAAAAACAGCGATTTGAATCAGTGATTCAGTTTCCTTAACCCGGGCAGCCATGGCAGTTGTGACAGCGGTGCTGGAGACCAGACCCCCGATTATGCCCGTTAAACTTAGCCCTCTTTCTGGCCCGATCAGTCTGATGGCCACGTATCCTGTGTAACTGATGGCGCTGATGAACACCACGATCAGCCAGATCTGATAGGGATTGAAAACCTCTAATGGACCCATAGTTTGATTGGGGAGTAAGGGAAGTATAACAAAGGCTATTATGAGAAATTTTAGGGTGTTAATCAGTTCCTTTTCACTTATCCTTCTGATGAAATGATGTAGGTATGATTTGGATGCGAGTAAGACGGTGATTATTATGGCTATTATGGGGGCTATCAGCAATCCATCATCAGTTAAGCATAACGCCCCTAAAATGAAGGTAAGTAGAGCGACTACTTCGGTGGTGATTCCAATGTCCCCACCATCCATAGAGCTTTGATAATAACTCAACGCCACCATTAATATTAAACCCAGGAAAGACAGGATAATGAAATAGGGATAATATAATGAAATATAAGCTGAGATAACACCTAATAATGCTATCAATGTGAATGTACGAATACCTGCAAATTCCACGCGTTTAAACTGTTTTCTTTCTCTTTCAGTCCCGATTAAAGCCCCGATTGCCAGGGCTATTAAGAATTTGAGGATCAGGAATAGGTCCATGATTTAGAATCTGTAATTTGATCTTTAAATTTTTTATTACCCCATTCATTTCTATTTAATCCATAACCCCACCATTGCCGATACCAGATTAGCCACCAATGACACAGTAAACGCCCGGGTATATCCTATTTGAAACAATAACCGGATGAGAAGTGCTTCGCTTATAATTACTAAAATTTCAATAAGGACCAGGTTAGAAATCAAGTAATGGTATCCCATTATGGCCAGAGGCAATGTAAGACAATTTATTAAAATGGTATAAAGAAGAATATAGGCTGGCTTTTGTTTGAAAAATATGTACAAAAAAGTAAATTCTATTAAAATAGTTATAAGCAATGAGTAGATTATTATGTCCATCAAATTGACCTTCAACGTTTTACAATTAATAAGACCTTCTACGTATCACAATTAATAATATGGCAATAATAGCGATGATTGGTAAAATATAAACCCATATATCACCTACAGAAGTGCCTGGTTCTGGTTTGGTGTTCTGATTCTGGAAATTAGCTGTTTTTATCTCACCAGTGCTATAATAGAATTTTGCCCGGGTCTTCTTAATTTCAAAATTTGTAGAATTAAGATTAGTGATCTCCAGTTCCACCAATACCTTCTCCAGCGAATTATACATTTCAACTGTAGCATAAGTTCCTTCCAGTTCCAGATGAGAGTTCATTACTTCACTATTGGTGGTGAAATAGTTTCTAATTTCTACATCACTCATATTTTCCAGTGCACCCTGGTTAAAATCTGATTTACGGATGGCGTAGATGGAAACTGTGCTGAATTTATAGAAATGGAATTCACTGCTATTTAAAACCATAAATCTGGGTGTTGGGTTTCCCTGGATTAAAAAAACATAATCCGGATAATCATTGATGTTTATAATTTGATAATAGTAGTCTATTTGCTTTTGATCAGGATTTATCACATCTGCATAGACAGTTGTGATGGAAAGAGAAATTAAAGTAATAATAAAGAACGTTATCATCTTCATAAATCATAATTTATAATTTAACTACTTAATTAATTTTAATAATATTATTCCAAAAAAAATGATCGCTAGAAAAACAAAATAGTAATGCTAAACATACTAAATAATGGATTTGAATAATAAAAATAGCATAAAAAAGGTGAATCAATAAAATTGGTCAGATTTTATGAGGATTCAATCGTTAATGCCGGTAACTAAATGGAGTCGTAAATACAATAAAGAATGGCTGCGCCCTGATATTATAGCAGGCATAACCGTCGGTGCCGTGATGATCCCCGAATCCATGGCCTATGTTTCTTTAGCTAATTTACCACCAGAGGTTGGTTTGTATTCTGCTATGGTTGCCCTGTTCGTCTATGTAATTTTCGGTACATCCCGTCAGCTATCCATCGGCCCCCTCTCTACCCTGTCCATACTGGTTGGTTCTACGTTGGGTTCGTTGATGATAATTGATGCAACCCAGTATGCTATGATAGCTTCATTGGTAGCGGTTATAGCCGGTCTTCTAGCACTTTTATCCTGGGCTTTGAGATTAGGTTTCATAGTCAAATTCATATCAAAACCGGTTTTAACCGGGTTTCTAGCTGGACTGGCGTTATACATCGCATCTGGACAGATCTCTAAATTATTCGGAATTTCTGGTGGTACAGGGACTTTTTTTGAGAGGATTTATTATCTAATTATGCACCTTGATCAGACCAATTTACCCACATTGGCTGTGGGTGTTGTGGGGATTCTTTTTTTGTTCCTGGCCACTAAAAAATTCCCAAAACTACCCAACACCCTGATCCTCGTTTTAGGATCAATAGTACTTCTTACTTACACCAACCTGGCTTCTTTAGGTGTTAAAGTGGTGGGCCATATCCCCCAGGGAATACCGGCTTTTATAATTCCTGATCCCACCCTATTAGATGTTAATATTCTGATTACTTTAGCTGCTACTGTTTTCTTAATAAGTTATATGGAGGGATATTTATTCGCTGCTGAATATGCCACTAAAAACAGGTATAAAATTGATAAAAACCAGGAATTATTAGCATTAGGAGCATCTAATATAGCGGTAGGTTTGTTTCAGGGATTACCTGTGGGTGGTGCGCTGTCTCGTACTGCAATTAATGATGATAGCGGGGCGAAGACCCAACTAGCTGGAGGTGTGTCCGGCATAATTATATTACTTGTTCTGGTTTTTTTGACAGGGATTTTCACAAACTTACCCGAGACAATTCTAGCCGCAATAGTACTGTTCATCATAAAAGGCCTGGTGAACATACCTCATTTCCGTGATATCTATTATTTTAGTAAGATAGAATTCACCATCGCCCTGTTAACTTTACTGTTCGTATTATTTTTCGGAGCACTGGAGGGCATTGTATTAGGGGTGATAATGTCGGTGGTGGGATTGATCAATAAAATGTACAACCCACATATAGCTGTTTTGGGAAAGATGCCTGGAAAACATCAATTTTTAGATGTTAAACGTCGTATGGAGGCTCAGAAAATACCGGGAATACTTATAATTCGGGTTGATGGATCTCAGATATTTCTAAACACGGAAGATGTTAAAAATAAAATATTATTATTAGTAGATAAAGATTACAAAGACACTGAACTATTTATTCTAGATTTAGAGGCAACAGCCTTCATCGATCATTCAGCTATTGAAATGTTAGAGGAGCTATATGATGAACTGAAACTAAGAGGTATAACCTTCAAAGTAGCTAATATGTACGAACCCATCAGGGATTCCCTTCGAAAAACTAAACTGGAAAAAGAAATAGTGGAAAATGAGGTTCCCCTAACCATCGAAGATTGTATAGAACTATGGAAATCGGAGAAATCAAATAATATCGATGAAAAAGTATAAAAATTTTTTTTATATCCGTCAAAAAATAATAATATTCTAATCCTTTAAGTAACTATACACATTCTAATCCTGTATATAATAGCTGAGCAGGAAGGCCGCTGCCATCACCAGGACTATGGTTGCCCCGGAGGAGAGGTTGAAGATGAAGGACAACACCAGTCCCAGGGTGGTGAGGATCACGCCTAATATGGTGGATAGGATCATTAATTTTCGGATGTTATAGGTGTACTGTTTAGCTATGGCTGCCGGGATGGCTAGTAGGGCTATTAATAATATAACACCCACTACTTTGATGAGCACTACGATGCTTAGGGCTATCAAAGCCAGTAGTAGCATGTTGATGAATGTCGTATGTAATCCAACTACTTGGGAGAATTCTTCATCAAAAGACACTCCTATAAATTCGTTTCTAAATAATAAAACAATTAATAAAATGATTATATCCAGTATGAGCATGATATAGAGGTCTGAGTTGGAGACAGTGATGATGCTTCCAAAGAGATAGCTGAAGAGGTCAGGAGCAAATCCGGACTTTAAATTAATGAATAAAATTCCCAGGGCCATGCCCACACTCCATAATATGCCGATGGCGGTGTCTTGGCTGATTTTTACCTTCTCCCGGACTGCTCCCATGGAAATCGCCGCCAGTATACTGAAGGGTATGGCGGCAAGGACCGGGTTCACACCTAAAAAGTAACCTAATCCCACACCTCCAAATGCCGCGTGGGAGATAGCTCCACTTAAAGAAACAATCCTCTTTATCACCACATAGGTTCCCACTGCTCCGCAGGCCACACTGACCAGTACCGCTGCTATGAAAGCTCGTTGCATGAACTCGTACTGCAGAAATTCAAACATTATATTTTACACCCTACTTCACTTTTGGCCATATAAATATACATTTTATTATATTCTAAACAATCCTGAAGGGGGATCCATTAAAGTGTCTTTTAACATCGCTTATTATTTTTAATGCTTTCTAAGCATCCTATGGGGAACTCCATGACTGATTAAATCTATGGAACAGTGATATATCTTCTCCAAACCATCGCCTGCTTCTTCAGCTGGTCCGTGGTAGAATAGTCTTCTGTTAAGGCAGGCTATCTTATCCACATGCATGGAGACGGTTCCCACATCATGGCTAACTAGGATCATGGCCATTTTATTTTTTAATCTGGAGGTGAGTTTGTAGAAGGCATCCTGCATCTCCGGGTCGATGCTGGCCATTGGTTCATCCATGAGAAGTAGTTTAGGCTGACGGGCCAGGGCCCGGGCAATGAGCACCCTCTGCATCTGTCCTCCTGATAATCTGCTGATCTGTCTATCCTGATAATCCAGCATATCCACATCCTTTAATGCCTGTAGGACCATTCTTTCATCTTCACTGGTATACTTTTTTAACAATCCATGATATCTTCCCATTAAAACTGTCTGGTAAACATTTATAGGGAAGTCCGGGTCGAAATGAGTATATTGGGGGAGGTATCCCACTAAATCCCGTGCATTCTGGGGTTTTCTTCCGAAAACTTTCACCTCACCTTTATCTGGTTTTAACAGGCCCAGTATTATCTTAAGAAGAGTGCTTTTACCCCCTCCATTGGGTCCGATTATGGCTATAAAATCCTTCTCTTCAATGGTTAAACTAACATCTTCCAGGACGGTTTGTTCCAGGAAGGTGAAGGATACATTACCTATTTCCACAGCATTGGTCATATCATATAATTCCTTTATATTTTATGTGCTAAATTATCTAAGAATCTAAATTTTCTATGACTTAGAAAAGGCCTCTGCTACTTTTTTCATGTTTTCCAGGTAGTTTTCATCTAGAACACTTACCTGAAGAACCTGTCCTCCGATCTGAGATGCGATGGACTGCATATATTTAGGGTTAAATTGTGGCTCTACATATACCATGGTGATGTTGTATTGGCGGGCCACATCCACCATCATGGCTATTCTTTGGGGAGAGGGTTCCTCATCATTGACCATGGCACTGATCATGGTTAGATTGTAGTCCCGGGCATAATAACCGAAAGCTGGATGGAAGATCAGTATGGGTTTGGTCTTTCCTTCCAACAGTTTTGTGGTGTTTTTATCCAGTTCTTCCAGTTTCAGAAGATACTGATCCCTATTTTCCCCATAATAATCTTTATTTGCTGGATCTACCTGGACTAAACTTTCATATATATTATTAACCATTATCCGGGCATTTCTAGGACTCATCCACACATGGGGATCCAGATGTCCATCCTCATCAGCAGTGTTAGGTATTAACTGGATACCCTTTGAGGCGTTGATCACCAGCATATTGGGATTAGCGGCTTTTAACTTGTCCATGTAGTTATTTTCAAATTCTATTGATGAACCCACCTGCACATACAATTGGGCGTTTGAAACCTTACTGAGCTGGCCCGGCAGAGGTTCGTAGGTATGTACATCCGCAGTGGGCGGTACCATCAAAGTAACATCCACCTTATCACCCCCCACAGCCTTAACAAATTCAACTTCTGGCCCTATGGTTACAATAACTCCTATTTTGTCATTATTTGTAGAATTTGTTCTATCCACAGCTAGGTAAGCCAATATCAGCCCGCAAATGATTACAATAATTATAGCTACTGTTAATTTTTTCTTATTAATCTGAGACATCAAATAAATATGTGTATTTATTAATATTTATAGATTTTCTTAATAATATTTAACAATAATTTTATAAGAAGTTAATAAAATATGGTTAATCATGGCCATCATCAGTATCTCACTTAGTGATAAATTATTGAATGAACTAGACCAGTTGAAGGATGAAGTTGGTTTCTCCGGCAGATCAGAGGTTATCCGTGCCAGTACTAGAATGTTAATCGCGGATAATCAGGAAAAAAAGACCCTACAGGGTGATATTAACTCCATTCTTATTGTGATTCATAATCAGAAAGCAGAGGATAAGGTAACAGAGATAAAACACGATTTCGAGGATATTATCAGCACCCAGATCCACAGCCACCTGAAAAATGAAACCTGTCTGGAGATATTCATAATGGAAGGCAATGCCCAGCGTATGAACACCCTAAGGAAGATGTTCCAGGCCAGCCGAAAAATGGACTACATTAAAATGATATCCATATAAAAACATTAAGTATAATCTCCAAATAACTACATTTAGATAGATATTTTAATTTTTCAAAATCTGAAACAACTTATCCTGATCAGTTACCGGTAACTGGCAAACACCTTCTTTACAAGGATAAGCCGTGCTATTACTATCTAATGGTATTTTTTCAGTTAAGGATGCCACTTTACTCTTCAGCCATTCCTCATCAGATGAATTTAAAGAGAAAACTGCCCGGGGAATGTAATTATCATTAAATATTCCTATTAATTTCTGGGTTCCAGGATCTGCTTTTTCTCCAGCTATAACCACCTCATAGAAGGGCCCTATCCTGTCCATCACCGCTAATAGGAACATTGCATGAGCTGATGGTAACTGTTGTATCCTCGGTGCGAAGGCTTTCTCCAGTTTTATACTGGTTTCTCTTAATTTTTTATCCTCCAATAATGTAGAAAGTCTTATAATATTATAATATGCCACTGCATTACCGGATGGTAGTGATCCGTCACTGGCTTCCTTCTTACGAAGGATTAATTCTCGAGCATCCTGACTGGTAAGATAATATCCTCCCGCTTCTTTATCTTCGAATTTGTCCAGGAGTATCTGATTAAGCTCCGATCCCCATCTTAGATAGGATGAATCCAGAGTAGCCTGATATAATTCTATAAGACCCCAGATCATGAAAGCATAATCATCGAGGTATCCTTCCACCTTCACTTCACCATCCCGGTAACGATGCATCAACTTACCATTTAAGTATAATTTGTTTTTAATGAAATTCACCGCTTTTATAGCGGCTTTAATGTATTTCTCATCATCTAATATCCTGCTGGCCCGGGCCAGGGCCGCTATCATAATCCCATTCCAGTCAGTGAGGATTTTATCATCTTTATGAGGATGTATCCTATCCTTCCTTGCCTGAAATAGTTTTTTTCTAATACTCTCAAGTTTCAGGTGTAATTCATCTGTTTTTAAGCCTATATTTTCTGCAGTTTCCGCTAAAGGCTCTTTCAAGTGGATGATGTTCTTACCATTGTAACCACCCGTTTCCATGTCGAAATAATTTCCCTTTTCTTTGATCTGATAAATTTTTGAGAATAATTTAGATTCATCAGTACTTAAGATCTGATCAATCTCTTCCTTACTCCATAGGTAGAATTTTCCCTCTTCACCTTCACTTTCCGCGTCCTCTGCTGAATAGAATCCACCTTCATCTGATGTCATATCTCTTAATACGTATTCCAGGATTTGTTGGGTTTTTTCCTGGTATTCCTTATTTCCCGTGGCCTGATATGCTTCCGAGTAGACCAGTGCCAGGAGGGCCTGATCATAGAGCATCTTCTCAAAATGGGGTATCAGCCACTGAGGATCCACACTATACCGGTGAAAACCAAAACCTAAATGATCCCATATACCCCCTCGGCCCATATGATCCAGTGTTTTGGTCACCATATCCCGTGCATTTTCTTCCTGGGTACTTTCCCAGTAGTGTAAGAGGTATAAGAGGATGTTGGGACTGGGGAATTTCTGGCCTGTTCCAAAGCCCCCATATTCATCGAAGCTTTTATTCAATTGGTCATATGCATTTTCAAGGACTGATTCATCTAATAAGTCACCTGATCTGGTCTGGGATATTCTCTTCAGATTGTATGCTATTTCATCTGCGTTTTTAAGTATCTCATCACCCTTCTTTTCCCAGAGGTCTTTAACGTTTAATATTATCTGCCTCAGACCTATGCTTAACTCGGTGGTGTCCTTGGGGAAATAGGTACCTGCAAAGAATGGTTTTAAATCTGAAGTCAGAAATATGGTTAAAGGCCAGCCCCCTGTTCCTGTCATGATCTGACAGGCTGCCATATAGGTAGAATCTACATCAGGCAGTTCTTCCCGATCAACTTTAATAGGTATGAAGACATCATTGATCAGTTCTCCCATCTCCGGATCCTGGAAGGATTCCCGGGCCATCACATGACACCAGTGACAGGTGCTGTAGCCGATAGATAAAAAAATAGGCTTATTCTCTCTTTCTGCTTTCTTAAATGCTTCCTCACCCCAGGGATACCAGTCCACCGGATTCTTTGCATGCTGAACTAGATAGGGGCTTTTCTCATTTTTCAGATGATTATATTTCTCTTCTCCAACCATAAAAAACAACAACTCATTAATTTATCAGTGCATTCTTTAAAAAAATGATTCAAATCTACTATCTGAGATTTCTTATTCATTAATATCTAAATCAAAGTAATTAGTCTCTTCTCAGGTCACAGAGCAGACAATCCCCAACACCAACGTTTTCTGCTTCCACTTCTCTGATGATGATAACCATGGCACTTACAGGTAATCCCAATACTTCACTGGCTTTTTTTGCAAAAGCATCCACCAGTTCAGCCTTCTGTTCCTTGCTCATTTCAGGACCCTCTATAGTAATCACAGGCATAAAACTTCACCTCCAGTATACTATTGTTTTTTATGGGAGATTAAATTATCCTCACCTAAAAATTAAAAAAATAAAATTCATCCTCCCAATAAGAAGAAAAAATAGAATAAATAAACCCTCTCTAAGAAAAAGAATAATTCATCCCTCATAGTTTAAGAAAAAAAATAAATCAACCTTTTCTTAAGAAAAAATATAATAAAATTTTAAAAAAAATTTTAAAGTCCTAATTTACACTGCCTTGAATTGGAAGCTATAACTTGTTTTTAAGCTGTTACCAGCAGCATCCTTAACTGCCCCAGCGGGGATGTAGACCAGGTAATTATTTTTACTAAGACGACTGAGGCTCTGTTTGATTATAAGTTTATTACCACTGATGGTCTTTGATGCGAGTGTGACTGTTTTATCAGTGGTTAGGTTCTTTATGTAGATGCTGGAGAAGTTTGCTCCGGCCAGGATGTTTTCACTGAAGTTTATGGTTACTGATGAGGTGAGAGAAACACCGGTAGCTCCATTAACTGGACTGGTAGTGGTGATGGTGGGTGGTGTGGTATCTGTACTGGTTCCCCCAGCGGTTTTGAAGGTGAAGGAATAAGAAGATCCTAAACTATTACCCGCCATATCTTTAACCGCACCCGCAGGGATGTAAACCTGATAAGAATTATTAGCCAGACGGTTCAGGCTCTGGGTTATGGTTAAGATATTTCCACTGATGCTCTTAGAAGATAAGGTAACTTTACTTCCGGTGGTTAGGTTCTTGATGTAAATACTGGAGAAATAAGTCCCTGCCTGAATATTCTCACTGAAAGTGATAACTACTGGTGAAGTTAAGGAAACACCCGTAGCCCCATTCGCTGGTATAGTACTGGTCAATATTGGTTTAGTAGTATCTGTGGAACCTGCTATGGTTTTGAAGGTGAAAGTGTAAACCGATTTTAAATTATTACCTGCAGCGTCTTTAACTGCACCGGCTGGAATGTATACCTGGTAATAATTCCCACTTAGACGGTTAAGACTCTGTTGTAAGGTAAGAACATTTCCACTTATAATTTTAGATGCGAGTGTTACTTTGCTGCCTGTGGTCAGGTTCTTGATGTAGATACCTGCGAAATTTGCACCTGCCAGTATTTTTTCATTGAAAGTCACTGTCACTGGAGTGGTTAATGAAACACCAGTTGCACCGTTAGCTGGACTGGTACTGGTAACTGTGGGAGATGTGGTATCGGTTGATCCTCCTGTTATTGATTGGTACCAGGCTTCAGCAGCGACATCATCATATGGTGTGGTTTGACTGGCCAAGGGGAAGGTTTCCGTCCAATCACCTACAAATGCGGCGTAACCATGATCGTTTCTATTTATAGTTACCCCGTTATAGGTAGCTGATTTGGTTATGGTTTTCCCAGTGTTTTTATTGTTGGCATCGGCGAAGCTGGTGGCTCCGTTTAAGAATTCATCCACCAGGTCAACTATGGTATTTCCCTGATAACTACCATAATAGGCTGTGGCATAGTAGTTTGCCCCGGCTCCGGTGAACATTAATGAGAAGTTATAGATGGTTTGTGTGGGATTGGATACTTCCTTGCCACTTACCCAGCCTGTGGAGAAGCAGGCGTGGGATAGTATCACGGGAATGTCGGGTTTAAAGGGAGCAGTAACTGGGTTTCCATACCATCCTTCTCTTATTTCATCACCGACACCCCATACGAATCCATTTGAACCTACCAGGGCGAATGGTGGGCTGGCTGCTCCGCCGTTTCCATCGTAGTTACCTGACTGGTATCCTCCATGGCCCAGGTAGATAACTGCATCGGCATTGTACATTCCCTTCATAATATTCTTGGTTGTGGCATCTTCCTGATAGAGTTCCAGAACCTCATAGCCCTTAGCATCTAATGCAGCTGCAGTATTTTCTGCTTCACTGATGAGTGATGGGTTGCTGCTATCTCCATCTGCGATGATCAGGACATGCGCTTCTGAAGTGTTAATGGAGAAGTTTAAAATAAAAAAAAGTGCTGCGAACATGGTAAACAGGATAGTTTTCCTTCCATTTGGTAACATTCTTATCAAATCCCTAAAAATTTATGATTATAGTTAAATCCTACTCTTATAGTGATGGTTTCCTTTATTTTCACTTTCCTATAAGGGTATCTGTGAGGAATGGAACATTAAATAATTTCTAAAGTATTATTTGCTCTTAAATGATTAATATTGGATTATTTAACGCTTATAATCCTTTCAAATAAAATAGATAATGTTTTAATCTAATAATTACGATATTTAAAAAAAATAAAAAAAAGAATAGGATAAGTTTGTTTTAATCTCTAAAATGGTGTTAAGCTGGGATATTCGTCGTATATTCCTTCATTTCCATCTATGGGTCGGTGATCGGTGCTTGGCCAGTCGCTCCAATAGTTACCTGTGTTGCTTTGATAGAAGGTGTTGCCGGATCCGTTTTGCGACAATGCATGTAAAGGGTTGGATATGAAGTTGTTCTGGTAGACTGTGGTATTTATAGCGGAGTCTAGTACTATTCCTGCCCAAGTGTTGTTTTGTATGTTGTTGTTGTATATGTTGTTGCCATATGAGGTGTTGGCTATGTATATTCCCATCTGACTTCCGCTGATGGTGTTTAATCCATTTATATTGTTAATATTGGCGTTATCTAAGGCTATACCTGCAAAATTATTGCTACTTACGGTGTTACCTGTGATTGTATTTGCATCAGCTCTTCTCAGGAGTATTCCAATCACACCATTACTGGATATGGCTGTGTTAGTTGTGATCTGGTTATTAGTGCTGCCATCGATGTAAATTCCTGTATCAGCATTCTCATGTATATTATTCCCTGTGATGGTGTTACTGTTGGAATTATTTACAATATACAACCCTTCCAGATTCCCCGATATGTTGTTATCACTGTTTATGGTGTTGCCGGTGGCCTGATCAAGACAGACACCCACCCAACTATTACTTTGTATGGTATTACCGGAGATGGTGTTAGTATTTGAATCTCTCATGTAGACCCCTATAACCCCATTACTGGATATGGCGATGTTATAAGTGATGTTGTTTCCTTTAGAAGAGTTAATGATACTTACACCAATATTAGTGTTTCCGGTGATGTTATTACCGTCGATAGTGTTATCAGCAGAGGAGTTGGTTATGTTTATTCCTTCCAGGTTACCGGATATGGTGTTTGCCCCGTTTATTGTGTTACCATCAGCATTATCTAAGGCAACTCCCGCCCAGCCATTGTTCTGTATGTTATTATAAGTGACGAGATTGGTGTCTGAGTCTTGAATATAGACACCAATGACACCATTACCAGATATAGCGGTGTTACTGATGATATTGTTCCGTGTTGAGCTGTTCAGGATATTTATCCCAGCATCCGTATTATCATGTATATTATTACCGGAAACGATGTTTCTAGTAGAGCTGTTTACAATATAAACACCCTCCACGTTGCCGCTGATTTCATTACCATTATTTATGGTGTTGCCGCTGGAGTTATCCACTCCAATTCCCAACCATCCATTACCCTGAATTATATTACTTGATACGGTGTTGGTGTTGGAGTCCTGGATGAACACACCCATAACCACATTCTGGGATATGGCGGTATTTTGACTTATAGTATTGTTGTTAGAATTATTTAGAATACTGATGCCTATGCCATTGTTATCATGTATATTATTACCCCAGATGATTTCGTTATTATAGGATGCATTGGCAATATAAATTCCTTCCTGGTTTCCTGTTATGGTGTTGTTAATACAACTGCATCCACCGGATTGATCTATGTATATACCTGCCCAAGTGTTATTTTGGATAGTATTAAGATTTATGATGAATCCATATGAGTTATAAAGGTGAATTCCTATTGAATTCCCGATTATGATATTTGAAGTTAGTTGCCAGTTGCGAGCATCGCTCAGACTGATTCCACTGGAATTGTTTGCGCCTGTTATGGTAAATCCCTGGATTCTACTACCAAATCCATCAATATCTATAATATTGAATACTGGTAGATTTGGGTCTGCAGCTTGAATTAAAGTATTAGAAGCGTTTCCTGTAGCTTCAATAAATAAACATATATCAATGGTCAAATTTTCTGTATAATTTTCTGGTCTTACATAGATGATATCAAAATCCATAGCACCATATAAGGCATCTGTTATTGTATCAGTAAGATTACAACTTCTCCCATTTATAACATTCCAATAAGCAAATTTTAAATAATTATTAGTATCATCATAGTAGCTGATTAATGGTATATCATGATCCAGAACCAGAGAAGAATTCCATCCAGAAACAACCGAGGTATCTATGTCAGAAATCTCCCAGGCAACACCCAACCTGTCTCTATAGGCATATTTTAAATGAGCAGGAGCAGTGTAGACATAATAACTTATATGAGGCTGATTATAGCTATCAATGGCCAGAGAGGTTAACATTCCTGTAATACCTGTGCTGTCCACGGTTTCGGTGCTCCAGGTTCCACTCCATTTGCTGGCGTACTTTAACATACCAGCTGCTTGATAACTTATATTAGGCTCGGCAAAGCTGTTAAGAGCTAGAGAAGTCCAGGACCCGCCTGTGCTGTCTACGATTACTGTATCCCATGATCCGCTGGAATTAGTGGTGTACTTTAAATCATCATTGGTAGCATCATAGTAGCTTATATGGGCGTTTTGGATTACATATCCGTCCAACTCTAGAGATGTGAAATATCCCACATCATTTATGCCACCCGCGCCATCTACAGTTTCTATGACCCATGATCCACTGGATTTGCTGGCGTATTTCAAATCACCATTGGTAACATCATAGTAGCTTATATAGGGGTTGTTCAGTCTGTCCAGAGCCAGAGAACAGTATTGTCCCACATTATCAGCGCTGTCAACAGTTTCTATAACCCAGACCCCACCAGATTTAGTGGTGTATTTCAAATCACCATTGGTAACATCATAGTAGCTTATATGAGGGTTGTCCAGGCTGTCAAAAGCCAGAGAAGTGTACTGTCCTACGTTATCTGTGCTGTCAACGGTTTCTGTGGTCCATGATCCGCCAGATTTAGTGGCGTATTTCAAATCACCATTAGCAGCATCATAATAACTTATATAGGGATTTTTCAGGCTGTCCATAGCTAAAGAATTATCGGTTCCTACATTACCTATATCAACAGTCTCAATATTTATGGCAGTGGTTGCGCTGGCTGAAATTATGGCAAAAAAAATTGTAGTAAATATCAGTGTTAATATATATTTTTTCACTTTCTCACCCTCATTTAGACTTATTTTATAAATAACCTAATAATTTCAGTATAAGGCATTATAAGAGTCAAATATAAGGGTTATATTTAAGAATAAAAAAATTTATAACCATGAAGTTAAATATATTCCTGATTTCTACTCTTTATTATAGTATATAATTGGTTTCCATATTATTAATATTTATTCATAGCAATCAGTAAATGATAATATTATTGGAATTTATTTTTAAAGAAGGAATCTATCTTATTAAAAAAATATAACACTTACACATTTTAATAAGGGTATTCATCATATAGATTTTCATTTCCATATATCGGTCCTGGATCAGTGGTAATCCAGTCACTCCAGTGGTTACCGATTATTCCCTGATAGAATGCGTTTCCAGATCCATTCTGAGCCATTGCATGTAAAGGATTGTTTTGGAAATTGTTCTGGTACACTGTGGTATTTATTGCAAAGTCCAAAACCACTCCAGCCCAGGTGTTATCCTTTAAGGTGTTTCCAGTGACAGTGTTATCCGTAGAGTTTTTGGTTATGAATATCCCTCAAAAATAAAGAATTTAACCATATTCTTAATATCTAACATCCTTCTCCCCCATATAATATTTATTTAGATTATTTCTATTCCTCCATTTCTTCTAAATATATTATGTCTCACATGTTATTTATCACTACCCATATTATGAGATTACAATTTATTAATAAGATCAGAAGAATAATATCGATGATTTTTAATTTTAAAATCATTATAAAGGTACTAAAGATTATTTAAATCAAAAGAAGATTGATCTTTAAAAAAACAGGTGTATCATAGCAAATAAACTCTATTTAGCAAGAAAAATAGAAAAATGAAATTAGAAAGGCAGAGTGCTGGGATGTTCATCGTATAATCCTTCGTTACCATCTATGGGTCTGGGATCTGTGCTTGGCCAGTCACTCCAGTAGTTACCAGTGTTGACCACATAGAATGCGTTTCCGGTTCCGTTCTGAGCTATGGTCTGCATGGGGTTGTTAGTGAAGTTGTTAAGATAGACCGTGTTGTTGTGAGCTGTATCCAGGACTAAACCCGCCCAATTATTGTTTTGAAGGTTATTATAGTTAATGGTGTTTCCATCAGAATCATTAACCACGTATATCCCCATCTGACTGCTACTGATGATGTTCAATCCGTTAATAAGATTACTATCAGCGTTATCCAAAGCTATGCCTGCGAAATAATTACCCGCTATAGCGTTACCACTGATTATGTTGGAATTAGCGTTTCTCGTGAGTATCCCTATTACACCGTTCTGGGGTATATTGTTAGCTCCGTTTATATTGTTTCCAGTGCTGTCTTCGATGTATATTCCTGTATCGGTATTTTCATATATGTTATTAGCTGTTATGGTGTTGTTGTTGGAATTGTTCACAATATATAGTCCTTCCAGGTTACCGGATATGTTGTTATCGTCGTTTATAATGTTATTGGTGGCGTTGTCAAAGCAGATGCCCACCCAACTATTTGTTTGTATACTGTTTCTGGAGATGGTGTTGCTGCCGGATTCTCTGAGATAGATTCCTATGATCCCATTATTTATGGTGTTAGAGCTGATTATGTTGTCTGTAGAACTATTTAGAATATCTACACCTGCACTAATATTATCATAAATATTATTTCCACTTATGATATTTCCCCAAGCAGAATTTACAATATAAACACCCTCCTCATTACCGGTTATGACATTTCCACCATCTATGGTGTTGTTTCTTGAATTATCTATAACAACACCCACCCAACTATTATTCTCAATGGTATTCCCGGAAACTGTGCTGGTATTGGAGTTTCGAATTAAAACTCCTATAAAGTTATTTGATAGGGTATTTCCCATCATGAGGCAATTATCTGTGGAAGTTAAGTAGATTCCAGCGGAATTGATAGCTCCGTTTATATTGAATCCTTGAATGGTTGATCCACTACCATCAGTGTTTATGGTGAATACTGGTAAGCTAATGTTAAGTGGATTAACGGTTACCAGTCCTTGAGCTTGCAGTGTGAGTTGCTTGTATACAGTTATATTTTCAGTGTAGGTTTTACTACCCACATTTAAAGTATCCCCATTAATGGTTTCAACTGAATCAATAGCTGCTTGTATCGTATCATAGGCTTGACCAGTCCTGGTGTTAATTACAGCACTTGAAGTTACTGTAAACGCTTTTAAACAGACATTTGTATTGGTAAATACTGTTGTCAGGTCAGTCCAGTTGATTCCATTAATACTGACATAACTTTCTTGAGCATTGGCTTTAGCTTTACTGCTGTAGTTGGGATATGGATATTCCATCGGCACCGGATAGTTATATCCAGGAGTGGTTAGTTTAACCACTACTGAAAATTTCACACCCAACTGTAAGGATACTGCGGAGCTGAATTCGATGGTAGTATATCCTGCATTGGATATGGAACCTGTTTTGTGGGCTATAAGGGTACCGCTACTAGGGTTATCGTTAGTAGGGTTTGCGTAGGCATATAATTCATAAGTTGAATTGGCAGATGCTACATAGAAACTGGCAGCTGCCAGTTGATCATATCCAGTAGAGGTGAAAACATTTGAAAACCATGCGGTGTTACTATAATAACCGCAGGAACTTACCCAACCTAAGGGGTCGTATTGATATATTTGGTTGTAGTTGGTAATTGTCTCTGCATTATTGAAAACTACATTATTTTGACCTATCATGGTATCGTAGTAGGAAACATAGAAGTAACCATTATCACCCCAGCTGGTGCCCCAGCTGTTTTTAATTATAAATGCACCATTTTCAGGGGCGGGGGTTTTGAAGTTGTTTTTACTGTAATTATCATCCCAGCCTACAATGCAAACCGCATGATTAGCTGAAGGAGTTGAGTAGTAATAATAATAGGAAGCATTGGAGGAGTTATAGAAATTCGTATTCATATACATAGATGTGTAAACAGCGCCATAGGTCATTAAAGCCTGTTTGATGTTATCATTATCCAGATAATAATTCCTGTCAGGGATGAAGGTAACTTCTTGTATATGTTTCACCGGGTCTAAATCAGTTGGTGAAACGTTACTATAAGGATTGTAAGGGTCACTGCTCTCATTGACCGGACCAGTCCACCGATTCAGATAAGCCATTGCCATATAATGGTTTCCTCCATCGTTCATGGTGTAATCAAATCCGTCAGGGTAAGAGTTGGTTACCAGATTTTTTAGATTATTTTCTGAAAAATCATTTACCTCTACCGGCATAAGATATGATTCCAGAGAACCATAAGTAGCAAACGCCCAGCAGGAGCCACATTGACCCTGATCCTTAACTGATGTTACTTTTCCAATGGCCCGCAAATCATAACTTCCAGGTAAACCTACATTATTAGTATATTGGAGATTTGAGGATGTATCAGAGTAGCATAAATCCAGGGGTGATGGCATATAAGAAAAGCAATGTTCATTATCTATAGATGAAATTTCACTCTCTTCATATGCTATAAATTCAGGATTAACCGGGGCCATTTGTAAAGATTGGTTATCACTTATATCTAGATTTTCTGCTGCAGAAACTGTGCCTGTGATGCTTAATATCGTTATAATAGTAGATATGATCAAAATTAGTTTTCTATTGCCAGAAAGGGTTGATCCTAATAATTTTTTGATTTTCATCAGTTCACACATAGTATTTTATATGATATTCTTCCATGAATAATCTAATTTCACATAAAATTATAGACAATCAATTTTGTTGTGATGAATTTCACAATAGTATAGAAATTTTTAACTAAATTCATAAAAAAAATGTTAAATCTAATTTTTTCTTCTAGAATGGTGTTATACTGGGATGTTCATCATATAATCCTTCGTTACCATCTATGGGCCTGGGATCTGTGCTGCTCCATTCACTCCAGTAGTTTCCACTGTTGACCACATAGAATGCGTTTCCGGTTCCGTTCTGGGCTATTGCCTGCATGGGGTTGTTAGTGAAGTTGTTAAGATAGACCGTAGTGTTGGTAGCTGTATCCAGGACTAAACCCGCCCAAGTGTTGTTCTGAAGGTTATTATAGTTGATGGTGTTTCCATCAGAATCATTAACCACGTATATTCCCATCTGACTGCTGCTGATGATGTTCAATCCGTTTATAAGGTTACTATCAGAGTTATCCAGGGCTATGCCTGCGAAATTGTTACTAGCCAGAAAATTACCATTGATTGTGTTAGAATCAGCATTTCTCAGGAGTATTCCTATCACACCATTACCAGATATGGTGGTGTTACTGATGATATTGTTCAAGGTAGAATTCTCGAGGTATATTCCAGTATCCAGATTACCCATTATGGTGTTGGCGGTGATGGTGTTTCTATCGGAGTTATTCACCAGATATAAGCCTTCCAAGTTACCGGATAAGTTATTGGAACCGTTTATACTGTTCCCGGTGGCATGGTCCATGCAGATTCCCACCCAACCATTAAGCTGAATTATATTATTAGAAATTGTATTACTCGCAGAATCTCTTAAATATATCCCTATAATTCCATTATTGGATATGGCGTTGTTGGAACTGATGATATTTTCTGGGGAATTGTTGATGATGCTTATGCCTATGTTATCATTACCAGTTATGGTGTTACCGTTGATGGTGTTACCTGTTGAGCTGGTTATGTTCAAACCTTCCTGGTTTCCGGTTATTATGTTGGATCCGTTTATGGTGTTCCCCGCGGTATTATCCAGGGCTATTCCAGCCCAGCCATTATCCTGGATGTTGTTCCCAGAGACAATGTTTCCTGAGGAGTCACGGATTAAAACTCCTATTACTCCATTGTATGATATAGACGTATTATCTGAGATTATATTGTTTGTGGAGTTGTTTAAAATATTTATTCCTGCATTAAAATTATCATGGATTTGATTACCAGATATGGTGTTTTCTGTGGAGGTGTTTACTATATATAGGCCCTCTACATTTCCTGATATATTATTACTGTTGATGATGTTAGAGTAGGAGTTATCCAGACAAACACCCACCCATCCATTATTATTTATATTATTTAGAGATACGATGATGTTATTAGAGTTCTGGATATATAATCCGATTAAATTACCAGATATGGTGTTATCAGTTATATTACAATTAATTACCGTGTTTATATGAATTCCAAAGGAATTAGATGAACCGTTGATGGTGAATCCCTGGACGGTGCATCTTAGAGCGTCACTGGTTATATTGATAGCCGGTAAGTCAGGGTTTAAGGCAGTTATGGTGATGTCCTCTCCATCGGCACTTTTTAATATGATTGATTTATCTACCATGATATTTTCATTATATATGGTGGGATTCCCGTTGATCTCATGTATTACCACAGTATCTCCCGGGGCGGATATGTCTATAAGATTTTGTATACTATTACCCGGGAAGTCGCTGGTTACCATCCCATATCTGAAAAGCGCATATCCACATGACCCATGATCGATTGCAGTTTCTATATCTAAAACCATCTCATCAACAGGTAGACGTGTGTAATCCCAGTCTGATCGATATGTTTGTAATGCAGCGACTACTGGCTTATCATTACTATGGGCTACTATATAATCCATAACTCTACCGATCCAACTGGTATCCTGGTGGTAATTACCCTTATAAACCATAGGCACCAGGAAGTCCAGATAATTAGACATGCCAGGATAGTCCTGACCATAATAATAGGCATTCACACTGCATTCGGGCATTAAATCAGCTGATAATTGAATATAGGGTTTTCCTGGGATTTGCTGGTTGTTTATTGCTTGGATGTTGTTGTATATAGTCTCACAGAAGGAGTTCACATAATCCACCGCTCCCGGATGAAGATAGGCGTTACCCGGGTAACGGATGTAATCCAGATTAATCCCATCTATGTTGTAATTGGTGGCTATGAATGTTATTGCTGTGATAATCTGATCTAATAATTCCGGGTTGTCTTCTGGATAGAAGAAGTTCCCATCAAAGTCTTTAAAGGCACTGACCCAGGCATGTACCCGGATACCTGTTCCTGCGAATTTATCTAAGAAAGGCTCCAGGCTTCCTTCAGGATCATCCCGGTAGGTTAAAACGAATAAATCAGTGATCCCCTGGTTTATCAGAGATGTGGTGTTCAGATTATCCGGACTGGTAACCCCGCAATTAACGAAGTAACCATGGATATTGGAAAAACCAGGTGACTGCTCTGTTAACTGATAATTAACACCATCAGATGTGGTATTAGTATAGAACTCCTGATCATATGTTTGAATGGAGGTTTGATCCGTATTTAACTCGGATGTAGAGTTCTGTGTTTCTGCATAGGCCATTCCAGTACAGCAAATACTGATAGATAGAAAGGTTAATAGAAAAAAAATCACATTTTTTCCCAAAATCTAAATCACCCATTTATTTATTATTTTAAGAATTTTATTATCTAAATATAAAACCATATTATAACTTTATTTTGGTTTCACCATTTAATAAAACTAGAGAATGATTAATGTGATAAATCAATTTATTTTAAATAAAAAAAAATTTAAAAAGGAAATAAATGGTTTTATACCCTTAGAATGGAGCCGTGCTGGGATAGTCATCGTATAATGCTTCATCACCTGCTATTAATCTGGGATCATGGCTGGGCCAGTCGCTCCAGTAGTTACCAGTTGTTCCCTGGTAGAAGGTGTTCCCGGATCCTTTCTGTGCTAGTGCCTGTAGTGGGTTGTTTATGAAGTTGTTATGGTAGACCTGGGTGTTGCTGCTGGTGTCCAGAACTACACCTGCCCATCCGTTGCTCTGCATGGTGTTGTTATATATCATATTATCCAGTGAGTTCTGGAGGAATATTCCACTGAGGCCGTTGTTGTTTATCTGTAAATTGTAGCATATAATATTGGTATTAGAGTTTTGGACGCTTATTCCGTTTCCAGTGTTGTTATTTATTGTATTTGCTTCTATAACGTTTTCGCTGGAGTAATTTGTAAGGTATATGCCTTCCTGATTACCGGTTATCACATTGGCATTGTATATGTTGTTCTCGGTAGCGTTATCAAGAGCGATTCCCACCCAATCATTACCAGTGATAGTATTACCACTGATGATAGTGGTGTTAGCCCCTCTGAGGAGTATTCCTACCACACCATTTTCAGATATAGCAGTGTTACTTATGATCTGGTTACCGGTGGAGCCTTCGATGTATATTCCAGTATCTGCATTGCCATGTATGTCATTAGCGGTTATATTACACTCGTTGGAGTTATTTACTATGTATAGTCCTTCCATGTTACCGGATATGTTGTTAGCTCCGTTTATAGTGTTCGTGGATGCGTTGTCCAAGCATACTCCCACCCAACTGTTAATTTGGATGGTGTTTCCTGTGATGAAGTTGTTGTTTGAGTCTCTGATATAAACCCCTATAATACCATTACTGGATATGGCGGTGTTTCCGCTGATGGTGTTTCCATTTGCAGAGTTTATAATGCTTATACCAATATTGGTGTTATTATGTATGAAATTTCCACTGATGGTGTTTCCAGTGGAGTTGTTGGTTAATTGCATCCCTTCCTGGTTTCCGAAGAGGGTGTTTCCGTTAATGTTATTACCATTTGCATTATCTACGGCTATTCCTGCCCAGCCATTACTCTGTATATTGTTATCTGTGATGGTGTTGGTGTTGGAGCCGCGGATGAGAACTCCTATATAACCATTCTGTGATATGGATGTGTTGCTGGTTATGAAATTCCCATTAGAACTGTTTAATAAATTTATACCAGCGTTGGTGTTATTATGTATGTTATTGTTGGTGATTGTATTTCCAGTGGAGCTGTTTACTATGTAAATTCCTTCTCCATTACTGCTGATTTCATTACCATTATTTATGGTGTTAGAATCTGAGTTATCCAGACATAATCCATTCCAGACGTTACCCTGAATGGTATTACCCGATACGGTGTTGGTGTTGCTGTTCTGAATGTAAACCCCCATGAAATTATTTGAAATAGTATTTCCTATTAACTGACAGTTACTGGTGGAAGTTAAATAAGCTCCAAAAGAATTATTAGCACCTTGAATATTGAAACCCTGTATAGTGGATCCACTTCCCCCTGAATTAATGGTGAAAACCGGCAGGTAAGTGTCTGCAGCTTGGATGGTGACAGCACCATCACCAGCGCTTTGTACGGTGACTATATGATCCAAGGTAATATTATCATTATAGGTCGCCGGACTACCACTATTTCCATGTACAAATATCGTACAACCATTTAATGCTACATTATTATGAGATTGAATGCTATCTCCAGGATATACGTGCATTTCATTCAAATTCACCATGTAAATGTTATTTGCACTACGATCATCCTGTGATACCACTGTTCTCTCAGAAATAGCTGGTAATCCCTGGGCTGAGGTGCTACTGGTTACCTGTGATTCAATTCCCGTGGATATATCATACATATAGATATCCCAGTTACCTCCGCCGCTCCGGCCATCTGACCAGACTATTAAATCACCATCTATATCTGGATTATTTTGGTTTGTAGCGTTTGTGGTTACTTGTGATTCAATTCCCGTGGAGATATCGTACATGTAAATATCCCAGTTACCATTACGGTTATCCTGCCAGACAATTATATTCCCGGATATTTTTGGAATCATTTGGTTTGCGATGTTGGTGGTTACCTGTGTTTCTATGCCGGTCTGGTAGTTTTTCATATATATATCCCAGTTACCGTTCCGGTAATCCTGCCAGACAATTATTCTCCCAAATATAGCTGGGCATTCTTGGTCTGCGGTATTGGTGGTTACCTGTGTTTCCACTCCGCTGGAAAGATTTTTCATGTATATATCATCTAACCAACCATAGACTGAATCATTCCGATTATCCTGCCATACCACTATATTCCCATATATATCTGGATTACTTTGCGCATGGGTGTTTTCGCATATGGGTGATTCAGTTCCAGTGGATATATCATACATATAAATATCTGTTCCTATATTCCGACCATCCTCCCAGACTATTACATTCCCATCTATTGATGGATTTTGTTGATCTGCGGTGTTGGTGGTTACCTGTGTTTCAATGCCACTGGAGGTATCATACCTATAAATATCCCAGTCACCACTTCGATGATCCTCCCAGACTATCACATCCCCAGATACATCCGGACTCTCACAAAATAAGCCTGTGGTTACTGGTTCTTCAATATAGGTTGCTGAAGCGCTTCCACATAAAATCAGTGCAAATGTAAGTAAAAAAAGTAGATATATAATTTTTTTAATCAATCTTAAAACACCCCCATTTTAAATTCAATCTTTTATTGTTAGTAAGTAAAAATTTTATAAAAACTTTTCTAAAAAAAAAATTTTAAAGAATAAACGAAAAATTGTTGAAATTAATCACCAAAAACCAAAAAAAAGAAAAAAGGTTTTTATACCCTTAGAATGGCGTTAGACTAGGGTGTTGGTCGTATAGTCCTTCACTGCCCGGTATTGAACGTGGATCGGTGCTGGGCCAGTCGCTCCAGTAGTTACCCGTGGTATCTTGGTAGAAGCTGTTCCCTGATCCGTTCTGTGCCAGTGCCTGTAATGGATTGTTATTGAAGTTATTTTGATAGATTGTGTTGTTGGTTGCTCCGTCAAGGACCATTCCAGCCCAGGTGTTCTCTTGTAGGGTGTTGTTGTTGACAGTGTTCCCGTTTGAGGTGTTTACAAGGTATATTCCCATCTGACTACCGCTTATGGTGTTTGTTCCGTTTATATTGTTACTGTCCGCATTATCCAGTGCTATACCTGCAAAAGTATTGCCTGCGATGGTGTTTCCTCTGATGCTGTTACCATCTGCGTTTCTGAAGAGTACACCGATAACTCCATTACCTGATATGGCTGTATTCGTGTTTATCTGATTACCTGTACTGCCGTCGATGTATATCCCTGTATCCTGGTTTTCATGTATGTTATTGGCTGTTATAGTGTTAGTGTTGGAGTTGTTCACGATGTATAGTCCTTCCAGGTTACCGCTGATATTATTGGATTCGTTTATCATGTTTCCAGTGGAGTTGTCAAAGCATATTCCTACCCATGTATTGATTTGTATATTATTTCCAGAGATGGTGTTGGTACCTGAATCACGTAGATAAACACCAATAATTCCATTACCTGAGATGGAGATGTTGCTGGTGATATAATTACCATCCGAACCACTGATAATACTCAAACCAATATTAGAATTACCAGTGATAGTATTCCCACTAATATTGTTACCAGTGGAAGAATTAGTCAGATTAATACCCTCCTGATTACCAGATATTACATTGCCACCATTTATGGTGTTACCATCAGCATTATCCAATGCCACACCAGCCCAACCATTACCCTGTATGGTATTACCAGAGACGGTGTTGGTACCTGATTCCCTGATGAGAACTCCGATCAAACCATTATAAGATATGGCAGTATTCTCGGAGATACTATTCCCGGTAGAACCATTTAATATGATTATTCCAGCATTGTAGTTGTTATGTATATTATTCCCATTTATGGTGTTTCCATTTGCATTGTTAACTAAATAGATTCCCTCCACATTGCCAGATATCTCGTTACCGCCGTTTATGATGTTGCCTGTGGAGTTATCCACCCCTATACCTAACCAGCCATTACCTTGGATGGTATTACCCGAGATGGTATTAGTGCTTCCGTTCTGGAGGTATAATCCTATGAAGTTACTGTTTATGGTGTTACCAGTTAAGAGGCAATTATTAGTGGTGTTTAAGTATACTCCGAAAGCATTGGTCGCTCCGGTTATGATGAATCCCTGGATGGTTGAACCATTTCCTGTGTTGTTTATGGTAAATACTGATTGGGTAGGGTCTGCTGCCTGTACAGTTACCGTTCCCACAGGTTGTATGGTTAAGTCCTTGTTCACCAGGACATTTTCCAGGTAGGTTCCAGTAACCACTAATAAGGTGTCGCCATTTACCGTTTCCGCGTCATCTATGGCCTGCTGGATAGTGGGGAAGACCTGTTGGGACTGGGTGTTTTTCACCTTGTCCATATCCACATCCTGGTATAGGATCTGATTGTCCAACTGGGCTGATAGATGTGCTGTGCCAGCTGCATTAGCTGTTAAGTTAGCTGTGGCTAATCCGTTGCTGGTGGTTGTTATATCACTAAGTATGCCCAGATCGGTGATGAAAGTAACGGTTAATCCATCTGGTATATGACCAGCTAATGGATCGAATGGTGTTACTGTGATTCCGTCATAGGTGTTGTTGAAGTTAGCGGTTAGATTGTTGGTGCTGCCCAGGAGCATTGAAGGTTCAAAGGTGGTGAAGGTCATATAAAGCCATGGGGTGTAATCTACTGTGGCGCTCTGGTAGTATATGTCTGAGTGATTTAACTGGTTGATGGTGGGATTGTTGGTTCCCCACCAGTTATACTGGGCATCTGATGTTCCGCTGTTGACGTTTAAGCCATAGAGGGTGTTGTTGTAGATCCGGTTGTAGTTCACCGTGCTGGTGGAAGATACTGAATATATTCCACTGCTGGTGTTGTTGGTGATGGAATTTCCGGTTACAATATTTCCATTAGAGGTGTAGATGCTGATCCCGTTGTTGGTGTTTCCGGTGATGGTGTTACCACTGATGTTGTTGGTTGTTGAGCTTGAAAGCAGGTATAATCCGTAGCTATTACTCTGTATAATATTATTGGTTATCTGGTTGTTGCTGGATTGGCTCAGGCGCATTCCGTTGCTGGTGTTACTGGTGATCTGGTTATTATTAATAGTGTTACCATTTGATGATGAAATCAGTACACCATGGCTGCGGTTGCCGGTGATGGTGTTACCATTGATATTGTTGGTTGTTGAACTGGAAAGCAGGTAGATTCCATAACTACTATTGTTTCCTATATTGTTGTTGGTGATCTGGATATTGCTGGATTGGTTCAGACGTATTCCGTAGCTGGTGTTACTGGTGATCTGGTTATTATTCAGGGTATTTGTATTGGATGAGTCTAGAGATATTCCCATTTCGTTTCCGGTGATGATGTTATCATTGATTATTGTACTACCGGAGTTTAATAGATATATTCCCTGGTCTGCGTTGTTCTGTAGGGTATTAGTGTTTATAATGTTGTCTTGGGAGTTGTTTAAGCTGATCCCGTGACTTTCGTTACTGGTGATCTGGTTATTATTTATCTGGTTGTTGTTGGAGGTGTTCAGGGTTATTCCTATACTGTTTCCGGTGATGTTATTCCCAGTTATGTTATTAGCTGTTGTGTTACCCGAGTTAAGGAGGTATATTCCGTAGTTGTTGTTGTTCTGTATGGTATTAGTGGTTATGGTGTTTCCATGGGCGTTGTTTAGACTGATTCCGTAGCTGGTGTTGTCCATGATCTGGTTATTGCCGTTTATCAGGTTCCCGGTGGTTGATTCCAGGGTTATTCCTATTCCGTTGGTGGATATGATGTTTCCACTGATGGTGTTGTTGGCATTTCCGGTGTTATCATGGACGTATATTCCGGTTGTGTTGGTGTTCATGGTGTTGTTTATTATCTGGTTGCCTGTTGATTGGAATAGTTCTATGGCTATCTGGTTGTTGGTGAAGGTGTTGCCCTGTCCTGCCAGGCTTCCTCCGATGGTGGAGTTCACTGTTCCTGCTAATAATATACCTATTCCTGTGCTATTCATTGTTATACCGGTTACTGTGATGTTCTGACATTGTATAAGGGCCAGGTACCCTATATTCCAGGTGCTGTCAATATTCAGTCCATCTGCATCCATTATATACCTTATCTGGTTCCCGTTTATGGTGTTGGATGTGTCTATGTCCTGCCTGTAATCGTTTATATTATCTGAAGTTACTTCCAGGTTCATTATACCAGAGGAGCTGCTGGTTATTATATTATTTCTTAAAACACACATTGATGAGTTTATTAAACTAATTCCCCCGTTGATCAGGGTGTTGTTAGATATTGTATTGGTGGGGCTGTTTTCCATGGTTATTCCTAAGTTATTTCCGCTGAAGTTATTGTTAGATATGGTGTTATTCGATTGTAAGGAGTAGATACCATTTTCCTGGTTATTGTTGATCTGGTTGTTGGTGATCTGGTTATTATTAGATGAAAACAAGCTGATTCCGTTGTTCTGGTTGCTGCTTATGGTGTTTCCGGAGATGATGTTGTTGGGGGATGTCTGTGCCTCTATTCCATTCCAGTTGTCTATGATGTTATTTCCCATAATGGTGTTGTTCTGGGTATTGTTCAGTAATATGCCTGCAGAACTGGTTGATCCGGTTATTTCAAAACCATGTACGGTTGATCCATTACCAGCGGTGGTTATGGTTATAACTGGACTGGCGGGGTTCAGATCACCGCTTATTGTTACGTCACCATCAGCTATTAGTGTTATTCTCTTATTGATGGTGATGGTTTCATGATAGGTGTAGGCTGATCCGTTATTATCATATACGGTTATGATATCTCCATCTGATGCTTCGTTTATGGCGGTTTGTATGCTCTCTCCGGGGTGCACTCCACCCACCGCTATTTCATGGACGAATACATCTGTGCTGTTGTTAGTGTCATTAGCTACTAAATTGGTAGCATCTGAGGAGAATGATGTGTATTGTCCGCTGCTGCTGATTAAGGGTATGTTGCTCCATTGGTTTGATTGGTCACCGCTGGTTGCTACACTTATCCTGATGGTTGTTCCTGCTGAGAGATTATGTATGAATATATCGGCCACTCCATTGGTATCACCCACCACCAGGTTGGATGCGTTTGATGCGAAGGCCACGTATCTTCCGTTTCCATTTATGGAAGAATTTGCGCTGGCATTGTTTGCCTGTGCGCCGCCGGTAGCCACACTGACCCGGATGGTGTTCCCAGTGGTCTGATCATGGACGAATACATCAGACACCCCATTGGTATCATCGGATACAAGGTTACTGGCATAGGATGTGAATGCCACATATCGCCCGTCAGCACTTACAGATGGGATGATACTGGCGTCATTACCTTGGGTTCCACTGGAGGATATACTGACCCGGATGGTTGTTCCGGTGGTGTTATCATGGACGAATACATCGGACATGTCATTGGTATCATCGGATACTAAATTGGTCGCCTCCGAGGTAAAGGCCACATATCGTCCGTCAGAACTTATGCTAGCATCGCTACTGGCGTTGTTAGCCTGAGTTCCGCTGGTGGATACGCTGACCCGGATGGTTGTTCCGGTTATCAGGTCATGGACGAATATATCAGCCACTCCATTGGTATCATCCACCACCAGGTTGGTTGCCTCTGATGTGAAGGCCACGTATCGCCCATCAGCAGATATGGACGGATTATAACTGGTTCCGTCGGCCTGAGTCCCTGATGAGGAGACGCTTACCCGTATGGTACTTCCTGTGATCTGGTCATGGACGAATATATCAGCCACTCCATTGGTATCATCGGATACTAGATTGGTGGCATCTGATTCGAAGGCTACATACTGTCCATCACCTGATATGGATGGATTATAACTGGCATCATTGGCCTGCGTCCCAGTTGAAGACACGCTTACCCTGGTGGTGCCTGTACTGTCCTGTACGAATATGTCCGAGACACCGTTGGTATCACTGGGCACTAAGTTGGTGGCTATTGATTCAAATGCCACAGAAGCCCCGTCGTCACTGATATCAGAATAATCACTGTTACTGTTTCCCTGTGTACCGTCGGTGGCGACGCTGACTCGGGTGGTGTCATCTTCAGCTGCAAATGCAGTGCCAGATAATGCTAAAGCAAGAATTAACGTGAAAGTTAGTATTATTAAATATTTATGCATTTTTCCCCTCCTTTTTATTCGTTGTTTTAAAATTCATAATTAAACTTAAGATATTGGAATAAATAAATTTTTATTTAAGAGAAATTTAAATCGTATAATATATTAGAATTTTTTTTGACATATTATTATGCCTTAAATTTAAAATTAAATTCATGATCAGAACATTTATTAAATAATATATTTCCAAAGAGAAAAACCATTAAAAATAAAATCAACATGAAAAATATTTAAACTAATTCAATAGATTAATATAAGAAATTGGATTGTTAGTATTTAATATGAATATAAGATATAGCTAATTAGTAGCTAGTATAAAAATATAATTTGGGGGAGTATTCATTGGGTATGGAAAACACTTCTGACAATAAATCCACAGTCGCCATAATCGGTAGTCGAGGAATACCCAATTTTTATGGTGGATTTGAAGCTTTCGCTGAAAATCTCAGCATCGAATTAGTGAAAAGAAACATCCCAGTATATGTCAGTTGTGAAAATTTAAATGGTAAAACGCATATTCAAGAGTATGAAGGTGTTGAAATCTTCTACTTCCCCCTTAAACCTCCGGGTAATGCTTTTTTAAGGATGGTCTATGAATTCCTGTATGATGGTTACTCCCTAATCTGGGCCAGCAGAAGATCAGATAATATTTATATGCTAGGATACAGTGCCGCTATCTTCTTTTTCATTCCTAAAATATTCGGTAAAAAATTATTCGTCAACCCGGGTGGGCTGGAATGGAAGAGAGATAAATTCAACACCCTAGTGAAGTCCCTGCTAAAATTCAGTGAAAGATTAATGACCAGCTGGGCCTCGGTGATAATCACCGATTCACACCAAATGAAAAGATACTTAGATTCCTCTTATAATACCGATTGTATCTATATCCCCTACGGTGTCCAGGAACCCGCAGATACAGAATGGGAGGAAAAAAAATTACCAACCATTATTAAGAAGGGGTTATCCCCCGATAATTACTGGCTGGTGGTCGCCCGTTTAGAACCGGAAAATAATATTCACACCATACTAAAAGCTTACCAGCAGAGCAGATCCCGAAAACCACTACTTATTGTGGGTAATTACTCCTCACCATCATATAAGAAAAAAATAGAAGACACACTGGAAAAAACACCAGCTGATAAGAAGATACTGCTTATTGGGGGTGTTTATGATAAAAAACTGTTGGATATGCTCCGGCAGAACTGTTTCGTCTACCTGCACGGTCACAGTGTAGGAGGCACCAACCCCTCCCTCCTGGAGTCCATGATAATGAAGAACATGATCCTGGCCCATGATAACCCGTTCAACCGGGAAGTCAGCGCAGATTCCGCCATCTACTTTAAAGATAGTAAAGAATTAACTGACAAGATGGAAATGATCGAGAACAACAACCCCTCCATCTTTAAAATGAAAGAAATAGCCTATAATGAGGTTAGAAATAGATATTCCTGGGATAGAGTATTTGAGAGTTATGAATCCCTTTTTGACAAGGAGAGAAATGAGTAATTATTCATTTTTTTATAATGATACTTAATACACCATATCAATTTAAAAGAAACACTATTCTATTAAAAATTCAACCCACACCTAAAGCTAACTTAAGAAAATATCAGAAAGTCTATTAAAGTGAAAATTTTAAATTTTTTTTTTAAGAAATTTACCATAGTCCCCTAAATTTAAAGTATTAACTGTGAAAAAAGTGACTTTTCAAATGAACGTGCTCATAGTAAATTATTCTGAAACCACATCCCCCGGAGGGATTAATAAAACTATAGGAGAAACTGCTAAAAATTTAGTTAAAAGAAATCATAGAGTCACCGTGATTCAGAATAATCCTTTAAATCTTCCCCATGAAGAATTAATAGATGATTATAAAATTATCAGAATAAATTCTCTTTTAGGGAAGTATTTATATGATTTCAGTTTTAGGATTTATTATTACCTTAAAAACCATTTTAACGAATTAAACCCAGACATTATCCATATCCATGGTTATCACAGCCTATTTTCTTTAATAGTATTTTTTAATCTGAAAAATTTACATCCCGAAATACCCATAGTCTTCTCAGCCCATCTGGACATTGTGAGAAGCACATTTGCCGGTAAATATCTATGGAACATCTATAACTGGCTGGGTGGATATATTTTCCAGAAATGTTCCCATATTGTTGCTTTTTCTGATTACGAAGCATCAGAAATTGTAAAGAGGTTCCATGTTGATCCAGATAAGATATCCATCATTCCCCATGGTGTGGATACTATAAATCCCATCCAAAAATCTAAAGAAAAGAAGATTAAATTAGTTTATTATGGATATTTAATCAAACGAAAAGGTGTCGATTATATATTGAATAGTTTAAATACTTTAATATATGATTTAGATGAAAAAAATGTAGAATTAACCATAATTGGGGAAGGTCCGGAGTTAAAAAATCTGTTAAAATTAGCCGGGGATCTGAATTTAGAAGATTATATCATCTGGAAACCATTTTTATCCAAGAAAAGTCTCATAAAAGAAATTAAGAAGGGAGAAATATATCTATTACTTTCTAATTCTGAAGCATATGGAATTTCTGTTGCAGAAAATTTATCATCAGGAAATCCATCTATAGTGACGAAAAGAACTGCATTAAAAGAATTTTTAGACGAACCAGGATGTTTCGGAGTTGATTACCCGCCAGATCCGGGAGAAGTGGCTGATTTAATCATTAAAATACACCAAAGTAATGTGCAGGTGGGGCCGTTCAGTGAGAAAATAAGAACCTGGCAGGATGTTACTTCTGACTATGAAAAATTGTATAAGGAAATATTAGAAAGTAACTAAATAAGAATAGGAGAGGATAATATTAACTGGAAAGAAAAATCAGTGTTCATAACCGGTGCTGGTGGTTTCATAGGAAGCCATTTGACCGATCGCCTTATTGAGTTAGGTGCGGATCTAAAATTATTCGTAAAATATAACTCCAGAAATGATTGGGGTATGCTGGAGTTTCTATCACCAGAGAAAATGAAAAATACAGAGGTTATAAGTGGCGATTTAAAGGATCCGGATACTATCCGTCAGGAAACTAAGGATGTGGATATTATTCTCCATCTGGGATCCTTGATCAGCATCCCCTACTCCTATTTACATCCCCGAGAGACTGTTGAGACCAATATTATGGGAACACTTAATGTTCTAAACGCTGCCCTGGAAAACGGAATTGAAAAAGTAGTTCACACCTCAACCAGTGAAGTATATGGCACAGCGAAGTACGTTCCCATAGATGAAGATCATCCCCTCCAAGGACAATCACCATATTCAGCCAGTAAAATCAGCGCAGATAAAATCGCCGAGAGCTACTACCTATCCTTTGATGTTCCCATAGCCACCATCCGGCCTTTCAATACTTACGGTCCCAGGCAATCCTTAAGAGCGGTTATTCCCACCATCATCTCCCAGGCCCTGACTAAAGAAAGAATTTTTTTAGGTTCCTTACATCCCACCCGGGACTATACCTACGTAAAAGACACCGTAGAAGCCTATGTGAAAGTAACAGAATCAGAACAATCCATCGGGGAAGTATTTAATATTGGCTCTAATTTTGAAATTTCAATAGGTGATCTGACCCGGAAAATATTATCATTAATCGATAGAGATGTGACTATTGAATATGACCAATCCCGGATAAGACCGCAGGACAGTGAAGTGGAAAGATTATGGTGTGATAACAGTAAGGCGAAGGAAATGTTAAACTGGTCCTCTGCCACGTCCCTGGAAGAAGGTCTGATGGAGACGATAAAATGGATAGGGGAAAATCCGGATTTACATAAAGCTGAGATTTACCACAGGTGATGAATAATGAAAGCATTGATTCTGGCCGGAGGAAAGGGAAGAAGGTTGATGCCTTATACAACAACCATTCCCAAACCACTAATGCCCATAGGAAACCATGCCATACTGGAAATTGTTGTTAGACAATTGAAAATGAAGGGATTTGAGGAGATCATAATGGCCACCGGACACTTAGGCGAGCTTATAATGGCATTTTTTAATGAAGGCCAAAAGTTCGGAGTGAACATAAAATACACCAAAGAATCCCAACCCCTGGGAACAGCCGGACCCTTAGCATTAATCAAAGATGATATAGATGATTCTTTCTTAGTTATGAACGGGGATATACTGACCACCATTGATTATTCCAAATTAATGAAATATCATAAAGAGAAAAAAGGCATAGCCACCGTGGCATTAAAAAGAAGAGAAGTAAATATAGATTTTGGTGTGACTGAGATTAATTCTGATGAAGAAATCGTGAAATACATAGAAAAACCCACAAATAATTACTTGGTAAGTATGGGTGTGTATGTGTTTGAAAAACGGATTTTTGAATATATAAAACCTGATGAATATTTAGATTTTCCTGATCTGGTTGGTAAACTGATAAATAACCATGAAAAGATTAATGGTTATATTTTTGATGGCTATTGGCTGGACATAGGCCGGCATGATGATTATGAAAGGGCCAATAAGGAGATCGGGAACATCTATGATGAACTGTTTAAATGAGTAATAAAAAATGAGCTTTACTGGTAAAAAAATCTTAGTCACCGGACATAATGGTTTTCTGGGAAAAAATATAGTTAATACATTAAATAAATTAAATGCTGAAATTTTAACATTAACGGATGGAAAAGGGAATAGGATAGATATAAGAGATTGGAAGAGCATTAAAGAATCATTACAAGCGGAATCGGTGGATGTGATTTATCATCTGGCCGCGGAAACTTTTGTTCCTTCCTCTTATGAAGATCCTCGGAAAGTATATGAAGTGAACCTGTTAGGTACATTGAATATTTTAGAGCTAGCCCGAATTATTAATGTTAAAAAAATAATATACACCAGCTCATATGTTTACGGCACCCCCCAATATTTACCAATCGATGAGAAACATCCCATAAATCCGAATAATCCCTATTCAAGAAGTAAATTATTGGCAGAACAACTTTTAGATGCGTATTATCATGATTTCGGATTGAAATATGTGGTTTTCAGACCTTTTAATATATACGGTAGAGGTCAGTCCCCTAATTTCCTAATCCCCGCCATTGTGAAACAATTAAAAAATGGTAAGATTATCTTAAAGGACTGTAAACCCCGAAGGGATTTCATACATGTTCAAGATGTGGTAGAAGCCCTGATCGTGGGATTGAAACTAAAAAAGGATTCAGACATCTTTAATATTGGATGTGGGAAAAGTTATAGTGTCAGGGAGATAGTAAATAAGATCATCCACACCTACGGTAAACCAGTAGAGGTAATATGCAGAGAAGAAACAAGAAGACAGGAAGTAATGGATACCGTTGCCAATATCCAAAAGGCTAAGGATGTTTTAGGATGGCAACCGCATGTTGATATAGATAAAGGACTGGCAGATGTTGTAAAAGATATTATCTGATTAAGATATTTTATCAAATTTTAGATGCGAAAATTCATGGAATACTAAATTACCAATAGAATACTAAAGTGACAAATTATTAAGGACAAATAGTTCAGAATAATAGATATAGGGGCACATAATGCATCGAATAGCGATTTTAACCATGAATATTGTTAAGGGGGGTGGAATAACCTCTGTTAATAATCTTATAAAAATTTTAAATCCCATTAGTGATGAACTGCATCTGATAAGCACCTATGACCAAGGAGGGGAAAATCTCTTCCAAGACTCTAATATTAACACATCATTCATAACCCATAAAGGAGGTGGATCAAAGTTAAGTAGAACCTTAAATATAATATGGACCCAAATAAAGATGTCATATGCATTGTTGAAATTAATTAATCATATCGAGACGGTTTATCTGGTAGGGGATACTCTATTTTTACCCGCTTTAATCTCTAAGATTTTCAATAAAAACATCATCACGGCCCTTTTATCTTCATCGGTACAGATAAACGAAGCGGTAAATGACAGTTTTCATCGGGAAATAAAACTGGTTGCAGAATTGAACTATAAATTATCAGACCTCATAATAATCTATTCCAAATCACTAATTAATGAATGGTCACTGGATAAATATAAGGATAAAACACATATTATTCAAGAGCATTTCCTGGATTTTGACAGATTCAAGATCACCAAAAAATATGAGGAAAGAGAAAAAATAGTAGGATACCTAGGACGATTAAGCTATGAAAAAGGTATAATGGAATTAATCCAGGCAATTCCAGCCATCAAAGATAGAATAGAGGATGTATCTTTTCTAATCGGAGGAACCGGACCACTGGAAGATGAGATCGTATCAGAATTGGAACAAAATAATCTTACCAAACAGGTGCAACTTACAGGATGGATTCCTGATTCAGATTTTGTAGACACTCTAAACCAACTGAAATTATTAGTAATACCATCAGAAACAGAAGGACTTCCCTATATAATATTAGAATCCATGGCCTGCGGAACCCCTGTACTTGCTACGAATGTTGGATCAATTCCGGATTTGATAAATGATGGTGATAATGGATTTATCATGGAGGATAACTCTGTTGAATCTATATCTATGAATATTAGTAGGGTGTTAGAATTTTCTCAACTGGATAAGATAGCCCGGGAGGCTCAGTCTTTTGTGGAAAAAAAATTTAACTATGAAACAGCTGTTAAAAATTATGAATCTATGCTGGATCAGTTCCAGTAAATATCTGAATGATTTAACGGATGATACTAATTATCCTAATGTACATAATCTTCAGAAAATCCTTATAATAACTGCTTTTCTATCCATAACCGCCTCATCAGTAATAATCGGTTTAACCGGCTCGGCAACTGGTTATGAACTTTCCATCTACCAGGCCTATCCCCATTATTTATGGTTTTTTGTTATCTTGACCATGTTCTGCGGAATTTCAGTATTAGTATACCAATCATTCCAGAAGAAACCCTCCCATTTATGGATAGCTGCTTTAATAGCCCTTATCTGGATTAACGTTTTAATCATGTTATTACCCTTGTTTAGGGATTATTTTATAATGGGAAGAGGAGATGTGCTCACCCATATTGGCTTTGCCAAGGATATAATCAGCACCGGAAATTTTGAAAGCATAGGAATATTCGGTGAAAACCTGTATCCCTTGATGCATATTAACATGGTAGAATTTTTTTATTTCAGCGGTATTAACCTCAATATTAATTCTAAGATAATACCCATATTCTATTACCTGTTTTTTATCCTTGCTTTGTATTTATTAGGTAAAGAAGTAACAAAAGACACCGCTAAGACTGTCCTCATCATGGCCTTAGGTTCTATACTGTTTTTACAATTTGAAACCTCAATGCTTTCCCCATCCATTGAAGGATTTTATTTACTCCCCTTTCTTATGTACTTATTCTATAAAACAAGAACATCCAATAAAAAATTTGTTGAATATGACTTGCTTTTCATTTTATACATAATCTTTATTCCCTTCTTCCATCCCGGAGAACTAACCTTATTCTTAATAATTATCCTAGCATTCATCTACCTTTCCAATAGAATATATCAAATGATTCTGAAAACCAGTTTCCCTAATAAGTTAATGATGTCCTCGATTAATGATAACTCAACAATATTCCTATTAATCATTGTGATATGGTCTATCTGGTTCACATCCTTTTCTTTATTCCTGGATAAGGCGAGTATGGTGATTAACTGGTTTTTACATGAGATAGGTACCAGTAATATGCAACAGTACCTCAGCATTTTAAGCAGTACCAACCTCTCCATCCCTAATTTCATATCATTAGCCATCAGTTTGTACGGGCAATACATCCTATTTTTCTTATTAGCACTCTTAGCCTGTGTTATTGTGTTGAAGGGAACCATCTTCTCCAAAGAAGAGGATGATTTGAAGAAACTGGATTTGAACATCTTCACCTACATCATATTATTCCTTCTTTTCCTGGTCTTCGTTTTACTCAGCTTCGTGAGTTTTGTTGGTGTGGAATTTAATCGGGTGCTAAAATATGAAATGCTAATAGCGATTATTCTAAATGGATTGTTCCTTTCATCCTATTTCCATAATAAAAAACCAAAAATCAGGAAATACGGACTCATATTTATAATTTTTTTCCTGATGATAACCGGAGTTATAGGATTATTCAATGCCTATCCCTCACCATTAACTAAAACATCTAACTATCAAACAAGTGAGATGGAGTTAACCGGAGAGAACTGGTTTATAAATTACAGGGACTCTGTTCTGATCATCGATAATAATTTAAATTTTTATTATGGACAGATCCTCCGATTTAACGATGCCATTAAAGGTGTGAAATACAATCTCCAGAATAAACCAATCATATACACCGGCCCGGACCATTTCAATTACCAGAATAAATCTTATTATGGGGAAACATACGATACAAACTTTTATTATATTGATATGACACTTTTAAGAATCGCATATCCAGATCTTTATCCCGAATATAAGGATAAATGGAGATACACACCAGCAGATTTCAGTAAACTGGATAACACAGATAAAAGCGCCTATAGAATATACAATAACGGCGATTATCGGATTTATTACATACTGGGAATAGCATAAAAGAAACAAATCAGTTCAGGGGGGATATAATAAAGAAAAAAAATCTATTGAAAACAGAATAAAAAAGAAAAAAAACCATCAACAGAAATAGAATAAAAAAAAACCATCACATATGAAATGTTAAATCATCGGATTTTCTCAGCCAGGATCATGTCCTGATAATCCAGATAATACTCTCTCCCCGACCAGGACCCATAATGGATAGGCCTTAAAATATTTAATCCATTTTTTTTATATAAATCACAGATATATGATTCATCATAACAAACCACATCTTCCGGTATTCTTAGATTGGTGGTTCGGAAATTATCCATCTCATATTTAAAATCAATTTCACTTCGATTAGCATTCATAAGTTTTATCACTTCTTCATCTGATAAGAAATAAGAAATCAAACATTTACCATTAGTTTTCAACACCCGGGAAACCTCCCCTAAATAATTTTCTATCTCATCAGGTAACATATGGGTAAATACCGATCCGAGAAATACCAGATCAAAGGACTCATCTTCAAAGGGGAAAATAAATTTCTCTGCCAGATGTGCTCCGGAGGGGTTGTAATATTTATTATACACATCAACCCGAGTGAAGTGAAAATTAGGATATTTAGTGGATATATTCTTCCTACACCAATCTATTCCTTTTTCACTAATATCGAAACCCTCATATCTTCCATTCTCATCCAGATAATTAGTTAAGGGTATGGCTTTTCTACCAATACCACTACCCACATCCAAAAAGTGACCATCCGGTTTAAGACCACACAGATCCTGGAAGTATCCCTGGAAAATTTCCCCATTCCTCCGGAATTCACCAATACTACGGGGCCCGTCAAACATCAGCCTGGTGGGGGGAATTAAAGGGTCATTCTTACCGGTTATGCTATTCATAACATCTTTAGTCCCATATATTAGATAAATTCCACTGGAAAAGATTCTGGGAAATTTTTCTTTTAAAAATACTTTAAGATATGCTTTCATGGATTCTCAACTTACATTCTTGATATGGGTTAGCCTATATTTCTCACTCTATTAGATCGTCTATGTGACTTCTCTTTACCATTGAGATGTATCTTTCCAGATCTATCTTAAAAAAGCTACCGATAATAGCCATTGCTGAATAGAATTTGATGATATGGGATCCCTTTAATGATTCTGTGAAAAACTCCCGACTTTTAGCCCAGTCTTTGTTATGTAAACATTTCCTTCCGAGTAAAAAATTTAGATCATACAGGTCTCTATTTTTCGATTTTATGATATCATCTAGATCTGTTTTTAATTCTTCCCTCTCTTTCTGGGATAGATTGTTATAGAAATTTATAGAAGTTTCCCATTGTGATTTTAGCATTTTAAATGCGTTTTTGGTTGTGATCTGACCTCTATGATGTCTCCAGTAACCTAGAACTGTATCATCGAAATAAAAATCACCAAATCTGCTCAGGGCTAGCCAGGTAGGATAATCAACAAAGGGAATATTAGAAGGCTGTTGAAACCCTCCAATTCCCAGTAATGCTCTTTTTTCACATATCACTGTACATGCGGTGATGAAGTTGTTTAATAAAAGCCTGTCCAATGTTTTATTTGCCGTTAAGTTTTGGGGGATGGAATCCAGTCTGATCATACGTTCCAGTTTACCTTCTTTATTCACCATCTCAGCATTACCACAACATAAAACCACATCATGATTTTCTAAGGTCTCCATCTGTCTTTCCAATTTATATTCTGGCCAGTAATCATCTCCCTCTAATATTGCAATGTAATCTCCATTAGATAATCCCAACACACGATTATATAATTTTTTAAGCTGATAAATTCCCTGGTTTTCCTGCTTCAGGTATATTATTCTCTCATCATCATATTCCTTGATTATATCTGCTGTGTTATCGGTGGATCCGTCATCTATGATTACCTGCTCCCAGTAAGGATAGGTTTGAGCTCTTACACTGTCTATGCATTGCCTGATATAATCCTGATGATTATAGGTGGGTGTTATAATGGTTATTACTGGTTTCATCTTTGTTTCATAATTTTTGTACATGATATCTTCTTTATAATAATCAATCCTTAATCAGCGAGTTTTCCGACCATTATAAATTCTTCTGAAAACAGATTCGGCCGGATTTTAGCAATATTATATTCTAATTTAGGGAAAACACATAAAATAGGTATAAATGGAGCTATATCGAATTTAAATATATTAAAGCCGCCTTCACTTAATAGTTCCCGGGCGCTTTTTTCTGTGAAAAATCTCAGATGGGAATTGTCCAGTATGCCGCTTTCTTCATACTCAAATTTACCCCTGAGGAGTTTCATTCGTATAAAAATATTTGCGATATTGGGAAGAGCAACCACGATATAACCGTTCTTGTTAAGGTACTTCTTCAATTTTTTTATAACCTCTAATGGTGATCGAAGATGTTCCAGAACATTAGAAAAAAGAATAACATCGAAATAATTATCAGGATAACCTAAATCTTCTAAAGTTTCTATATCAGCGTTTATAACATCCTGACAATATTTTCTCGCTTCATATGATGAATCTTCATCTATTTCTATACCGGTGACTGTGCAGCCATTATTAGCTAGTCTTTTTGATATTCTACCGGAGGCACAGCCTATTTCTAATACTTTTTTATCATTACCTACCAGTTCTATTACTTTTACCTGAGATCCGTAAGGATCACTGTTGAATTCATCATAAATCGACATAAATACTCGCTCATTTAAATTTATGATAAATCATTAATAAGTGTTTCATATAGATAAAGAATTATGGAATCTCCCCGAATTATAAAAAATACTGTTACCTTCTTTATTGCACAGATAATAAGTTATCTGTTGATATTCATTTACTCCATCTACACTGCCCGATATTTGGGACCTGATGATTTTGGTATTCTAACCTTTGGTCTTTCACTTATCGGTATTTTGGGGATATTCACGGATTTAGGACTTAATACTCTGATGACCCGGGAGATAGCCCGGGATAATACTAAAAATCTGCAATATTTCAGCAATTTCATAACCATTAAATGTGTTTTAGTTTTTCTTGTATTCTTATTCTCCTTGATTATCATATATTTCCTGAACTACTCTGGAGTTACTGTCTTTGTAGTTTTTATTTTACTGATTTATTTGGTGTTTAATACATTTTCAGGGAGTTTTTATTCATTATTCCAGTCCTATGAGAAACTTGAATATCAATCTGTAGGAGTTTTACTGGGCAGTATCTTAACCTTAACCGGAGTTTTACTGGCTGTCTATTTTAGATTAAATGTAGAAGCATTCGCTTCTATTTATTTGATAGCAGGAATGGTCTCATTAATTTATGCGGTGGTCATTGCTTATCGTAATTTTATTATACCAAAGATAAGCATTGAATTAGGTTTCTGGAAAAAGAATATTAAAATCGCCTTAGGTTTAGGTTTAATCGGTATTTTTGCCACGGTATATGTTTGGATAGACTCTACAATGCTTTTTTTAATTCAGGGCAATGAAGCTACTGGTCTTTATGGTGCTGCATATAAAATCGTGTTAACTTTACTGTTCATTCCCACCGCCATAAATTTAGCGGTTTTCCCGGTTATGTCCCGTTATTTCAGCAGTAGCCAGGATTATCTGAAGACCATCACCGAGAAATATTTTAAGTACATGTTAACCATTGCCTTTCCCATGGGTGTGCTGGTGACTCTACTGGCGCCGCAAATAATCTTAATCCTCTATGGAGATGAATATCTTAATTCTACTATTATAATGCAAATACTCATCTGGGGGACGGTGTTCACCTTCCTAAACGCAGCATTCGTCCAGTTCTTCCAATCCACTAACCAGGAACTGGTGGTTACCAAGGTCACTGGAATATGGATGGTGTTGAATATCCTGTTGAACCTACTCCTGATACCATCCTATAGTTATATTGGGGCCAGCATCAACACTTTCATAACCGAGTTGGGTGTTGCTCTTTTCTTGATGATTGCTTATTATCGGACGGAATACATGTTCGAGAAAAGGAAGTTCCTGAATTTGATCTTTAAAATATTACTGGCTAGTGTATGTGTAGGGGTTGTTGTCTGGTATTTACAGTTCCTGAACCTGTTTATTTTAATAATCCTAGGAGTATTATTATACTTGGGCCTGGCCTATCTGCTTAAAATCATCGATGAAGATGATATTAAGTTGCTGAAGAATGTAGTAAATCCTGATTAAATTATTTTATGAAAATATTCGGTTAAATTAACAAATTTAGGATGAAACTTCAATATGGAATGGAAACTTCTAATCCATAAAATATCAGCATTATACTGATTAATAATGTCTGTTTTAAAAAAAAAAGTGGAAAATTTAGTAATTATTTATCCTTCAAAGAAAGGGTACTGATCGTACAGGTTTTCGTTTCCGGGAATTGGTCTGGGATCTGAACTGGGCCAATCACTCCAGTAGTTACCGGTGGTTCCCTGGTAGAAGCTGTTTCCTGATCCGTTCTGTGCCAGTGCTTGTAATGGATTGGATATGAAGTTGTTCTGATAGACTATGGTGTTTGTTGCTCCGTCGAGGACTATTCCTGCCCAGGTGTTATATTGTAAGGTGTTGTCCGTGATGGTGTTAGCATTGGAGCCATTCACCACGTATATTCCCATCTGACTACCACTTATGGTGTTTAATCCGTTAATATTGTTATTATCCGCGTTATCCAGGGCTATACTTGCGAAATTATTATCTTCTATTGCATTACCACTTATAGTGTTACCATTAGCGTTTCTGAAAAGAACACCAACCACCCCATTGTTGGATATTGCAGTGTTGCTGGTTATTTGGTTTCCAGTCGAACCATCAATGTAAATTCCTGTATCCTGATTATCATGTATATTATTACCAGAGAGGGTGTTGCTGTTGGAATTATTCACAATATAAAGTCCTTCCAGGTTGCCGGATATGTTATTAGAACCGTTTATGGTGTTAACAGTAGCATTATCAAAGCATAACCCTACCCATCCATTACCTTGGATGTAGTTTCCAGTGACAATGTTGGATTCTGAGTCCCTCATAAAAACACCTATAATACCATTATTGGATATGGCGTTGTTATATGTGATATAATTACCTAAGGAATTATTTATTATGCTGATACCTATATTGGTATTCCCAGATATTGTATTACCCGTGATGGTGTTGCCGATGGAGTTGGTTATGTTTAATCCTTCTAAGTTTCCGGATATGTTATTTGATCCGTTTATGAGGTTATAATCTGCATTGTCTAGGGCCATACCAGCCCAACCATTAGTCTGAATAGTATTACCAGAGACGGAGTTGGTATTAGAGTCTCGTATGAGAATTCCTATTAAACCGTTTTGGGATATGGCATAGTTACCGGAGATATTGTTTCCTGATGAACTGTTTAATATGTTTATTCCTGCGTTGAAGTTATGATGTATATTGTTACCAGTTATTATATTTCCATTTGCTGTGTTTACTAAATAAATTCCTTCTACGTTACCTGTTATTTCATTATCATTAGTTATGTAGTTAGAATTGGCATTATCCATACATATGCCGACCCAGCCATTATTTTCTATTTTATTTATGGAAACTGTGTTGGTATAGGAATTCTGGATGTATATTCCTATGAAATTATTGGAAATGGTATTATCAATTATATTACAGTTATTTGCAGAGGACAGGTAGATTCCAACTGAACTGGTAGCTCCGATTATGGTGAATCCCTGTATAGTGGATCCACTCCCGGTGTTGGTTATCTCAATTATTGGTAGATTGGGATTAGATGCCTGTAATATGGCCTCGCCCATTGCCTGAATATTGAGGTTATGTTGTATGGTTAAATTCTCTGTGTAGGTACCTGCGTTGACCTCTAGGGTATCACCATCGATTGCTTGGTTAATGGCCTCCCCCAGAGTATTATAATAAGTTCCAGTCCTTACTAGTTGGATGTTACCTCCTGAAGGTGTCCAGGTTACCTGATCCACCCATCCGCAGTCTAAACCCTGACTTATGGAGATGTCTTTACTGTACTTCCATATTATGTTATGCTCACCTGATTCTAGGGTGAAGGTTTTAAAAATCCAACCGGTTTCTCCACTTATACTATCTAGAAGTTCATCTCCATCCCATATTTCCAGGTAATCATAATTTGTTTCTGAGGATACTTTCCAATAGAAACTAAGGGTTCCCGGATTATTTACTGTGGTTTGAATCCATGTTTCCTGGTTATTCAGTATGCTTCCGCTTTTGGCTGAGTCATATCCGTCGATATTATAGATAGGCTGACCAAACCAGTTACCATTCCCACCAGTGTTCCACAGTAGTTGGTTGTCCAATGATTCATTTATTGTTGAAGTTAGGAAGGGTATCCAGTTTATCTGATCTAACCATCCAGCATCTTGTCCGGCTGTTACATTATAATCCTTACTGTAAACCCATTTCAGTGTATGCAGTCCACTATTTTCCAGATAAAATCCGTAATCAGACCAGTCAGTTTCTCCACTTATTTTGGCTATTTCTGTATCGTCCACCAGGAATGTGAGGTAGTCAAAATATTCTTCACTGGACACTTTCCAGTAGAAGTAAAGAAATCCAGTGCCTGATACTGTGGTAGAGATTTCACTATACTGACCATCTGTCACATATCCGCTCTGGGCAGCTCCAACTGAATCATGTTTAATAGTATTCTCTCCAAACCAGTAATTATTTCCCCCTGTGTTCCAGTTGAAGCTCCCATCATCTAAAAAGGAGTTTAAAAATGGGGTGAACACTAGTTGATCCACCCAGGCGCAGTCTTCACCAGCACGTAGGCTCCCATCCTTACTATAAATCCATTTTAGCGTATGTAATCCTGTACCCGCTATATGGAAGTAGTAATAGGTCCAGTCTGTCTCCCCGCTGATGGCCATGGTTTCTAGATCATCAATGTATAAGCGGAGTAAATCAAAGTTTGCCTCAGAGGATACTTTACTCCAGAATTTTATGGTTCCAGGACCATTAACGGTGGTCTGGAATAGAGTTTGCTGTAAATTAGAGATATTACCACTTTTTAATGCTTCATATCCGTCTTGATTTTTTCCGTACCAATTTCCATTTCCACCTATGGTGTAGGTTAGAATGTTATTATCCAGGGCTTCCTCAAGAGATAATGGTTCGAATGGTGTCCAATTTACCTGATCCACCCATCCGCAATCTGAATAGTTACTGATACCGAAATTTTTTATGTACACCCATTTAAGAACATGTGATCCTGGGCCCATTATATCAATATTTTCACCAATCCAGGAAGTATCACCGGTCATATTATCCATTTCTACACCATCTATATAGAAAATTAGATAATCACCACCAAATTCTGAGGAAACCTTCCACCAGAACTCAAGAGTACCTGTACCTGTAACAGTGGCTGTAAGCTCAGAATATTGATTGTCTACAACCTGACCACTTTGAGCTGCACTTATTCCATCAATATTGGTGGTTGACTGTCCATACCAGGTGTTATTTCCGCCGGTAGACCAGGTTAAGTAATCATTGTCTAAGTAGTTTTCCAGTTGGGGGTTCCATACTATCTGATCCACCCAGCCACAGTCCAGTCCTTGGCTGATGCTCCCATCTTTCTTATATATCCATTTTAGATTGTGTATTCCTGCTTCCAGGTCAAATCTCTGCTGATGCCAGTCCACATTACCACTTATTCTTTCCAATAGATTAATACCATCCCATAATTCTAAATAGTCATAGTTCGGTTCTGATGACACCGCCCATCTGAATGAAAGAGAACCTGGACCGGTTAATGTGGTTTCAATTTGTGAATTTTGTCCATCAGCTATATCGCCGCTTTGAACTGCATCATCCAGATCATAATTTATAATATTCTGCCCAAACCAGGAATTATTCCCACTATTGATCCAGATCAGACTATTATTATCCACGGATTCTTCCAGGGATGGTCCAGTCCCTTTAATACTGATGGGTTCATAGTCACAATTACTGTTGTTGTTCTCATTTTGTTCATCAGATTGATTTTCTGTGTCTATTATCGCCCCCAGGAAGTAACTGCCACTGGGTATGTTTGAAGGGGGAACTATATTTAAATATCCTGTATATGACTCTCCTGGTCCTAAGTAGGAGGTGTATAGCATTTCAGATATTACCAGATCATCCATGTCTATGATGGTATCCTGAGAAAGGTAGAAAACTGTTTTAAATACACTTACACCACTTTCTCCCTGATTATAGAGGGTGTAAGAGACAGGTATGCTGGTGTAACCATCTGAAATTCCACTGGTAGGCCCATCTACCATACTAACCACCAGATCTGCTTGAGGTGGTGTGATGAGCTGTATACCATCTAACCAGGCGCAATCCTGTCCCGCACTGTTTACACTGTCTTTGGTATACTTCCATTCTAAAGTATAAGTTCCGGGGGCTAGAATATATCCCATATGCAGCCAGTTAGTTTCACCACTTATGCTGCCGCTAAGGGGTGATACGCCATTTATATAGAAGGTTAAATAGTCATGGTATGGTTCTGAGGAGACTTTCCACCAGAATCTTATTTCTTTAGTATCAGTTATGGTTATAGTAGTTCTTAACCAGCTTTCCGAGTTATTATTTAAATATCCTACCTTGGCTGCATCTGTATCAGAGATAAAAGTCTGATATTGTCCATACCAGTTTTGATACCCCCCAGTTTCCCAGTTGAAAATTAAAGTATCCAGGGCTCTATTTAAGCTGGTGGTCTGTATCCATTGCACCTGATCTACCCAGCCACAGTCTTCACCTGCCACTCCTGAAGCATCTTTTGTATACTCCCATCTGAAACTTGTGTTAGCATTTACCGCTATGGCTTTGGTGATCCAGCCTGTTTCACCACTGATACTATCCATCAACGTGTTATTGATATATAATTTCAGGAAGTCATGATTTGCTTCTGAAGAAACTCTCCATTTGAAAATAAGCATCCCATCATAGGGAATGATACATTCAAGCCAGGATGAACTATTATTATAGGTCCCCCCGCTTTGTACAGCATCTACTCCATCGTAACTTATAAAGGATTGTCCATACCAGTCCTCTGATCCCCCTGTGGTCCAGGGCATGGGAAGGTTTGATCCATTGATCTGATAATACTCCTGATCTAAAGCTTTTCCAACTGAAATGGGTGGGAAGAAACCGAAACTGGCATACATCATACCCCCCAGCTCTTCCAGGTCATAGATGTGGATATTAGTAGCATGGCCACTGGCACCCTGATAGGTGATATAATAACTGTCACTGTTGGGGAAGGTGTCTGAACCGAATCTTTGAGAGGGTTTATAGAAATCATTTGCATCAGCTCTCCCATCCCCATATTCTATCTCTTCTAATCCATCTGCTTCCATTAAACGGATCCTTTTATGGGATGAGAACTGATTATTCCAGTCGAAATATACACCGTCACTGGTGGTAGCGTCAACGTGCCATATGGCCAGACCGTTGAAAATGGAGTTAATAGGATCATTTCCGCATCCAGATTTCCGATATTCTACCATGAAATATTCTCCATAGAATCCATTATAACTGGGCATGATAAGCACAGCATCAGGATAAATGGATGAAGGTCTCAGTGCAATCCGATCAAGATATTCGATGTTATAAGATGGAACTCCCACTATTTTTAGGATGGTTGGTTCAAGCCAGCCCAGCATGAACTTGGAGAAACAGTTATGATCACCATAAGCTCCGTTCATCATATCACAGCCCCCCACCCCATTTTTAGGGGCTTGATTATCATAATCATAGTAATCAGCTAAACCCATCATATGTCCTGTCTCATGCATGGTGGTTCTTGGGTTGAAAATCTGAGGACCGTTGTTCCAACCTAAAGACACCCATACAAATTGTCTTAAGTTTTTACCATCACATTCCACAATAGAATTCGGATATAACATGGTATTGTTAATCCAGGCATTTCCAAATCCTCCTGTGCAGGGTCCGGTCCAGAAGATGTACAATCCATCAATATATCCATCATTATCATTATCATACTGGGTGTAATCGATAAAATCATCACATCTGTCCACTATACGATAAACTAAACCCTGTAGATCATCTAAAGAATAGTCTCCTTTATTTTTACTAGCTGTATAAATGGCCATAACATCACCAGTGATGGTTAATTGATTATAAGAAGAGCGCTGGTAGTAGTTTTTGAGACTTTCATAGGGATAGTCCGCTGGATTTCCATTGGAAAACATCTTATTTTCCACATCTGCTATAAGCTGTGCTTGAGGTAAAGGATAACTGGATAGAGGATAATCAGGAAACTCCAGTATAATTACACAGGTTTTTACCGTGCCAGTTGAGGGCATTAAAGGACGACCAATAGGGGCTTCCATTCCTTTATAACCATCAGGAAGAATTATGGGGTTTGTACTGGAATTTTGAATCAACTGGTTCGCATTATAAAGAAGTACAGGATCTATCTCAGTAACACTTTCCGGGATAGACTGCTCATCATTGTCACAGTAAGATTCATTTAACTCAATAATATTGGGAGGATCAGAAGAGGCATAAGTAATGTTTAAAGCAGATATTGATATAAAAAGTAAAAATAAGACGAATATTACTTGTTTAAGAATCAGATGAATTCCCCCCATAAATAATATATGCAATATCTTTTTAAGTGAATGGTTACTTAAAAAATTTACTAAAAAAAAATATAACCGAACTTTAAACTGGATACAAGAAAAGTAAAAAAAAAATGAAGGAGATTTATTTTTTCTCCCAGTTTTAAAATTGTGTGGTTCTAGGATAGTTATCTAATAAACCTTCATTTCCATATACCGGTCTGGGTTCTGTGCTGGGCCAGTCACTCCAGTAGTTACCATTGGTGGTTTGGTAGAATGCATTTCCACTCCCATTCTGGGTTAATGCCTGTAAAGGATTGTTTATGAAGTTGTTCTGGTAGATGGTAGTGTTCGAAGCATTATCTAACACTAAACCTGCCCAGGTGTTATTCTGTAGAGCGTTGTTGTTGATAGTGTTTCCATTAGATGTGTTGGTTACGTATATTCCCATCTGACTACCAGATACTGTGTTTAATCCGTTTATATTATTACTGTCTGCGTTGTCCAAAGCTATACCAGAGAAAATGTTGCTTGCCACAGTATTACCGCTGATGGTGTTACCATTGGCATTTCTCGCGAGAATACCTATCACTCCATTATTAGATATTGCAGTGTTGCTGGTTATCTGGTTATTAGTTGAACCATCAATGTAAATTCCGGTGTCCTGATTGTCATGTATATTATTTCCTTGGATGGTGTTGCTGTTGGAGTTGTTAACAATATATAAGCCTTCCAAGTTACTGGATATGTTATTATCACTGTTAATGATGTTCCCAGTTGCATTATCAAAACAGATACCTACCCAACTATTGATTTGGATATTATTACCAGAGACTGTGTTGGTAACAGACTCCCTCAAGTAAACACCTATGTTGCCATTGTTGGATATAGCAACGTTATTTATGATTTCATTGCCTGAAGAATTGTTTATCAAGCTAATACCAATGTTAACATTATCACTTATGGTATTGCCTTCTATAATATTACCAACGGAGTTGGTTAGATTAAACCCTTCCTGATTACCACTAACGAAGTTACCTCCATTAATAAAATTATCATCAGCATTATCCAATACCACACCAGCCCATCCATTACTCTGTATATTATTTCCTGTGATGTTATTGACATCTGAGTCACGGATAAGTACTCCGATCAAACCATTATTAAATATAGCCGTATTCCCGGATATTGTGTTCCCGGTTGAATTGTTAAGAATGTTTATACCAGCACCGGCGTTATCATGTATATTATTTCCAGAAATTGTATTTCCATTAGCTGAATTAACAATATAAACACCCTCCAGGTTACCATATATGTTATTACCACCATTAATGGTGTTATTAATTGAATTATCCATACAAACTCCAACCCAGCCATTACCCTGAATAGTATTCCCTGATACCATGTTATTGTTAGAATTCCGCATATAAACACCTATGCAGTTACCAGAGATAGTGTTATCCGTCAGGTAACAGTTATCTGCCGAATCTAAATAAACACCGAAGGAACTGCTTGCTCCGGATATGCTGAATTCCCTTATGGTAGAACCAGAACCACTTGCAGTTATTAGGATTACCGGCCGGCCCATATCAGCCGCCTGAATAATAACCCCCAAATCGTCGCTGCTCCGGAGGGTAAGCTGGCGGTTAATCGTTATGTTCTCGGTGTATGTGCCATTATAAGCAGTGAGGGTATCCTCATCCTCAGCATTATCCACTGCTTCCTGGATAGTGCTGAACTGTTCCCCGGTACGATTATTAACCACCAGCTGAATTAGGGTGCTGATACTTTCATAGGCACCCCTATCAAATCCCGATCCCTGTGGCCTTGCAATATAATCCAAATCTATACCAGGTGCTCCTGTAGATGTGCCATTGTCAATTGCAGGGCTTTCATCCTGCAGGTGATAGTTTCCTGTTGTTCCAAAGGCAGGCTGGATGAATAGAGGATCTCCATATTTATTCCCTAATCCTAACTGCTCGATTTGGGTTGATTCATATGTTGTATCAGCAATTGCCAGGACATATTCGCTGTTTGGCATGTAGAATAGATTGTTCTCCAGGGTGAAATTCACAGAATCATCTATATATATGGGAGAGTTTCCTGGTCCTCTGCCAGAGAAGATGGTGTTTTTAACTGTTAGATTTATAGGGGTTATGTTATCATACTGAACGTGCATCAGATAATTATTACCTACAAAGTCATCTACAGTCACGTTGATTATTTGAAAATTGCTATTAGGGGTTTCTGTACCGATTACTATTGGTGCCCATGGTGTAACATCTGTGTTACCATCTCCCCTTCCATATATAAGGCAGTTTTCGATTTTACTACCGGTTCCCCATAGTTTAATCCCGTCACAGTTATTGTTTGCAACAATGCAGTTGGAGATGTGGGTGTTTTCTGCTTTGGAGTCAAGACCATCACCACGGTTGTGCTCGGCTTTGGTATTTACTATAACAACCGGACCTGCTGAGGGTTCGATGCCGAAACCATCTGGCCGGTCATAGGGTCTGTTGGAACCATCACCTCCCTGATAGTAATGTCCGGAGTAGGATAGGCTGCATCCGCTTATCAGGACATTTCTCCATCCTCCATCAGTAGCGGAAGGACCTCCTACTGAACCGAAACCACAGTATTCTATGATACAGTTTAATATTTCGAGATAATCCACATCTGCAATGTTTATCCCAAATTCGTCGATATGGTGTATGTAAAGGTTTTTTATTTCAACATGACTTATGGGTGAACCAGCGGCTTCAATACCTCCCCGGAAAGGCATGCCATTGTAACTGGTAATTTCCAGGTTTTCAATCAGTATATAACTTTTGCCAGATATATCAATTGCTGAGAACAGGTTATCTTTCCCACAGAGCACTGGTTTTTTACCATCCTCACCTTTAATGGTGATCCAGGATGTTGATGTTCCTGATACAAGAGGTGTTATCATATCTTCATAGTAGGTGTCCATAATATAGACGCCATCTTTGATAATAAGGGTGTCACCTGCCTGTAGTTGTTTTGAACCATAACCTGGAGTGGCCCAGGGTTGTGTTTCAGTGCCCAGGTTAGAATCATTGCCTGTGGGGGATACATAGAAAACATTACCAGCTTCGGCTGTTGATAGATTATTGCCTATGTTATTGGAAGATTCATCAGGGATATTCGATGCTGAAACAACGTTAAGATAAGTGAATACAAATACCAGTGTTAGAATAATTAATATTCCCCTTCTTTTCATTTCCGTTACCTTCACCTAAACTATATATTGTCACTTAAAATAAATTTTAAAAATAATAATGTGAATATTATCACATTCATAATGATTTCAATTACAATCATCCCCCAATAAAAAAAAGTAAAAAAAATATTTATTTTAAATTAAAAAGTTGAAGTACTGGGATGCTGGTCTATTAGGTTTTCATTTCCATATATTGGCCGTGGATTGGTGCTTGACCAGTCACTCCAGTAGTTACCGGTGTTTGCCTGGTAGAAGGCGTTACTAGATCCGTTCTGTGCCAATGCCTGTAATGGGTTGGATATGAAGTTATTCTGATAAACTATGGTGTTAGTTGCTCCGTCGAGTACTATTCCTGCCCAGGTGTTATTCTGTAGAGCGTTGTTGTTGATAGTGTTTCCGTTGGAAGTATTTACCACATATACTCCCATCTGACTACCAGATACTGTGTTTAATCCGTTTATATTATTACTGTCTGCGTTGTCCAAAGCTATACCTGCGAAGGTGTTACCTGCTACTGTGTTGCCACTGATGGTGTTACCATTGGCATTTCTCGCGAGAATACCTATCACTCCATTATTAGATATTGCGGTGTTGCTGGTTATCTGGTTATTAGTTGAACCATCGATGTAAATTCCGGTGTCCTGATTATCATGGATGTTATTACCGGTTATGGTGTTAGAGTTGGAGTTATTAACTATGTACAGTCCTTCCAGATTACCGGATATGTTATTGGAACTGTTTATGGTGTTACAGATAGAATTGTCAAAACATACACCCGCCCAACTGTTAATTTGGATGTTATTGTTTGAGATGATGTTAAATCCTGAATCACGTAAATAAACACCTATGATGCCATTGTTGGATATGGCAACATTATCTATGATCTCATTGACCGAAGAATTGTTTATAAAGCTAATACCAATGTTAGTGTTACCCGTTATAGTATTTCCGCTTATAGTATTATCCTCAGAAGAGTTGGTCAGATTGATACCCTCCTGATTAGCAATGATGAAGTTACCTCCATTTATGTTATTATCATCAGCGTTATCCAATGCCAGCCCAGACCAGCCATTTCCTTGAATGTTATTACCAGAAATGGTATTAGTATCTGAGTCACGGATAAGAACTCCGATCAAACCATTGTTAGTTATCGCCGGGTTTCCGGAGATGTTATTACTTGTTGAACCGTTTAATATGATTATTCCCGCATCATTGTTGTTAGTTATGTTATTACCAGAGATTATGTTACCATTAGCACTATTAACTAAATAAACACCCTCCACATTACCAGATATGTTATTACTTCCATTGATGATGTTACCAGTGGAGTTATCTACACCAATACCCAGCCAACCATTATTCAATATGGTATTACCAGATATGGTGTTGGTGTTGCCGTTCTGGATATAAACCCCCATGAAATTACTGGATATTGCATTATCGGTTATATGACAGTTATTAGTAGAATTTAAGTAAACTCCGAAAGCATTAGTAGCACCAGTGATTGTGAAACCGTCGATACTTGATCCCCAGCCTGAACTGTTAATGGTGAACACTGATAAATTAGGGTTTAATGCTTGCACGGTTACTGCTCCCATAGCTTGTATTGTTAAATTTTTATCCACCAGTACATTTTCGGTGTAAATCCCATCATTCACCTGTAATGTATCCCCACTAATTGATTGATCCACCGCTTCTTGGATGGTATCAAAATATGTTCCAGTCCTAACTAACAAAACATTACCAGTCTCTCCCGGTGTCCAGGTTACCTGGTCTAGCCAGGCGCAGTCTGAACCTACGCTTATGCTGCCGTCTTTGGTGTAATCCCAGTCTAGATTATGAGTCCCTGCGCCAAGATAGTAACTTTGATAAGTCCAATCTACTTCTCCACTAATAGTATTAAGAACACTACCATTATCTGAGAACGTGAATTTATCAAACGTAGGTTGAGAAGAAACCTTCCACCAGAAACTAATAGTCCCCGGACCCTCAACACTCGTCCAAAGAGGACAATAAGCATCATCATTCGCATCACCACTCTGTGCCGCGTCACTACCATCATGATTTACAGCGTATTGTCCATACCAACTACTAACTCCCGCAGTACCAAATAATAACGATTGATTATCTAAAGCATCCTGCAAAGAAATAGGCGTCCAAACTACCCAGTCCACCCATCCACAATCACTTCCTATACTAACACTACCATCCTTCACATACCTCCATTCCAAAGTATGATAACCATCATCCAAGAAGTAAGATTGGTATTGCCAACCAGTCTCACCACTAATCTGGCTCAGTGTATAATAATCATCCAAGAAATACAACTTATCATTCGGATCAGATGACACTTTCCAATAAAAACTAATAATCCCCGGTCCATCAACATTAGTACGCAAAACCGAGATCTCATTATCACTTAAATCACCACTCTGCGCAGCATCAGAACCATCATAATTCTGAATCAACTGCCCAAACCAAACACTACTACCAGAAGAACCATAAGAATCCCAAATTAACTGAGAATTATCCAAAGCCTCAGCCAATGATATAGTAGAGGGTGTCCAGGTTACTTTATCCACCCAGCCACAATCAGAACCAAGACTTACACTGTTGTCTTTTATGTATTCCCAAGTTAGGGTGTGTGAACCTGGTGTTGTGATGGTGTAAGTTACCGGTGCCCAGTCCTGCTCACCACTAATATAATATATGACACTAATATCATCCATGAACCTTAAATAGTCACAATTAGCTTCGGATGAAACCTTCCAATAGAAGGTGAAGGTTCCAGGACCTTGAACAACAATCCACATCTGTGAATAATCACTATTAGTTATCTCCCCACTCTGAGCAGCATCCCCACCAAAATAAGATGTGCTAGACTGCCCATACCAGCCATGATACCCTGTTCCTATGTATAGGGAGGTGTCCAGAGCTTCTGGTAAAGTAGCAGTTGAATCAGGCGTCCAAACTACCCAGTCCACCCAACCACAATCAGAACCATTGCTTATGATGCCGTCTTTTATGTATTCCCAACTGAGAGTGTGTGTTCCTGGTGTTGTGATGGTGTAAGTTACCGGTGCCCAGTCCTGCTCACCACTTATGGAATAAATGATAGATCCATTATCCAGGAATCTTAATTGATCATAATAATACTCACATGAAACCTTCCAATCAAAACTGAAGGTTCCCGGCCCTTGAACAGTAGTTGACATAACAGATGATTGGGAATTACTTATCTCCCCACTCTGAGCAGCATCATCAGCTAAATATGTAGTAGAGGACTGTCCATACCAATTATTATTTCCACTTGCATAGAAATCCAAATAATTATTATCCACAGCCTCAGGTATTGTGGCGGTTACAGTAGGTGACCAGTATACCCAGTCCACCCATCCACAATCAGAACCATTGCTTATGATGCTGTCTTTTATGTATTCCCAACTGAGAGTGTGTGATCCGGGTGTTGTGATGGTATAGGTTACAGGTGTCCAGTTCTGCTCACCACTTATGGAATAAATGATAGATCCATTATCCAGGAATCTTAATTGATCATAATAATACTCACATGAAACCTTCCAATCAAAACTGAAGGTTCCCGGCCCTTGAACAGTAGTTGACATAACTGATGATTGGGAATTACTTATCTCCCCACTCTGAGCAGCATCATCAGTCAAAAATACAGTGGTAGACTGCCCATACCAATAACCATCTCCACTGTATCCGAAATCTAGATTAAAGTTATCTAAAGCCTCAGGCAATGTGGCGGTTACAGTAGGTGACCAGTATACCCAGTCCACCCAACCACAATCAGATCCTACACTTTGGCTGCCATCTTTAGCATATGTCCATTCTAGGGTGTGTGTCCCGGCTCCTAAACTATAGGTTTGATAGGTCCAGTCTACTTCTCCGCTTATGCTTTGTAAAGCTATGCCGTTGTCTCGGAATGTTAAAAAATCATAATTATATTCTGATGAGACCTTCCAATAAAAAATGAGGGTCCCCGGTCCTTGGACAACAGTGTTCATCTGGGTTGTTTCAGATTCACTGATATCTCCGCTCTGAGCGGCATCTGAACCATAATAGCTGGTGGTTGATTCTGCAAACCAGATGTTTCCATTTGCCCCACTAGTATCAACATCTAAATTATAATTATCTATTGCTTCTTTTAAAGTAGGATCATCAGCAAAAGCTGTTCCTGATGCTATTATACTAAAAAATATACTAAATAAAATAAGTAAAATCTGTTTTTTTATTTCCATCCCCCCCATATATCATGAATATTAGTCAGTAATGACTTAATGAATGATATGCTTTAATAACATAAAAATGTTTCCATTTAACATTCCATGAAAAATTGAGAAAAAAGAAACTAAAAAATTAGAATAATTAAAAAAAAAGAAGAAAAATTTTGTCCCTATTTTATAATTAAAAAGGTGTGGTTCTGGGATACTGATCAGTTAATCCTTCATTTCCTGCTATAGGTCTTGGATTTGTTGATGCCCAGTCACTCCAGTAGTTACCGGTGGTGGTTTGGTAGAATGCGTTGCCGGAACCATTCTGGGCTAATGCCTGTAATGGGTTGTTAGTGAAGTTGTTATGATGTACTGTGGTGTTAGTTGCGGTGTCCAGGACTATTCCAGCCCAGGTGTTATTCTGTACGGTGTTGCCCGTTATTGTGTTTCCATTGGAGGTATTTACTAAGTAAACTCCCATTTGACTGCCAGATATTATGTTTGTTCCGTTTATATTGTTATTATCCGAGTTGTCCAGTGCTATACCGGTCCATCCGTTACTTGTCAATGTGTTTCCACTGATGGTGTTACTATTAGCGTTTCTAAGTAGTATTCCTATGATGTTGTTACTGGATATAGCTGTGTTGGTGTTTATCTGGTTTCCGGTGGAAGAATCTATGTATATTCCTGTGTCGGTATTGTTATGTATGTTATTTCCTCCGATGGTGTTGTTATTGGAGTTGTTAACCAGGTAAAGGCCTTCCATATTACCGGATATGTTGTTGGAACTGTTTATGGTGTTTCCCGGTGCGTTGTCGAAGCATACTCCCACCCAACTGTTATTCTGGATGGTGTTACCCGATACGGTGTTGGTACCGGAATCTCTTAAGAATACGCCTATTATTCCATTGTTGGATATGCTGGTGTTGCCGGTGATGTAATTTCCACTGGAACTGTTGATCAAGCTTATTCCTATGTTATCATTATCTGTTATGGAGTTCCCGGTGATGGTGTTACCTGCTGAACCGGTTAAGTGTAATCCTTCCTGGTTCCCGCTTATTATATTGGCACCGTTTATGGTGTTTCCATCTGAGTTATCCAGGGCTATTCCGGCCCAGCCATTATTTCCTATGATGTTGCCGGTGATGTTGTTGGTATCTGAATCCCTTATCATTATTCCAATGACTCCGTTTTGTGATATGGCTGTGTTTCCGATTATATTATTTCCTATGGAACCGGATAGTATGTTTATTCCGTTTCCGGTGTTTTCATGGATATTGTTTGCTTCTATTGTGTTGTAGTTGGAGCTGTTTGCTATGTATAATCCTTCCGGGTTGTTGTTTATTTCATTACCGTTTATATTATTGGATATGGCATGGTCTAATATGATTGCTGCTCCGGTGTTTCCGTAGATATGGTTACCATGTATGGTGTTTATGTTGGAATCGAATAGTTTGATCCCGGCATAATTGGCGGTTATGGTGTTCCCGATGAGTTTGCAGTCCAGGGTGTTGTTTAAGTATATTCCATTGGAATTGGTGGCTCCTCTTATGGTGAGTCCTTCTATCTGTGATCCTCTGCCGTCTGTTGTTACGGTTATGGTGGGGTTGTTGGGATTTGCAGCAGTGATGGTTACTGTCCCATCATTGGCTGTTCTGATGAGTAGTTGTTTGTTCACGGTGAGGTTTTCGGTGTAGGTTACTGGGCTGCCGCTGTTTCCGTGGAGCATGATTATGTCATTGGGTGATGCCAGGTTTATTGCAGCCTGTATACTTCCGCCCATGTAAACATCTCGGGTTGTACCGGTGAAGGGGAATGATTTCCATTCGTTATATGCATTGTTTAATAGTGCGGTGAACTCTCCGGTTGCTTTCAGGTTACCGGCTCTGCTGGGATGGTCATCTCCGGTGGGATAGGCCAGAGTGTTTTGACTGGTGCCTACCTGATGCTGAACTTCCCCGTTCCATATACGGTGATGGTTACCCGTCGCCCAGTTAAGGTCATTGGTGTTGGCGTTTCCACCGTTACTGGTCAGTACATTGTAGAAGTCAAATACGAACACGTTCTTATAGGGGTAATTGTCTAACCAGTCATTTACTAACCAGTTATTGAAGTATCTGGCGTTTGCTGCGTAGGTTGAGTCCCTTAGAGGTGGTGCGGTTACGATTACGAACATTTTATCCTGTCTGGTTTTGAAGTACTCTAAAAGGTCTATATAGATTCCCTTGGCATTGGCCACGGTATGGTATGCTGATCCACAGCTCTGCCCCCTAAGTGGGTTTGCTCCAATGGCTGGTACGGGATCATTGATATTTCCCTTTAAAGCTGAGTTGGGATAGCAGGATTTGAACATGATTATTTCATTCTCACCACCAGGGTCGGTGGCTAAACGTGAATATGCTGAGTTCTGACCACTTTCAGCGTATAGTGCTGCTAGGTAGGTGGCGCTGTCCGGTCCCCGGAACCATTCCCACCAGTTGCCTATGTCGGTGCTGCTTCCGATTCCATCCGGTCCCCAGCCATAGTTGGTGTCGCTTACGAAATAGTTATTATTTCTCAGGGAGATTCCTAATCCCCCGTTACCATCGGAAAGCCAGTTTTCACCACAGGAGTGGTGTATAAATATAAGTTTAGTGGTATCCTCTGGTGGGTCGGTGCTGCTGTAGAGGCTCTGATACCAGGCTTCAGCTGCTACATCATCATAGGGTGTGGTCTGGCTGGCCGTGGGCCAGGTGGCTGTCCAGTCACCGACGAATGCGGAGTAGCCGCCGTCGTTTCTCCATATTTCCGCTCCGTTGTAGGTGTTTGATTCGGTTATGGGCACCCAGTTCTGGGAGTCTGCCTGGGTGAAGGTGGTGGCTCCGTCTAAGAATTCATCCACCAGGTCTACTACGGTGGTTCCCTGATAATTCCCATAATAAGCTGTGGAGTAATAATTAGCCCCGGCTCCGGTGAACATTAGTGAGAAGTTGTAGATAGTTTCGGTGGGATTGGCCACTTCATCGGCTCCTACCCAGCCGGTGGAGAAGCAGGCATGGGATAATATTACGGGTATGTTGGATTTGCTGGGCATGGTAACAGGATCGGTGTACCATCCTTCTCTTATCTGGTTTCCAATACCCCATACAAATCCATCTGAACCTACTAATGCGAAGGGTGGGCTGGCTGGTCCGCCGTTTAAATCATAGTTGCCTGATTGGTATCCGCCATGTCCCAGGTAGATGATGGCGTCGGCGTTGTACATTCCTTTCATTATATTCTTGGTGGTTGCATCGTCCTGGTACAGTTCTAATACTTCATATCCCTCATCTTCCAATGCATCCGCAGTCTCCTGTGCTTCAGGTAGCATATCTGATAAGCTGCTGTCTCCATCTGCTATGATCAGAACATGGGCTTCTGAAGTGGGTATGGATAAGGTTATGATGAAAAAAAGACTGGTTAACAGGACGAATATAAGGTTTTTCCTCTTCATTATAGCTGTTATCATTTAATCCCCATTAATTTTTATCAGTTTATGAGTTATAATTATTATAATCTGAGTTGTTTTTCTCTATTCACTTTCATATAATACTATCTGTGAAAAAAAATAGACCATATATTAGCTGATTTGCTAGAAAAGAAGAGATAATATGTTATAAATAATATGTTAAGCCTATAATAAATTATTAAAAATCTTTTTAGAGCAATATAATAGGTATTATTATAGAAAAATAAAAAAAATAAAAAATTTTATATTATTAGAATGGTAGTTCTGCGTAGGTTCCTTTTAGTGTGTAGCTGTTGAGATCCCAGTTGTTTATGGCTCCGAAACTGTTATAATCACTTATAGCATCAGCGTAGTACCAGCTTCCATCAACATATAACTGTGCCCATACATGTCCGAATAATCCGTCGGAGAACTTACAGGTTCCGTGCTGGTATCTGGCAGGGATTCCCACTGCTCTGGCCAGCGCAACGACCAGGTGGCTATGGTCACAGCAATTCGCTGTTCTGGAGCTTAAAGCTCCTAAAGCTCCTTTTTGTGTGTTGTAGTAGTAACTGTAGGATAAGTTGTCTCTGACCCAGTTGAATATGGCCTCTGCTTTATCATAGGTACTGGTTAGACCTGCGGTTATTGAATTGGCCAATGATTTTATGGTGGAACTGGTTGAGGGTGCGTCTTCCGTGGCTTGTAAGTACTGTGATAGGGATGCTGAACTGGATGATGTACTCCAGGGAGCTACGGTTACGGTGTTGGGTAATCGGTTGTTGGTGCCGTAGAATATTAACACTTTAGAGAAGCTGTAGATCAGTGATTCATATCTGATTTTTCCAAGAGAACTGGTCACGAAGTTGGGTAATCGTCCGTTGGTGTTTATGAAGTTGTTTAAACTGGTGGCTAATTTCACATACTCAGTTTTAGTTAGAGTTCCTGATTTTACTGTTTGTGAAGGGCTGGTTGCATTGTTCACATTTTTCAGTGCGATGGGACTGGTTGAACCAGTGTTTAGGTTTACTATACCCTGGCTTAGTAACTGTAAAAATTGTGGTGTGCTGATACGTTGACCTGCTATGGTTACGTAGTTGGGTAATCGTTTGTTGGTATCAATAAAATTCTTAACATTGGATGCTGACTGGGTAAGTTGGCTAATGGTTACGGATAATGATGAACTAGAACTACTGGAACTACTAGAACTGCCAGAACTACTAGAACTACTAGAACTACTGGAACTACTAGAACTACTGGAACTACTAGAACTACTGGAACTACTAGAACTACTGGAACTACTGTTTTGTTCCATGTAGGGCAGGAAATCGTTTATTGGTATTTGTTGTCCTGATATAGTTACATAGTTAGGTAGTCGGTTATTTGTTTCCTGGAAATCGTTCACACGGTTGGTGGCATCTTGAATCTGCGCCGCGGTGTAAGCATTTCCATTAATTGTTGTTTGGCTGGTGTCTGTTGCAAATGAGCAACTGGATATTACTGCAAAAGAAAATAGTAATATTCCTAATACTATTAATAAATTTCTCTTAATTTTACCGCCTCCAAGGTCCAAATTAAAAAATGAACTTACTTTGGACAAGTATAACATAAAAGGAAGGTTACTTATAAAAGTTGCTATTTAATATTGCCAAAAACACCCGTATAGAATCTTTTTTTAGAGTTAAAGCCCAATCTATGGGTTTTTATATAATTTAGCAGGGATGTTCATATTTCAATATTTTTTTAGTTAATAGAACTCATCTTCTGGTTTATTTCATATATATTCTGCTTTAGTAAATAGGATGTCGTGAAAATCTCCGGATACTTTTTTATTTCAGCAGATATCCCCGGGGTGTTTGCAGTAAAGTCTAGTCTCACCCGGGCAAATCAAACATATCATCGCTTTTTATCCTTATAATCCGATTTAAACATCTTCTAAGAAATTACTCATTTTGGTCATAGTATTGCTCTAAAGTGATAATATAATAACCCTTTTTAGCCAGAGAACCTTTATTCTTGAATAAAAATTTGGTGAAAATTATTAACTCTCCCGGGGATGATATCGTAAAAGATAAACCATCGAAGTAGATAAATGTAGTAAAAGTGAGAATAAATGAGTTAAAACAGAAATCCCCATAGAGAAAACTGGGACCTAAATTTTATACACTGGGTTGATATTTATGACAGATAATGATTATGAATGGAAAAAAGCAACAGAAAACATGGAAAAGGGAGCGAACAACCCCTATGACTTCATAGACATATTAATATTATACCTCTCCGTAGCTAACAATCCCGACATACCGAAAAACCTAAGAGAATTCTTCAACGAACTAATAGACACCTACCTGGAGAGAAACCACACTACACTGGAGGATATATACAACAAACACTTCAGCGACATCTAAAACCCAATAATACCCATTAAAAAAACACAAACTTCATCCTAAAAAAAATCATTAACCTATCCTAAACTAATAAGAATTCAATAATTAAAAACTAATAATACATTAAATTCCACCAAATATCCCTTTTTTTTATCTATTTTATTAATTATATAAATTACAGGAGCTATGAAAAATTGAAAAAAAGCTACATAATATATATAATCTTATTTATCCTGCTCATAACCCTGCCTTATATATATTCCGTTACCACTAGTGACGATCGAAGCTACAGCATCACCAAGGCCACCTTCGACTTATATGTGGAAGAAAATGGGACCTTAAAGGTGAAAGAAACCCTGCATTACTCTTTCAAGGGGACTTATAAGGGTATTTACCGTGACATACCAGTATATCCTGGTGAGAGAATTGAGAACCTTAATGTAACCACCAATGGAGCGTATTCCTTCTTCGAAGTTACCAATAAATCCAACCTGAAATCGGTTAAGGTCTACCTCTACGCCAATGACTACAACCTGGATCCTATAACTGATCGGGATGTGGATGTGATCATCACCTACGACTTCATCAACGTCATCACCATCTACAACGACATCGCCGAGTTACATTTCAAGGTATGGGGAGAATACTGGGATGTGAAAGCCGAACAAGTGGAGACCAACATCCACCTGAAATCTGCAGAGGGCGTGAAATACTGGTTCAACCCACCATATTATGTGAAGAGCAGCGTCTGGAAGGGATCAGTCTTGAACGTGTTAACCAACCCCATCTACCCGGGAAACTACTTCGAAGTACGGCTGGCCATACCCAAGGAACAGTTCAACAACCCAGTTAACGCTGCAAAAGAGGATATAAATGCTTTAGCCCAGATTGAGAAGATCCAGGAGGACTATCAGAATAATATCAACTTCTACAGCACCCTGTATTATATTTTATCTATTTTAATGATTACCAGCATCATCATTCCCATCTGGATCTATTATAATTATGGACGGGAACCAAAAACCACCTACACCGGAGATTATGAAAGGGAACCGCCCACTAATGATCCGCCGGCCCTGGTCAACGCCATCAGTGGTAAAGGGTTCCATAAAAATGTGGGGAGTCCGGATACGGATGGTTTCCAGGCCACCATCATGGACCTGATCAACCGGGGATACTTAATCATAGAATCAGTGGATAGTGGTAAAAAGGATAAGAAATCGGTGATTATTATATTCAAATCTGATTACACCGGTGAACTTGATATGCATGAGATAGATGTGATCACTTTACTTAAAAGTTTCTCTGAAGGCGGTGTTCTTAAACTGGATGAGATGAAGAAGAAATTGAAGAATCAGGATAAAGCATTGCGATTCAAGAAATATTATGATAACTGGATGGAGGACTTCAAAAAACAGTACCTGGACGAGGATAAGTTGAAGGAGTTCTTCATCAGCGTGGGTAATAAATATATGAAGATCTACGGATTACTGGCCCTGGTAACCGCAGGGGCGGTCTATTACTTCACCAGTTCAAGCCCATTACCCGCGGCCAACTACACTGTATTAGCTTCTGTCATCCTGGCTGCAGCGGCCATCATCGTATTGATCCTACCGCCTAAGATAGGTGGTCGCTGGACCCAGAAGGGAGTGGATTACCATGCCCAGTGGCAGGCCTTTAAAAAGTATCTCCATGACTTCTCACTTATCAAGGAATACCCCCCAGAATCAGTGAAGGTCTGGAATAAATATTTAGTCTACGCCACCGCCCTGGGAATAGCTGATGAAGTCCGCAAATCCATGGAAACCGTATTATCAGAGGACCAGTTGAACCAGAGTAACATCTACCAGTTCCATTATTACGGCGGCTACACCGCATTATCCTCCACCATAAGCACCGGCATGTCAAACGCCACCAGCAGCTCAGGCGGTGGAGGAGGAGTAGGCGGAGCTGGAGGAGGTTCCGGGGGAGGGGGAGGAGGAGCTTTCTAACATCTATTCCCCTTATTATTTTTATTTTTTTTAAGTTAAAATAAGTGAAAAATTAGTTATTATTCTATTTTGGTCATTTAAGCTAAATAGGAGATTGACTTGTTTATTATCCGCAGGTTATCCACGGCTAGGAGGAGTTGGTATGCCTTATCCTCCCGGGTTTCTGGTGTATCATATTCATAGGCCTCATATATTATGGCCGGTGTCCCTGCTTTGATGATGGGTATGGTGACGTAGTAGGGGCTGGTGGATAGGGGTGGGTTGTAGGTTACCAGTCCGGATATTTTCTCCAGAAGTTCCTGGGCTATCTGGTTGCTGCGCTGGTCATCATAGGGTACGTTGATGAACCATCCCACATCATATGAATCTTTACTTCCCTTATTGGAGTGTATGTCCACCACCAACTGATAATCATTCTTTTCTATATCCGGGAGGATGTAATCACCTGCCAGTATCTGTCCGGCCATCCGGCCGGTCTCATAATCAGTGTCAATACCACCGGTTACATTTATCTGGTAGATGTAATAGCAGTACTTTAAGGATTTCTCATGGGTTAGTAATGCCTTAACCGCGGCTTCATGGGCGTATATTTCCCAGGGATGAATGCCCACCAGATAGGCCACCTTCACCGGTGAACTGGTGTTTCCATAGGGACCCATCTTGGCAACTGTTCCGTAACTATTATTTCCCAGCACCTCCGTATAGGCGTTTACTGTTACATTGGTAACTGGCGAATCTAAGAAGGGTGATATTATCGATGATGAGACGCATACGCATATTAAGAGCATCAGTAGTATGATCAGTGATTTTAACCTGTGCATAGGATCCTCCTCTGATTTAATGGGGTATACAATTTGGTAATATTAGATATTATTTGATAAATCATCTGTTTAACATAAATAAAATAGAAAGCCTATCCATTAAGTTTATCATCATCTAATAAAAAGGATTTCTATTGAATAAAAAAAAAAAGATTTTATTTGAAAAAAAAGAGTCACTTTACATTAAGTTTATCTTGTTTCAGATAAAAGGATTTTTTTACCATCAAATTAACTAAACACATAAACAAAATGATAATAATGACTAAATTATCCCCTATACCTGGTAAACGAGTTATCATTATTTTAATCCTGATTTTAATCCTGTCCGGGCTCTGTATCTATTATTATGATAATATTAACCAGAAGCAAGCTTATCCCTCCACCGGGGCTGTGGTAAATTATTATCCACTGGGAGAGATGGTATCCGTATCCGGAACAGTCTCTGAAACATTCCAGGGCGGCTATTATGTGGATGATTATTACATGAACCAGGTGGTTACCTTCAAGGTTTATACTGATCAAAAAGTTGAAATTGGAGATAAAACCCAGGTTTTAGCTGTTTTAGGACCTGATTATCAGTTGAAACCTACTAAGATCATTATCATTGAGAAATGGAGTTATCAGTTCCTCCTGGTCAGATCCTTCATCGCCTTCCTGTTTCTGTTGTTCATATTCAACCGCTACTGGCGATTCGATTTTAAAAAATATGAATTCAACCGGAGAAGATAATAAGGGGATTTAAAAAAGAATAAACTGATTTAAATAATTAAAGGATATACTTACGGAGTTTAAAAAAGAATTTTTAGTAAGGGAGATTAAAAAGGAGAAAATATTAACATGCCGGACTGGATCACCCATATAGCAGTGGCTTACATCCTATGCACCCTATTGGGAATTAGGTATAAGCAGTTCAACACTGCCAATACGGTTCTGGTGCTGGTGGGGGCGGTAATCCCCGATGCGGTGAAGGTGGGAATGATCTTCGATTTATTCGGTTTTGGCATATGGGAGTATATCTGGCCCCTTCACCTACCCATCGGATCCTTAATCACCACCACTATAATCGCTTTACTTTTTAAGGAGAAAAAATCAGCCTTCCTCTTCTTATTACTGGGTGTGGCCACCCATTTCGGACTGGATTTATTATTAAAAAACGTAGCTGGTGGTATAATATTATTCTATCCCTTCTACTGGGGATCGTGGCAGTTGGGCCTGGTAGCTACCGATGATTATATTATAACCATCATCTCCTTGGTCTTAGCATTAGTTGCTTATCTCATATCCCGTAGATATGGTAAGTTTAAGGATAAAAATGAGGATGTGAACTGATCATTGGAATTAAAATGAGGATGTGAACTGATCATTGGAATTAAAATGAGGATGTGAACTGATATTCTTAATTGGACAGATTTAGGATACAATATGAATAAAATTATGAATTTAGATTAATTCAACACAGTCTATGATGTTTATTTTTTTTATCAAGGGTAAGTAATGCTATTTTTTCTTTTTGAGCTGCCGCTAAAAATAGAGAATCATATATGGTTATTTTTTCTTTAATTGCAATTTTAAAAGATTCATGTAACAATGCACGGGTAGGTATTACTTCACAGGATGTATTTATGAATTCAATGCTTTTTTTTTAAGGCTTCTTCCATCAAATCTTCATCTTCACCAAATAAGGCAACTCTTTTCCAGGCTACATTTGCCACTTCAATCAGTGCCAGATCTACTGTAAGAAGATCCCTGTCCTGAACAGCCATTACCACCTTATCATATGCTTTTTCCTGGAAAAATATAGCCGCTATGATGCTAGAATCAAGGACACACCTATCTGGCATTCCCATCCTCTCTTATTAGTGATGTGCTGTCGATTTCTTTTTTCATATGTTTTCTTAATTCATGACCCTCTTTCAGGAGTTTTTCCTTACTTTTTTCCTTTATTAGGTTTATGGTGGATTGTCTTATTTCTTCCTGCCAGTTAATATCTTCCATTTCTTTCATCATATTCCTGTATTTTTCCGGAATTCTAATGCTGTATACAGATTTTGTAGACATAATATATACAAATCGGATTATATTAATGTGTTTACTTAAAAAACGAGAATTCTTAGAAATTTCGTAAATAAATTTTACTGAGTTGAAAATTAATTTTTTATCATTTTAATGAGTATAGAATTATATTTTTTTCATTTTTTTAGAAATTCCAGATATGCTTTTAGAAACTTTTTAATGTCGTTGATATCCTGGCTGATTATTTCATAAATCAATTCATCATCTAAATCCCAGTAAATATGGACTAATCTGTTTCTAATTTTAGCCATGTCCATTAATTTTGATGTTAGTTCTCCAGATAAGACTCCTTCATCCCTTAATATCTTAAAAGTTTCTTGATAACTTTCGGGAATTGGTAGGTTGTTCTGGGAGATCAGGTGGTTGGCTAGGTCGATGGATGCTTCTATAGCTACGATGAAATAATATTTGGCTCCTGCTATTATGTGAGGTTGCTTGATAAATCGTCCTTATTGATACTGGAGATCTCCTCTATACCGTCAAGGGCTTTATAGATTTCTGATGATAACTTACCCACCCTATCTGAATCATATTTCAAGTCCTAAAGCCTCCTTCATGTATCGTTTGCGATGGAAATTAAGGTCATAGTACATGGTAAGGGTTAACGAGATAAAATCACTTCTCAGGAGTTCATCTTCACTGAAAAGAAGTTTACCTTCTTTAAACACTTTATACTTGAAAGATAATGGTGCGTTGTTTAGAATTCGCAGGTCAACTGGAAAAGAAACCGCTTTTTCAAGTTCTCTTTCCATTTCAAGTTCAAAATAGAGGGCTTCTTTTTTTTTCAGATGTTTTTTAAGGTATATGGCCAGGTCAACATCCCTAAAAGTCTCTTTTAAGAAGGATCCGTGTAGATAGGTGAAAACCACATTTTTCTCCTTTAATATCGATATGATAATATCTATGATCTGCTTTTTTTCTGCTTGGTTCAACTGGTAACTTCGACGCTGCAATATTATCAATCCTTCTTTAAAATCTGTAATTATATCAATTCTCTTTAGAATAATATTGTATTAAAGATTAAATAAATTATTCCATTTTTTTAAGACAAGTTTCCTTAGGCGTAATTTTCCATTAATATTAATTCTAAATTTTATATATAATTACGAAATTATTAACAAGAAGTATAAAGATACCTTATTCCAAATCGAAATGGACATATTCTTCTAAATCAAAAAATAAACACTTTAATTCAATACAAAAAAAATTAAATTCCTCTGAATTCATGATAATAGGAATAAATAATTCACTTATACTGGTTTTTCCTGGAAGGTTATGGTGAAGCTGGTTCCCTGGTGTCCGTCTACATCTACCTGGGCGTCGATTTGCTGGGTGAGAGCATCCACTAAGCGCAGGCCGAAGGAGTCTGATTCTTCCACGTTGAAATCTTCGGGCAGTCCCACTCCATCATCTTCCACGATGAGCATATAGTTTTCCCCTTCTTTATGGAAGCTGACTTTGATGGTTCCCTCCCGATCATCAGGGAAGGCGTGTTTCAGGCTGTTGGTGAACAGTTCATTGAAGATCAATCCCAGGGGTATGGCGGTGTCCACATCTAATATGAGATTCTTCTCCAGGTCCATATCTAATCTGATGAGGGCGCTGTTTAAGGCGTAAGTGTTGTAGAGTTCATGTCCCAGTGATTGGATGTATTCTTCGAAGTCTAAACGTTTGGCTTCCCCGGATTGGTAGAGTTTTTCATGGATCATGGCCATGGATCTGGTCCGGTTCTCACTTTCCTCAAATAGGGATATTGATTTTTGATCATCCACATAGGATGATTGTAGAGAGAGCAGGCTGGTGATGATCAGTAAGTTGTTCTTAACCCGGTGATGTATCTCCCCGATTAACATGTCCTTATCCTTAAGGGATTGTTTGATCTGTTCCTCGGCTTTTTTACGGTCCGTTATGTCTACAAAGCTTTCTAGGAGATGTTCTTTTCCGTTGAGTGTTATTTTGACCACGTTTTTTATGATGGGTATTTCTTCACCATCGATGTTTATTAATATTCTCTCTGAATTATCTAATTCCTGGTTTAAGTCTAGGATGGGGCATTTATCCTCCTCTGCGGGGCACATGAATTTGTGGCAGACCTTTCCGATGATCTGGTCCTTGCTGGTTCCGATGAGTTTGGCGGCTACATCATTTACATCTACAATTGTTTTAGTCTCCGCATCCACCACAATTATACCGGTTTGTACGGCGGAGAAAATAGTTTTTTCATAGTTTTCTTTTTCTTTAAGTGCTTCTTCTGTCCTTTTTTTCTCGGTTATATCCCGGGCTATGCTGGATGCTCCTATGATTTCTCCATCAGCATTATAGGTGGGGGATAGGGTTAGGGATATGTCGATTATTCCTCCGTCCTTTCGTATGCGCTCTGTTTCATAGTGCTGGACATGTTTTCCTTTTGATATTTTTCCCATTAGAATGGGGAAGTCATCTCGATGCTGGGGAGGTATTAATTGATATATTGATTTTCCCAGGATTTCTTCTTCTTTGTATCCGTATATATATTCTGCTCCTTTATTCCAGCTGGTTATGGTTCCGTCTAAGGTTTTCCCGATTATCGCATCGTCGGTTGATTCCACGATAGCTGCTAGTAGGTTTTTCTTCTCTTCCATCATCTTTCGTTCGGTGACGTCCCGTACTATGCCGGTGAAATAGGTTTTATCATTGGATTTCCAGCTGGATATGGATGCTTCTATGGGGAATTCCGTACCATCCTTGCGGATGCCTGTTGATTCCAGGGTTCTGTTCATTAATCTATGATCACCGTTTCGTGGATAGTTCTTTAGGATGTCCCTTATGTTTTCTTTATCTTCTTCTTTCAGGAGGATGGTTACCTCTTTTCCTATCAGTTCTCCGGGTTGGTATTTGAAGATTTCCAGGATGCATTCATTGGCATAGATTATTTTTCCCTGATCATCTGAGGTTAATATTCCATCCGCCGCGCTTTGTGCAACTGATTTGAATTTCCCCTCACTTTCTCGGATTTTCCTCTCGTCTGCTGTTATTATCTCGCTGAGTATGGTCACCACAGCACCGATGAAGATGAACATCATTGACCGGAACAGGTCACTGGTAAGTGAGTTTACTCCGGACACGAGGTCGCTGCCTATTAAGATGATGGAAAGCAGGATAGGGATGATCATTCCCTTTCGCTGCCACCATAGTGTTGCTAATATGATGGGTATGTAGAAGAAGTGGGTGAACACTATGGCCTCTTTAAGGATGAAATGGAAGTAATAGGTTAAGAAAACCGCCACTGCCAGGAGTAATATTAGGGTGAGTATTTTTAGTTTTTCACTCTTAAGAGATAATTCCATGATAATCTTAGGAATTATTTCTCATTGATAGTATTTAAATTTTGAACATTTTTCAAATATTATATCCCGTTTATAAGTGGTTGAAATAGAAAAATAGTTCAATTAGGGAGGATTTTATGGGAAATGTTAAAAATGGGGGGATGTTCATCCTCTTATATAAATCAGTATCTGTTTGATGAATTCTTTAAAATCATCACTTTCTTTTTCCATCAGATGGAAAATTCTAATTTTTTCGATGCCTATGTATCGGTGAATCAGTACATTCCTAGATTTAGCCATTTCCTGCATTTTCTGGGAGAGTGATTCGTCGAGTATGTTCTGCTCTTTCAGGATCAGGAAGATGTCCTTATAATCTAAGGGTCTTCGAAAGCCCCGGATGGATGATATGGTTACTGATGTCTATGCAGGCCTCTATAGACTCCAGTAAAGCCCTGTTTAGCTGGGAAAGTTTTCCAATTCCTGGTGATGAGGGTTGCGTTATCTCCAGCGCTTGACTAAATTTTTAATGAGTATCTGAAGTTGAACTGTACTTTTGGATTGTAAAATTCCTTGTTAGATGTGACATAGATAAAAATATCAAGCTTACCATTATCTGCCAGAGTGACCATAATCCGCATGTAACCCTCTAAATCTGCTTAATTAATAAAAAACGGCCTTAATATATTTATATCTGGTATCTAACTCATTATACCATGGATTTGATCCTGATCAAGGGATATGAAATTTAAATAGTCTATCCTGTAAGCTAGAGGGGTTTATATTAAATCTGGTGCCTAATGATGACTATCATATAAGCATAGTGGTATTGGTGTTCTTGCGTACTTTTAACTGGTTTTAAAAAAGTATGAATGAACATACCAATTTGATAGAACAACTTCTTTAATCCATACAAAATGAAAATAAAAGATTATAAAACTTTTCAGAGAGTAAATATCTTTTTTAGCTTTTCGTTAATTTCAAGGGTTATATTTCCATCTAAATTTCCAAGTTCTCCAATCACAAGATTCTTTGATATTGTGGCTATCTTGTCCAATCTTATTATAGAATCTGTTTTCAGACCAGAAACTTTAAATGATGGGTTACCTTTTTCAATAATAACACCTGTTTTGGAAGGTACATGGGGGTACTTTTGATGAAATGAAAGATACAATAAGGTCTCTTTCACCATCATATATCACCAATGCTGGTCTTAGTTTAGATGCAGTAAGATCAGTGAAAGGAAAGGGCAGAAGAACAAATTTACCCTTCATTTATATCTTACCTTCAGATCATCTAAGGTGTAAATATCTGGCTCTTCACTTAAAAAAGAAGATAAAGATTTTTCAGATAGTTTCATGATGGACATGATTTCTTTTTCTTCTAATAGCATATCTAATTTTTTAGATATACCACTAATTTGTTCTTTTATCTCATTAATCTCTACATTTATGTCAGTCAACTATAATACCACCAATAGTAATTCTTGTAGTTTTTAATATTAATAAATATTGATTATGCCAATTTACATTTTAAAAAAAGGTGCTTTTAAATTTTTACAGTAATTAGGGGTCTATTTGCGAGATTTATAGCATACCTGTCTAATTTTTTTAATAACAATTGTCATAGGCCTTTAGGATCCTTTTTTCTTTCAAATTCTTCATTAAATTCTTCCACAGTAACATCCGTAATTTTGAGAATTCTTCGTAATGTACCTTTCTTAAGGGTTTTATGTAATGGAACAGAAAATACCCTGTGATCTTTCTTTAAAACTAAATGGTCTCCTTTACCCGATCTAACAGAAAATCCTAATTTAACCAAGGGCTTTAACTGTTTGTCTGCCAGAAACTGTCTGACTTCTTAGACACTCAACTCCACCTTAGAAATCTCATTGTTTTTACTTAGCTTTTTAGTTTCCTGTTCCAGTGCTTCTAGAACATGTTCTATTGCAATTTTCATATTCTCAAGGGTTTCTTCCTTAGATTCCCCTTGGCTTATTGCACCTGGAAGTTCAAAGCATTGGGCAGAATAACCTCCTTCTTCTTCCTTCTCCAGGATGATAGTATATTTCATGGAAGATTCTATGTTGTTTTTTGATATAAATAATGTTTACAATAAAAAAAAATTTCTTAAACAATCTTTAAATTATCCACTAAGACTAAACTAAGAAAATAATGTTATCTAAGGCCCAATTCATAGATAAAATCATAATCATTAAATCTGATCTCCTATCAGGGAAAAGTTATTAAGGAAATAATGTTACTTATTCATGGAATAAATAGTAAGCACTTGCTATTTTATAAATCTACAACTAGAATTGGATATAATTAAAAAAAAATAGGAAAAAATAGGATTTGTTCATAATGAACATCTCCAGAAACTTTCTTCAAACAAACATCTCAATTGGGAAGGAGAACATGTTGATGTTCACCGAACCAATGCCTAAAATGTTTTCTATGTTCAGTTTGATTGATTTACTCTGGTAGTTCTTGGTCTCGATCTCGGTGTTGTTGGTGGTGTTGACCAGTACATTGAATTCTTCTCTTGGGAATAGCATACCCCCTATATCATAGGTTCCTCTCACCCGGTATCCTGTGTTTTCCGCGGATGGTATTTCCAGGGTCACCCCTCCGATCTGTATGTTGGTGGTGATGTTTCCACCTGTTTTCATCCGGTTAGGTAGGGTTTTGATCATGAACCCGCCCAGGTTAGTTTTAAGGTCCGTCCGGTTGAACGTGGCATCGCCTAATAGGAGCATGCCCCCGCCGATGTATTGCTGGGTGATGTTGAGGTTGTCCATTTTAGCCTGGTTATCTAAGAGGATGCCGAAGCCACCGATCTTATTATTGATGGTGGTGTTGTAGGTGCAGCGGTTTCCCAGGTTGATGTTGGCATTACCATCATCCAATGTTATATTCACATCTAAAACATCCCCATTCCTGGTGTAGGTGACGTTCGGTTCCTTAGTGCCTTTATCCCGGTCTATGGTGATGTTGTACAGGTTATCGGATTTGTTCTGGAACTTCATCCCCAGGCCGGTGGTGTTTCCGTTGAAGTTAAGGTTAACCCGGTTAACACCGGTCATCTGAGCATCGGATAAGGTGTAGTTGCTAATTATGGTTTCTTCCTGCTGGTACTGGGGTACCATGATCATACTATAGGCTGCCGCCACTAATGATAAGAGGAGAATTATTATGATTAGTATTCCCCCTATTCTAATGGTTTCCATCTTATAACACCCCCATTAAAAATCCGATCAAGGCTATTAATAGGAAGGGTATTCCTATAACGGATAGGAAGGCCCGTCCATAGCCGATCTTATATACTTTGTCCACGGCCACCACTAACAGGATCACCATCCACAGTACCATGAGCAGCCATAATATCATCGCCGCCAATATCAACTTACCGGATGCCATGAACAGGGCCAGTCCCAGAACACCCCAGATGAAAGCCACAGAAGTGAAGCTGAAAACACAGTATAAGGTGGTGAATTTCCCCTCACCCTTAAACAGGTACTTAGCGATGAGATGACTGATCACCGTCCAGACCAATATCTTAACAAAGGCTAGGATTATGAATAGAACCAACAACCCCACAGCCAAGGCGAAGTTATTCAGCAAAGCCCCAGTCATAAAACCCAGAAAGGCCGAGAAAAACACTAAAAAATACAAGCCCAACCGGGTCTTACCCTCCTCCAGAACCATCTGGAAGAACTTCTCCGGTTCCCAAAGAACCAGAACCATACTATCAAAAAAACTAAGAATCTTCTCTAACAAAAATACCAACCCTCCCAAAAAATATTATAATTATATAATATGAACTTTGCATTTAATATGATCTTTGCATGAAAAATTTTATTTCCATAAAAAATTTCAAAAGATATTATCTTAAAAATAGAATAACAACGAATAGGATGATATTATATTATTTACCTGTGCATCCTCTTTTCTCTCTCTTAATAAATTAAAATTAAAATTATATTAATTCAGACCAATAAATAAGCTATTAATAGGAATGGTTACCTTAAAGAGAATTTTAATCATTTATTATTTTGATAAATATAAAAAAGAAAAGAAATTTAATTCCTTTTTGAAACTATCAACCCAGTGAGAACCATTAAAATAGCTAAGAACATTAATGGGAATGGTATTCCTGTATTCTGCATTCCTATGTTATTGTCTGATGTTCCATTTTGATTTTCATTGTTATTCTCATGGTTATTATCTTGTTCTTGGTTTCCATTTTCCGATAGAATAGTGATGGTTTCGGAGTCAATGAAGTTTTGATTATTAGGATTGTCAGTGATTATCATAGGGTTTACTGTATATGTTCCTTCTTTTAATGCTTTTAGGGTCAGGCATAGGCTGAGTTCTCCGAATTCAGTATCCTCTATATCCCAGGTAAGTATTCTATTTAGGGGATCGTAATTCCAGTATCCTTGTTCAGCGTTTGCGGTGATGAATAACAATCCTTCAGGGATGGGTATTTCTATTTTATCATTTTCAGTGGTTACTGGTAATCTATTACCCAGATTGAAGCAGATGTTAAATTCCTCTCCAACTATGGGATTATGTACTATTTGAGCACCGGTTGGTATAGTAATGTTGACAGTTGATTGGTTATTGTTTACATTGGGGTCGTATTGGCTCTGTTCTTTGATACTGGCAGTGTTGTTGAAGGTTCCGTATTGGTTTACCTGTCCATAAATTATGAGTTCATAGTAGTCTCCGGGTTGAAGGTCGGGTAGTGTCCAAATCCCAGTATTGATATCATATGCCGGGTCTAATTCTATCCAGGTGATTTCTTGGTCATAGGTGGTCCAGTAATAAAGGCATTTATACCAGTTAGTTGGGTATATTTCGGATAGTTTGAGATTGGTGGCTGTGTCTGGCCCATTATTTCCGATGATGATGTGATATTCTACGGAATCTCCGTATATTATCTGTCCATTGGCATGGCTGAAGTTTACTGCGGTTTTTGTTACATAGGTGTCTGCGAATTTTTCCACTGTTAAATCAGTGCATACTGTTTGATGATCAACCGTAGCACATACTTTACCACTGCCTGAAATAGTTGCAGTAAATATGGAATTTGAAGTACCATTAAGAGTAACACCATTCACGGGATTTAAGATTCCTAGATTAGTTGAGAATAATACTGGAATATTGTTAGGTACATATTTTCCATACATGGTAAGGGTGTTCTGTCCCACGTTGTTCATGATAAGGTTAGAGGTGATGTTTGAATTGATGGTATGACTTAAAACAGAGGGATTGGCATTTATGTTCAGTTGGAGATAGGGTGTATAATTCATGGAGCTAATATGGGTACCCATGAATTGAGATAGTATTTCATTGTTGTAATTGTTGGTTCCCCACCAGTTGTTCTGGAAGTTAATATTTGTATCTGCAGCCATTAAATTTAAGTATACGGCTTGTGGGGTGTTATCTACGATGCGGTTGAAGTTAACATAGAAATTTTGGTTGTCGTTGGAATAAAATGCTCCGCCTACTCCATCGGCACCGTTACTTCCCTGGGGCGCTATAAAACCTAAGCCTGCTTTGTTGTTGGTGAATGTGCTTTCAAGTATTTGTAGAATTAATTTATGATCGAAGACTGAATTTATAGCAATTGCACCACCATAACCACCGTTTCCACCAACACCGATTGGTGGATTACCACTGCTCCATCTACCGGCTGCACCACCGTTACCGGCACTGTTATTGTTAAATGTGGTGTTATTGATGTTTATATGGAGATTTAGCATGCTAGTTGTGTAGATGTATATTGCTCCACCGGAGCCTCCGGTTCCTCCTTTACCAGGAATTCGTTTGGCAGGATCCATATTAGTACCGACGTACATATCACTACCGGCCCCACCATCACCAGCGTGGTTGTCAGAAATGATGCAGTTGTTTATGTTGATGGGTTGATTTAAAATGTAAAGAGCACCACCGTATCCACCGGTATTACCGTTTTCTGGTTCAGAATCACTGCACGGTGAACCTGCTCCACCGATTCCAGCCGCGTTACCAGTCATTATAACATTATCTAGTGAAGTTAGTATTCCTACGTTATATATTCCCCCTCCATTACCACCGATTCCTGGAATAGCTGGAGTTTTTTCACCAGGGGGATATAAAGTATTGTCCACTTCATATTTGCCTCCGGCACCACCGGTTCCGGCAGTGTTGTTTGCTATGGTAATATTGGTTAAGGGGTTTATGGTTCCGATATTATAGATACCCCCTCCGTTTCCACCGTTTCCACCGTTTCCAGGATTATAGTAGTTGGGATCGGAATTTGCATCGAATATGCATCGTCCTAATCCACCCTGTCCTCCGTTTCCGGCGGAGTTGCTGCTGATGATGGTGGATCCGGTTATGGTGAGGATTGCTGCGGTGCTGTTGTATATTCCACCGCCATCGCCACCGCGGCCTCCAATTCTTCCATTGAACATGAGGGTGGATTGTCCGCCGGTTCCTCCATTTCCGGCTTTGTTACTGGAGATGTTACAGTTGTTGATGGTGACTGTTCCGAAGTTGATGATGGCTCCTCCACTGCCACCATCTCCTCCTTCTCCACCACCGAAGTTGAGGTATTTATCATTGGTCACTCCGCTGTGACCATTACCTGCCTGGTTATTGTTTATGGTACATCCATCTAAGGTCATGGTGGCTGATGCTTCATTGTAGAATGCCCCTCCATTTCCACCGTCTCCCCCATTAGAATTAAGGGTGTCAGGGTTACCACCTGCTCCTCCTTTATTATAGGAGATGGTGGCGTCTGTTAGGTGACAGGTTCCCGTGTTAAATATCGCACCACCTTTACCACCATTCCCGGCTGATTCCTCGGTGACATTGGATGTTCCACCGGTTCCTGCGGCGTTATTGGTGATTATGGTGTTGGTTCCGGTTATGGTCAGGTTTCCGGTGTTATATATGCCTCCACCGTAACCTCCTTCTCCGCCATGACCATCGACGTTTACCACAGTACCCCCGGTTCCGGCTATGTTGTCGTGTATGTTGACGTTGTTTAAGTTTGCGGTTCCGGTGTTGTACATGCCTCCGCCGTGGCCTCCGTTTTGTGCGTTGGCCTCGACTACGTTGCTGGCGCCGTTACCGGCTTTGTTGTTGTATATCTCACAATTGGTCATGTTCAGGATGTTGGTGTTGTATATTCCTCCACCGTATCCTCCGTAGGATCCGCTGTATATTCCACTGTGGCTTCCACCGTTTCCTGCGGTGTTATCATGTATTTTGGAATCTTGTATGGTTAATGTTCCACTGTTATATATGCCTGCACCGAATCCTCCATGGTCTCCATGGCGAGTGGCACTGGCGTCTCCACCATTTCCGGAGAAGTTGTTATGTATGTCACAGTTTATGATGGTTAAAGTTCCGCTGTTGTACACTCCACCACCATTTCCCCCTTTACCGGCTCCATGTGACGCTGTACCATCCTGGCCGTTTCCAGCGTGGTTATTGTAGATGTAACAGTTGGTGAGGGTTAATGTTCCTAGGTTGTAGACTCCTCCACCATTATCACCATCTTCATTGCTCACCGTTCCCGAGCCCCAACCATTAGTCATGGAGAGGTTTTGTATGGTGACGGTGATGTTGGCATTGATCTTGAAGACTATGCCATTTCCCTGTGCATCGACAATTGTGCCGGTTACACTGGAGCCGTATATGTTCAGATTACGGTCAACGGTTAATCCCCATTCCTTATAAGTTCCGTTGGCAATATATAAATTACCCCCACTGAAGGATGAGGTTATTCCCTTACTTATATGCTGTTTCGGCCCTATAACCGTCCCATCTACATGTGTAGGGCTGGATCCATCCCAAGCATCATTTCCAGTATTCACATTAACGTAAATATTGGTCGTGGCTCCGGGAAGACCTTCAGAAACAGTATTTGAATTAGTATCATTCTCTATTGTATTATTTTGGGGATCTTCTGCATTAACAGATCCCAGACAAGCTAAAATAAAAATTGCTGCTATAGGTAAAAGTAGCATATATGATTTCTTCATTTTAACACCGCTCCATATAATTAATAATATTAGTTCGTATGAATAAGGAGTTTTTAGTGGCTTGTTTGTAAAAAAAAAAGAATTAAAGCCCAGATTACAAACGAAATCAATGATATTCGCTATTTATAAATTAATATTACTTTTTATTGGTTAACCT
>JADFDH010000004.1 GCA_018263005.1 Methanobacterium sp.
TTAAAGCCGTCCAAGAAAAAATACCAATCTACATGGGTGCACAAGGCCCAATGATGCTGAAAACCGCTGGTGGATTCTCTGATGGTGCATTAATTAACGCATCAAATCCAAAAGACTTCCAAGCAGCAGTTCCACTCATAAAAGAAGGAGCAGCTGAAGCTGGAAAATCCATGGCTGACATCGACGTAGCAGCATACACCTGCTGTTCCATAGACGATGACGCTGGAAAAGCATTAGGCGCAGCTAAAATAGTTGTAGCATTCATAGCAGCCGGATCCCCACCACCAGTCCTGGAAAGACACGGACTCGCACCAGATACTGGTGCAAAAATAGGTGCCATGATCGGTAAAGGCGACTTCGGTGGAGCAATCGGAGCTGTAGACGACGCATTAATGGAAGCATTCTCTGTAGTAGGAACCCCCGCAGACTTCGTACCAAAAATCGAAGCTCTCGGAGAAATGGGCGTAACCCAATATGTAGCCGGTTCCCCAATCGGTCCTGACAAAGAAAAATCCATAAAATTATTAGGAGAAGTTATAGACAGCTTCTAAATCCTAACTTTTTTCTTTTTTTTATTTTTAAAATATCTGTTGACTTATTCTTTCAATATGCTAGTTCTAATATTATGTTTAGAAGCTATTTTCCTAGATAAACCTGCTAATTTATGCTGATAAGTCCTGGAAGGAGCAAATGAGTTTCCAAATAATTCCTTAGTTGGTCGTATTAAATCTGGAAAATGTTCTTCTAAGGCATTATAATAGCGAACTTTACAATCAACTGGTTTATCACCAAAGAGGGTCAACCCCCCTACTAGAACAAATTCTGCACCATATTCTTTCATCTTACCAATCATTTTATCCAGATCTTCTTCAGAGTCTGATAAAAAGGGTAGAAGTGGCATTAAATTCGCCCCCACCAGAAACCCTTCTTGTTTAAATTTTTTCATGGTCTCCAATCTTTCTTCTACAGTAGAAGCCCCGGGTTCAAATATACCTGCCAAATAAGGATCTACTGTAGAAAATGAGAAGGAAACTATTACTCCATGCTTTAATTTATTCTTAAGATTTTCTGGTAGAATTGCTTTCTGATCAATCTTTCTAAGCAGATCAATATCTCGTAGAAACAGTGAAGATTTGCTGGTAACATTAACTGGAAATTTAAAGCGATAAATTATCTTCAAAAGTTCCCTGGTGATCTTTAGATCTTTTTCTATAGGAGGATATGGATCTGTAGAGGATCCTAACCCAACAAATCCGTATTCCCTTTTTCTGGCACGGTTTTTAAGCTGCCTATAGAGAATTGCCGGAGCATTAGTCTTAATCTGTAAAGTACTTGTATCCTCCCCACCATATTTGCTCCCGTGAATATAGCAGTAAATACAGTTAAAGGCACATCCAATAAAGGGGTTTACTGTATATTTTACTAAAAACCAGTCATCTTGAGTTTTAAGTTTATTGAGAACTGATTTAACCTTTATTTCCTTGAACAAAATAACTCACCAATGAAAATTTTTTATTCATAAATAGTGCATTCCAGAGAAATTGGAATTTAGAGGGTTAATTTAAATTTATCATAATTAGTTATTAAACAAATTCATTCAGTCCTAACATGCAACAAAGTCACATATATCACAATAAATGGAAATACAAAATTTTATATCTTCAAAAAGGAATAAACCATTATAAGATATTTTAGATCTGATATTAGATATGAAAGATACAGTTACACAATCAAGCTACCCTTAAATGGCCGTAATATTGCTTCTATGAGGAAGGGGAATTTCAAAAGAAAATAAACCATTTTTTGGGAAATATCTGATTAGAAGAGGATGTACATGAGCAATACTGAATACTATAAAGACAAAATTTGTTTAGTAACCGGTGCCAATTCCGGTATCGGATATGCTTTAAGTCAAGAACTCTTGAATAGAGGTGCAGTTGTCTACATGGCGGGTCGTAACCAGGAAAAGATTGAAATAGCCGCCCAAAAATTCTCCAAATATACTGATCATATTCATACAGTCCTCATGGACGTGACAATTCAGGAAGAAGTACAACAGACCATCGAATCTACTGCAGCCAAGGAAGATAGATTAGACTTCTTATTCAACAACGCAGGAATCTTCAAGCCCATGTTATTTGAAACTGCCACCCTAAAAGACTGGAAATTCATGATAGACACCAACCTGTGGAGTGTTATCTACGGTGTACACGCTGCTTTACCCATCATGCTCCAACAGGGGTATGGCCATATCATAAACACCGCTTCACTGGCTGGTTTAGTACCCTATCCCATGCAGGTTATCTATGATGCCACCAAATATGCTGTTGTAGGGCTTTCAGAAAGTCTAAGATATGAATATGCCGAAAAAGGGATCAATTTTTCCGTGATATGTCCTGGTGATATCGCCACACCAATATTTAGCAAAATAGTTGATAGTGAGGGTGCCGGGGCGGAAATTCCAGAAGTAGCATATCCTGTGGATGAAGCAGTAGTTTACTGCCTTGATCGGGTTAGTGAACGTCAAGGACGGATAATTGTGCCTGAAAAGCCTAACAGCGACATATATGGAGGATATATAATTGGAAATCAGCAGGTGGAAGAATTCCTCCTAAAAAATGCCCATGACCACCGGATAAAATTTGAAAAAGAGGGCCGTTTTCTATAGTTGTCTGGATTTTCTATAGTTATCTAAAATATGTTATTCAAAATAATTATTGACAAAAATTACATATCCAATCTTGTAGTGTAAAACAAATATGTGTGTTAAAAAGCTTAAATTAGTAATATAAAAAGTAATTCTATTATTTGTAGGGGGATAATTCTGTGGAAAATTTAGAAGTGGTGAAGTTACTATTCAGGGACTGGAAGGGTTCCTATAGATGGCTGATTTTTTCATTGTTTTTAGTGATAGTAAGCGTTTCTGGAACACTTTTAATACCATATTTTAGTTCTTTTTTGATAAATGATGGTATAACAGCAGGAAACAGTGATATTATGATAAGATATGGTATTTACATGCTTATCATGGCTGTTATCGTAGGATTCTGTGAATTTTTAAATATTGCCATCGCAGTTTCCTTTTCAGAGAGAACCTGCCATGGACTGCGAAGTGGATCATTTGCTCACATTCAATCGTTTTCTTTTGGCGGTCTGGATAAATACAGCTCCAGTGACCTTTTGGTTCGCCTTACAACGGATATCCAAAATATAAAGATCGGGGTCCAGCAGACATTAATTAATGTATTCAAATCTCCTCTAACTCTTATAGTGGCACTTTTTTTTCTTTATATTACAGCCCCACAACTTATGTGGGTAGCTGCTATTTTGATTATTGTAGAATGCTTATTACTGGTAGTATACCTTTGGTATTCTACTAAAGCATATGATAAAAAGCAAGTTAAATATGATAGACTTAACCAGGTTCTAAAGGAAAGTATGGCTGGTGTAAGAGTAGTGAAGGCCTTTGTAAGGCAGGATCTTGAAAATAAACGTTTCCAGGAAGCATCTGAAGAGCTCCGTGTAGTTGCCTTAAAACCCCAATATTATTATGCCTTCATCACCCCCACCCTCATGATGATGGTTTACCTGGGCACTGCTGGGATATTGTATGTGGGAGGTACAGGACTGCTTCAAGGCACAGGTTTAACCCTTGGTGGTGTAACTGCCGCAATGACCTATCTAGTTATGGCATTAATTCCTATCCAGACTGTAGGATACATGATACCCTTTGTCACCTCAGGAATATCTTCCCTAGGACGTGTTTATGAAATAATAAATGAAGAAACCGATGTTTTTAACGCTCCAGACGTAAGAACTGTTGATGCTCGTAAGTTAAAGGGCGGTATACATTTTGAGAATGTGAGTTTTGCTTATCCTGTTAAAGATGAAGATAAGCCCACCATGGCTTTAAAAAATATAAATCTGAATGTCCAGCCAGGAGAAGTTGTTGGTATTTTAGGGGCTACTGGTTCTGGAAAATCAACACTGGTAAATCTGATACCACGTTTTTATGATGTAACTGAAGGCCGGATAAAAATAGATGGAATTGATGTGCGTGAAATGCCTCTGGAAACCCTCCGTTATGTTGCAGCTGTATGTCTCCAGGGCAGTAACTTCTTCTCAGGAACCATTCGAGACAATCTAGTTTCAGGAGTAGATATTGATTCTATGATACGTGCTGCAAAAACATTTGATGTCCAAATCAGCCCTGATACATTTTCAGGTTCCATAGATTCCAGTTATGATGCAATGGTTCGGGCTGCTAAAGCTGCAGATGCCCATGAATTTGTAAGCACCATGCCTCAAAAATATGATACTGTTATAGCCCGAGGAGGTTCTGATTTATCGGGCGGACAGCGCCAAAGACTTTCAATTGCCAGGGCCCTTATGATAAATCCCAAAATACTCATCTTAGACGATTCCACCAGTGCAGTTGATGTGGCCACCGAAGCACGCATCCAGGACTCTATAAGAAAATTAATGCAGGGCGTTACCCAGATCATAGTGGCACAGCGGATAAGTGCAGTTATTACCGCTGACAAAATAGTTTTAATGGACAATGGTGAGATAATTGCCATTGGAAGTCATGATGAACTATTAGAATCCAATAAACTCTATCAGGACATATATGCCTCCCAATTTGGTGTTGATGCCCTAAAACAGGGAGTGGTAGGATGAATAATGTTAAAAGTAATCCTGATGCAAAACAAAAAGGCATTATGATCAATTTAAGGAGACTACTAGGTTATCTGACCCGTTACAAGGTTCGTTTCTCATTAATGATTGTCATAATGATGGGATATTCCATCATGCTAGCCATCATACCCACCATCTCCGGTTTAATAATGAATATTCTCTCTGGAACTTCAGGGTCGTTAATAGAGTTTCAAAATATTATAGTTGTCTTAATTAGCGCTGTCATTTTGTTCTGGGTTTTTGGAAACATCTCTCAAAGGATATTGGCGGGTATAGCTCAGAAGGCACTTTATAATTTAAGGACGGAAATTTTCAGTAAGATACATAAATCCTCACTAAACTTTTTCGATAAAAGGCCAATAGGGGAGTTAATGAGTAATGTAACCAATGATTTGGACGTGGTGGATCAGTTCTTAAGTGTTAGTTTTATGACTGTAATGCAGGCTATTATAACTGTAGCCATCGCCACCATCTTCATGATATTCTTAAACCCATACTTCACCGTCCTAACCTATATAACCATCCTGGGTATGCTGGCAATTTCAGTATTTCTATCCCGGATAGCTGGACAGGCTTTTGGACTTCTACAGGAGCAGATAGCAGAACTTAACGGATATGCCGAGGAAAGGATGTCCGGCCAGAAAACAGTGGTAGCATCCAATCAACAGTGGCCATTTATACAAAAATTTGATAAGATGAGTCAAAAGGTTGATGAAACCGGTGAAAGAGCACAGCTTTCCTCCATGGCAAATACAGCGGTTGCTCTTGTTTTCCAAAACTTGCAAAACATAATAATATTCGTAGTGGGCGGATACTTGGTACTCCAGCAACAGGCTGCCTTTGGGGATTTGGTGGCCTTTATAGGTTTCAGCTCAATATTAATGGCACCTCTAACTCAGATATTCGCATTCTACAACCAGATCATATCAGCTGCTGTCGGTGCTGGCAGGGTGTTCCAGATAATGGATGAAAAAACAGAATTACCGGATAAAGAAAACGCTCCGCCAATGCCCGTAGTAGAAGGCCATGTGGATTTTGTTAACGTTGATTTCAGTTACATTTCCGGCCATAAAATACTTAAAAACAACAGTTTCAGCGCTACCCCTGGTCAAATAATAGGTCTCTGCGGACCCACCGGAGCAGGAAAAAGTACCATCATGAATATTTTAACCAGATACTACGACCTTGATTCTGGAGAAATAAGGGTAGATGATAAACGAGTGGATGAAGTTCAACAGGATACTCTACGAATTCAGATAGCACAGGTTCTACAGGAACCATTCCTCTTCACCGATAGCATCATGAACAACCTCAAGTATGCCAGAGAAGGAGCTACCGATGAAGAATGTATTCAGGCGGCAAAGCAAGCCAACGCCCATGAATTTATAATGAAACAGCCCCAGGGATATGACACCATACTAAGGGGTGGTGGATCAGATTTAAGCCAGGGACAGCGGCAGATGCTCACCATCACCAGGGCAATGGTGGCTGATCCGCGAATGCTCATCTTGGATGAGGCAACCAGTAATGTAGACACCCGAACAGAGAAACTGATACAGGAAGGTCTTCTTAAATTACAGGAGGGTAAAACATCATTTATAATAGCCCACCGACTCTCAACCATACAGAAAGCCCACCAGATACTGGTAATTAATGATGGAGAAATAATAGAGAAAGGCAATCACCAGGAACTACTGGATATGAAGGGATTCTACTATGATCTGTACATGAGTCAGTTTCGGGGTAAAATTAGTGGCATCTATGCTGGGAAATAAGGAAAAACATACTTATATTAATTTTTCTTCAGTTTATCCTTTAAACTGTATACCCACTTCATTGGAACTAATTTTTTAACTAACATCATATATTAATACAGAACTAATTTTTTACAAACATCAAAGGAAAAATCTACATGGAAATACAGGATCTAAACCAGGAAATCAGAAACAAATACTTGAATAGGATGGAACCAAAAACAGCCCAGGAATTAGCAGCTAGCTGGTCCGGTGAAGACTTACTCTATTCCGGGAAAGGAAACGCAATTTTTATAATATTACCTACCCCAGGATGTGCCCACGCACTTTCCAATTCCGGAGGGTGTACCATGTGCAGTTATATTGCTGATTCGCCCCTGAAGACTGTTTCTGCAGCGGAAATGGTTGAACTTTTCAAAATAAGCCTTAATAAATTTGATATCAAACCTCAAACCGTGGTTAAAATCTTTGTCTCAGGTAGTTTCCTAAATGAAGATGAAATTCCAGGAGAAGCCCGGGATGAAATAATCAAACTGCTGGATAAGGAAAAAAACGTGGAAGAGGTAGTGGTTGAATCCCGTCCTGAATATGTAACAGAAGATATTCTGAAGGCCTGTTGCACTCTTATACCTGATAAAATATTCGAAGTAAGCATCGGTCTGGAAAGCAGCAACGATTACATCAAAGAATATAAGATAAATAAAGGATTTTCAAATGCAGACTTCGAAAAAGCCATTGATGTAATTAAAAAGTTAAAAAAGGATTATAATATTACTTCTAAATCTTATATTTTTGTCAAACCAATTTTAACCTCCGAAAAAGAGGCGATAGAAGATGCCGTGGCATCAGCAAAGTACGCTCAAAGGGTGGGAGTGGATAGAATATCATTCTGTCCTGCAACCATCCACAAAGGAACACTGATGGAATTCCTATGGCGCAGAGGTTCCTACCAACCCCCGTGGATATGGAGTATACTGGAGATCGTAAAAATAGTTCGTAGTTCAGTTAAAATACCTATAATAATGGACACTTCTGGATTCGGATCAAGAAGAGGCCCATATAACTGTAAAAAATGTAATAAGAAATTAAAAAACATGATCATCAACTCCAATCTAAACCAGAGCATTCCAGAGGAGTTCGAATGTGAATGTAAAGCCCAGTGGAAGGCTGATGTTGAATATTCCAACTTAAGTAGATCCACAATGAATTTAACCAGAAATATCTGAAATTAAATTATCTGATTAAAGGTGATTAAATGGGGTTTTATGATCTTTCCAAGAAAAAAAGGGAAGAATTAGTTAATAAGATGGAAGATGAGATTTCAAGGGATCTAAAAAATAAAGAAACCACCCATATTTATAAATACAGTTCAGATACTGACACATACATCCGTAAAAACGCATATTTAGTCCTGGGAAGGAAATATCACAATGAAGAAGAATGCCGGGATAGAATAATTGGCATACTGGATAAAATGTTATCCAGTGACGATGATAAGATAAGACAGACAGCTGTATACGCTTATGGGGAGATAGGTAAGAAAGATGCTACTATGATCGAGGGACCATTCCAAAAGGCCATGGAAGATGAACGCAGCACTGTCCGAAATGCCGTGGTAGGTGCTCTGAAACAGATGGGTCAGAAGAATCCCCAGCCCACATTAGATTTCGCCAAGCAATACCTGGATCATACTAACCCTGAAATACGCCGAGAAATGGTGCATGGAATAGAACTGAGGGGAAGAACCCATCCAGAGGATGTGCTTCCCATCCTTGCAGATTTACAGGATGAAGAAGATAAAAAGGTACGGAAGATGATCATCCATGTTCTGGGCCAGATCAGTTACAAAAAAGGATGTCTTGAAAAAGTGGTAGCTGAGCTAGGGCAATGGGAGAACCAGGAAATGGTTCAGGAAGCACTCCAAGAAATTATAAATGTTCATAAAAGGTATAAATTCGCAGCTAAATCTCCGGAAGAGGCTCGAAAATATATTGAAGAAAATTTCAAATAATAAATTGTATTCAGTTGGTTCGGACAAAAAATATGAGTTGATTCATTATGATAGAAGTTATTATGGACCGGTGGTGTATTGAAGACCAAATAAGACCATCTTCAGGTAGGAAAATACAGATGTTGGTAGATTTATACACTGATGAAAATAACTTAAAACTCCCTTTACTAAATGGTATTAGAGAGTCAATTCTGGAATTAAAGGTTTATGGAGTGAATCTGGGCCGTGAATTAACCTATATAAAAGGCGATGATCATATAACAATAGATTTAGGAAATCTAGATAGCTGGACTTCAACGAAGGATTCCCGGGGTTTAACCCTCATCAGATTGAATCTTATATTTAAGATAATTGATCCTAATTTCATTCTTTCAAAAATGGACTTGGGATATAAGACTTTTCTGGATGTTTACGGATATAAATTGGATAAAGGATCCATAATTGTCCCTTTAGGTCTTAAAGTGGAAAATAATGGGGAAATAGAGATAGACACCATTATGAAATGTGAGAAAAAAACTGAATATTTTAAAGAAAAATTCCAGGCAGACCATATTGACATCCATGATAAAAAGAAACGATACAATTTTAATGTTAAAAAAGAACTGCGGGAGATATTAGACTCCGAAAATTGTGAAACTGAAATCAAAGTAACATATAACACAGTTAATGAAAATAAATACTTTATTATACCCATAGTATCAGTAGCATTCCTTATTTTAGCATTAATAAGATCCTATGGACTCATCACCGGTACAACTAATTTCGACATCCGATATCTGGCTGCAGCTGTTGCTTTTCTAGGTTTAATTATAAATTTCATCAGGGATGGTTATGAATTACCCTTACGCAGACTGATATCCCTATCACTGCTAATTTTAATTGTAGAAGTTTCTCTAGAACTGATATTCCTGCCATATGGATGAAATATTACTCATGGGATAAATAAGCTCATTCATAACACTAATAAAGGACTAAACAAGCTCCATTCATAATACTAATAAAGGACTAAACAAGTTAATTATCTAATTTTTTCTAATAACTCATCAAATGAATCTAACTCAAGCATCCCCTTTTCCTCCCAATACTCATGTTCAAAAGGAAGCCATTTCGCCCCATAGGTAACCTTGTTTTTCATAACTTGAAAACATACTTCAAGATCAGGATTTGTCTCTGCTCTTTTTTCACCAGTAATATAAGGATAAACTATAGCAGCTTTAGAATAAGCCTCTTTACGTGCACTTTCTGGATCTATTAAGGTTTTGGGAAAAGTTCCATATGCTCCCATATCAGTAATTACTTCCACCCCAGTTGCACAGAGCATCATATTCAGGTAATCCTTTACTTCTTCCATACCACTGTTAGCAGTGGTGGTAACCACCATACCAGTTTTTCCAGCCATTTTAAGCAGATGATACCAGCTTGATAGTCGATCCAGGAACGTCTTCATCTGCCCTGTCACCTGCATGGTATAAACTGGAGATCCCCATATTATGAAATCAGCATCCATCATCTTCTTCTTCAACAAACCCATATCATCTTTATTATCCTGGGGGCATATCCCTCTCTTCATGCAGGACCAGCAGCCTTGACAGTGTTTAATTTCTACCTGTCCTGCTGTTAAAATTTCACAATCAATGTTTTCATCCATTTTTTCCAGTTCATCCAGCATCATTTCTGTCAGAGTTCTGGTATTAGAATTTTTCTTCAAGGGACTTCCGATAAAACTGAAAATTTTTTTCATCTCAAAAAACCTCCATTTGCTATATTATTATTTAGAATAATCTAATTTATTTTAGAGTAATCTAAATTTTATTAGTTTTAATAGGATACAAGAACCATATCATATTAGTGGAAAATATTATGAAAAAATTAAAACCACAAAAAAATGTGGGGATCAGTGCAGACATCGACCCCTTACATATAGGTCATGTGAAATTAATTGAAAAAGCCCGGGAATTAGCTGATGAAAATAACAGTAAGGTGGTTATCTATCTCAATAAAGGATATAGTGCTAATCATGCTCCTTTCTTTTCAAGTTACGATGCCAGATCTGAAATGGCCCTTAGAGTCGGGGCTGACCAAATTATCCCTATCGAAGGATTACATCATCGCTTGACCATGGCCTACACAGTCCCCATAAGGATTGCGATGATGATTGAGGATGGAGTGGTGGATTATGTGGATGCTGCTGATGTCTCAGCCTCAAAAATAGAAAAATTATCTGCGGATTTCGTGAAGAAAAGCATATTCAGTGGTATTCCCCGTAATTTGCCTAATCGTAATGTTATCCGATGGTTCGCTGTAAATGAGTTTCTTTACAGGAAATATAAAAGGAAGATGAAATTCCACATAATACCAGAATATAAGATGAACGGAGAGAAGATATCCGGCCGACATATAAGACAAGAGATATTAAAAAATAATTTGAAGATATCAAAAAATGTTAAAAAGCTTCTCCCAGATTCCACCACAGAAATATTGGAAGATGAGATTGATAAAAATAACATTCCGGGTAAAAGAGATTTAGATACTATTTTAAGTAGATTGAATAATTATTCCCGGTCTAAACTTCTTAATATTGCTCATTTAAATGCAGATGCTGTTGATGAACTGGTTAAAGGTAGGATTTATCGTCTGGAAAGCCAGATATGGGCCTCATTAAGAAAGGCGGGTTATGGTCCGGTACTTAGCAGACTATCTATAAGTGCTGTAGAACAGGATGTGAGCAAACAGGAAGTCTTTGACCTAATAAAAGGTTATCAGAAGGAAGGTATCATTCCCCCAGATCAGACCATATCCAAAGTCATAGAAAGGGCCTGGTTTGTGGCTTCAAAGGCTGATGAAGGTTTCAAATCTGCAGATGCTCATAAGATGTTCAGGGAAGGCGGTAAAATCCGAGAACCACCACTTTATACTTTCGACGCTGGTCTGCACCTGCGTAGCTTCGAAGTAGACTCTCTTAAACAGGATAAGACTGTTTCTCTATTTGTTGACAAAAAAGGCTTCGTCTCCTGCCAGATAAGAACTTCTGATCGGAAGATTAAAAGCCCATTAAAACTACCAGCTAAACAGGCCACCTATCTACGCTTGCTCATCGATTCTCATTTTATACCCTTAGAAGCACAGGTGATACATAAAAAAGAGGGTTTCAGAATTAGAATTTTCATTAGAAAATAAATTTGATCTCATTATCTAGAATATAATCCATTCATAAATGGAAAAATCATAAATAGAAATTTGAAAGGCTAGTCGGTTGGATCTGTTCCTGATTTTATTTTAGAAAATAATAATTTAGAATAAATATTTGAAAAATTACTTTTGGTCCCTGTATTCCACTACGGGACAGGTCCAGTCTTTGCAGAAGGTCATGACCATTTCACCTTTATCCGTGTCTATATGCATTCTCCAGCAATCGCTATTATATGTTTTAAATTTTACATCAATTATTTTCTTATCCAGCAACTTTGCTAAAGCTTCTTGGCAGTTCTCGGCAAGGCTGTTTTCCGTCATATTTTAACCCTCTTTAAACTATTTTGTAATTAGAAAATTTATTAATAATATTAATTATTTGCTTTGCAAGGTATAATTATTATGATTTTCCAGAAACGTTTAGTATTTAAATGTAAATCCATTTATTTATGCGATTTAAAAACATCCTTATAATTTTCAGCCATTATATCCTGATTTACTGTTTTTGAAATATTTTTAAAACATTCCATGGTTGCTTTGCTCATAATGGGGTCATTGTAATTTGATATAAAACTTAATACTTCATCCATTTCCTCTGCTCTTCTCCTGGCATGATAAGCACTGCTTATTACCCTGGATAAAGCTGATTTCATGAAATCAGGTCCCTCTGTTATTTTCAGACATTCTAACAGCTCTTCATCCAGATCCAATTTATAGGCAGAATATAATGATTCAAAAATTAGGGCAGACACTCCCTTGGTATATGCGCTTCTTAGCATCTTCAAAGCTTTTGATTGACCTAAATGGGGGCTCGTGACTTTGATGTTCATACCGTATTGGTTTAACTGGGAAAACTGCTCTGCATGGCTTCCGGATGCTATTATCTGCACTTTTTTTCCTTCTTTTTTTATTCCCCCCATTATTGCTGCATCGGCAGTTCTACCGTTTTCTATATATTCCAGAGCTTTCTGGGCAGTTTCAGGGGAAATATTATTTATGTCCACATAAACCCCCTTGGAATATTTACCAATTTCTCTGGCAACATTTATTGCTTCATCAGGTGTTAAAGCTGAAATAAGAATATCTGAGATATTTGCTAAAGATTTGTTATTCTCGCATATGTTCACTCCAGATTTCTCTACTAAATCCTGTGTTCTTTGACTTCTGTTTTCCAGTGATGTGTAAATCTCTAATCCACTATCTTTGAGCCATTTAGAAATGTTTGAAGCTACTTCACCGAATCCTAAAAATCCTATCTTCATATAAATCCCCAACTACGATTAATAATTAAATTAAGCTGATAAATTAATTACAATGTTTTTTTTTTGAAATTAATTTAATTTAAAAACGACATTATCTCCTATTTCCACACCTATACTAAGAGCTATTGGCCTGCATTTTGCATTTAATAGACAAAATACTGGTTTTTCGTAGAGATCCATTTCACCTAATCCTTCATAGTTTCCTAATCCTTTGGCAATGATCACATCGGCTTTAATAAATTTTTCTTTAAATTCAGGGGAAAATTCATGGCCTATAACCCCTATGGAGTCTGTGCCTATGCTGGTGAGTTCAGCTAATTCATTTAAACCTATTTCAAGTGCATCAGGTAGGCAAGCATCATTAAGTATGGGTTTATCCTTTAAGGCTACTGTAACTTCCACATCATATTGTTTTATTTTCTTAATTAGTAATTTATCGAAGACTATTTCTCCAATATTATCTACTAAGTAAAGAACTTTTTTAGCTTTTAAAAGTTCTTCTTTTAAGAGAGCGGAGTGATCAATGGACAGATCTTTCCGCATGGTTTCCGCAATTAAAGCTTCTATATCTGTTTCCAATCCCAGAGCACCGAAATCTATTATGTTCCCGGTGATAGCTGCTTTTAAATAGTTCTCAAATGAATTATCTTCTCTAAGTATCTTTTCTACTGCCGGTAAGAATTCTTGAGCTATCTGATTGCATTTCTCCTTCTGAACATAATAAGGATCATTATTATCGGTTTTTTTCTTTATTATTCGATGAATATCAGTGCCAATCTGATTGGAAGCAGCTCCCTTTCGGAATCTCTCTCCTAAACATCGGATTATATCTTCCATGATCTCCATCTTCAGAGAATCATCTGTAGTCGCCATATCTAAGGCTTCTCGGGCCTGTCTTAGATAACAAGCTGCGCATTCATAGTATACTTTCATCAAAAATACCTCATATTCATTATTATATATTTTAAATTTTTTTTTTTATCTTCAATCTTATTTTATAAATCCTAAATATTCAAAGTGTGGAGACAGGAACCGGAGCCAGGCACAATATAAAGACAAAAATCAGTAATATCGACAAAATTTTCCGACTTTTACTTAATTTTGAAACATTATCCAGAGCTCCCTGATGTTCCTTGGTCATAAACATTATAATGGCCATTAGCACGGCCATGGGTATCCATCCTAGTACTAGGGTGATAATTATACCCAGAATGGATATGATTTTATGGATTTTCTGGTTGAATATGGACCGGGAAATATGTCCTCCATCTAAAAATGCCACGGGCATGAGGTTGAGCATGGTTACTACTATCCCCACCCAGCCTGCGAAGGCCACCGCATGTATCTGCAACATATACCCATCTGGAACTGTTGGGACTGCAAAATATGCAATGATACTCATTAATAATGGAGGATTGAAGATTATTGAACCGGTCTTTAATGGTGCCACTGTAGAGAGTAATATTCCAATGAATAAAACCGGCACGGTTATGATTATACCCGCCAGAGGACCGCTGGCCCCCAGATCAAAAAGGGCGTTTTTATTGGGTATGGGAGATTTAACATTGATCACCGCTCCGAAAGTACCTATCAATGTTGGTGCAGGGATGAAATAGGGTAATGTAGCATTTAAACCATATTTTCTAGCAGCGAAGTAGTGAGCGGTCTCATGGGTGCCTATTATGGCCATTATTGCTATGGAAAAAGCAATACCATCAAAAATACTTCCCCCACCAAATATATAGCCCGCGTATATGGTAGTGGCTATAGTTATTATAAAGAGTATCACATTTATATGGTGTTTAGATTTCCCTACTGGTCGTTTTTCAGTGATTCTGAGGATATAACCTCCATCATGTCGATCTATTCCTGGCAGGTAACCTATCTGCTCCATATCATTGGTTAAAGAGGCAAAATTAGCGGGATCATACTCTTCTAAAATAAAGTAGGGATCATCTGGAGCATTTGAGTAGGTGATTATGGTGAAATATCGGGAAACGATTTCTTCGAGTGTCTGAAAGTTCTCCACTGATTCACCTCAATATTAGCCACCGTATATTACTTTTATTATTTCGATGGTGTCTCCTTCCTGAATTAATTCCTCTTCAATGATTATGAATTCATTCTTCTTAACTACCACGGTTTCGCTGGGTATCTCCATTTTTTTTAGAAGATCCTGCACAGTGCATCCCTCTGGAATTTCCTGGTTAAGATTTTCTTCACCTATAATCACTTTAATTTTCATCCACAGTCTCCTGTATAATGGTTAAAGATATGTTTATATGAATTGATTCTATTTTACATCCCAATCCTTTAGGAAGGTACAGGCTTTACACAGATCATCTGCTGCTGGTTCTCCGCATCTTTTACAAACGCCCAGATTACCTTTTATTGTTACTTCTTTTTTAAGGGCGGTTTTTATCTTTTCAAAACCCCTTAAAGTGGAATACATTATGGTGGGATGGTTGATGGATAGCTCTTTTATGAAACTTCCGATCTCCCATCGGAAGGACGCTCCAGCATAGGGGCAGCTGGCCAGATGTACTTTTAAATCGGCGGCTACTGCATAAAGCCCCACTTCTTTTTCTGGTATTTCTCGAAGTGGTTTAATTTTAATGGTGAATCTTCTATCGGGAGCTTCTGTTTTTGGTCCTATGCGAACCAGGTTGTTGATATTTCCCTCTAAATAATTCATTAGTATGGATTGTGTTTCATCATCTAAATTATGTCCAGTGGCTATTTTGGTGGCTTCCTCTTCTTGGGCTACCCGGTTAAGAATCCATCGACGAAATACTCCGCAGTAGGTACAGGCATGTCTTACTTGATCATTTTTTGCCATCATATCATCTAGACTTATTCCTAAATATTCTTTGAAGGAAACAATTTTATGTTCAACTCCTAATTTCCGGGCATTTTCTATCGCAATTTTGATTCCTTCCTCACGATATCCTTTTATTCCTTCATCAATGGTTAATGCTGTAAGATTTATGATATTTCTTTCTTTAAGTGAATTCAGAATATTTAAAGCCACTACACTATCTTTTCCACCGGATAACGCCATTAAAACCTTATCACCCTTCTCTATAAGGTTATATTTGCGTGTGTTTTTTAGAACCTTTTCATTGATGGATTCAAGAAAGCATTCCTTACATAGGCTCTGGCCGGAATGTTTTCTTTTGATGATTATGTGGGTATTGCCACATTTAGTACAGGAATTCATTGTAAATCTTAAAATAAATATTTTAATTTGTTTTGAATAAAGGGAAATCTTGTGTATAATTTTTTCCTAGTTTAGCTGCTATTTCAGCCTTTTGAAGTTCTGCACCCAGATAGGTGGCGTGTTCCAATCTGGATATTAAACCTTGTTTAATGATCATGTCATATAGGGCTTTGGATGTTTTTGCCTGGATACAAATATCTGGTTTCATATTTTTATAATGGACTGCATTTATTATACTCCCTTCGACCATTATCTTAAAACTGCCTAAGGGATCTTGGGTAAATGAATAGTCTTCTTTTCCTTCTATTTTGGGCACTTCAATTTCTTCAATTATTGGTTCACCTTTTCGCTTATCTTTTAATATTATTAAATTTATCCCCAGATCTTTAGGTATTGATCCTCTGTTTTTTGCTAAGAACATCATCTTTGAGGATATAGCCAGTTCATGAACACTTCCTAAAGTTTTTCCACTTTCTTCTACTGTAAATAAAACGCTTGCCCCTAACTCCATAGCTATTCCTGAGAGAAGAGCATTTACACCTACTGAATCTGTATCAAGGAGTTCTGTAACGTTACCTACTCCTAAAAATAGGGGGGTTTTGTTTCGTGTTTTGAAGTCGTGGCAGGCAATAATGGAGTCCACTATACTTTTACTGTTAATGGGATCAAATATTAAATCAGCAATGACATCGATGCCCTTGCATTTCATTTTTAAATTTTCCAGAGATTTAACCCGATCTTCAACAGTGTTTGGTGTGCAGTTTCTGCTGAAATCTGTTGGTAATATTACTGCGGGAATTTTGTATTCCTTTATTAGTGGTAGTGTTTCATTTAAATTACCATGATCTAAGCTTAAAACTAGATCCACTCCTGATTTTATAGCTGCATTTATTTCAGCAGGATTTAGGGTGTCAATACTTACCGGAATATCATCTAAATTATCTTTTAATAATTTAACCATGGATGGTATTTTATTTTCCAAAGATTCCCCAGCTATCATTCCTATATCTATCATGTTTGCCCCATTTTTTAAGTAATATCTGGCTCTCTTTAGGAGATCTTCTTCTGTAAGTAACGGTGCGTTGGCTATCTCAGCAAGAACCCTCATGGGAAAGTCTTCACCTACGGGTAAGTTACCTACCAGAATATTTTCTGGTTTTTTTAAGAGTTTATTAACATTTTTTTGGTCTTTTTCAAAATTTTCTATGAATTCTAAAGCTCTTTTTCTTAGTTCATCCTCAATCAGCTTATCTGCTGGGATTTGGGAAGATAGTTTAAGTTTTTCTATCATCTCCAGGACCACCGGTAGATCCGCAGCATCCTTCGGTCCTTTATAGGTGGGGATGCCTATTTTTTCCTTTACAGTATTAACATCTTTTCTTATTAATCCGGGGGTGATTATGACCTCGAATGATCTTAGATATTCCTGATCTAACTTATTTAATTCTTGGATAATTCTTTTAGGTGTTAAAAATGCAGCTATAGGTATGTCTATTATGAAAGTTTCAACTTCCTGTTTAGATGCAGATGCTGCATTCTGGACTAATTTACTGGCCAGTTTTCCAGTCAGGATTAGAATTTTCATGTTTTTACCTCTATCATATCATTGACCAACACGTATATATATTACAATTTGTAATGATTAACTATGTTGAATGGAGGTAAAACTGCATGATTGAAATACGCTTTCATGGACGTGGAGGACAGGGTGCCGTTACAGCTGCTGAAATATTAGCAAAATCAGCATTTAAAGACGGTAAATACTGTCAAGCATTTCCTTTCTTCGGTCCTGAACGAAAAGGAGCTCCGGTTATGGCTTTCACACGAATAGCTGATGATCCCATAAGAAGGAGATATCAAGTTTATAACCCTGATTATGTAATTGTTTTAGATGAAACAATATTAGAAGCTGTAGATGTATTATCTGGGCTTAAAGAAAAGGGTAAAGTCTTAATTAATTCAAAGAATGAAATTGATTTCAATAAAAATATAGAATCTTATAATATAGATGCTACCGGAATTGCCCTGGACATACTGGGTGTGCCCATAGTAAATACGGTTATGCTGGGAGCATTTGCCGGTGCAACCAATGTGGTTACAGCGGATTCTATTATAAATACCACTAAGGAAACTTTTCCCGGTAAAATAGGTGAAAAGAACGCGAAAGCCGTCCAAGTTGCATACGAAAAAATAAAATATAGGTGATTTCATGACATCCATAGGAGCTACTGTTAAAGAACCTGGAAGCAGCAAAAATTACAAAACAGGTAGCTGGAGAACATTTAAACCCATTTTAGACAAAGAAAAATGTATAGATTGTGAAAACTGTATTCTTTTTTGTCCAGAAGGCTGCATAAATAAAGATTATGACATAGATTATGATTACTGCAAAGGCTGCGGGATTTGTGCTGAAGAATGCCCGGTAAAAGCTATTAAAATGGAGAGGGAATAAATGATCAAAGTTATCTCTGCAAACAGAGCATTGGCCGAAGCGGTTAGACTAGCTAGACCACAAGTTATTCCAGTTTATCCCATAACTCCCCAAACCTCCATCTCAGAATACTTGGCCTCATTTGTGGCAGACGGAGATCTAAAAGCAGAATATATAAGAGTTGAATCCGAACATAGCGCCATAAGTGCCGCAGTAGGTGCATCAGGAACCGGAGTAAGAACATTTACAGCCACCTCTTCACAAGGTCTGGCTTTAATGCATGAAATATTATTTGCCGCAGCAGGATTGAGAAATCCCATAGTGATGGGTAACGCTAATAGAGCATTATCCGCCCCATTAAGTATTTGGAACGACCAACAAGATTCAATCTCCCAGAGAGATAGTGGATGGATGCAATTTTTTGCTGAAAACGCTCAAGAAGCACTTGATTTTGTTATTCAGGCCTATAAAATTTCTGAAAACAAAGATGTACTGCTCCCCAGTATGATCTGTATAGATGGTTTTATATTGACCCACACTGTGGAGCCGGTGAATATACCTGATCAGGAGGATGTTGATAATTTCTTACCGACTTATCAACCAAAACATGCTTATCTGGATCCAAAGGACCCCATGTCCCTGGGAACCTTCACCGACCCTGATTATTACATGGAAGCTAGATATGATATGGAAGTAGCTATGGAAAGGGCTAAAGAAGTTATAAGAACGGTTAATAAAGAATTTGAAGAGGTTTTCGGCAGGAAATATGATTTGGTTGAAAACTACCGATGCGAAGATGCTGAAATTATTTTAGTTGCCATGGGATCTATATGTGGTACTATCAAAGCTGTTATAGACGATCTTAGAGAAAAAGGCGAAAAAGTAGGACTCTTGAAGGTAATAGCCTTCCGACCATTCCCCCAAGAGGACATATATCAAGCAGTGAAAAATGCACATAGAATTGCTGTTTTAGATAAAAACATATCCTTCAGTATTGGAGGTGTTTTATACAACGAAATAAAAGCAAAAATAGATGTAGATGCATCCAGTTTCATTTTAGGATTGGGAGGACGTGATGTTTCTCCAGAAGATATAATTAACATTATTAAGCAAACCAGAAATCCAACCGAACCTGATGTGATTACGTGGGTCGGACTTAAGGAGGAGGAATAATTATGGAAATACCTGAAGAAGAATTTCTAGCACCAGGACATAGAGCTTGCGCTGGATGCGGTGCCACCATAGGTGTTAGATTAGCACTTAAGATGCTGGGAGAAAACACCGTAGCCGTATCTGCAACCGGTTGCCTGGAAGTTATAACTACCCCTTACCCAGAAACTGCTTGGAAGATACCCTGGATACACGTTGCCTTCGAAAACGCGGCTGCCGTAGCATCAGGAGTTGAAAGGGCCCTAAAATCACAGGGTAAAAGTGATGTTAACGTTGTAGCCTTTGCAGGAGACGGTGGAACCGCAGATATAGGATTACAAGCCTTATCAGGGGCTATGGAAAGAGGACATAATATAATCTACATATGTTATGATAACGAAGCATATATGAATACCGGAGTTCAAAGAAGTGGAGCTACCCCTTATGGTGCATCAACCACCACTTCTCCCCATGGAAAAGAAAGTTTTGGTGAAGATAAACCTAAAAAGAACATACCCATGATCATGGCCGCCCATGGAGTACCCTATGTAGCTACTGCATCAATCTCCTACCCAGAAGATTTCATGAACAAAGTTAAAAAGGCAAAAGAGACAGACGGACCAGCCTACATACACCTTCACCAGCCCTGCACCACAGGATGGGGTTACGATCCCTCCAAAACCATAGAATTAGGTAGATTAGCTGTGGAAACTGGATCATGGATATTATATGAGATCGTAGATGGTGAATTTAAAGTTACTTACCGACCAATGCAGCGAAAACCAGTGAATGTCTATCTAGAATCCCAGAAAAGATTTAAACACTTGGCAGATGAAGAAAAAGAAAGGATTCAAAATTATGTGGATCAGATCTGTGCTGAACTCAAGATTTAAGGGGGCATAAATTTTGGATAAGATACTTACTCAACCAGAACTCTGTGATGGCTGTCTGGATTGTGAAGATGCCTGCGCCCGAATTTACGGCGCTTCCCGAATAATGATCAGGGAAGTGGAAGGATCATTCTACCCCATTATCTGCCAGCACTGCGAAGACGCTCCCTGCAAGATAATATGTCCCACAGAAGCAATAACCGAAGAGGGGATAAATGAAGATAAATGTATTGGCTGTGGACTGTGTATGATGGTCTGCCCCTTTGGTTCTGTAGTTATTCATGATAAAAAAGCACAAAGATGTGATCAATGCCCTGATCAGGACACACCAGCCTGTATCAAGGCCTGTTCCAAAAGAGCCATATCACTGGTGGATACTGAAAAACTTAAAATGGAAAAACAAAAACAGTACCTGGATAAACTTTCCGGAGTAGGTAAAAAGAAAAAACAAAGCCAGTTCGTGAATATCTTAACCACCAACACACGGGCAAAAAAATCATTAAATAAGGGGGACTAACATGAAAGAGCTTATATCAATTCCAGAACTTTGTGAAGAATGCTCTAAATGTGAGAGAAACTGTCCTCAAAATGCTATACGTGTGGTCAATGGAGTACCCATATTCTGTCTGCATTGCTCACCAGACAGAGCCCCTTGTCTTAAGGTTTGCCCAGAAGGTGCTATAGAGGAGATAGATGGAGCTATCATAGTAGATGAGGACCGCTGTATTGGCTGTGGTCTTTGCCGAGATGCCTGCCCTATTGGTGCTATTAATATTAATGAATCGGGTGTTGCTAAGAAATGTGACCTATGCATAGACCAGGAAGAACCAATCTGTGTATTAAGCTGCCCTACTAATGCCCTTAAAATGGATTCTAAGGACTTATTATATGATAAAAGGGATAAGTTAGCTAAAGAACTGGAAAAAATAAAGATGATAATGAAATACTGAGACAATATTTCACAGTATTTATTTTTTTATATTTAATTAACTTATTTTCAATAATTAATAAAAAGACCAACTATGATCACCCAGGAACAAATTAAAGAGACTATTTGTAAATTATACAAGGAAGCAGTTATAAGATTACCATCTGATGTCAAAAAAGCCCTAGAAAATGCCTATAGTAAAGAAAAGAGTGATATTGGTAAGTTAAATTTGGAGGCTATCCTGGAGAATATAGAAGCAGCCAATGAAATGGGAATTCCCATGTGTCAGGATACGGGTCTTCCCATCGTTTTTGTAAAGCTGGGTAATGTGGAAGTGGAGAACCTGTATGAAGGTATTCGGAAAGGTGTAGAGCGAGCTACAAATACCATACCCTTACGACCCAATGTAGTGGATCCGTTAAGTAGAATAAACACTGGTAACAATGTTGGTTTAGGTATCCCTCAGGTAGATATCCAGCTAATCGAAGAAGATCACTTAGAACTCACTGTTTTTCCTAAGGGTTTCGGATCAGAAAATAATAACGCTCTGAAAATGGGACTGCCTGGTGATGGTATAGAAGGTATTAAAGACTTCGTTCTGAATACGGTTATTAAAGCTGGTGGTAAGCCCTGTCCACCTATTGTGGTGGGAGTGGGTATTGGTGGCTCCTCTGATCTGGTTATGAAACTTGCTAAGAAAGCCCTGTTAAGAGAAGTTGGTGTATTACATCCAGAGGAAAGAATTGCCATGCTGGAGAAAGAGATATTAGAACAGATTAACGCAACTGGAATAGGACCTATGGGACTGGGTGGAAATACAACTGCATTAGATGTTAAAATAGAATATGCAGATACACATACCGCTGGATTACCTGTTGGAGTATGTATTCAGTGCTGGGCTGATAGACATGCCAGTTCAATAATTAGACCATGATTTAAAATAAATATCATAAAAATTTTTTTAAATAAATCCAGAATATCCTTTTTTAAATTAAAAATTATTAATCCTTATTTTCTATATCCTCTATCATCCTTCCAGTTAAGACAGATTCCGGTCTTTCCTGTAGGATATCATTTTTATCAGCATATTCATCCTTCATCTTTAAAAATAGCCAGAATTTTCTCCCTTCTCTTCCTGTCCGGATCAGTGCATAAGCCCCTCGCAGTTTTTCACCTTCTAGAAATATCTCTAAATGTCCTTTTTCAATTGATTCCGGGAGTGATGTTTCCTTGCCTTCTTTTATATTTAAATTATAGTAAGACCCAGCATCCCAGACTATCACCGTGCCTGCTCCATAATTACCGGGGGGAATTATCCCCTCAAAGTCTATATAATCAATGGGATGGTCTTCTGTGGGAATGGCCAGTCTTTTCTGACTGATATCAGTGGAAGGTCCTTTGGGTACGGCCCATGATTTTAAAACTCCACCAACTTCTATCCTGAAATCATAATGCAATCTGCTGGCATTATGTTTTTGAATTACGAATTTTGGCTTATCTGGTGATGCTTTGGTATTGGTAAATGGTTCAGGTGTATCTATGAAATTTCTCTTTTCCTTATATTTTTTAAGAGCATCTTCTTCTACCATGATGATATATATGTGATTTATTTTGAAAAAAGTTTATTGATTTAATAAATTCAGAAATAAATAACTTATAAATTAAAAAAAAAGAATATAAAACCTGTTTAGGGTTTTTCACAGGTTATCATGAAGATGGTTCGATCACCAATACTTTCCGCCCGGTCAGCTATCCTTTCCAGGAAACGAGCTACAAAGAGTAGGTAAATCATGTAGTATATGGCGTCTTTCTCCTCGAACATACTATCTGTGATGTCCTTTAGAGCAGTGTCAAATAAATCATCTACTTTATCATCATCACGGTGCAGTCCTCGGGCAATACCCATATCCTGATTGGTGAATGCGGATATACTCTTACTGATCATGCTTTCTACAATGTCGGCCATATGCTGAATATCATTCATAGGTTTTTCAGGAATATCTTCATCCTTAATATGCCTAGACACTTCTGCTATGTTGGATGCCAGTCCCCCCATCCTTTGAAAATGACTTCCAACCTTCAGTGATGCCTCGATGAATCTTAAATCACTAGCTACTGGTTGTTCGGCGGCTATGATGCTCATGGTCTTATGTTCCAGATCAAAATTCATTTTTTGGATTTTTTCACTGGCTTCAATAACCTCCTTCACCAGATCCTCATCATAATCAAAGAACGTCTTTAAAGCCTTTCTATACGCTTTAAGGGTATCTATACCCATTTCTTCCACATATTCTCTTAATTGATTCAATCTTTTTCTAAACAATATCCTGGGATATTTTCTCTCCATTTTTATACCTCATTATATGAAGTTGATAATATTAATTAGATTCTTAATGTTCTTTTAACCGAATCTACCGGTTATATAATCCTCAGTTCTCTTATCACAGGGTTCTATGAATATTTTATCAGTTGGTCCGCTTTCTATTATCTCCCCATGTAAGAAAAATGCCGTGTGTTTGGATACACGGGTTGCTTGTTGCATATTATGAGTCACGATTATGATGGTATAATCTTTCTTCAGCCTATGTATTAAATCCTCTATTTTAGTGGTGGATATGGGATCTAAAGCTGAACAAGGCTCATCCATTAATATTACCTCTGGTTCAACTGCAATGGTTCTGGCGATGCATAATCTCTGTTGCTGTCCTCCGGAAAGACCCATGGCTGATTTATCAAGCTTTTCTTTGACTTCATCCCATAGTGCGGCTGCTTTTAAACTTTCCTCCACCTTTTCATTCAATACATCTTTATCTGACTCGCCATGCACCTTCAAACCATAAGCTACATTGTCGAAAACGGATTTAGGGAAAGGATTCGGTTTCTGAAATACCATTCCCACCCTCTTACGGAGCTCCACCACATCTACTTTAGGATCATAGATATCCTCTCTATCCAGTAGAACTGTACCATCCATCTTAAACGTGTCTATAAGATCATTCATCCGGTTAAGGGTGCGTATGAACGTGGATTTACCACATCCTGAAGGCCCGATAAGGGCAGTTACCATGTTCTTTCGTATTTTAAGACTTACATCTTTTAATATGTGTAATTCGTCAAAGTAAACGTTTAAATCTTCAACTTCTATTCTGTAATCCATTTATTATCGCCCCATCATCTTCTTGGTGTATCTATCTACTAGAGTATTGGTTACTACAGTTATTATCAAAATTATGATGACTAAAACTGCTGCCGTTCCATAGGCATTATCCAATGAAATACCCTCCGTAGCTAATATGTAAAGGTGTAATGGAAGAGGTCTTGCTGGATCCATTAAGGATATGGGAATGGCTAAAGCCGCCCCTACCGTATATAGGATGGCTGCTGCTTCAGCTATTGCCCTACCCATACCCAGTATTATCCCCGTGGTTATTCCGGGCATCGCTGCAGGCACTATAACCTGATAAACTGTCTGCCATTTGGTAGCTCCCAATGCAAGGCTTCCCTCACTATATGATTTGTTAACTGACTCAACTGAAACCTCTGATGCTGCTAATATTGTAGGTAATGCCATTAAAGCAAGAGTAAGGCCACCAGACAATACACTCCATCCCATATCCAGATAGATCACAAAGAATGCCAGACCAAATAATCCGAAAATTATAGAGGGAATAGAGGAAAGGGTTTCTGCTCCGAACCTGATGGCTGCCACTAATCTGCCTTCACCAGCATATTCCGCTAGATAAACCGCAGCCCCTACACCGAGAGGAGTGGCTACTAATAAAGCTATTAAGGTAACATACGCCGTGGAAATTATCATGGGAAATATTCCGCCAGCTTTACCAGAGTCTATGGGGTCTGAAAATAGAAACTCCAGATTAATTACTGGTAAACCTTTTAAGATTATATAACCGATTATTATCAACAATATGAATATGGTTATTAAACCTGATATCCAGAAAATAGATTTCATAATCTTCTGAGATATTTTTGGGGATAATATACGGTACATCTTCAGATCCTCCGGTTATAATCGTTTATTTCAAGATAAATAGAATAAATAACATTCAAACTCTCATTAAAAGATTTTCTCATAAATATCCTCCCCCTACAGTAACCTTCTTTTTGTAGTGGAAGTAATTTGCAATTACCAGCAAAATGAGTATCATAAATATTAAAACTATTCCTGTAGCGAATAATGCATTATAATGTGTTCCTGTGGCATAACCCATTTCTATGGCTATGTTAGAAGTTAATGCTCTAACCGGATCCAAAATGGAAGTAGGTATCTGTACAACATTACCTGCCACCATGATTATGGCTAGAGTTTCTCCAATGGCCCGGCCCATTCCTAAAATTATAGATGTGATAACCCCTGGAATTGCCGCAGGAAATATAACATTTTTTATGGTTTGCCAATGGGTAGCTCCTAGAGCAAGGGATGCTTCCTTATATTCACCTGGAACGGATTTTATGGCGTCTTCAGAAACACTAACAATTATAGGTAGTATCATAACGGTTAGTATGATGGATGCGGTTAACATGCTGAAGCCTGTTCCTCCAAACTGCACCCTCATGAAGGGTACCAGGATGATCAGTCCAAAAAAACCATAAACCACCGAAGGAATACCGGATAGGGTCTGTAAGGTAGGTCTTAATATTTTTCGCATTTTACCAGGAGCTATTTCTGCCATGAAAATGGCGCAAAATACACCTAATGGTACTGCCATTAATAAAGACAAACCAGTTATGGCTAATGAACCTATAATCATGGGAAAAACTCCGTAAAGACCATTTGAAGGGCTCCAATCCATACCGAATATGAAATTAAAGAATCCAACATTTAAAATAGCAGGATAACCCTCCCAAAAAATGAATACAATTATCAGTGCAATTATTATTACAGATGAAATAGCTGTTAAAAACAGTCCCTTTTCAATTAGAAATTCATCAGTTTCTCTTGACATAAACTAGCCTCTGAAATGGATTGTATGAGTTTATATAATAATAAATTTCATTATTTAGCCGTAATATTACTTTATATTAGTCAAGCAGGTATCACTTTTTCGGATTTTACAATGGACTGGCCTTCCGGACTTAGACAGAAATTCAGGAAGTCCTCAACTACACCATGCGGGTTTCCTTTTGTTAAAAAAAGGAAAGGATTTTGTATAGGGTAAGATCCATTGGAAATGGTTTCCTCATTAGGATACACCCCATCAACCTTTATTGCTTTTAGATTTCCTTTGAAGCTGATTATGGAAATATATCCAATTGAATTAGGATCTCCATCCACAGCTTGGGCCACTGATTCTGTGGATGTTAAAACCACAGCATCCCCTTTTATTGATGTTTTGCCCATGATAATTTTCTGGAAAACACTCCTTGTACCTGATCCATCTTCCCTGGTTATAACATTTATTTTTCCGTCTATTCCACCTACTTCTTTCCAGTTGGTGATATTACCGTTATAAATATCTCTGATCTGGGATTTGGTTAAGTTTTCAACCGGATTTTCTGGATTAACCACCACGACTATACCATCTTTACCTATTAAATACTTGTTCAAACCTTTTGATTCATTGGAATTGGGTTCCTTGGAACTGGTTCCTATATCAATAATTCCTTGGGTAACACTTCTAATGCCCAAACCTGAACCTCCGCCCTGAACATTGATCTTAACATTAGGATGTTTTTTCATGTATGCCTGGGCTAATTCCTCTGCTACAGGCTGCACAGATGTTGAACCTGCTATTTCAATCCTTTCGTATTGGTTTTCAGTGGTTAAGGTTAAATAAGCACCGATTATTATGATGATTGCAATAATTGCTAGGATATATTTCGAGCTCATTTTTTATTCACCGTTGAGAATAATATTGACTACCAATATTTAAATTTACACGGTGAATGTAATATCACATTTTAAAAATGGCGATTATTAAATTTTTAAACCCCTATACTCCTTTATTTTTTTAATTTTTATCATTTATTGTTATATAATTGACTTTGTATGGATTATCAGGGGTTAATTTAAAATTAACCCCTGTGATCACCTTAAGTTATTTATCAAAAAATTTGTTTATTTCACATAATTTTTGATTTTATTTTACTGGAACTGCACCTGCTTCTTTAACTATGGCTTGGCCTTCCGGACTTAAAACCCAGTTGATGAAATCAAGGGTTGCGCCTTTTGCTTGACCTTTAGTTAAAAACAAGAAGGGCCTTTGGATTTTGTAGGTACCATCTGATATGGTTTGCTCTGAAGGAGTTACTCCATTGATTTTCACTGCTTTAACATCCCCACTGAGGTCTGCTAGTGATATGTATCCAATTGCATTGGGATCTCCTTTTACAGATTGTTTAACTGCTTCAGTTGAGCTTTGAACCACTGCTGTCTTAAGTATGGCTGTTCCATTTTTTCCACCCATAACCAAGCTAACAAAAGCATCTCTAGTCCCAGAACCATCTTCTCTAGTTACAACATTTATAGTCCCACTAGTTCCACCAACAGCACTCCAATCTGTGATGTTACCACCGAATATCTCTTTAGTCTGGTTTGTGGTCAGATCATTTACCGAGTTAGCATTGTTTACCACTACTACAATCCCATCTTTTGCGATCTCATAGGAGGTTATGCCTGCTGATTCATTGTCTTTGAGCTTGGATGAATAGGTACCGATATCTGCTGTACCGTCCTGAACGCTCTTCAGACCAACTGCAGAACCTCCTCCCTGCACTGTTATCTTTACATTGGGATGTTTCTGCATGTATGCTTGGGCCAATTTTTCAGCTACTGGCTGTACTGATGTTGAACCTGCTATTGTGATCCTTTCTTGTTTATTGCCACCGGCAAAAACCATATAAGCACCGACAATTAACACAAGAAGAACTATTATTCCGATTATATATTTTCTCTCCATTAACTCACCTCATGCTTAAAGTTGGCTCAAACCTATATAAATGTTACTATTTGTGTTTATTATAACACATAAAGTGAATAATTTTAATCAATAATAACCTAATAAAAAATAAAAGTTCATATTTTACGAACATCAATATGCAAAAAGCATATAAAAATTATCAAAAAATAAAAATAAAGAAAGTAAATCCTAATATTTACACTATTTGTGAACTATATCTGTTGAAGTGTGAACTCATTTAAGTCAAAATAAGAACAAAAATATTACTTCTAAAACAGAGCACCAAACTTAAATCCTATGTCTGAAACGTTCCGGCGTAGTGGTTCGGGGAATATTTCGGTAAAACTCCCTGGAAGTATCAATAATCTCAACAGATATGTCTCCAATTCTTTCAAAAGACTTAACAACCCGAGATAAAGATAAATAATAGGTTGAACGATCTTTATCAATAATATCATCCTCTGCCATCTGGGCGGCAATATTATTCAACGCTTTCCTCTGCAAGGAATGTATCTTCTCCTCATTGTCCATAATTTTATCCTTATAATCTAGTTCCTCATTAAGAAATGCTTTCATTGAATATTTAACCATTTTACGAGATGTTTCATACATGGAGGTTAATGTTTCCATCATCTCCTGATCCACCTTATAACATCCGCTTAAAACAAAATTAGCTATTTGAGAAGTGTGATCAGCTATTCTCTCCAGATCATTGGCAATCTCACTGAAAACCATGGTTTTACTGAACTCAGAGTAGGGATTTATGGATATGACTGTGTCCACAGATGCCCGAATCTTCTCCAGCATATTATTAGTAGTATAATCCATTTTAAGAGCTTCATCAGCCATGTTTTCATCATATTTGGTAAAAGAATTGAATGACAGATCGAATTGTTTACAGACCTGTTCTGCCATGGTCTTGATCATCTCATTGATAAGGTAGCTGCCAGCATGTTCCCGGGAAGTGGGTTCTTCATCGAACATATCAGAAAATTCTTCGAACTTCTTCAAATCCAGGATATATGCCCTTTTAACTACTCCCCTTTTCACCAATGGCTGGAGTAGTTTAGTTACATATCTTCTGGTCAAACCCAATTTCTCGGCAATTTCATCCTGAGTAGCTGGATTCTCATATAAAATAACATCCAGCACAGCTTTCAAGGTACTATTGGCCTTTTTAGTCATTTTATCATTACCAAAATCTGAATACATATGTGATGAAATGAGGATATTCATAGAGAAGGCATCATCGATCTTTTTCCTCATCACTAACTTCATTATCTTTATCTTCATCCCTAGTATAATACAACTGCACCGATTCTTTACCAATAGCAAAGATCACATATACTAAGGCACCTATGATGACTAGGGAAAATATCTCATTCAACTGATAATACAAGGGCGCATATAACATTACAATAGGAGTATTAACATCTACAAACCCTACTAAAAGCTTTATAACACCTATAACCAATAAGATATATCCATAAAGCTTTTTTATCCTCTTTGGCTGTATTATGGGGAATAATCCCATTATTATCAAGCCTATACCCATGAATTTAAAGAGATTTCCACCGGTGGCACTTTCCAGTGCAAAGAATATCTGCTCCGGACTGTTATAAATGGATGATAATAAGTATATTAGTTCTATTAACAGCATAATAACCAGCGGGAATACATAGAAAATCTCCCTTTCCACCTTCTGGGTTCTAACATTTTCCACAGGATCTTTTATAAAATGGGACATTAGTTGGTATAACATAGACCCTAAAACCGCGCCTAAAACAGTACCACCAATACCCAATTGAGAGGTGGTATAGGCCACAATACCAGCTATTAAACCAGCCATTAAAATATCTAAACTTTTTGCCATCTTATCATCTTTCAAAATTAGAATAACTCGTTGATCTTCCAAATTATTTTTTCACAAGAATTTTTCTTACTATTCTTTATTAATCTATTATTTAAATATAAAAAAATATCTAATCAATTAAAATTGGTTTGGATGTAAAAAATTATGTTTGTGTGAGCAGATATTATATTCATCCCCCTCTACCTGAACTGAATAACGCGCCAACTCCCTTTTATATCCTGTTTCAGTATTTATAATATTAACAAATATCTCCCCTTCATCTATAATCAGATGATTATAGGAAGGAAAAGTTTCACCCCTTAACTTACGGGTGGTTACTGTCCCTGAATTTAAAGTAACCATATTCTCCACCATCCATACGTTAGGAACATGTTTATGGCCGTTTAAAACAAAATCAACACCATTAGCTATGAAAACCCTCAGTAAATCGCCGGAATCAAGTAAAATATTCCTTTCCCGTCCGGTATGGGGTATGGGTAATAGATGGTGGTGGAAGGTTACTATTTTACACAGATCATCAGGTATCTTCTCCAGTTCTGCCTGCAGCCATAACATCTGATCAATACCGATCTGTCCATCATTAATATCAGGTTCAGAAGAATCCAGACCAATAATGGCAAATCCTCCATTTTTATCTATATGTAAAAATTTTCTCTCACCAATCAGCTTTTCAAAATGGACCAGACCAACATTACGGGCATCATGATTACCAGGAATAACATGAACATTGGTAACAGTCTTTAATTCATCAAGAAAAGTAGAAGCATCACTATATTCATGCGCATAACCCCTGTTAGTTAGATCCCCAGATATTATAATCAGATCTGGATTTTCATCCTCAATCTGTTTTAAAGCATTATTTTTAAGGTCATGAGAGAATGTTTTCTCACCAAAATGTATATCAGATAACTGTATGATCTTTCTTTCCAATTAAAATCCTCCAATTATAATAATATTTAAATCATTATCTTATTTTAAATTTTTAACAGATTTTTTTCATTAATAAAAATAAAAATCATTAATTATCAAGTAAAATTAAAAATTAAGCCTCAGGGGGGATTCGAACCCCCGACCTATGCCTTACCAAGGCATCGCTCTACCGGCTGAGCCACTGAGGCAACAATATGATTCTATCAGGATACAATATATAAATGTGACTTTTGACCCCTTAAAGGCTTTAAATTATTTTTATTAACAAACCATCTATTCAGTCTAAAATAGATATAAAGTTATTAAAATGCAGGGGATGGGATTCGAACCCACGTAGGCCTACGCCAGAGGATCTTAAGTCCACCCCCTTTGGCCAGCTCGGGCACCCCTGCATACAACGAACTTGGGTTTACATACTATATTAAGTTAACGGTAAAGTAATAATTAAATTATAAGGTTTCAAACCATTATAAATGGATAAATTGAGGTATTATTTTAATATAAATAGTTTGTTAATGAAATAATTTATTTTCAATGAATTTCCTACCTAAATAATATTTAAATATATCTTAAATATCATAATAATACTTAGATTATCTATAAAAGAATAAAAATCCATATATTAAACATAATATATTGTCTGGTGAATCCCATGGAATATAAAGCGGATAGATGCGGATACTGTGCTGCCTGTGTTGCTGTATGCCCCCATGAAATTCTCAAACAAGATGAAAATGAAATAATTATAATAGAAGGATGTGATGATTGCGGCAAATGCACCATAGTATGTCCACTAGGCGCCCTTAATCAAGAGGAGGACTATCTATGAAATATGATGTTATAGTGGTAGGGGGACGTATAGGTGGTTCTGTTTCTTCTTTAATTGCATCCCAAAATGATCTAGATGTTTTGATGATTGAAAAAAGGCAGGAAATTGGTACACCCGTCCAATGTGCCGGGGGAACAACCTATTCAACCTTCAAAACATTGGATATGAAGCCTAAAAAAAAATTTATCTGCAGCGAAATTAAAGGTGCCATGGCCCATGCTCCTGATGGCAGAGAAATCAACATCTTTGAATATGGACTGATGGTTGACAATTTAAACATTGAATCCCCATCAAAAGGCTATGTGCTGGACCGGAAGATCTTTGATAAACATCTGGCCATCCAATCGGCCAAGGCCGGGACAGATATTATGGTTAAAACCACAGCCAAAGATCTAATTATAAAAGATGGAAGAGTATGCGGAGTAGTTGCTAAACATCTTGGGAAGACCATGGAAATACATGCGGATATAGTCATAGCTGCCGATGGAGTTGAATCAAACATAGCCCGCTTAGCAGGTTTGGAAAATCCAAAAAAACCCAAAGATATTGGTTCCTGCGCCCAGTTTGAACTAGTAGGTTTAGATGTTGACCCACAATGGCTGCACTTTTACTTCGGACGAGAAATAGCTCCCGGCGGATATTTATGGATATTCCCCAAGGGAGAAGACAGTGCAAATTTAGGTTTAGGAGTTAGAAGCTCCAAAAACACTGCCTATCATTATCTTAAAAAATTCACAGCAAACCTCGATGCCACACCAGTGGAACTGAACATAGGAGGAGTGCCCCTATCCGGACCAATTGGTAAAACCTTTACTGATGGTTTAATGGTTGTAGGAGATGCTGCAGGACAAGTAGACCCCATTACAGGAGGGGGGATTCATATAGTGACAAGTTGTGCTAAAATTGCTGGTGAAGTTGCAGCTGAAGCCATTAAAATGGAAGATACATCAGCAAAGACCTTACAGAGGTATGATGTCCTCTGGAGAGATAAGTTTGAAGATGGTCTTAAAACATCCTTAAAATATAGAAGAGCCGCTGATAAACTCAGTGATAAGGATATGAACGCTTTGGCGGAGTATCTCGTCACCAATCACTCTGAAAAATTTTCCAAATTAGGAGCGGTAAAATTTCTGGGAAAACATCCCCATCTTTTAAAGTTAATTAAAGAGTTCTTGTAAATCTAATAAACTTTCGACATTTTTTTTAGGCTACCAAATGAATATTTTAACCGTTGATAAGATAAATATAATACTTTATATAACTTTTATTAACTAATAAATCAGCTAAAATTAAGTTTTTATCGTTAGAAAATAATTAACCTTCAAGTAGGGATTAGATTGAGTGATGATGATTACTATCCAGATGTAAACACCTTGGAAAAAAATAAAGATGTTGAAGGCCTTATAAGAGCTCTGGATAATGATGACTATCTTATACGTAAGGAAGCTGCCAGATCTCTTAAAAAAGTAGGAGACTCCAGGGCTATTGTACCACTAATCCAATCACTGAAGTATGAAAAATGGCAATCAGATAATCCAATTTTAGGTACGGTTAGGGAGTTCGCTGCAGAAGCATTGGGAAAAATAGGCGATGGAAGAGCTGTTAAGCCATTAATATATGCTATGAAGGAAGATGATGATTTGGAGGTTCGCTGGAAATCAGCTTGGGCCCTAGGGGAAATAGGAGATTTATCAGCAGTAGATGCGCTAATTGAAGCCTTAAAAAGTGATTCCTGGAATGTTAGGGAGAGTGCTGCCCAATCATTGGGGAAATTGAGGACATTAGAGGGTGTAGATCCTTTAATAGTTGCTTTAGAAGATAAAGAATGGAGAGTGAGGAAAAACACAGTTGTAGCCCTGGGAAAAATTGGGGATGAAAGAGCGATAAAACCACTTTTAAATCTTTTAAGTGATGAAGATAGTGATGTAAGAAGAAAAACAATTGACGTCCTGGCGAATATGGGTGATAAGGCTTTTAACCCGCTTATGGACCTTTTTTATGAGAAAGATTGGTACATTAGAAGCAAAGCAGCCAAAGTTCTGGGAGAAATTGGTGATAAAAAAGTTGTAGAACCATTTATAGAAGTTTTATCTAAAAAGAGGAAAGAAGATAGGAATCGATATGTTAGAGGTAGAGTTGCTGAAGCTTTAGGTAAAATTGGCGATTTAAGAGCTATTGATGCGCTGATAAATGCCCTGGATGACGATACCATTTTTGTCAGGCAAAAAGCTGAGGAAGCTATTATTAGAATAAGATCTTTAGATTATCATGGAGAATTTACTCAATTCAGTAACGGATCTATTTCCTTTAATTATCCGAATAACTGGATCATCAAAACCCTAGTCACTGATGAAAAATATGAAGGACACAACCCCAATCTGAGTGTAAAACTTACCATATACAAAAAATCTGATTTAGAAGATCTCTCCTTTGATGATTTAATAAAAATTTGGGATGAAATTTTTGAATATCAAAATATAACCACCACCACCCAAAATACATCCCGGATGGGTAAAACTAATGCCTTTTTTTTAATGGGTGAAAGTATGGGCACGAATAATGTAATTATAATAGTCGGTTATATGCTCTATGAATTATTTTATTACCTGCATTTCACCATAAAACCAGACGTATCGGATAATGAACAGGAAGATATTGATCTAATCATCAACACCTTCCGTATACATATATAAAATTCAAATTAATCCATGCTAAAACATATAATTAGAAATCAACTATTCATCTATTTATTTTTAATATGGGGAATGATAATTCTGAAGTCAGCTGTTAATAAAGTAATTATTTCCTATTATCAGGAAAATGGTTTATTTTTCTCAATAGGAATTTCAAGTATTACCGGAAAGATAGTAAAAATTTCACTCCCGAAACGGGATGAAACAAAAGCAATAAAGGAGATTTCTGAAGAATATCCTGATTATGAAATTTCTGATAAATATGAGGAATTAGTAAAAAAGATAACCTCATTATATGCTGGTAAAGATGAAAAATTAGACCTGAAAATTCTTGATTTAGATGTTTTTGAATCAAAAAATAAATCACCAGATAAAACTTCCTTTATGAGGGATGTGCTATTACAAGCATCTAAAATACCCTATGGTGAGGTTGAAACCTATAAATCCCTGGCAGAAAAACTGGGAAGCCATGCTTACCGTGCGGTGGGCACCGCCCTTAGAAAAAATCCATTCCCCCTCATCATACCCTGTCACCGGGTTATTAAATCGGATCTGACCATTGGAGAATACGCTGGTGGAAGTGAAATGAAAAAATTATTGTTAAAACGGGAAGGAGTCACTATAAAGGGAGATAAGGTTTTATTATAGAAAATAATTAAATATTTGATTACTATAAATGAATTGAATGATTCAAAACTCAATTATGATATTTTTATTCATTTCCTAATTAGTTTTTCATGACAGATTAATAATAAATGACTGATTTTCCCAAATAAGTAATAATAATCCGATAGAAAATATTATATACTAAAAGAACCAATCCTAGTTTGTAAGAGTAATTCCCGAACAAGTATTACTTTATATATAGGATATGAATTATGTTTATTACTTAGCCATTTGACTCCTTAGTAGGAATCCAAACCACGCATTTTGATTCCTACAGAAAAATTGGCAATTACAGGGCATCTAAATTATACTTTTTCGCTCAAATGTATTTGAGATGCCCTTAATTTTAAAAATCAAATGGAATAAAAAAATAACTTAAGGATTTTGATGAGTGATTATAATATCAAATATTCAGAAGTTATACGGAAATTAAAAACCCTGAAGAACAATAACTCAGAAGATCTAATATGGGTCAGCTTCCCCTACAGCAAGCAAAACATAAAGATCATTAAATTTGCCACTAAAAGAATTTTCAAAAATGATCATCAATATCGATTGACTTTCGATACAGATATCATATTCGTGCAAAAGGGCTAAGAACATTAAATTTCCTTCCTAGCCATCTCAATATGATCTATTTTAATCTTTTTTGATTTTCCTATTTGCTCATATAAAATATTATAATTTAAATATACCTTCCTGTTATTATGCCAATCATAATAATCAACCATACCCAGTATTACGATCTACACCAAATAATCAATGCTAGTAATAATAAAAAATAAATAAAAAGTATTATATATTAAGCCTCTTTTCTATCTATAATAACAAGAATATGGAGGTGAATTAAGATTAAAGTATGAATAAACTGATTATTCTTTTCTAAAATGTAATACTCAACATTTTGAACCATACTTACTCAAAAAAAATAAAGGAGGTGAAGAATATTTCACCAAAAAATAACCAAATTTTAATAATAACTCTTACTTTGGCCCTTGCACTTATCTTTTGCGGGGCCGTATCAGCTGTTCCTGAAGCAAACTTCATAGGGAATCCCACAAGTGGAACTGAACCTCTCACAGTGGAATTCACCGACCAGTCAACGGGAGATATTACTAACTATGCTTGGGACTTTACAAATGATGGAATAATTGATAGCTCACTCCAAAATCCGAGTTACACCTACAATGACCCCGGAACCTACACTGTTAAATTATCCGTATCCGGATCTGAAGGCAGTGACGATGAAACAAAAACAAATTACATTACAGTTAATGAAGCTCTGCCTGATTTAGTGGTAACAGCGATCAGTCCTAATGTTGGGGTGGGTGATTACCCATTCGCCAATGAAACTAACCTACTATCGGTAACCGTGGCAAATCAGGGAACTGGAGATGCACCAACATCATCAATCAATGTAGATGTGAATGGAATCACCTATACTGAAGCTGTACCGGCCATAACTGCAAGTTCAACCATATCCATAACCATAACTGATACAGCATTACATACAGGCGGTGCAAACATAACCGTTTGCGCAACCATCGACCCATCTAACATCATATCCGAATCCAACGAATCCAACAACACCCGCACCACCGATATAACAGTCTACAACAACGGATACAAAAGCAATAGATACACTGGAGGCAGCGACATAGAAACTCAACAGAGCTTCGATGGAAAATACGATCTAATATACTCGTCTGGAAACACCGCTTATAACGGGGCAAAATGGACAGAAAAAACATACAACTGGACCACCAACGACCTATCCATACCCACAGGCGCCGCCGTAGTCAGTGCAAGACTATACCAAGGCTACACCTATAACAAAAACGGAAGCCACCCAGCCTGGACCATGACCTTCAACGGCAGCACGGTCACACCCATCGCCACCTACGTTGATACAAAAGGATTCGGAAGCTACAACTACCCTTACGGCCTATATGTCTATGAAGTAACCAGCGCATTCAACACCGCCGGTAACACTATGAACATCATACCCGAACCCGGCAACACCAACGATTACGGAATCTACGGAGCATACCTCCTGGTAGTCTATCAGGATCCCAACACCAGTAATAAAAAAATCTGGATCAACGACGGATTCGACATGCTGTGCAGCAGAGAAACTTACTCCGTTAACGATGCAGAAGCCACTGCCTACGCAAATTTCACAGGTGCAAATACATCTAATCTGAGTAATGCAGAAGTGATTAACATCCTTGCATCAGCCGGAGACTCAGGTAAAAGCAAATTCTTCTTCAACGGCAATGAATACATCGGATTCTGGAATGACTACATCAGCAGCCCACAGATAGGCTTCAGCACCTACGATGTAACCAACGCTATGCTTGCGGGTAACAACCAGGCAGGACTACAAAGCTTCGATCCCACACCAGGAAACACCAGCAGTTACGGTGATAACATGTACGTTATGAACAGCATACTCATAACCACATACAACACAGTCACCAACACCAGAACAGGAAATAGCTATACCAATATCCAGGAAGCCATAGACGATGTATTAACCATAAATGGAGATACAATTACAGTACATGATGGCATATACAATGAAAACATAACTGTAAACAAACATTTAACATTAAACACAGTCGGTTCTGTGACTGTGAACCCGGTTAACACTGATTTATCTATCATAACCATTAACTCAGATGGTAGTGGTTCCACTATTCAGGGATTCACTTTATCAGGTTCAACCAGTTCCTTTGGAATTTACTTAAATTCTGCAAGTAACGTTAACCTCATAGCCAATAGCATATCCAGTAATTTTGTGGGTATTTATCTCCAAAATTCTAATACCAACACACTATCTGGTAACAATATCCAGAGCAATGGCTGGGTAGGTGTTTGCATTGACAGTTCCAGCAACAATACCCTAAATGGTGGTAATATTATAAATGGTAATGTAGAGGGAGTTTTGGTAGTAAACACAGCTAATAACAACTTAATCACCGGTAATAACATACATAACAACACAGACACTGGAATAACCATTCTCAACAACCCAACAGGTAACACCATCACCAGCAACACTGCCCTATCAAATAATGGTGTAATAGGAGTGCTTATAAGGAATGCTGATGGAAACACCATCACCGGTAATAGTATACTAAATAATGGTTGGGCTGGAATAGCCCTGGACAACTCAGATGAAATCACCATCAATGGAACTAATAATATATCCGGTAATCAGGAAGGAATAAACTTGACCAATACCTCTACTAGTAACACCATCACCGGAAATAACATCACCGGAAATACTAACATTGGTATAAGTCTTATAAATAGTTCTACAGGAAATTTAATCACCAGCAACACCGCAATTTCCATTAATGGAATTATGGGAGTATATCTAAGAGATTCCGGTACCAACACTTTTTCAGGAAATACCATTCAGAGTAATGGATGGGTAGGAGTCTGCTTAGATCAAGCTACTGGAAACTCTATAAACGGCTCAAACAACATATCTAATAATATGGAAGGACTTTACCTGGTAAACAACTCCAATAACAATACCATTACATCCAACAACATACATGAAAACCAGGATACCGGAATATACATCGAAAGCTCCACTGGAAACCATATAACCAGTAATACAGCTATTTCCAGTAATGGTGTGATTGGAATACTCCTGAGAGGAGCTGATGGGAACACAATTAGCGGTAATTCCATAACAGGTAATAATTTTGCAGGTATAGCTTTGGATAATGCTGATTATAATCTGATAAACGAAATAAATGCCATAAGCAATAATCAGATGGGAATATACCTAGTAAACAATTCCAACGGAAACACCATAAACCACAACACCCTACAAAACAATACCTGGGCTGGAACAATCCTTGACACAGCAACTAATACCACAATTTACCAGAACAACTTCAACAACAATCCATTACAGGCACTAGCCCAAAATGGAACTGGTAACACCTTCTATCAAGGAAGCATTGGTAACTACTGGAGCGACTGGACCATCCCAGATCAAAGACCTATAGATGGAAATGAAGGAATCTTTGATGAACATCCTAATATAAATTCCTTCTAAGGAGAAATTAATCAAAATTATTCTCCTTACCTTTTTTTTAGCTTAGTTAATTTTACTAATTAATCAATATTTTAAAGTATTAACAATCCTTATTTTTAAATTCGAATAGTAATAATGGTTATTTTTAGTATTACTAAATGTAGAGATTTCCATTGAAAAGTAATAATAATTATATGATAAAAAGTATTAAATAATATAATATCCAACCTCTATTATGAATTTTGAATATTTAATAATATTATTTATGAAAAAAATCATAAGTTTAGGTGATATAATTGAAAAGAAATGCTAAGAAATACTTTTTAAGCCTTGTTTTATTATTTGCTCTGGTTTTAACTATTTGTGGATCAGCAGCAGCAGATCCCTATGTAGGAGGTCAGAACCTAACTACAACTCTAAATGGGACCGTTAGCGGAGGACTTTATGAGGATAGCTACTATAGTGTAGGAACAACTAAAAATGTGACCTATGAATTTAATTCATTTCCTGATAATGCCCAAATAGTATCAGCCACACTATATACTGCAGTGTATTCTGGCCACATGCAAGAGGCAAGAGATGTTTATGTGGATATAACCTTTAATGGGCAGCAGATAGCGGACGAGTATCTAAGCAGCACATACACCTATCCCATGGGATCTGGGACATCTCAGGCTTTGATCATTAATGATCACTGTAATCGGGTGACCAGTGATTACCTCCTGTGGTATGATGTCACCAGCCTAATACAACAAAACAATATAGTCAATATGGACACATCAGGCTCATATGATGGGCGGATAAAGCTTATCACCCTAATAATCGCCTATGATGATGGAGATAACGACATCATAAGGTATTGGGTAAATTTAGGTCATGACGCAGACACAGCAAATTATCAGGAGGATTATGTAGGCAATTCGAATTTTGAAAGTGCTCTGCCTACAGGATCTACCATAAATAATGCCACATTAAAAGTGATACACCTGGCAAGTCAGGACGGCTTTTACACTTTCAATGGTAATATTTTACCCAACAGCAGTCCTCAGGGAAGTTACAGTGGCTCAGACACCTGGAATGTAACTAATTATTTCACCTGTTATGGTAAAAACACGTTAACCTACAACCGGGTGGGAGATTTCTATAAAATAGTTCTAGCACTATTAACTGTTAATTATACCGAACCAATCACCAACAGGCCTGATTTATTCATCAGTGCCCTGGATATTCCTGATACACCTGTTGTAAACCAGAACTATAATATAGGAGTTACTATTAATAACGGCGGACTTAACAACGCTGGTGCCTTTATTGTGAAACTTTACGATAATAATTTGGAATTGGGAAGCCAGAATATTGGTAATCTTAATGCTGGTGCCATTAAAAAACTAAATTTTAACTGGACACCCACCACTATTAGTTCACATGTTCTTAAGGTGGTAATTGACGCTATCAGTACAGTAACCGAGTCAGATGAAACTAATAACGAATTAAGTAAAACAATTATGGTGGAATCAAGAAAACCCGACCTGATAGCTACTAGTTTAACAGTTCCAGATGATCCCCAAGTTAACCAAAACTATCAAATTATTGCTAATATCATTAATAATGGACTGGCCAATGCGGGGACTTTTATTGTGAAATTATTTGATGGTTCCAATTTAATTGATAGTAAAACAGTGGCTGGTTTAGTGGTTGGAAATATTGCCACGGTTATTTATAACTGGAAGCCAACTTCGACCGGTACACACACCCTGAAATTAGTAGTGGACAGTGCAAACCAGATAGTTGAGTCTGATGAAACCAACAACCAGTTAAATAGGTATGTTATCATGAATGAAACCGGAATTATAAATATTTTCATCATCAGTGACACAACAGGTACCAATATAGTAAATGTAGCAGCCCAACAAATACTGAGCCAATTGAACGGAACAGTAAACATACGAATCCGAAATCCGGTACAAGTAGAGGCCATGAGCGAAGATGAACTCCGAGAATATCTGGACTCCTGTGATATTTTCATTGGGGAATGGATATCCACCAATGGTGCAGCTCTCCTTTCAAAAGTTTTAAGTAATTATCCTGAAGTTGCTAATAAAGAAAACTGTGTTTTCCTTATTCTAGAACCTCCAGTTTCAACTAACAGCTCATCTGTGGCGTTAATGAGATACTCCACAATAAATGGTGTTAAAATACTGCAAAATTACACCAATGCACAGTTAACAGATTACTACCAGAACACCTCCGGAGATAATAGTTACACTCAAGTAACCGATTACTTAGAAACTGTTAACTTTCCTGAGCTCTTCAACATAGCAACTCTATACAAAAAAATAAATGATCCGGAAAATCTGAAAAACCAGTTACTTTGGGCATTAAACCTGGTTGGATTGGTTACAGCATATGAAGATCCTATCTTTGCCAAACAGGAGTCTGGTATTTACAGGTATAAATGGTACACTTTAGAAGAGTATAAGATGACTTACTTTAAAAATAATTACCAAGGTACGGTGGGCTTAATTGAAAGTACCAAATATGTTGATTCACAGATGCTTCAGACATACTATACAATTATAGAATCCCTGGAAGCACAGGGACTAAACGTTATACCCCTCACTGCATACGGAGGCACAACTGATCAACTGGATATCATGGTTAAGGCATTCACCAGTGCCCAGGATTATGCAAGTTTCATTGCCAATCCATCTAATTATGAAATATACGTAGATTCAATTGTGGAAATGCCTGCATATGGACTGGGAGGAAATTCCTTCCAGGAAGTTATAACTTTTTTAAGTAAATTAAATGTCCCGGTAGTGAGAGCCATCCATTCAGATACTATAACTAATGAACAATGGGAACTGGATAGCACGGGCCTTCCCAATGATGATGGGAGTAAATGGTGGCATATCGCCATATTGGAAGCCCAAGGAATAATTGAATACACCTTTGTAGGAGGAGCTACCACAGAAATTGACCCACAAACCGGAGCAAAAATTACAGGATACAACCCCCAAGAAGAAAACATAGAATACATGACCAAAAGGGTAGCATCCTGGGTTAAATTACAGTATATGGATAATGCAGATAAACTGGTATCCCTGATATATTACAACTACCCTCCAGGAAAACAGAACATAGGATCCAGCTACCTGGACACAATAACCAGCATCTATAATCTGCTTAATATCCTGAAAGATGAAGGATATACTATAGAAAATATACCCGCTGATGCAGATGCCCTGGAAGAACTGATGATTACCCTAGGAATAAACGTTGCCAGCTGGGCTCCAGGTGAACTGCAAAAACTAGCGGACAACCCCAATATTATACTCTATCCTGTGAGCGATTACCTGAAATGGTTCTCAGGGCTTGATGAAATGACTCAAGTGCAGGTAATAGAAGGACCAATAGCCTATATCGGTGAGCTATGTAAAAAAGCCTTAGAACTTAATTACACTTCTGAAATGGCTTTAAGGATCGATACCTGGTATTCTGGGGTTATAGCACTGGTCCCGGATAATAAATATAATGTGGCGAAGCCTATACTGGATAACATTGTAGCCACTTTAAAGAATTATATCGTTTCCCATAGTACTACCGATTATAACACCTATCTAAACTACAAACAACAATTCTTTGCCCTTAATATAAGCGGAATGAACGGATGGGGAGAAGCTCCTGGAGATATAATGGTCGTCACCAAAAATGGTGTTCAATACTTCGTGATACCCGGATTGAAGTTCGGGAATATCTTCATCGGCCCAGAACCACAGAGAGGATGGGAAGGAGACATCAGCAAATTATACCATAGCAGCGCAGTGGCCCCACCACACCAATACCTGGCATACTTCGCCTATCTGCAGGAGCAGGGAACAGATGCCATGGTATACATGGGAAGACACGCCACCCATGAATGGTTACCTGGAAAAGAATTAGTACTATCCCCTAACGATTTACCCAGCGTAATGGTGGGAACTGTACCCCAAATATATTACTACATCGTAGATGGACTGGCTGAAGGTGAACAAGCCAAAAGAAGAGGTTATGCAGTGATAATAACCCATTTAACCCCTCCAATGACTTTCACCACCCTCTATGGGGATCTGGGAACCCTGGCTACCCTAGTAGATGATTATGACGGTGCAACCAGCACCCAGAAAACACAGATCATAAGCCAGGTGAAATCCCTCATCAACACTAACCATTACGATCTGGGAGTGGATATCACAAATCTCAGTGATGATGAATTAATTGAGGCTCTGGAAGATTATCTGGAGGGTATTCAGAGCACACTTTATCCTTATGGTTTGCATGCCATTGGACAGAAATGGAGTGATGATGAAGTTGCCCTGCTGGTGACCTCCATCCTTTCAGTGGAATTTGAAGTGGAAGATTCCACGGAAAGCACTACTCTACATGATGAAATATCACAGTTAATGTATGGTAAAATATATGCTAATTTAACCGTTCTGGAGAAGCAGGAAGTACAGGACAAGTGTATTGATGTGGTTAAATCTCTTATATATTGGGATGTAGACACAATAGCAAATACTCTTACTTCTAACCCCAGCATGGAACTTAAATACACTTTACAATTGGCTGAATATTATATTTCAGCCATTGATCAAAGTGTGGAAAATGAGGTATCCAGCCTCCTTAACGCTCTTAATGGAGGATATATTATACCTGGCGCTGGTGGAGATCCAGTAGCCAATCCGGATGTTCTTCCAACAGGGACGAACTTCTATGATGATCAGGCTAGTGAGATACCTACCGAAGAGGCCTTTGAATATGCAAAAATACTGACACTCCTAGCCTTGGCGGATATAACTGATGATACAGAAAAAATAGCCATGGGTATCTGGTGTGTGGAAACCGCCAGGGATGATGGTGCATTGGTATCAGTGGTATTATACCTCCTGGGAATGAAACCAGACTGGTCTGATTCACCAAGTGCAGGATTAAACGGACAAAAACTCAAAGAAATGCCCATATATGTTGAATTGAATGACTTGGTAAGACCTGATGGTTGGGATAAGAAAAGAATAGATGTGACCATAATTACCAGCGGTCTTTTCAGAGATCTATACAGTAGACAGGCCCAACTACTGGACAACGCATTCAGAGTGGCCTTAGCCAGATCATATTACACCATAATAAATAATACCAGCCTGAAAGCTAAATATGGAAGTCAGCTGAACACTGCATTGGACACCATAATGAAGGGTATAGGATATTATGGTGCAGGATATGAATCATTAAGTGATAACTACGTGGCCCTACACTGGGTAGAAGACTTCGAATACTACATGTCCCTGAATATGACCCCAGAAGTTGCTGGGGAAATGGCCATTACCCGGATCTTCGCACCCCCAGAAGGTGATTATGGTGCGGGAATCTCCAAAGCAGTCTCTGAAAGCTGGACCTGGGAGGATCGTATGGAATTGGGTGAGTTCTACATAAACCGTATGGGAAATATGTACAGTCACAACAACTGGGGAACATCCAATCCTGTGGTTTTCAGCCGTGCTTTAAGTGGCATAGGCACTGTTTTCACCAGTAGAAATACCAACCTCTACGGAGTCCTGGATAACGATGACTTCTTCGACTATTGGGGAGGACTATCCATGGCCATTGAATATGTTAATGGCCAGGCCCCCAACATGAATGTCTTAGACTATGCTAACCGGGCTAATCCTAACTCCTTATCCTTAGAACAGTATATGAACCGGGAATTAACCACCCGTAACTATAACCCTGAATGGATTCAGGGAATGATGAACAGCGGATACGGTGGTGCCCGATACATGTCTAAATTCACCAGCAACCTTATAGGATGGCAGATGACCCGTCCTGATTCTGTTGAAAACTGGATGTGGGATAAGATAGTTGATGTTTATCTCAGGGATAGCTATAATTTAGGGGTTACAGATTTCCTTAATAGTGGCAATAACGCCTACGCTTTGATCAGTATGACCGGAACCCTTCTAACAGCAGCATATGAAGGTTACTGGACTACGGATCAGGCCACTTTACAGTTTGTTGCAAAGACCTGGGCAGATGCAGTTATTAAAAATGGTGTAGCCTGTTGTGACTGTAGCTGTGGTAACATAGCCATGATGAAATGGGCTACCCAATATATCAATCCAGACATGCTGGCTCAGTTAAACTCACAGCTTTTCGCTGCCACTGGAAACCCTGGATTCGCATCATCCACAAACCCCAGTAATGATGGACAGTCAGGACAGTCAGGACAGAACAGTGGTCAGGGAAGTTCTAGTGAAGGTACAAATCCTGGAGAACAGGTATCTGCAGCATCAACATCAACCGGAGCTGGACAGCAGGGAAAAGCATATGAGATAAGTGAAGCAAATCAGAGCTCATCTCAAAACACAGGTATGCCCATAGCAGCTACTATAGGAGTAATTTTACTGGTTTGTTTAGTGGGTTTAGGATACTTCCGAGGTAAAAAACAAGCACAATGAATTAGCTGAAATATAAAATTATTCCTTTTTTTTATTTTATTTTTTTTTATGTAAAAATAAATTATTGATTTGAATTTATTTTTAGAATAAAATATTATTATACCCCTATTTAAGAAATGGGCTATGTTTTATTAATGAATTTATTTTTTTTTGGAGGAAATAAGGGATCTTCTAGATCCCTTCTATCACCCTAGTTTTAATAAGGAGGTTTACTATGTGGGGTGATGCATTTTGGTGCTGCAATATTGTTCTTAATTTTTCTACTATATAAAATTAAAGTTTACTTTATTTATTTTCAAGTAATATGGAAAATTATATATTCAACATTACTTTAATAAAATTAAGGTAAAATTGAAAATTTTACTTTAGATATAAAAAAAAGGAGGTGAAAATATGAAAAAACAACTGATATTTCTAGTTATGATATCTATCTTCATTTTTACTCTCTGTGACTCAGTATCAGCTAACGAAACACAAATGACAGACAATTTAACCAATGATAATTCTCAGACCACATCTAATAACGAAAATGAAACTGATCCAAGAATTTATGGAGTGGTAACAGAGATATATGACGAAATTACAGGGACTTATCTAACCATGGATTCTGCTAAACCAGTAGAAGGAGCCAATATAACCATTAAAGACCCTTCTAATGATTCAATTATCACCACAGCAATCACCGGTATAGATGGAAAATATGATATTATTTTCATATCCCCCCTAACAAGCTTTAATGTAGAAATAGCATACTCTACCTACAAAACTTACATGGAAAATGTAACACCAACCATTCCCACTGATTCTACAATAGCAGAAGCACAAGTAAACCATACATTCATGCCAGATATCGCCATTTTATGTTCAAATCCAGAACTTGCAAATACCATTAAAAATTTAGATAATCGAAGATTAATCCACATTGACATTTGGTATGAGACTTCAGACAAAGATTGGATAATACAATATGTGAATTTCGCCTTTATATACATGGCCATGCCCGGATCAGGATGGGGAGACACTTGGTACGATGAACTTCTTAAAAGCCCAGCTAACACCAACTACATGGTCTCCAGTACATTCGGATACCCCTGTGACACAGATACCAACGTTTATGGTGGAGATGGATTACACCTTCTAGGGGGTCATGACATCAGTGATACTGAAAACACACTGGAAAACACATATCTGGGTTCCTATTACTACTTAGCTAGTGGAACAGCACTAGAAACCAATCTAAATTATATGATAGAATACATTTATTACTTGCTGGGAGAAAAAACCAACAATCCAACTCAAAATGGTAAAAGTCCCATAATGGCCATACCCAGTTGGGGAATATACCATCCTGATTACCCTACCGAAACAATATCTGCAGTACCAACTCAGAATCAGATAAAAACATGGATAGAATCCAATCCAGGATATACATCACCATATTATAGTTTAAAATGGATGGATGAAAATTACAGTAACTGGTCAGCAACATCACGTAACACCATATACCAGGCATTCGAAAACTGGTATAACACCGAAAAATCAGATGTAACTGGTTCTTTCATAGTAATCGTAAGTTACACCGCGGGTGGAGAAACCATCGATGCATTGATCAGAGAATATGAAAGTCAGGGTAGGGCAGTTTTAAATCTGTTCCAGAGTGAAACCACCCCCTCTGCAGCCAGTCTACTGGAAGAATTAGTGGTTGGAATTAATGGTAATGGCCCATTAGAAAGGGATGTGTCTGCAGTTACTTCACTATACTCCTGGTCACTTGATTACAATGATCTAGCCACTGGAGACGGCGCTCTAACTGAACTGGAAAATATCGATCTGGAGATCATCAAAGCCATCCAATTATACGATGCAAACAGTTTAACCAGTGAACTTGGTGCTCAGTCAGAATGGACTTATGCAGTTACTTATCCCTACTTTGAAGGTGTTTTCAGTCCAGTAGTGTTATCTTACACTGATGAAAATGGAGTGGAGCATCCCCTAGAATCAGGTGTAGAGAAGTTAGTAACTTTAACCAACAGTTGGGCAAAACTCAAGGAATTACCCAATGAACAAAAGAAAATCGCCATCATACTCTACAACTACCCACCAGGAAAAGCAGAAATGGGAGCATCATATCTGGATGTTTTCCAGAGCGTGCATGATCTTCTGGTTAAATTGGAAGAAGCAGGCTATGATTTAGGAACCGATGAAATTCCTACTGTAGATGAATTGTACACCTTAGTAGCAGAATTCGGTAATAAAGGTAGCTGGGCACAGAATCTTCTGGAACAGTACGTCGAGAATAATCTGGAAACACTTCAGATTAACGGGCAACTGGTGGATTCTGTAACCTATATAAAATGGTTCAATGAATTACCAGAGGCACTTCAACAGGATGTAATAGCAGAATGGGGTTCTGCCCTTGGCGATATCATGGTTTATGATGAATATCTGGTCATTCCCGGTATATTACTTGGTAACGTGTTCATCACAGTGCAACCCAGCAGAGGTTGGGAAGAAGTAGAAGATTACCATGATCTATACCTACCCCCTAGTCACCAGTACATCGTATTCTACAACTGGTTAGAGGATGTTTTCGGTGCCAATGCTATGATACACATGGGAACACACGGTACATTGGAATTCCTGCCAGGTAGAACTGTGGGTCTTCAGGAAGATGATTGGACTTTTCAGCTTACCAATATACCCAACATCAACCCTTATATTGTTTCCAATCCTGGAGAAGGTATGGTGGCTAAAAACAGAGCAAATGCACTCATAATCGACCATATGACTCCTGCAATGGTTAGTTCTGGACTTTATGGGGATCTTGTAGAGATCCATGAATTAATCCATCAGTACCAAAACGCTCTAACAGTAGGTAACAATCAGATATTACCGGCATTGAAAGATGAAATAACAGCTAAAGCAGATGAAATGGGATTTGATAGTCAAACAGAGGAACAAACATTCGATAATTGGATGGAAGAACTTCATTTCATGTTACATGAAATTGAAAACGACATAATCCCCCTCGGTCTACACACAATTGGTAAGATACTCACCGGAGATGAGTTAGTAGAGGAAGTATTCACCATATCCTCTTCCATGTCCTCCATCAATAATCATATGAAAAACGTGCTATATCCAGAGATAACAGTGGATTACTATGATATGCAGAAAGATAACCAGTATGAAAGTGAAATTGAAGATATAAACACAACAATAAAAGATTACATAAAACAAATTGCAAATGGTGCTGATCCATCAAATTTAGGAATTACAGATCCAGACCTACTGACTGACCTGGAATACTGTCAAGAAATCATTGATAGCATCAGAAATAATCAGGAATGGAAAAATCTATTGGATGCTCTTAGTGGATGTTTCATAAGTTCCGGTTTAGGGGCAGATCCCTCTTATGCAGATGTACTACCCACAGGTATGAACTTCTATTCTTCAGACCCGGAAAAAATGCCCACCAAGGCCGCCTGGGAAACTGCTAAAGCCCTGGTTGATGAAATGTTAATTAAATATTACCAGGATCATGGCGAATTCCCGGAAACAATTGGTATGGTGATGTGGGGGACTGAATTGCTCAGAACTGACGGCATAGCCATAGCAGAGTTTCTGTATCTTCTAGGTGTTCAAATTGTATGGGAAAGCAATGGAGATGTTAATCCCAATTCTACACTAATTCCATTGGAAGATCTGACCATAAATATGGATGGTATTACCATGCAAAGACCACGTATAGATGTATTTACCACTGCAGTCATAGGTAACGAGATATGGATCAATCTAATGAACAATGCGGTGTTGTTAGTATCCCAAGCAAATGAAACTTTAGATGAAAACTATCTAATAAAACACCTTGCTGAAAATCCATCCCTGGACCGAATCTTTGGATTGGATGGTCTGGTACTGGAAGGTACCGGAATCTCTGATCTGGCGCCTAACACCAGTAAATGGGAGACCAGTGATGATCTGGCCAGTGTATATCTTTCCAGAGTCTCTTTTGCCTGGAGATCCACAAATGATGGTGTCACCATCCAGCAGAACCAGGATACATTCCAGTATCTGTTAAAGACATCTGACATCATTACCCAGAATATCGATAGTACCTGGAGATTACTGGACTCTGATGACTATTATGACTGGTATGGTGGTATGTTACTAGCATCCCAGAACCTTGGTGGAAATCCTGATGGTTTACTTGCAGACATCCGAAACCAAAATGATATTAAAATAAGAAACGTGCGAGAAGAGATCGAATTGGAGATTAGATCCCAACTATTAAATCCAACTTACAGAGATTCGCTTTTAAACACCCCCAGTGGATGGATTGAGTACGCTGAACGGTATGAAAATCTGTTTGGAATGTCATCAACCACTGGTTCTGTCTCCAACCAGATGTGGACTCAGGTTTCACAGAATTTGCTGGATTTAAGTAGCAACGGATTATCAAGTAATTATCAGGGATACGCCATGGGAAGCATGTTAGGATGGGCTATTGAAGCAGCAAGGAGAGATTTGTGGCAACCATCACAGCAGATGTTAACTGAACTGGCAAATGCTTATATCGAAACAACAGTCCAATATGGGGTTAGTTGCTGTCACCATACCTGTGGAAACCTGGTTTTCAATCAATGGGTTATTCAGTCGTCTTCACTAGATTCTGCTGCGTTGCAACAATTTGCAAATACTATGAACAGCGCAACCAGCATGGGTTTAAAGGTGGGGAGCACATCAAACGATCCCTCTTCTAATCCAGAAGATTCAAACGATGTAAATTCACCTGGTGAAACCGTATCCGCAACTACAGTTGATAGTAGCTCTTCCAATGGTGATAAAAAGGGTAGCAGTACCTCTGCACATGAAGTAACCATAGGTGACCCCCAAGAATCTTCAACATCTCAAATGCCCATATATGCCGTTTTAGGAGTTTTACTTCTCATTGGACTTTTTGGTGCGGGATACTATTACAAGGTAAAATAAAAAAACCAATTTAATTTTTTTATTTTTTTATTTTCGAAAGATGATCTACTAAAAGAAAAAATAGGTAATAAATAAAGACTAGACGAGGATTATAAAGTATTACTATTGGCTAAGTATTACTTATTGAACTTATAAAGGAGAAAAGGTAATAATACTAATTAAATAGAAATTATTATATATATGGAATTTTTAAATTAAAGTGATTATTATGTGGGAAATATTATGGCAAATGGGAATACTTTCAGCGATATTATTCTTTGCATTTAAAATAGGAATGGCTATGGGCTTTGCTAATTTATCGAAAAAAGCAGCTGCTGGAATAGCCTTAGGTTATGGTGTGGGATTACTAATTCTGACCAGAATTGCATCAGAATATACTGACTTCATGTATAAATTGATGTATGATTATAATTCAGTTATATTCCTTCTAATGGCTGCGGTTATTCTTTATGCTGGATTTCATACTGTAAAGGAATGGAAAATTCATCGAAAAAATCAATCCACTGCCACCTGCATGGCTATGATTGCACCATGCCCCTGTTGTTTTGGGGCGGTACTCGCTGTGATTATACTCATGTCCCCAGTTATAGGGGCTTCATCCTTTGTAATTGGCCAATATTCTGCAGTTTTTTTAGCAGTAATGATAGGAGTTTTTTATTTACTTTCAAATAGCATAACCAAATTTCTTAAGAAACCTTTTCCAGTGGTCCTTGGAAATTTCATGTTGTTCATGGGCTTTTACTTTTTAGCATCTGCCATCGTAATTCCCAATATAGCCACAGTATTATCCAGTAAAATGAGTCCAATGACATTGCCCTCAATCGAAACAATAATATATGCATTATTAGGGGTTGCTTTTTTATTAGTCTTTGGATTTTACATAAATAAAAAAAATAGTACACTTTTACAATGAAAACAGGTGATAACCAATGGTAGCGATTCCTGGAAGTGAAATGTTAGGTTCAGCTTTACATGTAATATCTCAAAGTCTTCTTATACCAGTAATTGTTGGTCTCCTGGCCTTTATGGTATATGCCATAATTAGCTTTGGTGGCCTTATTTCAGAGCATTCCAGCAGAATTCGGTTTGACGCGGGGAAAACAGAAGAGATTATAAAAAATATATCTAATCCCGGCACACCGGAGAAAATAATTGAAGAAGTAAATAAAAGTGAACTGCCAAAAAGCAGTAAAGATGTCCTGGTTAAAATAGCATCCGCATCAAATATAGGTCCTAAATCAAGGGAAGCTTTAGCCCGGAAGTTGATTGAGGGTGAAGAGTTAAAAGCAGCTAAGAGTCTTGAAAAAACAGATATGGTGACTAGATTAGGTCCTACTCTTGGTTTGATGGGAACTTTAATTCCTATGGGGCCGGGATTAGCTGCTCTTGGTGCTGGAGATATTAACGCGCTTGCCCAGGCAATAATTATAGCTTTCGACACCACAGTAGTGGGTCTGGCAGCTGGGGGAGTGGCTTATGTAATATCAAAAGTTCGAAGAAGATGGTATGAAGATAATTTATCAACACTGGACACCCTGGCAGAATCTGTATTGGAGGTTTTAGATAATGCTAAGACGAAAACGGCGTTTGCTGTTAGATCATGATGAAGATCCTATGGCTGGATCAGCCAATCTGGTAGATGCCATGCTGGTATTATCTGTGGGCTTTCTTATTTTTCTGGTTGTCTCCTGGAATATGCAAAATGTTGTTTTCGCTGATTCCAGTCCAGAAGAAAAAAAAGAAACCATGGAAGCCATGAAAAAAGCAGCTGAAATTAAAAAGGGTAAGGAATTAAATGATACACCGGATACTTCTTCAGGATCCGGTGAAGGATATGTGGAAATGGGTACCGTTTATAAAGACCCCACAACGGGTAAATTGATAATGGTTGGAGGTTAATCATCCAATTTAACTTTTAAGAATTAATCTAAATAAAAATTCAAAGTGATAACAATGCCCTCCAGATCACCAGAAATAATCAGAGAACATAAAATTAAAGGGAACCAGAACATCAATTTACAGAGTTTTCATACTACCAAAACCATTAATACCATACTCTACATTGATGATGAAGTTTTAAAGGTTAAAACTGTGGTAAATATTGATGGTACCTTGGAGATCTATATAGAAAAACCAAATAAATCAACAAAAATAATTACCCCTACAAAATGACATTTAATTTTTTAAAATTTTTTTTAAGATATTTTTTTTTATTTAATAAAAATTGTTTTAATACTAAACTTTGCAAAAATTGAGATCCAGTAATAATTTTGTAATATTTTTAATACTGATTTTAGGCATTCAGTAATACTAACAGAAACGTTTATATGAGTTTAGTCCAAATTCTGAATAGGATTTTATGGGTTAATATGTTGATTTAGAGGTATTACATCATATATAAAATGATTTAAGAATAGTAATACTACCTAAACAAGTATACTATAAAACCTATCAATAAAAAAAATAGGAGGCGAAAATTTGCATTTACCAGATGGTTTTATACCTTTATGGCAGTGTGGTATTTACTGGATCATTGCCCTAGTAGCTCTGGGCTATGCTCTAATTTGGGCTAGAAAAAACTTGGATGAGAAAAACATACCTCTAATGGCTGTTCTGGCAGCAGGTATATTTGCTATTCAGGCTATGAACATCCCCATACCATGGGGTACCAGTGGACATATGGTAGGAGCAGCATTAATTGCGATAATATTTGTAAGCCCCTGGGCTGCAGTACTTGTTTTATCTATTGTGCTGATTCTACAAGGATTGATATTTGGAGATGGTGGAATTACCGCCATGGGAGCTAATATTGTTAATATGGGAATAGTCGGCGGTTTCGTAGGATTTTATACATACAAATCCTTGAAAGGATTAGGAAGAATACCAGCCGTATTCCTGGCATCATGGGCATCAATTTTCTTAGCATCCATTGTTTGTTCCCTTGAATTGTCTCTGGCAGGTACATTCCCATTGATAGAAGGATTGATCTTCATGGGATTATATCACGCAGTTATTGGATGTATAGAAGGCGTAATAAGTGTAGTGGTTATTTTAGGTATTGATAACGTACGACCAGACCTATTATCCCAATGGGTCCGGAGTAAAAAACCGGGGGCCGTAGAATGAGCACCAAAAACCGTAATTTACTCTTTGGCGGGCTTATTATAGCATTAATAATCGCTGTTCTGGCACCATTCCTGGCGTCAAGCAATCCTGATGGATTGGAAAGCTCAGCTGAAAGTATGCAAGTACCTGAATCTGAACCAGCTTACACTGCCCCATTACCTGATTATGCAATACCTGGTATGGAGGATAATCCTTTAGGAGGTGTGATCGCCCTTATTTTAGGAACGATCTTGGTTCTCCTAGTGGCGCTGGTAGTGACTAAATTATTGGCTAAAAGGAAAGAAAATAAACTGGATAAACAATGAAGGAGCATTAAGCTCCTACATCCATTTTTAGAAAAAAATAGAGACGAAGATCATGCATGGATTATTTGAAATCGACCAGGAAGCAAATAAAGACAGTTTTATGAACAATTTAGATGGAAGAATTAAACTAATATCCTCCATACTAATTATTATATACGCTGTTTCCAGTACAGACCTTCTAATTCTGGTTATAATTGAAATATACCTTTTATTGCTGATATCTTTATCTAATGTCTCTGCTAAATATGCTATAAAACGTATAGCATTAATCATTCCTTTTGGAGGCTTTGTAGCACTAATACAGCCATTTTTCCAGCCAGGAAATGTTATATGGACTGATCCATTCGGAATTTTACAAATGACTGATTATGGACTGTATTTTGGAACATTACTCCTCTTTAGAGTTACCGTTTGTGTAACCTCCATTGTTTTCTTATCATCTTCCACATCTATGCAGGATCTGGTTGCCTCGGCCCAGAAACTGGGAGTGCCTCATCAGTTAGCCATGCTTTTGAACTTAACTGTCCGATACCTGTTTTTCTTTTACGACCAGTTGATGAATATTTTAAATGCACAATCCACCCGTTGCTTCCATATATTCAATAGAAAAACAACTTATCAATGGAGGATTAAAAAAGTAGGAGAAACTATTACTATGATGTTTCTAAGAACCTTTGAACAAGGTGAAAAAGTATATTTAAGTATGATGTCTCGTGGTTACACAGGGAACACCCGTATTTATAGGGCTAAAGAAAGATTAGATAAAAGAGACTTTGCATTCATGGGAACCACCATATCCATGATTTTGATTTTGCAAATGTTGAATATTATGGTGCTTTAATTATTAACTATTTTTTTAAAATCAATTTCTTTTCTATTAATTGAGTCTCATTTTATAAAAAAAGAATATTTTCCTTCTAATATTAAGAAAAGAGTTTTGATTAAACCTGCGGCTCCAACCTCTTGATCATGAAGGCCATAAAGGCCACTATGGCAGGGAAGAAGAATAAATACAGTATTATTAAGAGTATTGGTGGTAATAAAGCACCCATAACTGTAGATGCTGCTATCAGCATGATCATAGCTATTACCGGACCGAGTATAGCCACGAACATATAGATCATAGTGAAGGAATTGAGTTTTTGTGAGTAATCTTTAAGCTTCATCCGCATTTCATATGCTGTATCATCAGCAATAACACCCAGGGTCTTTGCTAAATCCCCGCCACTGGAGAGTGTTCTGGTTATTTGATAAACAGCCCTTTCCAGTCCCTGAGAATTTATTCTTTCGCTCATGTCCAGCAGAGCTTTCTCAGTGGTTTCCCCATATCTTATCTCTTCAAGAGCTCGTGAGAATTCCTCTGATAAAGGACCATAACCAGATATGGCAATAGAACGCATACTGTCATGTAACCCAATTCCTGCCCTTAATTCTGTGGCCATTTGTCTTAGAGCAAAGGGTAATTCCCTGGCGGCAGCTGTTGATTTGCTTCCTTTACGCATTCTCGGTAGGAAAACAATGAATAACGCCATCATCATGACGATGATTCCAAATACTAATCCTATTTCTATGCCAAAACCAAGAACTACTAAAACTATAACCACTAATGCAAAGGAAACTCCGCCCATTATAATTATTAAACGAGGATCAAGTGTTTGCTTCTGTTCTTCCTTAAGTATCTCTTCTAATGAAGCTTTTCTAAGAGCATCCTGTTTTTTCTTGTCTACTGCGGGCTTCTCGGGTTGTTCATGTTGTTTATCGATTAAATCTTTGAACATCTCGATTTCTTCTTTGTCCATTCTTTTTCTTTTAATGGTACGCGGAGTTCTACCTGTTTTAAAGGATGATGATGTATCTTTATCCCTAAATAGTCCTTTTGGCTGTGATTTAGGGTCAAATAAAGGTTTGGTATCTGATTTTTTATCTGTATCTTCTTCATCAGTAAGCTTTTTTCTTTTCTCTCTTATTCTTCTCTCAGCAGGCCTCATACTACTTATTTTCTTCACCGGGGCCTGTACTCCTTCCCCTACTTTTTGACTGGAATCTACTGTGAAATTACCAATTCTATTGAAAAATTTCTTAATACCATCGAATGGAGCCATTATTTCTCACCGTTTAAGTAAATTTTTCTTATTATTAAGGTTCTTATTATATTCTCAAATTCAAAGGTTCTAATTATTATATTAGGGTTCCTATTATTACAATACTTCATCCAGCATTCCTTCTGGATCTCGGTAATAATTATTTATACTCTGTCCCACCTCTGTGATGGAACGTATGTTGTTATCTGCCATGTACTCCAGGACTAATCGTCTTTTTTCTATTTCTTCCTCAATCTCAGTAATTCCTAAACCACGAAGTTCTGATATGTCCCTTAAGGTTTGACTGGCGATTCCTACATATTCTACTTTATCAGTAACGTTGTTCCACTCAAAAATTCTGTTGAGCTGCACGTTACCTTCTTCCATACCCACTACTTCAGCCACTTCAGTGATTCTCCGCAGCGAACCACCTTCTGGCCGGTACATTCTCTGTTGCATTATGATGAAATCCAATGCGGGTATCATAATATTTGGAACACTCATGGGTTTATTTACTAGACGGGTTATTGTTTCACGTGCGTTGTTTGAGTGGAGCGTTCCCATACCAGAGTGTCCTGTATTTAATGCTGTAAATAATGTAATAGCTTCCTGTCCCCTTACTTCACCTACAATTACCCGATCTGGTCTTTGACGTAAGGAATTTTTCACAAGAGTATCCATGGTCAGTTCACCTTTACCTTCGATGTTCGGTGGTCTGGTTTCCATTCTTACCACATGAGAGTGTGGTAGTTGTAATTCCAAGGTATCTTCTATGGTTATTATCCTTTCCCTTGGAGGTACAAAAGCAGCTACCGTGTTCAGAGTGGTTGTTTTACCTGAACCGGTTCCTCCGGCTATTATGGCATTGCAGGGTTTAACTCCTAATCCATCTGTGCACACCCATAAAAATCCTGCTAGGTGAGCTGATATGGTCTTGAAGTTAATTAAATCAATAACAGTTAAGGGATCCTTTTTAAATTTACGTATGGTGAGAGTCGGCCCATCGGCCGATACAGGCGGTATGGTTGCATTTACCCTGGAACCATCTTTCAATCTGGCATCTAAAATTGGTGTCTGCTGGTCTATTCTACGGTTCACCTGTCTGGCTATAACATCTATAATGGCTTTTATTTCTGACTCATCCTCAAATGTGGCATTTGTAACCATCATCCCTATTTTTCGATGGTATACAAAGACTTTTTTGTTGGTTCCGATTACCATGACCTCTTCTAGGTCATCGTCTTTGATCATATGGTCTAGTTTACCGTATCCCAGCATTTCCTGGGATATCTGTGCGGATAAGCGATCAACATCCCTGACTCCTCTGGAGCGCAGGAATTGTTTAACTTCTCCCATGAATGATTCTTCATCTACTTTAAAATCATCCTGGGTTACTGCTACTTCCACCAGTTTTTCTCTTATTTCATTAAAAAGCATTCTTTCCTTGTGTGAAAAACTGGGAATGGTTACATTATAATTAGGTACCAGGCCTTCCTCTATTATCTCGGCCTTCATTACATCGGAGACTTTCTTTATCTTTTTTGTGGATTTCTTCTTGGAGGGTTTCTGTATAATCTTATCTAAATTAAATAAATCCTCTTCAGTTTCAGATACTTTTTCTTTTTTAGGGGCTCTTAATTGGCGTTCTACTTCCTCTTCTCCTTCATCTTCTTCCTCTGCAAAATCTCCTAGAAGATCCCGGATTATTTCTTTTCTTTTATCTCTCATATCTCTCACTTATTTATATAGGAAACCAACTATTTAAGGATAAACTTATTATTATATTATCTCTTGGTATAAATTAATTTCTAGTAATTTATTAAAATTCTTTTATTTTTTAACAAATTTATAGCTCTTTTATTCAATTTGATAATCAGATCAAACTCTTCAATATAATCCGTCCAATGAAAAAATATTTGATTCTTAATAGGTCTACTAATTATATGGATCAAATTTGTCAATGTGGTAAAGACTGTCTTAAATCTGCCAAAATCATGCGAGCAAGTTTTAAGAATTTTTTTAAACCATGTGAGAATTGTAAAAAATATAAATTTAAGAAATATTCACCATTAAAGAACCAAATCGAATTAAAAGAACTAAATGCAAATTTTGGTATGTGTATTTGTGGTAAACGTCATTTAGACGTGGTTATGGCTCATGTTCTAAAAATTATGATTGATGAGGGTATTAAAACTGAAGGATCCACTTTGAGAGGAGTATGCGTGCCAATAATAACCCCAGCCTATCCCCTTGATTCGGTTCCTTATCTGTCGGAGAACTCCCTGGTAATCCTCTCTGAAGAAATGGATAAAATTTGCGCAGAAAAAATTATAAAGGAAGTACCAGAAATAAAAGGAGTACTGAAAGGAGATTTAAAGGACATAGTAGGAATTAAAGACTCAAATAGTATTCCAAATACCTATGATCTCTTGGGGGGTTGTGATTTAAGATGTGATATAGTAAAAACCCCTTGGGGAATTGTATATATTTATAAATATCAAGGTAAAATGCATATAGAGCTCCCCAAACCACTATCCCCAAAAATTATACAATTAAAGAATGTTTTAGATAAATATGACCATCCAAAAATCCTTGATTGCACCTGCGGACCTGGTACTTTAGGAATAGCTGCTCTATTAGCTGGTGCCAACCGGGTTGTATTTAATGATGTGTGGTTTGAAGCTGCCCAAACAACTGCTATGAATCTTGAGATCAATGGTTTCCCTACAGAATATTTAGGGACAGATAAGGGTTTAATTGCCTGTGGAGATAATTTCGAGGTTTACTGCCTGGATATAAAGGATATAAAATCGGTTTTAGATTATTCATTTGATGTTTGCCTGGTAGATGTGTTTCCTGGCGTTGACCCACGTAGCTTTAAAGAAGCCGTGGAATGTATATGCCAGGAAGTGGTAATAATTTAAATAAAACTGACAGTAACTACTTATTTTATATGAAAAAATCTTTATTGATCATATCATGTTATTCCCCAATAGATAACAATGGCAGGTACAATAAGTACTCCCATGAGATTGGATTTGTTTAAACCAAGATAGTGTGGTAGAAGCCCTAAAGCTATAGAGGTGACATATACCATTAAAATGAATAATATATTGGCATGTTCCATTAAAGTGAATAATAAAACTAAAAAGCTCATGAACCCGATTACCAGCCAGGATAATTTATTATAATCAAATCTTTGTATGTATTCACTCATAAAATCTCCTAATTTTAAGCATAAAATTAATGAGAAGGATATGGCAGTTATTGAGACGAATATATATAAAATTAGATGTTCAAAATCAAATAACTCCACAATTTTATTTATATAAACCGCTATCCCACTTCTTGGATTACCTATTAAATAGATGGCTATAAGAGAGAATAATGCATCAGAGACATTGACTCCACTCATAGCAACCAAAAATCCGTCTTTATTATCTCCATTGTCTCCCCCACCACTTATTTCCTGAGCCAATAGGCTTCCCTGGGCCGGTCCCATCCCTGGTAGAAATCCCAATATGCTTCCAGCTATTCCTCCAGCGAAAATTCCCCTTAAGATTTTACTGTCGATATGAAGACTGTGTTCCTGGCTTTGAGGAGGTACTTCAGAACTCTGAGACAGACTATAGATAAGCGTACTAACCCCAAAAAGTCCTGTGAACATGCATAACAGAGAAACACCAGATGATACTGGAGAATTAAGCATGATCCAGCCCATGATCCCTGATAATAAGAAGATAACCACGGACCAGGCAATTGATTGTAAATCTCTATTTAATCTGATGAACATGAATATTACCACTAAGATCAGCAAGATCCAGATAAATGGTTTTAAAAATCCGTATAGTGTAGGTAGAATAAGGGCAAAAATAGGAAAGAAAATTATTGTTACCAATATTGCTCCAAATCCCCCAAGAGCCACCAATCTAATGGCTTCCTTACCCCTTCCCTGAAGCAGAAGATGATGCCCGGGTAAAACAGACATAACAGTCCCTTCTTCTGGTACTCCTAAAAACATAGAGGGTATGAATTCCAGTAGAGCATGGGAAATTGACATGGACATTAAAAACACAGCCAAAAACTCAGGAGATAGAAATGCTAAAATAGTCGCTGAAGATGCAAATACAAAAGCACCCACTGTATTGACATGTATTCCCGGGATTAATCCCGTTACAGCGCCGCATAAAACACCGATTAAACAGGCAAATATTAGATCTAATATTTAAATCACGCTCCACAAAGAGTAATTTATATATTATTATTTATAGTATAAATAGTATTACTATGTTAAGGATATAACTTAACACTAAAAAAAAATAGAAAGTTGATATACCATTTAAAATAGAGTATATGATGGTTTATTTATCTTTTTTACTATTTTTAATCACATTTGTAATCATAAAAGCGAATATAAACATACCTAACCCATTGGCAACCAACATAGGAATGTATATATTACTAACAACTGTCAGCGCCTGAGAATATGGGGTGACCATTAATAGTATAAGAAGCATATGCAGTGTTTCCATAAGAATGGCCAATAAAACTGCCCACCAAATCCCAACAAAACGTTTCCCATTTATAAACCAGATCAATCCAGCTATAAAACCTGCTAATATGGTGGATATTGCACAGGGAACAGCTGTAATACCTCCTATTGTTAAACGATGCAATCCCCCAATTAAACCTGCTCCCAGACCAACAACTGGACCCCCCACTAATCCGGCAATCATAGGTGCCAGATCCCGTACATTAGCTATGGCCCCAGCTACTTGGAACCCACTATAAGTAGAGTAGATGGCAATTACTCCAAATATAACAATGAGAATCATCTGATTTTTTATGTTTAGCTTACCCTCCAGTACCTCTTGGAAAGGTTTCAGGTTGGTTACCAGATAAGCAATGACAAAGATCACACATACCTTCTCTATCAAATCCAGTATAATATTGAAGTTTATATCCATTTTATCACTCAATTACCTAATTTTTATAATTATAGCTAATTATTATATTGATTAGATAATATTATGATATCTATTTTCAAAAATAGTTGGTTAATATATTGTTAAAAATGATATTCTTAATTATTAAAAAAATACTGAGAAAACAATCAAAGATACATTTATAAAATTAAAAAAATGATAGAAATCAATGAAATAATTAAAAAAAATTAAAAATTGTACTTAAAACAAGTTACATAAGCCTTCTGACGTCTTCAACTTCTATACTGCTTATGTTTTCCAATTTAGAGAGATTTTCTTCAACTTTCTCAGTTCCCCCTTCACCATCATCTACAACCACCATTACTTTAAGGGCTACCAAACCAAATGCTATTGGTTCTTCTTCTATTTTATGGAATTCCGCACCTTCTGGTATTGATTTGATGATATCCTCTTTAGTCTTTTCTAAATCAATGTCAGGACTTTCCGGCATAACTTTTATTGTTGCTACAACTTCTCCCATACTTAAACCTCCAGAATAATATTGATAATTTTAATATATTATTTTTAAAATCAAATTATAACTTAAGGCCCTTTAAATCCGCATTGACATCGGTAAATATGTCCGAAAGTTCTACATTTTTGACATCTATATAGTATAGTTTCACATTCGGGACATTCGAATTTCACATAGGTTTCCACAGGTGATATCTCTTGTTTACACGATGTACATTCTATTTTTTCCATCTAAGTTCCTCCAATAAATGTGTATTTATTATCTTCATCATCTTTTCCTTCAATAACAGATAGAACCCTTTCAGGATATTTTCCATTAATTACATAGCAAGAAGATCCATATTGAAGTAAAAGCTTTGCTAAAAATTCATCAACTGATGTTTCACCAAAATTTAGTAGTTTTTTTGCACTTATATTTTTAATAAGTTGTGCACCATATTGAGATGGTTGATGATTGTATATACCATCTACATCAGTTGCTATTAATAGTTTAGCCTTTAGTTGATGTGCTATATAAAGGGATAGGGAATCTGAGGTAACTCTCCAGGAATGTTCTAACGGATCCAGATCATCTAAAAGACGGGAAGGTATCAAAATAGGAAGTTTACCTGTATTAATAACCTTATCTGCTTCTTCAAATGAATTTACTTCTTTTGTAAAGGGTAATTTATCTGCTAAAAGAATTCCCAGTATATCCATACAGAGTACGGCGCTTTTATGAGTTGCTGTACCTGAAAAATCCATTTCTTTATCATATTTCCTAATAAGATTAGCCAGTGCACCACCCCCACAGACAATCATCACCTTCTTTCCAACAAGAATCTTACAGAGATTAATTGCATCATCAAGGAAAAGACTTCCCCCCACCTTAACTACCCAATCCATAACAGTCACATTAAATATTTTTAAGAAAATTTAGTTTAATAAATCATTTCAGTAATTTCAGATCCTTCATTTCAGTAATTTCAGATCCTTGGTGATCTTATCAATTTTTTCATCTTTTTCTGGACCTATACCCAAACAAGTTATGGTTGACTGGGGTAATTCAGTATGTCCCGCATCTCTCACTAAAAAATAAGGCATATCAGTTGCTTTAACAATTTCAAAATACTCGTATAATTCTTTTAAATCCTGAACTTTAACAACTACCTTTTTACCGCCTTCTTTCTCCCACTTTTGTATTATCCTTTTATCTGCTTTTTTATAGGATCCTAAACTTGCGTGGCAGGCCTGTGCAGCAATTTTACCCCTGCTTATTGGTAGGTCTCCTCTCATAATAATTACCTGTTTCATTAAAACACCTGATCTTGAATATTAAATTCATCATAAAAATTAACATCGGCAAATCATCATTTAATTAGTCTTCTTCCTTTTCTATCGGTATCTACTGAGTATACTTCCATCCCCGGGATTAAAACCCTTACTACAGGTATATCAACTTCTTTACGTGTTAAATCCCTATAATATATCCTTTTAAAACCATTTTTATCCAGAATCTTGACACAAGTTTCTATATCTTCCTTGAACGTTAACTTTGATTTATCTTTTATTCGGACTAAATCAATGATTTTATGTGAATCACTGAACCAATGTTTGTTAATTCGTTTCATTCGTTCGTATCCTGCTTTTCTCATAAAAACAGCCCGATTTGTGTCTTCCCTTGTTCCGTGGATTTGGGTGGCTCTGCTCTGGGCAACTTCCGTAAGAGCTCTTATTACAGCTACTTCTGGATTAAGATGGGTTCCCACACCTAAAGACAATAAAGCAGGATCTTTCAGTATGGTATCATCTGCTACTGCAGCCATGGTGGTTATTTGAACATCAGCAGTTAAATCCAGTAATTTAATACGTATTCCTGCTTTTTTAAATTTATCCAGCATTTCCTTAATCAGGGGATTTTCAATCTCTTCACAGTCTACTTCTCTTTTAGGTTCTTTTTTTATCTCGAAAATACTCCAAGCATCCCTTTCAACAACTTCAGTGATTCCATGATAAACAGCCTCTTCTATACGATTTCCAGATGCTAAACCATTAGTATTGGATTTGAATAGGACAGAACCTTTATCAGAAATATAAGGGTGGTAAATGGCATTGGCTGGGACCATATACTCCTGTTCATCAGTTATTTCCACCACTTTAACCCAGTCCAGGGAAGTTTTTTCCGCTTCAAATGTCAGCGGAGGTAGAATTAGTGTTTCTGGATTAACAGCATTTTCCATTTCACCATATAAACCATATAAGAACTCAGAAGTATCAGATTTGCTTATTTCAGCAGAATACCTTTCAAATGCCTCCATCATAGCTGATGCTTTAGCTTGGCTTTTTGTAGCTCCTTTACCAGCATAAATACTAACTGCTCCTTCAGCAGCGCCAGGTCTGATGGCAGAATAAACAGGAATGCCCAGACGGTCAAGATGGGTTATTTCTGCTATCCTGGTGACTCCTGCATTTTTTAGTTTTCCTTCCACGTTTTCTATGGTGCGTTGGGGAGGTATGGCCCGATGGGTGCATCCGAAGTATTTAACTGGGACTTTTTGAAACATTTGCAACACGGATATGTTTTATACGAAATTTTATTAAATTGTGGAATCTGTAATTTTTATGTTCGTTCATATAAATAAACTAATTCTCAATTAAAAATACAACCCAGTGAAAGAATAAAACACCATTAAACCGGCGACTGCAGTTACAGCTACCCATATTATTGGATTCCATCTGAAAACCTTTGCTCCATCGAGTATACTAAATGGTATTAGATTAAAAAGGGCTAAGAAACTGTTAACAGTGAAACCTAAAACTCCTAAGAGTAAAAGGAAAGGTACAGTTTGGAAAAAATACATTAATAAAAAGAAAACTCCTGCCAGTATAATATTAGTAGCAGGCCCTGCTAGGGAAATTTTCCCATTCTGTTCTTTGGAAATGTATTCTCCATGTATATAAACAGCTCCTGGAGCTGCAAATACAAATCCAAAAGCAGCGGTAATAACTGCCAGTATCAGACCTTCCACCCATAATTTATACTCAGCATAGAATCCATATCTAATGGCCATGAATTTATGTGATAACTCATGCAGAACGAATCCCAATCCTACAGCTATGAAGGTGATGGGTATTAGATAATAGAATTCTGGGCTTGAAATATTCCTTCCACTGAATAGGTAAGCGAATATGAGGGCTATGACCGACATGGATATTATTATATCCATGATTTCTCTGGAAGTGAATCTAATCATAATAATATAAACATGTGAAATCAACTATAAAAGGTTTTCATATGAAAATTTAAATAGAATATATCCTACTCAATCACGTAAATAACCAGTTATATGCCAGTAGTAGAATAGTTAAATATAATTACAGAGGAAAGGAGATTCATAGTTGTAAAATTGTATTCATCAAAATCAGGGATGAAATATAATGACTGATTATTGCCAATACTGCAAAATTGCCGGAGGTTATGGGAAATTAATTGAAGAAACATCCTATTGGATGATCTTCCTGGCTCCCAGCCAGAGATACTTAGGCACCTGTGTGGTAGCTCTTAAAAAAAAACGGTCCAATTTGTCTGAGGTTAATGATGAAGAGTGGGATGATTTCGTTGGGATCGTGAGAAAAATGGAGAATAGTGTTGCTAAATTATTTAAACCCGACCTTTTTAATTGGAGTTGTTTTAAAAACGCAGCTTTTAGAAAAGATAGTACTAGTGTTGATCCTGAAATTCACTGGCATTTCATTCCTCGCTATCGGAAATCAGTTTTATTTTGTGATATGCAATTTGATGATCCTGATTTTGGCCATATCCCCCAACCAATAGCCCGTAGAGTTCCCCGAGAAGTTATGAATAAGATCATATTAGAAATTAAAAAGAATTTCTAAACGCATATTTTATGGACCTATCTTAGTTGATAACCATGGAAATTGAGAGCATATTAGATTCCATGCAAAAGGAAGGAATAGAATCTCTAATTATTTTTAAACCCGCAAATATAACCTACTTATCGGGTTTCCCACCTTCCAGCATGTCAGTTATTGTAATAAAAGACGATGCCCTGCTTTATACATCGAAAATGGAAATGGAAGATGCTTCAAATAGCTCCAACATACCGTTAACTGAATTTAAATCATTGATTGATATAATAAAGGATTTAAAAGGACCAGTGGGTATAGAAAAGACCCTACCAGTTTCAATATATAAAAAAATTTGTAATCTACATGATACTAAGATAAATGAAATCATAGAATCAAAAAGAATGCTCAAATCCCCAGATGAAATAAAATATATCCAAAACGCCATTGATATTGCTGAAGAATCCCTATTAAACATTGAAATATGTGGAAGAGAAAATCAAGTAGCAGCTGACTTGGAATATCGGTTAAAATCCCTTGGATCCATCAGACCCGCCTTCGAAACCATAATTGCATCCGGTAAGAGATCAAGCATGCCACATGCCACCATATCCTCTGAAAATATTCTATCACCAGTAGTAATTGATTGGGGGGCGGTTTACAATGGTTACTGTTCTGATATAACTCGCACATTTATTGAGAATGAAGAGCAATCAGAAATATTTAACATAGTTTTAGAAGCACAGCAAGAAGCTATAAAAGTTATAAAACCGGGTATAAAAGCTTCTTATGTGGATAAAGTAGCTCGGGGAGTAATAGGTGAATATGGTTATGAGGAAAATTTTATACACTCCACAGGACATGGAATGGGGATTGAAGTGCATGAAAACCCTACATTATCTGTTAATAGTAACTTTAAATTAGAGAAGGGTATGGTAATAACTATTGAGCCTGGTATTTATATTAAAGATAAATTTGGTATCAGAATAGAAGATGATATCTTAATAAAAAATAAGGCAAAAGCTTTAACCAAATTAAAAAAGGATTTGTCTTTAAACATTAATTAAACAAGTAAAATTCTTTGAATAAGAACTAGTATGATAAAAAGAGAAATTACAACTTATAATATGAATATGACTCGTTCATAGGATAAATATTAATATAAGTTAAAAATAAGATATAATATATATAGAAATAAAATATGAGTTGATAGAATGGCCATAATACCCCCCGCATTAGCACCAATCTCACAAACCGTTGATAATATAATACCAGACCGTTACTTGGTTACTTTACAAGAAAATTTGGTAAGGGCGGGTATGTATGTTAAAGCTTCCGAATTATTAACCCTAGTTCTTATTGGCGGTGTAGGATTGGGAGTGGTTGTGTTCCTGTTATTCTCATTGGTAAATATCAACCCATTAATAGGGGGAATAATCGGATTAATTTTCCCAGCAATAGCTGTATTCGCCTGGTTATTCTTTATGATGGAACGAAGAGTGGATAGTATTGAACAGGGAACCCCTGATTTCTTAAGACAAATCTCATCTCTTCTTAGATCTGGTGTGGGAATTGAAACAGCCTTAGAGGATATCTCCAAACATGGAAAAGGCCCTCTTACTGATGAACTGAAAAGGGCTGTAATTGAAATTAAAATTGGAAGCACCTTTGAAGATGCGTTATTATCCATGGGAGAACGTTTAAAATCCAAGAACCTGGATAGAACTTTTAGAATGATATTAGAAGGAAGAAGAGTAGGTGGTAGCCTATCAGACGTGATTGAAACCGTTGCTGAGGATTTAAGAGCTATTTTAGCCTTAAAACGTGAAAGAAAGGCTAATGTGATGATGTCAATAATGTTTCTTCTCATAGCTGCCATAATTGCTGCACCATTTGGTTTAGGGATGGCAATGGCTTATTCTTCATTCATCGGATCATTAGGTAAACCAAACCCCTTACTGGAAGCTGCGATGTTGTCATCCGGTGGTTATATAATAATTCACTCAATCATAGCTGGAATTTTATGTGGGATAATCATGTACGGTAGTGCTAAAAAAGGAATTAAGTATGCCTTACTCTTTGCGCCAGCAGCATATGCAATATTTTATGTGATACAAACACTGGGACCAAAATTATTAGGATTCTAGAGGAGATCAAAATGAATTTATTAGAAGATGAAACTGCACAGGGTTCAGCAGAGCTAGTTTTACTATTTGGAGGAATAATAGTAATTGCATTAGTTGCAGTCATTTCCTACCAGAGCTATCTTAAAGGACTGGGAAATGAAATCAACGGCACACAGCTAAATGAAACCACTACAGATATACTAGGTTTGAAAGACAAGTTCCAATAAAGAAAAACCCCTAGATAATTTCTTTTTTTAAATAATATAATATTCTAAAAACTTTATTTTTTAAATTCATTGTTTATGAATTTGGGAGGGTATAAAAAAATGCAGATGATGATCAACGGGGCATCGGTAGATAATGAAGAAAAAATAACTATAAAAAACCCCGCAGACAACTCTTTTGTTGATACTGTGCCTTTAGCAAGTCTTCAAGATGCTAAAAATGCCATTAATTCTGCTTTCAACGCTAAGAAAGACATGATGTCCTTAACTTCCCGTGAAATATCTCAAATATTATTTGATATTCACGATGATCTATCTGAAAACTTGGATAAATTTGCAGAATTAATAACTCGAGAAACCGGGAAAACTATTAGAGATTCAATGATGGAAATGGAAAGATCATTGGATACATTAAAGCTTTCAGCTGAAGAATCTAAAAGGATTTATGGGGAAACAATACCTATTGATGCGGGTATTGGTGGAGAGAACACCTTAGGATTCACATTAAGGATACCTCTCGGAGTGATTAGTGCAATAACCCCCTTCAATTATCCAGTTAATCTGGCCATCCATAAAATAGCCCCAGCAATAGCAGCAAAAAATACTGTAGTATTTAAACCATCCATTAAAGCACCTCTTACCGCTTTAAAGCTAACGGAGTTAATTAATGATCGTCTGCCAGCAGGAGCTGTGAATTCTCTAACCGGTGATAGTAAAATCATAGGAGATGAAATAGTAACCAATGCCCTCATAGATAAAGTATCCTTTACCGGAAGTGTGGAAACTGGCGTTTCTATAACAAAAAAAGCAGGTATGAAGAAGATTACTCTGGAATTGGGAGGAAATGATCCTCTTGTGGTTTTTGAAGACGCTAATTTGGATGATGCTGTAGCAGCTGCAGTGAAAGGTTCCTATTTAAATGCTGGACAGGTCTGTATAGCAATTAAAAGAATAATAGTTGATGATAAAATTGCAGATGATTTTATCCAGAAACTTGTGTCTATGTCTCGAAAGTTAAACGTTGGTGATCCTTTAAATCCAAAAACAGATATTGGACCATTGATCGATTTAAATGCTGCATTATATGTGGAGAATATAGTAAAAGACGCCTTAAATAACGGTGCTGAGCTTCTATGTGGAGGTAAACGTGAAGGTAACTATTACCAACCTACTGTTTTAGATGAAGTTTCTCCTAAGATGAAACTGGTGCAGGATGAAACATTCGGACCTGTTGCACCCATAATAAGAGTTAATGGAGTTGATGAAGCTCTTAAAACAGCTAATAATACCAGATACGGTCTTCAAGCTGGTGTCTTCACCGAGAGTATTAAATTAGCCCGAAGAGCAGTAGATGAAATTGATGCTGGAACTGTTCTGATAAACAAATCAACTTTTAGAACAGATAATATGCCTTTTGGTGGGTTTAAGATGAGTGGAATGGGGAAAGAAGGCGTTAAATATGCTATAGAAGATATGACCCGTTTTAAGTTAGTGATTTTAGGATAATATAATACCATTAATCGAAATCTATTAAAGAAATTGAGCTGAAAAATAATTAAATTTTATTTTATCCCATTTAAAATCATTTTTTTAATCTTGTTCTATTTCTAAAATGATTTTTTTAATTCTATTCTATTTTAAAAATGATTCTACAAAATTACGGGTTTCATTTAAGGCTTCCAGTGGAATGCCCTTGGGTATTCCACCTATTTCTCCTTTTACATCTTTTAAAATTCCATCCCCTCCTCCGAGAAACATTCCCTCACTGGTAATTGTTTGAAATACCGCAGGCGGAAGCAGTGCAACTGCAATCATGTTACCGTCTTTAACAGTTAAATCATTGGTTACTACAGTTATGGCCCTGTGGCCTAAGTTCACGTTGCATATTAACAGTTTATCTGTCTGGGGATGATTTCCTACACTGGATATTATTCCAGTTAATATGTCGATTCCTATTATCGGGTCATTTATTTCTCCTAATTTTAATCTGTTTTTAAGACCAAATATTATGTTCAGAAAAAATTTTATTTTAGCTATGGATTCTTCTAATTTAGCTTTTTCATCCTTTCTCACTAGTTGGAGGAACTGATGATACCATTCATCGCCACCTAAAGCTTCAACTATTTCATTGGCTTCGTTTTCTATAGAGTTTATTTGAGTAGTTTTGGCTATTTCCTCGGGATTTAAATAGGTATAATAAAGAGATTGTATTTCTGGAACCATATTTTGGGCGTTGGTTAGTGCTTTTCTCTTGTTCCATTTACCTCTTAAATTTGCTCCCTCAATAGTCCTTAGGAAGAGTTCAATGGATTTTTGTGCTACTAATAAACGGTAATCTTTACTGCTATCCCACATTTTTACACGTCTCGTCCCTTTTTAAAGCGGATTAATTAATTTTTATTTTATATCTCATTTAGTCTGATTCATCTTCATTATATTATTGATGGACAATCTATAGTAGGATTGTTGATTTTGTTTATAAAATTAAAAAGTAAGATTATTCTAATTATTTATATTAAGATGTTTTATTTATGATTTTAAGCTTTATATGACTCTTAAAAAGAGCATCTAGTTTATAATGGAGTATAAAATATGATTGATACTTTTAATTAAATCATTACCTAATTCGAAGTTTAAAGTATAGTATCAAAGATGATTCAATCATCAATGATTGGTAAAAGTAGTCCAAATAATGGTTAAATTAGTAAAATAAGGATTTAATATAAGACCTCTAATTTACGATATTTCAATCCCCTTGCTAAAAGCCTTAAATCAAAAAAAGAGCTTTGAAACTTCCTTTTATCCAATTTTAAATCGCAACCTTTATAAGTGATCATAAAGTGATTTAAGTTCAGGTTCAAAAATCTTAAAATGAATTTTTGGATATGGAGGCGGTATTTATTAAGCGAAAATCGATTATGGCAGTGACAGTACTATTTATTTTTGCACTGTCCTTCAGCACTAGTACTGCATTTGCAGCTGCTAGTCTACAAAGTACACCAACAACAAATTCAGATCAAATAACAATTAATGGAAATTCATACACCCAAGCGCAAATTGAAGATGCAAACAATCGTGTAAGCACATTCCAAGAAACAAATAACAGATTACCCACTTACGTAACCATCTCAGGAAATAAAATACCCATAAATGACTTCCTACCATACCTGGAAGAAAACAGTGATACTAACAGCGAAGGAACTGGAAATACAGGGAACACCGGAACAACTATAAACGGCATCACTTATTCAGCTGCCCAAATAAAAGACGCAATTAACCGAGTAAACGCATTTAAAGCAACGAATAACAGATTACCCAGCTACGTAACTATCTCAGGAAATAAAATACCCATAAATGACTTCCTACCATACCTGGAAGAAAACAACAACCCAACCAATAACTCAACAAATACCAGTACCAATAATAGTTCTTCAGGAGTAAGCTTTACCAGTGCTCAAATCAATAATGCCTCGAAGACCGTTAAAACCTTCGTGGAAAGCAACAACAGACTACCCAATTTCATAACCATAAACAGCTATCAGGTTACCATGCCCCAATTCCTGCAACTAATGACTCAGAACATACTCAACATATACAATGGATTAAAATCCACAGTTACTTTAAGCACAGTTAGCAGCCCATCCAGCGCAACAGGGAATTTTACCAGTGCAAACATTTACAAATCAGAATACATAAAAATAGCAACAAGTGTTGATTCATTCATCGATTCTAACGGTAAAGCGCCAGGTTATGTCAGCAGTACATTGGGTAATATCAAATTCGATACATTGGTTTACACATTCAGTAAAATATTGACTTATCAGGCAACAAATAATAGATTGCCCAGCTATGTATCAGTAACATCTTCAATAATTCAGGATGATACATCGAACAACTCATCTGATGGTGTTTTAAGACCTATTTATATATTCTCTGACAATATCAACAGTAAAACCTACGACAATGAACGAATAAATCTACTGGTAAATGCACTGAAGGCTTTAGGAGCTACAGCATACAATTCAGGAGCAGGAACTGATAACTATGCCATTCTGCGAAATACACCAAGTAACGCGTTAATTGTACAAATAAATGGTGGAGTATGTGCAGGTACCATTAAAGATATGGCAAGTGCCTATTATAAAGGTCTGGTAGGTACTAAAGAAGTATTTATGGTATTTACCGAAGGTGCAACAAAAATAACTGGCTTAGCATGGATGCCTAGAGCGCATGATGACAACTTCAGCCCAGCATCATTCACTGGACTGGCCAATCCTGATCTGTACCTGTTAAACAACGGATACAACTACTATGAAGGATATACCAACAGTCTAGTAAATATTCTTGCTCAAATTCTTTACCAGGAAGCAACCAGTTAAAAAGGAGATTATTAATCCCTTTTTTCTTTTATTTTTTTAAATTCGTGTTTTTTCCTATTCAATTTAAATCTATATGAATACGATATGTTCATTTAACAAATTTTTTTCTTTAATCATCTTAAAGCCATTATATTAACCTTCTTAGTCGTAAAGTTTAAGTACAGGAGATTAATAATTTTATAATTAGTATTTTAAAAATCAGAGATTGATCTATATATAAGTGCATTTAGAGGGCAATCTTCTTTAAGGAGAAGATATAAAAGATACAACAAATAGGCGAAAGGTGGTTGAATGGTAGAATTATCAGATTTGTATAATTTAGACGTGTACACAACCCGGGGAAGGTATGTAGGAAGAATACATGACGTGATTTTAAATATTAAAAAAGGGAGAGTGTCCACCTTAAAGGCCGTAGCCAGCAATCCCGATAAAAAAAATGTGGGCATCAGGGATGTTATTAAAACAACCATAAACATAGTTCCTGAAAGAGATGAAATAAGACCTCTGCAGGAAGAAGGTGGTATGGACATACCCTATGATCGGGTTCAGGCCGTGGGGGACATTTTACTCATCAGTCCTGAAATGACTGAAACCACAACATCAACACTCCAACAATAGGCGAAACCCATGAAGGTGGGGATATTAGGATGCGGCGCCATAGCTAATATTATCACTAATTTTGCATCTGAAGGAAAGCTAGGCGTTGACCTTAAATTTTTTTATGACCGGGATATGGAAAGAGCTGAAAATCTAGCTTCCCAAGTAGACGGAACAGTTGTGCTGAACATCGATGATCTGCTAGATCAGGTGGATTTAATAATTGAAACCGCCTCCCCCCAGGCAGTAAGAGAAATAGTACCCCAAATTCTTAAAAGAGGCAAAGATGTCATTATTATGAGTGTAGGGGCTTTAATAGATACGGATCTTAGAAAAAAACTGGAAAAACAAGCAGAAAAAAATAATTCAAATATATACATACCATCTGGAGCGATTGTAGGCCTGGATGGTATTAAAGCGGCTTCAATAGGTAAGATCCACCAGGTTAGTCTTATTACTCGTAAACCCCCTAAATCACTGGGAATTTCAGCTGAGAAAGAAACCGTGCTTTATGAAGGAAAAGCCAAAGATGCCGTGCTTAAATTTCCAATGAACATAAATGTAGCTGCAACATTAAGTATTGCCTGTGGAACAGAAGTTGATGTTAAGATCATAGCCGATCCCAGTGTAGACCGTAACAGTCATGAGGTGCATATGATGGGTGATTTTGGAGAGCTAAAAACCACAACTCATAATATGAGATGCTCAATAAATCCTAAAACCAGTGTTTTGGCCGCATATTCTGCTATTAAGCTTTTAAAAAGTTTAAATGAGAATTTAAAAATAGGTACATAGTGTTAATAAAAATTGTTTAAGAAAGACTTGAATTCGAAGTATTTATTTTTTATTACCTCAATACTATTATTTTTATAATGGAGTTAATTTGGTTTAGATTATTATGAAAGAATGTGAGATATTTTCCAATCTAAGAGTTCCCTGTGGTTCTAAAATAGTTATACGTGTCGATGGAAGGAATTTCTCCCGTCTAGCCAGCAATCTTAAACTAGAAAAACCATATGACCTGGATTTCGTAAAAGCCATGATAGCCACTGGTCATGAATTTTTTAGAGAATTCTCTCCCAGTTTCATATACACTTTCTCTGATGAAGTAAACATTTTACTGGATGAGATACCATTTAAAGGACGTCTGGAAAAAATAAACTCAGTATTTGCCAGTTTTATTAGCGGAGCTTTGACCAGGCAAATTTTACGAGATCAGAAATTCTCAAATATTATAGAGGAATCCGGAAACATTAAATCCATCTCTTTCGATTCAAGAATAATCCCCCTAAATTCTGATCAATTAGTGCCTTATTTTAAAAATAGACAAGATGAAGCCTGGAGAAATTGTTTAAATGGATATGCATATTGGACCCTCCGTCAGGAATATGATAAAAACGAAGCAGTTCAAATACTAGATAAAAAGAAAACCACTGAGATACATGAATTATTATACCAAAGAAAAATCAATATTACTGAAGTACCCACCTGGCAAAGAAGAGGTATAGGAATAAGTCGTGAGAATATTAAGGTGGAAGGTTTTAATCCGCTTGAGAAAAAGAAAGTAATATCCACCAGAAGGAGACCCTCCACCAACTGGGATTTGCCTATTTTTGATGATGAATTCTTCAGGAAAATCCTAATTATTTAATCAAACGAAATTTTAGATTTAGATGTATGAAAAAAGCTTATTTCAACGTTTAATGAGTTATATTCTGGGAACTAATAAGAAAATCTTCCAAGAAGTGCATATAGACCAGGAAGTGGTTGATGAAATGCTTAATATTTCCAGGAAGGCCTATCCCAATGAATTCGCAGCATTACTGCAGGGTAAAGTCCAAGATGAGGTTCTACATATTGATGGACTTTTATTTCTCCCAGGGGAAACCTCGGATAAAGGAGCGGTTATGAACATCTTTATGATGCCTTTAATTGATGAGGGAGTGGGTTCTGTACATAGTCACCCAGGATATAATGGTAATCCCTCAGGGGCAGATCTACATTTTTTCTCTAAAAACGGTTTATTCCATTTAATAATTGCACTACCCTACGATGAGAGTAGCATCTATGCTTATAATAGCTTTGGTGATAGAATTGATTTTAGAGTGATTTAACTTTATATTAAATGTATAAATTTTATTTTTAAGAAGTAAAAATAATATTAAAAAAGATAGATTTAATATGGTTTATTAAAATAAAACATTATGCTAAAATTCTTGATAATGGGGTGAAAATTTGAGAAATAATTTTTTTCTATTTACAACATTGATGATCATTATAATCATTTTTTGTGGATCTGCATCAGCTGGAGATAATCAGAATTTAACAACTGAACAAGAGAATATATCCACAAATTATACCAGTACCCAGTTGACTTATAATAGTTATCAGACATCATACACATCCGATTTTATTGTTGGATATTATATCAATACCAATGACCCCAATACCCGAATTAACAATATTGATTGGGCATATCTCAAGAGTATTGGAGTAACCGATATTTATCTGAGAACCCAGAACAGCGGTAATTATGTATATGTATCAGATTTGCCTGCAATTAAATCAAAACTTGATTCATTTGGATTACGTCTTCATGCTTGGGTATTCCCAGAATTCACCCAAGCTGCCGAGGTCGCTAACTACGGGGTAGGCTTACATGTTGATGTGGAAACCTACGATATGGCTTCTTTTATTCCGGTATTAACTCAGATGAGAGCTGAAACATGTAACCAAATATTCAGCTTATGCGTTAAAGCTCAAGATTGGGATGGAAATCAAAGATATGACTTATTAGCACCGTTATGTGACTATATAGTCCCCATGTGTTATACTGGTGATTATCATAAGAACATTGTTGACTTAGCCGTCTTCGCCAAAAACCAGAACAACAAATATCCTGGTAAATTCATTATAGCACTAGAATCTTATGAAAGCGACCTAAATACCGTGGCAAAAAGTCAATCCAAAATTTTAGCAGAGATAAATGCTGTTAAAGCCTACTCTAAGGGTGTTATTCTTTTTAGGCTTAGCCCTTACCTTAGTAACTTCGATGGTGGCGTATCAACAACCGATATTATTCCGCCCAAATTGACCAAAACAAGTCCCACTAATAACGCAACTGGAATCTCATTAACCTCACCCATAACCATAACCTTCAGCGAAAACATAACCAGCGCGACGAACTACGACGCTATATGTATAACAAACCTTAATACTGGTAAAACCGTGTCCATTGCCTCAAAAACAATAAGTGGAAATATCTTAACTATTACACAAACTAACAGCAGATTATACGGCAATACATATCAAGTCTACATTCCAGCGGGCGCCATCAAAGATATAAATGGAAACATCTTAATTGATGCTTATACCTTCCAATTCACCACCACACCCCAAACAACCGATACCACCCCACCCACAATAACCTCAACCAACCCCGCGAACAACACAACAGGAATATCATTAACCACACCCATAACCATAACCTTCAGCGAAAACATAACCACCGGAACAAACTACACCGGAATCTACGTCAAAAACACTTCCACCGGGGCAAAAGTAAGCATAACCAAAACCATCAACAACAACACCCTAACCATAACCCAAAACACGAGCAGACTATACAACACAACTTATCAAGTCTACATACCATCAGGAGCCGTCAAAGACAACACAGGAAACACATTAACCACCACATACAGTTACAACTTCACCACCACACCCCAAACAACCGATACCACCCCACCCACAATAACCTCAACCAACCCCGCGAACAACACAACAGGAATATCATTAACCACACCCATAACCATAACCTTCAGCGAAAACATAACCACCGGAACAAACTACACCGGAATCTATATTAAAAATTTAACCACCGGTAATATTGTTTCTATCGCATCTAAAACCATAAGTGGCAAAACTTTAACCCTTAAAATGACATACAGTCGTTTGAGCAAAAATACTTATATGGTTTACTTACCAGCTGGAGCGGTTAAAGATACAACAGGCAACAGTCTAAATACATCTAAAACCTTTCAATTCAAAACAGTGTGAAAAAAAAAATTTTTATCTTCATTCATTAATTACTACATTTTATATTTATTTTTAGAAAACAGGGATTTTTAAGATTAAAAAAAAAGATATTTTGAATTTATTAAAAATTAATCAGAATTACAGGTTAACTAAAACAGCATCATAAACATGTCCTAATTTTTTCAATTCGTCTAAGACATCTTCCGATACTATTTGATCAACTTTCAACACCATAACAGCTTCCCCACCAGGTGCCTGCCGTCCTACCTGCATCTTAGCAATGTTTACTAAATGTTCTCCTAATTTAGTGCCAATTGCACCGATTATACCCGGTATATCTTCATAGGTGGCTATGAGTAAAATTCCTTCAGTTTCTACATCCACCTTATAACCATTGATCATCACTACCTTAGGTTCCTTATCGAACACTCCTTCAATAGTTATATCTTTACCCTCTGATTTCATCTCCACCCGGATGAGACTTCCAAATCCTTTAACTTCACACCTTCTACTTTCAGTGACTCTTATACCCCTGTTTTCTGCTACGGCCATGGCATTCACCAGGTTCACTGGTTCGGTTAGTATGGGATTAAGAATTTCCTGTAGAATCATCCTGGTTAACATGTCCAGTTTGGAAAACTCTGCCAGTTCTCCACAGTAAGTTACATCTATTTCATTAATATTACCACTGGCAGTTTGTATTAAGAATTTACCTAACTTGGTCATAAGCTCAAAGTAGGGTTTAAGAAGCATTAAGGTTTCAGAATCTAAAACAGGCATGTTTATTACATTACGGGCTGATTCTCCACTTAAAACTTTTTTAATCTCCTTAGCGACTATGATAGCTGCATCACGCTGTGCTTCTCTTGTGGAAGCACCAATATGGGGTGTTGCTACCAGGTTATCAAGAGTTAAGAGGGGACTATTTTTAGGCGGTTCTTTTTCAAATACATCGAGACCCGCACCACCTATGATGCCTTTAGATAACGCTTCATAGAGATCTTCCTCATTTATTATCCCTCCACGGGCGCAGTTGATTATAAATGCGTTATCATCCATCATTTCGAACTGATCCTTGCCAATGGAATGTTTCGTTTCCGGGGTCAATGGTACATGTATGGATATGATATCAGCATTTTTAAATAAAGTTTCCTTATCTACGATGGTAGCTCCTAACCGGGCAGCGGCTTCTTCGGTTATGTATGGATCAGTTACCAGTATCTCCATGGCGAAAGCTTTACACCTAGTAACTACCTGACTTCCTATTCTACCCATCCCCACTACACCCAGAGTTTTACCTGCTAATTCTGTGCCCATAAACTTGCTTTTTTCCCATTTACCATCCTTAACAGATTTATCTGCTATTGCTATTTTACGGGCTAATGAGAGTAAAACACCCATAGTATGCTCAGCTACAGTTATAGAAGTTGATTCTGGTGCATTTACCACCATGATTCCTTTTTCAGTGGCTGCTTCCACGTCAACATTGTCCACTCCTACTCCTGCGCGGGCGATGATCTTGAGTTTTAGGCTGGCTTCTATAACTTCTCTGGTCACCTTGGTTCTACTTCTAACCACTATCGCATCAAAATCTCCAATTACATTAATTAACTGTTTTTTAGTTATATCTGTTTGAACGACAACTTCTGCAATATCTCTAAGCTCATCAATTCCTTTTTCATTTATTTGATCAGCTATAAGCACTTTCATATTATCCATCTCCTTTTTTACAAACTTATAGAACTGTAAAAATTATATTTTTAATAATCTTTGATTTTTTAAATTCTCAGTACTAACTTTATGGGAATAAATTTAAATTTATTGTCATATACTATAATAATATATTTAGAGTTAGAGGGTAACATTCGGAGGTATAAAATATGGTTTTAGTGGAAGATTTTATAATCGCCAGTTCAAATTACGTACCAGGATATGAAATATTAGATACTAAGGGTTTTGTTTACGGCTTAACTGTTCGTAGTAGAGGTGTCGGAGGACAGATCGGTGCAGGGATTCGCTCCATGTTCGGTGGAGAGATTAAAGAATATGTAAGTATGATGGAAGACACCAGGGATGAAGCTTTGCAAAGAGCCATCGATCATGCCCGAGAATATGGGGCAAACGCCATAATAAGTGTTAGATATGACTCAAACGACATATCTGAAGTTATGCAAGAGATTCTGGCCTATGGAACTGCAGTAGTAGCCCGTAAGATTGAATAATAACCCATTAATAAAATTTTTATATTTTCTTATTGATTTTTTTTTAACAATCTTATAATTCTTAATTTAAAAAATCTAAAGCGAGTTTATTTAATGTTTGAAGGACATTTGAATCTTAAAGGACGGAAGTTACCAAGGACTCAGTTAGGGACATCACCGTTCATTGCTGCGGCACAGTTCGGACATCGTGCTCGTCTTTATCAGCTGGATCTGTATAATCAACCAGAGAATATCCTTAAAATAATTAGAAAAAGCTACAAACTGGGAATAAGAGGCATCCAGATGATACCATATCCTCCAGTTGTTAAAGCTGTTAAATGGGCTCAGGAAGAGGGATGTGATTTGAGTATTATCGGTACTGTACGTCCTGATGATGTGATGGAAGATATTGAATTATTTTCCGAGCTGGATGCTGATGCAATGCTGCTTCATGCGGTTATTACCGATTCTTATGATTGGAACTCCATAAGAGAGAATCTTCAGCTTATAATGGATGAAAATTCACTTCCGGGTTTGGTAACCCACACCCCATTTAGAACTACCCAGAAACTTTTAAAATCTCCAGTATTGGATTTATTTGACATTTACATGGTTCCCCTCAATAAAATTGGCTATCTAATGGATATTGATGTTTTTATGGATAATGAACGTTCTGAATTTGCTTTTTTGATTAAAAATTTAGATAAAACTATTATCGCCAAAAAAACACTTGCAGCAGGCATATTAACCCCTGAAAAAGCTTTTAATTACCTGAAAACATTAGATTATGTTGATTCTGTGGCAGTGGGAATTGCATCAGAAGATGAAGCAGAAAAGACTTTTAAAACACTGGCTATAATATGAAAAACAGTTCATAGAATAAAAAAATAGTAACACCCTTTGATTGTGCTTTTAATTAATTTAGTGACCAAAAATCCTTTATTTTTTACTAATCTTATCATTAATGAAGCCTTTTTTTAACTTCAATTTTTCCTTTCCTTTAATAACCGGATGAATTCACGACAGTTTTCCATCTCACATATTTCATGGGTGTTTACAGCGGGTATGCCCTCAATGCACTCTATAATACGTTTACTTTCCATAATAAAAACTGCTTCTTTTTGGGTTATATCTGATAAGTCTTTAACATTTAGAGCCATTTTTTTTAATATCTTTTTATTTCTGTTTTTTTCCAGGTTGGTTAAGAGTGTGTTCTGTTTTTCAGTCGATTTTTTATAATTAGTCTGTGCAATGGCATCAAATGGTGTTTTAGTGGTGTTTATAACCCCAAAACCAAGTTTGATAAGTTCTTTAGGCTCTTTATTTTTCAAATCCTGATTATCGGTTTTTTCTATTTCATAATCAGGTTCATTTGATTTAAATTGGTCTGGTTTTTCATATTGTGCTTTGAGTGGGTCTATTGAGAGTGTTATTTTCATATTCAATATACTCTCCAAGATCATGGCTGTCTCTGGAACAGCACGGACTATTCCATGCTCATATTTATAAATGGTCTCTCGAGACACATGTGCTATGTCTGCCAGATCCTTAAGAGAGAGGTTCTGCTTCATTCTCATCTCCTTGATGGCATCACCATCAATATTCACGTAATAACCCCCCCGATCTGCTAAAATTTCAGGATAAACCTCATCCACAACCATATTACGCAGCGTTTCTGGAGCTACAACAGGTATACCGTGTCTTTCATATACAACATCTTCCTCCAAAGGTTCTGTTTTAGATTTAAATCCCACAATTAGAGGTGAAGCCAGGAAGGTATGGGCTAACCTTTTTATTTCTTGAGCCTGCTGGCTGCTGAAGCCATCTACATTAATTAAAACTTTAAGTAACAGTAAGATCAGTTCACGACGAGCTACCATATCAAAACAGCTTCTATCATATATATTGGAGGTTTCAAAACCATGGTTAGATAGAAGTTCGGTTATCTCTAGTAAGACCTGATCTCTGTGCATGGGGATGCCGCTCATAGGGACCACCTGGTAAAATTTATTTGCTATGAAATGTGCAATGAAAATATGTACCATTTAATATATGTGGGTATCGATGATACTGATTCCAGTAGTGGAATGTGCACCACTTATTTATGTGCTGTGGTGATGGATGAACTTAAAGATTACGGTTTCCCGATCATAGGTTATCCCAGGCTAATTCGTTTAAATCCATTTGCAAGGTTTAAAACCAGAGGTAATGGGGCTGTTTCTTTTAAAGTACTTGTAAAATCATATGAAGAGTTTGAAACAGTTAAAAATATTATTCTAAATCGTGTTAAACAATTATCACATCTTAAAGAAGAAAACACCAATCCTGGTGTGGTATTTTATAAAGTTAAAATGGATGATTACAACTTGGATCTTGATGATCTAGATTCTAAACTAGTTCTACCCAGTGTTTTAGAAGATTACTCCCAGAATACCGTGCGTAATATGGTTACCATTGAAGATGCAGAAAGGATAGCAGATTCAATTGGAGCAGAAATTTATAAATTTAAAAAGGGCAGGGGAATAATAGGGGCCCTAGCTGCTATAGGATGTCCTTTAGATGATAGTACATTTGAACTTTTAGCATACCGTATGCCTGTAAATTATGGGACCAAAAGAAGGATTAAATACGAAACAGTGCTTGAAATGGATCAAAATACCTATCCCTGTACCTTTGATAATTTAGATGAAGAAGAGGGTTACGTTGCCATTGAACCACACACTCCTTGTCCAATTTTATATGGTATAAGGGGTGAGACTTCTGATTGTGTTAAAAAAGCCCAGAGTATGGTTAAATCATGTGAACCAATTGAAAGAACCGCAATTTTTATAACAAATCAGCATACTGACCAGCACCTAAAGAAAATCAGTCAGATTTCTAAAATGGACAAATTCAAATGTTATATAGTGAAAGGAGAGGTAGCTGAAAATCCTCATATCATCGAGGGTGGTCATGTTATTTTAAAATTATATGATGATTCAGGAAGCATAGAATGTGCAGCCTATGAGCCTACTAAAGGTTTCCGGGAAATATTTAAACAATTAATTAAAGGCGATTTAATAGTAGTTTATGGTGGAATCGGAGAAAAAGGAACCCTGAATGTAGAAAAATTTAAGATAGTTAAACTTGCAAATGCATATGACGCTATTAATCCCTTATGCTCTTGTGGTAAACGTATGAAATCTGCTGGTAAGAATAAAGGATTTAAATGCCCCAAATGTGGGCGGAAAATCAAAGATAATCATAAAATACTCCTGGAAGTTAAAAGAAATCTTAAAGAAGGTTTCTATGACGTTCCTCCTTCAGCAAGGAGACATTTAAGTAAACCATTAATCAGATGCCAGATTGGAAAAAAAGATTAAAACAGACGCCAAATTGATCCATTGAGATAATAAAATGATAACTGCAAAATTAACCGAATACATAGATTCCTTGAAATATGACCTGCTGCCGAATAATGTAGTAAATAAAGCTAAACAATGTTTTATTGATTTTTTAGGCGTATCCTTAAGGGGATCAATGACTGAAAGTGGTGAAGCTATAAAAAGTATTATCAATACGAATAACGAATCTACTGTCATCGGTGATGGAAAATCCAGTATTTTGGAAGCTGGACTCGCCAATGGTGTATTCGCACATTCACTTGACTTGGATGATGGGCACCGTAAGGCACAGCTTCATCCCGGGGCATGTGTTATACCTGCAGCTCTTTCTCTATGTGAAGCCCGGAACAAAACGGGAAAAGAATTAATCGAGTCTATAGTGGTTGGATACCAAGTGGCTATTGTACTGGGAATTCTGGTTAATCCTGAACATCGCAGTAGAGGATTTCATAGTACAGGCACTTGCGGAACATTGGGAGCTGCTGCTGCGGCTTGTAAGAGTATTGATCTTGATAAAATTAAGATATCCAATGCTTTAGGTTTAGCCGGGACCCAAGCAGCTGGTCTTCTTATATCCGACCATTCAGGCTCAATGGGAAAACACCTTCATACTGGTAGAGCAGCCCAGTCTGGAATTCTATCATCATTATTGGCAGAGAATGGTTTTACTGGATCTAAAACTATTTTAGAAGGTGATGAAGGATTTATATCATCAATGACAGGAATAAATACCCGTGATAGGAATATGGAACTACTGATGGATAAATTCAGGATATTAGAGGTTTATTTTAAGATTTACCCTTTTTGTAGGCATTTACATTCCAGTATCGATGCATTATTATTCATAGCTAACCAGGAAAAATTGGCACCAAATGAAATCGAAGAGATCAGAGTTAATACGTATAAAATTGCTGCAGAGCATGATAATTATCATCCTATGAGTTCAGAAGCCCTAAAACAAAGCCTACCAATATCCATGGCAGTTGCTCTTTACAATAATTACAAAGGATCCGATAACTTGTTAGAATTTAATCACCACCTTGATAACCTGGATAACGAAATTATCGATCTATCTCAAAAAATAAAGATTGAAATAGATGAAGAATATGATGAAAAATATCCACAAACCAGATCATCCCGTGTTTTGATAAAAACTAAAAAAATAATGAAGGAGAAAATAGTTCATTTACCTCTGGGCGAACCGGAGAATCCACTTACTAAATCTGATATTTATCGTAAATTTTTAAAATTAAATCCTGAAGTGGATGATAATGTACTGAAAATAGTAGAAAATATGGACTCATATAATAATATAAATAATTTTATGGATGATTTAAACTCATTTCTATAATAATTCTAAACTTACTAATATGTCGGGAGTGTTTTAATTGACATCACTGAAATTTCTTCAATCATTAGGAATAGATAGAGTAGATCGGATAGAAGATTCTAATCTTAGGTTTCCAGATGGAGCCCAGTACAGATTCGAAGTTCCGGGTATTCAAAACCCAAATGCCATGGCCTCTCTTTTAGACTCTGCTAAGGATATTGGTGTAATATTACATAGGGTAACTCAAACTAAAGGCATAATGCTTTTAACTGATTCTGAAATAGATGAAATGATAGAAATAGCCAAGGAAACTAGGATAGAACTTTTTTTAAGCGTAGGCCCCCGTGCCACCTACGATACTAGTGCTTCTGCCCATACTAAAGAGGGAGTTAGGATCGGATACCGCTTAAGAGGTTATGAGAATCTATTATATGCCATAGAAGATGTTAAAAGAGCAGCAGAGCTGGGTGTTCGTGGAATAGTAGTTTATGATGAAGGTCTGCTTTGGGTACTGGGAAAAATGAGAGAATCAGGTGAACTTCCTGAGAACATACATTTTAAGGTTTCTGCACACACCGGCCATGGCAACCCTGCTTCTGCAAAATTATTAGAAGAATTAGGAGCTGATTCATTTAATCCAGTCCGGGATCTGCAGCTTAACATGATGGCTGCCCTGAGAAAAGCCATAAAAATATCCATAGATATTCATACAGAAAATCCCCAATCTTCTGGTGGTTTTATTAGGCACTATGAGGTTCCGGATATGATTCGAGTATGTGCACCTGTTTATCTTAAAACAGGAGGTTCAGTTGCCTCGCATCATGGTTATGATACAACGGAGAAAGAAGCTAGTGAGCGTATTAGGCAGGTATTTCTAGTTAAAAATATGATAGAACGTTATTATCCTAAAGCCATATCATCAAAAGCTGGTTCTAAGGATTTAGCTATTCCTGAATGATTATTAAAAAATTTTTTGATTTTTATACATTAAAAGGAGACCAAATTTCTATTTAATAATAAAAGGAGACTTTATGGATTTAACAAACCTAGTTAAAAATGCAGTTATAAAAGCTAGTACATCATTTCGTGAGGACCAGTTTAAAGCTTACCAAAAAGCCCTGGCAATTGAGACAAATCCTCTGGCTTCCTGGATTCTTGAACTTCTAATAGAAAATGCTGCGATAGCAGATGAAAAAAAGACCCCCTTATGTGATGATACGGGTATCCCCCATGTGATCTTAGAAATTGGAGAAGATTCTGTTCTATCAGCGGATTTTATAGCAGAAATTAAAGAAGGTATAAAAATTGGATTACAAGAACTGCCTGGAAGACCTATGGCGGTTCGGGGTAATGGTTTAGAAAGAATTGAACAAAAAAAAGGCTTGTATAATGAACCAGGAAAATTATTACCACCATCATTCCTAATTGATCAGCTGGATCCAGGAAAAAATCCATATAATCAGGATAAAATAAGGATACACATCCTCATGCTGGGCGGAGGTCCTGAGATAAGAGCACAAACCCATAGTGTTTTTCATAAAAGAGATTATAATGAGATATTAAAAGAAATAGAGAAATTCATGCTGTTAGAACTTCCTAAACTTGGCTGTACTCCCTGCATACCTGCTATTGGTGTGGGTAGAACACATTTTGAAGCATCATCTTTGATGCTTAAAGCTATGGCTTATGGAAATCTTGAAATACAATCAAAATTAGAGAGGGATTTAACTAAAACCATCAATAATTATCAAATCGGTGCTTTAAATCTGGGTGGATCAGTAACTGCTCTGGGTTCTTTTATAAATATAGGCCCCCAAAGGGCCAGCGGAGTTCGAATACTGAGTATGAGGCCATGCTGTTGTGTTGAACCAAGAGTATCATCATTTGATTATAAACCCATGATTAATGGCTTAGAATAATATTTGGAGTGATATTATGGCAATCAATATCGAGAATATGGATGAATTGCTCAAGTTTAGAAATCCTAAATGGAAAACATCCATCACCAAAGTTGAACCCAACCGGATCATTACCAGGGGTTATCCGCAGGAAGAATTAATCGGAAATATATCCTTCCCAGAAATGGTTTATTTGCTCGTAAACGGGAATAAACCCTCTAAAACAGAGTCAAAGATGCTTGAAGCAATCTTAGTATCTTTCTGTGATCATGGAACAACCCCTCCCAGTACACAAGTAGCTCGTCTCATGGCCTCTACTGGTTCTCCCCTAAATACCTGTGTATCTGGAGGAATAATGGCCTTCGGAAAACACCATGCCGGTGCTCTGGAACAATGTATGAAGCTTCTTCAGGATAAAGTTCTAAAAGGTGTTATTAGTAGTGAAGATCATAGACAATCATCCGATTTATGCTTATCAAAGATTGAATATCCTAAAGATATCAACAATCTGGCTTATCAAATTGTGGAAGAATTCTTGCATAAAAACCAGAAAATCCCTGGTTTTGGACATCGTTATCATGAAAAAGATCCCAGAGCTCCTAAACTTATAGAAATAGCTGGAAAATATGGTTTTCACGGCCCTCACACTGAACTGGTTATGGCCATTGGTAAATTTCTTTTTGAAAGAAAAAATATTCACATAAATGTTGACGGAGCCAATGCTGGTATTTTATCAGATATGGGATTCACTTGGAAAGTAGGTACGGGGATTTTTATTATAGGAAGGCTTCCCGCATTAATTTCTCACGTCCATGAAGAAAAAACTCAGGAAACCCCTTTCAAAAAATTAATTGAAACTGATGAGATTTATTATGATGGTGTGGATGAAAGAAAGCCAAATGAAGATATTAAAATGGTTTAAAGCGTTAATAAACAAAAAGGATATAAGAAGTCCGGAATTAAATAGTAAAAGATATATATAACTCAAGAGAAATTCTGGAATATCATGGTGATTTATATGACAACGATATCGGAAGCTATTACAACTATTAAAAAGGCCGAAAACGATGCCGATAAACTAATAGAGGATACAGAGAAGAAATCATCAGAAATGATTGATGAAGCTGAATCCAAATCGAAAGAAATTATAGAAAACGCCAAAAAAGAAGCTCAGGAAGATGCAGAAAAGATGCTTTATGAAGCAGAAACCAATGCCAAAAAAGAAGCATATCAAATATCAAATAAAACCAGCGGCGAAGTAGAAAAAAATAAGAAAAAAGCATCCGATAATGTTGATGCTGCTGCAGAAATCATTGTAAAAAGCATTCTATAAGTGAGAAACATGTTTAAACCAGCCAGGATGAAAAAGCTCAGTATTATCACCCTGGACAAGTACTCTGATTCTGTAGTGAGTTCACTTCATGAAGCAGGTTTAGTACAAATCCAGGATATATCTGAGCGCTTACAACAAGACGCAGAGTGGAAACAGATCCTTACACCATCCCATGCTACTCCTTTTACAGGACGTATTTCATCTTTATTAATGAAAACCACTGGTACTATTGATTTTTTACATTCCGTTCGTAAAAGGGAAAAAGGCATATTAAATATGGTTAAAGGATTGATTAACCCTCCGCCAATCGAAAAGACAGAAATCGAAGAAATAGATGTCGAAAAGCTAATAAAAAAGGTTGAAACAGTACTTGATGAGGTTGAATCAAAAACCAAACCTCTTGAAGAAAATTTAAACCAATTAGATTCTGAGAAAGCTCAACTAGAAAATGCACATAAAGTAGCTCTTAATTTAACTAATTTTGATGTAGATCTAGGGGACTTATCAGAATCAAAATTCATGTCTGTGATAGTTGGAAAAATTTCTAATACATCTTTTGAAAAATTTAAAGAAAATATTAAGGAACTAACTGATGAAATAGAAATATTTGAAACAGAAGCATCAGAAAAAGAATTTAAAATTCTCATCGTCATTACCAGTAAACAATACGGAGATGAAGTTACCAGCAGGCTCAGGAAACTGGAATTTGAAAGATTTGAATTCCCTGGAGTAACTGGAACCCCTAGTGAAATAACCAGAAATGCAGAGTCAAGAATTGAAGAAATCGAAAAAGAAAAAAAAGCAGTGCTAAATGATTTAGCAGAAATATCCGCAGAGTGGAAGCCGCAGCTGCTGATATTAAAAGAGCAACTGGAGATAGAAAAACAGAGAAGTGAAATATTTTCCTCCTTCGGCCAGACCCAGAACACTGTGATGCTGGAAGGCTGGGTGACGGAGAAAAAATTGGATACATCTCTGGAAATAATTGCCAACTCCACTGAAGGTCATTCCATAGTGGATGTCTCTGAACCCGACGTTGAGAAAGATGACATTCCCGTTCACCTGGACAACCCTAAATTCGCCAAACCCTATGAAAGTTTCGTGCACATGTACTCCACCCCGACTTACCGGGAATTCGATCCCACAATTTTAATGGCACTCGTTTTTCCCTTCTTCTTTGGATTCTGTCTTACAGACGCAGGTTACGGAATAATAGATGCGTTACTAGGACTTGTTTTATACAAAGGATTAGGCAAAACAAATAAATTTATGGGTAGCTTTGGTTTGATCTTAATTGCCTGCGGAGTATGGGCTTTCATACTGGGAATGATCACCAATGGTTTCATTGGAGACTTTTTCCCCAGATGGATACTGGGTGGAGCACCAATACCAACAACCATAGCCCTTGTTGACGCATTCAAACACCCGGAAATTATCCTTATAATCGCCCTTATAGTAGGAGCCATCCATCTAAACATGGGACTGGTAATAGGAGCTTACAACAACTTCAACCGAGGAGAAAAGAAGGAAGCCCTTGGAGCCCAAATAGTATGGATAATACTGGAAGTTGGAATTGTTCTGGCAGCAGTTGGTTATTTACTAGGTGGTTCAATGATGATGGCCATACCCGGAGCAATTGTGGCCGTTGCCGCCGTTGGTTTGATGGTTTATATCAATGGTGCCTTTGGAATTATGGATTTAACCGGATTTTTAGGTAACCTTTTATCCTACGCCAGGCTTTTAGCCCTCTGTCTTTCCACAGGGGGAATAGCAATGACCGTTAATATATTGGCAGGATTAGTGGGTGATATGATTCCATTCATAGGAATAATAGCAGCCGCTATTGTATTCTTCGGTGGACACTTAGCCAACCTGGCATTCCAGAGTCTGGGGGCATTCATTAATGCATTACGTTTACATTACGTAGAATATTTTGCACAGTTTTATATAGGTGGAAGTCAGAAATTCAGAGCCTTCCGCGCCAAAAGAAAATATACTGATTTAGGAGGTAAATAAAAATGGTAGAAGTCGCTTTAGGAACAGCTTTAGCAGCAATCGGTGCAGGTATAGCAATCGGTTTTGCTGGATTAGGATCAGGAATAGGACAAGGAATAGCAGCAGCAGGTAGTGTAGGTGCTGTGGCAGAAGATGAGGATATGTTTGCAAGAGGTATTATATTCACTGCTCTGCCAGAAACACAGGCTATCTACGGTTTCCTGATAGCAATACTATTGATGGTTTTCACAATTATGGTTCCTGGAAAAGAATTATCTGCAACCTTAGGTTTGGTAGCAATAGGTGCTGGTGCAGCCATAGGATTTGCTGGTTTAGGATCCGGTATGGGTCAGGGTATTGCAGCATCATCATCTGTAGGTTCAGTGGTTGAAGACCCAGATATGTTTGCTAGAGGTATTATATTCACTGCTCTGCCAGAAACACAGGCTATCTACGGTTTTTTGATAGCTATATTATTGATGGTGTTTGGCGGACTCCTAGGAGGATAAGACATGAGTGCTGGGACAGAGAAAATCGTCTCGAGTATTATGTCTGATGCTCAGATTAAAGCTGATTCCATTTTAGGAAAAGTTGAAGAGAAACGCACTTCTATACTAGAAAACAGCGAGAAAGAAGCCCAAATGGAAAAGGCAAAAATCCAGGAAGAAGCTGCAAAGCAGTCCAACATGAAATATCAGCAGATAATCTCTGAAGCTAAGATGAATTCAAGAAGGATGGAACTTGAGGCTCGAGAAGAAATTATCGAAGACACATTTAATAAGGCTTTAGAAAAGCTTAAAGAAATTGCTTCTTCAAATAGTGCAGAATATAAGGAATCCCTTAAAAAAATCATAACCGAAGCAGCTACCGAAATTGGAGGAGGAGAACTTATAGTTCTCCTTAAAGAATCTGACGTAGCAAAAATAACGGATTCCATTTCATCAATAGCAGAAGATGTATCCGAAGAAACAGGGAAAACTACTACTCTGGAAATTGGTGAATATATTAAAGCCATTGGTGGAGCTGTGGTTAAAACTAAAAATGGTGAGATTGAGGTTAACAACACCATAGAAGCCAGGATGTTACGTTTCAAAAAGGATCTCAGATCGAAGGTTGCAGCCGTGCTTTTCAAATAAATTAGGGGAGATTTCAAATGGTAGAGGACATCAGCACAATAATCACTTCATTAGGACTTCCCTCAACTGAAGCTTTTATAGCTCTGGTAATTGTGGTACTGGCTATTATAGGTCTTATTGCTTTAATATCAGTAATAAGGCCCGTGCTAAGTATGTATCCATACACCTATCCCAATGCCAGGGTAAGGGCTAGGAAAGGAAGACTATTCACGGATAAGCAATACACTGAGATTTTAGAATCCCAAAGTATTGAAGAGGTGAAAAATTACCTCAGAGGATTACCGGAGTATGCTAAATACATTGACGAATACCCACTGGAAAAAGCTTTGGACACCCAGCTCGCGGAAACCTACGATCTCATAGCGAGGATCGCCCCAGACAACATCAAGGATCCCTTTGACTTTTTACTCAAAAAATGGGACATCAGGAATATTAAAAGCATAATCATAGCCAAAGAAGCAGGTTTAAGTTTAGAAGAAACTCTGAACCTTGTGGTTCCCTTTGGTGAACTAAGCGATAAACTGAACACATTGGTTGATGCAGATAGCATAGATGAAATCCTAAACAACCTAGAAGGAACAGACTATGCCCCCATCCTGGAAGATGCCATACCTACTTATAGAGAAACAGGGATACTGTTGCCCATAGAAGCTTCTCTTGATAAGTATTTACTTGAAAATCTATTAAGAACCGCAGCCACACCTGAAGACGATAACACAGCTTATCTGCATGAATATGTGGGTAACCTGGTGGATATAACGAACATAAAGATCATCCTTAGGGCAAAAGCAGATGGACTGAAGTTTGAGGATATAGAACCCTACATTATTTCAGACGGGTATCAGATACGAGAATGGAAATTGAAGGATCTTATGGAATCTGAAGATGTATCTGGAGTTGTGAACGGATTAGAAGGGACAGATTACGCCCCTCTACTTTCTGAAAGTTTAACAGATTATCACCAAACCGGTTCTATTGCATCATTTGAAAAGGCGCTAGATTATCATGTGAATGATACAGCAAACAGGATTTCCATGAAAAACCAATTTGGTATAGGGCCTATGATAGGTTATCTGAATAAAAAAGAGAAAGAGATAAAAAATTTGAAAATAATTGTTCGAGGAAAAAGGGAAAAGGATTTATCAGCATCAGTGCTTAAGGAGATGCTAGTATGACATCCAAAATAGCAATTATAGCCGATCAGGATACAGTCACCGGATTTATGCTTGGAGGTATAAAGGAAGGTTATCCTGTAGATAACATGGAAAAAGCAAGTAAAACATTGGAAGAATTGATCAAAAAAGATTACTCTATTATAATAACCACAGAAAAAATTGGAGATGCATTAAGAGAAAAAATAGATCACTTAACTGAAAGTGCATTACCCATGATAATTGAAATTCCAGATAAAACAGGCTCAATTGAAAGGGAAACCGACCCGTTAAGAGAGCTTATTAAACGAGTAATTGGGGTTGAGATGGTAAAATGATTACAGAAGGAAAAATAATAAAGATAGCAGGTCCCGTTATCACCGCCAACGGTATGAAAGGGACTCAGATGTATGAGATGGTCAAAGTCGGTGAAGACAAACTCATCGGTGAGATAATCGAATTGGAAGGTGACACTGCCACCATTCAGGTATATGAAGAAACAGCCGGTATGAAACCAGGTGAAATTGTAGAAAGTACTGGAGGACCACTTTCAGTGGAACTAGGGCCAGGGATCATCGGTTCCATTTTCGATGGAATTCAAAGACCACTTGAAAATATCAAACTACTAACTGGCGATTATATTGAAAGAGGAGTGGCTGTACCAGCTCTTTCTAAAGATAAGAAATGGAAATTCAAGCCAACCGCCAAATCCGGTGCTAAAGTAAAAGGAGGAGATGTGCTGGGTGAAGTCCAGGAAACCTCAGCAGTAATACAAAAAATCATGGTCCCACCAAACATTTCCGGAACACTGAAAAGCATAATGGCTGAAGGAGAATATGTGGTGGAAGAGGACATAGCAGAGATAGAAACTCCAAAAGGCACTGAAAAAGTACAATTAATGCAAAAATGGCCTGTAAGGGTAGGAAGACCATACAAAAACAAATTAGACCCAGACATACCATTAGTGACTGGTCAAAGAGCACAGGACACCTTTTTTCCAGTGGCTAAAGGTGGAACAGCAGCCATACCAGGCCCCTTCGGATCTGGAAAAACTGTAACTCAACAACAACTGGCAAAATGGGCTGACGCAGATATCATCGTATATGTAGGTTGCGGAGAACGTGGGAACGAAATGACAGAGGTTTTAAAGGAGTTTCCAGAACTGGAAGACCCTAAAACCGGTAAACCACTTATGGACCGTACTGTACTTATCGCTAACACATCAAACATGCCAGTGGCAGCTAGGGAAGCCTGTGTGTACACTGGAATCACCATAGCCGAATATTTCCGAGATATGGGATACGATGTGGCTCTTATGGCAGATTCAACTTCTCGATGGGCCGAGGCTATGAGGGAGATATCAGGAAGGCTGGAAGAGATGCCTGGTGAAGAAGGATATCCCGCATACTTAGCATCCAGACTGGCCCAGTTCTATGAAAGAGCTGGTAGGGTAACTACTGTGGGAACTGAAGATAAAATATCTTCAGTAAGTGTTGTGGGAGCAGTATCACCACCTGGTGGAGACCTCTCTGAACCAGTTACACAAAACACCCTACGTATCTGTAAAGTTTTCTGGGCACTGGACGCATCCCTGGCAGATAAAAGACACTTCCCATCCATAGACTGGCTACAAAGCTATTCACTATATGTGGATAGTGTAGAAGGATGGTGGGATAACACAGTCAAAGGCGACTGGAGAAAAGCCAGAGACGACGCCATGGTACTACTACAGAAAGAAGCAGAACTACAGGAAATCGTGCAACTCGTAGGACCGGACGCATTGCCTGACCGGGAAAGAATAACCCTGGAAAGTACCAGGATGATCCGGGAAGACTTCCTGCAACAGAACGCTTACCACGAAGTAGACACCTATTGTTCATCCACTAAACAGTATCAGATGCTTAAAACCATTATCATGTTCCAAGAACAGGCAACCACTGCCCTAGAGCGAGGAGCACCATCAGATGCCCTTACCAATTTACAGGTTAAGGAAGATATTGGAAGAATGAAGTTCATACCAGAAAACGAATTTGATGAGAAAATCAAGGAAATCCAGGATAAGATAGTTAAACAAACTGGTGAGGTTTGAAAATGAACACTAACATAAAAACTCGGGAATATACAACAGTTGCTGAAGTAGCCGGACCTCTCATGATCGTAGAGGGTGTAGAAGGCGTAGCATACAGCGAAATTGTGGACATAGAAACCCCCACCGGGGAGATGAGAAGAGGAGAAGTCCTGGAAGTTAAAGGAGATCTAGCTGTGGTTCAGGTGTTTGAAGGAACCAGAGACCTAAACACATCCACCACTAAAGTAAGATTCACTGGAGAAACAGCCCATATTGGAGTCTCCCTGGACATGCTAGGAAGGATCTTCAGCGGAACTGGAAACCCCATTGACGGTGGCCCAGAGATCATACCAGAAATGGAATTGGACATAAACGGAGCCCCAATGAATCCTTCAGCCAGGGAATTCCCAGCAGAATTCATACAAACAGGTATTTCAACCATAGATGGGATGAACACCCTGGTTAGAGGGCAGAAATTACCAATATTTTCCGGATCCGGATTACCGCACAATGAATTAGCAGCTCAGATAGCAAGACAGGCTCGGGTTCTAGCAGAAGAAACTGAATTCTCTGTTATATTCGCAGCTATGGGTATCACCCACGAGGAAGCAAACTATTTCATGCGTGACTTTGAAAGGACAGGAGCGCTAGAGAGAGTTACCGTATTCATGAACCTGGCAGACGACCCTGCTATTGAAAGGATCATCACCCCCCGGATGGCTCTGACCACCGCAGAATATTTCGCATTTGAAAAAGACATGCACGTTCTGGTTATACTAACCGACATGACCAACTATGCAGAAGCACTAAGGGAAATTTCCGCTGCTCGTGATGAAGTACCTGGAAGAAGAGGTTATCCTGGTTACATGTACACTGACTTGGCCAGCATATATGAACGAGCTGGACGTATAGTGGGTAAAGAAGGATCCATTACCCAGATGCCAATATTAGTTATGCCTCAAGACGATATCACGCACCCTATACCTGACTTGACTGGTTACATTACCGAAGGTCAGATTGTGCTCTCTAGGGAATTGCACCGTAAAGGTATCTACCCACCAGTAGATGTGCTTCCATCACTTTCCAGATTGATGAGTGGTGGTATCGGTCCGGAAAGGACCCGAGAAGATCATAGTGGTGTTTCAGACCAGCTTTACTCCGCTTATGCTGAAGGACGTGACTTAAGGGATTTAATGGCTGTGGTAGGTGAAGAAGCACTTACCGAACGTGACCGAAAATTCCTAGCCTTTGCCGATGACTTTGAAGCTAAATTCATAACCCAGAGCAGAGATGAAGACAGGACTATCACGGAAACATTAGATCTTGGTTGGGAGTTAATGAGTCTCTTACCAGAAGTAGAGCTTAAAAGGGTCCGTGCTGAGCATATACCCAAATATCATCCGGCTCATAAAGAATAACCCCATTTCTTTTATTTGTTGTTGAGGGAGAAAAAATGGCACAAGAAATGATAGAAGGCATAAATCCTACTAGGATGGAACTTCTAAAACTCAAAGAGAGGGAAAAGTTGGCTGTTAAAGGCCACAGTCTTCTTAAAGAGAAGAGGAATGCCCTGATCATGGAGTTCTTTAATATTCTGGATAGGGTTAAAGGTTCCCGGGAAAAAGTATCCGACAATCTTAAGGAAGCATACCAGGACCTTACCGCGGCACAAATATCCATGGGCGACTTGGCAGTTAAAAAGGCTGCAATGTCTGTTAAAGAATCCATCGATGTGGATGTTGACTCCCGAAGTGTAATGGGAGTGGTGGTACCGGTAATGGACTATGACATCCAAAAAAGAACCATAGTGGAAAGGGGATACGGATTCATGGACACCTCAGTTAAACTGGACGAGGCATCTCGTAAATTCGAGGAATCCATAGCTTTAATCATAGAATTAGGTGAAATAGAAAAAACCATAACATTACTTGCTGGTGAAATAGAATCCACTAAAAGAAGAGTGAACGCCCTGGAACATATAATCATACCCCGAATTCAGAATACTGTGAAGTATATTGAGATGAGATTGGAGGAGATGGACAGGGAAAACTTCGTCAGACTTAAGATGATTAAGAAAACTATGCAATCGGAGGAGGCCCATGGTTAGAATAATTCCCAGACTAGACCAGGTGAGAAAGGAAATAGCAGAACATTCTCATCGTGCTCTGGATTTCAATATCGGAACAATTTCCGGTGATCTAAGAGCAATAATCGCTGATGAAGATAAGAAATACAAAGCGGGTCAGATTAAATCTATCCGAATTAAACATATCGATATAAAAGCGAATGATATATGTTTTTTAAGTGCTTATGGCTCAAATAAATATGGTCATACACTGGCCGTGGGTGAAGAAACCTCTTTACCCATAAGCATGGATAGAAGCGCAGATACCGCTTTATTTGCCGCTGCAATGGACTGTAAGATAGAAGAAAATGATTTATTAGGCGTAATTATACTACTGCCTGTGGAACTTACCCATTAATGGGTAAAATGTTCCCATAATTTATTTTTTTTAAAAGTTACCTAGCATTTCTCTCATCATACTTTTAACTTGATCCTGCACATCCTCGATCTGCACCAGAAGATCTTCAGATACATATTTTATTTCATAATAAGATTCTAAACTTTTTATTCTCTCCTTTTCAAGCTTCTTCATCTCTTTAACTCTTGTTTGTGCGAAAGGACCTTTTAAACTATCTATGATGCCTGATGATCCTCTAGAATTATATTTTTCACGGATTACTGCTCTTTTTTTTAAATATCTGCTTTCAACAGATTTTATGTCTTTTTTAACCGAAAATATAAGTTTATTCAATATTTCCTGTCGTTCGTTTAGTTGGGACATAGCTCTTCGGCAGTCAGCTATTGATACTACTTCTATATCAAAATCAGTTATCTTATCTAATTCTTTCTCATAATCATTAGGTTTCATCTGTTTTCCTATGAATTTTTTTATTTATTATAAAAATGCGTGTTTACTCTAATTTTTATTTAATATTATTAAAATCTTTAATCCTGCTATTATTTTAAAATTTCAATCTCTATTTTTAAAATGTTATCTTCTATTCTGCAGGATGTGCTAAATTCATCATATTCTTTATCAATATCCTTTATCCTGTTTAAAATTATGGCTAGTGATGTGGAATTGAAGCTTCCCATCTTATTTTCTGGTTTGGAGGATAACAGGAGGATGGTGATCTTATCATCTTCAACTAGGAAGTTGTAATTAATGGCATTGATGTATATAACATCAGAGACGCGTAACATTAGTTTTATATGTTTAATGGAAAGTCCGCTTTTACTTATTATATCCTTAATCTTATCATTTTCTCTACATTGCTCTATATCTATGTCCATTCAATCTACCCCAAAAACATAAAAATTACCCTATGATCAAGATTAATATAATCATACCACTAAATAAATTTAACAAATGACCAATCAATCAGACAGATCAGATCGCCTGTTGAAGAAACAAATATTCAACCTCAACCGTCACCTGCCCCGACAGAGGAAAAATCTGAAATTATTATTAGAGGAAGATAAGCCACATGTAATTGGGTCTGATGGTACCAGGCACCGTTTTAAAAGAGATGAACTGAAAAGGATATCAGAGATCGTACCAGAAAACCAGTATCAACAGCTTAAATTACCAATTTACTTGGAAATTGATTCTCAAACAACAGGGGCCAGAATATCCGGTAAACTGGAATTAAAAATTATATGTATCATCTTAGGTATAGAAGACTGCCCTGGTGAAATGTATATTTACCGTCCTGATCTGAGGTTAATAAGAAGGCAATTACCAACTACTACCCAGTATATCTTTTTAGTAAGATAAACAACAAGCAGCATATTTTGGCTCAATAACCCAAAAATCAGAATATAATTTTTGGCTAGATTAACCAAAAATTAGCATATCTATTTAGCTAGATAATAAATTCATTATTAATGAGGTGAATCAGTGAACATAAGAGAGTTTGACTTGGAAGACATTATGAAAGACCCGGATAAAAGGGCTAAACTATATCTCTATTTAGCCGGTGCTATGATCCTGAGTACCGTGGCAATTGTAATAGGAACCATTTTTTTTATCTTGAGAGTATTAAAAATAATTTAATAAGCTTCAATTTAAAAAATAATTAAAATTTTGATGTTCAAATCGCTATCAAATTATTATAAACCTTTTTTACAGTCTCCTGAGCAGATAAAAGAAGATCATCTATTACTTTTCCCCATTTAATAATGGTAACTACTGGTTCTGCTTCTTCTATGATAACATTTCGAGCCGGTAAATCATATACATTCTCATAATTTAGCTGACCTACCTTTGAACGGTTCTTTGTATTTAGGATCATCTTCACTGCAAATCCATTAAGAGTGGGAGTTTCTAACAATACCCCCTGGCTAGCTTGTATATGTGCCTCAGCCATGTTAATATTTAAAACCAGCTCTGCACATTCCATAGTGCCCTGAATACGTGGGTTTACTTCTATAAGGAATAGACCATCGTCGTTAATAATGAAATCAACACCATTGGAACCGATTAATGATAAACGTTCTATTATTTTCTCGGCAACATCTGCCATCTCCACCTTCATAGCAGGATCCACTGGGCCATTTTCACCTACTAAAGGTGTTATGTTCCCACAATATCCATAAGGCTCTTTTTGACCAAGCATAGGATCTCCAATTATTTGCTTACTGGTTATTATGGTCTTGAACTCCTGGCCGGTGGAAAGAACTGATGCACTGCTATTTAAACCAATCAACTTTTCCTGTAATATAAACTTTGAAAGATCAAAATCATCTTCCTGTTTAAACATTTCCCTAATACCATAACCACCAGCACCCTCTATTGGTTTGGCAATGAAATCCTTATCAGGGTAATTGCCTACTATCTCCACCGCTTCAGCTATATCAGATACATGAAAAGTTAATGGTAAATTGAATTCATTTTTCAACTTCTTATAAAGTTGATATTTATCATCCACATTTTCTGCAGATTTGTTTCCAATAATTTTATTTTTAGGGAAAAGATCAGATGATACTCCTGTTAAACATATTATTCCATCACATTCACTGATAAAATCAGTGGCTAAATCTTTAATATCATCTGATTTGAACTTCTCTCGAAAGTGGCCACAGCTAATATATGGCTGTTGACTTAAAACTGATCTATACTGATCTGTGCATCTTTGAAGGTCTAAATCTCCAAAATAATCTGCTGAATAAACATTGTATCCTAGTTTCTTTAAAGAACATGCCACTGCACGGGCGTTAACCCCTACTACCAATATATTCTCCATAGGATTACCCAAGGTTTTAAAAAGATAGTCCCGAGCGGAGTCGAACCGCCGTCGCCGGTTCCAAAGACCAGCAGGATTACCACTACCCTACGGGACTAAAAATTCGTTTAGAACAAAGAATCCGCATCTGCGGTATTCAGCTTTAAGTTGAAGGTTATATTTAAAGTTATCGAGAGATTAAATTTCAATTCCAATCGGATTATTTCATTATTTGGAAAATAAGAGGTCCTAAAAATTCGCTTTACGATCACAATCAGGGTTAAAACGACAACTACGGCATTTGTTAGGATTTTTAGTAGGTAAGTATTCTATTAAACCGTTTAAAAGATTATGAACCCGTTCAATTAATTCTATTATTCCATTTTCCGCATTTTCATCAAAGTATGACGACCAGAATATATTATCTGTACCACGTTCCCTTAATGAGGCTACTATTCTTCTTTCCTCAGGTATAGAATCTTTAAATGCCAGGCAGTATCCATAAACCTGGTTAATACTGGAGGGATACGCACGATTACCGGGTTTATCATCTATTATTATGAACTCATCCGGGGTCATCCATACTTCATCGATGAATCCTCTGATTCCGTATCTGGCTGACATTATTGGTAATTCCCGGGACAGTATTTCAGCAGACTGGGAGGTTTCAAGCATTTCTTCGAATGTCGCAGGTTCTGCATCCTTCTTAAATTGGGTCTCCAATATTGAATGTTCCTTTGTACCCTCCATCATGGCCTTGGTTGGTTTTGTCTTAATACCTTTAACATTTTCTAGGTATATACCATATTCACAGAAAGCCTGTTTGTTCAGCCAGCTTATTGGGAAGTTGTTTTTATCTTGGATGATCTTCACCTGGCTTATATGAGGATGGGGTGTAGATTTATGTTTTTTCATATTTTATCACTTTAACCTGGAACCTTATAAATAAATTCAGAGTAATTGAGAAGTAATAATCTATTTAAGATTTAATCATCCTTGTCTTTTTGATCCTTCATCTCTTTACTGGAAAATCGGCTTCGAATGGACTTCCAAATATCCTGATCTTTCTTAAGGTCCTCCTCGTCTTCAAGAGACTCTTTTAAAGTGTGATATTCTTTTTTAAGTTGTTCCAACTGTTTAAGAAGCTTAAGGTTCTCCTCTTTAAGAGCTGTGTTTAAAGTCTCATATAAGACTGCTTTTTCCTCTTCAGTCTTCAGCCGCTTGTTGGTTTTAGCATTTTTACTGACCAGGGCTTTATAGGATCTGGAGATTTCACCATGTTTCCATTCTAAATCTGCAAGTTCCTTTTCATATTCTGCTATTATACTATTTTTTTGGCCAATATTTTCCTGTTGGGATTCTAATCCCTCCCTCATCAGCGCTTCAAAATGTCTTTGAGGAATTACAAAAACTTCAGAACTACATCCAAGATTATCAGATTTTTTAAGAGGAACTTGGTACTGGTTATATTCATAGGTCTTACGGTGTCCCCCTACCATCTTCTTGGTTTTCTTTTTATAACATTTCACAGTTGATTTTATAAGATCCGCCATAAAATTACTCCATGAGAAATTCATAGATATAAAAATTTTTTAATCCTTTTTTAACATTTCATAAATTCGAATATTTACATTTAAGAGTCTCTTAATATCACATTTTTTCTAATGTAGAACATTTTAATATTGTTGAAAATTGCTTTTATCTTTTTTGAAAATTGCTAAATGTACACCTAATACTTGAAAATTCAATAATCAGTATATATCTGAATTGAAAAAAGTTTTATTCAAAATCATATGTATTAAATTTACATCAATTCCTGCTCTCTTTTGTTGAAAGCTAACGCGGAAATAAACACCATAACCGCAGCAAAGACTAATATGACGGTAACACTTATATAGAGCGGTATAGCACCATATCCCAGGATTATCTGACGTAGAGCATCTACTCCATAGGTGAGAGGGTCTAAATAAACAGCTCCCTGGAGTAGAGTGGGAAGTCCGGTTACTGGGAAGAGCGCCCCACTTAAAAGAAACATGGGTAATACTACGAAGCTCATGATGAGGTTGAAACCTTCCATACTATCAGTGAAAGAAGCTATCAAAAGCCCTACACCAGCTAACCCCACAGATATGGGGATCATCAACAGGAAACTTGCCAGGAAGATTATGGGAGTCATCTGCACCCCTACAACAAATGAAAGTAATAGTAATATTATCCCCTGGATCACCGCGGCTGTGCTGATTCCTATGGCTTTACCGAATATAATAGAGGGACGGGTGATGGGAGCTACCAGGATTTCCTTTAAAAATCCATATTGCCGGTCGATGATCACTGAAACTCCTGAGAAAATGGCGGTGAATAGAATGGTCTGGCCTATGATACCAGGATATATAAAGGCCTGATATCCACCAGGTAGATTACCTCCAAACCTTACAGCAGAGCCTAATCCTGTTCCGAAAATCAAAAGCCATAATAAGGGGGTAACCACAGAAGTTAGAATTCTAGAACGGTACCTGATGAACCTCTTGGTCTCCCTCAACCAGATCGTATAAATCCCTTCAAGTTCAGGCATGATCATCTCCCCTCGGTTATGCTGGTTCCGGTATAACTGATAAATACATCTTCCAGGTTTGGATGTTGCAGTTCTATGGATTCAACCATTATATTATTCTGATTGGCGAAGTTCACCAGTTGATGTATCAGGTTCTCCCCTCTCTCCACCATTATTTTTATATAAGAATCCTCTGAGTATATCTTCTTAACATAATCCAGTTTCTTCGCTTTATTAATGAATAAATCCTGTTTATCAACTTTAATGGTTATGGTATCTGCTTTAAGTTCTCTTTTCAAGTTTAACGGGGAGTCTGCCATTATGATTTGGCCCTGATCCATTATGGCCACTTCATCACAGAGTTTATCTGCTTCTTCCATGTAATGGGTGGTCATCAGTACCGTGATATCCTCACTTTTATTCAGTTTACTGATGTATTCCCAGATGTTTTCCCGGGTTTGAGGATCCAATCCCAGGGTTGGTTCATCTAGAAACAATACTTTTGGACGGTGCACGAGTCCACGGCCTATCTCCAGCCTACGTTTCATACCACCAGAATAAGTTTTAACATATTCATCGGCTTTACTTCCCAGTGCAATTAAGTCCAGGACTTCATCTATTCGTTTCTGCCTGACTTTCTGAGGAACCCCATATAAGGCGGCGTGCATCTCCAAGTGTTCTCGCCCAGTTAAGATATCATCTAAGGCTCTTGATTGGAATACAATGCCAATGGACTCCCTAACCTCTTTTGCATTCTTCTCCACGTTATAACCATTCACTGTGGCTGTTCCCGATGTGGGGCGAAGGATGGTGCATAACATAGATATTAAAGTGGTTTTCCCGGCGCCATTAGGGCCTAAAACTCCATATACGCTTTCTCTGGGTACTTTGAGATTTACGGAATTTACAGCTGTGAAATCATCATATTTCTTGGTAATGTCCTTAGTCTCAATAATATAATCCATAATAACTCCTGCTCTGGTGAATTTATCAACTAAAAAAGTATACTATCATTATATTATTATCATTTATATTTCTATCAATTGATAAAAAATAAATCTTATGCATCATATAAATAGTAGGCATAAGGAGTCTAACTTAATTTTTAAATGAAAAAATAATAAAAATCATGAGATTGATAGTTGAGGTAATTTTATGATATTTGAAACAGTTAAATCAGATGGTTTGGCACATAAATCATATTTTATCGGCTCTGATGGTGATGCTGCTGTAATAGACCCCCGACGTGATGTTGATGTTTATCTGGAAATCGCAGCTACAAATAATCTTGAAATTAAATATGTTTTTGAAACACATCGTAACGAAGATTTCACCATAGGTTCGGTTGAACTGCAACAGATAGCAGGATCTGATGTTCTTCACGGCTCTAAATTAAATTTTTTATATGGAAAGTCCGTTAAAGAAGGTGATAGTTTCCAATTGGGTAAATTGGAACTGGGAATCCTGGAGACACCAGGACATACCAAAGAAAGCTTATCCATAACTTTAAAGGATAAATCTGCTTCAGAGGGTGTTTATCTGGTTTTTACAGGTGACACTTTATTTGCGGGTGCCACGGGTAGGATCGATATCTACGGTGAATCAGAGAAAAAGAAAAACGCTGAACAGTTATATGACAGTATTTTCCATAAAATACTGCCATTAGGAGACCAGGTGATCATATGCCCTGCACATGGTGCAGGCTCAGTATGCGGAGCAGATATAAAAGAACAAGAAACAACCACCATAGGCCATGAAAAGAAAACAAATAAATCACTCCAATATTACCGAGAAGCATTTATAAAATATAAACTCGCTGAAAAATTGTATATTCCACCTTATTTCAGGAAAATGGAGGAATTTAACCGGGAAGGTCCTTATTTCATGGGTAGAATTCCCCAATTAAAAGCTTTGAAGATCGATGAATTGAAGAGGTTAAGGGATGAAGGTGCCCAGATAGTGGATGTTAGACAACCCACCAGTTTTAGCGGAGCACATATCCCTAATTCTTTAAGTATTTGGAAGAGAGGTTTATCTGTGTTTGCGGGGTGGCTGTTGAACTATCATGACCCCCTAATTATTATAGATGAAGACGGCAGCAGCATAGACCAGGTTACTAGATATCTGATGAGATTGGGTTATGATAATATTTATGGTTATTTGGGAGGAGGATTCTCCAACTGGTATATGAATGCAGAACCTATTAAGAAAATGGAATTATGGTCTGTGCAAAAATTGAAGGAAAAATATGATGAACCCCAAATCTTCCTATTAGATGTTCGTGAAATTAATGACTGGGAAGAAGGACATATAGAAGGATCCTATCCCATCTACCTGGGCCAGTTGAAAGACCGTTTAGATGAAATACCCAGGGATAAGAAGATAGTTATCTACTGCGATGCGGGTAATAAATCAACCATAGCCGGTAGCATACTGGAGAAGAACAATTATGAAGATGTGGCAACAGTACTGGGAAGTATTAAAGCCTGGAAGAAAGCAGGGTATCCGGTGGTGAGATAGTGATGATTGGTTTTTTATAAACTTTGGCCACCTTTAGATCCCATCCATCATCAATTTATTTTAAATCATAAAAAAATGTTATTATTAGGTGTTTAAATTGCAATTAATATCATTTGTCAAAGGTAAAATCAACGATTCAAGAATAAAAGAGTTTATAGAAGAATATAAGTCTTTTAAGAAAATTGATAAACCTAATGGTTTAATAGCATCTTATTTATTACAAGATTCAGATATAAAGGGGTTATTTATCATTGAAACTGTTTGGTTAAGCCCGGAAACATATGAGAATAGAGGCTCAGATGATGCAATTCAGGCAATATTTAAAAAAGTGGGTTCTAAACCTGTTATTGGGGAATATGAGGTTATTGACATTACCGCCTTCTAAATTACAATTATAATCTTTAATAAATATGAAAATATTCTCTCTTAGTAAAATTTGGAATCCGGGAATTTTTCAAGGTCAAGGTAAAAGTAAGCAGTACTTTGAAGGATGGTACTTTAAACTGGTGAGTAAGGATGAAAAAAAAGCCTACGCCTTTATCCCTGGTATTTCCATATCCCGGGATCCTTCCAAGTCACATGCTTTTGTGATGTTTTCTGATGCCCGAAACCATAAAATGGATTACTTTCAATATCCACTGGGCGATTTTGGATTTGAGAAGGATAATTTTGAAATAAATATTGATAAAAACGTGTTTAAATTAAATGGAATTCATCTAGATCTAAAAAATGATGAAACAATTATAAAGGGTCAATTGGAATTTACCAATATGCATCCTTGGCCTGTGAAACTCCTTTCCCCAGGAGTTATGGGTTGGTATCGGTTTATTCCGTTTATGGAATGTTATCATGGCGTTTTAAGTTTTGATCATCATATTATGGGCCATATAAATATTGATGGAGATATTAAGGATTTCAATGGTGGTAAAGGATATATGGAAAAGGATTGGGGTACTTCCATGCCCTCATCCTGGATCTGGATGCAGACCAACCATTTCGAAGAGGAGAGAATATCTCTTTTCGGTTCCATAGCAAATATTCCCTGGCTTAAAAGTAATTTCACTGGTTATATTTTAGGATTCCTTTATAAGGATGATTTTTATAGTTTCACTACTTATAATGGGGCTAAAATTGATAAATTATATGTTTCTAAGGATTATATTGAACTATCCATAGAAAATAAAGAAAATCGTCTGGAGATACATGCTAAAAGAGAGGAAGGAGTGGATCTGCCAGCTCCGTCCCTGGGAGAAATGACATCCAAGGTTAATGAGACTTTGAGTTCTGAAATTAAATTAAGTTTCTATAAAAAAAAGGAGGATGTAAATATTCTGATTTTTTCAGGTACTGGCAGAAATTCTGGATTAGAATTCGTGGGGAATATAGAGGAACTACTGAAAGGATTGTAATGTTTATAATAGTTTTTGTTTTAATAAATTTTTATTAAATTTATATAAAAAGGAGAACCAAATGTAAACTAAAACTTCATAATTATATTAATTAGGTGGTGTTAATCTGAGTATCTTAAAAATACCTTTGATGAAGAAAAAAGAATATGATAAGTTGATTAGTGAGCAGTACGTTAGTAGAATTGCATTTCAAGGAGAATATCCGTATATAGCTCCTTTTATGTATGTATTTAATAGTGAATTTCTGTATTTCCTCTCCACAAAATATGGTAAAAAAATAGAGATGTTCCGTGATAATCCCCATGTAGCGGTGGAAATTGAAAAATATAGTTCTGATTTAGCTGATTATAAATTCGTAACTTTACAGGGCATAATTGAACAAGTTGAAGATGCTTCTGAGAAGATAGAAGTGAGAAAAAAATTTGTAGATCTAATTAAGGATAATAATTTATCAGGGAACATCATGGCTGCATTGGGCCATTCACCCCAGGATCCGCCTGAATCACTGCTGGATGAGGAGAAATCCTATGTTTGGAAGCTGAAAGATGTGGAGACTATTATTGGAATAAAAAATTCACAGTAAAAATAATATGATTAGGGACTTATAGACGGGATAAGTTAGAATCTAAGGATCAAATTTAGCCTTCAATCTTTTCTCTACTTTTTCACTTTTTAGTTCCCGTAAAGCATCCTTAGCTATCCATTTAGCACTTTTAGAATCTATTTTATTTATTTCCTCTGCAATTTGGACGGTTTTCTTATTTAAAGTTAGATTTCTCTTACCAATCTGTCTTAAAGCCCAATTAACAGCTTTTTTTACGTAATTTCTCTCATCAGTAGATTCCCTAATGATAATAGGGAATAATTTTGTGAATTTATTATCATCTGCTTTTTTATCATGTACTGCTAAGGTAGCTATTAAGGTGAATGCGGCTCTTTTAACGAATAATTCCTCCCTACTGCTCCAATCCATTATTTTCTGGTAGGCGTAGGGTGTTTTTCTAAATAATTTCATGCAACACTGGTCACAAACATCCCATGAATTAAAATCCAAAGCCCATCTTTCCATCTGTTCTTCTGTTACTTGTCCAGGATCATCTATTAAACTGGCCAGGATTCTACTTTCTGTGTACCCATGCTCCCAGAGCTTTAAAGCAAGCCTATGATTTTTGCCTGTTTTACGGGCTATACTGGTTAACTCTGGCATTCTTACTCCATAAGCCTTTGATGAATCAATTCCAAACCTAGCCATTCCCTCTAAATCTTCCGGGTTTGATAGGTTTTCTAGTTCCTTTATGATCTGTTCAACATCCATCAAAATCGTCCGAATAATTAATATTGATTATATTTCTAGTTTTATTCTACATTTTTCCCTGAGGTTTGAAATTTGGAAAATTAATATTTTTTAAGAAAAATAGGGAGTAAATGGTTTCTTAAATCCTCACTGCCCATCTGATCCTTCTAAATCCTCACTGCCCATCAGATCCTTATATAGTCCGAATCCAATGGTTATTGCCGGTATTATTATATATAATGGCGCTACATATATGGCGTATTCATTCAGGCTTAATTTAGTTATTCCCAGGAAAATAAGGATAATATCAAGGATTAAACTGATTAATAACCATACGATACCGATGATAACTCCTTCTTTAATAAAATGGCTTTGTATATCCTTAAAATATAGGTAAGCAAAGACTATTACTGTTACTGCGATGGCTATTGCGGATATAACATCGAATAAATACAATTCATTTAAATATGATATTAAAAGCGTTACTAGGGTTGGTATAAGCCATACTATCAGTCCAAAAATGATTATCTTAAATATTTTGTTCACCATAAATCCCTCCCAAATTTCATGATTATTATAACTATCTTTTAGTCTTTAATTTTTTCCCTAGATTTCAAATCTCTACTATTGGCTGTCTGATTATGGTTTTCAGTTTTTCTGGCTTGGTTCTACGCATATCACTTATATATATTTCATGATGCTTTTGGCCGGGGATGCTGCCATCGAATTTGTATCCTTTCTCTGAGATGAAGTTATGCAATTTCTCTACAGTGGGTCCTTCTTCTGAATAAGGGCCTATGTGCATTATCTGTGCTGATAATCCTTCCTTAAGAGTTTCTATTCTTAATTTTGAAAGTGTTAAGGGATTTTTCTTCTCTTTAACTTCATCGATGGCCTGATTTATGATTTCTTTGGTTATAAATTCTGGTTGTCTGATCATAGCTGTCCAGAACCAACTGCTTTTATCTTCTATACTGAAATCTTCCATATCATCTACCCACCAAAGTCCTTCCAAGGGCATAACCACATAATCTTGTGATTTATCTTTTTTTGAAATGAACTTAACCTTATAAGAGATTGGAAACAGTGTTTCCATCGCATTTTGGTATTCTGGAGAAGTGTTGGGATCTCCCTTCCCATCTATCATTAGAAATTTCATTTCAGGCACATCTACCAGGGATACGTCCTTGGCAGATGGATTGTAAAGTTTTTTGTTTTCTTTTTTAAGATCAACCTTTGGCATTTCAATCCCTCTATTAATTAAATAATATTTATTTTGACTCTTTAGTGCTGTTATTTTGGCATCTGTTCATAGTCACAGCTTTCACATTTATATTCATACCAAACCAGATTTCCCTTGCATTGGGGACATTTATATTTTCTTTCCTGTTCTTTTAGCCAGTTTTCTATCCCATATTCTTTGATATTCTTAAGATTATCGTATATTTCATGACGATATCTGAATTTGGATTTATTTGTATGTGAATTTTTTAATTTATCAATTTTTTTACAGGGAAAATCAGCACAATCAATGCAAAAATTGAGGTTTTTATCTTCAAAACAGCATCTACGAATTCCACATGACCATTTACTTTTTCTTTTTTGTTTTCTATCTTCTGAACCGCATCCTAGACAGGTTTTTCTTATCTTTAAAGAAGGACAGGCCCCACAATAAATCCCGCAAGGTGCAGTTTCATCAGGAATTCTTCCCACCTTAATAACCTCCTTCAATCCCTTTTTTTATCAGATTAAATAAGAGCCAATTCCCCTTTAACTATTCCAGCTTAGAATTTTAATAAGTATACAAGCCCTTTAGTTTTCAAGCTTAGAATTTAATAAAAATCCAAAACCAACCGTTATTACTGGTATCAGGAGGTAGGTAATACCTATGTCCATCATATAATTGTTTAAACTCATTTGCATGGGACTGGTTGGTAGGAAAAGGATCAGATCAATCGCTATATTTATTATGAACCAGGATACTCCTATTATCACTCCTTCTCTTAGAAAACCTGTTTGAATATTTTTAAGATACAAATTAGCCATTAATACCACTATTATGGCCAGGATCAATGGCATTATTGATTCAAACAAGGGGTTTCCTGAAGTTTTCAGAGGATAGATAAAAAAGGAAACAACAAATGGGATCAGCCAGACCAAGACACCATAAACAATTATTTTCAAAAATTTGTTCATTAAATCACCCAAATTTTTAGTTAGACAATCGATCACACAAAAAAAGGTAATATTGGACGTTTAATCCTATTATTCAATTAGCCTTATTATTTGTTTTTAATCACCGGGAAGCATTCCTCCGTGATTATTTCATTTTCCGGTGTTTCATTAGGATCAGATATGTATATTTCCTTAAGTGGGCCGATTATCTGATAACCGTTTTTATAGGCGTATTGTGCCAGTTCCCCTATTGCTGTTCCACATTCACTGTAAGGGCCTTTGAATACTGTTGATAACACCAATTGTTCTGGTTCTGTTTTTATTTTAACTCTGCCTTCTTCTTCTGCTTCTCCAGTAAAAGGGATTCCTATTTCATATTTTAGTTCTTCTTCTGATACTTCCTGGGGGCTGTTGAAGAACACTCCAAAGGGGGGTCCCATCATCTGTAGACCTTTGGCCATGATGAATCCCACGGCTTCACCCATAAGTACTGGTATTTCCTCGAAAGAGCCGTTATACGATATATAGGCTACTTTTCTTTTTCCTAGTTTCTTTTCTACAATTTCCATCTTTTCACCTCTTAATTATTCATATAAAAGACATTCTAATCCCTTTTTTTAACCGGAAAGCATATTTCAGTTTCCAGCTCGCTTTCTGGTGTTTGGTGTGGATCTGATATGTAAGTCTCCATAGGAGGCCCAGTGATCTGATATCCATTTTGGTGGGCATATTGTGCGATTGCAACATAAGCAACTGGACTTTGATTATAGGGTCCTTTATGGATTGTTGAAAGAACCAGTTGTTCTGGAATAGTTTTTATTTTTACCCTCCCTTGTTCTTCAGCTTCTCCTGCAAAGGGCATTCCCACTTCATACATTAACTCTTCTACTGGGACTTCTAGGGGACTGTTTAAATAAACACAAAATGGATGCCCCCTCCATTGAAGTCCTTTAGTTGTTAAGATACCTTTAGATGTTAAATAACCTACAATTTCCCCAATAAGGCTAGTTATCTCTTGATAAGAGCCTTTATATGTTATGTATGCTACTTGCCTTTCTCCTTTTTTTTCCTCTTCTATTTCCATATTCTCACTTCTAAAGATTTTCATCCCTTTTAATTTCGTCTATAAACTCCTTCACCCATTCCATCTCTGTTTTAAGGCTGGTTAATGGTCTACTGAAAAGTGCTTTGACATAGTAGGGGGCTTTTAATTCTTTTTGCATTCTAACAGAGCTTTCAAGGAATTTTATTCTGCCTTGGGCTGATTCTAAATAGTTTTCCAGACACCTGATAACTTCCTGTGGTTCCAGATAGTTAAGATATGCCAGTCCTAGATCAAAGGGATTTATTAATTTTTTATTCCAGGAGAGGAGTTCACGAATCTTTTCTTCCATGGTTTCTCTTCCCTGATCGGTTATGGTAAAAACTTTTCGGGAGGGTTTGCCTTCTACTATTTCCAGTTTAGAACTAACCAGTTCCTTCTTTTCCAGTTTTTTGAGTACGTAGTAAATAGATGAAAAGCCTATCTGAGTCCAGTTTCGCATTCCCCATCCTTCGATGGTTTTCTCCAGTTGATATCCGTACTGGGATTCCTCATATAACAATCCTAATATTGCAGCCTCTATGTCTGATATTATATTCATAGAATATCCTATGTATATAATTAGATATAAAGTTTGTGTTATTTTTCTAAAAAAATGATAATTCATTTGAACGAAAATTTCCAAAAATTTTCTAAATTAATCTAATACTTACAAAAATAATATATTAATCAACTATTACTCCTAAATAGCTAATAGAGAATTCATATATTTGCAAAGTCGGGGAATAGTTCTAAATTTCCATAGTAAAGAGTTTATTTAAAAATAGAATTTTTACTAATATCTTTAATAACTAATCTGAACAATACCATAACTAAAATATAATTAAAAAAAAAGAACATGATTAATGTGAATTATTTAAGGAGTTGATTAAAATTTCAAAAGTATCAGGAACTAACAAAAGAACCAGACCAAAGAGGAAATACAAAAAACCAGGAAGTAAACGAGGACGAGGAGTAAAAAAATAGTTTTGATGGTGTATATGCATCCATCAGACTACTTTTATCAAGAAATATAAGACATCCCTAGTTATATTTCACCTAATATAGGTGATTAAACTATTATTTTTTCCCTTAATATAACAAACAGCTGATGATTTTCTTTTATATTAAAAACAGCAGGATAATGTTGAATTATATTAAAAGCATCAGAATTTTGTTAAATTTTGTTAAAAAACCCTTAATTTAAATATTTTTTTTAATACTCATCCAGTAGATCTTTCCATTACTACTTTCAATTTGCTGCCGCAAACATCACAAGAGGCCCAAATATAAATATCTCTAAAATTACACCTACATTTACAGCATTCCATATCATATAACCTATTTTTCAAATTAACTACTCCTAAATTTGCTTAGAATTAAATTTATGTCATAGTAAAATTAGCGATTGGGTGACTTAATTCATTATTAATATAGTTATTTAGGGTATATTATACTTTACATCTCATTTAAAAACCCACATTAAAATTACAGTTCACCCCGAATAATAAAAATAAAAATTAAAAAATCAAAATGTAACCTATAAATTAAACAAAATTCAATTATACAATTATTATCATGATTAATTCATAATTTACCATGTTAAAAAGTGATATGCATGGATGATATGCTGTGGTGGTTAATAGCAGGTACCAGGGGAGGTATCAATAGAGCTAGAATAATTAATGAACTCTATTCCAGACCATATAATGCTAATCAGCTTGCTAAAAATCTGGATCTCGATTATAAAACTATCCGGCATCATATGGATGTGTTGAAGAAAAATAAAATTATCAAATGCTCAGGTGAAGGGCAATACGGGAAAGTTTATATGCTTTCTAACATCATGAAAGAGAATTATGGTGAATTTAAAAGGATATGGAAAGAGACAGGAGATTAAAAAAGAAATATTGTATTAGAGGAGGTTTAAAAATGATCTTATACAGCTATATTGGTTTAGTATTGGCACTGGTTAACATATGTATGTTGTTGATTTTAATATCCATATACTGGAAAAATTATCGTAAATGGAAATCCCAATACACCATCGGTCTACTGGTGTTCGGAATATTCCTCCTCCTACAGAATATTCTCTCCCTATATTACTCCGCACCACCACCAGGACCTTCACCCGGCCCGATGCCGGGCCCCACACCAGGCTTAATTGAAAGTCCCCATTATATCCCCCTATTATTGATTAACACATCTCAATTAATAGCCTTAGCAGCACTTCTAAAAATAAGTTGGAAATAAATCAGGAATAATTTGTAATAGGTAAATAGCTAGATGAGATAGAAGATAATATAAATTGAGAAGGTGTTTTTTATGGATCAATTTGAAGAACTTATAAGTCAGCTTGAAGATTTATCCGGGAAAGATAAAGAAGAAGAGATAGAAAAATTACAAAAAGATTGTGTATGTCCAGTCTGCCCCTCTTATGATCAATGTGCCAAAGATGCAGGTGAAAATATTTTCTGTATCAATGGTAAATGCAGTTGCATCAGCCAAGAGAAAGGTTGTATGTGCCCCACCTGTCCATTTGCATCTAAATATAAGATCGGTGTTTTCCATAATTTTTACTGTATTCGGGGTGGAGAGTTAGATCAGCGCAAATTAGGATAAAATCCCCTATAATTTACTAAATTAAGCTCTTTTGATATAATGGAAATCTTATACAGTGTTATTATTATTTTTATTGTTGGAATTATGGAATTATGGTTAGCTGTGCCTTTAGGCTTTGTTTTTAACTTATCACCACTAAGCACTGCATTCTTCTCTGCACTTGGATCAATTACTGCCGCTGTGATAGTAACATTTTCAGGAGCGGAACTTAGAAGTAAGTTCATTAAGTGGCGTTATGGAACCAATAAAGGTCCTAAAAGAGGTCGAATATATGAAATTTGGAAAAAATATGGTGTAATTGGATTAGGACTCCTTTCACCTCTTTTTTTCGGAGCACCCCTGGGTGCGGCTTTGGGAATAATCTTAGGAGCTGATAAATATCCATTGTTACTATGGATGATCCTAGGAATAATCATTTGGAGCGTTGGATTAACCACGGCAGTTTTCCTGGGCTTCATCACTCTCAATGTATATTTATAAAAAGTCAAACATACAACAATCAGTCCTAATAAAATTTTATCATCCTGAAACAGATTTAATCTATTTTTTTAAAAAAAAAGACATAATTACCTTTTTATTTATAAATTAATAAGTATTCTACAGACTTTTTCATGTATTTCTTCATTTTTAAGTGATTTAAGGATTTATCGAAACATTTAATAGTATTATAAGCAAATTATTCATTTAATAGAACTTATAAAGCTAATGACTTATAAAATTAGAATATGAACGTTATATTTAATTTAAATAAACCATAACCGGCACAATTAACAAATAGTGCATGAGGGTGTTTTAATTGGAAAAAATAAAAATAGCGATAATTGGTATTGGTAATTGTGCAAGCTCACTGATACAGGGTATCTATTATTATAAAGATAAAAGGCCTGAGGATGCTATAGGCTTAATGCATTGGGATATTGGAGGATATGAACCATCTGATATAGAAGTGGTGGCCGCTGTAGATATTGACCAGAGAAAAGTAGGATTAGATGTCAGCAAAGCCATATTTGCTAAACCAAACTGTACAGAGATTTTCTGTCAGGATATACCAGAAATGGATGTTAAAGTCTCTATGGGAAAAGTTTTAGATGGTGTAGCGCCTCACATGGCGGAACATAACGTTGATAAAACCTTCATAATCTCAGATAAAGATGAAAATGATAAAGAAGAGATCATTAAGATATTTAAAAACAGCGGTGCTGAAATACTTCTGAATTATCTTCCGGTAGGATCGGAGGAAGCCAGCAGATTCTATGCAGAATGCGCATTGGAAGCTGGGCTGGCCTTCATCAATAACATGCCTGTTTTTATTGTCAGTGATCCGCAATGGGCTGCTAGATTTGAAGAAAAAAACCTCCCAATGGTGGGTGATGATATTAAAGCCCAAATCGGAGCAACAATAACCCATAGAACTCTGGCCAATCTCTTCAAAGAAAGAGGGGTTAAACTGGAGAGAACCTATCAACTTAACACCGGGGGTAACACTGACTTTTTAAACATGCTGAACAGAAGCCGTTTAGACTCTAAAAAAGAATCAAAGACAGAAGCAGTTCAATCTGTCCTGGCTGAGAGGATGGACCCCGAAAATATTCACATAGGCCCCAGTGATTACGTTCCCTGGCAAAAGGATAATAAACTATGTTTTTTGCGTATGGAGGGTAAGACCTTTGGAGATGTGCCCATGAACATCGAACTCAGATTAAGTGTGGAAGACTCCCCTAATTCTGCAGGATGTGTTATAGATGCTGTTAGATGTTGTAAATTGGCTTTGGATCGAAATATTGGCGGTCAGCTCACTTCGATTTCTGCTTATACCATGAAACATCCTCCAGAACAGTTCACCGATGATGAAGCACGGGATATGGTAGATGATTTCATTAGTGGTAAAAGAGAACGTTGAAAAACCCTTTTTTTAATAAAAAAATCAGCATAAAAAAGAAATTAATAAGAAAATCCTTTCTTTTAGTGTTTTAGGTTATATTATTCTCTCGAGTGGTTGCTTCACATTCTAATTGTGGCTCTTGTGAATATCTACCATTTTTAAGGTCATTGGTTACTTTTTTTAGTATTTCTTCTCGAGATAAACTGTTCTTACATGCATTTATTTCCTTACAGAAATAATAGGTAAATGCTCCGTGCCAGCTGTTTTCTATATTCGCATCGGCACTGGTCTGTTCTGGTTTACAGGCAGCCCATAGAATATGCTGTTTACCTTCAGCCAGTGATTGTAAGATTTTTTTGGATTCTTTATCTTCTATATCCTCAAAGGCCTCTAATGAAGGAGGTGGCATGAATCTGGGTTGTCTGTCCTGAATCAGATCTATAGCTTTAAGGCCCGATCCACTATGACAGGTGTCTAGGTAGGCCTCTAATTTCACGTTATCCGGTAGCTGGATGAATAGATCATGAAGTTCATCATCGATTATAATACGATCTGGGTCCCATGTATTTCCTTTCACATTTAAATCATAGGGACAGAAAGCCTCATCTACTTTATCTGGCTCATCTCCACTTGTATCTGGCATTTGTGTCCCGTGACTGGACATGCTGAAAATCAGACTTTCATATTTACCTGTTTTAGCTTCTTCTACCATTTCTTCTAGGTTTTTGATAATATTTTCCTTGGTGGCTTTATTATCCGTGAGTTTTACAATATCTGATTTTGAATAACCCAGATACTTCATGAGTAATGCTTCCATGTCGTTGGCATCGTTTATACATCCTTTCAATGCACTGGATGGGTAATTTTTGAAGTTGTTTATTCCTACACATAGTGCTTTTTTTGCCATATTATTTCCTCCCTTTTATTTTAAAGCGAATTCACCTGTATCAATCCAATCACTGCATATTAATGTCCACCAATCTTGGGCTAAACCTCTTAGCACATACTCATATGGTAACCAGCCGTAACCTGCTTCACCCCATTTAGAACCCCATGAATTTCTAATTAGAATGGCCCCTATAGTTTCATTCTTACAAGTGGGGTTTTGGATTTTTAGATTGTCATCATATCCCACTGCCATTATAGCATGTCCTCCTTCTACTTTTTCTTTAGAACAGGGGAAGGGTATTTTTCCGTCTCTAGCATCCCATATAGAACTATATACTGTAAAACCGAACATAGATGGCATCCTGGCTGCTAGGTTGGTTTTTATTCTTGCAAGTAGATCTTCTTTTGATGTGTTAGGCGGATCTAGATTAACATATTTTAAAGCCTTATAACTCTGTGAATATGCATAACAGAACGCTGGTGGTTCTTCATCGAAATCTTCTATTTGATAGGGATAGTATTCTTCGGGGAGCACTCCAAATAATACCATGGCACTCATTGTTGTCCTTAAAAAAGCGCCTGTATCCCCGGTTTGTTTCATTAAATTTCTGGTGATCTTGTATAAGAATAGTCTGCTGGCATCTAGATGTTTTCCAAATGCTTTGCGCTCATAATATTCTAACAACCCCACACCTGCATTTGCGGTACATGATCCGATTTTTCCTTGATCTTCTACTGGAGAGCACCATTTTCTAAGATCTACTTTATCTGGAACTGTTTCTAATGGTTCTTTAATTCCTACAGCTTCCATCATTGGTAATATTTTCTTATTTTCAACTGTTAAGTCCCTGAAATCAGGCCTATCAGGCAACCAACCCAATCCTTTTTTTTTAGTTTGCATGAAATTCCTCCTTTTTTGTTATTAATAAATAATTTTAGTTAGTATTAACTCACGTATAAAGTTAACTGGGACTAACAAAAAATTAATATACCGGCAATTTATCTACCAAAATAAAAAAAATCATTAAAATTCAAGTAGAAATAATAAAAAAGATGTCTATCAAAAATAATAGATTTTTAATCTAAAAATCTAAATCTAAATTTGTAAATAACTTATCAGTTGTTAAAGTTATTTATTTGTGATAAAAATGAATAACAAATTATATCGGTTTAAAAATGCGATATGGTTAATCCCATCCATATTAACCTTTCTATTGGCATTAATTCCTACATTTAATTATCCATGGCCCTTAAGCTGGGATGTGATTTACCATATACAGTATGCTATGGTCTATGCAAAATATGGGTTGGTGTTAACTGATCCGCTATTAAATGCTCCTTTCGGCCAGAACATAGGTTATCCGCCATTATACCATCTATTATTAGCCTCATTAGCCATTATAACAAAAATAGACTTCTTCCAAATTGCCCGGGCACTTCAACCCTTCCTGGCCATGTTCCTGGTTTTATCGGTTAGTTATGTAACAAAAAAGTTCTATGGTGTCGTTGCTGGAGTTTCCGCTGGATTTTTAATGATCTCCAGTGTATTAATAGGTCGGATGATCCTTCCTATACCAGAAAACCTGGCCCTAATCTTCCTCCCATTATCAGTCTATTTCTATTATATCTCGTTAAAGGATAAACAGCTTAAATATGCTTTAATTGCTGGGATAATTTTCATTATTATTATTTTAACCCATCAAGCAGCAGCGTTAATATTATTTTCAATAATAACAATTTTTACAGTTATTGAACTAATCCTAACTCGAAATATTAGTGTCTTAAAAAATTATGGTACTTTCCTGGTTCTGGTGGCAATATCAACACTAATAGGGATAATAGTCCTTCTACTAGAGCAGTCAGACATCATATATTCCATCATAAATAAAGGTATTACATCAGCAACCGGATATATAACCTCAATATCAACTAATAGGCCCTTGAATATCCAGGGATATGTTAATAATTTAGGATATCTGGTGTTAATATCTGGAGCCGTAGGGGTGATCGCTGCCATCACCCATAAGCGAAAAAAAGACCTGTTAATTTTAACTTGGATCCTGCTTATGTTAATATTGAGTGTGACCTACTGGTTTGGTGTCAATGTAATATCCTACAGGTTGCTTATCTATATCTTAATACCTTTGGCCATTATCGGTGGTTTAGGAATAAATGAGATTTTTGAGCGGTTAAGAAGTTATAGGGGCATTTCAAATAGATGGGGAGCTATATTCCTGATATTAATATTCACACTTTCAGTTGTAAGTGGTATTTTTACATTAACAGATCCTAATATCGCCACCTTTGAAGTTAAAACCCAGTACAGTACCCTGGAGATAGCACCACCCTCCACATCCTTAGTTGATGTTACTGAATGGTTCAATAAAAACGGAGATAGAAATAAATCTATTTTAACCAACAATCTTTTTGCTGGTACTTTTATTGCTACAGTTACTGGTATACCTATTCATTACGGTTTTGAAGATTTAAATAAAAATATCACCCAAAACGCATTTAAGGATGGTAAAATAGGCTACATCCTAATGGATAAAAGGTTGAGTTTAAACAACCAGGACGAAACACTGACCCTAATAAATGTTAAATCAGAATTCTACCCCCTAGTATACTTCAGTAAAAACATATCATCAAACCTTAATGAGTTACTTCCCAGTTATATCAAAGTGGTTTACGAAAATCAGGATTATATAATCTGCCAAATATTAGAGTGAGTATTTTTTATCTTTAAATCATAAAACAGGACCATCTATCACTTATTAATGAAATTTAAAATTTTAATAAATAACATCAAAGGCAAACTGAACATTCCTAATGATGTATAATTCCATATTTTTTCTTTAAACTGGTGATAATTTATATGCCAGTTAGGACTATGTATATAGAGAACTTAATTCAAGTGAGGGTCACTATGAAAAAGATTAAAATCATTGAAACAGCATTTCGTGATGCACACCAATCGCTCCTGGCAACCAGAATGCGAACCAGAGACATGTTACCCATTGCCGAAGAAATGGATAAGGTTGGATATTTCTCCCTGGAATCATGGGGAGGTGCCACCTTTGACACCTGCATCCGTTATCTAAACGAAGACCCCTGGGAAAGACTGAGACAACTCAAAGAGGTTGTCAAAAAAACACCATTACAGATGCTTCTCCGTGGTCAAAACCTAGTAGGATACAAGCATTACCCTGATGATATCGTGCGTAAGTTTGTGGAGAAATCATATGAAAATGGTGTGGATGTTTTTAGAATATTTGATGCATTAAATGATATAAGAAACATGGAAATGGCCATCAAAGTAGCTAAAGAACAAGGATCTCACGTACAAGGAACTATTAGCTACACAACCAGCCCATATCATACATTAGATTCCTATATAGATTTCGCCAAACAATTAGAAGATTTAAACTGTGATTCTGTAGCTGTAAAGGATATGGCCGGGCTTATATCACCCCATGATACCTATGAATTAATCAAAACCCTTAAAGAAGAAACAAATCTTATGGTTAACTTACACTGCCACTGTACCAGTGGAATGACCCCTATGAGTTATTATGCTGCTTGTCAGGCTGGTGTAGACCTTCTAGACACTGCGATATCACCTTTATCTTGGGGAGCATCACAGCCACCGACTGAAAGTATGGTTGCTGCGCTTAAGGATACGCCTTATGATACAGGATTAGATCTGAAGCTTCTAAAACATATCAAAGAATATTTTGAAGAAATAAGGAAGAAATACAGTAGCATCATAGATCCTATTTCAGAAAAAGTAGACACTGATGTTTTAATCTATCAGATCCCAGGAGGAATGCTTTCAAACTTCGTATCACAGCTAAAAAATCAGAACGCAGTGGATAGATATGAAGACGTGCTCAAAGAAGTACCTAAAGTTCGAGAAGACCTTGGATACCCCCCATTGGTAACCCCAACCAGCCAAATTGTGGGAATTCAGGCTGTGATGAACGTTTTAGGTGGAGAAAGATATAAGAACGTGACCAAGGAAGTTAAGGAGTATATAAAAGGTTTCTACGGTAGACCACCTGCACCGATCAATGAAGAAATTGCCCATAAAATCATTGGTGATGAAGAACGCATCACTGTAAGACCCGCTGATCTATTAGAGCCCGAACTAGATAAATACCGCCAAGAAGGCGAAAAATTAGGTATAATCAAAAAAGAAGAAGATGTCCTAACCTATGCCCTTTATCCGCCTGTAGCTTTAAAATTCCTTCGTGGTGAAGTAGAAGAAGAAACACTAAAACCACCTGAGGAAAAAATTGATCAAGAAGAGCCAACAGGCTTACCTACAGAATATTCTGTTGATGTGGATGGAGAAATATTCGATGTTAAAATAACCCCCGTAGGATATATGGAAATTGAAGCCATATCCAACAAGACCCCCAATGGAAATGTGGAAGGCGGAGTTAGCGCAACTATGCAAGGTATGATCTTAAAACTTAAGGTAAACAAAGGTGATCAGATAAACGAAGGTGATGTGGTGGCCGTATTAGAGGCTATGAAAATGGAAAACGACGTCCATGCTCCACATCCTGGGACGGTGGAAGAGATTTTCATCGATGAGGGCGACACAGTTGACTCTGGGGATGTTCTAATGGTTATCAAATAGTATAGGATAAAATTATATTCCCCTATATTATTTTTTTAGGGCAAGATTATTCATTTAGATAATTTTTTTTATATATTTTTATCAGTTTTATATTCAACATCTGAGACTCCGACAAGATTAAATGCTCTTCTACGCCGGATGCAAGATTCACATACCCCACAGTGTACATCTTCTCCCATATAACAGGAATAAGTTAATTCAAGAGGTGCATTTATGCCCATACCTAATTTTACAATGTCCATTTTTATCATGTTTATTAGTGGCGCTTCAATTTTTATATCATAGAGAGATCCGACTTCCAGAACATGGTTAAAAGAGTTTAAAAAGTTTTTTGAGTTATCTGGAAATGTATTTGCCTCCTCTAAATCCCAGCCAACTATTATTTTTTCAGCATCTAGAGCTTCTGCATAAGAAGTGGCTATGGATGTAAATACTATATTTCGACCGGGAACCCATACTTTCCGGGCTGTTTCATCGACAATTTCTTTTACATCTAATTCATCAATTCCTAACTCAGGAACTTCTTCATCAGTGGTTAATGCTGATTTTCCCAGATTTTTTAACCAGGGGATGTCTATAATAGTTTGTTCAAGTCCTAATTCTTCGCAAATTGCCTTAGATGATCGGATTTCCATATCAGCGCTTCTTTGACCGTAATCGAAGGTTAGTGCATGAATATCATATTTATCCTTATAGTATACAGTTGCCACGGTGGAATCCAACCCACCGGAAAGAACAGTAATTGCTTTTGTTTTAGTCATTTATGTTACCTTAAATTAGTGTTTGTTCATCTAAAATCCTTTTAAATGTATCATTTGCCATTTTCATTATGTTTTTAAGAGGTATACCTGTCTTATCAGAGATTGATCGCGCATCCTCATATTCCGGTGCAATGCTGATGATTTCTTCAGCAATCAGTCCTACTTTAATATCTATTTTAAACTTATCATCAGCAATTTCCATTTCAATTGGTATGATTTTCCTTTCTGCAATATTCCTATGTACATATGGCAATACCCTAACTCCAAGTGTTCCTGTCTCCCTTATTATTGCTTCTGATATTTTTCCTGAGTTCTCGGGTTTGGTTATTACTCTTAAAAGATGTCCTGGTCTGTTCTTTTTGGATATAGTAGGTATCATCGTTACATCTAGAGCACCCTCATCCATTAGATTTTTGAAAGTATGACCCAATATTTCACCGGTAACGTTGTCCACATTGGTTTCTAAAATAGATATTTTATCTGTGGCCACAGGTGATTGGCCAGTAAAAACCCTTAATGTGTTGGGAAAGGTTAAATCCAATTTTCCAGCCCCATATCCTACTTTACTGGTTATTAAAAGAGGACAATAGTCTAAAAACTCGTCTACCACAACCTTAAGGATAGCAGCTCCTGTAGGTGTGGTTAATTCTTTTTTAATAGGACCTCCAAATACTGGAATATTTTTTAGTATCTCAATTGTTGCCGGTGCAGGTATACTCATTGAACCATGTGACGATTCATTCCTCCCCCCACCCAGTGCCACCGGCAGTCCGTAAATTTTCTGGGAGTCTAGTTGTAATTGGTAATAGCAATACGCAGCACCTATAACATCAGCCACCGCATCTGCAGCTCCCACCTCATGGAAATGGACTTTATCTAAACTGGTTCCATGTACCCTGGATTCTGCTTCTGCAATAACGGTGTATACTTTTATGGCAAATTTCATCATATCAGAGGTGATTTTAACATGGTCAATTTCATTTAAACGGCTTAATAGTTCGTTGTATGTGATGGACTTTTTATCCTGACATTTTACTTGAACATAGGTGGCCCTGATTCCTGATTTTTGAATTTTATTTATATTTACTTTGATATCTCCAAAAAATGAGGCATAATATTCCATTACCTCCTTTAAATCTTCATGATTTACTCCCAGATCACAAAACGCACCAATTACCATATTTCCTGCTATACCTGCATTTTGTGGATCGATTACTACTACCATCGTTCTTTCACCTTATAAAAATTAATTTTCTTCTTGTAATAGATAATCTTTATTTTATAAATATGAAACCTTATTCTATCGTGAAACTGCAGTAATCATCCCCGGTAGCATAACATTTGGTTTCAGTAACTTCCTGGGGGTTTTGGTAGTGAGCAGAAAACAGTGCTTTAAGCAATCCAGTATCGAATGCACAAGCTGTTTTTCCTAAATATGGCAAACCCTTACATTCAAAACAATCGTATACATTTATCACCAATGGATCAATGCTTCTCACTTCAACTCTGCCCAGTTGATGGGTCTGCCAGAATAAAGCTATATTTTCAAGGAACTGTTGGTCCTGAGTATCTTTCAAAGATGGGTATAGTGTTTCACCTACTTTTATCCCTGCTTCATGTAATATGGGGTCTATACTTAGTCCTTGACTTATTAGAGATACTCTTATGGTTTGGAATAATAGGCGGAAAAATTCAAATGGACTGCCATCACTTTCCAAGTAGCTGTGTATGTATTTTTCTAAATCCTCAGTGAAAAGTTTTTCACGGGATAATTCTCCCAGATATTCTGATTTAATGGAGAAAATTTTCTTTCTGGCATCATCTGGATCTGGTCTTGATGCAATCACTCCTTCATCAGTTAATTTTTTTAGATGTTCTGAGACGGTTGATTTAGCTTTTCCTGATAATAATACTATTTCATCAAATTTTCTTTCTTTTTCTCGGAGAAGATTTAGTATCTTTATTCTCATGGGACTATCTATTATATATAATCCCTTAGCAGTGGAGAATAATTCTATCTGCTCGTTATAAGGGGATTCCTGATCCAAAGAAATCAACAAAATTTTTAATTATACAGTTACATAAATATTACAATTTTATTTGGATTTATTCTTCATTTGGTAACCACAACATATAAATACTCTTGTTCGTAGATCATAGAACATTCGGTATAAAACGAACAACTAGGTGATAGATTATGAAAAAGTACAGATGCATAGTATGTGATTATGTATATGATCCAGTTAAAGGAGACCCAGATAATGGAATTAAACCAGGAACTGAATTCAAAGATTTACCTGATGATTGGTTATGTCCTCTATGCGGTGTAGGTAAAGATCAATTCGTCCCCCTCGATGAAAAAAGTGAAGAAACTAATAAAGAAATTGATATGTTCTGTTATCAATGCTCACAAACAGCAAAGGGCACCGGCTGTACAGTTAAAGGAGTGTGCGGTAAAGAACCTACGGTAGCTCGTTTGCAGGATAATCTGTTATTTGCCATTAAAGGAATATCTGCCTATCTATATCATGCCCGGGAACTGGGGTATACTGATCCAGAGGTTGATGCCTTTATTGAAAAGGGTTTCTATACCACATTAACCAATGTCAACTTCGATGCCATGGATCTTGTCAAGTTGGCACTAGAAGCAGGAGAAATGAATATAAAAACTATGCAACTACTAAAAAAAGCCCATATCGATAATTATGGGGAACCAGTGCCAACGGAAGTTCCCACCGGGACTAAAAAAGGACATGGTATAATCGTTACCGGACATAGCCTAAAAGCACTGGAAGAACTGCTCAAACAAACTGAAGGAAAAGGAATAAATATTTACACACATTCAGAGACCATGCCCGCCCATGGATACCCAGGATTACATAAATATCCGCATTTGGTGGGCCAATTAGGAAAAGCATGGTTTGATCAAAAGGAAACCTTCTCCAAGTACCCAGTAGCTATACTAGCCACATCTAACTGTGTACTACTACCCAAGGACGAATATAAAGATAGATTATTCACCTCTGGAGTAGCTCAAGTACCCGATGTAATACACATCGAAGATTACGATTTCACACCAGTTATAGAAAAGGCTTTATCTTTACCAGAATTACCTGAAGAACCAGGAAAAATTGTCTTAACCACCGGATTTGGAGCCAGCACCATACTCTCTCTTAAAGATAAAATAAAAGAATTGGTGAAAGCAGGTAAGATAAAAAGATTCTTCCTGGTGGGAGGATGCGACTCACCACTACCCATGGCCAAATATTACCGGGAATTCGTGGAAAAACTACCAGAAGACACCATCGTTCTCACATTAGCTTGTGGTAAATACCGGTTCAATGACTTACAACTGGGTGATATCGAAGGCATACCCCGATTAATAGATCTGGGACAATGTAATGATGCCATTGTAGGAATTGACATAGTTGCTGCCTTATCAGAGTTATTCGGACTGGAGATCAATGATCTACCATTGACCTTTATACTAAGCTGGATGGAGCAAAAAGCTGCTGCTATTTTATGGAGTTTACTATATCTGAACATAAAAGATATGTATTTAGGACCCATCATACCAGGATGGGCCAATGACGATATAGTTAATTACCTGGTGGAAAACTATGGTATCACGCCTATTGGTGATCCAGAAGAAGATATTAAGAAAATAATGGGATAAATCACTATTTCTTTTAAAAAAAACAGAGAGGAGTTCATGAAGATTGTAAAATTAAATGACACCAAAATAGCAGAAACACCCCATAAAGTGGATGTAAGAAAATTATACGATACTGAAAATGCCCTTACCGTTCACATAACACTGCAACCTGGAGAAAAGCTAATAAGACACATTACCCCTGTTGATGTTTTTTTCTACGTTTTAGAAGGCACAGGTATAGTGGAAATTGGGGATGAAAAAAAGGAAGTAACTAAAGACACTTTAATAGACAGTCCTGCTAAAATTCCCCATTGTTGGTATAATGAAAGTGATCAACTCCTGCGCTTTTTGGTGGTTAAGGTTCCAAGACCCATCCAAGAAACCAAATTATTGTAGTTAATAAATAAATACTGATTATAGATAATATAATGGAGATTTAAAATGCCTAAAAATGAGATAGATGAAGATAAAGCATTTGAACAAGCATTAAAAGGTAAAATGGGGTGGAAATGCTCCTGTTCCCTGGATATAATCGATAAAGAAAGCACACTACGCAGCGTAAGTTGTAAAAGTTGTGGTAAAATATTTAAAACAAATAAAGATACAGATCTATGCTTTGATTGTGAAAAAACTCATAAAAAAATAGAACCATGAAGATTATATTTCTTCAATAATCACTGCTAAATATTTATTTGTCATCTTCAATAGTCCACCATATAAATCTAATTTTTTCTTATTTTTAAGTTTTTATATCGATCTTTATTCATTTTCATAGATTCAGATGTGTTTTATAATATCTGTATTTTTAATATTTTGAATAAAAAAATCTAAACACCATTAAAAAAAAGTTTGATTAAATAATTTAAAATTTCTTTTGGGTTTCTTTCATCTTTTTTCCTACTATTATTTTGCGTATTGGAACTTGTAGAATGGTGAATTTTTCACCCTGCAATTCTTTACATATTAATTCCGCCATGTTATCCACTTCTCTTTCATCGACTATGGTACAAATCAATACTGCAGATGTAGCAAATTTATGGATCATACCAATGGCCGATTTAGGATCTTCTTTAATAGTAAAACCCTTCCAATCCTCTGGAGACATGCCCCTGTATTCTAAAATATAGAAACCCGTTATACCTGCACTGGTAAGGGCATTCATAGCCTTACCCAGATTTTCCATTTCCACAAAGACCCTAAGATGAACTTTCATAAAACCACCTACTATATATTGATTATATTATTCATTATAATTATAGATATTGGTGATTAAATGGAACCTAAAACCTGCTTAAACGACACCCTCTTAACCCTAAAAAAGGGAAATATGGTTATTCAAAGAGAAAAAGGATTTTTCTCCATCAGTAATTCTAGAAAAGATGGTGGAATAAAGATAATAAGATCAATTATTAATTTCAACCCTTCAAATATTGTTAAATCAGATTATAAATCCGTTGACAAGGAATATGAATATATTAAAGACTTTTTAAAAATAAATAATATCCTAGAACCCACATCAGTGCTGATAGGTTATTATGAATTTGAAAATAGTGTTAATATTAGTATAGACGGAGTAACAACAATTATAACAGCCAATGAAAACAATCAATTAACAACAAGCACCATAGTAATATTAAAGGAAAAATTCGACGAAAATACACTTTTAAAATTATATAAAACTGTTATAGAAGCCAAAACCGCAACATTATGGGATATGGGAGTAATAAATGGATTTTCTGATTTATTCAATGCAGGAAAAGATGATTCTATTTTATTAGCATGCAGTGGTCGTGAGGAAGCAAAAGGTTCCATACAAGTGGATGATGTACGTTTACAGGTTGCTGAATGTGTTAGGAAAGCAACTACTGAGTTGATGGAAAAATATGGCTATCCAAAAAATATTCTGGATTATATTGAAGATGTTGGAGTAAGTGTTGAAGAACTGGTGGAAGCAGGTATGCAACTCTGCGTTGGAGTAGATAAAACTCCCGAACTGAATATTAAACTTAAAAATCAAATATTTAAATCTCTTGAAGATTTAAATGTTATCTCATTAATAATAGCCGGTATTAGACTGGAAGAAGATTATGCTAAGCATAGGGTTAGCGGAATAGATGTGGAAGATGATCCTGCTTATCTCTATAGTGATGAAGTTTTAGGAATGGCCATAGCTAATCAGATCGCAGGTACCAAGGCCATATTCAACTTCAAAAGATATGATGAAGAAAAACCAGGGATAATTGGAACTCTTGGTCCTGTCCTTGATGATATATTTGCAGGATTGGTTGCCGGTTGCATGTCCAAGATATTTGAGGAGTGAAAATGGCATCAAAGACAAGTTTAAGAGCTGCTGAAACCAAATCTTCAGGTAATAGTCTTAAAGGATTTCTGGGACTAATATCCTTCTCCACCATACTACCCCTAAATATCCATACAACCATTCAGGAAATGGCCAAATTTACCTGGCTATGGCCAATTATTGGTGGTTTCATTGGAATAATAGTAGGTCTTCTTGGTTACTTATTTATGGATCTAATCCATATCCCCCCTTTCATAGCTGGTGGCCTAATTTACAGTTTTGCCCTATGGTTCACTGGATTCCATCATCTGGATGGGTTAATAGATTTTGGTGACGGATTAATGGCCCACGGTGATCCACTAAAAAAAATAGAAATAATGCGCGATCAAAGAATAGGCACCGGAGGTTTAGCCTATCTCTTAATGGTGGCCTTAATCACCTTTGCATCCATATCTTCCGCCCCTGCGGGCCTCATATTTTTCATTCTTCTGATAAGTGAAATTTCAGCAAAGATAGGTTTAATAACTTGTTGCACCTTTTCCCATTCTTTAACCAATGGAACCGGTAAATCATTTGTGGATGCTATGAATATTAAAATGCTACTTCTATCACTGATTATTCCCCTAATCATTGCTTACTTTACTCTAGGCACATTAGGAATAGGGGGGATAGTAGGTGGGTTGGCTGGAGGGATGATTATGGCATTGGTTGCCCGGATTAAATTCACCTACTCTACTGGTGATGTGCTGGGAGCATCCAATGAGATTTCCCGGATGCTATCATTGGTTATCATGGTAAGTATTCCCTTTATAATTTGATTAATGTAGATAAACAAAGTTTTTTGGTTGTGATAAATCATGAATAACAGTAAAATCAACATTTTAAGACTGGATCACCGGAGAAGAAGAGACGCTAGGATCACTACCCATGTTTGTCTAACTGCCCGTGCTTTTGGTGCTTCTAAAATTATTTTAAGTGGAGATGAGGATAATAAGCTTATGGAAAACGTTCGAGATGTGATTGAACGTTGGGGTGGAAACTTCAGCCTTGATTACCGTAAGAACTGGTGGAACCTGTTAGAAGAGTGGAAAAAAGATAACGGAGAGATTATTCATCTTACCATGTATGGTTTACCAGTTCAAGAAGCCATAAAAGATATTAGAGGTTCAAAACATGACAAACTGGTGATCGTGGGAGGATCCCGTGTACCCGGTAAGGTCTACCAAGAATCAGATTGGAATGTTTCGGTAACCGCCCAACCCCATTCAGAAGTTTCCGCACTGGCAATTTTTCTCCATCTGTACTTCGAGGGACATGAGTTAAGCAAAGAGTTTAAGGGAGGTAAATTGAAGATAGTGCCCAGCTCTCATGGTAAAAAAATCCTGGAAAAATAGTCAATTTATATTCTTTCATTTGCCAATATTATTTAAATCCATGTTCTCATATTTTAAATCGTATTATTTTATCATCACCCTGCAGAGGAGTGCCCCTACCATCCTTATTGGAGGTACAGATGTATATGTACCCATTATGTATTACTACATCCCTTATCCTGCCTATGTTGGTGAAAATCTCACTTTCACTGGTTATGGTTTTACCATCTTCAGATAGGTTTAAAACTCTTAACTGGTTACCCCTCAGGCCGGTGACAAATAGGCGGTTTTGATAAAATCCAATTCCAGAAGGAGCTAATGTGAAGTCCGTATAAACTCTTAAAGGACTTATATAACCTGTATCGTTTTTATCTACTTCAACAATGGGCCAGCCATAATTTCCACCCTTAGTTATAATATTAATCTCATCATTACGGCTGGCACCATGTTCTGATTCATATAAAATCCCATTATAGGGATTCCAGGCAATACCCTGGGGATCACGGCTTCCGTAACTGTAAACATAATTTCCAAATGGATTATCAGATGGTACCGATCCATCCGGGTTAAGTCTCAGTATCTTCCCCCCAGTGGAATTTATATTCTGGGCCAGGTTTGAATTTCCGGCATCACCAGTTGTAGCGTATAGTTTACCTTCTGGTCCGAATTTTAAACGGCCACCATTATGTATAGCACCACCAGGAATATTATCCAGGAGTATCTGTTCATTGGTCAGGTTCTCATTTAGTTTAAATCGGGATATGCGGTTTATACCACCATCATGGGTGTAATAGATGTAGACATATCTGTTTTGGTTAAAATCAGGACCAACAGCTATCCCTAGAAGACCGGATTCTGATACCTGGCTTACGCTGATATTTCCCACCTGTTCAATTTTACCATTTTTTTCAAGGAGACTAACTTTTCCATTTCTTTCTGTGAATATAATAGTTTCATTCGGGAGGAAATCCATAGCCCATGGTGTATCCAGGTTTTCAGCTAGGACTGTGGTCTCTACCTGTAGTTTAGATGTGTTCGTGGTGTTATAATTAAATATGAAAAAGAACGAAAATAATAGAATTAATACCACAGCTAATATTAAAATGATATGAATCTTTCTCATCATCTATTATTATGTTACTCAAATTTGAATAAATTTTCCCATATAAAAAATTTGAAATACAAATAATAATTCAGTTTAAAGATCATAAATAAAATTAGATGTCTTTAAAGAACTTAATTTAAAGGATGCGTTATAAAAAAAAGGTGCTTAAATGTTAAAAATACTTAAAAATACAGTTTTACAGGATCGTTTAACTAAAATAAGAAGTTCTAATATAGATGGCAGTAATTTTAAGTCAGGGCTAGTTGAAATGGGCAGGTTGATGGGTTATGAATTCCAATCCACCATGGACATACAAGAAGTTAATGTTAAAACACCTTTAGGAAACGCTAAGGGTATTGAAATAACAGATAAAGATGATGTGGTGGTAGTTGCCATTCTAAGGGCAGCTATACCCATGGTCGATGGCCTGATGGATATTTTCAGTGAAGCACGATATGGAATGGTGGGAGCATGGCGTGAAGATGAACCACCATATCAGGCCCAGGTGAGCTATTTAAAAATACCGGCGGTCCAAGATAAGATCGTGATCGTGACTGATCCCATGCTGGCCACAGGTAACACCATGAACGCGACGCTTAATGAGATTAAGAAACATGGAAACCCCCGTAGATTGGCCATTTTAAACATCTTAGCCACTGAGGAAGGAGTGGAAAAGGTCCTCGAAAACCATTCCGATGTGGAAATATACACTTGCTCCATTGAAAATAAACTAGAAAAAGGTTATATCGTACCTGGCCTGGGTGATGCTGGAGATATTGCATTTGGCAAACCAGTAGAATGAAATAGTTAAGTTAGACATAATACCAACAGTCAATTGAAATAGCACATTAATATGCTTATAAAATATATTTGAAATCATAAATTAATAGAATAAATGCTTTGATTGATTTGAAATAGATTAAACTACTTTATTATTGATTAAATTTATTAATTGATTAAATTGGACCAAATAGATTTTAAAGTATTTCTATTGGTTAATATTCAGCATTTTTTCTATTAAAGGCATTTATAGTGTTTCCCCATGGGCTGCTGCTACCACTCCTGGAATTCCCTCTACTCCTATCTGGTGAATTGCCTCTATATTTTCCTCCGGAAAAGCAATTATTTTCTTGTAAACCACTTTACTGTTAAGAAGAGCAGCTACAGGCGGAGTAACCACGAATAATGAATTATATTTATCAAGTGCTTCGATGGTCTTCCGATCCAAGCAGCCTTTACCTATGTGCATTTTAACACCTGCTTGGGAAAGGGCAGGAATACTACCTTCTATCTCCACTTTGTTGCTGGTGGTGGGGGATATGCCTGCATCGCTTACTGCTGTGTGCATGATAGCAGATCCCTCCAGGGGAATGATGTTTTCATTTTTTTTTATTTTTTCAACCAGTTTAGGTAGGGCTGCATCTCGGCCAGTGTAGATAGTGCCATATATTTCTATTCTATCTCCAATTTGAAGACTCCAATATTCTTCATTTTTTAGGGGGATCTCTACCTTTTTTATATGGTTTTTCATACAATAACCCCTTATTTTATCTTATAAAAAATATGGTGTTAAATTAATTTCGATTTATACTTTTTAAATCCTGGACAAAAGCTTCTATATGCTCTCTTTTTATATGGGGCATGATTATTATCCTTACTGCTTGTGGATATGATGAAATTGAAACCGCCCAACCTTTATCTTCCAGAATATCCGCGATTTCCCAGACGGATAGTTCATCATCCTGGAAGTTTATGATATTTAGCTGAGGCTCTGTTATTAGATGAAATCCGGTTTCTTCGATTTTCTGTGCCAGGAGATAAGTGAGCTCCATGCATCTTCCTGCTACTTTCTGGTATCCTTCACGTCCCAGGTACTTCATCAATGCCCATGTAGCAGCTGTGGATGCTCCCGTACGGGTTCCTACAATAGTAGATTGTCTATCTTCAGTTAGATAAGGAGTTTCAATACTCATGGCATCTAAATAGTTTCCTTCACGAAATAGGATTCCTCCGGTTGGTATGGGTGCTAATCCCATCTTATGAGGGTCTATTGTTATAGAACAGACTCCTGGAAGCGAAAAATCAAAGTTAGGGAAATCATAGCCTATCTCATTTAAGAATGGAATGGAAAATCCTCCAAATGCGGCGTCTATATGTAGGAAAATATTTTTATCATGGCAGATTTCTGAAAGTTCCTCAATTGGGTCTATCTTTCCCAGTTCGGTTGTTCCGGCAACACCAACCACAGCTACTGTATTATCTGAAATTAACTCCATGACAGAATTGATATCCATGCAGAAGTTCTCATCAAGTTCTGCTTCTTTAAGATCCATGCATAAAAGATCAGCTGCTTTTTTAAAGGAAAAATGTGCTGATCTAGGCACAATAATCTGGGGATTTTTAATCCTCCGGAGATTTCGAGCTGCCCGCATGGCCATTATATTAGCCTCTGTTCCTCCAGTTATTATATGACCGCAAATATCCCTTTTACCAAGTAATTGGCCTAGCATGCTGATTACTTCATCTTCCAATGCTTTAGTACCTTGAAAAAGACCTGGATCGCCTAGGTTTGATTCTAAAAACATGGAATAGGCTTTTACTCCAACTTCATGGGGACAGGTGCACATGGATCCCAGAATTTTTCCGGAACGATGGGTCATGTCCTTTTTTTTATAGTCTCCAAGTAATTTGAATACTCTGTCCTTTGAAATTCCCTTTTCATCCATTTTAATGCCTTAAAAATTGGATCGTTAAAAAAAGTAGGAAAAATAAATCAATGAATATAATTTTTGATACTTATTCCTGCATGATCTTCCTGGCCGCTTTAAGTAGAAGTTTTTTCTCCACACGAGCCACTACTTCCCTCACGGTAGCTACAGCATCGGTATTAGCGGAAACTGAGGTTATTCCTAATTCAACTAATTTTTCTACTATGGATGGCATGCTGCCTGCCTGACCGCATATACTGGTTTTAACTCCTGCTTTATTACATTCCTTAATGACTCTTTCTATTAGCTTTAAAACTGCTGGATGTTTTTCAGTGTAAAGATCAGCTACATTTTCATTGTTACGGTCAATGGCCAGGGTATATTGGGTTAGATCATTTGTTCCGAAGCTTACAAAGTCTAATCCTTCGGCTATGAAGTCTTCTATGATCATTGCTGCTGCAGGAGTCTCTACCATCACTCCAAATTCAATGTTTTTCTGAGGTTTTAATCCGACTTCTCGGGCTATTTTTTTAGCCTGTCTGAGTTCATCGGGGTGCTGTACCAGGGGTAACATGATTCCTATGTTGGTGTAGCCCTGTTCGTGCAGTTTTTTTATAGCTTTAAATTCTGCTTTGAGTATCTCTGGTTCGTCCAGTTCTCTTCTGATCCCTCTCCATCCGAGCATGGGGTTATGTTCATAAGGCTCTCCTTCTCCACCTTTTAAGGACTTGAATTCATCTGTCGGTGCATCTAACGTCCTGTACCAGACTGGTTTTGGGTAAAATGCATCTGCTACTTTGAGTATGTTTTCCACCAGGACTTTAATTAGTTCATCTTCATTTCCTTCTATGATGAATTTTTTAGGATGTACTCCTGTGGTTAACATCATATGTTCTGTCCTGAGGAGCCCTACACCATCGGCTCCTGTTTCAGATGCTTTTTTTGCAGCTTCAGGCATGCTTACGTTTACTTTTACTTCGGTTACAGTTAAGATTGACTGCTGGACTATGGTTGGTTTGTCTTTATCTTCATCTTTATGGTCGGATTCTTCAATGATCTTACCCTGGTAAATTAGTCCTTTGTTCCCATCCAGGGTTACCACTGTATTTTCTTTGAGGATTTTGGTGGCATCTCCCGTACCAACTACACAGGGTATTCCCAGTTCTCTTGATACGATAGCTGCATGACAAGTTACTCCACCTTCATCGGTGATTATTCCATTGGCTCTTTTCATGGCCGGTACCATGTCTGGTGTGGTCATCACTGTGACCAGTATATTGCCTTTTTGAATTTTGTCCAGTTCATCTGTATCTTTAATAATTTTAACCTGCCCTGAAGCCATTCCAGGGCTTGCTCCTAGTCCTTTGGTTATGATTATTCTTTCCACTTCTTCTTGTTCAGCTTCATCTTCCCCAGATATTTTTCCCAGTGTGGTTACGGGTCTTGACTGGAGCATGTAAACTTTACCTTCTTCTATAGCCCATTCTGTGTCCTGGGGGAAATCATAGTGTTCTTGTATTCTTTTACCTAACTGGGTGAGTTCCGCTATTTCTAAAGAGCTTAAAACTTTTTTGTTTTTTAAGTCTTCCGGTACTGGTATTTTAACTGTGTTTCCTGCTTCTGGATTTCTCTGGAATAGGATATTTTTCTCACTGACCTGGTAGTCAATTATCTCTCCAGTGTCTTTATCCACCCATATTGTGTCTGGAGTTACCGTTCCAGATACTACGGCTTCTCCTAGGCCCCATGCTGCTTCGATGAGTATCTTCTCTTCTCCGGTGGATGGGTGTACTGTGAACATGACCCCTGCTTTTTCCGCTTCCACCATCTCCTGTATCACTACTGCGATGTAGACTTTAGAGTGGTCGAAGTTGTTTTCTTCCCGATAAAATATGGCTCTTGCCCCAAAAAGAGAAGCCCAGCATTTTCGAACATATTTTAAAAGATCATCCTCACCCCTAACATTAAGATAGGTATCCTGTTGCCCTGCGAATGATGCTTCAGGCAGGTCTTCTGCTGTTGCGGACGATCTTACGGCAACATATGCATCTTCTCTTCCTATCCGATGACATAAAGCATTGTAAGCTTCAATTATAATGGTTTCTATATGATCTGGTATTCCAGTCTCATTTATTATGTTTTTAATGTTTCGAGCTGCCTGCTGAAGTTCCTGGTTATTGTTTACATCCAATGAATCCAGTATATCCATGACTTCATCGAAGATTCCTGTTTCTTTCATAAACTGGTCGTAGGTTCTGGATGTTATCACAAATCCGGGAGGTACCGGTATTCCCGCCTGGGTGAGTTCTCCTAAATTGGCTCCTTTTCCACCGGCAATGTCCACATCTTCCTTGTTTAATTCTTCAAAAAATTCGACAGGCTTCATGCTAAAACACTCTTCTTATTTTTTAAACTAGATTTTTTATTTTAAGGTTATTTTTATGGTTTAAAAAAAATTATTTTTTGTAAGAGATTGATGAAAATTTTTATATGTAATTATTTCCATTTAATCTTCTTTTTAACTATTTCACCAGTTCTGCGCCTTTATCAATTACTATTCTGCATGGAACCGGGAACTTCATTGCCGCTCTTCTTAAAGCTTCTTTAGCATCTATAAAGTTCTTTTTATTGGTTTTTATGGTTAATATTTTTTGATTGGTCTTTACTAAGGCCACTGAACTTACTGGCTTTCCAAATGCTTTACGCATACCATCCTGTACACGGTCCGCCCCTGCTCCGGTGGCCATGGGGTTTTCTCTAACTATGTGGTGAGGATATACTCTTATTTTAAGATGATAACCCATTCTTCCAGATTTTCTCTGCATATATCTGTTTGATGCAATCCTAGCTGCTTCCAGCGCATTATGTGAAAGTTCTGTCGGCTCTTTTACCGCTAAACTTACTGTTAAAGGGAATTCTGCAGATAGATTCCCCATATCATATTGAACTATCCTGGAACCAGGAATTTTCCTTATATAATCTTTTCTAGTGTATGCTCTAACCATTATAGGTCCTCCTTAAAAATTTTATATTTATAAGCTTAATAAAGATTATTGCTATAATAATCCTATAATATTTAATCATTGTACTATCCTTAAATTTATGTCTGGGCCATATTTTTGGCCTAGATTTTATAATCCATTGATTATTATCCAGAACATCTGAATATAAGTAATAGATGTAACTGCAATAAATTGGAAAAGGAGGGGTTGTTTAAACCCTTTCAGTACATTGGCATTTATATGATCCCCGACTTATAAAGTATTCGATAAGTAGATAATACTTGAATTAACCACAATATTAACATGAAATTCAGAGAAAAATCTATAAATACTTATTGAATAGTTATCAAAAGAGCTTTTTTAGACTATAAATAGTTTTCCTAAAATTTAAGGACATTTAATATCATAAAGAACCCCTAAATTAGCCAGATAGATATTAATTACTGAAAATCTTTATAAACTATGGTTCACCAAATTTAACTATGCAAATTGTGGCCAAAATTAGCTTTGAATATCAAACAGCTGAACATGCTATTAATGCTTCTAAATCACTTAAACCAGATAATATGGAATTTATTAATTCATGCATATTTAATAAAAGATTGATATGTAATATCAATGGGGAATCCCTTAAAACCATCCTGGCCACCGTTGATGATCTTCTCTTTTGTGAAATGATGGTGGAAAAAATATTGGAATTAAATATTGATAGTAAAAAAGTGAAAAACTCCAATTAAGAATTATATGGTGATTTAAATGAAATTCACTCTTCAAGGAAAGATAATATTTAATAAAGATGCTCAAAATGCCAGAAAAGACATCGATGAATTCATAACCAGCTCCAATGAGGATTTATTTTTAAAAGGCATACCCACTGACCAGAAGAAAGATGCCTCACAAATAGTACATTGGAACCTAGACAAAAATACATTGACGGTTAAAATGGTTTCAGGAAGACGGGGAAGGGCGCATGACGCATTATTAAGGATGAAAAAACCTTTAAGCCAAATTTTAGGTCCGGAATATCATCTGGGTATAAGAAAAATTGAAGTAGAAAAATACCAGATTGAAATAACCCTCCCTGAAAAACCAGAATTAGATAAAACTACTGGCATGGTTAAAAAAGGAGCTGTTGACCTGTGGGCCACTCTTGTGGATAAAATCATTGATATGCCCTATGTATCCCATTCTGAAATCACCGATGATAAGCTGATAATAGAGTTCAATGATTTAAAAGAAAGTGAATTAAGGAAACATGTAGTTGATCGTGTGTTGAAATTCATTAAGGAACCACTAGACAATGGACATCTAGAACCAGAAAAGGGTTTGGAAGTTACTAAACCAACCGATGAACTAACCAAAAAGGTAACCAAAATAACACCAGGTACTGTGGTATCCTCCAGTCCCCAACAAAAGTTCTTCTTTAAGGGAGATGCAACAGAAAAAGCTGCTAAGTTGGGTTGGGTTAAGAAATTCCCAGGTAAAGGCCAATGGTTCTATGGACCACAGCTCATATCTCTACAGAGAGCAATAGAAGAGTTATTTTTAGAAAAACTGGTATATCAAATGGAATTCACTGAGTGCATGTGGCCAAAACTCATACCCATCCCGGTGATGAACAAGATGCGCTACCTGGAGGGTCTTCCCGAAGGAATGTACTACTGTTCTGCTCCCCGCAGGGATCCGGAGATTTTTGAAAAGTTCAAACAGGAACTAGTCATCAACAAAGAAGTACCCATACCCCTCTTAAAGGAAGGGCTTAAGGATCCTTCCTATGTTCTCGCTCCAGCCCAATGTGAACCTTTCTATGAATTCTTCTCCCATGAAGTAATTGATGAAGAAGAAATGCCCATTAAGTTTTTTGATAGAAGCGGGTGGACATATCGCTGGGAAGCAGGCGGAGCCAAAGGATTGGATCGGGTTCATGAGTTCCAGAGGATCGAATTGGTCTGGCTGGGAACACCAGAGCAAGTGGAAAATATTAGAGACTCCACCCTCCATATCTCTGAGGAAATGGCCAATGAAATGGAGCTGGAATGGTATACTGAAGTAGGTGATGATCCTTTCTATCTGGAAGGCCGAAAAACTGAAGATCGTGGAATTGAGTTTCCTGACGTTCCAAAATATGAGATGAGACTGGTTGCCCCTACACAGGATAAAGGCGTGGCTGTGGTATCTGCCAACATCCATGGCACACATTTTATTGAGGGATTCTCCATAAAAGAAGCACATAATCATCGCGTATGGACAGGATGTACTGGTATTGGAATATCTCGCTGGATTTTTGGATTTTTAGCCCAAAAAGGGTTTGATCAGGAGAACTGGCCAGTTCAAGTTACTGAAAGGATGAAGAAAGTTCATATGCCTAATATTCTAACTTGGCCATGAACAAAAATAGTTATAATTAAATAAAAAATAATAATTCAGAAAAATTTTAAAAAAAATTATCTGCATTAAGAAAAAAAATTGGAAAAAAGTTTCTATCTATTAGAAATTAAAAATTAATAGAAAATACTCCAATTTAATCTTCTTTTTTCTCAATACGCTCTTCTAAAACCTCTTCAGCAATGGTTTCAGTCTCTTCTGATTCTTCTGAAGCTTCTTGTGATATTTCTTCGGTAACTTCTGCTACTTCTTCAGCTATCTCTTCATTAACTTCTTCGGGAACTGATTCGGTGGTTGTATTTACTGCTTCATCGTTTACTTTCTTCTCAAAGACATCCACAAATTCTACTTTCTCCACATTTTCCATATTCTCCCAGATATCCCGGGCAATTCTGAAACGGACAAATGTTATATCTACGTAAGGTTTTTTATCGAATTTAGTCATTTCATCCATTTGTATGGTTACTTTACCATCATCTATGGTGATTTGATGTTTATCCAGTTCTATGTTGGGATTGGGGTAGTGCAGGCTGATCATACTTCTTATTTTCTCTTCATCATCGGTTATGATCTTTTTAACCTGGATTTTATACTTTAAATTCTTTCCAGCCAATTCATGGTTGAAATCTACCCTTACTCTCCCTCCGCTAATGCTCCTTATAACTCCCGGGGTATTCTCTAAGGAAATGCTCATACCTACTTGGGGTTTTAAGCCTTGTTTACGGAATTCTGACATAGGGATAAGCTGCATCTGTTTAGGATCCCTTTCACCAAAACCTTCCTTCGGCGGTATCTCCACGGTCTTCTCATCACCCTCATCCATATCAATAAGTGCCTCTTCTATACCTTTAAGAACATGACCTGCTCCTACTATGATGGGAATGGCACCGTAAACCTTATTTTCTGATAAAATTCCTTCTTCTTCAGCCACTTTTTCATCGGTTGTGTCGAAAACTTCACCAGTTTCCTGAACCTTTCCTGTATATTCTAATCTTAAAAAATCTCCATTTTTCACTGACATATCTCTAACCTCCTGTGTGGTATCCTCTTTTTAAATTCTTTTAAAATTTCTTTGTTTTTAAAGTTTAAGATACGAATTTTTGCTGGATAATTTTCAATATATCTATGTATTACTTCCTTAAATATGCCTACCTCCAGGGAGGATAATACTCTATACTTGTGATGTCGGCTGAATCCTCGGGAAATAAACCTTGTAATCTGATCCAGACTCTCAAATGGCCTATTTTCATAGAACGCCGATGCGGTCCGCTCATCCATCAAGGCCATGGATTTAATATCTTCTATAGAGTTTTCATTTACTCTTTTTAATATGCTCTCTTCATCTCTTATTTGATGTAAAGGTGCCCTTTCTTCATTTATTTCTCCCCTTAAAATTTCCATGGTTTCTGATGGTATCATATCCATTACAGATGTAAGATTAGCTGATGCAACGGCTTCTCGAATTTTAGTCCCGCTAACACCTTCGATTCTTTTGATGAAAATGAATTTATTCTTAAAATTGAAACCAATTTTATAGAGTGATTTGGAAAGTGAAACTATTACATAGTTATCTTCATCTAATTTACCCTTTAAAAGTACCTCCCTGGCATTTAAATCAACAATTTTATAAGGACGAGGAACTACTGCAGATCCTTCGTTAATACGCTTTAATATCTCTTCAAATCCTATAAAAGGTTTATAACCTCGAGGGATATAATCTGCATCCAATGCTTTGAAAGTTTTGGCTAAACAAATTGAATATTGCCCTGAACCCATTATGCCCATAGGTGGTCCTTCAACCACTATATCAGCACCTACTGCTACCGCTGCTTTGGCTCGGGCATGTCTGGTCATTATATAGGGTAAACCTCTTCCACTGCGCTCCAGAGGACCCGGTACAATGGCTGTGAAAATCCCATCCTTAACCCGTTTCTTAGCCTCCAACATACAATGACGATGCCCTATGTGCAGGGGAGAATACTCTGTAAAGTCCGCTATTATCTTGGTATCTGTTTTTACAGGTCCATATCCCGGACTATTCTGTGAATCTTCCAGAATAAGTTGTCTGTCTTTTTTTAGGAAATTTCCAACAAAATCTTCAATCAGCAGTAGCATCACCTTAAAGATATATCTAAGAAAATATTATTTGTTTTTTTCTAATCCAAAGGTATATGAAATTGTAAAATAATCATTACTCATGAAAACATCAGATTATATGATCATCTCCTTAACTATTATGGCAGTAATTGTATTATCAGGATGTGTTTATTCAAAACATTATGATAAAGACAGCATATCCTTTGAATACCCCTCAAACTGGAATGCTGGTCAAATTTATGACCTGCCCGGGGCAATTGTAGGATTGTCCGAGTCTAGTCAGGTGAATGTTAAAATATTTAAATATAAAACACTGCCTGGTTCCAGCTTAGAAAAAGTATATCAAGAGTCAGTTACCAACCATTCTAAAAGATACAGTGAATATTGTTACCAGCAGGTGTCCAATGGAACCATCACCGTAGATGGAGTTCCGGCCTATGAAATCGTGTTCCAGATAGGTTGTAACAGCACCCATACCCGGCAGAAGATCAGAGAAGTATGGCTGGAGAAGAATGGGTTCATTTATACCATCATCTGTACCGTGATCCCCCCTGAAGATTATAGCACAAAAAATGTAGCCTTCCAACAAATAATAAACAGTTTCCAGGTGAAAACCTGAATAGTAATAGTAAACATATTATGATGTTAATTTGTAAAAATGGGTTGAATGTTAATTTGAATTAGATATAGGTTATTATATGGTAGATCTATGGCTAAAAGATGGAAAGATAGTTCCCGAGAATAAATTAATCTCAATAGGCATTAGTAATGGGAAGATATCCGTAATAAAAAAAATAGCTCCAAATAGGGAAGAAATTATTGATTTGAAAGGGTTGGTGATTTTACCCGGATTCATCGATGCTCATGTACACTTTAGAGATCCCGGATTAACCTATAAAGAGGATTTTAGAACAGGAACTACGGCAGCTGCCAGTGGAGGATTCACCACAGTAATGGACATGCCCAATACAGTTCCACCCACCAATACACCTGCAGCATTTAAAGAAAAACTAGATATCGCCCGTAAGAAAAGTTTAGTGGATTATGGTTTGCATGCGGGGGTGGGTAAACTTGAAGATATTAAGAACATGGCGAAACTGGGACCCGCTTCTTTTAAATTATACACGGACCAATTAGATGATGATTATTTAAAGCAGGTATTTCAAGGAATTAAAAATATTAAAGATAATAAAGTAAACAAAACCCCTCTAATAACTTTACACTGCGAAGATAAAGAGATCGTGGAGAAAAAGACTCAAATCCAACGAAAGAAACATATGTTAAAGCCTGAGATCTTTGCAGAGGCCCGGCCCCCGGAAGCTGAAACTATGGCTATCTCCAAAGCACTCCAACTGGCTGATTATTATGATCTGGACATTCATATCTGCCATATCAGCACTAGAAAATCTCTAGAGCTTATAAAGAGTACTAAAGATGGGAATTATAATGTTACCTGCGAAATAACCCCCCATCATCTATTTTTAGATAGTCATTTTCTCAATAAGTGCGGTAATTTCGCTAAAACCAACCCACCGTTAAGGGGTTTGAGATATAAATTAGATATTACCAATTTAAGCTCTATTGATATCATAGGAACAGATCACGCCCCTCACACCATAGCAGAAAAAGAAAATGATTTATGGGAAGCCCCACCAGGCATTCCTAACCTGGAGACTACCATCCCCCTGCTTTTAACCGAAATCAATCGTAGGAATATGAACTTTAAACTTTTGAAGAGTTTATTATGCGAAAAACCATCTAAAATTTTCAATCTAACCACCAAAGGATATTTAAAAGAGGGTTATGATGCAGATGTGGTGATAGTTGATATGAAAAAAGAAGGCCAAATAAATCCAGATGAATTCCGTTCCAAGGCTAAATTTTCACCATTTAAAGGTTTTAAAATTAAAGGAAGCCCAGTTATGACTATGGTAAGAGGTAATGTGGTGATGGAAAAGGGGGAAATCTATAAAAATAAGGGTAAATTGGCATGCTAATATTATATAGTACATAGACTATATGATTAGTAAATTAATTGGGTTTATAATTAAAATTAGGTTGCAAATATTAAATTTAAAAATAATAAAGTTTAGGTGGAAATATTCCACCTTAAAAAAAAAATTGCTATTTTGTCTGAAATGCTCCTTCAGGACATGCATCAATGCATTGATCACATAAGGTACAGAAACCTTTGAGTGGTATTTTTTCGCCGGTATGGATTTTCAGCATGTTGTATGGACAAACTTCCACACAGTCTCCGCATTCATTACAGAGTGCTGGGTTGAACTGAATCCTTTTCCGTTTTACTGGTTGACCATCTACCACTTTATCAATTTCCACCAAGGATAATGCTCCTTCTGGACAGGCAGTGGTACAGGCTCCACATCTGGTACACATGGCCAGGGATGGTTCATCATCGGTTTTTAAATCACCAGGGACTTGCATTCCCGTATTAGTTACTACTCTTATAGCATCAGTAGGACATATTCTGGCACAGGCTCCGATAAATTTACATTTATCTTCATCATAGACCAATCCTTCTTCAGATGCTGGTTTAGCAGGTCCTAATTCCATATCCAGATCTATGGCTTCTACTGGACACATTTTTGCACATAAACCACAGTAGGTACAGATTTCAGGAAGTTCCACAGTTAATGTGGATGCTTTTTCTTCTATGAAATCTCCTGGGCAGGATTCTACACAGATGTTACATCCTATACAGGTTTCATCATCTACTGAAAAGTTTTTAACCTCTTTAGATCGTTTCTGAGGTTTTTTACCAGATATGAACACTGCATTCCAGGGACAGGTTTGTGAACAGACACCACATTTGATACAGGTATCTTCATCGATTTCAATGGTACCCCCATATTCAGGTAGAGTTATAGCTTCTACAGGGCATTCATCCACACAAAGTCCGCAACCCACGCAATCTGCAATGTATATTGGTCCTGTTATCTCTAATTCTTTCTTGGCAGGTTCTTTAACACCATCGATACCTATCACATCTACGGGGCATACATCTACGCATTGTTCACACATTACACAGTAACCCTCTAGTGGCACCTTTTTCATTTCACTTTTATCCAGTTTCATGATTTGGGGAGGGCAAATATCTACACAGTCTCCGCATTCATCACATAAGGATGGGTTGAATACTATGCGTGTTTCAACGTTGCCTTCTTCTCCAACTGCAACTTCACTGGTTTTTAATGCGCCTTTGGGACAGATTTCCACACATTTTGGCTGACCAGCACACAGATCACAGTAGATCACATCTTCTGGTGATACTGCTATGGCCGCGGTAGGACAAATCCCCTGGCATGCGCCACATCTGATGCAGTCTTCTTTGTTGACTACTATCATTTTTTTTAGCCTCCGGATTTTACATCTTTTTAACCAGATAACCTTGGCTATCGTATACTTCCAGAGTGGCCAGTTGCATTTGACTATCTATATTGTGGGTTGCACAGGATAGACATGGGTCATATGCCCTTATTACCATTTCCATTAGGTTGAAAATACTGTCGTCTACTTCTACACCTGGTTTTATATAGTCTTGGGCTACTTTCTGTATACCCATTTCCATGGCTGGGTTGTTCTGGACGGTGGCTACAACGATATTGGCTTTGGTAATCTGTCCATTTTCATCACAGGCATAGTGGTGAGTTAAGGTTCCTCTTGATGCTTCCACTATTCCTACACCTTCACCTGCTTGTCTTTCCAGTGCTTCTGGGAATTTTGGTCCGGATAAATCTTCTTCTAATGCTGTTGCAGCACATTCTGCTGCGGATAACATTTCTATGAGTCTGGCCCAGTGGTAGAGTAATGGTTCATGGGCGTATCCGAACATTTCTTTGAATTCTTTGAAATGATCTTGGGCTATTGGTGATGGCATTTTGTCAGCGACGTTAAGTCTGGATAGTGGGCATACTCGGTATACTCCTTCTGGATATCCCAGGTCTTTTATGTATGGGAATTTGAGCCAGGAGTATGGTTTTACATGTTCTGCCATGTAATCCAGATATTCGGTGTTTTTGAATTCTGCGTATAGGTTACCTTCTTTGTCTTTCATTCTGACGTTTCCATCATACATATCCCAAACGCCATTTTTGACTAATCCGGTGTGATAGGTTTCTACATATCCTAAAGTTTTAACTAGATCAATATTTTCTTCAAATATAGGTCTGGCGACTTCCAGGGTGGCTTCTGATAATTCTACGTTTCTCTGTGCTTTTTGGAGAAGATCTTTCTGGGTTTCTTCATCCAGTTCAGTGGATATTCCACCAGGTGTGGATGATGTGGGGTGTATTGATCTTCCACCAGTTGCTTTAATGATGTCTAAAGCATTTTTTCTTAATTCTATAGCCTGTAATGCTAGTTCAGGGTTATCTTTTACTATTTGGAATACATTTCTGGTTTTTCTATCCTTTCCAGCTACGAAATCAGGTGCTGCGAGGAAATAGAAATGTAATCCATGTGAGTGCATTACTGAACCCCAGTTCATGATTTCCCTCATCCTATAGGCTGTGGGAAGTATATCCTCTGAACTGAATCCGAAACATCCGTCAACTGCTTTAGCAGAAGCCAAATGGTGTTGTACATCACATATCCCACATATTCTAGGCACAATACGTGGTGCTTCTTCTATGAGTCTTCCTTGTAGGAATTTTTCAAATCCACGGAATTCCATAACGTGTAGTCTGGTTTCTTCCACGTTTCCCGCATCGTCCAGATGCACCGTGATTTTTGCATGTCCTTCGATTCGGGTTACAGGTTCCATTGTTAATTTAACCATTTATTTTCCCTCCTTTCGGGATTTTAAGGGTACCAATGCTGCTGGTAAAGTGTAATTATAGAATGTTCCAACAACATCGTCTAATTCATTTGCAACTTCTTCTGGATCTACAGTTTTATCTCTTTCCACTCCGAAGTCTGATCCAATAGCAGAGATCATCTTTGCTCCTTGGTCTATTACGTTGGCAGTAGGTCCATAACATCCCTGGCATTTGATACCGATACTGGGGCATTCTGCACCGCATAGTGAAGTAGTTGCTGGTCCCATGCAGACTAGTCCTTGTGGAACTAGGCACATTTCTTCTTCTGGTTGTCCTAATTCGAATTGTCTTATGATTTTGTCCATAGCCATTCCTTCTGGTGGTTTTTCCCTTGGACAAACTTCGCATAGGTTTGTTTGTGGAAGTTCTGGTAATTCTTCACCTTTAAGCATGGCCATAATGATATCTGCTACCACATCTGATCTTGGTGGACATCCAGGTAAGGAAATATCCACGTCAATTACATCGCTTAGTGGTCTGATTCTGTCTACGAAATGAGGAACATCCTCATGTGGAATTATACCTTCTTCGTTGGGTGTGCTGGGCGAATTAATGTATGCTTCTCTTTGAATATCTTCGTTTTTGAAAAGGTTTCCTAATCCGAAAACCCCACCATACATTGCACAAGTACCATATGCTATAACTAAACCTGCTTTTTCTCTAACTTTTTTGGCAAGTTCCAGGTTTTCATCGTTTCTTATACCACCAGATACTATGGCGACGTCTACTTCTGGCCATTCATCGTATTTAACATCCATTAAGACAGGCATGAATTCAAAGTCCGCATATTCCAACACATCTACAATTGCTTCGTGAATATCTGCAATGGATAGTTCACATCCTGAACACACACTAAGCCAGATATTTCCTAATTTAACTTTATCTGCCATTTTCATGCCTCCACTTCTACAGGAGCTTCTATTTCTTCTTTAAGTGTAGATGGTCCGAGACCTCTGATTCTTTCTACCATCATCTTCACAGTTTCTGCGAATTTTTCTCCTTCTGAGGCAGAAATCCAGTCGTGGTGTATCCTTTCTCTTCCAATTCCTAGTTCATCTGCCAGTTTGTAAATCAATCTCATTCTTCTGTCTAACTTGTAGTTTCCAGCGTCGTAGTGACAGTCACCATGGTGACATCCGGCTACGATAACACCGTCGGCTCCTTCTCGGAATGCCTTGAAAATAAATTGTGGTTCAATACGTCCAGAGCACATTACTCTTATTACACGGACGTTTGGAGGATATTGCATCCTTGCAGTACCCGCGGTGTCTGCTCCTCCGTAGGAGCACCAGTTACAACAAAACATAACTAGTTTTATATCATCCTCAGCCATAGAGTTTCCTCCTTTATTTGTAGATGTACTAATTAGTGTACATTAGTATATGGATAGAAAAGTAGATATTATAAAGGTTACTTATAAAACAAATTCGAAAAGGTTATATATTTGAATACGGATGGCTTTTTTGTTAATACTGATTGTATGATTATTAATTGTTGTCTGTAAAAATTAATATAAAATTTTTATTTACGGTTTTTTCTCCAGTTTTCCAGTATTAGAAGCATATTTTCGTCCAGTTGTTCAATGGCTTCTTGAGAAAGCATTTGTCTACCTTCTTGCCTGGCTTTTTTATTTCTTTCCTTAAACATGTAAACTTCTCTAATGAACTCCAGAGTTAAAATTTGATAACTATCTTTAAAATAATTTAACATTCTCTTAATATTTACTAATGGAACATGTAAGTAGCCCAAATTATTTCTATCTGCAAATAATCTATTATCCTGATATTCATCTAATTCTTGTGCGATCGAATCAAATCCTGCTAGTTTAAATGCCTCTGCATAAATATTGGGGAGTTCTCCTCCATCTTCTAATAATTTCTCCAAATTTTCCAATTCTTTAATTTTTTTATTGATTATTTTAACCAGACAATCTTCTTGAGTATCTATTTCATTTAACACCTTATCATTTAATTTATGATGTGGATCCTTGATCATACTATCAAATCAAATTTTTTTATTAAAATAATGGAATTCACTCATCAGGATTGATTTGGTTAAAATTCAAATATCAATCACCATATCTAGCTAATATGATAAAAATCACCCTAAAGTGATATAATAACTGTTTTAATATTATAAAAATAATAAAATATATATTTTCTCCTAATAATTGCTTATTTACTATAATTAAGTATTGTATTTAAAATTTAAAATAATATTAAATAAAATAAATTACAAAGATCATTTAATTAATAAAAAAATTATGCATAAAATTGGTGGTGGTCAAACTGCTGCTTGAAATAACAGATCTAGCCGTAGAAGTAAATAATAAAGAAATTTTAAGCGATATCGATTTATATATCAATAAAGGTGAAACACATGTTCTCTTAGGACCTAATGGGTCTGGTAAAAGTACTTTATTTATGAGTATATTAGGTTTCCCCAAATACAAAATAACCAGAGGAGAAATCATATTCAAAGGAGAAGACATCACCCATCTAAACACCACAGAAAGGGTTCAGATGGGAATAGGTGTCAGTTTCCAGAACCCTCCGGCCATACGAGGTGTTAAACTTAATGATCTATTGAAAATGGAACATCATGAAACTGGCAAAGAACTAAGTCCAGAGATGAGGGAACTGGTTACAAAACTTAAATTCGACGATAAATTTCTGGAACGTGATGTGAATCTCGGATTTTCCGGGGGAGAAGTTAAAAGATCCGAAATTCTACAGCTTCTAGCACAAGAACCTGATTTTATAATGTTTGACGAACCTGATTCTGGAGTGGATATTGAGAATGTGGAACTCCTGGCAGAAGAAATAAATATTTTACTGGATAAAAATAAAAAACCAGGACTAAGAGAAAAATCAGGGCTTTTAATAACCCATTTAGGTTATATTCTTAACTTTGTAGGAGCCGATACAGCCCATGTACTGATGGATGGTAAAATTGCCTGCTCAGCAAATCCCCATGAAATATTAGAAGATATAAGAAAAGAAGGATTTAAAGGATGTGTTGAATGTTGCAATCCAATGCACTGAAAACAAAAGCCCAAAAAGCCAAAGAGAAAAAAGCTGCCCTTGGTGAAGATATTGAGTTAGAAAAATTTGAGGCAGAAGAAACTGGCGAGCATGAAGAAATAGAATCACTGGAAGAATTACCCAAAAAAACACAGAAATCATTGCTCAAGGTAGGTGTGGATCCTACAGGTGAGGGACGAATAGGATCTTTCATGCAGTTAGATCAGTCCCAAATATGTTCCTCTTGTTCCAGTCAGAACATCGAGATGATGGGCATTCAACAGGCCATGGATAAATATGACTGGTTAAAAGATTACATGTGGAATGCGGTAAGCGTTGACACTGACAAATACACTGCCGAAGCTGCTTTAGGTGAACCTGGAGGGTACTTTATCCGTTCACTGCCAGGGACCAAAGAAGTATTTCCCATTCAAGCCTGTATGTTCATTGGGGATCAAAATGTCCGTCAAACAGCTCATAATATTGTAGTCGCAGAGGAAAACTCCGAATTGCATATTATTACCGGCTGTTCCACTGGTTCAGATGTGCAGTCAGCCCTGCATATTGGTGTATCCGAATTCTACATAAAAAAAGGGGCAAAGATTACCTTCACCATGGTTCATAATTGGGCAGAACAAGTTGAAGTAAGACCCCGTACTGGCATAGTACTTGATGATGACGCCACTTATATCAACAATTACATACTAACCAGCCCAGTTCGTACCATCCAATCATATCCTACTGCTTATTGTAGGGGAGAGAACTCTAGAGTATTATTCCAATCCATCATGGGCGGTCAGAAAGATTCAGTCATGGATACCGGAACCCGGGCAATATTGACTGGTAAAAATTCCAGTGCAGAGATGATAACCCGAGCGGTTTCCAAGGATCAATCCCAATTATACACCCGCGGACATTTAGCAGGCCAATCACAGGATGTTAAAGGTCACCTAGAGTGTATGGGTCTGGTTTTATCCGATGATTCCATGATATACTCCGTACCTGAACTGGAAGGTAGTGCTACAAACTTGGAATTATCGCATGAAGCAGCTGTGGGTAAAATAGCCGAAGAAGAGGTTTTATATCTAATGTCCCGTGGTTTCAGTGAAGATGAAGCAGCATCTATGATCGTGAGAGGGTTCCTCAGCATGGATATCACTGGTTTACCTCCCGAACTGGCGGCAGAAACCAAACGTATGCTGGATCTAAGTTTAAAAGGCATGTAAAATATTAAATAATTTTTATTTTTTTTAAATAATTAAGATTTTAATAAAAAATAAAAAAAAAGAGGTGTTTTTTTATGTACTTAAATGGTGAAGCATTGGTAGGCGAAGGAAATGAGGTGGCACATATCGATTTATTAATCGGTGATAAATCTGGACCAGTAGGTCAGGCCTTCGCGGTTTCATTGACCAATCAGGTGGAAAAACATACTCCCTTATTTGCGGTGATCGCCCCAAATCTGGTGTGCAAACCCATAACCATGATAGTGCCTAAGGTGACCATTAGGGGAATGGATGATGCTGTGCGTAATTTTGGACCTGCACAGAAATCAGTGGCCATGGCTGTGGCAGATAGCGTGGAAGAAGGCATCATACCTAAGGAAAACGTGGAAGATCTCTGTATAATAGTGGGGGTTTTCATACATCCCGCAGCACAGGACAATGAAAAGATTTACCAGTACAACTATGAAGCCACCAAATTAGCCATAAAAAGAGCTATTAAAGAAGAACCATCCATCGAAGAAATCCTGGATAAGAAAGACAGTGCAGAACATCCTTTCTATGGATAATTTTGCTCTATTTTTTTTATATGACAATTTTTATTTTTTAACCCTTTTTTTAATAAACAGTAAATGAATTAAGGGACCTAATAGGATAATTAATACTATTTCCTTTTTTTAGACATAAAATTATGATGGTTAATAATGAGAAGTTATTTATTAAACGATAACATAACATACAATATTAAGAATTTATTAAAGGGGGGATTAAAAAATGATGAAAAGAATTCGTTTAGATTCAAAAACTTTTTTATCAGCTTATGCTTCAGCAGGAATTGGTGTATTAATAATTTTTATATTACTGGTCTGGTATTTCTTTTTAAGATAATTTCCAGATTTATCATCCTATTTTTTTACAATATTAATAAGAAAGAAATTCATATTGGGATAATTTATGAGTAGGCAATTTTCACCAATAAAGTATTGTAATTGGTGTGGAGATCCATTTATTGTGAGCTCACCTAATCAAAAATACTGCCATCCCGAGATAAAGAGTTGCAGTAATGAATCGAAGCGTGATAGCTGGCGTAAAGCCGCCCATAAATACAGAGAGAAGTATAAAAATGTTATACCTATACCACAAGTATATAAATTAGGTTCGGGATGGTTAGGCCCTAAAGCAGAAGCCGATTTTGAAGAAGAATACTATTCTATTCAGAAGGAAAAGAAAAGATTGAGAATCAACTCCATTATCGCGGGAGTCTGTATTTGGATTCAAATGAATAATCAGTTTTTTATTCGTAATTTCTTAACTCGAAATGAAATTTCTTATGATCTATCTCCTGAATTAATAATTTTTTTGGTGATTATATTGGTTTTCATCATTTTCGGAATAAATTATAGATAGTGGGTAACTGCTTGTTCTATAAATCTAGATCATGTTTTTTATTAAAGATAATGAATGATGAACTGATATTATTAATTAAATATCTAAAAATAGACTTATCTAATAATGATAAAGTTATTTACTAGAAAATTAAAAGGATAGTAAGTAAATTTAATTAATTATTCGGTGATGATTATGAATTCACCGACTTTTTCCACTTTTCCGAATGGAACCAGTAAAGTATCTCCTTTCTTTTTAGCGCCTTTGACGTTGACGTTTCTTCCTTTATCTACTTTGATTACTACATCTGTTATTTTACCGGTTTTTCCGTTTATTATAAGTTCCTCTAGCTCTCCAAGTATCCGGGCATTATTTGTAGCTACCTGATATCCTTTTATTTCACTCCAGACTTTCTCTTCCCCTTTTATTAATTTCCGTTCTTCTGCAACCATCTTATCACCCATTATTTAATAGCCTGTTTGAAAGCTTTAAAGTTTAAATATTTCTCTAAGGATATTAGATCTTCTGGACTATTAATATTTAACGCCAGCTCAAATTTCCTCAGTTCTAATACTTCCTCATCTTGTTGATTGTTGTTTCTTCTTAATATATTTAATCCTGAAGGTACTATATCTCCCATTACCATATGGGGTTTTAGATCAAATTCTCTAAAATATTCCACCGGCACAGCAACACACATGGCGGGTTTACCACATTCTTTATATTCCATAATCACCTCATCAATAATTTCCCCAGTAATCAATGGTAAATCAGCGCTAATAGTCATTAATATATCATCATTATTAGAACCTTCAAAAGTTATCTTAGATAATTGATGGATTAAAAATCCTAGATCATTGACATATCCTTCTCCCGGAGTTTCAATTACTTTTAACCCTGAGTTTCTTATAAAATCAGTAGTTAATGGTGTATATTTGCTAGTCGCAGTGAATAAATTATTAACTTCATATGCTGCATTAACAGCTTCGTATACATGCTGAATCATGGGCTTTCCTTTTATTTGAACCATTGGCTTCTCCATATCAGATCGCATTCTGGTTCCTTTTCCACCAGCCATGATTACAGCGGTCACCATCTTCTTAAACTCTCCATTAAGCATAAAAATTAATAACTTAAATGACCTTTATCTGCCTGTAATTTCTTCCTCTTAGCCAGAATACATGGCCCACCCCGCTTACCCCCTAAAGGAACCTTTGGAGTTCCCATAGAATTCATACAGCGGGCCATAACTGCAGCACCTAATGCCAAAGCATCTGAAACAAATAAAACACCTTCAAAATAGTCTTTAGTGTATTCCAGAATCAAATTTGGTTTTCTTCCTGTTATACCCGCTCTTCCAGTAATCCCTAAAACGGATCCTTGCGCGATGACATTTTCATCAATAGCTTCATCCAGTAACCTTTTAACGATAAGGGCACTCACATGATCCAGTGTAGCAAATAATGTATGTATATCTGTTTCCCGGAATATTTGATGTCCCATTTCAGTAAGTTGAGGGATCTGATCCCCATTCTCCCCTATATCACACCCAATTAACGTTGTACCTGCGTTATATGCTGCTTCTGGATCTACCGGTACTGTTCCGAATCTTTCCCTGCCTTCAGGAACTTTTCTAATATCCACATATTTATGGATCTTCTCAGCATATTTGCGAGCGGCTTTCCAATCTGCTTTTTTTAATATGTCCCTATTGTAAAGATCCAGTGCTGCACCACCCCTTTTATCAACTTTTTCTGTTCCTCTAATTATCGCATCAGAAACTGCTCCTGCTAGTCCCAGAAAATTTCCAACGGTACGGGCGTATGGTTCCTGGGCATTGGTTATTCTGCCTGCGAGTGTAGTTCCGAAATCCATGGAAACCACAGGATTACGATAATCTACATCAGTCCATTTAGCACCCGCTTTGATACCTGCAGTTACCAGTTCACCTTCCATTTCATTGGCTACAACTACTTTACCTGTGGGAGGAACTACGCTTACTACTGCTCCGTCAAACATCACCTGATTAAGTAAGGTGTAACTCTGTAATCTTTCAGGGAAATTATCCACAGACATAGCCGGTGACATCTTACGGGGAGGAATGCCTGCGTCAAGGCAACCATTGGCCAGTGCTATGATCAGTTCTCCAACTTCATCAGGAGATGCAAAACCTGCAGTTACACCAGTAGAACGTACTACAAAATCAAGATCCTCATCAATATCTAATTTAGCCTTTTTTACGGATTCCAATATAGTATCTCTTACCATTTCTGAGACAGATTCCTTGGTAAGCTCCACTTCCCATACCGTTTCTCCAAATACTTTCTCCCCTTCCTTTGGAGGGCGTATGTCCCTGGTCATTTTTACGGTCTTATCTATGAGATAGGTGTGACTATCTCTTAGATTAGTTGCTGTGAGAATGCATTTAGTGGTGGTGTTTCCCAGTTCAACTGATGCAACGATATAATAAATATCAGGAGTCATGGTTATACCTGCTCCTACTCTTTTCTTCACGCTATATGGATTGTATTTTATATCATCGAATCCTACGAACCTGCTTTTAGCCCTAACTGGCTTTGGACTTCTACTGAATATTTTCTTAAAAGGGGACAAGGAATAACCTCCGAATAAACTTGTTCAATATTAGGTTTAATAGAAATTAATATAAAGATTATGATAAATCATTCAATTTATCCAAAATTAAAAATAGATAATAAGCTCATTATGGGCAAAAATGGTTCTAAAATTAAAAATTAGAAAAAATAATGTTTAACTTGTTCTAACCAACAAAATTGTGCAAGGAGCCGAATGTACAACCTTTTCAGAAACACTTCCCAACAGTTTTTTGTCAACGATGTTCTTTCCGGTTCCTAAAATTATCAGGTCCACCTCCTCTTTTTCAGCTAAATTTACGATTTCATCGGCAGGATTACCCTCTAATAGTACCCTACGGAAATTTACCATATAATGGCTGGGAGATTGGAATTCCTGTGCCAAACTATCTAATATCTCTTCACCTTTACTGCGAAGTTCAGTGCCCATCATTTCCTTAACTTTCTTGGGAGTAAGGAAGGGCACGGAAGTTTCAACCACATATACACCAATAATTTCTACCGGTTTATCGGTTAGGATGTTTAAGGTGTGTTCAATTATTTCATCCATGTATTCGCCCATGGTAGCTACCAGTATTTTTTCATACATTTTGATCAACTCTATGAAAATATGAATATTCTTAATATAGCATAGGATATGTAGGTAGCAATTAATATTATGCCTCCTATCCTATTTAATTTCATTTTTCCAGTCCTGATAAGTACCATCAATAAGATGGTTACGAAGATCATCACCGGTGCGTCGAAAGATAAAGAGAGTGGTTCAACAGGTACTGACATTACCAGGGCAGGGATCCCTATTCCTATGAGGATGTTGAATGTGTTACTACCCAGAACAGTTCCAATAGAAAGATCATGCAATCCCTTCATGGCAGAGGATAAAGTGACAACCAGTTCTGGTATGCTGGTACCGATGGCCAGGGTGAATAATCCCATGATCATCTCTGGTATACCTGCGATGCTGGCCAGTTCCACTGCACTGAATACCAATATTCTACATCCAACTATTAATCCTAATAATCCTAATATGGTAAATCCGATGGTTTTTTTATTAATGGATTTCTTTTCAGGACTAATTTGATCCATGGATCTAAAATCACGATCTTTTTCATCAACAACAGTTTCCTGTTTATTTTTTCTTTCTGCTTTTATCAACAACCATAGATAGAAACAATATACGGTTATCATCACTATTGATGCAATCCAGTTAATATCCCCAAAGAACATGAAGAATAGAAGTATCAGTCCGGTGATTAGTGTCATCATCCAATCTCTGGTTAAACCTTGTTTATTGGTTCTAATTACTCCAGCAACTGTTGCAGAGATTCCCAGTATACCCGCAATATTCCAGATATTTGAACCGATTACTGTGCCTACCCCAATATCTACACTTCCAGATAAGGTAGCTATTAGTGCTGATCCGAATTCGGGTAGTGATGTTCCTATTGCTGATGCTGTGACCCCTAATATGATTTGAGAGATGCCTAATGCAGACCCGATATCAACTAGATTATCCACAAAAACATCTGCTGATTTAACAACTATTATCAGGGAAATCACTAAAGCAATAATGTATATTACTATTTCTAACAAATATTTCACCGGAAATATGTTTCCTTTTACCCATATAAGTATTTTTGTATCACTATTAAATCAATGATATTATAAAATAATAAGAACCCAGTTAAAGTTATTCATTTTAATAAAATAAAAAAAAAAGTTTTTAGGCGATAAAATCGCCTTGTTTTTTTACTGTCTTATACCAGTTTGAAGAATGGGTGGTCTTCAACCATTTCGGTTCCCAGGTCTTTAGCAGCTTCGGCTAGGAATATATCAGCCATTGCACATGCTGGGAAAGCCATTGAACAGTTTTCAATAGGTCCGATGAGCACGAAGTCTCCACCTGCCATCTGCATGATTAGGTTGGATCCTACGTCAGCTACAGGCCATGCTTCTGCGTGGCCTTTTCCACCTTTTTCTACTGGTTTTTTGTAGTCTCTCATCCAATCCCATGCGGATGGTACGTTGTGGATACCTGCACCTGATGGGTATCCCCATTTAGCTTTCTGCATGAAGGATGCTCTGACTGCTGGTCCTGCACCCTGACCTAATGGGGTAACTGCTACGTCCATTAATGGTTTGTCAATACCGGATTCAGCCGCCATTTCTAACAGACCTTTGTCCAGTACGCTTCCACCGTTTTCCCAGATATCTAATTTACCCTGGGGTGTCATATCCATAGCGTTGAACCCGAGAACAATTGAAGCGGATAAATCAGTTTTTCCTACTTCAACAATTTCTTCAGCTTCTGCTGCCATGTTTATGGAGTTATAGATTGCTCTGTCAGCTAATCCTACTTCTGTTGCGTATTTTGCTCCGGCTATCCTTGCTTCTGCTGATGTTGAGTCTATGAGGAATGGGTAGTCAGAATGTTCTCCTACAAATTCCAGATATTTAACTATTGCTTCTGGTGTTTGTCCGAAGGTGTGTACCCAATGTGGGTTACCTGTTGTGTCGGACATTTCTTCCTGTGTTTTCATCAAGGCTTGTGCTGCTTCTGCGTCGAATACACCTGCTTTTTCATCTTCTATTATTTTGTGTCCACCATAAAATATGGTTCCTGCTAAAACAGTTGGATATTCTCCTGGCTGTCCTCCACATTTGACGCCAGCTATATCTAAAACAACTTGTTCTTTGTCAAATCTAAACATACATAAACCTCCATTTTATTAGATTCCACTAAAGGCTGATAAGATTGCTCCTACCTTAACCACTTTGAATGCCACAAATAGGATTATCAGTCCTATTATTATTCCATATAAAATTCCAATATCTCTTCCTATTTGTTGACCCATTCGCTGATTGATTTCTCCCCAAGTGAACTCTACTTTGTCTTCCATGTCATCTAATCGTTCGTTAGCTTGGTTGAATGCTTCTGTAGGGACAATGACGGTTGGTATTATATCTTTATCTTCGTCTGCCATTTTATCATCCTCCGAAGTATAATCTCCAAATCGCGAATGGTAGAACTAAGATCAATGCCAGTATTAGTCCTACAGCCATTCCCCATAAACGGCTGGCCATAAGTCCGGCAAATAACCTTTGATCTCTGCCAATCAGTTGAGTTCGGTATTTTACATCTGCTGCAACTTTTCTAATGCCTCTAATGTTAGGTTTATTTGATATTAACATCTAAAAACCCCCTATTTCAAGAGTAATATTGTTCCAATGATCAGTGTGAAGGCTAGACCGACCATTATTCCCTGAACTTTTCCGGCGTACATACCTGCGAATATCCTGTTTATTCCACCAATTGATTTAATTTGTGTTTGGATATTTCGCATTCTGGCCTCTATCAATGCTGTTTCTGGGGCTACAGGTGGTACTGCTTCACCTTCTTCTTCTTCTTCGCCGCCTTCTTCCACTTCGACGACCATTGCTTCTTCTTCGAATGCTCCGGGATCTTTTTCTATGCACTCTTTGATCTTGGATTGTATAGCTGCTGCGTCTTCTGTGTCGATAATACTTACTATTTCCAGTTGTTGCTGGAATCTTTCAATTCCTTCATCTGGAATGTTTTCTATGAATGGAATTGCTCCAGTTGCGTCAACTATCTTCCTTTTTTCTGGGTCAACTCCATTGGCGTGAAGTGCTTCTATACTCTGACCTGTGATATGTCCCTGAACCTCTGATCCACACAGGACCAGGAATCTGATGTTAGGGTTACTTATTAGGTTAGCCATCATCTTTTCGATTCCGAGGTTTTCGGTTTTGCAAGGCCCGGCTATGGCTGCTCCGGCATCCACTGGTATTTGCTCTATGTGAGAAGCCAGTGTTGCTGCTGCAACTGGACTTTCTGGGTCTCCGACCACGTAGTCTCCATTTATAACCGGCCATCCTTCTGCTGGTGATTTTTTCTCAGCCAACTTTAACACCTCCTATAAGAATAGCGCGACCAGTAGAATTAGTCCCAATACGAAACCATATACCATGTTGGTTAGTTTACCTGCTGTTAGGTAAACTCCTTCTCTGCCGGGATAAGATCCTTCAGAGACGGTGGTTGGATCAAGGGAAGTATATAAATCTTCTACTGCAATCTCTAATTCATTTAATTGTTCATTCACTCCATCTAGGGATACTAAAACAGCTCCTTTCATAGCTGCCCCCAGCATACCTGTGGAGGGGTCAAGGGTTAAATTGGATTCAGGAGCAATTTGTATTAAAGGTAACATTTCTGCCATTTTGATTCCTCCTTACATCTCCTCTTCAGGCCACCAACCAGACCATTTAACTGATGCAGCGTCTTCAGCTGATGATTGGATAAATGCGCTGATTGATATAAACCAGGCTATTGCGCCGATTATGGCTATTACCCACCATACTTTGGAGACACCGATTCCTAATATGCCCACTATAGCCATGGACATAAATGCGGTTGATGCTGCAAGTTTAAGTGTCCTGCCTCTATCTTCTTGTGGTCCTAAACAGGCGTTGAATGGATGTTGTATAGCCATGGTGTTCAGGATGAATAATAAACCTATAAATCCAGTGGATACTACGGTGGTGAGTATAGCTGGCATTCCTATGCTTCCTGCTATTGCAGCTGAAAATCCGATTACTGATATGGCTGCTGCGCCTGATAGTTCAACTGTACATCTTACCAAAATAGGTATTTTCATCTTCAAAATTTTAGTTCCAACTAGAGCCACTATTGCCCCTATGATCATGGCTAAAACTACTCCAAATATAGGGCCGAGTAAGACATTCAGACCGCTGCCAAATATTATGGCACCAGCTATTCCTGCTAGGGATCCTATGATACCAATAGCCAATGACATGTATCCTATGGAAGGCACCCCTGTACCTAAACCATAACTGGCTACTCGAGCTATAGCATCAGCACCCCATATTATGGCGCATACTGCTCCTAATGCTCCGAATAGTGGTCCTAATATTGGTACGAATGGAACTAAGTATAATAGAACAAGGCCACCTACTAGTCCTAATGCTAAGGTTTGTTTTGGATCTATTGCGGATGTTCCGCCTCCTCCTGCTGCTACTGACATTATACTGCACCTCCTTGAAGTAATAACACTCCTATAACTCCAATTACTATAGAGGCTACTATGCATCCTAAAACTCCTCGTGGGAGTCTTTTGAATTTAGGATCATGGAATCCTTCTATGGTTCCACCAATGTTGTAGGAGGCTATAACTGAGTTAACAAAGAACACTGCTAAAGCGAATATTCCAGCCATCATAGCTGCGGATACAGATGTTGTTTGACCAGGTAGTAAAGCATAGGCAGGTAATTCAACTAATCCTGTGTACAGGAAGTAATAAATTAAACCTCCTCCAATTCCACCTAACAATCCTCCGATTACTCCGCTTACATAACAAACGGTGGGTATTCCGTGTCCTTCTGTTCCAGGGGTTACATATTTTTCTTGTTCTAGTCCAGTAATAGGATCTTTGGTCACTTTAGCAGAAACTGGTACGGTTCCTACACCCCATATGTACACCCAGTTACCTACAAGCATGGTTATAGCTATCATTAAAGCTGAACCAGCTGCACCTGCCAGCAGTACTAACCAGAGCGGAGATCCTGTGGCTGCTGCTGCTGTTATAAGCCCAGTCATAGCACTTCCTGCTGCTAACATAGCAGTACCAGTTCCTACACCTGTTGCTGTTGCTATAGCCGCTGGAGCACCCCCTACTGGTAAGAAGTGTACACCCCCACCTACCAGGACTCCCCCCACGGTTACAGCACCGATTAATAATAATGGGTCCATCATTAAACCTCCTAATCTTTTCTATATGGTCCGTATTTGTTTCTGGCAAATACTTCTATTCTATTGTTTATTATGATTAATAGCAAGACTATCACAAATAGGATTACTGTCCCAGTAATTAAAGCTGTATTACCCGGTCCGAGCATTCCACCCACTACTGTGCTCCAGAAACTGAAGAATACAATTGCTCCAAAAGCGAATCCAGTAACTGGTCCACCATATTTGGCACAGAAATGTACAACATCTATGGAGTTTCTGGCACCCAACTCAGCTTTCCTTGTGATGTCACCATGAATAGCAACTGGAATACCTCCACCAAATGGGTATTGCTGGTACTCCCTTTCTGCACCGTAGTGAACATCTCCTGTTGATGAACCTATTGCACCAATGGTAATTCCCCAGAGTACCGCCAGGAATGGCAGTGCAAATGGATGTGCAAAACCTTGAATTGGTAAGGTCATAAGGTATGATAATCCAACTATTGAGAATGTAACTATAAATCCATGTCCAGCTATTGGTCCTAAGTGCGATGTTAATACATCAAGAAACACCGGTTGATTAAATTGTGATTGACTCACTATCCTTCCTAAATGTGATGTAGTAGAGAATGTGGCGTGAACCAATGCTGCTATGGCTGCTCCTCCTGCTATTGATAATATGACTGGTAGGTGTAGTGAGCCCATTAATACGAAAGCAACCGCACCGGCTATTCCTGCCCAGGTACCGTAGGCAACTGGTTCTCCAGAAACAGCCTTGTTAACCATTCTGTGTAGATTGCCCATCTGGGGTGCCAGCTGAACCTGTGAGTTAGGGTTACTCTGTGAACCAA
>JADFDH010000005.1 GCA_018263005.1 Methanobacterium sp.
ATCACTTTCCACAATCACCATCAACATAGGAAAATCAGGAGTAAAAGAGAGCGTCATAGAAGAAATAAAAAGACAGCTCAAAGCTCGAGAAGTAGTTAAGATCAGGTTTTCTAAAGCAATATCCATAGATAAGAAGAAAAATATTGATAATATAATGGAAAAAACCAATTCTAAACTAATTGATCTTAGAGGTAATGTTGCAGTAATATTTAAGAAAAAAAGATAATATTGGAGGATAAATATGACCACAATTTATGATGTACCTGCAGATATGCTAATAAACGAACTTGCAAAGGAATTAGAGACAAATAAAAAAATAGATCAGCCGGAATGGGCACAGTTTGTAAAAACAGGTGTTCACAAAGAGAGAAGACCAGAAAACCCCGACTGGTGGTATGTGCGATGCGCATCCATACTCAGAAGAGTTTACATAGATGGTCCTGTCGGAATTAACAGCCTCAAAACATATTACGGTGGAAAAAAAGATAGAGGATCCAACCCAGAGAAATTCAAACCAGGCAGTGGAGCGGTTATAAGAGGAGCACTACATCAACTGGAAGCAGCTGGTTATATAGAAAAGATAGGGGAAGGTAGGCAGGTAACTTCCCAGGGAAGATCATTCCTGGATAAAACATCTCATCAGTTAAAAAAAGACATTCCAGAACTAGCTAAATACTAAGCGGAGGTTATACATGAGCGATATTGAGGAGTTACGTCGTAAAAGATTAGAGGAATTACAACAGCAAGCTGCTCAACAAGCTGCTCAGCAACAATCACCTGATGCTGCAGAACAAGAAAGAATGCGCCGTGAAATGGAAGCGCAGAAAAAGCAGGCTATGATGCAAATACTTACCCCCGAAGCCCGGAGCAGGTTAGCCAACCTACGCCTGACTAAACCTGAATTTGTAGATCAGATAGAACTTCAACTAATACAACTGGCACAAATGGGAAGGGTTAAGTCTAAAATAACGGATGAACAGCTTAAAGTGCTATTAAAAAAGTTAGCCGGCCAGAAAAGAGAGATAAATATCACATATAGGTAGAACCATCACATTCAGCTACTTGATAGAGTAAATTGAAAATGAAAGCAGGTGTACTATACAGTGGGGGAAAAGATAGCTCCCTGATGGCAGTGATTCTAAAGAATTTGGGATTTCAGGTGGAACTGATGACAGTAAACTTTGGAATGTTTCCTTCCTGGAAACCAGCAGCAGATTCTGCTTCTAGTTTAGGATTCACCCACCAGATCTTCGAAACACCTGATAAAATACTTAAACAAGCTGTGGAAATGATTCTAAATGATGGTTATCCTAACAATGGACTGAACCACATCCACAGGCAGGTACTGCACCTGGCAGCTTCAAATTATCCATTAATCGCTGATGGTACTAGAAGGGATGACCGGATACCTAAACTTACTTTAAATGAAATTAAAAGTTTGGAAGATTCAAAAAATGTAGAATACCTGAATTTAGCTGGTTTTGGTCATAAAACAATAGATAAATTATCTAAAAAGCTTTTTAAGGTAAAAAAAGAGTTAACAAATATTAATAATAATTCTGACTATGAAATAGAAATAAGATACCTCTTGGATCAGTTGGGAGGAGACGGAACTGCCTCTCAGATATTCCCGGAACACGTACAATCAAGAGTAATAGGATGGAGAGAAAATGAGTAGAAACAAACCATTAGGTAAAAAATTAAGATTGGCTAAGGCCAATAAACAAAACAGAAGAGTGCCTCTCTGGGTGATGCTTAAAACTTCACGAAAAGTAAGAACTCACCCGAAAATGAGACAATGGAGAAGAAATAGAATCAAGCCATAAATTGGCCCTATCTTAAAGGAGAATTTAACATGGAAAGAGTTTACACCATACCATTACGGGATGTTAAAAAAGTACCCCGAACCATCAGGTCCCCTAAGGCAGTGCGTCTGGTTAGAGAGTTCATGAAAAGACACATGAAATCAGAAGATATCATAATAGACGCCTCAGTAAATGAGAAAATATGGGAAAGGGGAATTCAAAAGACACCACCAAAAATAAAAGTAAAAGCAGTGAAAGATGAGGATGGTACTGTATCGGTAACCCTAGTTGAATAGGTAGGTAATGATGATAAGAAGAATAAATCTGGGTGGAAATCCCAATATCGGTGTTTCAATATCCACCACCGAAAAATTGGCCATAATACCCCCTAACCTTACGCAGGATACTGTGGATTTGATAGAGGAATCTCTTGGAGTAGAAACCATAAAAACTCTTATCAGTGGCAGTAATCTGGCTGGAGCACTTTCCTGCGGAAATTCTAATGGATTAATCCTCTCCAAATACGCGTTTGACCGGGAAATAGAAGCCATCCGATCCATGGGTCTGGATGCAGAGAGGATGCCCGATAGGTTAACAGCAGTGGGAAACATAATACTGGCCAATGATCATGGGGCGATAGTGAATCCTCTTATTTCAGATGAATCAGTGGAATTAATAACTCAGATTTTAAATGTGGAAGTTGTAAAAGGGAGTATAGCAGAATTTAAGATCACAGGGGCTGTAGCAGTAGCCACCAATAAGGGGGTGCTCTTACATCCTTCCGCAAGCCAGGAAGATATCAAAATGGTGGAAAAAATACTTAAAGTCCCGGCGGATGTAGGAACAGTTAACAATGGCACTGCATTGGTTGGAGCTTGCGCCGTAGCCACTTCAAAGGGAGTTCTAGTAAGTTTAAAAACCACCGGTCCTGAACTGGCAAGAATTGAAGAAACATTTGGTTTTCTCGAGGGATTATTATGAAAACAAAGATATTTAGAATTCAGGGTAAATTCATGATGGGTAATAGTTTAAAACCCTTCACCAAAGAATTAAAAGCGATCGATGAAGAAGAAATAAAAGAAAAAATATATTCCGAATTTGGAAGCAAGCACCATATCAAAAGAAACAAAATTAAGATCGAGGAAATCGCAGAAATTAACGAAGATGAAGTCCAGGATCCTATAATTAAAGCATTAATCCAGGAGTGATTATATGGATGATAGAGAGAGGCTTAATGGCTTAGTAAATGAGCTTAACATGTACCAAAGCCAGGCCGACATGCTTAACCAGCAGATGGAAACTGTGAAGGCTAACATCGCTGATCTTTCCATTGCAGAGGAAACATTACAAACCATTAAAGATAAAAAAGACACTGAAACACTGGTTCCCATAGGTGCCGGATCATTCATCATCACCGAGATTACCAACACTGACGAAGTAATAGTTGGATTAGGTGCTGGTGCAGCGGTAAAGAAGAAAATAGGCGATGCAGAAGAAAGTATAAAAGAACAGAAAAAAGAAATGGATGCAGTTCTAAATAAAATAATGGGTGAACTTAATAAACTCACCGAATTAATCGTTACTAAAACACCAGAAGCAGAAGCACTCATCCAGAAACTAGAAGGAACTGGAAGTCAAATACAATAAACCCTAACTATTTTTTTTAGTCTTTTAAATTAAAGGAGTGAATTTCTTGTTTGAATCCCTTAAAAAGAAATTCTCTGGTACAATCGGTAAAATCACCGATAAAATATCTAAAGAGGAAGAAGAAGCTTTAGAGAAAGAATCTTCAGCTGGAGAAGAATCTGATAAAAATGGATCTCAGAAGGTTCTAGAAACCGAAGAAGAGAAAAAAGATAAAAAAAGCATACCTGAAAAGGATAGGACAAGAATCCAAAAACCAGTTAAAAAATCTAAGCCAGATACCAGAGATAAAGACGAATCTAATAATAAGGAGCAGGAAAAAGTACTAAAAACCGAAGATAATGAACCATCTCAAGAAGAGAAATCCGGTTTATTTTCCTTCGTCCGCCATAAAACCATATCCGAAAATGATGTGGATGATATCCTGTTTGAACTAGAATTATCACTTTTAGAGGGAGATGTAGCTTTAGAAGTAGCTGAGGGCATCATTAACTCAGTGAAGGAAGATCTTGTAGGGCGGAAAATTAAAAGACGCAGTGATGTCGCAGAATTTACTAAGGAAGCCCTTAAAAAGGCGATATCAGAAATATTAGATGTGGATAGTCAGGATATAGAACAATTAATAGCTTTAAAGAAAAAACAGGGCGAACCCCTTAAGATAATGTTCGTAGGTATAAACGGTACCGGAAAAACAACCACCATTGCCAAAGTAGCAACTTACTATATGGATAAGGGATACGAACCTGTAATAGCTGCATCTGATACATTCCGAGCAGGAGCTATTGAACAGTTAACCTATCACGCCGATAAAATCGGTGTTAAAATGATCAAGCATAAAAAAGGTGCTGATCCAGCTGCTGTGGCCTTTGATGCTGTGGAACATGCCAAGGCACAGGGAAAAGATCTGGTGCTGGTGGACACTGCTGGGAGAATGCAAACCAATATCAACCTTATGGATGAAATGAAAAAGATAAAACGGGTTATAAACCCCGATATTATATTATTTGTAGGTGATGCACTAACCGGTAATGATGCAGTGGAACAGGCCCGTAAATTTGATGATGCTGTTGGTGTAGATGGAATTGTACTCACTAAAGCCGATGCAGATGCTAAAGGAGGAGCTGCACTTTCCATCGGTCATGTAATAAATAAACCGATATTATTTTTAGGTACCGGCCAATCATATTCTGATATAATGCTGTTTAAACCAGATTGGATGGTAGAACAGGTCTTCGGGGAAACAAAATAATCTCTTAGGCCTATTTAATACCGCCGAAAACCGCTCCATTGATGTATTTCCAAGTCACATCTACATTTTTAAACCCTACCTCACGCAGCCAGTCCACATGTTTTATTAATGGGGCTGGATAATCTTCTTCATAATATGTTGGTAGCCATTTTTCTTCAATTTCTTTATTGGAAATAGTTTTTCGCATGAAATCTTTCCATTGCTTCATATTAACGTTTTCCAGATATTCGCTGGAGGCAAGTATATTATCTGCATTATAAAAAGCCCCTCCCTCTTTAAGTGAATCATATATTTTATGGTAGATGGATATTTTCTCCTGATCCGTTTGTAAATGGTGAAGGGCCAGGGAGGATATGATCAGGTCATAATCAGCACCAAAAGGAATTTCACGTAGATCTCCCAGAAGATATTTAATATCATTATATTTAGACAGTTTAAACTTGGTAATATTGATCATTTGTTCAGCTAGATCAATACAGGTAATTTTTGCATGAGAATACCTTTTTTTTACAGCACTTGTTATGTTTCCAGTACCACATCCTAAATCTAGAACTTCAATGGTTTTAGAATCCTCAAATGGAATGCTGTTTATTAATGATTCAATCATTTCATTATATTTGGGGATTAATTTTAATATAAGTTCATCATATTCTTTGGCTTCTTCTTCAAAGTGGTCCTTTACATTTTTTAGTGTTTTCAATGTGATGTATCTCCTGTAAATTATTTGATATTTTTTTTATAATTATATTAGGTTCATGATTAGATATTAATTGTTAAATGTGATTTAATGAAAATAGCAGCTTGCGGAAATTAAAGTGTAATGGAAAATCAGTTATATGGGTGGTATTTGAATTTAAGGAGAAATTCCATGCTTTAACTGTTTATAATATCTTTAAGGTTGGGAAATGCGATTTAGGTAGTTTTATTTGGTTTGATGATTACGGAGGAAGGGTTAAGGAGATAATTTTGAAATCATGACTTGGCAATTATTGAAATAGAAGCTCCTGAATCTGATATTAAACTCTCAGATATAGCTCGACCAGTAATAGGTCCTGCATATTCATTTAATGGTGTTAAACTTATAAATAGTAATATTTTATGACTATGGGGAAAACCTACCATTATCTATAATTTCCCTTCAATGATCTACCGCTACCAGATGATAGTGGTTCTCCTATAATCCAAAACAGTAAAGTGGTGGGGATTTTAGCATCTATATTCTATAATAACGCCACAGGCATAGCAGTGAGCATTGAAATGTTCAGATAGGAATTAAATAACGGAGATTATCATGGGGATAATTTTATTTGGATCATACTAAGAGTGATTTATTTCACAAAAAAAATTAAATAAGATAATTTTTGTGATAATTGGATATATTTAAATATGTTATGAGGAGTAAAATATAATATTCATTTTAAGGAAGTGAATATTTTGGGCAAACGATCATACGGGAAAACAACTATAATCTTGATCATTATCGGAGCATTATCTATTCTAACCTTTACATATTCATTCTATGGGGGAAATCAAAATGTAACATACCAGCAATTTCCCCATATTCAGTCCTCAGACAGAATTCTAATATTTTCACCACATCCAGATGATGAATCACTGGCTAACTCTGGACTAATCAGAGCAGCTTTAGAAGCTAATGCTACTGTAATGGTTGTTATGATGACTAATGGAGACGCTACCCCAATAAACATGACTGATTACGCTAAAAAAAATAATATTACCAATTTCAACGGCACTATAGGCGACTACAGGCGGCTTGAAACGATAGAAGCTATGAAGAATCTGGGTTTAAATCAGAGTAAAATCATATTTCTAGGTTATCCCGATGGTGCTCTTAAATATCTTTTCGGAAGTAACTGGGACTATAATAACCTTTATAAAGGATCTGAAAATTCCAGTAATAACTACGACCATTCTCCCTACAATTTTTCATATGAGAAGAACGCCGCTTACTGCGGTGCCAATGTGGATAAAAACATAGAACAAATTATAAGGGACTATAAACCTAACAAGATATTCTATCCCGATGATGGGGATGAACATCCAGATCACGCTGCCACCACTGCATTTGTTTTATACTCAGCTATTAAAACTGGTTATACCGGGGAAACTTACACTTACCTGGTGCATAAAGGAGCATGGCCATCTCCAATATCCTATCAACCAAAATCAAGTTTAGAAGCACCAAAAGATGTTCTTGATCTGGATGGGACGTGGTACAGGCTTAATTTAACCAGTGAAAATGAAAACATGAAAGAAAAGGCCATAGGATCTCATGCAACCCAAATATCCCTTATGAAGAACTATTTAACAGCATTTGTTCGGGTTAACGAAATTTTCGCCAATTATCCCATTATCGATGTAATTAAAGTTAATAATCCTGATTTCGCTAAAGATGGAATGCCCTCATCATCCTTTGAGGATCTGCGGTATGATTCACAAACAACTGTATTGTTGCCTTCAACTGATCTGGCAGGGGCAGGATTGGTATATGACGATAATTATGTATATCTGCTTCTTAAAACATCCGGAGATGTGAATAAGAATCTTATATATAGTTATCATTTAAGAATATATAACGGAACGGAATTCAAAAGGATGGATATAAAAGTCCAGGATGGACAGGCACAATATGAAATGAAGGCTAACAATAGTGTCGGTGCTAATGAGGACATTGTTGAGGAATTACAGAAGAATATAATGGTGGTCAAAGTTCCAGTGAAATTCTTTAAAAACGCTAATCTGATAATGATGAGCGCCGATATAAAAGATGCAAACAAAAATAAACTTGATGATATGTCTTGGAGAGTGTTTAAATTCCCCACAGATTTCCTATCTAACTTAAAAATCTGGAATATCAGCTAAAATAAAAAATATTAATCAAAGGGAATTAAATTAATAAACTTAAAATTTAATTAAAATATTTTTTTTTCAAATGGTATAATCATGGTCACCAAAAAGCGAGTGGTATCACTGGATGTGTTCCGAGGTCTGACTGTTGCTGCCATGATCTTTGTCAATACACTTCCAGTATCACAATATACTCCCTATTTACTAAAACATTCCGAATGGATAGGATTAACCTTCGTAGACCTGGTTTTTCCATTTTTTCTTTTCATTGTAGGTGTTTCCATGGCATATTCCTTTAAGAATAGGGCGAACCAAACATCTAAACAGCTGTGGGGCCATTTCATATATCGTGTAGTGGCGCTTTTCTGTATTGGCCTATTTTTAAACTGGATAGGTGGTGGATTGCCTCTGAGGATTCCGGGAGTGCTACAACTAATTGCCTTAGCATCTCTTTTTGCAGCTCCCCTGGCCAGGAGTAAATTTAAATATATAATCCTAACCGTAGCAGTTCTTTTGATGTTACAGAGTTTGATCCTTTTATTCGCAAGTGCGCCTGGTGTTACGGCTGGAAACTTCCAGTCTGATGGAAACATAGCTGGTTGGGTGGATGTACAAGTCTTTGGTGTGCAGCATATTTTCAATCAGGATGTTGATCCTGGTTTTGATCCAGAAGGAATTTTAACCATCATCACAGCTACCGCTATGGTGCTTATAGGACTTATCATTGGAAAAATTCTACAGATAAAAGGGGGTAACTGGGGAACTATTAAATTATTCTTAACTGCCGGAGCGGCAATGATATTATTGGGAGTTATAATATCCCCCCTGGTTCCCATTATCAAACAATTATGGACCGCCAGTTTTATAATGGTCACAGCTGGCCTGGCCACTATCATACTCTCCCTTTTATACTCCTATTTGGATATTTTGGCTAAAAAGAGCATCCTCCTGGCAGCGGTCCCTCTGGGACTTAATGCATTAATCCTTTATGTATTCTCTGCTGTTATAAATACGATCATACAGAAGGTTTATTTCAATTCAGCAACAGGAGATCCTCTTAGCATATATCAGATGCTATATCAACCACTGATGGATTTATTAACACCAAATATTGGTGCTATTACCTATGCTATGATAGTAGTTATCTTGTGGGGTATAATAGCCTATTATATGCATAAAAAAAGGATTTATATTAAGTTATAAAGCGATCGATTTTTAAATGAAGATAGAATATAATTTTTAATTGAATATTGATACATTTTTTTAAATTAAGATAGAAATAAAATTTTTAAAATAAATAAAAAATAAATTTGAATAGTTAATTATAGGGAGGATTACTATCATGATGGGAGAAAGAGAGTTAATAAAGCTATTTCCTGATTTTAATGATTTAATACAGCCATCAGGGATTGATCTGAGATTGGATGAAGTCTTTGCTCAGGCAGGTCCTGCTTCGCTTATTGATGATCAGAAAAACTTACCTGAACTTAGAAGATTAGAACCGCCCCTCTATACTTTAAAGCCTAAAAATGGTTATTTAGTAACTATAGATAAGAAAATAAAAATACCAAAGGGTTATTCTATGTTATATCTTCCTCGTTCAACGATTTTAAGGTCATTTGTTTCTATACATACGGCATTGGGAGATCCTGGATTTTATGGGGCTTTAAAATTTTTATTATATAATTATGGGGAGTTCGATTACACCATAAAGCAGGGTGAGAGAATAGTTCAGGCAGTTGTTTTCCCAGTAACTGGTTCTGGAGAGTATAATGGCAGTTATCAGGAAGATCAAAAATAAAGATACTTAATGAATTGAAATTTAATTAATGAATTAGAATTTTTTTTATCTAATTTTTATTACAATTAGACTTATATCATCTTTCAGATCACCCTTACCACAGAAATCTCTTATTGTATCTTTTATATTATTTATTATTTCGTGAGATGTTTGTGAACTGCTTTTTTGAGAATTTCACCTATTAAATCATTGTTGAAGCTTTTACCATTTTTATTGGTCACAGAATAGATACCATCGGTGTAGAACAGTATGATATCATCATTTTCCAGGGATATCTTTTTATCTTCCAATTTAATGTTCTTTTTAACACCCAGTAATACATCTGTTTTTTCTAGGGAGATTATTTTCTTAAATTTACTTTTATAAACCAGAGGAGGGTTGTGCCTGGCGTTTATGAAGTTCATCTGTTTATTTTTAAGGTTCAATATTCCATAAAATAGTGTTAAAGAAACATCAGATTTGCTTTTCTCGGTTATCAGGCGATTTAAATACTCTACTAGTTGGGATGGTTTAGGATTTTCTGCAGATTCGGATATGCTCCTGATTATCGTCCTGGAGACTGCCATGAGTAAGGTGGCTGGGACTTTCCTATCGGAAACATCGGCGATTACCACGGCAGTTTCTTCATCTGATAATTTTATAAAGTCGTAAAAATCTCCACCAGCATCTTTAGCCGGTATATTAGTAGCTGAAAGATCTAATCTTTCCAATAATGGAATGTTATTTGGTAAGAAACTTTTCTGAATTTTCTGTGCCACTTTTAACTCATATTTATGTCTTTCCAGTTCATCAAGGTAGTAATCACGTTCTTGTTTAGTTTTCTGCTCTTTTAAAAGATTGGAAATTATGAAAGCAAATACAAGCATTCCCAGGGAGTTGGCCAGTATCATTGGCCCGGCCAGATCCTGTACTATAGTCAGGGCTAGTGGATAAGGTTTGGTGATTATTAGGTTGATAAGCATATGGAAGGATTCCATCAAAGCCGCGAATATGACAGCTCCAATTATTCCTATGAATTTTCCTTTGTTTAGATAGTAAATCAGGCCACCGAATAATCCGGCCAGGATGGTTGCTAAGCCGCAGGCAATTGCTGTTGGCCCTCCAAGGAATAAACGATGCACGCCTCCGATTAATCCAACACCCAGACCTATCCATGGCCCGCCTACTAATCCAGCTATCATAGGGGCCAGATCTCGTACATTGGCAATTGCTCCCATTATATTTATCCCGGAGTAAGTTCCGAATATGGATATGGCTCCGAATGCTGCGATCATCAAAACCTGGTTTCTTATTGTAAATTTCTTCTGAAGTATTCCTCTAAAAAATGACATTCGACTGATAATATATGCTATCACTACAATAACACATGTTTTTTCAATAAGAATTAGAAAAGTATGTTCCATGACACCCAGGGACATCTCACCATATTCCAATATAAAAAAAGCACAAAGACTACCTAATAAAGCCACTACAGCGTGAAGATACATCACTCTATCTTCGTCATCATCAGGGATTAGAAAACTTCTAATTTTAAGTAAACTATCTTTAAAATCTTCCTGGGGTTTCTGTTTCATCTTATTCACATTAATAATCAGAATTTTTCATTTTTTATTATTTATTTCACATGGGGATTATAATAAAGCTTTTTATATTATTTTTTTTACTAGCATAAATCTATTTTGATTAAATTTAATAGAAACCGGTTTTATAGATAAGATACATGAAGAGTCCTGAGAGATTTGCCCAGGCCATAATAAAAATATTGGAGTTAGAGGGTGTTAAATATATTTTTGGACATCCTGGAGAGCAAATCCTTCCAATTTACGAGGCTTTGAGGAATTCTGAAATCGAACATATTCTCATGCGTCATGAACAGGGAGCAGCACATGCAGCAGATGCTTATGCCCGTATATCTGGAAAATTCGGAGTATGTGTTGCAACTGCAGGTCCTGGGGCCTTAAATTTGACTATGGGGGTAGCCACTGCTTATAAAGACTCAGTACCACTTTTAATTCTGACGGGAGATGTTCCCACAGATTTGAGGGGGGATGATGTATTTCAGGAGATTGATGTTAGGGAAGTCTTCGCTCCTATCACCATAAGCAGTTACCGAATTAAAACACCAGAAGATGGTGTTTTAAAATTAAAAGAAGCTATTGAAATGTTTAGAATGGGTAAAACAGGGCCAATAAATGTTATCCTTCCCAGTGATGTTCTGAATATGGAAATGGATGTTTCCTTAATTTATTCTGAAATTGATAAAAATCCTGAAAAAATTGATAAGGAGAATGTAGACTTAGATAATAATGTAACAGAGGCTTTAAAACTTATAAGTATTGCTGAAAAGCCTTTAATTGTTGCGGGAAACGGGATATTTTGGTCAAAATCCTCAAATAAATTATTAAAATATGCTGAAAGCCATTATGTGCCTGTATCAGCTACTTATCCTGCTAGAGGGGTCTTTCCTGATGATAATCCACTATATTTGGGAATGATAGGTATAAGGGGTACTGAAGCAGCTAATTTCGCTGGTAAAAATGCAGATCTAATTATAGCCTTGGGTTCCAGACTTTCCGAGAGGACCAGGGCCGGTATAGGAAATTCCAGAATAATACAGGTTAATCTGGATAAAAAAGCTTTTAAAGGAGATATTAATATCCAAGAGGACGTTGGAGTATTTCTTGATACTATGTTTAATTTAGAAGTGTTTGATAGGGGAAAATGGCTCCAGGAATTGAAAAAATATTCGAAAAGATATAAAATTAACACGGATTTTGATAATATACCCATTAAACCTCAGACAGCTATAAATGAGATCTTAGAGGCTGCAGGAGATTCTATAATAGTTAACGATGCTGGTTCACATACAACATGGGTCACTTTACTCCAAAGGATAAAAGAACCTGGTTCGTTTATTTTCTCAGGAGGTTTCGCACCTATGGGGTATGCTTTACCCGCGGCGGTAGGTGCTTCACTGGCAGAACCAGAAAAACCAGTTGTAGTGATTGTGGGTGATGGCGGATTTCAGATGACAGTTCAGGAGTTAGCCAGTATTGTGCAGCGAAACCTTCCGGTTATAGTCTGTCTAATCAACAACCAATCCCTAGGGATTATTAAACAATGGCAATTAATGAAATATGGAGAAACATATCAGGTAGAATTACAGAATCCAGACTTCATAAAACTAGCAGTTGCATATGGGATGGATTCAAAACGTGTAGATACACCTGGCGAAGTATACTTGGCAGTTAAAGAAGCTTTGAATCTAAAAATACCATATTTATTAGAGGTAATTGTTGATAAAGATGAGGAGATACCACTCCCGCATGAGATGCATTTTTATTAAATATAATTTTCCATAAGAAATGATTATTAATGGATTTATATTGTCACAGATAGCTCATTTCAATTCTAATAAATATGGGGGAAATAACTTTAAATCATTTGGTCGATAACTTTAAAAATCAATTCGTACATAATTATGTTGTTGATTTCATTGTTTTAATAAATATCATAATAATAAGTATTTTTTTATCAATAATGGTGTTTTTGCCATTAAATAAGTGTATTTAAGCTGAATTCAAGCTTTATAGATACATCTGTACAAAAAAAATATTAGGTGAGTGGATGAAAGTATTAATGATAAATCCTCCTTATAATTCCTCAAAATATAAATTCATAGGATTAGTGGCCCCACCACTTGGCATAGCATATATTGCTGCAGTTTTAGAGGCTGATGGGGTTCAAGTTAAGATAATAGATGCTCCTGCTGTTGATATGGATTATGAAACCATCCAAAAAGAAGTGATCGGTTTTCAACCAGATATTGTGGCCATAACCTCAGTTACTCCCACTTTCCCCAGCGCCCTTAAAGTAGCGCAAATGTCTAAAAAAGCACATCCTGGAGGTTTAGTTGTTTTAGGAGGTTATCATCCCACTTTCACCTATCAAGAATTGTTAAAGTATGACTTCATAGACGTGGTAGTTCGAGGTGAAGGAGAGTACTCCATGTTAGAGTTGGTGCAGACCCTTGAAAAAGAAGGAGATCTAAACAGAGTTAAGGGTATTGCTACTAAAAAATTTACAACACCTCTCAGGCCAGTAATAGATGATCTGGATAGCATTCCATTCCCTGCCCGTCATCTACTTCCCATGGAAGATTATAAGATTATGAACATGAAATTACCCATAGGCACCTTGATTTCTGGAAGGGGATGCCCCTATCAATGTTCTTTCTGTGCATCTTCAGCAATGCACGGTCAAAAACTAAGACTAAGATCATCAGGAAGCGTAGTTGATGAAATGGAACACATGGTAAATGATCATAATGCAGAGATGCTTGCTTTTATGGATGATACATTCTGCCTGAACAAGAAAAGAATAAACCAAATCTGTGATGAAATCAAGGAGCGCAAGTTCGATAACTACTGGGGCTGCACCGCACGTGTGGATACCATATCTGAAGAATTACTCAAGAAGATGAAGGATGCAGGTTGCATCACCCTTTTTTTAGGTGTGGAATCTGCTGATCAACAGAGTTTGAATGAAGTGAATAAAAATATAACCATCAGCAAGATAAAAAAGACTTTTGAACTCACTAAAAAGCTGGGAGTACGTACCATAGCATCTGTGGTTTTAGGTATGCCTGGAGATACCAGAAAAAGTATAGAAAACACCATAAAATTTGTGAAGAAATTAGAACCAAACTACGCCGTGTTCTCACTGGCCACACCCTATCCTGGCACTGATTTTTATATGAAATCTAAAGATGAACGGTTGATTAAAACAACAGATTGGTCAAAGTTCAATCTACTGAGCCCTGTTATAGAAACTGTCGACTGCTCATTGGATGAACTTAAAAAACTGCAGAAAAGGGCTTTCAAAGAATTCTATGCGCGACCAATTTACCTATTAAAACAATCATGGATGGACGGGCCCATCATATTCAAAACAGCACTCTCGATTTTGAAGGATTTTTGAGACATTTAGATTCATTTATAAATTTTTTTTTAAAAATATTTAGATATAAATCAAATTCTAATTAGAATTTATAAAGGATGTTTTTAATGAAAATAAGTTTTATAATCCTGATTTTGACGGCAGCGATTATATGTGTCATTGCTCTGAATCAATTCAATATATTAGATCAATCATCTAATTCCACCAGAACATACTCCGCATATGGTGTATCATTTAATTATCCTCAACAGTGGGTTATCAACAAGCCAATTGCAGAGAATGAAATAATATCGGTAGGTTCTAATGGTGGAAAAGTCTTATTAAACGTTTACAAGTTCAATTCCACCAAAAATTCAACAGAAAATATCACTGCCAATTATAAATTAGGTTTAAATTCAGATATATATGCTAAAAATAAAACTGAAAAAAATAGAACAGTTAATGGCTTGAATGCAACTGAAATAACCTATGTTTCCATGGATGATGAATCAACCTTTAAAGAATCAGTTCTATTCTTCGAAAAAAATGGTTCAAGTTATGTTATCCAATACCTTGCATTTCCACCAGAGCTCTACGACAGGAATAAAGAACGATTCGACATGATTATTGAAAGTTTTAAGATAGAATAGTATTGTCTGTTCCTTATTACATTTTAAAAAAAGAAAAGGCTTAATTAATAAGATACGCCTCTTCTACAGCTGCTATACCCTCTCCCAGACATATGTCAAGACCAAGCCCTTTCAAGGTCATCTCCAGTGCAGCTATGGTGGTGATTATTTCCTGTTCTGTGATATTACCCATATGGCCAATACGGAATACGTTTCCTTTAAGATGGTCCTGACCACCAGCTAACTCAATCCTGTACTTATCACGCATAGTGCCTCTTAATTGAGGGTCAGTAATGCCCTCTGGCATTTTTATGGCAGTTACTGTATTAGATGATACTTCCGGTTGGGCGAATAATTCCAGACCCATAGCTTTAACACCATTTCTAGTGGCTAAAGCAGCTAATTCATGCCTTTTAACCCTGCTCTCCAGTCCTTCTTCCATCACCACATTTAGGGCTTCACGCATAGCATACATCAATGATACTGATGGTGTATAGGGAGTTTCTGGAGGTGTTCCAGATCCGCTTTTATGGTATTTCTTCATATCCAGGTAATAAGTGCTGGATGGTGTTTCATCCACTATTTTCCAGGCATCATCACTTAGGGTAATGGCGGCCATGCCCGGCGGGGCGGCTAGACATTTTTGGGAGCCGGTTACACAAATATCGATGTTATATCCATCTACAAACACATCATCCCCTCCTAGTGAGGAGACGGTGTCCACCACGTAAAGAGTATCATGATCTTTAACTATCTTTCCCACTTCATCTATGGGATTAGTGACTCCTGTTGAGGTTTCATTGTGGACTATGGTGACTGCTTTGATTTTATCTTCCTCTTCTAAGATGTATTTAACATCTTCAGGGTCTACACCATATCCCCATTCAACTTCCAGTTCAATGGGAATTCCACCGTGGACTTCGGTTATTTGCATAAATCTTTGACCGAATTTTCCACCGATAATATTCAAGACTTTATCGCCGTTATTAAGTATACTGGCCAGTGCTGCTTCCATGGCTGCGGTTCCAGATCCAGTTAATATATAGGACTGGTTCTCGGTCTGGAAGACTTCAGACATCATTTCTGTGGTTTCAGTTATTATTTCACCAAACACAGCACTTCTATGATTCACTATATTCTCAGACATAGCTTTTAAGACCCGGGGAGCAACTCTAGTTGGTCCTGGTATCATTAGCAACGTCTCATTCATTCTAAAAAACCTCCAAGTTAAATAGCTTAAAAAACTTTATTTATATGGACTATATTATCCTATCTTATGAACCTTGCTATATGGTTTTCCTGGTATAAAGAACTACTGGAAGAATTTGGATTCAGTAGAGAAGAGGATGAAAAGTCGGCTGAATTGTTAGATATGCTTTTAGAGACATATGGTGGATTATCGCCTGAGGATATTCCCATGCAGAAGGAAGTAATAATTTTTGGCGCCGGACCATCCATTAAAGATAATATTAAAGAAATTAAAAACCTTAACTTATCCGATTATACGTTGATATCTGCTGATGGGGCTACCAGCGCGCTTTTAGAGGAAGATATAGTACCTGACATTATCATAACTGATCTGGATGGCAATATGAAGGATATTAGATGTGCTAACCATGAAGGTGCCTTTTTGGTGGTACATGCTCATGGGGATAATATTGAAAAAATAAGAAAATATGTCCCTGACTTAAACAGGGTTATGGGCACTACTCAAAGCAATCCCCTAAATAACGTGTATAATTTCGGAGGATTCACTGACGGAGACCGTTGCTTATTTTTAGCAGTGGAATTAGGAGCGGAATATATAATATTGGGAGGAATGGATTTCGGAAAAATAGTAACTAAATATTCCAGACCAGATATGATTGAATCTGAAGCTAAAGCGGATGAAATCAAACAATTAAAACTTCAATATGCCAAAAAACTGGTGGAATGGATAGCTGAAAATGAAGAAATAACTATTTTGAACATATCTCGTGGAGAACATTTAGATGGCGTTCTTGATGTTAATTTTATAGGATAAATAAATATTAAGGGTATATTATGTCAATAGATGATATTTTAATGCAGGATGAAACAATATTCAGAGATCAAAGTGTTTTTAATCCAGATTATTTGCCGACCATATTCTTACACAGAGAATCACAGATGGAAGCACTTAAACTATGTTTAAGACCTGCTTTAAGGGGAGGTAAACCTCTAAATGCGATAGTAGTGGGTTCATGCGCCACCGGCAAAACAACCAGTGTCAAAAAGTTATTTGATGAGGCAGAAAAATTTTCAGATAAAATCTTATGTGTATATATAAACTGTCAGCTCCATGTTACCCGTTACAACATATTTTCACAGATCTACAAAAAAATCTTTGGACATCTACCGCCTGAAACAGGTATTCCCTTCTCCCGTATTTATGAGAAGATCATGAAACATCTCCAGAGCAATGATCAGGCATTAGTAGTGGCCCTTGACGATGTAAATTACCTCTTCCAGAAAAAAAATGCTAACAAAATCTTTTATGATATCTTAAGAGCTCATGAGGAATTTGAAGGGGTCAGAACAGGTCTTTTAGCAGTTATATCTGATATAGAGTTTAGATATATTCTGGATAAAAATGTTAAGTCCATTTTCATACCCCAGGAGATCGTATTCCCACTTTACACACACAATGAATTATATGATATCTTTAAGGAGAGAATTAAAGCCGGATTTTATCCGGAAGTGATTTCAGAAGAAATATTAGAGGATATAACCGAAAACACAGACTCCATTGGAGATCTAAGAGTTGGTATAGAAATCCTTAATTTAGTGGGTATTATTGCTGAAGCAGATGCATCTAGAAGTATTCAAAAAAAGCATTTGGAAACTGCCTTAAAAAAAACCAGTTCCATCAGTTTAAAAAACACCTTGCAAAATATGTCACAAAGAGAGAAAACACTACTTAAAATTATCATAGAAACAGAAACCGAATTAACTGCCGGAGACCTTTATAAACTTTTAAATGAGATAAAACCGTTAAGCTACGCCTCATTTGACCGTTTATTGAATAAACTGGAATTTTTAAGACTAATTGATGTAAAATTCACTGGCAAGGGACGTAAAGGTAATTCAAGAGTTATAATCCTAAGATTCGACCAAGATGAGATCGATAAATGCTTGATTTAGGGATTTTCTATTTTTTTTATAAAAAAATTATAAGTTTAAATCAAAACCATCAGGAAATTAAAAAAAAATGAAATCTGAGAAAAAATTCGAATTTTTCGATGTAACCGCTGATGTTGGTTATCGAGCCTATGGGAAAACCATGGAGGAATCCTTTCAGAATGCGGGTCTGGCCATGTTTGAGGTTATGACTGATACATCCTTAATTGATCCTACTATTTTAAAGGAGATAAAGATTGAATCAGAGGATCCTGTTGCTCTATTATACGATTGGCTTTCAGAGTTATTGTTCATCCATGATGCAGAGAATATGATATTTTCTGACTTTGAAGTTAACATAATCCAGAAAACCCATGAATCATATTCTTTAAAGGGAAAAGCCCGGGGTGAATCCATTAGATTAAATAAACATGAAATTAGAGACGAAGTTAAAGCAGTTACCTTTCACCTGATGAAAGTTAAGAAAAATAAGAGATATCAAGTACAGGTAATATTGGACACCTGAATATTCATGGTTAATATGAATAAATATTGCAATTTTATGGTCTGGATAAAAAGATGTTGGTAAAAACTTGATAAAATTTAACATATCCCAATTATAAATACATCATTACATAATAATTAAAAGAATATCATATGAATTTGGTTTTTAAAAACTTTTTAACGCTTAGAACTATTTAAATTTGAATATAATAGGTATAATTTTTATGGGGAGTCTAAATTATGGAAAGTAGCAACGGCTTAAACAAGATTAGAGATTGTGTATGGGAAATTCCCACTAATTATAAAAAAGGGATGCGTGTTCCAGGTAGAGTTTATCTTGATGATGATTCCATAAAAAATGTGGAAAAAGGAGCTCTGGATCAGGTGTCAAATGTAGCATTTTTACCAGGTATTCAGAAGTTCTCCATAGGACTGCCAGACATACATTTCGGATATGGATTCAGCATAGGCGGAGTAGCAGCATTCAGCACACGTACAGGGGTGATCAGTCCAGGGGGTGTGGGATTTGATATTAACTGTGGAGTGAGACTTTTAAAAACCAATCTCACGGAAGAAGAAGTAAAACCCACAATCAAGGAATTGGTGGATGTTCTATTTAATAATGTGCCATCTGGATTAGGTAGTAAAGGTAAGATTAGGCTTAAGTCTGGGGAAATAGATGAAGTTCTCAATAACGGAGCTCACTGGGCTGTGGAAAATGGTTATGGTTGGGAATCGGATCTGGAACACCTGGAAGAGAACGGAAAAATGGATGAAGCTGATGCGGATAAAGTATCGGATAAAGCTAAAAAGAGAGGTATACCTCAATTAGGTTCATTAGGCTCAGGAAATCATTTTCTAGAAGTACAAAAAGTAGATAAAATATTCGATGATGAAACAGCACATGTTTTTGGTCTGGACGATACGGAGATCACAGTTATGATACACACCGGATCCCGGGGATGTGGTCATCAGATATGTTCCGACTACCTTAGAATCATGGATAAAGCGGTGAAGAGATACAATATAAATCTACCAGATAGACAACTTGCCTGTGCACCGGCAGATTCTCCAGAAGCCCATGATTATTTCCAAGCCATGTCCGCAGGAGCTAACTTCGCCTGGACTAACAGACAGATGATAGTGCACTGGGTGAGAGAATCCTTTGAAAAAATATTCAAAAGAAGTTCTGAAGATATGGGAATGGATATAATCTATGATGTAGCTCATAACATAGCAAAAAAGGAGATACATAATATTAAAGGTAGAGATACTGAAGTTTATGTGCATAGGAAAGGAGCCACCCGGGCTTTTGGACCGGGTCGCAAGGAAATACCCAAAGAATATAGGAAAGTAGGTCAACCAGTATTAATACCTGGAACTATGGGCACTGCTTCGTATGTTTTAAGGGGCACTGAAATTGCTATGGAAGAGACTTTCGGTTCTACCGCCCATGGTGCCGGGCGAAAAATGAGCCGGGCTGGTGCTAAAAGAGTTTATCGTGGTGAAGAAGTTAAAAAAGCATTAGAAAAAAAGGGAATCGTTATCAAAGCATCATCTCTGCCCGTGGTGGCGGAAGAAGCGCCTGGTGCATATAAGGATGTTGATGAGGTAGTTCAAACAGCACATGATGCTGGTATATCTCTATTAGTGGCTAAGATGGTGCCTTTAGGTGTTTCTAAGGGATAAACTTCTTTAAAATTATCTAATAAAACTGATTATTATGATTGGAATTATCGGCGGAACCGGCATATATGAAATTGTCCAACAGGGGAGGGATATTGATACCAGAGTGGTAAAAACACCCTATGGATCTTCCCCAGAAATGTCATTATTCAAGCTTCACGATAAGAATGTTGTTTTCATGTCCCGACATGCAGCAGGGCATGCTCACCCGCCACATATGGTTAATTACATCTCCAATATTTATGCCCTTAAAAAAATGGGTGTAGACCGGATCCTGGCTACTAATGCTGTGGGTTCATTGCATGAATCCATTAAACCCGGTGATTTTATGGTGCCTCATGATTTCTTGGACTTCACTTATCAAAGGAAGAGCACTTTCTATGATGATCGGACGGTTCATGTGGATGTCACTAAACCATACTGTCCCCAGTTAAGAGATATTCTGATATCCAGTGGTCAGGTTATTGGGGACGGAGTTTATGTTTGTACTGAGGGGCCTCGCTTTGAGACAGCGGCTGAAGTGCATATGTACCGTAAGTTGGGAGGTACGGTGGTGGGTATGACTGGTTTGCCTGAGGCGGTGCTTGCCAGGGAACTTGAAATGTGTTATGCCAGTATATGTACCGTATCTAACTTCGCAGCCTCCATATCACCAAATAAGCTAACCATAGATGAGGTGTTTGAGGTCATAGAAAATAAAAAGGAGAACTTAATTGAATTAATATCTGACTCCATAAGAAAAATTCCTGCAGATCATACCTGTCAGTGTGCAGATGCCCTGGAGGGGGCGGAAGTCAATATTTCATTGGGGTCTGAAGATTTATAATTTTTATAATAAAGAAATAAAATGTTAATCAGTGATGAATATTCATATATAAATGATTATTAAGGCGATTATTATGTTAAATAACTTACAGAAGGATATTCTAAAACTTAAAGAAGATAAAAACGCCATAATACTGGCTCATAACTATCAGACAGGAGATATTCAGGAGATAGCAGATTTTATCGGTGATTCTTTGGAGTTGTGTATAGAGGCATCCCAGATCACAGAATCAGATTTAGTGGTTTTCTGTGGAGTGGATTTTATGGCCGAAACTGCTGCTATTTTGAATCCGGATAAAAAAATAGTATTACCCGATAAAAAGGCAGAATGTCCCATGGCCCATATGCTTCCGGCAGAGGAGATAAAAAAAGCCAGAGAAAGATATCCTGACGCTGCAGTGGTCCTATATATAAACACCCTCGCAGAGGCTAAGGCAGAAGCAGATATACTTTGCACATCATCCAATGCAGTTGCAGTTGTAGAAAGTCTTAAAGAAGATCAGATACTTTTTGGCCCGGATATGAATCTGGCCAGTTACGTTTCCGGACAGGTGGTGGATAAGGAGATAATTACCATACCAGAGGGAGGTCATTGTTATGTTCATAAAATGTTCCATAAGGGAGATATTATTATGAGGGAGAAATATCCTGATGCGGTTTTACTGGTACATCCTGAATGTGATGTGGAGATGCAGGCAGAAGCAGATGAAGTACTTAGTACTGGTGGAATGATCAGTTACGTAGCCAAATCAGACCTTCAAACCTTCATAATAGGTACTGAGGTTGATCTGGTCACCCGGCTTAGAAGGGAGAATCCAGATAAAACAATATTACCTCTTCTTAGCGAGGCCATATGTGAGAATATGAAACTTCATACACTCGATAAGGTAAAAAATTCTCTATTAAATGAGGAATTTGTGGTCGCTGTGGATAAGGAAATAGCGGATAAATCTAGAAAAGCAGTGGAAAGAATGCTTGAGGTTTAATGAATTTTAATTTTATTTAATTCTTTTATTTAGTGGTGATAATTTTGGATAGATGGTATCTTAACCGTATTACAATAATTGGAATCATATTGATGTTGATAGGATTCCTGATTTATGAGATAGATATTCTCTATTCATTTACAACATCCCTTTTTTATCCTTTACTTTTAGGTTCATCGGAAGGTAAAGCGGTTTTGTTCTTGATTTTTATGGGGAGTATGCTGGTTTTAAATATGTTCATAACTTCTGATAAAATTGGCAATAGATTTGCTTCTATGGACATATCAGATAGTAGAAGATATTTGAAGTATGCTCTGATCATTATTTTATTCACATATGTGATGGGTATTCTTATGGAAATATGGTTAAGGTTATACTTTGGAGTGTCGATCTTTACAGTATTCGTATCCTTAAATCCAGATGTAAGTTCCACCAGCATCATCCATAGCCACATATTCAAATCTGCTTTAACATCACTTCTTAGCGCAATCGGGGCTTCATTACCTTCTAATATACATACTGGGGATTCTCTTTTTAGATATGTTTCACCACTGGCATATTTAATATTATTTACAATGCCGATAGTTTATTTAACCAGTTTAATTTCAATAGATAAACGAATGGACCATTATAAATTAATTATAGCCTTTGCAGCTTCCTTATCAATAATAGGTATGATGGATGGTGGTTTATTTTCAAACCCAGCTATAATAGGATTTGCAGGGTTAATAGGGATGTATTTTATTGAAAAACCATTTTCCATGAAGAATTTAATCAAACCTACTTTCATTGTTCTGATATTAATTCTGGCCGGTCTTTCCTGCGAAATTGCCGGTTCAAACTCAGATTACCACCAGGTTACTTTAGTAAATCAGATAGAGCCCATAGATTGGAGTGCATATAATATATCAACTACAAATTACCAGAATAACACTGTAATCAAGTTAAAATCCACTCAAAACGATAGATCAACATTTATAAACCTTTTTAGTACTATTAAAGGTAAAGCAGATGGTTTCTTCATTACATGGAACTTCTACTCATACTTTTAAAAATAACATCAAATTTATACTTTAAAAAATTTAAATAACATCAAATTTTCATAGAAGATCATACAATTTATTTTTGGTGAAATATGGATATGAAACTCAGTATAATTATTCCCACCTACAATGAAGAAGAATACCTCGCCTATCTCCTGGAAAGCATCAAAAGACAGAACTATACCGATTATGAAATAATAGTAGCTGATGCCCATTCCAAAGACAGAACAAGGGAAATAGCCCAAAGTTACGGTTGCAAAATAGTGGATGGGGGCATGCCTGCGGTGGGTAGAAATCGAGGAGCAGAAGCAGCACAGGGGGAATTACTGCTTTTTTTAGATGCGGATGTGATCCTGACCAATGGATACCTTGAAAGTGCGATTCAAGAATTTTTAGAAAAAAAATTAGGAATATCTATAACCCAAATACTTCCCCTGAGCGATAAAACATTCGACATAGTATCACATGATTTTGCCAATTTCTTCATGAGAAACGTGGAATCCATAAAACCACATGGTGCAGGTTGTTACGGGATTTTAACCCGGAAAAAACTACATGATATAGTGGGAGGATTCGATGAAAAACTGGATTTCGGTGAAGACACCGATTACATTGAAAAAATAGCATATATCAGTTCCTTCATGGTCTTAAGAAATCCCCGACTTTTTGTATCCACCAGAAGAACCCAGGAAGAAGGAAGGAGAAACATAGCACTTAAATATGCTAAAAGCACTTTATATCAATTCACAGGTAGAAAAATCAGTGCTGATGAATTAGATTATCAATTCGGACATTCTGGAGAACATAAAAGGATCATCTATGGTGTTTGCGGTGAAGGAATGGGCCACGCCATACGCAGCAGGGTGATTATAGAACATCTTTTAAAGAAACATGAGGTGGCAATTTTTGCCAGTGACCGAGCATATCAGTATCTTTCCCAGAAATTTGATGATGTATATTACATTGAAGGATTTAACACGGTATATGAGGCCAATCAAGTAAAAAATAGAAAAACCTTTATAAACAATATTAAAGACATCCCCCAAGACATGGGTTATAATCTACGACTCATGTACAACGTGGCTCGAGAAGCAAAAACAGATATAATAATCTCCGATTTTGAATTTTACTCCAATCTACTCAGTAAAATATTACGAATACCCCTGATTAGTTTGGATAATATGCATGTAATGACACAATGTGAGATTGAAACACCCACAGAATATAAAGGAGAACGTTTAAAAGCAGCTAGTGTGGTTAGATCCTTTATTCAACGGCCCCGTTATTATTTGATAACCAGTTACTTCTTCCCAACAGTTAAAAATCCAGAAAAGGCATATATGTTCCCACCCATACTAAGAGAAAATGTTCTAAAATTAAAACCAACCATAGGGGATCATATACTAGTTTACCAGACCAGCGACTCCAATCTGAAATTATTAGAACTTTTAGGTGAGTTTGATGAGAAGTTCATAATATACGGATTTCATAAAGATGAAAAAAATAATAACTTAACCTTTAAAAGCTTCAATGAGGATGAATTTTTCTATGATTTAGCCTCTGCACGTGCAGTAATTACCAATGGGGGTTTCAACTTAATATCTGAAGCATTGTACTTGAAAAAACCAATACTCAGCATACCAGTCAAAAAACAATTCGAACAGATACTAAACGCCATATATCTAGAAAAACTGGAGTACGGAGAATTTCACCAGGATCCTGGTAAAAAAGATATTGAGAAATTTTTCTCCAAACTGGATTTCTACAGAGACAATATAAGATCCCGCTTTAAACATGATAAAAACAGGTCAATTCTCCATAAACTAGATGAAATAATAGAGAAACTCATTTAATTTATAACAACTATCTGAGGTAAGAAATTGCAATCACGTAGAGGGGTGGTCAACCTTCCCTTGCATGGTGGACACGCTCCTAAATGGTTATTTCAAAGAATGGTTAAACTAACCAGAAGCATAACCGAAACCATACTCTATGAATATGATACTAACGAATTTTTAAGACGCATATCCGACCCATACTGGTTCCAGGCTTTATCATGTGTCATCGGATTTGACTGGCACTCTTCCGGAACTACAACAACCACCTGCGGTGCTATGAAGATGGCTATCGACCCGGAAGAGCATGGGATAATGGTAGCGGGCGGTAAAGGCCGTGCATCCAGAAAAACACCAGCAGACATTGAAAAAGCCGGTGAATTATTTTCATTATCATCTGGTAAAATTGAACAGATGATCTACTCCAGTAAAATCTCTGCAAAGATCGATAATTCCTGCATACAGGACGGCTATCAACTTTACCATCATACATTTCTCCTGAATGAGAAAGGAGACTGGGCCATCATTCAACAGGGAATGAACCAAGAAAACAGATACGCACGCAGATATCACTGGCTCTCCCAGGAAATGGTGGAGTTTACGGAAGAACCCCATCAAGGAATATGTTGCAATAAAAAAGAGTCAGAAGCACTGGATATGACTGCAAAGGAAAGTGAAGACAGTAGAAAAATTAGTGTAGATATCCTATGCGATAACCCCGAGCATTTAAAGAAATATTTTAAGGATAAAACACCTTTAATCAGCGAATCACAGACCAAACTGGATCAATACATCACTGAATTTAAAATGCCCCGGCACCATCCAGTACTGGATATGGACCTATCAGACAGAGAATTCGAGGTAATAAAAAGAGCCTATGAGTTGCAACCATCCAATTATGAGGAAATGATATCCTTGGAAGGTATGGGGCCTAAAAAGATAAGAGCATTAGCTCTTATATCCGATCTGGTGTACGGAACACCGGCAAGCTGGAAAGACCCGGTCAAGTACAGCTTCACCCATGGAGGAAAAGACGGATATCCCTACCCTGTAAATCGAGAAGTCTATGATCATTCCATAAATACGCTTAAAGAAGCACTGGAATCAGCTAAACTGGAGAAAAAAGAGAAATATAATGCCATTAAAAGATTGGAAGTTTTAATTCACCAATGAAACTATGAAATAAAATCAAAATCTAATAATGGAATGATTCTGTGAAATAAAATCAAAATCTAATAATGGAATGATTCTGTGAAATAAAAATCAAAATAAAATAAAAAAATACATCACCAGGGATACTATTATGGTTGATAATGAGAGATCGTTGATAATAACGAGATTAAAAAGATATAAAGCATCTGTGGAAAGTAAAGAAAACAGATTAATGGAAGAACTATCCATTTTAGAGCAAAAAGAAAATTTTAGAAATAAAGATGGTTTATACGAAGTAGAAGGCGAATTTAAGGATATAAAATCTGACATATACAATAATCCCTATGAAACTTACCTTTTAGCTCAGGTAAAGATTGTGAAAGTTTTACCATCCATTATTGAGAAGCATCTGGGTTGTTTAGAAAATGAACATGACCTGGATATGGTTTTAGAATCTCTGGAATTTGAAATATACAAAATAAAAAAAGAAGTCTATGTTAATATTAAAGAATGGGAAGACTTGATAAAACATTTATCTGATTCCCTATTAATGGAAATAGAGAATAATCCCAAAGGACCGGGAGATTTTATAATAAAAGAGCTATGCTGGATACGGGATTATGAGGAGAGATGGAGATAATAATTATTTTATAAATTATTAGGGTGATTGAAATGGATACCATAAAAAAGACCATTAAACAGGATTTAAACGCGGCTATACAGTACTTCAGATTTCAAAATTTTGATAAGCTGGGGATGATGGGAGATAGGATAATAAGTAACCTTTTTCTAGGAGAGGGGAAGGAACTGATGCTGGTTGGTTATTTAATTAAAGAATTAGCCCAGGAATTCATGGATATAAAGGAAGAAGACCCAGTACGATTAAATGGATGTATGGATCCCGGGGAGAAACTAATCAGAGATTTACTAAAGTCCATAACAGATTATGAAAAATTTAATCCGCAAGTGGTCTGGGATGATTACAGTAACTATAAAAACCGTATTGTGGAATTCATACCCCCTGATGTTGAAATAGCGGTTTACGAGAAAGATGCTGATTTTGCAGGGAAAACCACAGATAAACTACTGAATCTTCTCAGTGAAAATAGAACTTTATTACTGGATGATTATAATAACCTTCTAAACGGAATTTTAAAGGAATACAAACGAGTAATAAATATATACGGATTTAATCAGAGGGATTTAATAATCTATCTATTATTAAAGGCCTTCAATGGATACTATCTATATCTTTTTGCTTATAAATTGGCCAATAAATCCGAGGAATCCGCTGTAGCAGAGAAAATCTATTATTATGTGGATAAGATCATGGAAATTTCGGCAGATCAAGAGCATATAAGTATTAAATCCAACAAAATCCTGGGTGAACTGGGATACCAAACCAGACTATTTTATATTGAGAATATGGGTCCTGAAAAGACCATTAAGAGGGAAAGGGGTTTTTAAGATAGAAAAAAAGTTTCTAATTTGAAATATCTAAAGAATATAATCCCGATTTTTCTAATCTTTTTAATAATAAAATACCAACTTTTAAATAGCCAAGCCATTTAATATTAACTTTTCAGATTATTTAGTCTAATAAATCGTTGATCTCGTTAAAAAATACAATTTAATCTGTGATATCATGGAAGAAGAAAAAAATGAGCTTATTGTTATCAAACCACATGATTTAGGATGGCGAGAGAGAATATTCTTTTTAATCTCAGGAATAATAGTCAGCATACCTATAACACTATTTTTAAGCGCTTTAGGCCAGAGTTTTTATGATTTCCTACCGTTAATATACACCCAAGTCATATCCATTGTTATCCTCGCCCCGATTATAGAGGAATTTTCAAAGGCTTATCCCTTATTTTATCGATATTCCCTTACTGAACGTTCCTTATTTATACTGGGGTTGCTGGTGGGATTGGGATTTGGCATAACCGAGTTTATAATCTATGTATGGGTGTATGGAGCTCCATTCTATGTCCGATTACCCGGATTATTTTTCCATGCGGCAAGTACTTCATTGATAGCATATGGAATTGCTAGAAATAAAGCAGTGCAATATTATTTATTAGCAGTTTTCCTCCATTTCGGGGCAAATCTGGCAGCGGTGTTGGATCAGATAATTCCAGTTATGGTGATCACCTTCTTTACCTATTTCCTCTCCTGGATAACCTACAAAAAAACCACAGAAAGATATTTAGAGCCGAAATAATAATTATAATATGTGTTGGTAGGATGAAAAGGCATATTAGGTTCAATTAGTCATGTATTGAAAAATCTGTCTAAAATTTTTTTGTAATACAAACTTTTAATATTCCAGAAGATAAACTCAACAAATATAATGAATGCATTTCTTATTTAGATAAAAAAATGTAAAAGTAAAAAAAAAATTTTTGATCACGAATTTATTTAATTTGATAAATGGAGGAATTGATTTGGTACTACATGGAACAGAAATTTTAAAAAAAGGATTTGCCAAGATGACTAAAGGCGGCGTTATAATGGACGTGGTAAACGCGGAACAGGCTGAAATCGCTGAAAATGCAGGTGCTGTCTCAGTGATGGCTTTAGAAAAAGTACCGGCCGATATAAGAGCTTCTGGTGGCGTGGCACGTATGGCAGATCCTGCGAAGGTTACAGAGATCATCGAAGCGGTCTCCATTCCAGTGATGGCCAAGGTAAGAATAGGTCATTTTGTGGAAGCACAGATTCTAGAAACTCTAGGAGTGGATATGATCGATGAAAGTGAAGTTCTAACCCCAGCAGATGAAAAATATCATATAGATAAAAAGAAATTTACCATACCATTCGTATGCGGAGCCCGTAATCTTGGAGAGGCATTACGCCGTATAGATGAAGGAGCAGCGATGATCCGAACGAAAGGCGAGGCAGGAACTGGTAATATTGTAGAAGCAGTGCGTCATATGCGCATGATAATGGGTGGCATACGCGAACTACAGAATAAGGATGAAGAGGAGTTCTGGAGTTTAGCAAGGGAAATTGAATCACCACTTGAATTGGTTAAAGAAACAGCTAAATTAAAAAGATTGCCAGTGGTAAATTTCGCGGCAGGGGGAGTTGCAACACCAGCAGATGCAGCATTAATGATGCAGCTTGGATCTGATGGTGTATTTGTAGGTTCAGGGATATTCAAATCAGAAAATCCAGAACTGATCGCCAAAGCCATTGTAGAAGCCACAGCACACTATGATGATGCTGAAGTTCTGGCTGATGTATCTAAGGATCTGGGAAAGGCCATGCCCGGTTTGGATATGGGTGAAATACCCGAATCTGAGAGATTACAGAACCGTGGCTGGTAGTATTGGTTCCATTCAATGGTAAAGATCTGAATATTTATCTACTCTTGGCTAAATGCAACTAAAAAAAGTATTAGACCTTTTTTTAGGTCAGAAAAATAGAAATTTTATTTTTTTTATTATTACTTAATTATTTTTAATCCTTAGCTTATAGGACTTGTATTCCACTTACATTGGGATTAACCACGTTGGATGGTGTGAGATTCGGTGGTGTGGAAGAGCCCATAAATAAATAAATTCCTAATAAAATCAACAAGACCAATATTATTACTAAGATTATTCTTTTATCCATTGTATCATTCCTTAAAGTTAAGCGTTTTCCTTATAACATTGATAAAATTAATAATGAGATTTATAATAAGTTTTTCTATTATTTATCAGTGAATAAAAACATTTCAATTTTATTAAAAAAATAAAAGATATTAGGGAGCTATATTTAACTCTCTAATTATTAAATAGGGGCATTATAGGGCTTGTTGCTTTGCCATTGTCTAACATCCACTGTATCCGGTTCTGCAGTTCGCTTAAGGTTACCTCATGTATGGCGACACCCACATCGTTCACTGAAAATGTGCCTTTACCATTATAGGATGAATCACCCAGACGTATCATTCCTGTTTGCATGTTTATACCAGTTATCAGTACGTAATGTGTTCCATAAGTGTCTAACCAGGAGTGTACTCTGACAATAACTGGTATTCCTTGACTTATGTAATTGGCAATTACGTTCCAGCTGGTGAATTTTTCCATGGTTAAGGAGAAGTTAGTGCCGTAGGCTGCATTAACAGCGTTAACTGCTGCGATCATACCGTTTTGTGATGTACCGGTGTTGGAGTTTGAACTGGCAGCATTAGCCAGCCAACTTTCACTTACTTTTGCGAAGTCATAACTGGATAGGGCCATCATCAGTGATGAAGGACCGCAGGTGTAATCAGTGGTTTGATGGTGATATGTGTAATGTGATAATGAAATCCATCCTAAGGTACTGGGCCAGGGATAGGCGGTTACATAGTTAGGCAGTCTATTATTTGTAGTGTAAAAAGCCAGTACTTTGCTGAAGTTGTATACCAGATTTTCATAGCTTATGGTTCCCAGAGTACAGCTTAAGCTGCCTGGTGCTTTTCCAGTGGAGTTGATAGTGCTTTTAGTGCTCTGTGCCAGGTTTATGAATTCTGATTTAGTTAACTTACCAATCTTCATATTTTCTGTACTAGAGAGGGGACTGTTCACGTTTTGAAGGTTTACTGATGGTTTAGTTCCGCTGTTTATGTTGATCAGGTTACTGATCATCAATTGTAAAAATTGGGGCACACTTACTTGGACGTTGTTAACGGTAACGTAATTGGGCAGTTTAGAATTGAGATCAATATATGTTTTTAAACTGGATGCGGCGGTGTTTATTTGGGCACTGGTAAATGATGTTGGGGTTACAGGATCAACGGGGTCTTCTTTTATGATTGATGATTTGCTAACGCTAACATAGTTGGGTAAGCGGTTATTGGTGGAGTAGAAGGCTAGAATTTTGCTGAAGTTGTATACCAGGTTGTCGAAGCCCATGGTTCCTAATGTGCAGGTAATGCTGCCCGGTGCTTTTCCAGTGGTGTCTATAGTACTTCCTATACTTTGGGATAGGGTTAAGTACTCTGATTTGGTTAAACTACCTGTTTTGAAATTATCTGTGGTGCTGATTGGTTCATTTACTGTTTCAAGGTTTACTGATGGTTTAGTTCCGCTGTTGATGTTCTTGAGATTGGTAACCATCAGGTCTAAAAATTGGGGCATGGTTACTTGATTGTTGTTGATGGTAACGTATTCTGGTAATTCATGGTTGGTATCAACATAACTTTTCACAGTAGATGATGCTGTGTTGATCTGGACGCTGGTTATGCTGATGGTGGTTGTACTCTCCACTGCAAAGGCGCTTTGACTTAAGGATAAGGTCAGTGTTATGAATAATATGAGAAATATTAGTTTTTTGTTTATTATTTTTCCACCTCCAAGATTATTTTAAATATAAAATGTTATTATGTAAAAAATAACTCTTATAAGTTAAATATTTAAATATTACTAAAAAAATTTTCTTTTTCACTAATTTTTAGTGATAAGATAGAGAGATATGGTTATTTTTTTGTGAAGATAATTTTTTCTTATTTATAAAGTTGCTGATGTTCCGGACAGAAATAGGTGGTCCGACCGGCTATTTTCATAATTTCTAGGGCCCCTCCCTGGGGACATTCTCCCTTAGGATGGCGGTGGGGTAGTAAAAATGAAGGGGGTAAACTGTAAGGTTTATCCTGATATTCTATTGCTTCATTTAAAACCATCCTCATTTTATGGTATATTTCTTTCAGTTTTTCCTTATCCAGCTTATCAGCTTTACTTAGGGGATGGATGTTGCTTTGATATAATATTTCATCTGCGTAGAGATTGCCAATTCCAGCGATAAAATTCTGGTTCATTAAAAGAGGTTTAATAAGGCCTTTTCTTCTGGTGATTAAGTTTTTGAATGTTTGATAATCTATCTCCAGAGCGTCTGGTCCTAAATTCTTATCCTGAAGGAATATATCTGGTTGTTTGGTTAACCATACCTTCCCAAATTTCCTCATATCATCAAAAGCAAGTTTATAATCATTTTTGAAGGTTAATAATAACCGAATATGAGAACTACCCTCATTTTTGAAGTATTTAAGATAACCTGTCATTCCAAAGTGTAAAATGAGAAAATAATCATTAAACAGATGGGTGAAAAGATATTTTCCATAGCGGTTGCTTTCAACAAATACTTGACCTAGCAATTTATCTTCCAAATCTGCTTCAGAAACATCCACCAGAATTTCAGGGCTTTTAATCTCCACACTCTCTATTTCCTGATTTAAAGAAGTAGAATCAAAATAACGTTTGAATATTTCAACACTGGGCAGTTCAGGCATGATACAACCTCCTAAGTATAGATCATATGAACATGGATTTAATTTTTACACTTCTTAAATGAGTTCATCATCTGTTTTATATGATTTATTTTCAGAAATAATCAAAATTTAGGATTTAAAAAAGATTTTAATTAAAAGATAATTAACAATTGTTTAGAAAAATAACATTGGAATGATGGTTAATATTTTCAAGATTATTTAACCATTGATGAATTTTAAAGTTTTTTCTGGATTCTCAATAAGATATTCTAGATTGCCTCCGCAAACGCATTGAAAATTTCGTAGATTTTCACTAGTATCTAATTGATATTTTTTCCCACAGTCCTTACAATTAACAATATTCAATAAATCACTCCCCAATAATGATATTATGAAGGTGAAAGGATAAATAAAACCTTCATATATTATTGAATGTCTAAAATTAGTTAATTTTGATATTATTTAAAGTTATCATTATTCTCAGATAATCTTTTAATCTATTGATGTTATTGATTACTTATTTTTAGATTTAATATCCATTTAAGTGCTATATTTCACTAAATAGAATTATACATTAACTTTTTTGTGCAAAATTGCATAAATAAAAAAATAATAGAAAATATATAGGGGCGATAAAAATAGTGGAAAATTATAAAATTTAAGATATTATTTCTATCCTTTCTTATTCACCTGTTATTTCTTAAAAATATCTCATGTTTTTCATTGGCATTTTCTAAGGCTTTATCAATATCTTCCTCTACATTTTCCGATAGTGCACCATGTCCTGGTAGTAGTAGGTCAATTTTCATGGTGTTGAGTCGGGCCAGAGAATTGATATATTCACCATAGCTTCCTGAACTGGATATGTTTGATATGGTGCCCTGGGCAAATACAGTGTCCCCGGAGATTAAAACCTTCTTTCGGGGTTCGTAGATACACAGTGATCCAGAGGTATGTCCGGGAGTATGTAAGATTTTCAAAAACCAGTCACCCAGGTCCAGAACATTAAGATTTTCTAACCATAAATGCACATGATAACCTGTGGGATCTTCTCCATGGGCCCTGCAGAGTAGCACTTCATCATCAGCTGACACTATCTTAGTACCGGCATAGCGATGGGTGGAGATAGGTACTGTATTTTGTAAGTGACGGTTGGCTCCAAAGTGATCCACATGTTCGTGAGTGTTTAAAACCATATTCAGATGGGAAATATTCAGTCCTATCTTTTCTAGATCTCTTTGTAGGATTTGAAAATTTTCATTTATCCCTGGATCTATTAATATGTTCATTTTCTCTCCAATAATTAGATAAGACTTACAACTGGGTTTTTTAGTCTTTAGAAGGTATAAATTGGGGATTATTTCAGTATACATAAATATACACATTAAAAATTTGTTTTATGAAGATTTAATTTGAATACAAAATAAACAAGGGGTAAAAAAATAAAAAAGGGGGGTATAGTTTTTATTTCTATTAGAGGTTTCTTTTAAACTAAACTGCTTTATCCCCTCTTTCATCTGTTCGGATCCTGATCACATCTTCTACAGGGGATATAAAGATTTTACCATCTCCGATATTACCTGTTTGGGCGGATTTTACTATGGCATTTATCACTTGTTCAGTATACTGGTCATTTATGATTATCTCTAATCTAGTCTTAGGCAACATGTCAATGCAATAATCGGTCCCCCTGTAACTTTCAGTTATACCTAACTGTCTTCCTCGGCCTTTAACTTCCATGACTGTAATGCCTTTGCATCCAACATCTTCTAATGCACTTTTAACATCGTCCAGTTTATTAGGCCTTATTATAGCCACGATTTTTTTCATAACTAATCACATCCTATCTTTTATTATATCCTATAACCTGTTTCTTCGTGCAAATTGGTGTCCAGACCGTCTATTTCTTGTTTCTCATCAACCCTTAGACCTAATGTTAGATCGATTATTTTACCTAATATCAGGGTAACTACGAAGCTGTAACCTGCTACAGCGGCTACGGCTATTATTTGGGTGATAATTTGTCCGGGGTTTCCATAAAATGCTCCGGTTCCCAGGGCATTGATGAATGGAGCTGCAAACAGACCTGTTGCCAGGGCTCCCCATAGACCAGACATACCGTGAATACCGAACACATCTAGGGCATCATCGTATCCTAGTTTGGATTTCAGATAACTGATGGCAAAGTAGGATACAAAACTGGTTACTAAACCTATTAAAACTGCCGCTTGCACGGTTACAAAACCAGCAGCTGGAGTTATAGCAACTAAACCAGCTACTGCTCCGGATATTGCACCTAATAATGTTGGTTTCCCTGTTTTAAGGTAGTCTATGAGTATCCAGGATATCATAGCAGCTGCGGCTGCGGTGTTGGTTACTAGGAATGCTGAACCAGCCAGCCCACCTGCGGTTAATGCTGAACCTGCGTTGAATCCGAACCAGCCGAACCATAAAAGGGCGGCACCTATTACTGAGTAACCCAGGTTGTGGGGTAGTAGATTGGTATCTTTTCTTTTACCCAGTAGCAGGACCAGTGCTAGGGCTGCTACACCAGAGTTGATGTGTACTACTGTTCCTCCGGCGAAGTCCAGTGCACCCATCTGGAATAACCATCCGCCTCCCCATACCCAGTGGGCGATGGGAATGTACACTAGTGAGATCCAGAGGACTACGAAGGCCATCCAACTGGAGAATTTCATTCTTCCTACTATTGCACCTGAGATCAGGGCTATGGTTATGGCTGCGAAGGTCATTTGGAAGGCTATATATACATATTCGGGTATAGTAGGTGCTAATGCGGCTAATTGGTCCACTCCCACACCAAGGAACATGTTAGCCGGGCTTCCTATGAATCCCATTATGTCTCCACCGAATGCCAAGGGATATCCATAAAGTACCCATATGATGCTGGTAATTGCGAAAGCAATCAGGGACATGAACATGGTATTTAATACGTTTATTTTTTTGGTGAGACCGCCGTAGAATAATGCTACACCAGGCACGGTCATGAGCACTACTAGTGCTGTGGAGATTAGCATCCAGGCTGTGTCACCTGAGTTGAGAATTGCGTCTGCCATAATTTTTTTCCTCCAATTAATTGTTTAATCAATTTTTTTATCAATATTTTTTATTAAAATTATTAATTTTTGATTTAAAGTTTTTAAATGTATTATTTTTATTTTTTATCTATTTTCAGTCTTTTTTTATATATTTTATTTGTAAGTCCCTGGTTTCATGATGTTCACCTCGTAATTTAAATGAGCGGATATCGGAAACATACTTCCGGTAATAGAAGTTTATTTTGATTACTTATAAAGTTTTCGATCGTTTAAAAAAATCAGTAAAAATTTAATATAAATTAACAAATTAACTAAAATTTATGAAATATTTTCATAAAAAAAATAAGAATACTAAAAAATTAAAAAATAAATATAGATAATCTATCAAATAGCTTTATTTCCTCTTTCACCAGTTCTAATACGAATGACCTCTTCTATTGGGGAAATAAAAACCTTACCATCACCAATACATCCTGTTTGAGCGGTTTTAACAATGGTATCCACAATTTTTTCTGTATCTTCATCCTTGGCAATTATTTCTATCTCAACCTTAGGAAGAAGATCCACCTTATAATCATGTCCTCGATAACTTTCCGTAATACCTAACTGGATTCCTCTGCCTTTAACCTCTTTAACTGTAATTCCATGGCATCCGATTTCTTCTAAGGCTTGTTTAACATCTTCCAGTTTTTCAGGTCTAATGATAGTCATTATCTTTTTCATCTTCAATTCCTCAAAATCCCTTATAATTTATGATCCATTAGATACTGGATGTATTTAAACATTTTTTTTCTATCATGGGATATCAGTTTAATCTATAACCGGATTCTTCGTGTAAATGAATGTCCAGACCAGCAATTTCATGTTCATCTTTAACCCGTAGACCGATGGTTTTATCTATGGCTTTACCAATGATTAAGGTCATTATTAAAGAATAAGCACCTATGGCCACAATTGCTAAAAGTTGAATACCCAATTGGGATGGATTTCCAAAGAATAAACCCCCTTTAATAACTCCATTAATTGCTGAAGTGGCGAAAAGTCCTGCACCTATGGTTCCAATTACACCACAAACCCCATGGATCCCGAATACATCAAGTGCATCATCATAACCGAAACGAGGTTTAATATATGAAACAGCCAAATAACCAATGATTCCTGCTGCAAAGCCTATAATTAAAGCAGATGTGAAGTTCACATATCCTGATGCGGGTGTTATAGCTGCAAGACCAGCTACAGCTCCTGATAAAGCACCAAGAAGGGTGGGTTTACCTGTTTTCAATTTATCCATAAGTATCCAGGTTAACATTCCTATAGCAGCTGATGTATTGGTTACGATCATGGCAGATACGGCTAAGTTGGTTGCTCCTAACGCTGATCCGGCGTTAAATCCGAACCAACCAAACCATAAAAGGCCAGTACCGATTACAGTATATCCTAAATGGTGCGGTAATAATTTAGCATTTTTCCTGACACCCATTAACAAAACCAATGCAAGAGCTGCCATACCACAGTTAAGGTGTACTACCAGTCCACCGGCAAAGTCCAAAACACCAAGTTGGTATAACCATCCCCCTCCCCAGACCCAGTGGGCTATGGGTAAGTAGACCAGTGTCAACCATACTGGGATGAAGGCCAACCATGCTGAAAACTTCATTCTCTCAACGATCGCACCAGATATAAGTGCTACAGTTATTGCGGCAAATGTCATTTGAAAAATTGCAAAAAGAGATTTTGGTATAGTAGGAGCGTAATTAGATAATAAATTTGATTCTAATATGCCGTTGAAGAAGGGATTGGTCAATGTTCCCATAAATCCTATCATATCCTGTCCAAATACGATATCATAACCATAAACAAACCATAAAATGCTTACAATTGCAAAAGATATAAATGAAAGAAATATTGTATTTAAAACATTTTCTCTCCTGATCAGCCCTCCATAGAAGAGTGCTAGACCGGGTATTGTCATCAAAATTACTAATGCTGTTGATATCAGCATCCAAGCTGTATCTCCCGAGTTAAGAATTGGATCCATAATGGTTTCCTCCTTATTCATATTGATCTACTATAATTCTAAAAAACGATTTATAAGAGACTAATGATTATTTTTAGCTTATAGAACCGTTATTTAAACAATTTATTATATTTCATTGACTTTGGTGGTATGGTATTGCTCCCTAAAAGGATAAAGGAAACATACTTCCGTTAGATTTTGTTGATTTTTGTAATATATAATACTTACGATGAAAAACAAAATCAAAAAAAGAAACATTTAGATAAATAATCTGTGAAAATAAATAGAAATTAATAAAAAATAAGAAAAGAAGAAATATCAAACTATTTAGAACTTATTGGAGCTTCTAAACCAGCCATTTTAACACCAGTCAGTGCTGAAGCCTCCATAGTCAAAGCCCTTAGATCATCTTTTTCCAGTTTAAGAACATCGGTATTACCAGCCTGCTGGGTTAACATCACTGCTTCTTCGGTCATGGCCTCTATATAACGAGCCACTCTCTTCCCACCTTCCAAATAATCCAAACGCCTTCTAAGCTGCGGATTCTGGGTGGCAATACCCTTTCTACAGGTTCCAGCATAGCACATCTGACAAACCCGACAACCAATAGAAATTAGAGCAGAAGTAGCGATATAAACAGCATCAGCACCTAAAGCTATGGCTTTGGCCACATCTGCACCGCTTCTAATTCCTCCTCCAGCAACTAGATTTACTTTATCACGTAAATTAATATGTTTAAGAGCTTCATCAGCTTCAACAATGGCAGAAATTGTAGGCACACCTGAATGCTCAGTGACTACATCTGGACCGGCACCAGTACCTCCCTGCATACCATCCACCACTATGATATCAGCACCAGCTTTAGCTGCGATCTTCACATCGTCACTAACCCTACCAGAAGTAAATTTAACGATTATAGGAACTTTCCAATCACTGATCTCCCTTAATTGGGATATTTTCATACTAAGATCCTCTGGGCCTACAATATCCATATGTCTGGCTGGGCTCAGAGCATCAGTTCCCTCTGGTATCATACGGATACGTGATACGTCAGCAGTTACCTTCTCACCTAGAAGATGTCCTCCCATACCTGATTTAGCCCCCTGACCGATTTTGATCTCTATGGCATCGGCATTATTTAGATAATTAGCTGAAACACCGAAACGACCAGAAGCATATTGGGCTATGAGTTTAGAAGCATATCTCCTTTCTTCAGGGAGCATACCTCCTTCTCCAGTATTTGTAGCTGTACCGGCCAGAGTAGCTCCCATTGCCAGGGCTATTTTCGCTTCTTTACTCAGAGCACCGAAGGACATAGCAGCTATCATGATGGGTGTGTCTAATACTAAGGGATTTTCTGCGTATCTTGAACCTAAAACCACCCGGGTATTACAGGGTTCCCTGTATTTATCTATAGGTGGTCTTGATACTTGTGCTGGTACGATGACCAGGTCGTCGAATGTTGGAACTACCCTGGTGGCTCCACAGCCCCTTACTTTATAGGAGCCGGACGCTGATTTTCTTTCTATTTCCACCATATCTGCGAAGGACCATACATTTCTACGATCTTCAGGGACTGCATTCACCTCAATAGCATTATTAGGGCACATTTCCTCACAAATTCTGCAACCCACACAATTTTCATGGTGAAGAGGGTATGGTTCGTCGTTTATGATCTCGTAAACTTCATGGGGACAGTTATTAAGGCAGGAGTAACAGTTCTGACATAGTTGTTCATCCCGATTATCGCACATGTACCAGCAGCAACCTGGTCTGTCGAAGTTTCTCTTGCACATTTCCTGGTTTCTTTCTATTTTAAATGGCAAATTTATTCCTCCTTATTTAATGGGTCTCCCTAGTTCTGCTATTTTTATAAGATTTTAATGATTTAAAAATGGGTGTTGCAGAATACTTTGTACCAGATGCACTTAAAACGTCGGCAACATTATTGGTAATCTTTGCATCGGGTTTCCAGGGGTGATCTCTATTTTTATCCACCACTAGAACCTGATCAACTGTCTTTTCTGTAAGAGCGTAATTTAAGAGTGCGGTGGCTACTCCTCCGTCTTGTCCTTTGATCATAGGTGCTTGGGCAGATACTATTTTTAGGTAATTACCCAACGGTTTCTTATCTGCATCTATGTTAGATTCCTTTTCAGGTATGTAAGTACGGGGACAGGTAATATAACAGCTGTTACATCCTTCCGGACATTTTCCCTTTATTTGTGGTTTTCTATCTTCTATGGTTATGATATCTTCTGGACAGGCCAGTAAACATGCTCCGCAAAGTACACAGGAACCTACATCAATTACATCTCCTTTAAGATCCTCGAACTGACAATATCGTACTTCTTCTTCGAAAATATCCTGAGGAATGTGTCTGCGGTAAAGAACTGGTCTTCCAATATGTTCCCTTTTCATTATTTCCTTTTTATTTTCTTTTTTCTTCTTGTTTCCCAGTTTTTCAATGATCTGCAGGCCGGAATCTGATAAAGGTTTGGTAATTATATAATTATCTTTTTCAGCGTTTTCCAACAACTTTAAACCTTTTTCTGTGCGTACTATGACAGTAGACCATCCTTCAGGAGAGCCAACTGAACCTACTGATATATCTGACATTTCTGAAGTGAAATCCATGCATATTTGGCAGTTTTTACGCATGCAGCTTTTGGCTTCTTTTAAAGGAATCTTAACCAACCGGTCTTCTGTAAGATAAAACCACATGTAGTTTTTTTCCACTCTACATTCATTTACGTCCTTCATATCTACATCATATTTCTCCAGAAGTTTTTTCATATATGAATAGGAGAAATTTTCCATGCAGAATAGTCCTATTTTTAGATCCAGTGTGGTATCACCAAGACAATCAGAAAAATTATCTATTTTATCAGCAGCCACTAAATGGCAAGGTGTTCCTATGATGGCTACATTTTCTGTTTTTTGAATGTTATTTTCCATATCATCAATCCTTCATCCTTCTTCTGATTCTTTACCATAGAATGGTCTTTTGCTTCTTGGAATAATTTTTTTGAAGTCTTTATAATCAGTATCGGTTAAATCAAATCCCTGGGAGTTTAAGATTTCTTTGAGTTCTTTCTCGTCTTCTTCATTGATTTCTTCGATTTTAGCATTCTTTCCGAGGCTTTTAATTTTGCCTTTAACATATATTGCTCCCCTTATTATGGATTCACCTGCATCGTCAGATATATTTCCCAGGACGATGATACGACCTCCCATCATGAAAAGTCCGCTCATGAATCCGGAGTTTCCCCCAATAATAATATTACCCTCTTTCATTATTTCCCCTGTTCTGGAGCCGGCGTCTCTTTTAACCACCACTGTACCACCGTATATGCCCTGTCCAACTCCGTCACCTGCTGATCCATCGATTATAAGTTCTCCTTCGGTCATATTATCGCCGGGAAACCATCCGGCGTTACCGTTTATATGTATTTTTGCTCCATGGATCATGGTTCCGGCGAAGTATCCTGCTGAACCGTCTATTAAAACTTCTATTGGTTCTGTTAGTCCTGCGGCTATATAATGCATGGCGTTGGGGTTTTTAATGATGATTTTATCATTTTTTTTGGCGGATTTTTTTATTTCCTGGTTAACTTCTCTGGGGGTTTTATTATGGGCGTCAATTATATATTCCTGCATAAAAATCTCCTTTATGTCTTTTTTTTGGGGATTAAAATTTTATTTTTAGTGGTTTTTTAAATTTTACCTATTTTTAGATGGTATAAGCCCTTGCTTCTCCTGGTGAGATTTGTTCAATATCATGGGTGTCCAATACTTCTCTTAGAGCTACTTCCTCGGATGCTATTGCAAATAATTCATCATTTTCTGCCAGAACGCCAGGTCTTAGTCCTAACTGGTCTTTGGCAATTCCAACTCCGTTGGGGGTGCCTACTATATATGAATATGGTCCGTCCATATCCTTCACTGATTGTTCTAGGGCTTCTTCTAGTTTGTAGCCTTCATTCAGTTTATCGGCAATGTAATGGACGATACACTCCGTATCATTTGTGGTTTCGAATATATGTCCTTTCCTTTCCAGTGGGTCTCTTATTTTCCAGTAATTGGTTATCTGACCATTATGCACCACTGTTATATCGGGAATTATATAACTTTGAAATGGGTGGGCGTGGTAACGATCTACTATACTTTCTGTGGAGAATCTAGTGTGTCCGATGGCATGGGTTCCCATTTTATCCTGGGTATCGTATCTGGCTGCTATGTCTTTAACCAGCCCTACATCCTTTATCATTTCAAATGAATGACTTCCATTAAGTACTATGACATCATCAATTTTGTCAATTCTCATTATGAGAGGTTTTAACTCGGAAAATGAGTTCAGAGACACTTTGCATCGGTAGATTATAAAATTTTCCACTGAGGGTATTATCTCTTCTTTCTCTATTGGGGTGATTAAATTTACAGTGTTTTTAACTTCTTCTAATAGGCCTGGTGATTCTTTAATTTCTATGTTTAACAGGTACTCGTTTTTTGAAAGTCCAAGGCCTCCATATATGGCGAACCCTGCTGAATCTGGCCCTCTGTGTTGTAGGGCGTCCAGCATTTTGGTTAGGGCGTCTCCTACAGGATGAATTTTACCATCTTTATATACCACTCCTGCTATTCCACACAATTTAAAACCTCCTTAATAAAATATTCATGAATTCTAGTATCTTTGGTTAGTTCAGGGTGAAATGCGGTGGCTAGGCAATTTCCTTCCCGAACAGCCACTATTCTATCATTAACTCTGGCCAGTATTTCTGTTTTATCTCCTACTGAATGGGCATAAGGGGCTCTGATGAAAATTCCAGGGAATTTATCTCCTAATATCTCAATTTCTTTTTCAAAGGAAAGCTTCTGTCCACCAAATCCGTTCCGTTTAACATTCATGTCAATTAAACCAATTAAGGGCTGCTGATAATCAGTTTTTCTCCCGACAATTATCATTCCTGCACAGGTACCCCATACTGCTATGTTATTTTCTCGTATAACTTGGTCGATTCCTTCTTCTTTTATTAATTTTCCAATTACAGTGCTTTCTCCACCAGATATTATTATACCATTACACTTGGAAACTTCTTCAGCTGTTTCTACTTTCAATGTTTTAGCTTGGATCTTAATTTTGGCCATTGCTTTGTTGGTGGCATCCAGGTGTTCTTGGACATCTCCCTGTAGATTCAATATTCCTATTTTTATCATCACGGACTTTCCTTTTTGAGCCAGTATTATTTATTATCTGATATTATCAACAAGAACATATATAAAGTTAACGGAAATATGTTTCCGACAAACAAATTTTTTGAAATAAATTTTTAAAAACAATCTTTTTTTATACAATGTTCAAAATCAAGTGCTTAAAACAATGTATAACTGAACAAATATATAAAGCTAACGTATGAAAAATTTCATAAAAACATTAAAAAATAGAAATAAAAAAATAAAAAAATTAATAAAAAAATTTACAAATTCTTCATTACTTCTTCAGTTTTCTTTTTAACAACTTTAGCAGCATTTAATAAAGCTTTTGTCTCATTATCATTCATTTTTATGGGAATTATTCTTTCTATCCCATTTATACCTAATTTAACAGGTACTCCGAGACAAACATCTTTGATGTCTTCTATTTCGCCATCTAGATAAGCGCTGACCGTTAAAATTCTCTTTTCATCCTTTAAAACAGTACTTATTATATTGGCAATAGCATAAGCAGGCCCAAACTCAGTGGAACCTTTTTTATTAATTACATAACTACCGGCATTTATTACCTTTTTTACCATTCCCTCAATGTCTATCGTTCCACCTAAAGCATAATTCTTAAGTAAAATACCTCCAATAGATGTGGAGCTAACTAAAGGAACCATGTGATCTCCATGTTCCCCTATAACCCTGGTATGTATCTCACTTACGTGTATGTTGAAATGTTTAGCCAGCATATTCCTCAGTCGAAGAGAATCAAGGTGATTTCCCAAGCCAAAAACTTTATTTTTATCGAAACCAGATGCTTTTAAAGCCACATAGGTCATAACATCAACAGGATTTGACACAACCAGTATTATAGAATTAGGCGAATATTCAGCTATTAAACTGGAATATTCGGCAACTATTCTGGCATTGGGGACGGCTATTTCCATTCTGGACATACCAGTTTTACGAGGTACACCGGCTGTAATAACTACAATGTCAGAATCTTGCAGGTCTTCCATATCACATGAGGAAGTTATAGAAATACGAATATCTTTAGCGGCCATGGCATCATACATATCCAAAGACTCACCTTGTATTTTTGCCAGACTTTCTTCTCGAGATAATAATACCAGTTTACTTACCATATTCTCCTCAGCAAGACAAAATGCAGCGGCTCTTCCCACTCTGCCTGAGGCACCAATTACACTGACTTTGATGATATCACCTTCTCAGATTTAATATTAGAATAAAAAATTATTCCATGAAAAGGAATTAAAGAACTTCAATTTATTATTGCATATTCTAGATAATAAATTATTTGCTTTTCTCTCTTTAAAAAAATAATAAAATAAAATAAGTAGATTGGACTTATTTTTACAAATAATAAACACAATGTAAGGTTAATATGAATTAATCTAATTTACCCCAACTTTTCAGGTATTTTTCTGCTGTTTTTCTCACATAACTGCTTTTATCATCTAATGCCTTTTTTAATGGTTCTACAGCCCTTTCATCATTGATATTACCTAATGACCAGGCGGCACCACTTCTTACAAACCCGCTATCATCTTCTAATGCATCTATTAAAGGCACTACTGCTTCATTATTTCCTATTCGTCCTAAAGCCCATGCAACTCCCCCTCTAACTCTCCAATCAGGATCTTTGAGTTCCTTGATTAAGGGTTGAGTTGCGGAATCTCCCATTTTACTGAGAGCACCAGAGGTCTCACGACGAACCCATTTATTATCGTCTTTTAAGTTACCAATCAGTGGTTCTATAGCTCTTATATCACCAATTTCTCCTAAAACTCTGGCCGAATATCTTCTGATATTTTTATTAGGATTATTTAATGCATCGATTAGAAGTTCAACCGCAGGCTCACCCATTTCTTCCAATAATTCTGAAGCCTGTACTCTGACCAGTTCATCATCATCTTCTAAAGTCTGAATCAACCTTTTAATATTATCTTGCCTTTCCATTTTCAATTTCTCCATTTTTTGTTGTATAAAATGGGATAATTCGAGTTATGTTATTTTATTTAGATACAATTTACTAAGAGTAAATACATATTATAATCTTTCTTAGCCATATACTTATCCAATTATTAAAAAAAACAAAAACAAGGTTTTTATGTATAAAAAATGATATTAGTCTGTTTTTTATAATAAAATCTATAATCAGGGATTATTATGTATAAATTAACCATTATACCTGGAGATGGGATTGGACAGGAAGTAATGTATGCTGCCCTTCAAGTATTAGACTGTTTAAATATTGAATTTAATTATACAGAAGCCTATGCTGGAAATGAATGTTATAAACGGACAGGATCCACTATCCCTCAAGAAACCATAAAACTAGCCCGTAAAGCTGATGCAGTACTTTTTGGGGCGGTTACCACCGTACCCGGCCAAAAAAGTGCCATAATAACCTTGAGAAAAGCCCTGGATTTATATGCTAACATCAGGCCTATTAAATCATATTCTGGAGTGAGAAGTTTATATAATGATCTGGATCTGGTCATCATCAGAGAAAACACAGAAGGTCTTTATTCTGGCATAGAAGAGGAAACTAAAGATGGAGCAACAGCTTTACGAGTTATAACCACCAAAGCGTCCCAAAGGATTTCTAAGTTTGCATTTGAACATGCTAAAAAAAACGAACGAAGTAAAGTGACAGCAGTTCACAAAGCTAATGTATTAAAATTAAGTGATGGGCTATTCAAACGTATATTTTATGAAATAGCTGGAAATTATCCTGATATTGAAGCAGATGATAAATATGTGGATGCCATGGCCATGTTCTTATTGACTAAACCCCAGGAATTTGATTGTATAGTAACTACAAATCTATTCGGTGATATATTATCAGATGAAGGCGCTGGGCTCGTCGGAGGTTTAGGATTAGCTCCATCAGCCAATATAGGGAATAAAAACGGGTTATTCGAACCAGTTCATGGATCAGGGCCGGATATAGCAGGTAAAGGTATATCAAATCCATCAGCAATGATTTTATCTGCTGTAATGTTATTAAAATATCTTCACGAGGAAGAAGAAGCTTTAAAATTGGAAAAAGCACTTATAGAAGTTTTAAATGAAGGGAAGAAAATCACACCAGACTTGGGAGGTAACTTTAAAACTGAAGATATGACCCAGGAAATAATAAGAAAACTGAAATCCATGAAATAACAATTTCAAGGTAGTTTATTTTGAATTATATTTTTTATAAAACTATAATAGTTCAACAGATATTTTATTTCTAATTAATTGGATAAATTCTAATTCTATATAGTAATTGATATCCTAAATGGTTAAAACATAAATTTATATTGTATACTTTAAACATAATTTATACTGGATATTCTTATAGATAGCCTAAAGCTAGTAAAATCAGTTTAAATAAATATTACAAATTTTAAAGATTTAATAAATTCAGCTTTTGGCTATTCTTAGATAAATTTTGCAAAATTGGAGGTGTATTTGATGACAAAAACTACCATTAGTGTAATAAAAGCAGATGTAGGAAGTGTGGCCGGACATGTAGTGGCCCATGAGAAGATACTTGAGAAATGTAAAGAAAACTTAAAAAAAGCTTTAGATGAAAGCCTTTTGGAAGATTTCCACGTTACTAACTGTGGTGATGACACTGAATTGATAATGACCCATCGAAATGGGGAAGAGAATGAAGAAGTCCATAAATTAGCATTCGACACATTTATGGATGCTACAGCCGTAGCTCGAGAACTGAAACTTTATGGTGCTGGTCAGGACATGTTATCAGACACCTTTTCAGGTAACATTAAAGGAATGGGGCCTGGAGTGGCGGAGATGGAGTTTAAAGAAAGACCCAGTGACCCGGTAATAATCTTCTGCTGTGACAAGACCGAACCCGGTGCATTCAACATGCCACTGTTTAGAATGTTTGCAGATCCTTTCAACACAGCAGGATTAGTAATAGACCCTTCACTCCACGATGGTTTCAAATATGAAGTTTATGATGTTATGGAACATAAAAAAGTTATAATGTCCTGTCCCGAAGAGATATACGATTTAGCAGCACTTTTAGGAACAATCAGCCGCTACGTAATCAAACACATCTACCGTAAAAGTGATAATGAAATAGCAGCATCAGTAAGTACCGAAAGATTGAACCTCATGGCCGGAAAATACGTGGGAAAAGATGATCCTGTGGCCATCGTTAGATCACAATCAGGTTTCCCCGCAGCAGGTGAAGTGGTTGAACCTTTCGCATTCCCTCATTTAGTAGGAGGATGGATGAGAGGATCACATAACGGTCCATTAATGCCTGTTGCCCAGAAAAACGCTCATCCCATAAGATTCGATGGACCTCCAAGAATTATAGCCCTAGGATTCCAAATTGCTGATAGTAAACTGATAGGTCCTATGGATTTATTCGACGACCCTGCATATGACAGATCCAGAGCTTTAGCATCAGAAATAGCAGAATACATGAGAAGACACGGACCATTCGAACCTCACAGGTTACCTGCAGATGAAATGGAATATACCACTCTTCCCGGTGTGCTTGAAAAATTAGAAGGAAGATTTATAGATATCGATTGATTATAAAATGATATCTAATCTTTTTTAATATTTTAATAGGATATTTAACCTTTTAATAAGATTTATATCCTTTTTTTATTTTAACAAAATATTTCTTATTTTTTTCTGAATGATGAAAAAATAATAGATAGATTTTTTTTATTAACGAGTTTCAATTTATTAATTTTGATAGTGATAAATTCTTTTCCTTGATTTTGAGTATGAAATTGGGAATATCCAATATATAATTTACTTTGTCCATGATTACACTGTCACTGGATGCAACCACACCATCAGTTTCATTTGATAAGTTTATTAACTGATAATCAACATTAGGGGCTGTTTCAGCACTTCCCGTAACTTCTTGTTCTCTCATGATCTGTTCGGTGATCTTGGACAGTTGTCCGCTTTTACTGACTTGACTGTCAAAGAAAAAATGAGTATTTATAGGTTGATATATTTTAATCAGGGATATAATGGAATTTAACGCGATTTTAGTTCTCTCTTTACATTTATATTTGCCAAAAACGGCGTTAATATCTCTTAAAACACCATCTTCACATATTACTATAGAATTTTCGGATTTACAAATACTTTCAACCGTGATAAGTACATTATAACCGTCTATAAACAGATTTTTACCTCTGATCTTACTTATGGGTACTATTTTACTCCTTCGGCCTTCTGATTTTTCATTGGAATATATGGTTCTAAGTAAATAGTTACGTTCATCTCGATCCAGTAAATAATGATTCCCAATGAATTCCAAGGCATTTTTTTTAGGGTATTCCCTGTTCAGGAGAAATTTAAGATCATAAGTAGCATTTTGCATCTTTTGAGAATTCTTTTCCAAGTTCAACCTCTCCTTTTAGCTGCAATAATAAGAGCACGATCCGAGGCGTTCTCCGCCCGGTCTACAATAGTCCCCAGTTTAATGGTGATATTTTTCAGCTCCAACAGAGTGAATAGATCGATTTTTTCGTCCTTATATAGTTGATAAAGTGTTTTAATGATTTTTCTTTCGATAGCATCGGCTTCATCTTCCAGATATTCCACCTGATGGGCCTTTGCTATGGATTCTCCCATATCCTTATCTAATTTTTCAACACACTGGGTTAAAACAGAGACACTTTCACAGATCACATCTACGAACTTTTCAAAATCATTCTGCCCCTTTTTTGGGAAATTTAATCTGCTTAGACATATGCTATACGCGGTTTCTTCAGCCATATCCGCAATACTGTCCACTAACTCAGCTAATGCGATGCGGTCTTCCCGATCAAAAGGTAGGAAAGCTCCATGATAATATTCCAGCTCCATCATTCGCCTGATCTCATCGGCATCATGTTCCAATTTAGATAGTTCAGCTACTTCTTTATCCACTTTTTCAAAATCTCCAATATAGAAATAAGTTAAAACTGTTTTAAGTTTATGAATACTTCGATGAACAATCTCTACATGTTCTTTTGCCAGTTTTTCTACTTGAGACTCCTTCCTGAATAAATTAACCATTTTATCCCTTCAAATTCATTGGATATGTCCTAAATTATTTTATGAAGCAGACGTATTGCATCAAGTAGGCCATGTGCATAGGTTATACAACCAAAGGCCGTATATTTATCCTGTTTTTCCAGATAATATATGGTGTCCTGGGAGTAGTTTTTGGCCATCTGTACTATCTCTTCTTCTCTAGCACTAACATCTATGGATTCAACTTCTTTTATATTTTTTGCAAAGAGTTCCACATCTTTTTTAATCCTATTAACTTCATCCATTTCTATACACCTACATAAAGTAGAATTTGAAAGCTGTGATAAAATAACTGTTATTTGTTACTATTCCTTTTGCTTCAACTCTTTCCAGGAATGATACAGTCTTTGTATAACAGTTAAATAGCTTAAAACCATCATAATTAGCACCGCAGCAGTCATGATAAGGGGGCTTATATAATAACCTAAAAATGCCCCGGCCATTAAAATCACCAGTCTTTCAGGTCTTTCTGCTATCCCCACATCACATTTTATCCCCTCAGATTCAGCCCGGGCCCGGACATAACTCACCGAAAAAGAGGCAAGTAAAGTTAAAACTCCAAAAATCCAATTTATAAAGCCACCATAAATAATTCCAATTATAATAAAGGCATCTGAAAACCTATCTGCCGTGGAATCCAGCACACCACCAAAAATACTTATCTTGGATTGTTTACGGGCAATGGCACCATCTAATATATCAATAAAACCGCTTATACCTAAAAAGATACCACCTAGAAGTAAATTTCCTGATGCAAACATATAAGCAGATAAAACACCAACCAAAAGGCCGATAATAGTTATAATATTGGGGTTAACCTTCAATACTCCTGCCAAAGGGTCTAATACTATTTTAACCTGTGGCCTTAGTTTATCTAACATGAAATTTAATTAAAATTATAAAAGGATATATGTTTTGGATGAAAATTATACAATAGATGAAATTAATTCAGATAAATCCTCAAAACCCAGAAAAGGAGAAAATAAAACAGGCTATAAATATTTTAAAAGATGATGGTACGATAGTTTATCCTACCGATACAATCTATGGTTTAGGTGCTAGTTTATTCTCTGATGAAGCCATAGAAAAGGTGTATCATCTGAAAAATAGGTCAAAAAATAAACCTTTATCTGTTTGTGTTTCTAAAATAGCGGATATTCATAAAATAGCATATTTAGATAAGGGAGAAGAAATTATAAAGAAGATTTTACCTGGCCCCTATACCATCATCTTAAAAAAAAGAGAACACATTTCATCACTTTTAACTGCTGGTACGGATAAAATTGGAGTAAGAATTCCCAATAATAAAATAAGCCGAGAACTGTGCAGAGAATTCCCCATAACCGCCACCAGTGCCAATATATCTGGTGGAACTGTTCCAGAATATGCGGAGGATATTGCAGAAAAACTGGGGGAAAGTGTTGATTTAATTATAGATGGTGGAAAAGCTAAAAGTACACCATCGACAGTGATAGATTGGACAATAAACCCGCCTAAAATCCTTAGAAAAGGAGCTATGGATGTTAAATTGGATTTAAATATTGAATGAAAATTTGATGCTTAATAAAATCATTTCGATCAAGGGGTTCATTATATGAATAAAACACCAAAAACAGAACTAGATAATCGTTTAAAGAGATTTAAAAATGTCATGGATTTATCCAACTCGGATTGGAAGATGGCGGTTATATTCAGTAAGATCAACCTTTTCTATTTCACAGGAACCATGCAAGATGGAATTTTACTAATTCCTCGCAATGAAAAGGCTGTTTTTTGGGTGAGAAGAAGTTATGAAAGGGCACTGGATGAATCTCGATTCCCTGAAATCAAACATATGAATAGTTTTAGAGATGCAGCCAAAAACTTAAGAAAACTTCCAGATACTGTATATCTGGAAACGGAAAAAATACCACTGGCCTTATATCAAAGATTTAATAAACACTTCCCCTTTAAGAATTTTAAACCCCTGGATATGGCTTTGGCTAAGTTAAGATCTGTTAAAAGCCCTTATGAATTATCCATGATGAGGAAATCTGGCAAAATCCACCAGCATGTTCTGGAGGATATAGTTCCAGAGATGCTGCGCGAGGGGATGAGCGAAGCTCAACTGGGAGCAGAACTCTTTCCAATCCTTATTGGGGAAGGAAATCAGGGTCTAACTCGTTTTGGTATGTTTGATACTGAAATTTTACTGGGACACATTGGGTTTGGCATTAATTCTTTATATCCTTCCTATTTTGATGGTGCCAGCGGTAATAAAGGATTAAGTCCGTCAGCACCAGTATTGGGGAGTCGTGATAAAAAATTAAACAATGGAGATCTGGTTTTCCTTGACATAGGATGTGCATACGAAGGTTATAATACAGATAAGACCATGACGTATATGTTCGGACATTCACTTCCTCAGCATGCCTTAGATGCCCATGGGAAATGTGTGGAGATACAGAATGAAATTGCGTCCCAGCTGAAACCAGGGGCAATACCTTCTGAGATTTACACTAATATCATGAATGATCTGGAACCGGATTTTCTGGAGAATTTCATGGGCTTTGAAGGGCGTAGAGTTAAATTCCTGGGACATGGAATAGGACTGCTTATCGATGAACTGCCGGTGATTGCAGAGAAATTCAACGAACCCCTGGAAAAGGGAATGGTCTTTGCAATTGAACCGAAAAAAGGTATAGATGGTATAGGTATGGTGGGGATAGAAAATACATTTATAGTAACTTCTAAAGGCGGTTCCTGTATCACAGGAGATAATCCTGGGCTGATACCTGTATTTAAAAGTTGAGAGGGATTAGAATTAACTTATTTTATAAAGGTCTATTAATTTACATCTATGATGATACTCTGGATATCTAAAAGTATTAAATATCATGGGAAGTAAATTAAAATAGAGTTTATTAGGTTTGTAATCAATTTAATTATAGAGGATTAATCTTGAAAGTAATGAAAGATATGGATCAGGAAGATAGGATACCTATTAAATGTTCTATTGATAACATCATAGGCGGAGGAGTAGAGAAAGGCTGTGTAACTCAGTTCTATGGGCCTCCGGGATCTGGTAAAACAAATATTACATTGAACTTAATGGTACAAGGTGTAAAAAAGGGGAATAAGGCCATATTTGTAGATACAGAAGGAGGATTATCTATAGAAAGGTTTAAACAGATATCGGGAAATGAATTTGACAATATAGCTAGTAATGTGCTGATATTTGAACCAAAAACTTTTCAGGAACAGGATGAAGTTTTAAAGAAGATAGAAAATCTTTTAGAATCAGGAAAAGAGGAAGTGGATTTGGTGATCCTTGATTCTGCAGTAGCTCTTTACCGACTTAAAGATGGTGATTTAACTCAGGTTAACCGTGAACTGGGCAAACAGATGGGCCGTTTATCCAGAATTGCTCGAAAATATAATGTTGCGGTGATCATCACCAACCAGATTTATTCAGCATTTGGAGATGACGGAACTACCAGTGTGATAGCACCAGTAGGCGGGACCATATTAAAGTATTGGAGCAAGATTATGATTGAACTGGCCCGGGGAGATGTTGATGGGGAGAGATATGCCATTTTAAAGAGACATAGAAGTCGTCCGGAAGGTCTTAAGGCCCGTTTCAAAATAGTAAATGATGGACTGATATGACTTTAAAAGAGTAAATTTTAAATTAGGTGATGATTAAATTTTTATAAAAAATAATTAATGTTTCAGTTAAACCATTAGCGGAAATAATAATTGTTTCATTTTATGTATCAAGTGATTATACGAATCAGTTCAATTTATAAAAGATGAATATGGTCTCTTAAAGATTATAAAATAATTATTATTTCACTTAAAATTTAATAAATCGAGTTATTAATGTCTGGTTGCTGATTTTATTTATTCAAGTTAAGTTGTGATAAACTATGATTTCTAGAAAAAAATATGCTAGAGAGGTTAAGTCCATACCCAAAGGTTTTGATAATCCAAACGAATTTTTTACCTATGTTTACAATGATCAAGACATCATCTGGATGGGTCAAAACACCAACCATCTACATGATAAAGATGGGATAATGGAGGCCATGGTTAGCAGTATAAAAAAGGGAGATTACGCTAAATATCCCCCGCCAGATGGATTTCCTGAATTACAAGATTTAGTACAGGAAGATCTGGGGTTAACCCATGGATTTGATTGTTTAATAACCGCTGGAGCTACAGAATCACTCTATCACACTGCAAATAATATTCTAGAACCTGATAATAACACCTTAACCTGTGATCCCGGTTATCTTATAATAGATAATTTCTGCAGCAGATTTGGTGAGGTAAGATCAATTCCCATCTACAACCCAGAATGCGGTTATAAACTGACCCCCCAGCTTGCCCGGGAGAATTTGGACGAGAACACCAAACTCATATGTCTGATCGACCCTCTGAACCCACTGGGATCATCCTATACTCTGGAGGAAATAAAAGAGTTTAAGGAAATATCAGATGAACATGATATCTATCTACTTCATGACATCACCTATCAAGATTTTGCAAGGGATCATCATTTAATGGCCAAGTATGCGCCAGAAAGGACCATCACCATATACAGTTTCTCCAAAATATATGGGATGGCAGGACTCAGAATAGGAGCCATGATCGCTTCACCTGAACTTATAAGTTCAGTACGCACCATACTCATAAACGACCTGGGAACCAACGTAGTTGCCCAGAAAGGAGCCATTGCAGCGATAAACTCCAAATATGAATGGCTGGACAGAATCAAAGAAACCACCCGATCCAACCAGGAAATAATTAAAAAGGCAGTGGATCAGGTTGATGGAGCATTCTTACCAGTTTACCCTTCAGATGCAAATATGTTGGCCATAGATATATATGAGACTGGAGTTAAACCCTCTAGATTAGCAGATTATCTCTTGGAAAGGGGTATTTTTGCAAGAGAAGGAACATACACCAGCAAAGAATATGGGCACCGATACCTCAGAGTAAGCTTCTCCATACCCACCGAACATGTAAAATATTTTGCTGAATGTTTCCAAGAAGCTATGGACGATTTAAAACCTGAAAAATAATATTTTTAAAATTACTTTTTATTTTTTTAATCCTTCCGTACACCAAGAGGATTTTATGAAGGCCATGCTACTCCGGGTGGGGATTGATAAAGGATGTGGGGGTTGCTTAGGACCTATTTTCCAAGATGGTACCTTTGAATATATTCCCATTCCTGAGATGGAGGATACAAGAGAAAAGAGAACCTTTTATAATACTCAGGGAATAAAAAACAGACCATTTTCTTTTTATACGCCTAAAAAAATTCACAGACAACCAATACATTTCGATCCGGAGTTTGAAACATTTACCTATGGTGATGCAACATCAAAAAGAAAATCATTACTCAAACTTGATATGAATGATTTATTAGTATTCTATGCAGGATTAGAACCTTATAAGAATAATAAATACCCAACAGCACTTTATATAATAGGATACCTAAAAGTTAAAAAAATAATTGACTTTAATAGGTTAAAAGCTGATGAAATAATTCAATACTCCCAAAAATATTCAAATAATGCACATATCAAACAAATTAAAGGACTTAAAAATCTGGTTATAATAGTAGGGGATGGAAATAAAAGTAAAATATTGGATAAACCAATATTAATTAGCGAAATAAAGTTAAATAAACTAGGGAGACCTTATCATGTTGTATCTCCTGTTATGGAAAAATTACTGGGAATAAAAGGATCCATCCAGAGAAGTATCCCACCACGATTCATAGAAGACCCTTCCAATTTGGAGAATTTAAAAAACCTATTAAAAATTTAAAATATAAAGTTAAGGATATGAAATTGGAATTTCAAGTAGGAATAATTTTCATACTATTCTCCTTACTACTCTATCTTATAAATGGAATTTATCTTTCTGGATTTTTTATATTCATCTGTCTAGCTTTCTTTGCCTTAATAGTCATATTAGATAGAAAAGGAATAATCCCCAAATATTAAATCAATAAATGTACATTTATTGGTATATCAAATTATTAGGAGAATTTTAGAATCTTCATAGTAAATTCCCGGATAAGCTAAAAAAGATCATATAAAATATTATTTTATTATCAAATAATTAATATAAAAAGAAATATTAATTTTGCTAATTAAATATTTGTATAGGAGAAGACCATGACAAACGATTTGTTGGAACTTAGAAAATTTGTAGCCCCAGAGTTCATCTTTGGTTCAGGTGCAAGATTTTTAGTAGGACGTTATGCTAAGAACTTCGGAGCCCGTAAAGTATTAGTAGTCACCGATTCTAATGTATTGGATTTAGGTTTGGTAGATCCTATATTTGATGTTTTAAAAAATGAAGCAATTGAATATGAAATTTATAAAAATGTAAAATCAAATCCCACTGCTATCCAGGTTAAAGAGGGATCTAAACGATATATTGAAGAAAAATGTAACTTAATAGTAGCAATGGGTGGTGGAAGCCCAATGGACTGTGCTAAAGCCATAGGGATTGTAAGTTCCAATCATAAAGAGGTATATGAATTTGAAGGTGTAGATAAAGTCTCCTTACCATCCCCACCATTGATATGCATACCCACCACAGCAGGAAGCGCTGCAGATCTATCACAATTTGCCATAATAACAGATGATCAACGAAAATTAAAGATGGCCATAATCAGTAAAACTGTGGTGCCGGATGTTGCACTAATCGATCCTGAAACAACACTTACCATGGATGAATTCCTCACTATATGCACTGGATTCGATGTTTTAAGCCATGCTATTGAAGCATACGTTTCTAACGCCAGCTCACCCATCACAGATTTACATGCACTAGAAGCCATCCACTTAGTAGCATCGAACCTCATTCCCACCAGTAAAGACCTTAAAAATATAGATTTAAGAGGTAAAATATTGTTAAGCTGTTCATATGCGGGACTGGCATTTTCCAATGCTAGTCTGGGATTAATCCATGCCATGGCCCATAGTTTAGGCGGTTTTCTAGATTTACCCCATGGGGAATGTAACGCCATACTTCTGGATCATGTGATGGAATTTAATTTTGAATCAGAAATCAGAAAATACAGACAAATTGGCAAAGCCCTTGGACTAAAAATGGAAGAGCTAAATGATGAGGAGGCTAAAGAAACTCTTATTGGGGGAATAAGGGATTTGAAAACTCAGGCTAACATAAATCATTCTCTAAAAGATGTTGGAGTAAAACTTGAAGATATTCCTGAACTGGCCAGTAAGGCCATGAATGATGCTTGTATCATTACAAATCCTAGAAGACCAACTCAGAGTGATGTAGAGGAGATATTTATAAATGCACTCTAATGGTGATAATAATTGGAATTCTATTCGTGAAAAAATAATTGGATTAGGAGAACAATCCATTAGAAAGAGCTATTATCCAGAGTTACAAGAGAGACTTTCTGAATTAGAACGATTTAGGGCATTATTAGATGAAACGAATGATATAATATTTCTTTCGAATATTTCCTCAGGTAGATTCGTTGATTTTAACAACTCGGCAAGTGCACAATTGGGATATTCCTCTCAGGAAATGTTGGAAATGTCTTTGGAGGATCTCATTGTCCCTGATGAAATAGAGGGAATGAAGGATATTATCAACAATTTAATCAGTACTGATAATTTAGAAAACCGTAAAACTATTGAAACATTCCTGAAGAAAAAGAATAACTCCCAAATAAACATGGAGATCAATTTAAGCGTGGTATTCTTTAGTGATGAACCTTACATTGTAATGGTTGCCCGTGACATCACTGAACGAAAGGAATTCGAAAACACCATTAAATCTTCCTTAAAGGAGAAAGAAATGCTCCTTAAGGAGATTCATCATAGGGTGAAGAATAATTTACAGATAATCTCCAGTTTACTTGCTTTACAGGAAGACTATGTTAAAGAGGATCCTACGGCAGTAAACGTTTTACAGGAAAGTCGAAACCGTGTTCTTTCTATGGCTATGATTCATGAGATGCTATACCAATCGGAAGATTTAAGCCATATAAACTTTTCTGATTACTTAAGAAGTATGTTGTCAAACTTATTTCACACTTATGGTGTTGAAAACATAATTAAAAATGAAATAAATGTGGATGAAGTTTATTTAAATGTGGAAACATCAGTCCCACTAGGCCTAATAATAAGCGAACTAGTCTCCAACAGCCTCAAATACGCATTCCCCGAGGTAAAAGATAAAAATGAAATATATATAAAAATGTATCGTCTGAATGGGGAATTTGAAATTGCAATAGGTGATAATGGAGTTGGTTTGCCCAGAAATATCGACTTTAAAAATACAGAATCAACACTCGGGTTGCGACTGGTGAATTCGCTGGTAGATCAACTAGACGGATCAATTGAACTAGAAAAAAGCCAAGGAACAGAATTCAAGATCAGATTCAAAGAGTTAGAGTATAAAAAAAGGATATAATAGGTTTTTCAACTTAATTTATTGATATTATCATCAAAATCTGCTGATAATAATTTTAACTATCCAAATAATAGTACTCTCCTTTCTCTTTCTGCTCCCGGTCCAGATAACTGTTTTTTTTGTTTACCCGGGGTCTTTTTGTTTCCTTATCCCTACGGAAGGTGATGCCTTCATCTGAGAGGAAGCGGTTCATGGCTGAGCGAAGATCCATAGGTGCACTGGCATGGCCTTCTACACCTGGTTCTCCGTAGAAAACCATGGCCCTATCGGATATATAATCGATGAATACTATGTCATGGTCCACGATTATGGAGGCGCTGTTACGGCTTTCCACCACTCTTTTAACTGCTTTAGCAGTTTTTAATCGTTGTTCTACATCTAAAAAAGCTGTTGGCTCGTCAAAAAGGTATATTTCTGAATCTTGGGATAATGTTAAAGCTACGGAGAGTCTTTGAAGTTCTCCTCCGCTTAAATCCTGCACTTCCTTATCCATTAACTCCTCCAGGGAGAATGGTTTCATGATCTCAGTTTTAAACAGGGTACTGCCATAATTAGGGGCTTCAGTTATAAGAAGTTCCTGGACGGTGCCTCTAAAATCTGAGGTAAGGTACTGTGGTTTATAGGCCACTTTCACCTTATTATTAATTTTACCCGAATCTGGTCTGGTTACTCCGGCTAATATCTTGGCGTAAGTGGTCTTCCCAATACCGTTAGGTCCAAAGGCGGTGATAATCTCATCATGATGTACTTCACCACCATCCACTGATAGTGAGAATCCTTTGAATTTTTTTCGAAGATCTGTGTATTCAGTGAGAATTTCTGTATCCAATCCATGGGATGGAGGTCTCACTTCAAAAATTATGGGCTGCTTACGGAATCTCACATTCTCCTCACGTAAGAAACCATTGATATAAGTGTTGATGCCTACACGAACGCCTCTTAACTGTGAAACTACCCCATAACCTCCTGGTTCTCCATATAGTATATGAACATAATCAGATATAGCATCCAGGGCTGCTAAGTCATGTTCAATAACCAGGACTGATTTACCCTTATCCGCCAGATTTCGAATAACCTTAACAGCATTCAAACGTTGACGCACATCTAACCAGCTGGTGGGTTCGTCAAAGTAATAGAAATCTGCTTCACGCAATACAGCAGCAGCAATAGCCACCCGTTGTAATTCACCACCACTAAGGTTTTTAATATTTCTGTTTAGGATGTTTGTAAGTTCCAGTGTTTCTTCAACTTCTCCTGTATCTTCACTTTGACTTATTCCTTCCAAAAGGCCTTTAACCGATCCCTTCACAAATTTAGGGAGTAGATCTACCATCTGAGGTTTATGAACCACGCTGATATCGCCGTCGGCTAATTTTCTGAAGTAATTTTGCAGTTGAGAACCCTTGAAATAACTTATAATACTCTCCCAAGTTACATCTTCATCATAATTACCGAGATTTGGTTTTAATTCACCAGATAATATGCGGATAATTGTTGATTTACCGATTCCGTTGGGGCCAAGCATTCCAACAACAGATTCTTCTCTTATACTGGGAAGTCCGAATAGTTCGAACATATTCTGCCCGTAACGATGGATGGGTTCGTCCAATGCTTCAGGTAAGTTTATGATGTTAACTGCCTGGAATGGGCAGCGGTTTGTGCAGATCCCGCATCCAGAACATAATTCTTCGGAGATTAATGGTTTTTTTGTTTTCGCATCGATGGTTATGGTGTCATCTTCCATGCGGACTCCGGGACAGTATTCTATGCATACATAATTGCATTTTTTCGGTTGGCAGCGATCACGATCTAGTATGGATATTCTACTCAAAATTTATCACCAAAAAGAAGTTTAAAATAATATAGATTTTATTGGTAAGTTCTATTATAATAAGATAATTGTTTATTATTGGAGTTTATATGATTCTTTAAAATATTTTGATAAATTTAACTATGTATGTTTAAAATAATAAATTAACTTCATTTCAAAAAATCTGGAGAGCTAAAAATGGTTATAAACATCACCAGTTACAGTTTTCGAGGAAGGAGGAGTTATACCCAACATATACAGCTGTAATGGTATAAATATTTCTCTTCCTTAAATTGGGATGATTTACCAGAAGATACAATGAGTATGGCCCTGATCTATGAGGATCCTGATGCTCCACGGGTTTATGGGCTCATTGGATATTATTCAATATACTTGCAGATACTCGGGATCTACCGGAACATGTTATGGGGCGAGTAGAGCTAGATAATGGTGCAAGACAAGGTTTAAATGATTTTGGCAGTGTTGGATACGGAGGACCGTGCCCACCCAGTGGAACTCACAGATATTATTTTAAAATTTATGCACTTGATATTGAATTAGATCTACCCCCGCTTATAGACAGATCTAATTTTTTAAATGGGATTGAAGGACGTATTCTCGATGAAGGACAGATTATGGGTGTTTTTACTCGTTAGTCAAAAATTAATATCATATGTTAATTTTAGGTAATTTTAATACAATTATAATTAAGAACACAATATAAATGGTAAATAATAATATTGCTCTAAAACGTGTGATTCCTGATTTACTTCTAATTAATAATATAAAAATAGTAATTAGAATTAATAGAAAGATGGATACTACCTGAAATTCTGTGAAGTCTGGAATTATTACTGGATTTATTAATGAAACCGCTCCTAAAATCAAAGTTGAATTAGCAACTGTACTTCCCATTAAATCACCTATTGCTAAATGTTTATGTCCATGAAGTAATGAAATGGTTTCAAAAATAAGTTCAGGAAGAGAAGTACCAAAAGAAATCAGAATAATTCCAATTATAAAAACAGGAACACCAATTTCACTAGCAAGGATTATAGCATAATCAACCAAATATCTGGCGCTTATTAATAGGGCAATAATCCCTATTGAAAATAAAATCAAATTTTTCAAGAATTGTTTTTTATTTATCAATTCCTCCTCTTCATCAAAATAAGGTTGTCTGAAAACTAGTAGAAAATAAACAATAAATACAATAATTAAAATTAGACCATCAATTCTGGATAATAAGCCATCTATAGCCAGTAAAACAGGTAAAAGGGCCAAGAAAAATGGCATAGTAATTTTATTTTTAAATTCATTATCTTTGAAATTTACTTTACCTGAAATTAGTACAGCTGTACCTATAATCAAGGATAAATTAACAACATTAGAACCTAAAACATTTCCCAATGAAAGTTCAGGTACACCTTCGATCGCTGAAGTCACACCAACTACTAATTCTGGTATGCTGGTTGCTATTGCTATTATTATAAATCCCGCAGCAAAATGTCCCAATTTTAGATATGATGATATTTTAGTTATAGATTTGGTGACTGTGATACCGCTTAAAATAAGTACTATCAAAAGGGATATAAAAATAGCAAAATCAATGTACATAATAATTTATTATATTTAATATTACATTTTAATTTCATGATCCCCAAAAAAAATTTAAGATATAAAAAATTCTGAAAACTCTTCTTTTATAATGGAGTATTTTTTTATGAATAAAATCGCAGAACTCTATAAAAAACCACTTTTTATACTGATGATGATCACACTGGTCATAAACGCTTATCTACTCTATAAACAGATTTATATTGGGGTTCCTTACTACGATGTCTTTGTATACCTTAACAATGCACTGATATTTACAGGTATTCCTGTGGGAAATCTCAGTGTAATTTATTTATCTCCTTTGATGCCATTCTTAACTTCTCTGATTTTCAGAGCGGGTTATATTTCTGCAAATGCGATTTTCATACTTGATAGTATAATATTTGTATGGGGAATAATAGGACTATACCTATTATTTAAAGAACGCTTCAATGAAGTACAGAGCCTTACGGGATGTTTAATATTCATATCATTCCCCCTGATATTTACATGGGCTGTATCTGGAGGTATAGATATCCCGGGAGTTTCAATATCCATCTGGGCCATCTATTTACTAGTTTTGGGTGTTAAAAAAGATTCAAAATACTTATACCTTGTATTCCCATTTTTGATGATAGCATTCCTGGCCCGTTACACCTCAGTCATTTTAATATTCCCTATTTTCCTCTATCTCTTGATAAATGATGATTTTGTTCGGAATCTTAAGAAGATAACTATCGGTGTTCTAACAAGTTTGGCAATTTTTATTCCTTTTATCATGTATTTTTATACAAAACTGGGTAATTTAAACCCCCTGATAAACTTGGTAACTTCTACTATCATGGGAGCTGGAGGAGCGGTTAATGATTTGGGATATAATCCTGATAAATTATATTTCCTCTTCAATCTCCTAAATTACATATCCATAGGCCCCCTACAAGGCGTATACAGCCAGGTGCAGAATCCCTCAAGAGGATATCCCACCATTCTCACATACATACTGATCATAATCGTTCTTTTTGGATTGGGGATTTATCTCTACAGGATCATCCGGGAGAAAATGAAAAACATCAGTCCCCCCAAGAAAAGAAATATTTTAAACCTTGTAATACTGGTCTTTCTTATTTGTCTGGGTGTTTGGAGTTTCTTTTCCGCTTCATACTTAATAGGAGAACTAATATTTTTAGCAGCATTTTATGCGACTTATCGAATATTAAAAGGCTCAGGTGAAAATTTGGAAATGGATTTTTTATTCCTTTCCTGGTTCGTTGCATTCTTCATATTCCATAGTATTATCCCCTTGAAAGTGGACCGTTACTTCATCACCATGTCTCCGGCACTTGCTTATTTCTTATTATTAGGCTTGAGCACAGTTTTAGAAAAGTATAAAATTCAAATAACTTTTAAGAGAATAAAAATAGAATATATATATCTAATTATAGGCCTCATCCTCTTAATATCCACAACAGCTGTACATATGGGCCATACACCACGTCATGGATATGGTTATCAGATCCAATCTGCCAGCGACTGGTTGATGGAGTATGATCCCCAATATCAAAGCAAGGTAATCTATTCAGATTACGACCCAGCAGTTTCATGGACACTTAAAAAAGAGGTTAAATTCGCGGTTCCTCGAATATATGTAGGTCCAGATTCATTTGCCCGATTTTTATTGGATAATAAAGCGGATTATTATATAGACACTTTAACAGATCCTAAATGGGAAATACCCGGTTATCATATTATTAAGAAGATAGGTGGTATCTCAATTTATCAAAGGGATTTTTAATTCTTATTTGAAATAACCAGCAATTCCCTATTAAATATCCATAATCCCTTATTAATATTAAAATGATTTATATGAAAAAAGAAGATATATTAATGGCTATATCCAGGATAAGGAATGAGATAGGACATGAAAACATAAAACCAGATATAAAAGACATTATATTTAATGAAAATAATAAGGAACTGCTTATTATCACATCTGACCGTCCTGAAAAATCCTTGGTTATAGGGAAAGGAGGATGGGTGGTGGGGAGACTTAAGGAGGATTTGAAGATCAATAAGATACATGTAGAGTCCTATTTAGATCTACATCTTCGCCAATATCGTATGGAGCTGGCCCTTAAGAAATTTGAACGAGTTTTAAAAAATTATGATACAGAAACTGCCAAACCGTTGAATAATCTTATGAAACTTCTCAAAAAACGGATTGAATTTCCTCATAGTCCAGAATATATTTTAGAAGAAAATCAATACGAAAAATCAGATAATGATAATAAAGCTATAGTTGCATTATCTGGAGGTGTTGACAGTTCTTTTGCATTAATTATTGCACATATGATGGGATTTAATCCTTTGGCTGTTACTGTAAACCCGGGGGATATTATTCTCCCTAAATATTATCGGGAAAGAGTGGAAAAACTTACCAGAACGTTGAATGTAGAACATCAGTACCTGGAAGTGGATATGACTACGGTGGTTGAAGGAGCCTTAGAGGGTAGATATCATCCATGTGGAAGATGTTCTAAGTTAATAGATGACACCATACTGGGATATGGGCAGAAGATCAGGGCGCCATTTCTGATATTTGGGGATTTATTGGCAACAGGGTCACAATCTTTAACATATAAGAAGGATTTACTAAGAATAAACTTGCCAGCAATGCTTTCAGCTACTAAAGGGGAAACTAAAGCATTATCTGGTAAATATGGGATTTTTACTACCGGAGGTTTTGGCTGTCCTTTACTAGTGGAGACTGTGAAGAAATATAACCATATGAACCGTTATTCAGTACAGAGAGTCCTAAGAGAAACTAGGGCGGGAATATTAGAACCAGGTGAAGCTCTGGATCTGGTTATGAGTTTATTTAGAAATAAGTGAAAAGAAAATAAAAATTTTCTTTATGAAGATAGAACAATGATTTTTTTAAATTAAATACCTATCCTCGAGGCATCATAATTAATTCCAGTACTCCGTATATCACCAGGAAAATCCCGGCCAGATATCCTAGTAAAGCAGGGTATACGATTATTAATATACCAATGATTATGGCTATTATTCCGATTATTTCTTTGGTGGTTTGTTCTCTCATGCTAAAATATCTGTCAAATTTCATATATAAATATTGCGAAATTGAGGATTTTTAATGGAAATCAGGGTTAAATACAGTCCAAATTGCGGTTCCAATAATATAAACATGGATTAATTTAATTTAGTGGTCTTTATGGATTATTAAAACTGTGGATATTAGGGTTCACCAGTTTTAGAAGATTGAAATTAGTGAAGAAGTAAGTAAAAAAAATTTGAAGAGATTAATGATTGTAATACTTAATATGGATTTTTAAATTTATTTAAAGGAGAATTCTTATATAATGTTCATCTCCTGATCCTGCTTCAAACTCCATATTGAACATATCTCGTAGGTTTTCCAGGATTTTCCACAAGGTATCATCATCAGCAAAAATAATTAAGCTATTTTCTTCTGATTCTATCCTCTGAATACTATCATATTCTTTCTGGAGTTGGTTGCTTAATTTTTGCATTATGTCATCTCTTAATGGTGGAAATTCATCCTCATTGGTAGTATTATTTAATTAGAAAAAAATAGATCATTGGCCACTTTCAACCTGCACAAAAATCCTTAATTGTTTGATGGATTCTTTCACCTCTGCTGTTGCTGGACCACCAACAACTTTCCTGGTTTGAACAACTTTTTCCGGGTCTAAAGCCTGTTTAACCAGTTCTTTGTCCAATAGTAAAAATTCACCGGTTAATTCATGTGCTACTATGTCTATGTATTCCGGATTGATATATGAGGGTTTAAAGCCAGCTTCAATAGCTTTACTAACGGTCCTTCCTACAATCTGATGAGCAACCCTGAAAGGAAGCTTTTTATCCTTTACAATTAGGTCTGCCAGTTCTGTTGCTGTAGAAAAATTAGCTCCTGCCAGTTCTAGTCCACGTTCACTATTGAATTTTAGTGATGAAAGCATGTCTGATATGATATTTACCATGGAATGACAGCTATCTACAGCATTCCACAAGTGGGGGGTCAACTCCTGCAAATCACGGTTATAACTCTGGGGTAAAGATTTGATAATGGTTAAAATAGTTATCAATTCTCCGTATACTCCTGCTGTTTTGGCTCTTGCAATCTCAGCTACATCAGGGTTCTTTTTTTGGGGCATAATCGATGATGTGGAAGCGTATTGGCCATCTATCTCCACCAGACCAAATTCATAGGTACTCCAGATGATCATTTCTTCACATATTTTAGAAATTGTGGAAGATAAAATTGCCAGTGTTGAGACTGTTTCAGCGATGAAATCACGGGAGCTAACTCCATCGATGGAGTTTTCCATAAGTTTGGAGAATCCTAATAATTCCCGGGTTCTATCCCTGTTGATGGGAAAACTAGTTGTCGTAAGTGCGGCAGAACCTAATGGGCACATATCCACCCGTTTATAAGCATCTTGAACTCGTTCATAATCCCTTTTAAGTGCATAACCATAAGAGAGAAGGTGATGTGCAATAGTGGTGGGTTGAGCATGTTGTAGATGCGTGTAGCCTACCATAATTGTTTCAGTATTTTCTTCTGCCAGTTCAAGGATGTTAGAAATAAAGTCTAATATTTCAGCTAGTATTTTTTCCAGTTCTTCTTTTAGTACCATTCGCAGATCGGTGGCCACTTGGTCGTTTCTGGATTTACCAGTGTGCATGAAACCAGCGGTTTCTCCTATTTGGTCAGTTACATAGTTTTCCAGGGCCATATGGATGTCTTCCACTGATGAATCCATTTTTAATGCATCTATTCCTTCATCTGACAGTTTAGACAGAGTTTGTAATATCTTTTCTGCATCATCTGAGGGTATTATTCCCTGTTCCTTTAGCATGGTTGTATGTGCATGGTTACAGAGAATATCTGCCTGGAAAATTCTCCGGTCAAAATCTAAGGAGGATGTGAAGTCTGCTGCATCATGTGACATCTTATCTTTAAGCCTTCCGGACCTTAGATTCAATTATAACACCCGTTATTTAGTTTTAAAAATAATTAAATAAAATATAATGAAATAATTAATTTTTCCTATCTTTTGTTTTCCATTCAGTGTATCCGCATTTTCCACAGGCGTATCTGTCCCCATGGTCTGCCATAAAGACTCCGTGTGAGCATCGTACACATTCTGGATTTTTTCTGATGATTTTATTATCTTTAACTTGGTAGAGTTCACTTTTTTTCATCATTTTTCCTCCAAATTGGTAAATATGAGTATTTTAGAATAATCTTAGATTATTCTTCATTTTCTTCTTTTTGAGTGGTTTGATTCTTCTTGATAACGTGTTCTCTTTCGATATTTGACAGACTTTGAGCTGAATCGTAGAGTTTTGCATATCCTTTAGCCTTTCCTTCACCGAACTGAGGTTTTAATTTATCCACAACTAAGAGGTTTTTATCCACATCAAGTACTGCTACTAATCTGTTTTTTACTTCTAAGACTTTTGGTGTTGATTCACCTTGATAAGTACAGTCAAATTGAATTTCTGTCCTGTCCAATAGTGGATTTTCCGTTTTTTGGGTTACATTGATTTCCATGTTAAGTCTCCTTCAAATTTATCCATTAATTCTTTTGTTTTATCCTTAAATTTATCAACTTCACAGAGCACCACACCTTCTCCGGGCTGTCCGTATAACAGAACGGTTCCAGGGGGGGCTATAATCACGCAGGGCAGCACTGCCAGGTCTTCTTCGCCATCTACTACTATTAATACCTTAAATCCGGATTTAATCAATCCGAATGCTTTACTGATGGTATTATAAAGTTCCTGAGTGATGGTTCCTGGCGGGTTTTTAGCGTGTAATTGAACATTATCGTAAAAATTGATTTTATTATCATTTGTTAAGTTTTTCCTTCCAATTTGATTATCTATTATACTTAAATCAGGTATTATTCCTTCCTTATGGAGGTTAATAGTGGTGGCATCGCCAATAGAAATTATAAGTTTATGGTTATTTTTATATTTTTCCAGGATAATTTTAATATTTTTTATTGAGGGTTGAATCTCTCCAAATGGTGTTTTAAATGCTGAACGTTCCTCTTCTTTTAATTTTAGCACTATCTAACCCTCAGGGCATATTCTCCAGGTAAGGTTATTTTTAGTTCCTTTGCTATATCTGATTTCTCAGGCTCCACCACGATCAAAAATCCACTCCAGTTTCTGGATGTGGCTATATTACAGATGGCGCATCGGTCATCTTCCATTATTCTGTGACATCGGGTACATGCTTTAGTGACCATTTCTATTTCTTCCTACTTTTATCTTTTGATTTTTTTCCTTTGGATTTGCCTTTTTTTTCTTTCTTTTTTTCTTTCTCTTCTTCGATCCACTCGAATCTTCCCAGTCCCGGTTGTCTCATGGTCAAACCGATTTTAGATTCTTTAGAAGATTTGCCCTTCAAGGACAGAGCCACAATTCTTGCTCGAACTTTATTGCCTTCTTCCAGTGTCTTTTTTGATTCTTTCCCTAATAAAGCTCCTCTTTTAGCATCGTAGTTTATGTAATCGTCGGTTACTTGGGAAACATGCACCAAACCATCTACAGGTCCAATACGTATGAATGCTCCAAATTCTGTTATTTCTATTACTTCACCCTCTACAACTTCATGTAGTTCGGGTTTAAAGAATAGTGCCGTAAAAATAACATCGTGATAGGCTGCGCCATCACCCATTATTACTCTTCCGGTACCTATTTCCTCTATTTCTTTAACGGTGACCATTAATCCCAGTTTTTTATCGATTTTACCCACATAATTTTCATTTAAGACTTCTATGGCTATTTCTTTTATGGGTTCTTCAAAACGGCTGGGTGGGATTCTCACAGTGTCTTCGATTTTAGATATTAAATACAATCAAATCCCTCTACTTTGGTGATTAACAGGTAATATTTGATTTTTAATATTAATTTTATTAATTACCTGTTTAAGTCTAATTCTTAATTGATCTATGAATTTTATTTGATAGAAATTTTGTTCTTAAATAATGTATAATTATTATCAAATTAATGATGATGATCCAAGATTTATGGTGGTTTTACATCTCTTTGTATAATTTCATGGAATGTTCAATGGCTTTTATAGCTTCAGAAGCGTTATACCATCCCAGAACTTCTGTTGTTTTTCCTTCTAGTTTTTTATAATCCTGGAAGAAATGTTCAATTTCTTTTAACAGGGCAGGTGCTACATCAGCGATGTCTTTAATTTCTTCATAGCGAGGGTCATTAATAGGTACTCCCAATACTTTGTCATCACTATCTCCCCCATCAATCATTCTCATTACACCTATAGGACGAGTTTCAATCACACATCCAGGAAATGTAGCTTCATCCATTAAAACTAGGATATCCATAGGATCTCCATCATCCCATAATGATTGAGGTATGATGCCGTATTCAGCAGGATAGTGGAATGGTGAATATAAAACCCGATCCAATGCAAATGCTTCTTTATCTTTATCATATTCGTATTTGTTCCTTGATCCTTTAGGGATTTCCACGACTGCATATACTACTTCTGGAGCTGATGGTCCAGATGGTATTTCTTTCCAGAGATTCATTTTTTAGTTTCCTCCTAATTTCAACCTTAAAAAAAGGTTGATTAAAATATGTAATTATTATAATCCAAATTTCCTGAATTATCTAATAAGTATCATAATATCATGTGTTTTTTTATCATTTAATATTGATTTTAATTACTGATCTATTAAACATCCAAATATCCGTCTAAAGCCAGATATTTCCGCTGACGCAAATAAACCACGGGTATTTTTTTTTCCCGGGCATTTCTTCTAAGTTCACGGTCGTTAGTGCATAATATAGGAGATATTCTTAGAAGAGCATCATCCACTAACTCACCTTCTGATAAGGGGATCTTCTTTATGGTTAAAGGGTGTAATTTAGCAGTTTTAAGGGCTACTACTGCGGCGGCTCTTGTTTTTCCCCGGGATTTAATTTTAATGTTCTCCAGTTCATCAATAACAAAAGAGGGCACGGTAAAATTGATCCGGGGTAAAATTTCCTGAAGTTGGCTGGCCACATCCAGATGGAACTGGGCAGCCATCATTAAAAATTTGCATCCAGTACTGCTTCATTTAAGGATACCATAACCAATTAACCTCCATCTGGCACCTACTCTACGACTAAGGGCTACTCTTTGACCCTCATCAGCACAAACAGGTAGTTTTAATTTAACATCCACTACATCGTTACGTGCACTGGTAACCACACCTATTGTTGTTGAGGTTCCTATGTTTATCATCAGCGGTTCAGATGATTTAATTGGTTCTACGGTCTTTTCCTCTTTGGTACCTACCACTCGCTCTAGCAGGTGAGTCTTCATGGTGAATTCATATATCACCGGAGGTAGTGTTCCTGGTTTACCTGCCACTGATCCGGATAGAGAGTCAGCTTTTGTTAATGCAGGATCTAATTTGGTAGCTACTCCTATAAGTCCGCCGGGACCTATTTCATCTACATTTTCACCTCCACCAACCAGACCAACGATTTCAGAATGTAAACTTATCCATTCAGCTTTTCCCTTCTTTTTAAGTTGTACACCTGGTTTTATCTCGATTTCATCACCAATTTTTAGTTTACCCTGTATAAGAGAACCTCCAATCACTCCTCCAACCATTTCTTCTGGTTGACTTCCCGGTTTGTTAATATCAAATGATCGGGCTACATACATCCTGGGAGATTTTCTAAGGGATCTACGAGGTGTTCTAATCCTTTCCTGAATTAGTTCGATTAATATATCTATATTAGCGCCCTGTTGCGCTGATACAGGTATGATTGGGGCGTCTTCTGCACAAGTGCCTTTGATAAATTCCTGAATCTCCTGGTAACTTTCTACGGCACGTTCTCTGGATATGATGTCAATTTTATTTTGAACCACAATAACTTCCTTAACTCCTATAACATCTAGAGCCATAAGATGCTCCTTTGTTTGGGGTTGAGGGCATGGTTCGTTGGCAGCTATAACTAGTACTGCGCCGTCCATTATGGCAGCTCCAGAAAGCATGGTTGCCATAAGGGTTTCGTGTCCGGGTGAATCTACGAAAGAGACTTTTCTTAGAATTTGTGTTTCTTCTCCGCAGTGTTCACATACTGTAGCGGTGGTGAAGCACTGGGGAGTAGGGCATTCTATACATCTGCGGAAAGTAATATCAGCATATCCTAATCTTATGGAGATACCTCTTTTAGTTTCTTCACTATGTGTATCGGTCCATATTCCGGATAATGCCTTGGTTAAAGTGGTTTTACCATGATCAACATGTCCAACCAGACCAATATTTATTTCAGACTGTGTTTTCACAACTTACCCCCAAAAATTACTCCTCTTCTTTTAAAAGCTCTTCAATATCTTTATTACCCTTCTGGGCAACTACAGCGCTAATTTGAACTATATCATCTGATATTGTATTACCTCGCACGGTTTTTCTCTTGCGCTGTCCTGCTCTTCTAGGTTTAAAACCAGAACCTCCAGATAAAAGACTTCTTATCCTTCTAGGTCCTTCCACATCCTTTTTCATAGGGAAACCGTTTTTATCACTTCCCCCTGTTATTTTAAGAGTGTATCCGTTTAAACCTACATTAGAAGCATCGAATTCCTCACCAATTCTTAGACCTAAGAACTGCTTGGACTGATCAGCCGGGACTTCCATTTGATGGCTGTTTTTACCTTCTGAAATAACTAATTTAAATGCCAATTTATCTCCTCCACTTTATTTGCTTTTTCTTTACCATGTTATTTATCGTTTTTGGAAAATAATTTAAAGTGTAAACTAGTAAATCCCCCAAGATGGGGTTTCTTTTCTTTTAATATCCTGAATTTCCTGGAGTATATCCAGTTCTTCTTCGCTTAATTTGGATTTTAGCTCTGATTCAAGTATTTTATAATGTTTTTCAGGTATATTTACGTAGAGTGTCTCTCCTTCATCAAAATCACGCCCAAATAAAGCTTCTTTTATAGCCATGGCTACTTTTTGACCTTTTGATGCTGATTTAAGGTTATCTCCCTTATCCTGCATACTTTCCACCTTTCCAACCATGGAACCATCTTCCCTCATTAGACTGTAATCTTTCTTAACAGTCCCTCCCAGCACTTCAATACCAGCGATTGCTGGTTTACTATATCTAAATACCAGTTTAGGGATTATTCTTATTTTAGCCGGGCGTATTATAGCTTCCAGATACTTCTCTCTTTTCCGTTCTTCTGCCTCTTTTAGCCATTCCTCGTAATCTTCAGTAAGCTTGTATATGACATCAGCAGAGAAAAGTTTGACCTCTGAATTTTTAAGTTCCTCTGCAGCACTGGGTAGTAATTTCACATTAAAAGCGATGATCACTCCATGTAGTGGATCTTCTTTTTTCACAATAGAAGCGTTTATAACATCTCTTCGAGATATATCACCAATATCTGCCGTCCTTATGGGTATTTCCATTTCTTTAAGCATGTTTACCAGTGCTTCCAGGGATCCAAGAGTATCTGCTTTTACCATAATACCCATATCATGTGTATCTATTTTTATGCTTTCAATTTCCTTTAAAATTTCTTCTCTAACTCCTTCAAAGTCAGATTTAGCTACTCTTAAAGGCGATCCGGATATAACATTCTCAGTATTAGGGGCCACGATTTTAACACCAGCAGCAGCCACCACTTCTTCCACTTTTCGAAACCTTTTTTTAGATTCTCTAATCTCTTCCAGGGGCCGGGGTTTAAGTAGTGATCTGATCCTGGTGGTAATAACATCATCTGTGATGGTTAATGCAATAACATCATTTTTTCTTAGAATACCATCGTATATAACCACATCCAGGGTTACTCCCAGCCCTGTTTCTTCTTTTATTTCCAATACTGTTCCTTTAGCAGGTGAATCTGTTTCTATCTGTAGCTGTTCCTGCAGGTACTGTTGAGCTAGACCCATGAGCATAGTTAATAATTCAGCTATTCCTTCACCTGTTTTAGCACTTATTGGTATGATACTAACCTGTTTGGCAAAATTCTGCACCCGATCAAATCTTTCTGATTCAAATCCTTCATCGTGCAATATTCCCACTAACTGATAAATACTGGTGTCCAATTTTTCCTGAACACTGGAAGCCTGTTTTTTGTAGGATTCCATAAAAGTAGAGTCTTCATGGACTTGCCAGCCATAAATCTTATCTATCTTATTGGCTGCTACGATAAATGGTGTTTTATACATCTTCAGAATATTTAAAGCTTCAAAGGTTTGGGGCTTAAATCCTTCGGTAACATCCACCATCATTATGGCCAGATCGGCCAATGCTCCCCCTCTTTTACGCAGAGTAGTAAACGCTTCATGACCGGGAGTGTCTATGAAGAATAAACCAGGCATTTTATCTTTTATATCCAATTTTTTGATAAAATCGCCACATATGTTTTCTATTACTTCCATGGGTATTTCAGTAGCCCCTATATGTTGGGTTATACCTCCAGCTTCCTTCTGCGCTATGGCACTACCTCTGACGAAATCCAGAAGGGTGGTTTTACCATGGTCTACATGACCTAAAACAGATACAATGGGTGATCTGATCTTCAATTGATTATGTTCCTCCCAATCATTCTATATTGAAAATAAAAGGTTATTCGTTAAAAAAAAGATAATTTATCAGGGTTCTTCGTATATAAGCTCTTCATCAGGCATTGAATAAACGCAGATTTCAGAGCTTTCAAAAAACAATGCAACTTCTCTTTTCGCCGAATCCGGTGAATCTGAGGCATGGATTATATTTCTACCAGTATCAATGGCAAAATCACCTCTTATCGTACCTTGATCTGATTCTATGGGGTTTGTAGCCCCTACCATCCTCCTGATGAGACTAATACACTCTTCACCTTCAATTACCATGGCTAAAACTGGTCCTGAGGTAATATAATCAACGAGATCACCAAAGAATGGTTTTTCGCTGTGTTCAGCGTAATGTTTCTGGGCCAGTTCATTTTTAATAATCAGCATTTTAGCTGCAACTATTTTCAAACCTCTTTCTTCAAATCGGTTTATTATTTTCCCGGAAAGCCTTCGCTTAAGTGCATCAGGTTTCAGCATCACAAAGCTCATTTGTTTCATTTTCTAACCCTGTTTATTTTTTTACCCATTTAACCTTTCTGGGAACTCTATTAAGTTTGATCCTGTTCTTTTCACATTTACTGCTACAGAAAAAGAATACTGCACCGTCTTTTTTCACAAACATTTTCCCGGTGCCTTCTTGTATTTCTTCTCCACAGAATGAACATGTTCTCATAATAAAACACCTTTTAATTAGGGTGTACGGATTTCCTTAGCTTCTCGTATGGTATCAAGCAACATCAATACGTCGCCTTCTCTAATGGCTCCCATAACGTTCCTGGTAAGTATCCTACCCTTGTCTCTTCCTTCAAGTATCCTGCATTTAACCTGCATTACTTCTCCGGTCATTCCGGTTCTTTTTAATACTTCGATTACTTCGGCAGGAGTTCCATCATCCATTAAAATCACCTTCAGTTAAAATAAGAAAGGTATGGAACCTTTCCCATCGGTAATATTATTTCTTAAGTTCTTCTATTTTCTCAACCACTTCATTTACCAGATCATCGGCTTCTCCAGCATCTACTATACAGGCAGATGCAGTGCCTACGTTTAAACCTGCAGCTTCTCCTAACTCATCTTTCGTGGGTAGGTATACATAGGGTATCTCTTTTTCATCAGCGAGAACAGGGAGATGTGCAGCTATTTCCGGCGGGTCGATATCTTCTGCAATGAACACCAGGACTGTGTTTCCTCTTTCTATAGTTTTAGTTACTTCATTGGTTCCTTTACCAATTTTACCAGTGTCTCTTGCAATTTCTAAAGCTTCATAAGCTTTATCTGCTATTTCTTTTGGTACATCAAATTTAACATAAATAGGTTTTGCCATTTATTTTACCTCCTTTTTCATCTGGTTTTAACCATCCATCGGCAGATCTTACTTTTATTTTATTCCTATAAAAGTTTGTTGCCAGATCAGTTAAATGACTTAAATAGAGAGTATTTATTCATTTTAAATACGTTCTATTAATTTTTTAGATATTCTAATTTTAAAACTCGAAAGTAATCTTAAATAAGATTCAAAATTAGCAATTCAATGTTTACTACCAATTGATATATAAACTTTTCTTGACTCTGGGTATTTTATAAATATTTCGTAAAAATAATTAGGAGATTCAATATCAGTATTATAAAATATTTTTTTAAAAATTAAGATCAAAAGTAAAATAAGGGTTTATTTAAGGCATATAATTATGTTTTAAAAAAGAAAGAAAGTAAAAAAAACTGTTTACATTCTTTTAACGGCTAATTCTACGTCTGATGCTTTAACAGTTTTTCTACCTGCGTGTTTTGCAAGTTTCACTGCTTCGGAAGCTATTTTTTCGCCTTGGTCTTCTAATGCCTTGGCTAATGCTTCTCTAGCGTCATCGCTAACTCTTTCTGCACCTGCATTTTTAATAATTCTTCCAATTGGAGCTATTGGTAATTCCACATTAATCACCTCATTTTTGTATATTTGTTAATATACTCTGTTGACGTACTCTTATATATATTTATCGTATATTTCTCTTATTATTCGATGATTTGTATGTTATTTAGACAATTCATCATGATCCATATACTTTTTGAAGACTTAATGAAAAATCATATAATTAACAGTCACATCAAAAAAATTGGAATATAGAAAATCTCCAGAATTAGAAAAAAAATATTTTAGGATGAAATATATTATAAATCATCCAATATCTTGTTAAGAGATTCAGCATTCGCATCAATACTAATTGGCTCCTTACACGCGTTTATTGCAGTATTTGGGTCCTTTAATAAATGACCTGTTACTATGCAAACGATCTCTTCTCCCTTATCAATTTCTCCACCATCTACCAACTTGCGCAAACCAGCAATAGATGATGCTGAAGCAGGTTCCACACCTATTCCTTCAGTTCTGGCCAATAATTTCTGAGCATCCAATATCTCCTCATCGGTCACGGTTTCAGAATATCCATCAGACTCATAAATAGCCCTAAGAGCTTTAAGAGCACTTACTGGTGCTCCAATTCGGATTGCTGTGGCCACTGTTTCTGGATTTTCAACTGGCACAATTTTTTCTGAACCTTCTCTAAATGCATTAGTGATGGGGCAGGCTCCTATTGCCTGTATACCTGTCATACGGGGCAGATCTTCAATGAAACCTGCTTGATGAAATTCTTTTATCCCCTTCCAAATGGCTGATATGTTCCCGGCATTACCTACGGGTAATATTATCCTGTCAGGTGATCTCCATCCCAGATCATCCACTATCTCAAATCCTATAGATTTTTGGCCTTCCAATCGGAATGGGTTGATGGAGTTTAAAAGATACAATCTACCCTGCAATGCCAAGGCTGTAACTGCTTCTAAAGCTTCGTCAAAGTTACCATTAACTGATAATACCTCTGCTCCGTGGAACATGGCCTGGGCGAGTTTTCCTAAAGCAACTTTTCCTGATGGTAAAAGCACGATACATTTTAAACCGGCTCGGGCCGCATAAGCCGCCAGTGATGCTGAAGTGTTCCCGGTGGATGCACAACCAACTGTGTCCACTCCTAGTTCTCGGGCTTTAGTTATGCCTACACTCATACCCCTGTCTTTAAAGCTTCCTGTGGGATTGGATCCTTCCACTTTAACGTATAATGTAACTCCCAGGTCAGATCCTAATCTGTCGCATTTGATGAAAGGAGTTCCACCCTCCTGGATGGAGATGATTTTAGATTCATCTACAGGCATGAATTCTTTATATTTCCACATGGTAGATTTTCTACACTCAAAAATATCTTTAGAAACATCTGGTTGAATGAGGACCTCCAGAATAGACCCACATTCCTTACAAGTGTAGATTATTTCATCTAGACTGTACTCTGATCCGCATGATATGCATTTTATCATAAATAAATCTCCTCGTATCATGATTTTCAAATTGAAATAAACGTAAACCATTAATATTATAATTTTAATAGGGGGCTTGTTTTATATGATTTTATTCTTCTGCTTGTGGAATGAAAATTTGGAATATTCCACTGATTATAAGGAAAAATCCTATTAAAAAGGCTAAATATAGTGGATTTAGGGCGTAAATTCCTATTATTAAATATATAACACCTAATATTATACCTAACATACCTCCCCATCTTCCAGGACCTTTACCGGTTAAAAGAGCCACGATACCGGTGATTATTAGGAAAAATCCTCCTACATAAATTAGTAGACCGATAAATATGCTGAATGCTAGTATTTTACCGAAAATAATTATTCCTACTATTATACCAAGTATTCCCAGGATTAGTGCTAATATACTCAATGCTTTGCTACTGTCCCAGGTTTCAAAGCTCATCATCAGTAACCAGATACCGATGAATATAATTCCCAGTCCAGTTATAATGTCCAGGGTAAAAATGCTGATCATGGGAAATGCTATGATTAATAAACCAAGAATAATTGCAAGAATTCCTGACAAAACATTATTTCCTGCCATAAATCTACCTCCTAATTTTATTACAAGCCCCTTATCTAAAAATATCTATTACAATATATATTGTTTTATATTATCAGATATTTATTGATAAGTTCTAAAAGCATATACACTAATTAAAAATAGGGATAGATAGATCCTGGCTGTTTGGCAAGGATTCTACAAGGCACTTTGAATAAATTGCCCCCAAGTAACACTTAAATTAGCCTCAATGAATGCTCCAATCAATAATAAAATCACTGCTATGATGAAAAGTATCAGTGAATCTTTAAAATGCTCCATATTTGCTTCAAAAAGATAGATCAACTGATTTTTATATGATATATTATTTTTTAATTTGGTAACGCCATTAAGATAATTTAAAACTGCACTGCCCAATCTAAATCCAGCTGTTCCAGCTATTATAATTCCAGTAATCTCAAATATTCCATGGGGTATGGTGTAAATTAAAAAATCGCCAAGGGGATATTTGGAAGCTACATAACCTATGAAAGCACCATTACTGATCATCAGGAAGGCAGTAACTATACCTATCAGAACGCCACCGATATAAATATAGAAGGCAATATTCAAATTGTTAAGGAATATTGATAAAGTCTCAAGTTTTATAACACCTTCACTAGCTCTTTTTTGGAAACTTTGCAGAAGAGGAGCTAAAAATGCATCTAACATTCCAGCAAATAGGTAACTGATAATGATCGATCCCAGAAAAATACCTGCAGACATCCATAATAAAGTTTCATTTCTGCTGTAAAGACCGCTGAAAAAACCACTATCTCGACGACTTCTCATAATACATCCCTGCCTAATGATATTAAATTTACTCTATGGTTCAGTATAAAAACACCACTTAATATACTTTTAGAATATTTACTCTGGATATTTTCTTTTAGATTAATATTCAAAGATCTTTTCTGTTATTAATTTTTATTCTAAGATATTTTTTGCTATAAGTTACTATTCCAGGATCTTTCCTGCTAAAAGTTCTGCTTTTTCCCTCTTACGGGAAAAATTTCTGAAGAAATCTTTCATCAAATCAGCGGTTTTTTGTTTGCATTCACCACACATAACATTTCCTTCCCTGCAATCATTATAGATCTTCCTAAGTTCATCATCATCAGGGGTTAAATGATAAAGGAGCATCTCATAAACCACACAATCCTCTGGGGTACCACCTGTTGCGCGTTGTTCATCTAATGTCTCTTTACCCCCTGTTTTAGCGCTTTTAATCTTTTTTTCAGCTATTTCAGGTGAGTCACTTAAGAATATGGCTGTTTTTGGTTTGCTGCTGGACATCTTCTCACCAGTCAGACCGGTTATGAATCTGTGGTAGGTTGAAGATGGTGGAATGAACTTGAATATTTTCTTAAATCTTAGGGCGATGTCCCTGGTAAGCCTGATATGCGGGTCCTGATCAGGACCAACAGGCACCACAATGGGTTTAGGACCTCCATATTTGGAAAGCTGAGGATGAAGAATATCAGCGACCTGAATTAATGGTACGTATACATGTGCCAGATTAGTTGAATTTGAAAAACCGTAAATAGCTTTCATCTCGCTTAAATTCACTTTTTTAGCCAGTTTATATGCTAGATCCTGCACATCCTTATTTTCTGACTGTAGATAAATATGGAAATTTTTTGCCTTAAAATTTAGGCCCAAAGCTATGTAGTTGGTAATATATTCAGTTATGGCCAGTTTTCGGGATTTCTCAAAATCCACACCACGTGCAGAATAGGATTCCATATCTGCTATTGGTATGTATATTTCAGCTCCTTTCTTCTGATACCATATTAGCTGGTCTACAATCATTTTATGCCCAATATGCATCTTACCACTGGGCATCATCCCGGTAACCACAGCAAAATTACTCCCCTCTCTAAGGGCTTTTACTATCCTTCCATAATCCCGATGACCGAATACAATACCCCTGCTCATGAGGGAGGGAGGGTCATTTATTTCATCAAGAAATCCGACGAATGGTTTTATCCCGAATTGTTCTGTTAGTTTTTCATAATCAATAACGGATGAACTCCATGGATCAATCAATAAAATCACCTAAAATTTTAATAATACGTTAATTAATTCTCCATAATTGATAAAATTACAGTAAAATATATTTTTTTATTTAATAATCATTGGACTTTTTTTTAATTTAATGAAATAATGGGACAGTTTATCTACTTGTTAAATAAGTCTATTAATAGTTCATCATCAGTTTATTTATAGATTAAATATGTCTATTTTATAATTCATTTATCAGTTTCATCTACTTTGAGTAAATATCTTTAGGGCCTGGTCCATTCGACGTTATAATAGGTTATATCATTTTCCTGATCAACCACAGCAAAAAGAAGATATTTATTAACACCATGAGCCACCCTCACATAGCTTGAAAGGTCAGAAAGAGGGATTTGGTCTTTTTCTGAGGCCACCTTGACCAAGTAATTGGAATGACCCTCCCCAGGGGATGTGCCCCGTTCATAAAGACGAAATTCAGAGCCGTATTTAAAACCAGTTTTAACAATATACCCCCGGTTTCTTAAGTCTCTAAAAACCAGGTAATCGGTGAATAAACCTTCTTTCTTAATAATATTCAATAAATCATTAATATCAAGTGTTTTACCGTCCTTAGTTATTTCAATCTTATCTTTCTCTGCTAGATATAGGGCTTCAATTAAAGAGAGCTGGAGACCTTCTGGTGATGGATTTCCATAATGACTTTTAGCATGAAGATCCAGTGATTTTTGGTTTTTAATGATTATTAAATCTTTAATTAGCTCTGATTTCATTTTAAGGACACCTATACTAGTTAATATTATTTCTTACATATTTGATGAATATTGCCTATTCCATGGTGGCATGTCTCATTTTCAGATCCTGTTCTTTCTTACCCAGACGGACCATGAACTCAGCAATAAGCCCATCCAGGAAAAGATGTGTACTATCCTCAAATAAAGTACCCATCGGTGCTAAATCATCATAATTACCCTTTAATTCATGGGATGTCGGGTGTTCCCAGGGTTCTTTGGATTTACTTTCAATATTCACTATAACATCCAGATTTTTCCCTAACGTGGAATTTGGATTGGTTGTTATTCCAACCACCGAAGCCCCTATTTCCTTCGCCGTATGTGCGGCAATAGTTCCCACTTTAGTTTCTCCAGAACCAGAGATAACGATTAAGCAATCGGAATCTTTGATGGCAGGAGTAGTCACATCCCCTACCACGTATACATTGAATCCCAAATGCATTAGGCGCATGGCAAAAGCTTTTCCAATTAGTTCTGACCTTCCGCTTCCAACAATAAATATAGAATCTGATTGGGAGATTGTTTCTATCAACTTGTTTTTTTGGTCTTTATCTATGAGACTTATAACAGCCAAGGCGTGTTTGGTTATTTCTTCTGCTGTTCTTTTTATGTATTCCATTTTTACCCTCAATATAAATTTTCTTATATTTGGATTTTCATTAATTAAAGCCCTGTAATCCTTATTCCTGCATTTTTAATCCTTTTTCTTATGTTAAGATTGATTAGTAATGGTGTTATCTTCTCCACTATTCTTGCATTCTCCAAACCACCGCAATTAATAGCTCTAACACCAGGAATCTTTTCAGAAAGTTGCATTACAACTTTTTTTGCTTCTTCATCGTCTCCGGAGATTAAACAATCACATTCCACATCTGATTCAATGTTGGTTAGGCTGGCTGCGCTTATATTATTGAAAGCACTTATTACAGTGACATCTTTTTCTTTTAAAAATTCAGCAGTTCTTTCTACTGCGGAACCTTCCCATAGGTGGACAAAACGCACTGGTGTACCACCTATACAACTTTCCAAGGGGACAGTGGCGTCTATTAATATTTTTCCATCTAGATTGTCTTTAATACTTCTTAGTGTGACCATCTGAGCCTGTAATGGCACGGTTAAAAGTACAATATCACCTGAATCAGCAGCATCTTCATTGGTAGCTGCTGAAATATCATTTATATCTTCGTTCAACATATTTTTTACTAGATTAACTGCATTATGGGCCTTTTTAACGTCTCTTGAACCGATTATGACTTTTTCTCCAGCTTTTGCAAACCTTAAAGCTAATCCTAAACCTTGATCTCCAGTACCGCCTACTATTGCTATTTTCATTAAAAAAACTCCCCTTTGAAATTTTAATTTTGTTGATATTAATTAATCTTGTTTATAATCTAATATATAAGAAATTTGATATGATATAAAAAAATTATTTTCTTTATCATAAAATAAAAGTACTCACATTCAAAAAATTTATATATATAAATCACCAACTATTATCCAGTGGAAATAGGTTGGATTTTTACAATATTTACAACAATTTGATATATGATTTAATCTTAAAAAAACATTATTAAATCCAACAAGTAGCTAAAAGTAGACTTATGGAATTACCGCCTCCAATAGGGATATATTTTATTGCTACAAATTTCCACTCAAATTTTTTTAAAAAAATATGATCTATATCCTGGTTTTGTAATAATATACATTAATATTAGTTTATTTCTTTATTTCAATTTTGGTTCATATTCCATACTATTCTCAAATAGAAATAGTAACTCATATTTTTGAAGATATTAATCTCAATTTATTAATTGATTGTCCAAATAAAAAAATAGTTTATCTGATGTTATTCAAGTAAATAAGGCTATCCTTAACAGCAGAGGGTTCTTGTACTTCCACCACTAATAGACCATCATATTTAATTTTTTTAAGCCCACTAAAGAGGCTTTTAAAATCAATACCCTTTCCATCATCTATTTTACCCAGCGCCTGATGGCTATCATAGGAACCATCATTATCGGATAAGTGGATGTGTTTTATTCGTGAGAATTTAATCATATCCTCGGTAGAAAAACGGTTGTTATGGGCATGACCTACATCTAGAGTTATATACGCGTCCAAGTCCAATATCAACCTTTCTAATTCATCCAAATCCTTAAAAAGCAGACTTTCGATATCAGGCATATTCTCTACGCACATAATAACCCCCACCTCTTCAGAATAGTCCGCACATTCCTTCAGAGATTCCCGGTTATATCTGAATATTTTCTCGGTGAATTTACGCCCTAAAATGGGCATCTGACCGGGATGAACCACCACCACATCGGAACCTAACTGAGAAGCCAAATCCATTGATTTTTTAACCTCACAAATGGATGAGTCTCTAATACTTTTATTATGAGATGCCAGATTAACATCCGAAAGTGGTGCATGGATAGAGAAGCTGATATCATAAGAAAATATCCAATCTAAATCAAAAGAATCATGCGGATATTCATTTATTATCTCACAATTTTCCACATTCAAATCAGTTAAATAATTAAGTATATCCTCCATGGGTTGTGGATAAAATGGAAGGGTTGAAACACTGATTTTCATTATTAAACGTTCCGGGTCCTTATTATTTATGAAATCTTCAACTGAGATTTATCATTCCTTTCTTAAGCGAGCAAGAATAGGTATATTCTTTTTTAAAGCATCTAAAATAATATTAGCCAATTCAATATCCTTTTTTATCTTGATGTTTCCTTTTTTCCCAACAGTTGCTGTGAAGAGATAATCCCCATCTACTAAAATATCGAAGGGTGTTCCAACTACATCTTTATGGAAATTAAGAACCACATAGTTACCGGAAAGTTCAACATTAACACTTGTGGATTCATCCACATCTCTAGATTGAAGGGGTTCCACACCGATACTTATGCCCAGTTTTTTTTCCACTTCATCAATGGTTTTACCTTTTTTACCGATAATTTTAGGGATATTTTTTTCATCTATCCAGACAGTGGCTCTTTTATCGGATTTCATATCCACTTCTACTGTTGCTTTAGGTATTCTCCCCAATATCTCCTGTGTAATTTCTCTTTCCGCTATTTTCTGGATGGGTGTTTTCTCGAATTTTTCCTTACCCACCTCCATCACTATGGTCTGTTCCCCATAGGTGTATATTTCATGCACCAGTGCACCGCTTTCAAAGTCTTTGATTTCAATCACTGGTCTGGATAAATCCGCTTCCAGCATACCCGTGGGGACTTTCACGGTTAGTGAAACATCATAGATGGCAGCAACTTCTCCATCTTGGATGAATATGGTGGTGTCTATTATTGAGGGGATCATACCCAGTTCCACCCGGCCAATTATTCTCTGAATGGCATCTATGGGTCTTGTGGCGTGCACCACTCCGATCATACCCACACCAGCCAATCTCATATCTGCAAATATTCTAAAATCCTTAGTTTTCCTTAATTCATCATATATGGTGTAATCTGGACGTACCAGGAGCAAAATATCCGCGGTTTTAGCCATATCATTTTCAAGCGGGGCGTATTGAGTTACATCATCTCCCACCTGTAAGTCTCGGGGGGACTCCATGGTTTTAACAATAGATCCTAAATCTTTACTATAAAAATCAGCAGCTGCCTGGGCGAAAGTTGTTTTACCCGCCCCAGGGGGACCTGCAATTAATATGCCTTTTGCAGTATCTCTTAATCGTTCTAAAAGTTTATTAGGTAATTTATAATCTTTAAGTGAAACTCTGGCCACTGGTCTGACCACGGTTATTTCAACTCCATCAGAAAATGGAGGTTTGGCAATGGATATCCGATACTCTCGAAATTGTATGACCGTGGCTCCATCCATCTCAATTTCCACAAAACTTTTAAAATCGCTTTTAGCTCTTTCAACGATTTCTCGGGCCATTTTATCTATTTCAATTCTTTTCAGCGGTTTTGAAGCTATTTTAACCAGTTTTATATTGCCTGGTTTGCCTTTTTTAGCTAGAGGTACTACATTTTCCTTGAGATGTATGGACATAGTGTCTTCTTGGAAGTACTTTCCAATTTCCAAGTCACGGTATCCGATCATTTCCTGTCTTAGGAATATTGCTTCCAGTCCCTGGGCTTCGGCAACCTCCTTTTGTACTTTATCACTGGTTACCAGTACGGCGTCATGGTCTCCAGCAGTATCCCGGATCATAGCATCAATCTCCCCTCCCCTGGCCAGTGATATCTCTTCTAATGTGGGTCTTCTGCCTACATACATCAAACTGATCTTTCCATCTACATACAGTTTTTGCAGATTTTTAAGCTCTTCTAAACCATTAAAACCGGTTTCTCTACCTTTATTTGCTTGATTTTCTAATTCAGATATGACTGCTTCTGGTATTATTACTTCACATCCGCTGAATTCCTTATCCTGTACGATCTTGGTTATTCTACCATCAACAATCACACTGGTATCCGGAACTATTTTCATTTTATTTCTCCTGGTATACATTTTCGGGATTGAAAATTTTTTCTTTTATATATTCTATTTCTCCATTCTCCGGGTTTATCTCCCTGTAGAAACAGGAGAAATAACCTTTATGACAGGCAGCGCCTTCTTGTTTTATTTTCAAGATCACTGCATCTTCATCGCAGTCGGTTAGAATTTCCTTAACCTTCTGTAAGTGTCCGGAGCTTTCACCTTTAAGCCATAATTTGTTGCGAGAAGTGCTCCAATAATGAGCTTTACCCGTATCCATGGTCTTTTTTAAAGCTTCTTGGTTCATATACGCTACCATGAGGACTTCTGATGTTTCATAATCCTGAGCTATGGCTATTATCAAATTTTCTCCGTTTATTTTTAGTCTGAAATTTAGAGATGGGATATTCATCTTATCTATAATTCCTTTGTTTATTATTATTGATTTTTTAATCGTTATAATTTTTCAAAGTAGATTGGTATCTGAGATAGTAACAACAATTCCTGGTTACCTGATTTCATATCCTTTATGGTTATCTTATTTTCCTTTAATTCTCTTGCCCCAACCATGATCACGTATTCTGCTTGTAAGTTGTCGGCTTGGGAGAGTATTTTCTTCAGTTTTTTACCAGTGAGATCCACATCAGTTTTAATACCTTCTTTTCTTAACTTCTGTGCAATTTCAATGGCTTTAAATTTTTCATCATTTGATATAGGTGCTACCACAACATCTACAGTATTTGGAAGTTCTTTTTCTGCACCACATAATCTTACACATTCCATCAGCCGATCAAATCCGAAGGCAAACCCAGTGGATTCAACTTCTCCTCCTCCGAATAGTTCTATTAGATTGTAGGTACCACCGCCGCTTATTTGTTTTTGAGCTCCTAAATCGTGCACATAAATCTCAAATACCACGCCAGAATAATAATCTAAACCACGAGCAATACCCAGGTTCACGGTGTATTTGTAGAAACCAAAGGCTTCTAAAATATCTAACAGTTCTTTAAGCTCTTGCAAGGCTTTAAGCGAGTCTTCATTATCTGAAACGATTTTTTTGGTTTCCTCAATTATTTCTTGATGGCCCTGCATGTTAACCAGAGTCAGAAGAATTTTACTGATCTTATCCGAGATGTTGAACTTGTTCAGAGTGCTTTTTAGTTCATTTATCTCACCTTTATCAATAATTGCCATGATTTCATCCTGTTCCTCTTTAGAAACACCCGCTCCATCAAGTATTCCTCGGATTATTCCTAAATTCCCAATGTGGATTTCGAAATTTTCTAGTCCTAATTCTTCAAGACAATGGGCGGACATGGCTATGATCTCTGCTTCACAATCAGGTGATCTGCCTCCGATTAATTCACATCCCATCTGCCAGAACTGTCGCCAACGTCCCTTCTGAGGCCTCTCGTAACGGAAACAACTGCCAAAATAATACATTTTTAAGGGTTTTGGTCTTTTTTGAAGTTCATTAATGTATAATCTAGCGACAGGGGCGGTTAATTCAGGTCTAAGGGCTAAATCTCTTCCTCCTTTATCCTGAAAGTGGTATATCTGTTCAGTAATACCTTCTCCGGATTTCATGGTGAATAGGTTTAGATCTTCAAATAATGGTGTTTTAATTTCCTGATAACCATATGTTTCAAATACTTTTCTTAAAGTATCTTCAACCTGTTTTCTCTCCTTCATATCATCGAAAAGAAAGTCTCTTGTTCCTCTAGGTCTTTGAATGTCCATTATGCTTCTCCTCTAAGAAAATAAAATAATATTCTAGTTTTTACTAATATTTATAAAAATTTTCATCTTCTAGTGAACAATTAAATAATAGAATAAATGGGAAATAATTCATTCATAATATTTAAGATATTCTCTCATCATTTTAGGGAATGATTTAGCGCTGAGGAATCTAAGACCTAATCTTTCGGCCCAGACTTTAATTCCTTCATCTGCAGCTACTACTCCTGCTTTAAGTTCTTTGGCTAAAAGAAGAACATCCAAGTCAGGGGCACTGTCCAAAGTTCCTTTCCTAAGTGCTAATCTATAACGTTTTCTAAAGTCAGCGATTGCTTTACCAACTACTTCTGCTTCTATTTGGGATTTTTTCTCTCCCCTAGACATCATAACCAGAGATTCTACAGCAGCCTCCCAGATTGCGTTTTCAGATATCCTCATTCCTTTATTCATCCTTTCTCTCATGTCCTGAACATACTCATAGAATATTTCGGAGGGTATTTTGGTATCGTAACGATTAGGGCTTTTTTTCACTATCCAAGTGTCTGATTTTATCATGACTTCCTTAGGACATTCATATCGGGCCATATACTCTGAAAATTCTTTATATGTGATTGGAGGCATATGGCAACTCATATTGAGTTTAATTCTGGATTTAGCTATGATATCCAATAAATAATCAACTGTCTTGGAAAGATCACCTTCGCCATAGACATCTCGTAGCTTATTATCGGTAAATGCGGTGGTATCCAATACAAATCTTTGTTTAGCAAGTATTTTAAATCCCCCTAATTAGTTCTATATAATTTTAATCTTTCTTATCATTTATCCAATAATTCATTTAAATAAACCTAAAAATCCAATGAGTTCTACTTTTAAGAATTGACATACATGTTTTTGTCTCTGATAATATTTATTACCATTGGCTATTAAAACAATTATACGATACTTATGATAACCGGCCAGACAAAATTAACAGGATTAATAGGGGATCCAGTGGAACACACCCTGTCACCATATATGCACAACGCCGGGTTCAGCTACTTTAGATTGGATTATGTTTATGTTCCTTTTCAGGTAAAAAAAGAAAACCTGAAGAAGGCCATTGAGGGGGCTAGATCTTTAGGTTTTAAAGGTCTTAATGTAACCATTCCTCATAAAATTGAGATCATCCAATATTTAGATATTCTTAGTAATAATGCCGAACTTATCGGGGCTGTAAACACTATAAAATTTGATGATGAGATAAAAGGTTATAATACTGATGGTTTAGGGGCTGTAAGGGCTATTGAAGAGATAGAACCTATCAAAAATAAAAAGATAATAATATTAGGGGCAGGAGGTGCTTCAAGAGCCATATCTTTTCAGTGTATTTTAAATGGTGCTTCTGAAATTATAATAGCTAATAGAACCTATGATAAAGCCTTGAAATTAACAAAAAATCTAATAGATAAGTTAGATGCAGATGCTAAAGCAGTTACACTGGGAGATGAACTTAAACATGAACTAGTGGATGGTGATATTCTCATAAATACCACTCCCCTAGGAATGCATCCTCATATAAATCAGAAACCTCTGATAACTTCTGATATGTTGCACGAAGACTTGATAGTAAATGATATTATTTATAATCCCACCGAAACGGTTCATTTAAAAGAAGCAATAAAAGCAGGAGCAAAAACCATACACGGTATTAAAATGCTGTTATATCAAGGAATTGAATCCTTTAAAATATGGACTGGAAGAGAACCACCTGTAAAGATTTTTGAAAAAGCATTAAGAGACCATATTTAATCATTTATTTCAATTGGAGTATTTAAATGGACCAAATTCCCATAACCGACAATCATATACATGTGGATCCAGTAAATGGAGAAGGACCCCTGGAAGTGGCCAAGAAGTTCCAGAGAGCAGGAGGTACTGTTATGATAATACCCAATAAACCCACATGGACATTAGGAGATTCATGCACTTTTAAAGAAGCTATGGATCAGGTTATAAAATACGTTGATGAAATCAATTCTCAAACAGATGTGCAAGCATTTGCCATTGTAGGAGCTCATCCTGCTGAGCTCTCTCGGCTCATAAAAGAAGGCATTTCACTGGAAAAAGCAGAGCAATACATGCGTGAAGCACTTCAATATGCCCAAGAGATAGTGATAAAGGGTAAAGCCATAGGCATCGGTGAAATAGGAAGACCCCACTACCCAGTAACTCCAGAGGAGATGAAAATCCATAATGAACTAATCCAATACACTTTCCAACTGGCGGTGGAAGCAGATTGTGCTGTACAGCTTCACACAGAGAGTTCGGGCGAAGAACAGTTTAGAGAATTTGCTCAAATGGCAGATGAAGCAGGTATGGAAAAACAAAGGGTTATTAAACATTTTTCAGGACCACTAATTCTTGAAGAAGAAAATCATGGTCTTACCCCTTCCCTAATAGCCACTAAAAAGGTGATCATAGATGGTATAAAAAAAGGGAACAATTTCCTAATGGAAACAGACTATTTGGACATGAAAAGCAGACCTGGTGCAGTTTTAGGCCCTAAAACAGTCCCCCGACGTACCAAATCCCTGATGCAAAACGGTATTATCAGCGAAGAAGATGCGTATAAAATTCATAAAGAAAATGTGGAAAAAATTTATAGTATCCAAGTATTTTAAATTATCCAGTTTATTTTTAATTATACACGTATTTTTAATGAAATAAGGTCTTAGAGCTTTAAATAAATTTTAGAAGTTATTAAAAAAATAGATTTGATCCTTTAAACTATTTTAAAATTAATTTTTTAATGTCCTCCACCAATCAGGAAACTAACTACACTAATTAAAATTCCTATAATAACTATTTCCAGACAGGTTTTTAGTAGGTTCTCCCTGGAAACCCTGGCTAAGTAGATACCCAGAATTATCAGTGCAATGAAACATAGTACTATGGTTGTAATAATTGCGGTTGATCTGGTGGCTATAAGTAGAAAGGGCACAACAGGAACGAAGGATCCGGTGAAACTGGAGAATCCATGGGTAAACATACTCATATATATTCTTCTCTTAGCCTGTTTATGTATTAGGGTATCGTCCAGTTTTCCTTCATCCAACATCATCTTCTGCTCAAGCTCACGAATACTGCGAACTTCTTCAGCTCTTTCACCAATAAAAGAACCAAAGGCATTGGACATGGCCAGGGCTATACCACCACTTAATCCGGTAAGTCCAATAATATAATTGGGGATATCCACTCCCCCAGCACCAACAACTCCACTAGCAGCTAAAGTAACTCCCATAACTGCTAAAATACCATCTAAAGTTCCCAACGCTATGTAACGGCTCATATTAATGTATTCATGAAAGAATTCAAGTATTTTCATTTATATTGAATCTCCATCACTGATCATTTTTTTTTAATCTATAAATTTTAACCTCTTCCCAACTCTTTATGAGCGCGAGCAAGGTGTCCTGCTGCTAAAGCCCCTATAAGAGATAATTCACCGGCTAAAACAGTTCCACCAACTATTTCCGCGAATTTACTGACCTTATCTGAACCATAAACTCCCATGATCTCTAAGCATTCACGGGCGGTTTCCAGTCTAGTTCCTCCACCTATGGTGGCTAGGGGCAAGTCTGGCAGGTTAACCGAGAAGTATAGGTCTCCATCCACATCTTCAGCAGTGGTTATTCCCAAACTACCTTCGACGATATGTGCTTCGTCCTGACCGGTAGCTAAAAACATAGCACCGATCATATTGGCATACTGAGCGTTAAAGCCAATACTACCAGCTACTGCTGATCCTATCAGGTTTTTAGAAGTATTAACTTCAACAATGGCTTCAGTAGTGGTTTTTAATTTCTCTTCCACGATAACTTTTGGTATGATCACTTCAGCTACCAGTGATTTACCTCTTCCTTCAATGAAATTCAAATTGGATGGTTTTTTATCAACACAGAAATTACCACTTAAAGCCAGAACATGTGCGCCGGTTTTATGGGTTAAAAGGTTTAAAGCGTTGTCAGTGGCTATTGTAACCATATTCATCCCCATACTATCTCCTGTTTTAAATACAAAACGAGGATAGATGTATCTACCCACAACCACTACCGGGTCGATTTTAATAAGCTTTCCGTGTCTGGTGGTTACTTCAGCTGCTTTTTTTAGTTCCATGAAATGGTCTTTGATCCAGTTTTTAATCTCCAGAGCATTACTTGCAGATTTAGCTTTAATTACAGGTGCCCTGGTCATTTTATCGTCCACAATTCGTACATTTGCTCCGCCGGCGTCTGTTATGGTGGAACAACCACGGTTTACCGAGGCTACTAATGCTCCTTCTGATGTGGCGAGGGGGACATAAAAATCACCCTGCGCATGCTCACCGTTAATCTTCAGGGGTCCAGCTAAACCTACTGGGATCTGAATGGTTCCTATTGGATTTTCTATGTTCCTTTTTAAGGCTTCATCCATATCCAGTGAGTACTGCGCGATATTCTCTAAATGAGTATGGGAGTTTTCCTCAATAAAACGTCGTCTAATGGCAATGGCTTCCTCAGTGTTCTCAGTGAATTTGTCAATTTCATATAATTTAAGCTCTCTTTTTAAGAGTTTACCTATAATTTCTTCTTTTTCAACCATTTTTCTCACAGAATTCTTTTTTTTAGGCTCTTAATTGAAGTAATATTTTTTTTACTTAAAAAGAATAAATTTGTTTTTTTTATCAATGAATAATTTTGTTGATATAATTTTTTTTGATTAGTGTATATAATGATATTTTTTTATTAGAAAAATTACGCAGTGAATTAAAAAAATAATAAATATTAGTCCTTTTTATAGGATATCTTTCATAATTTCAGCAATTTCTATAGGTCTGCTGGCCACAGTTACTCCTGCTTTCTTCAGAGTTTCTATCTTGCTTTTGGCTGTTCCGCTTTCACCTTCTATTATAGCTCCTGCATGACCCATCCTTTTACCTGGTGGCGCGGTAACCCCAGCAATATAGGCCATAACTGGTTTTTGGATATTTTCCTCGATGTATCTAGCAGCTTTTTCCTCAGCGTTACCTCCAATCTCTCCAATCATAACCATGGATTTGGTTTGGGGGTCTTCCTCAAACATCTGAAGTACTTCTTTAAAGTCCATCCCCACCACTGGATCTCCACCTATTCCCAGACATGTGCTTTGGCCCAGTCCTGCACGGGTTATCTGATGGGCAACTTCATAGGTGAGAGTTCCGCTTCTCGATACAATCCCTACTTTTCCGGGTTGAAAGATGTGGGTGGGCATTATACCCAGTTTACCCACTCCCGGGGTTATTATTCCTGGTGTGTTGGGGCCGATTACTATGGTGTCATTTTGTTGGGCGTACTGCATAATCTGCGTGGAATCTTTAACTGGAATGTGTTCGGTTATTATAACTACCAGATCCAGTTGTGATATGGCTTCGAAGGCGGCGTCTTTGGCGAAAGGTGCGGGTACGAAGATTATAGATGCATTGATGTCTAAATCTTCTTTAGCTTCTGCTATGGAATTATAGACACTTATTTCTCCAAATTTTTGCCCTCCTTTCCCAGGAGTAGTTCCGGCAACTATTTTGGTATTATAATCCAACATTCCCTGAGTGTGGAAGGTTCCCTGTTTCCCGGTTATTCCCTGAACCACACATCTTGTATTTTCATCTAGAATTATCATTTTTCGACCCCGATCATCTTATTTTGATTTATAATTATTTTTATTATTTATTGGTAGAAAATGTATAAAAATCTATTTATCTTAAAATCTGCATTCTCTGTACGAGCGGTACAGCTAAATCCATTACATTACCATTCATATAAGCAGATATTGATATTATAACGCTACCAGGTATCACATAGGATGGTGTGCCTCTTTTAACTAGATAGACGTTCTTATTACCTAGGGCAGCCCCCATCATTGCCCCGGCTATTACTCCCATGCTCTCAATATCTTCCACCGTTGCAGCCACCACAGGATCGTCTGTTTTGTCTGAAACATAACCTACTCCGGGAATTTTAAGAGTACCATCCTTTATTCCTCCACCAGTATCTGTTACACCATCCATGCCTTTAGCCGCTTGGATAACAGAATTTGCAACTCTACCCACAAATGATTCTCCACCATAGGTGTCAAAGGCCACTATTATAGCGTCAGGATATCTATCCTGACGGATATCTGCTTCAGCGTAGGATATGCCTTCTCCTGCCCCCTCCGGGGTGGGTGATATCCCTGCTACATCACCGATATCCTCGGCATTCCTCTTTAGAATTTCTACTATGGTTTTATTAACTTCTTTCAATTCTTCATCAGGAACAAATGCACTTATTACCAGATCATCACCGGTTATGTTGGTTAATGCGGCAGAATATGCTCCAATATCTTTGAGTTGATGAATATCGCTTTCTATATTTCTTATCAGGCTGGAACTGCAGGACACATCATTTGTGGAGATGTCTGCACCGATACATGTCAGTTTCAAACTATCACCTTAATTTTAACCATTCAATTAACACTTTGCATAGAATATAATAACCATATAAATTAATTATCATATGGATAAGGATTAAATAACATCTCTATATTTTTAATCTTAATAAATTTAGTAGTCAGATATAAAAAAACAAGTTTGATAGATAAAAAAGTTTTATATTATCAAAAAATTTATTCATAAAAATTCATTTAATTAACGGTGTTGATCATGTCTGATAAACCCCTCATATGTGTTCCAATCTTTAAAGAAGATCTAGATAAGGCTTCAGAAACAGCTGATAAGGCTTTGAAGTTAGGAGCAGATATTTTAGAGCTGAGAATTGATGCACTAAAAAAGCAGGATTGTGATAAAATAGGGAGATTTATGGACACGTATCAAGGAAAAATAATAGCAACCAATAGGAAAAAATCAGAAGGTGGATTATTTAAAGGTTCTGAAGCTGAAAGGACTGATATACTGAGGGAAGTAGCTGATTTTGCTCTGTTTGTGGATATAGAACTTTTAACAGAAAAAAAATACCTTCGTAAAGTTATAAAAGCTTCAAATTCCAGTATAGTATCTTTTCATGATTTTAATAAAACACCGGGTGTAACTGAACTTTTAGAAATAGTTAAACAGGAGAAAAACATAGGGGACATGGCTAAATTTGCGGTTATGCCTCAAAATATGCAGGACACCCTGACAGTGTTCCAAGTTCTCTTACAAGTAAAAGACACTATTGGAATTTCCATGGGAGAATTAGGCAGTTACACCAGAGTTACAGCTGCTCTTTTTGGTTCTCCATTAACTTTTGCATCATTAGATGAAGGATCTGCACCAGGACAGCTTGATATTGGATCCACCAAACTTTTTTTAGAAAAATTCAGAAAATGGTGATACATTGAAATCACGTAATATAGTAATCCTGACGCTTTTAGCACTTTTAGTAATATCATCAGCATTTTACACCATTTCAGAACAATCAAACAATTTGGAGATAACACTAAAAACAAATGGGACAGATATCAAAGTTCAAGCATCATCTTTCCTGTTTTTTAACAGAGCACCGGATTCTATGATAGCTGAAATGCAAGAAACTGCGTTATTCGACCTACAAAGTGATAATAGTACAGTTGAAAGTGTTAAAAATGATATGAGATACATTGCACAGAAATATAATTATAATATTACGGTGAAAATTGATTCACCATTTGGAGTTGATCAACTCCCCATGCCCGCCACAGTTAAAGGGACATCCATGATTCCCACTCTTCAAGATGGCCAGTCTATTGTAATACTCAAAACTAAGGAATTTAAAGTAAGTGATTTGGTAGTTGCCCGTCATCCCACATATGGATTGATAGTTAAAAGAATATCTCAGATAAAAGATGGCCAGGTATATCTGATGAGCGACAACAGAGAGACAATTGTGACCAACAATGGAATCATGAAAGGATTAGACACCTGGCTTCCCTTAGAAAATGTTGTAGGGGTAGTGAAAATCTATTAAATCATATCATTAACCTAATTTAAGTTTAAATATTAAGCCTAATTTTTAAATTATAAATAAAAATGATTTGTAGAATCCTGTTAAATGTAGAAAGAAAAAATAAAAAATTTCCACTAATTAAGTTTTTATCCCATTTCTGAAAGTCTTTTAACCCTTTTCACCATGTTTGGATGGGTGGATAATATCTCCATAACTCTACTTCCGGCGCTTATTTTAGTACGGCTGTATTTGAGTTCCTCCAATTCGGATTCACTGATGGATCCGTCCATATCTAGATCCAGCTCTTTAAGGTCACTTACTACATTGCCGGCACTGGTAATATCATTAACAAAAAAGGCTTTAACACCCTCCACTTCTTTAACTGCCTTTTTATCAGCAGCTGCTGAGGTGTAAGTCAGTTTGTATAGGGCGCTGGCCAGTTCATGTGGTGGGTTGCCCAGTTCCACACTTCCTTGATCTGCATAATACTCTCTGATCCTTGATACAAATAGGACCACCAGTTCCGATAGTAGATAACCTACCAGTGCCACTAATCCGATAACTCCGGCATCATCATCTCCTCCACTGAAGAGGGTGCTGATGAATATATAGTAGAATATTAAAGGAACTGCACTGATGAGGGTGATTACCGCCATGTCCCTGTGATTTATATGGGATAACTCATGTCCCAATACAGCCTTTAATTCACCTTCGTCTAGAATATTAAGTATGCCCCTGGTTACACAGACCCGGCCGTCCTTTTTGGTCCGGCCGAAGGCAAATGCATTGGGTATGTTAACTTCAGAGATACCCACTTTAGGTTTAGGTAGACCTGCCTTCATTGCCAGGTCATCCACCATAGCATGCAGTTTAGGTGCTTCCTCCGGTGATACGTAACGCACTCTCATGGTCATCTCCACCAGTTTAGGACCCAGTAAATACTGACCCAATATGATAACTATAGCCAGTATAGCATAGAGAGTGGGGCCTCCAAAGCCCAGGAAGTAGCCTACTAATGTAACTATTACATATAAAAGGAAAAATAATAAGGCAATAGCTAAGTATAGCCTCATAGTCAATTTTAATGTACTAAATTTTTTCATCAATTATCACCTGATTTCACATTTTTATTAGCAATAAACTATATAAATATTTCTAACAAAACAAAAAAAATAATAATTTCCCTTTAGATCTTTTTTAATGAATAAGAGATGATTCATTCCTGCAAGTATTTATGTTTAATCAATTATTCTCTTTCTTTATACCAGTATTTGTATATCCAGTATGCCGCGATAATAATTACACCAATGACTACAATGATATCCATATAACGGAAATATTGTTCAATAATGCTCCAATTAGGCCCTAAGATAAACCCTATATATCCTAAAACGAAGCACCAAGTCAGTGATCCAAGAAAAGTGTAGATACTGAATTTTTTAAGATCCATCTCGGCAATTCCCGCAGGTAAAGAGATAAAAGTTCTTATTACAGGAAGTACTCTGCTGATTAAAACAGCTTCATGACCATATCTTTCAAACCAATCATGAGCCATCTCCAGTTTACTATGACTGATCAAAAAATATTTACCATATTTCTCCAGAAAAGGCCTTCCACCTTTAATACCTACAAAATAGGCGATCCAAGACCCTACTAGGTTGCCCACCGCACCAACAATAGTAATGCCGATTAAGCTCATTTTACCCTCATAGGCAACAAAACCAGCAAGTGGCATTATAACTTCGCTGGGAAGGGGAATACAGGCACTTTCTATGGTCATTCCAATAAATACGCCCCAATAACCTAAATTTTCTATTAGATGTATGGTAAATTCGCTTACGGATTCTATGATTCCTGTCATTTTAAATAGTCTCAACTTCAATTAATATTAAATAATTGGTTTATTTAAGTAAAAAAACATTAAACTTAATCTTAATTATTTAATGTTTTTAAAGATGAAATGAATTTATTCACAATTAAATCTGTTCTAATTTATCTGTAATTAAAGGTGTTCTAATGAAAATCATGATAAAAATGGAAGTATTTTTAATCTTTTTAAGAGGATTATTAATGGGGACAGCCGATGTAATACCAGGAGTTTCTGGGGGTACTATGGCCTTGATAACCGGTATCTACCCGAGATTGATCCATGCCATTAGTCAAATTAATGCAAACTTTCTAATATCTGCTTTAAAGGGAAATTTTGTTAAATCTAAGACAGAAATACTTAAATGGGATTTTGGATTATTTATACCCTTATTATGTGGTATTGGTCTAGCTGTGTTAACAATGTCTAAAATTATGACAATTATGCTCACGGTTTACACAGCAACCACATATGCATTTTTCTTTGGTTTAATATTAGCCTCTGCGATATTTGTATACAATCACGTCGATGAATTAAACTTAAAAAATGTCACTTTTTTCCTAATTGGTTTAGTATTTGCCATTATCTTCGTAGGTTTAAACCCTATACAGGCCAATCATTCACTACCAGTCACATTCTTTTCAGGAATGGTGGCCATCTGCGCCATGATACTCCCCGGAATATCTGGAGCATTTATTCTTCTACTATTAAACCAATACGAATACATGCTAAATGCTTTAAACAATTTAGACTTTGCTGTTATAATAACATTTATATTAGGAGCTATAATTGGTATATTATCATTCTCCAGACTCTTGAACTACCTTTTAGAACACCATAAATCTGTAACCATGGCATTTTTGGTCGGGCTGATGATTGGTACACTAAGATTACCATATGATAAAATAACGGCCAGTATGGGAGATAATATTATCGTGGTTATTGTAGCAGGAGTTATTGGATTTGTATTGGTGATATTTCTGGAAAAACAGTTTGAGAAACATCATATCCACTGGGAAGCCTAAAAAAGAGCATAAATTATTCAATTATTTTTTTTATTTCACTGAAATTTCTTAAAACCATTAGGATTTAAACCATGACTTAAAAGAAGACTTCTATCTTCATTATTCAATGGTTTTTCATCTGCAGGCGGTATGGGCCGTCCTTCCTTAGCCAGAATCATACCATTTTTCTTATTAGCAGCCAAGAATTTACCTGCATTTCCATTAACAATTAAATTGCCTTTAATCATATCAATTGCTGTGAAATCATCTGTATTTCCATCAATTATTAGGGTACCTCCATTTAATAGGGCGCCACTGTTTTTACCAGCATGTCCATTTATACGTACTAAACCTCTTCGCATGAGTATACCAGTGCTTAGATCAACATTTCCATTAAATATAATCTCAGCATCCTGGTCTAATCTAGCACCCACCGTATCCTTAACCGTATTATCATTTATTAGTAATTTATTTCCATTTAAATGGCAGTTTAAAAGTTTATCACCCTTAAGTCCCTGGTGCATGATGTCTGTGATGGATCTGTACTTCTTATAACCTTTAAAATCTGTTTTAACTTCTACCAGATTACCCATTGGCTCTTTAACCTTTCCTTTAACGTAAATATTTCCCCTGGCTATGCTTATTCCCATTCTGGTATCCACATCACCTTCCACATATACATCACCCACCGGGATGTCATTTCCATTTCCTCCGAAATATTTCAGATCCACACCCATACTGGAGGACAATCGGTGCCCGGCATCCCCATCTATACGCACGTCACCCCCACTTTTAAGATGATCCACCAGATCTCCGAAGGTTAAATCATTATGGGGAACCTTCCAGGTTGGATCTAGTTTCTCACCTTTATGTTGCCAGTGAAAATTAAATGTGAAATCACACAGACAGTCAACAGGCTCAGGAGCTTCCACTATCAGCATCTCTTTTTTTTCCATTTCCTTATCAGATTTCCTGCCAAATAAGTTAAGCATCAATTATTACCTCCCTTAAATCGTGATTTCTGTAAGCATCAGTGATTAACCTCTTACATCAGTGATTTTTATCCATATTATAATGTTTTAGCTATGAATTGAAATAAATATTCGCTAATTAATAATGCACCATAGTATAATTTACTCCCATATCAGTTACATTAATCACTATATAATGGTAATTGGGCAGATGATTGGGTTCTGCAGGAGAACCTGCCCCTCCACTAATTATAAAGGGTGTAATACCCCAGGTTCCATTATAATAATTATGTATATGGGATGCGAATATCATGGTTACGTTATTATTATCAAAAAGAGATCTAAGAGCATCAGCCCCGCCCGTACCATTAGGTTCCATACAATGCTCTTCTCCAGCACTACTGGGGGTATATAATGGTTTGTGCATGAATATAAATCGATACTTGTAATTCTGGCTACGATTCAGCTGATCCTTTAACCAGGCCATTTGAGATTCGTTTAAGTATCCTTCAACATTATCTATGATTATAAAATAACTGTTTTTCTCTGTAAAATTATAATATCTTGGTGAGCCGAAGATAGATTGATAAATTAACCCATCAGGGTCACCTGAAAGCTCATGGTTTCCGATCAAGAAAATAACAGGTTTGTTGAATTTTGCCACTCTACCGGGTGTCAAATAATCAGTTTTAAAATCAATTAACTGAATAGCTTCCGATCGCAGGTCCCCTCCATTTATGTTGAATAGTATGTGGGGATATTTGTTGTTGATGTCATTTACCATTCTTTTAAAATTACCTTCATCGTTTCTTTCATCTCCAGAATATGTGAAGGTGTAATTACTTTCTAAGTGACTGAAAAGTGTTAATTGCTCATAATTCCAGCCAGAAGATTTTTGGGCATTATTTAAACTGAATAAGCCCGATAAGGCTATGATTAACAGGAAAAATAAGATTATAGACACAAAGATTTTATTCTTAAATAACTCCATTATTTTTTAATGGATTTTATAATAAATTATATTTATGGTGACATCTTTTAGTTCTGATATTATGAATGGTGAAATACTTAAATTCTTGACCAATATTGGCGTGGATACAAGGTACATCAGTATATATAAAAAATTTATTTTTATCAATAATCTAAGATTTTCTAAGTTCTCCCGCCGAAGGGAGGAACAGTTTTTAGGAAAATATCCTGACTGGGAAGTTTTAAGGTCTAAGGATTTCCAAAAAATCTGTATCCGAGCGTCAAGAGTTTTAAGCCAGTGTTTAAAACCTGGAGAAAAAATTTTATTATTTAAAAATGATAGCTGTGCCGATTTAATTCTTTATTTAATATTAGAGCCTTACAGGCGAAAATATGGAATAGAAATAGTATGCAAGGATAAAACGGATTTTTCAGCCAATGAAGTAGATTCTATTGCTTTATCACATACATTGGACCAGGAAGTGGGAAATATAATAAATCAGATGATTAAAGGCTTAAAAATCCGATTATCCGATATGAGGACTCAAAATGGTATAAAAATAATTTATCCTCTTATAAATATACCTGATTCCTGGATAACAGCATGGATAGAGAAAAATGATTATAAGTGCAGATCTACTCCAGTGGATGAGACTTCCATTGATTTAATTAGATTTTTAGAACAATATATCCCAGATGTTAGGGAGAACATTTTAAAATCCACGTTAATTCTGTCATGAATATATAGATAATTTGTTAATTTTTCTGTAAGAAAAAAATTATGTATTAAAAATTGAATAGTGAAGTTTGTTTATCTCCATTTTTTTTAGAATCTAAATTATCTGTATCATCGTCAGATTTATCAATAGCAGTTTTATCTTTTTTAGCTAATCTCTTCCCATACGATTTATCTGACTTTTTGGTTGACTTTTCACTGGTATCAGCTTTAGATTTTCTTTTTGTTTCATCCTTCTTATTTGTAGTGTCTTTTTTAATCTTTTCAACTGATTTAACTTTCTTTACCTGATTTGAGGGTTTTTTACTATTTTTATCCTTATTTGCACCGGTTGATTTTTTGGATTTCTTCTTTTTAGGGATCTTCCTGCTTCGGAAGACTTTCACTTCACTATCATCCAGGTTGAAATAATCTGCCAGTTCCCGGGCAAGGTCATTTATTTGGAACATCATCTCCAGATAAGGAAACTGTTCTTTTGCAACTTTACGGGATGTATGGGTTTTTTCACCTATTTTATCCGCCACCCTGTCCTTTAAGTCACGTTTTGCACGGCTTTTGGAGAGTAGAGTATATACGGAGGAGTTGGTGTATCTGGCGAATTTTTTATAGGTCTCATCCTTGGACAATGCAACACCCAGACTCATTAAATCATAAGAATACTTCCAATAACCGTAATTACGGGTTTGAAATGCCCTGCCCAGATAAGTGTCTGCCTGAGAAACCATTTCATAGGCTTGCTCAATTTCATGTTTCTTTTCATATTCCCGGGGAATGTTCTCTGTGATAAGTTCAAGGATAAAGGCAGGATTAGCCTCTACTCGCATGGCTTCTTTTATGTGCTGTGGATTTTTGCTTTTAAGCACTCCCCTAACTGAGTCAAATATGTTGCGGATTTCATCTTTCTGAGAGATTATCTCCAGATCCTGAGACGTGATGGTGTCCTTTCCCCTGGCCATTGTTTCCAGATCATTTATTGCTGATCTTAAATCGCCCTTGGATTGTTTGGCAAGGGTTCTTAAAACATGTTCTTCGAATTCAATACCCTCTTTTATACATATCCTCTTCAATAGGGCTACAATAGAATTAGTGTGTATTTTTCGTATGTTTATAACCTGACATTTACTTTTTAGGCTTTTGATTCTTTTACTATAAGGATCGTTGGCTATCATGATCAGTGGATTTTGACCCTCTTTTATAATCTTAGATATGGCCCTTATACCTCCACGATCATCTGTTCCGTGTATGCCGTCTACTTCATCTAAAATAATAAGTTTTAAACCTTGATTGAAAAGTGATCCTGAGGCTGATGCTTCACCTACGGTTCTTAAGAGGATATCATATGATCTTTTATCACTGGCGTTCAGCTCAATAAAATCGGCAAATTCATCCGCTACCAGATGGGCTAATGTTGTTTTACCAGTACCGGGTGGACCCACTAGTAATAATGGTTTGGGGTGTTGTCCAATTAGCCAGGCATCGATCCAATCTGATATTTCATCTTTAGCCTTGGTATTGCCCAGGACTTCCTTAAAATTTTTAGGGCGGTATTTTGTTGTCCACAACATCTGATCTGCCTAAGTTTACTTCAATAATCTTAATTTACTAATTTTTAATAATATAGGGTTTATTAAAATAAATGATTTATGAAATTATTGTTTATTTTTCAATAAGAATTTGGTTAAAAGAGCTTCTAACTGTATTCTAGGATTTGATCCTTCCCTTATGCGGAAATCGAATTTACCTATATTTTCTATTAAATCCACATACACATGCTCTTCTATTAGGCCCTCCATGGCCATCTTACTGACTTCCTGGTATATTTGGGTTATCATATCTTCTCCACTGGTGCCCTGTACTACCATGACTTCTCTAAGTTGGTCTCTGGCTTCCATGAAATTCCCTTCAAGGGCTTTATTAATGATTTTCCGTACATCCCGTGGTTTGGCTTTTGAAACCACTTCATAAACGCTTTCTTCTGTTATCTCCTTTTCTATTGTTGAGGAGGCCTGTAATATGTTAACCGCCCTTCGCATATCACCTTCTGCGAAATATACAATACTTTCCAGTGCTCCGGGATTGGTTTTTATATTTTCTGACTCTGCTATCTTTTCCAATCTCTTGATTATTTGATGTCCCTTAACTGGTGTGAATCTGAAAATGGCACATCTGGATTGTATGGGATCGATGATCTTTGAGGAGTAATTACAGGAAAGGATGAAAGAGGATGTTTTTGTATACATTTCCATCTCCCGGCGAAGAGCATGTTGTGCGTCTTTGGTCATGTTATCCACTTCATCGAGGAATATTAATCTGAAAGGCGCGCCTATAGGTTTTAAACGGCAGAAATTCTTGATATCCTTTCTTACCGTATCAATACCTCTGGCATCTGATGCATTTAATTCTAAAAAGTTCTGGCGCCAGTATTCTCCTAATACAGATTTAGCTAAAGCCAGGGCAGTGGTTGTTTTACCAACACCTGCAGGGCCGGTGAACATGAGATTTGGCATGCTGCCCTCTTCAATATATCTTTTAAGTCTTTGAATAATATGATCTTGACCAACGACTTCATCTAATGTCTGTGGCCGGTATTTTTCAACCCATGGTCCGTTCATTAAATCACCTTTTCAACTTATGAATTGGATATTACTTTGAATTTCTAATTTTTCTAGAGAAAAGTACAATTTATTTAATCTGATTTTTTTTCTGTTTTTATGATAGATATAATCTATCTATTCTAAAAAAAATGGATAGAAAAAATTCATATGAAACGGATTTAGAACAATTTATATAATAAACAAGGATTATTTATTAATTCAGAATGAAAAATAAAATTAATTATTTATCTATGGTTTAATGGAAGAAATCTCTAAGTTCTGGATGTAATTGTTCTTTTATACCTAGTTCATCTAATAAATGACCATATGATTCATTAATTGTTTTAAATTCAGGTCGTATCATAGCTCTGAAAGCAGCGTAACCCATAACTTTACCATAGTTTTCGGTTATTATGTTAATTATTTTACCAAAGTTTTCCTTAAAGCTCTGTTCTCTCTCAGTAAGTGGTATTTTCTCTGCATTTTCTTTTATTTTGTTAAAGTCAATGGTTGAGTTACTTTTTACATCCACACCATCTAGTAGTTTCCTGCAGTCTTCAACAGGTAAAAACTTACGAGTAAGTCCTCTGGCGGGTGCCACTCCCATTATTTTACTGGCACCAATAGACATTGCTAGGAATATTGATTCATATATCTTCAATATAAGATCAACCCTTAAAGCTTCATCTTCAGGGATTTCAGTTACTTTCTTCAATTTAGGGAATGCAATAGGTGGTTTTATAACAGGGATACTGGCTTCTCGTGTTTCTTCTTTTGGTTCAGCAGGTGTTTCTTGTGTGGTGGTTTCTGTTATTGTTTCTGTTGGTGTTTCTTGTGTGGTGGTTTCTGTTATTGTTTCTGTTGGTGTTTCTTGTGTGGTGGTTTCTGTTATTGTTTCTGTTGGTGTTTCTTGTGTGGTGGTTTCTGTTATTGTTTCTGTTGGTGTTTCTTGTGTGGTGGTTTCTGTTATTGTTTCTGTTGGTGTTTCTTGTGTGGTGGTTTCTGTTATTGTTTCTGTTGGTGTTTCTTCAGGTTTTGGTTTTTTGGTTAATGAAGGGATACCAAATCCCTCTTTCATCACATCAGCATCTGATGGTTCTACGGATAATATTTCATCAGGAGTTTCGGTAATATCTGTATCTTTAGGTTCTTCTAATGATACTATATCATCTTGAGATGCATCGGTTTCTTCAGCATTGAGTGGTTCAATTTGTTCTTCGCTGGTTGTTGATGATTCTGGAGTTTCTTTTTCTATAGGTAATTCTACTGGGGAAATTGAAGATATTTCATCTGCTTTTACTGGTTCCGTTATTTCTTCTTCTATTGGTTCAGGTGTTTCTTCTGGTTCCGTTATTTCTTCTTCTATTGGTTCTGGTGTTTCTTCTGGTTCTGATTCTGCTATTTGTTCTTCTAATTGGATCGGTGTTAAATCTTTGGTGAGATCAATTATTTCTTCTGAGGCTCTTTTTGAGGATATCATTATCATCCCCACGTTGGCCTTGTTTTTCATTAATACTATGAAATGAACGTTTCCCAGATGTAAAAATAGAGCTTTGCCTTTTTTTGATTCTACTAAAACTCGTTCTATATCCCCGTGATTTGCAAAATTAATCAATCTTTCCGATGAACTGGTGATGACATTGGCCATTGGACCGAATAATTCTATATCCACATCATGTAGTAAATGATGGGATAAAACTTCACCATTTCCATCGACAATCAGACTACCGTCTATACCATCTGTTTTCGCCAAGTCATTAACGATTTTATCTAGTTGTATCTTTAATTCTGAATTCATTTAATCACAAATTTGTAATAAACTTAAATTTCTTGGAGATGCTTTGATATTTTTTAAATTTCTAATTGTCAAAAATATATGTTTAGGGTGGAATTTTTTTTAAAATTAGATTTATTTATAATAATTATATGATTTAAATATATTATTATTTATTTTGTTTAAATTTATAAAAAAAAAATTTTAAAATAAAGAAAAAAAATAAATAAATTTTCTTCAATTCAATAGACTGAAAACGTTAGATTAGGTGTTTCTTGAGCAGATGACCGTCACTATCGAATATATCCACTTCCAGTGGTGAGCTTCCGTCAATAGCGTGAGTTGCACAAGATAGGCAGGGGTCATATGCTCTAATTACCATCTCTAGTTGATTTTTCAACCCTTCAGAGACTTCTTCACCGTGAATCATTTTCTTGGCAGTTTCCCGTACACCTATATCCATGGATAAGTTATTTTGACTGGTGGAAACTATTAAATTGGCCCGGTTAATGAATCCGGCGGCATCTGTCTCATAGTCATGGATAAGTATTCCTCGAGTAGCTTCGATCATACCAACTCCCCTTTTTGTCTCACCTGATTCTTTAGCTTCAGCCTTGGTCATTAGGGGTTCGGAAAGATGTTGTCTGATGTCGGTACCGGTTATACTATCATCTTCTAATAACTGAACCGCTCTTTCAGCAGAATACATCAACTCAATTAGACGGGCATAATGATATAGTAAGGGGTTATGTGCTAATCCGAAGTTTTCTTTGTACTCTGCGAACATCTCTGAAGCATTTGCTGTTGGAATATTATTGATTATGTTCAGCCTGGCAAGCGGCCCAACTCGATAATTTCCTTCTGGGAATCCAACTTGTTTCAGGTATGGGAATTTCATATAGGACCATGGTTGGACTTTTTCTTCGAAGTAATTAATGTAGTCGTCTGGAGCAAATTCGTGTACCGCGTTACCTGCAGCGTCAATAACCTTCACATCACCGTCATAGAAACTAATATCTCCATTATTGGTTAATGCTGCAAAATGGCTTTCTACAGGTCCTAATAGTTCTATGGCTTCGCTATATTGTGTAAATAGTGGTTTTGCTACTTCAAATCCTTTTTCAACAAGCCCTACAGTTTCTTTTGCCTTCGCAAGTAACTCTGCTTGTTGTGAAGATGTAATTCCACGGGATTGTCCGCCAGGAATAGCAGTTACTGGGCTGATGGGTTTACCTCCCACTTCTGCCGTTATTTCTTGTCCGATCTTCCTTGTTTTTATGGCCATCATGGCCAGTTCAGGATTGCTTTTTAAAATTCCCACCACATTTCTTAATGCAGGATCTGATTCCGGACCTAATACCAGGTCTGGAGCAGCCAGGAAGTAAAAGTGCAGGGAATGGGACATGATGTACTGTCCTAGGAGTAATAATTCTCTCAATTTTTTAGCTGTTTCTGGTGGTTCTAATCCAAATACGTTATCAGTTGCTTTGGCAGCTGCTAAGTGGTGAGAGGTTTGACAAATACCACATACTCTGGGGGTGATTCGGGGTGCTTCTTCAACGGCAGCACCTTCCAGGAATTTTTCAAATCCTCTAATTTCCATCACATGGAAATGAGCGTCAGAAACGTTTCCTGAATCATCCACTTGTACAGTGATTTTTGCGTGACCTTCAATTCTTGAAACAGGAGCTATTTCGATATTTTTCATGTTATCACCTATTTTTTCACCAACTGGGGAATCAGGGAGACCTGTTTCTCTTCCATGATGGTGCTTCCTATTACAAATCCGTAGATTATATGTCCAATATCATATAGTTGTTTTTCAACTTCTTTTTCAGGCATTTTTGAAAGGTGGGCGATCCTCTTGATAACTCCATTGTATATATCATGGCTTGGTTCTCTCAGAACATCTAATGAAGGACCACCACAGCCGTGACAGGGCACCCCCGCAGAGGTACAAAGGCCACCACAACGGCCTAAAGTTACAGAACCTAAACAAACGTATCCTTGGCTTAGGAAACATTTACCCGGTTCTGGTTCACCTTCAATTCTACGTTTAATTTTATCAAATTCAATGTGTTCCATTTGATTCTGACAATCAGCACATACACTCTTTTTAGGTACGTTTGGGGCTTCGTCATTAATTAATGGAATAAGAATATCGTGGGTTAGCTGTTCTTTTGGTGGGCATCCGGGTATGAATCCGTCGATTTGGACGTAGTCATCTGCAGGGTGCACTATGCTTAATAGCTCTGGAACTACTTGATTTGGTAGTTCTGCTGGTTCGGTACTGGGATTGTCTGTGAAACTTCGGGAATTAACTTCTTCAGGAGTGTATAAATCAGCCATTCCAGTTATTCCTCCGTAACATGCACAGGTTCCATAGGCTATTAATACTTTAGATTTGTTCCTTAACTCTTCTAAACGTTCCTGGTTTTCCTTGTTTCGGACAGATCCGGTGACAATAGCTATGTCGATATTTTCTGGTATTTTTTTAATATCCATTATTATTGGGGCGGATATGATGTCTGCTTTTTCCAGTAGTGTTGCTATGTCTTCGTGTAAATCCAGTATGGAAATTTCACAGCCAGAGCAGCTGGCTAAGGTTTCTATGGCGATGTTTACCATTATTTACCACTCCATGTGATGGTTAGTGTTTTAAGACATGCGTTGGGTCCAACATGGTCTATATCAATTTTTCCTTTGATATCCATTACTTCTTCCACAGCACCCACCATATAACCATATAATAGGTAGCATAATGGTCCTTTTTGTGGTAAACCTGTTCTTCGGAGGGTTTGCCTCACAACACAGTCCATAAATAGGAGTTTTACAACAACTTGATCACCGTCTTGGGTAGTATAACTATCCTGTCCTGATGGTTTCCACTTTTCGAAGTAGAATTCATGTCCCAGGACATCACCCATTTCATCCAGAGCTTTTTCTAAGTTATCGGTTTTATCCATCATTTTGGCAGATTCGTGTCCCATACGTTTACCCGCTTGGTAAACAATGGCATTAGCGCCTCTTCCTGAAACTTGTTCCAGGGCGCTGGACATGGATCCCATAAATTTCATCAATACATGCAGTGCATCTTCATAGTCATCCAGATCTCCACCAGTTTCTTTGGGAATTAATTCAGGTTTGAATGTTCCTCTAATTTCTTCTATCTCCATTTTTTTAACCCCTCAGATAATTCTATCCAGTTCGTAATTCACCTTTCTATCTATGTATAGCCTTTTGGCTACATGTATATCCTGGTGTTCCATGGCCTGGGCCGGGCATATTTCGTGGCAAGAAAGACAGGCCATACAGTCCTCTACTTTAACTACTTTGGTTTTGTTTTTGGTTTCATCCATCTCGTAGACGTCGTTTGGACAATCCTCCACGCAAGAACCGCATCCAACACATGCGTCTTCGTCTATCTCTATATTTACCATTTAAAAACCTCTTTTGTTCTTTTTATTTAATAGTAAAGATTTATCTTTTTAACCAAATCTTAATAATCCATTAAATTCGAAAAATTTTATTGATAGTTCTATTGTATTCATACTATATAATTTTATTTGAAATCAGATATTATTATATGGATAAAATATATTATTAACTTTATTTTTTTATTATCAATTAGAATGAACTGGTTGATTTTAACTTGCAGTGTGTTATCCAAGCGGCTGATTTTTCACCAGGAGGATAACAGGTCATTAGAAGCAGTCTTTTCTCTCCTTCCAGAGAGAATCTTATGGGGTTGCTTTTGTAGTCCCAGCGTATATCACCCCCATTAAAAGTTACTTGGTATGTATATTTCTTTTTCAGTATCAGATCCTTAACAATCACTTCATCTCCCGGTTCAAGGTCACCTATATTTTTGAAAATTCCAGAATAAGTAGTTCTGTGTCCTAAAATGGCGCATTCGCCGGGTTGACCATATGCTGCGCTCTCAGGGTAATGATAAACAGAGTCATAGGCGTTCACGGTATCTGATCTTATGGTACAATCTACATCTAGCTGGGGAATGATGAGTTCACCATTAGTCATGGCTATAGATGAGGCTGATGGATCAAGAGCATTTACAGGAGAACTCATCCTCTCTTTATAGGCTTTTAGAGTATTCTCAGCGTCACTTACTTGTTGCATTTTTTCTGAAATATCAATAGCCATATTTAGAGAGAATAAAACACAAATAAAAACAATTAAAGCGGATAAAATCCGATATTTACGCATTTTTTCGCACCATATATTCTTTTATTTCCTTAGCCATAGAGGATCGATGATCTAATACACTCCAGGGGTCATGGGTCCATACATTTAAAGTTGCTTTAATGCTGGAATCTGATATTTCATTAATCATAACTTTTGGCCGTGGCTCTCGTAAAACCCAGTCAAGATTTAGAACCTTTTTTTCCATATACTCCATTGCTTCATCGAGATCAACATCCAATGGAAGTGTAATTTTCAGTTCAATTCTCCGGTTTTTTACTGCAGTGTAATTAAGATAAGCGGTTGTCGAAAAAAGGGAGTTAGGTATGGTTATAATTTTATTATCAAAAGTAGTGAGTGTGGTTACTCTAAAACCCATTTTTGTAACTTTACCTATCTGATCAGATACTTCAATAACATCACCAACTTTAAAACTTTTATTTCCCAGTACGAATAGTCCTGCAATAAAATTTGATAAAGTATCCCTAGCAGCAAATCCTACAGCTACACCTACAATCCCTAAACTAAGTATCAATGCACTGACATTGATCCCTAATTCGTTGAGGATCATCACTACAGCGAAGAGTATAATGGTGTATTTGAAGATCTCCTGTAATACCTGTATAACCGTCATTTCTAAATCGAAACGTTGGCCGGTTTTTTTAAGGAAATAATTGATGATCTTTATGATTATAAAAGCAACGATTAAGGTGATACTTATTCCGATAACATCAACTAGAATAGGATCCAGTCCACTAAATATATTTTCAATAAAGGTCATGTCCGTTTCACCTCGAATGTCATGAAATCTCGGGCAACTATCACCTGTTCGAAAATTTCAGATGCTTCTTTTTCTATTATATCCACATCCAGAAATCTTGTACTAATATGTGTGAGGATTAAATTTTTAACATGTGATTTTTTAGCTATCCTAGCAGCATCTGAAGAAGTAGAGTGTCCTGTTTCAATGGCTCGGCTTTTATGAGCATCATCAAATGTTGATTCATGTATTAGAACATCAACATCTTGAGAGAATTCTACCATATTAGAGGATGGTCTTGTATCTCCTGAGTAAACTAATCGACGTCCTTTTCTCTTCTCTCCCAGAACTTGCTCAGGTTTTATAATTATATCATCTTTTTTAATTGGAATACCTGCTTGTAGTTTTCCAAAATCTGGACCGGGTTTTAAACCAAGTTTCAGAGCTTTTTCCTCTAGAAATTTAGGTGAACGTTTTTCTTCAATTTTATATGCTAGATTGGGAATGGAATGCTCTGTGGGGATGCAGGAAATAAGATAATCTTCATGGTCCAGTATAATGCCTGAATTAACTTCATGAGTGTAGATAGGGAATGAGAGAGCATAATATCCAAAATTCTTCACATATTCCATTAACTGTCCCGTAGAAAATGGCCCGAATATGTGTAATGGGTCTTTCCGCCCCCGGAATGCCATGGACTGTATCATTCCTGGTAGTCCTAGTATGTGGTCCCCATGTAGATGGGTTATGCAAATCTTGTTGACTTTCATAGGGCTTAAACCAGCCATTAACATCTGTCTCTGGGTGCTTTCGCCACAGTCCAGAAGAATTATTTCACCGAAAGCTTTTAAGGCTATGGCTGGATGACTTCTATATTTAGTGGGAAGTGCAGAAGAAGTTCCCAGAAAGGTTAACTCCATTAAATATCACCATTAATTTAAATCAATATTTTATTATTAATTAATTTTATATTAAATTATAATTAATTCTTTTTTCTGAAATTAATAATAGTATAAAATAGATATTTTCAATTTATATCTGGAAAATAATTTTAACAGTTTCGGCTTTATATATTAAATATACCTAGAAATCATATATAAAATATTAAAGAAGATACGGTATTAAAAATGAGAACAGATATCAACTATTTAATGGAAATATTAAATCAAGATAGTGGATTTATCGATATAACCACCCATGCACTTGTTGAACCTGGATTAAATGTTAAAGCAAAGGTAATATCAAAAGAAGACGGTTTAGTTGCTGGTATGGGTTTAGTGTCTGCTCTTCTTGACTATTATAAAATTTCAATTTTAAAAAATAAAATTGATGGATCAATTATTAAGGAAAATGAAACATTATTAGAGATGGAGGGTGATGCACGTTCTATTTTGACCATGGAAAGAACTATATTAAACTTCCTGATGCGGATGAGTGGTATAGCCACCTTAACATCTGAAATGGTTAAAGAAGCAAGAAAAGCAAACCCTAACATCATAATAGCCGGAACTCGGAAAACCACCCCTGGATTGCAATTTTGGGAAAAAGAAGCGATTCGAATAGGAGGGGGTGATACTCACCGATATCGTCTGGATGATGCTGTTTTAATAAAGGATAATCATCTTGTTTTAGTGGGTGATGTGGTAACTGCGATTAAATTGGCCAGAGATTATGCGAGTTTCACCAAAAAGATAGAAATTGAGGTTGAAAATCTAGAAGATGCTTTAAAAGCCGCGAATGCCGGTGCAGATATTATCATGTTAGATAATATGGATACCAATCAAATAATAAAGGTTCTAAATACATTAAATAAGGAAAAAATAAGAGATGAAGTTTTAATTGAGGTATCTGGTGGAATAAATCCAGAAAATATTTCAGAATATGCGAAAACTGGTGTGGATATCATCTCATCGGGATATATCACCCATTCAGCTGGTGTTCTGGATATGAGTCTGGAAATAGAATATGAATAAATTCGGTTCATAAATTTAGGGATAATAATGTTCATTTTATTAAAAAATGCATAATATTCAATAATATATTATCCTAATTGCAAATTTTTATATTGAAAGATTATTAATTTTTTTTGATAATTATCCAATTTTTTGATATTTCAATGTAATTTTCCATAAATCAATTTTTATAATTTCAACTTTAGCTTAATTATTTAATTATGGAATGAATTTAAAGTATAAAAATTTTAATCTGAAATGCATTTAAATGATACCTTTAAATACTCTCATCGAGAAACAATTATATGTAAGAAAACCATACAGTGGAGGTATTTTATGAACGAGGAAATGAATGAAAATTACACTGACTATGATGATGAAAAACCTGAAGATGAAATTATAGAAAATGAAGAAGCCCTTCAGGAAGAAGAATCTAAAGATTCAGAAGAAGAAATAGGGGAGAAATCCATTGAAGAAGATTCAGAAGAAGAAATAGGAGAAGAATCAGCTGGAGAAGACGAAGAAGATGAAGGACTTCCCTTTGCCAAAGCAGAAGTGGTACGTCTGATGAAACAGAACCTAGATAGTGATAAGATGATCAGAGAAAGGGTGAAAGTAGAGATGAACCGGTTCCTGGGAGATGTTCTGGAGAAAGTTTGCCAGCAACTCAATGAATACCCTTACACTACGATAGAATATGAAATGCTTAAAGAATCCATATACCCCTACAAAAATATAGAAAGAATAAATGAAGAGAAAAAAAGGATATTAATGCATTTAGAGGCTATAAAGGCTGATTGTGATGCTTTGAGTATGGATGTTAAAAAAAGCCTTAAACTGAAAGATGTAGATGATGAGGATGACTTCAACACCCTCTAATTAACATATTTAATAAATTCAATAAACTTAATACAATTTATTTGTCGATGGTTGTAAAACCTGTCTTGAGGTTTTTTATTTCATCTGGAGATAGATTACTCTTAATTGCTTTTTTATCTTCAATTAAACTATGACCAAAGGGGTCTTCAATTATCAGGGTAACTTTTTTATCTCCATACCTTATCCTATCCAAATCATCCAGTATTCTAACAGCATTTCCCTTAGAATTTTCATCTTCAGCCCAGCTAAGAGCCGTATTAACTGCTTTTTGAAAGCGCTCTAGAATACCTTCAATATTAGAAACATATCCTTGAGATTGGGGCCCTGGTTCTACTTTAAGACCTATTTCAGGGATTTTAATAGTGGCTGATTGTGATTTAACTACTCTGGTATTCATTTTTTCTTTACCGATGGTTAAATTGTATTTTACAGGATCTTTAACCTCTAAACAGATTACATCAGAGTGTTTAAATCCGCATTCACTGCATTTTACTGTGGATTCCATTATCTCCCCAAAATAGGGGATATTTTCTGTGGTTGTTTTAAGTGTCAGTGAACCTTTTTCTTTGCATACTGGGCAATCGGTTTTCATATTATTGATCAATCTCCGTTTACAAGATAAATTTTAATATTATTATACTAACATTAAAAAGAAATAATTAATTAAATTAAAAATCTTATGTTTCGTTTTTATCTTTTTTAAATAATAATCCTTTATCATCTAATTCTTTGATCATTTTTTTCAATGTAGTTTCATCTGGTGCACAAATTTTATGACTATGTACATTATCCGAAAGATGATAAAGATTTTCCAAGTCTTTTTTACGCTGCGGATTTTGATTTAAACGATTTATAAAACGTTCGGCTTCAACAGGGTCGTAAACATTGACCCTCCTTTTAAGTGGTTCGCCAAAACCTGGTAGGTAGTAGGTAACGTCCACTAGACGTCCGCCATATTTGTTTATGATGATGTTGGTTAATTTACTAAGTTCATCCACTGAATTTTTGAATAGAAGATTCTTACAGATTTGTTTAATTAGGCTGAGCATTCTTTTAATGGTGTTATCTACTTGTAAATTATTTATTACAGGAACATTATGCTCAATTGCTTGTTTAACCAAGTAATTATTTATTATCCTGTTTTCTTTAAAGTATTCTAGGTGTTTCCCACCTCTTTTTATGGCCATTGCTCTTTTAACGAAACGTTCTTTATGAATCTCTTCGTCAGTGGTAAGCACGAAAAAATGAATTGATGCTACTTTTTTATATTTCTCTATGTCAATGAAACCAGGGACTAAATGTACGCCTTCAATTACCACATCATCGGAGTCGTTGACCGCTCTTTGAATAACCTTTTCGATAGCAGGTATAACAAAGGCAGCGTGCTCTTCAAACCCGGCACTTATTAGGCCTTCTTGATTTCCTTCGAAACGATGTTTATCTCTAATGGTGATATAAGCATCAAAGGATGATTTATGTAGGGCTGGAGCATATTCGGGACCTATTATTCCTCGAACTATTTCCCTAATAAAGTCTGTTTCAATGGTATGTGTTATGCCCAATGTTTGTGCTAATTCTGCAGCAATTGTTGATTTACCTATTCCTGACGCACTCCCAATTAATATTACATATGGTTTTCTCAAAGAGAATCAACTCCAAATAAAAAAGTTGCATAACCAAATTTTAAGCTAAGAAGTCTACAACTCTTTCAGCGCTTCTTCTCATCTCGATTCTGATTAATCCTAGATTTATTTCTATATCTGATATAACAACCAGTATACCTTCTCCTGCATCGATCATAAGGGTTTTTCCTTTATTTCCTTCGATCATTACTTGTTGCAATGGTTCGTGTTTCATTTCCTCTGCAGATCTTTCTGCAGTACCGAAAACTGCAGATGCCATTGCTGCTACCAGTTCGGAGTCTATATCTCCGGGTACTTCGCTTTCTATAATTAAACCGTCTTTTCCTACAACTAGAGATCCATTTACCCCATTGATCCTGCCTAAATCTTTAAGTACTCTATCAATCATACTATGCCTCCATAATAGAATTTTATTCTACCCAAAGTATATATCTTGGTTTGACATTTATTAAATAAATAGATAATGAATATTCCACTGATATTTCACTAACAATAGGAGTGATTTTTTGTATTTTGTTAATTCAGTTAAAGACCTTAATGATCTTAATCCATTTATAATCATTGGTTGCGGTGGTGGGGGAGAAAAATTTGCTAATTTTGAAGGAATAGAAGCTGTTGGTTTTATAGATGATAATAAAGAGAAGCAAGGTAAGGAATTTTGTAATAAAACTATTTATTCAGATTTAGAACAGTTAATTCAGGATACTGATGCTCGTAGCATTGCTATAATGCTACCAATAGGTGCTGAAGGATCCGCACTAAAATACGCTGTTCAAGCAATAAATAAGGGTAAAAATGTGGTTACTTCATTTAGATCCTTGCCGTTATCCCTAAATCCTTCAATTATTAAGTTTGCTGATGAGAAGAATGTAATTATAAAAGAAATAAGCCCGCGTTTAGATGTTATACGTAATATATTTGGAAATGCACCAACATGGTGTACAGAAACACTGCCCAAATTAAAATACAAACCTGAAAACCCTGTTATTTTTATAGGAGGAACATCACAGGAATGTGGTAAGAGAACAACCACCCGAATGCTTGGTAAAATGGCTCAAGAGATCGGGATAACCCCTGCAGTCATATCTACAGATGAAATGGGTCTGGAAGGTCCTGTGGATATGAATTTTAGGGCTGGTAGTCTTTCGGTAATGGATGTGGCATCAGCTGTAATGGGTGCCATTGAATATGTTGAAGAAAGAAAGGATCCAGATATAATATTTGTGGAAGGGCAATCAAGCCTAACTGAACAAGGTAATCCTCACCCCAGAGGCCTATCCGCTGCGATAATGGTGGGAGCCCAACCAGATGCTACGGTGGTATGCCACAGACCAAATCATCCCTACAGGCACCCAAGAGGTATTGATTACGAAATAAAAGCAATTGAAGCAGTGGAACCAACAAAAGTCATCGGTATTTCACTAAATTTAAGAAATGTCGAAAATAAAGAAGTTTTAACGGATTATGAATCGAAATATGGTTTACCTACTGTTGATATGAAGAATGGCGGAGCTCCAAAATTATTGAAAGTCATCAATGACCATGTAAGGAAGTTATAATATGAAGGATATAATGGATAGTTTGAAGAAAAATCTAGGTTTAGATGAGGGTAACAAGAACATAGACGAGCAAGAAACAATAATAGTGCCTGAACAGACTTTCTATGAAATAATTTTAATGAAAGTAAATAACTTGGATGATTTCCTGGAAGCTATGCGTCAGATAGAGGAAGAAAAAACCCCCATAATAATTGACTTAAGCAATTTCGAAAAGAACGTCCCGGAAGATTTCAGTATAGCTGGGGAGAAACTAAAAGCCTTCAGGGATAGCACAGGTGGAGAGGCCATATTACTAAGTAAAAATGGTAAAAATATTATAATCGTAACTCCACCAGAAGTAAAACTAATAAGAAAATAAAATATTAATTAGATGTCAATATTAAATTGTTCAAAGTAGGTTATTATAGAGAATATGTAAAATGATATAGATAGGTAATAATCTATAAATGAATGGAGTATACTTATTATATATTGAGGGAATTAAAAATGGAAATGCCCATTACCAAACCATCTATGGTTTCATATGCTGATGAAGTTGACTTTGCAGAGCTTTTAGAGAAGCTATTGAAGGATAGACATAATGGATTCATAAGAATCACATCAGGTGCTGATGAAGGTTACATTCTATTTGAAGATGGAAATCAAATAGCAGCATCATACGGCCGATTTGCAAAATCTGATGCAATAGATCAAATAAAATCTGCTATGGAGAAAGATTATACGGTAATTGAAATTTTTGATTTAAGACCTTCTCACATCGATTATCTAATCGATGTAAACAAACCCTATTTATTAGAACCAGATTATGATATCAACAAGGTCATAGAAGATCTCAAATCAAAAAGATCAGATTCTGAACCTTCAATATCTCAAGTACTCAAAAATAAAACTAAAGAAGTCCCCGAACCTGTTCCCGAACCTGTTCCCGAACCTGTTCCCGAACCTGTTCCCGAACCTGTTCCCGAACCTGTTCCCGAACCTGTTCCCGAACCTGTTCCCGAACCTGTTCCCGAACCTGTTCCCGAACCTGTTCCCGAGCCAGAACCTGAGCCAGAACCTGAGCCAGAACCTGAGCCAGAACCTGAGACTGTTCCTGAGCCAGAACCTGAGACTATTCCTGAGCCTGTTCCTGAGCCAGAAAAAACTCCTTCTGAACCTTCAGTTACTGAATCAAAACCAGAATCAAAGAGGATTCCTGAACCAGAACAGGTTGAACCAGCACCAATCACTGATACAAAACATGATGAAAGGGATTCTGAAATTAAAACAGATACAGAACCTAAAACTGATGTTGAACCAGTTCCTGAGGTAAAAAAACCAGAAGAATCAGCTATAAATGAAATTAAACATGATACTGAGCATGTTCCAGAGCCCAAAATTATTGAACCGGTTCCTGAACCAGAGTCTAAAAAACCCGAAACTCAATCGAATGAACCAGTAGCCGAACCCAAACCTCCTGTTACAGAAACTGTTTCTGAAGCAGATAAAACAGGGTCTGAACAGAATAAACCAGAATCCGAACCAATAAGTGCAAATTCAAATGAAACAGCTTCCACTGAAACGGAAGTCTCAACCACACAATTAGATTCAAAGAAACCAGCAGATTTAGAGGCTGATAAATTCGTGGTTAAAGATGAATCAACTAAAAAGTATATGGAATCTAAAAATGCTCTTAAAGAAGAATTAAAAACAATGGATTCAAAACCAGAGAAGGAAGTTGATTCAGAAGTTGAAGTTAAAGAAAAACCTGTTGATCGTTCAAAACTGTTGCAAAAATATGGTATTAAAGAAATGAACGAAGATGATGTAGATGATCTTCTAGATACTTATAAGGGCGGATCTTTAAATGATGAAGATGTTGAAAAGATAGAACTTGCCCTCATGAACAAGATTAAAAAATCAATTTTTGGAATACCTAAAATAAAAGGCACTGAAGTAATGGTGTTTTTAGAAAATGCAGCAGAACTCACCGGAGACATTAACATAATTATCGAATATGAAACACAGGGATTTTTTTCAAGATTAATGGGTGAATCAAAAACTATAGAGAATTTGAGAAGGCAAGTTATAAATATAGCGCAGATAGAAATTAAAAAGAGTTTCAGAAAATATCCAGAAATTGTTGATAATTTTAACATAAATGTAGAGATAAGTTAGGAGGAATGTTAGTTGACAAGAGTTATCACGGTTGCTTCAGGAAAAGGTGGAGTGGGAAAAACAACCATAACGGCAAATTTAGGAGTAGCTTTATCAACTTATGGGGAAGAAACATTAGTTTTAGATGCTGATGTGGCCATGGCCAACCTGGAATTGATTCTGGGGATGGAAGGTAAATCAGTAACCCTCCACGATGTACTATCTGGAAAAGCAACAATTGATGAAGCAATATATGAAGGTCCTGGTGGTGTGAAGGTTGTACCAGCAGGTATATCTTTGGAAGGGCTTCGACAAATAAAGATGGATAGATTAGAAGATGCTCTAGAAACATTAGTCCAAGATATAGATATACTACTAATTGACGCCCCAGCGGGGCTTGAAAAAGATGCATTAGCAGCTATTGCAGCTGCACAAGAGATGATACTGGTTACCACTCCTGAGGTTCCATCCATCAGTGACGCACTTAAAACAAAAATAATTGCAAATAAATTAGGTGTAGACATATTGGGAGTTGTTATCAATAGAGAACTGCATGATAAAACTTTCTTAACCATAAATGAGATCGAAACTATATTGGAGGTCCCTGTTATTGCAGTTATCCCCGATGACCCTGAAGTTAGTAGGGCAGCGGCTTTTGGTGAACCATTAATCGTTAAAAACCCAAAATCACCCACCAGTAATGCAATTATGCAACTGGGAGCTGATTTAATTGGAGAACAATATGAACCAATTGAACCTGATAAGAAGGGCGTCATCGCCAAATTAGTGGAAGGTTTGCTGGGTCGTAGATAAAAATAAATAATAAATTGAATATAATAGAATAGTTAGAAATATGTCAAGATTTATAGCAATCGCATCTGGAAAGGGAGGTGTAGGGAGAACCTCCTTAACATTCAATCTAGGGGTTGCCATGTCCCTATTTGGGGAAAAAGTGGTAATGTTGGATTTAGATTTAGTTATGGCAAATTTAGATGTCATAACCGGGTTATTAAATCCTGATGTTACATTACACGATGTTCTGGTCCGTGATCAATCAATAGAAGATTGTGTATATGAAATAGAACATGACATACGAGTAATACCCACAGGTATTCATTTTGAAACCTTGAAACATATTAATCCTAATTATATATCCTGGAATAAGATTATACAGGAAGGAGCAGATTATGGGGATATATTCCTGATGGACATACCAGCAGGGATAAATGCTAACATCTTCGATGGTCTACCTGAGGGAACAGAAGTTTTATTACTTACAAACTCAACAATGCCTTCAGTGGCTGATGCTTTGAAGATTAGAATCTTATTTAATGAACTGGATATCAATGTTTTAGGATTTGTTTTGAACATGTGGTATGAAGATAAATTTCTACTTTCTCCTAATGAAATAGAAGCCATTTTAGAAGTACCATTGATGAGTACCATACCCTATGACCGGGAGATGGATCGTGCCCTGGCCATGGGCCGGTCAGTGGTAGAAGTTAATCAGTCCTCACCAACCAGTAATGCAATTATGCAGCTTGCAGCAGACTTATTAGGTAAGAAATACGTGCCAATAGAACCGGATAAACAGAGTATACTAAACCGTTTGAGGAAGTTCGTCGGCATATTACCAGAATCCAAGTAAAAAGTATTATTTTTATGGATAAATTGAAATTTTAGTATAAAATTTATTTTTTAATAAATTTTCAGATTTTTCTTCTTGAGGATCCATATGGCATTAAAAAATAAAAAAAATAATACACCTGATGTTGCAGCATTAGGTGCCTGTAATATTGATTTTATAATGAAGGTTCCCCGTTTCAGCGAAGCTGATGATGAAGTGGACGTGGAGAAATTAAAGGTTTCTCTGGGAGGTTCGGCTTCAAATTTTGCAGTTGGTATCTCCCGGGCAGGAGTAGATGTGGGGATAATGGGCAGGATAGGATATGATAATTTCGGTGAATTAGCCTTTGATAAATTCCAAAAAGAGGGTGTTAGGACAGAAAGATTAATCAGAATACCTGAATCGACAGGATTGGCATTTATTTCTGTTGATAAAAGGGGTGAAAGATCCATTTATGCATCTATGGGTGCTAATGCCAAATTCAAACTAGAAAAGGGGGATTTGGAATATATTAAAGGTTCTAAAATACTACATGTCACAGGAATGTACCTTGAGATAGTGGAGGAAGCATGTAAGCATGCTAATATTTTTTCACTCAATCCTGGAACGGTTCTTTCATCATATGGATTGGATTCTCTCCATAAAATCATAAAAAGATCAGATATAATTTTCTTAAATAAAAAAGAAGTCACTCTCCTTACGGGAGAATCTTTTAAGGATGGAGCTAAAATATTAGTTGATATGGGAGTTCCTATGGTGGTGGTCACCTGCGGTGGAAATGGTGCAGATCTTTACACTAAGCAGGGTGTACTTCATTCATCAACCTCTAGAATTGATGCTGTAGACACCACTGGAGCTGGGGATTCCTTTGCTGCGGGATTTATAGCGAGTTATCTTAAAGATCTTGAGATGGAAAAATGTCTGGAAATGGGAAATATGTTAGCATCATATTGTGTCAGTAAGATGGGTGCAATAAATGTTCCTAAAATAGATGATATGGAAGTTTGAATCAAAATAGGGTATGTATCTATTGATATGATAGTTTTCAATAGGGTTTATATGAATTTTGATGATATGAATATTACAAGATTATGTTTGTATAATTCAAGATGTTTAAATGCATAAAAATAATAGAGATTATTTATATCCCATAGAACTTTGCAACATTTTCTTGGGATACTCGTTTAATATCTGTTTTTTTAAAACCCTGAAGTTTAAGCTCATGGACTGTTTTAGGAACAGAAAGTGGATCAGAGGGTGATGAACTCATATCACTATCCAGAACAAATCTTTGGGTACCATATTTATCCAGGAGCTTCGCTGCCTCGGAGGGCGTCATCTTCTGTGGTTGCACTGTAATTCCACGTAATCCTTTAAAATCAGAGACTAAATCAATTATACTATTATCCACATGGTCAATTTGAACCATTGATTCATCAATATATTCATTTATTATGTTTAAAGTCATCTTAGCTATTTCTCTTTTGTTTCTGCGGGGAGTGTGTACAATTATCTTCATTTCCAGTTCCTGAGCAAGCTTTAACTGTTTTATAAATATTTCTTTCTCAGATGAAGACCCGGTTTCCAGTCCTATTTCACCAACCGCCACTACGTTTTCATTCTCTAGAATTGAGGGGAGTTTGTTAAACGCAACTTCCACATCAGGTGATATGCTGCGGGGGTGAACACCCAGAGCACTGTAAAGTTTAAGACCATTTTCTGCAGCTCTTTTTGATTCATTGAAAATTATTCTATGAAAATGGTCCAAAATTACAGCTGAACTGCTCATCTTAAGGGGGTCATGTGCGCAGGTAATGGCTGATTCAACACCAGCTATAGCTATTAACTTGAAATCTTCATAAGCCCGGCAATCTGCATGTATATGTGCATCTATCATTTTATTTCACCTAAAAATATAATTTAGCCAAATTATAAGGTTTATTTATTATATTTTGATTTACCCAGAAATAGGTTTGATATATAATATGGGATGTTTATAGTTATAATTGTTGAATATTATATTTTTAGATGTTTAGGGGTATATTGATGGATTTAAACCATAATTTAGAACTATATGAAGAAGTAAAAGATGATATAAAGTTCATTTCTTCTTCAACTGTCCGGACTAAAATAATTATCAGTTTGACGCAAGGAACCACTAAATTAAAGGATTTAAAAGATGAAATAAAAGTTGATTCTTCAACCATCTTACATGCCATGAAAAAATTGGAAGATAAAAACTTAATATATAAAAAGGGGGATGAATACTTTATATCACAAACCGGGATAATTGTAGGTTTTAAATTAATAGATCTTATCAAATTGCTCTATGAGATTAAAATGGATAAGGATATGTAAAAATTAATGTAAATTTTGGGATTATAAAATAATAATTAAAGCTCATTAGGAGGAATATGCTATGGATGTAGAAGAAATGGCCAAGAAGGCTAAAATGAAAGATCTAAAAGAAATTGCCAAGAAACATGATATTAAATTGGGAAAGTGTCCAACCAAATTGACCATTGCCAAAAAAATTCCCCGGGAAGAGTTAGAAGCGCTTGTTGAGAAATAGGGTGTAAATATCCAATTAAATTATTTTATTTTTTTACTATTCTCAACTAATATTTAGAAACTTGAACGATAATATCTTCGATCCAGATTCTAATCTCGACTTGATGGCCAATTTGATTGGATAAAATTGCCCATAACGAGATTTAAAAAAAAACTCGTTCATGACAATATTCTGAAGATCATAAATCTTCGAATCTGATCCTCAGATTTATAAGATCTCCAAGGGTATTGTAAACTTCCTTAATTGGGATTCTAACCTGTTTTGAATCGTCACGGTTTCTAATAGTTATCGTATTATCTTCAAGGCTTTTATGGTCAACTGTCACCGCATAGGGAACACCTATCTCATCTGATCGGGCGTAACGTCTTCCTATGGTGCCTGAAGCATCATATTCAGCTATGAAACCATTATTTCTCAGCAGTTTTTTTATCTCCTGGGCTAAATTTGCCAGTTCTTTCTTGTTTACCAATGGGAAGACATTAACCTCAACGGGAGCAATATCAGCAGGCAGCTTAAGAATAGTTCTATCATCTTCTTCCTGGAAACAGTGCAGTAAAACGGAGTATATTATACGATCAATACCGTAAGAAGGCTCTATTACATGTGGATAGATCTTCTCTCCCCGGATGGTTTCTTCCACTTCCTGGAATTCAATGATGTCTGGAGTTAAATTATGAATAGTTCCATCAACTTCCACCGGATAATGTCCTTTTTCTTGGAATGATTCTTCAATACTGGAAGCATCAGTGTTCTTCAGGATTTCCATGATTTTAGGGGCATCTGCCTTGAATAATGGTCCGAATTTCTTCATCTGAGGTTTGGCCATTATTTTCATAACGGTTTTAGGTTCAGAATATTCAATAAACACTGTTAAATCTTCTTTACTATGTATACTATGTGATTTAAGGTCAAAATCTGTACGATCGGCGATTCCTATAATTTCAATCCAACCGAAACTATCGGTTTCTATCTCCACATCCCAGCAATCTATGGCGTAATGGGCCATTTCACTGGAAAGATGCTGCCTGAAACGAATAACATCATCGGATATTCCCAGGTCATTTAAGAATCTCCGGGCCAGACAAAGTTGGTAGGTGAGAATTTCACTGGAGATTATTTCCTCTGTTACTGCATGTTGGGCAGTTAATTTAGAAGGGCCAGTTTCTTTCATTTGGCTTTCTGCAGAATATAAGTTAAGAACATCACCTGAAACTTCCTTGAAGTTGGGATGATTTTTATTTTTTGGATTTACGAAGATTTCAACTTCGGCTTGGGTGAATTCCCGTAGCCTGATAACTCCCTGACGAGGTGATATTTCATTTCGGTAAGCTTTACCCATCTGCACTACACCAAATGGTAATTTACCCCGGTTAAATCTTAGCAGTCTTTTGAATGGAATGAATATTCCTTGAGCTGTTTCAGGACGCATATAACCTGTTTTTTTACCCTTAGAGCCGATTAAGGTCTGAAACATCAGGTTATAACTCCATACATGTGTAAGATGACCTCCACAGCGGGGGCAGGATAATTTTTCTTCTGATAGAATTCTGGATAATTCATCATTTTCTAAACCTTCCACATCTTTACCAGTTGCTTCATTGATCACATGGTCAGCTCTGAATACTTCCAAACAGTCTTTACACTCGGTCATGGGGTCATTGAAATGATCAACATGTCCTGATGCTTTAAGAGCTTCTTCGGGCATGATGGTTGGGGATTCTATTTCATAAAAACCTTCACTTATCACGTAGTAGTTACGCCATTTATTCATAATATTATTTTTTAAAGTAGCACCTAATGGTCCGTAATCGAAGAATCCTGCCACTCCTGAATAAATTTCGAAGGAAGACCATAGGAATCCTCTTTTTTTAGCGATATTCATTACTTCATCATTTTTCATTAAAAATCATCTCACAAAGAATATAATTTAGAGTTATATTATGTTTTAAAATTAACCCTATTCAACAATATTGAAAGATATTCATATTATATCATCAAAAACCTTTTTTAAACAATGTTAAATGATCAAAACCTTTTTTTAACTATTATATTTGAATGATCATTAATATCAAATCAATTTCTTTATTATTTTACTAATTTTATTTGTTTAAATCTGTTCCTGATTTCTTGGTCATGTTTAATTTTACTGGTTATGGGTCTTTCCTGGCCCATATATTTACTATCCCTGTCCGGATGTCCATAGGGTTTCTCTGAGGGGGAGGTCATGGTTTCAAATACTATTTGACATACTCTCTGTCCGGTATAAAGGGCTACGGGCATTTTACCGATATTGGATATTTCTAGGGTGATTTTACCCTGGAAACCAGGGTCTATATATCCAGCGGTGACGTGCATGGTTATACCTAATCTTCCCATGGATGATCGTCCCTCAACACGGGCAACCAGATCTCCAGGGAGTTTAACTGTTTCGTAGGTTGTGGCTAGGGCGAATTCTCCAGGATGGATTATGAAGGGTTCATCTTCTTCTAAGTAGAAAGATTCCATATAAGATTCCAAGTCGCTTTTATCCATAGGATCTATCACTGGTTTTCGTATAATTTTAAAACCTTTGAATTCCCTACCAATCCTTAGATCAACAGAGGAAGGTTGTATTTGTATTTCAGGATCTTCTAAGGGAGATATAGTAATTTTTCCACTTTCTAAATATTTTTTTATATCAGTATCACTTAAAATGGCCATTTTTACTCCTCAGTTTCATTTTCTATATTTTCTTTAATATTTATCACTGATGTATCGGGTATTATATTGGGAAGTCCGCAACTGTTTCCCACACCAACTAACAGTATCTTCGTTCCTTCTTTTGATCTTAAAATTGATTTTTCAACTATAGGGATGACTTTATCGGCTGCTTCTAGTATTTCTTTGGTAAGAGGACTAACTGCTTCTTCAGGGCTCATTTTAACGATGATAGCATCCAAAATAACATCTTCTTTAATGATCCTTTCCTCTATTTCCCAACGGTCAACCCCTGAACCACCTATAACAACTCCAACGCCTTCAGCAATTGAACCAGTTTTTTCTCCTTCCAGTTTCACCGCAGCATCAATGGTTATAACCCTTTTTATACCTTCTTTTTCTATAATAGAATTTATAGTTTTACCCACTTTGCCCATACGTGCTCCAGGACCTTTGGCACGGGTTATGATAATATTTCTGCCGTTATATGCTTTTCGGCCGATTATCATTTCTCCTTTTTCGGTGATTTCTTCAGATGAACCTGTGGCCATGATCATCCCTACTACTAGGGGGCCTAAGCCATCACCAATAGGTTTACCCTGAGAAAAGGCTTTTATACCCTCAAATTGGGCTTTAACAATCTTCATAATCAGAGGCAGGCTCATCTGTAGCATCAAAAGCATCTGCAGATTTCCTGTTTTTTTGGCCAGCTCGAAATTATGTCTAACCTCTTTGGCAATTTTATTCAATCCCAAAGTAGCTTTAAGAGTCATGATGGTGTTATATTTCCATTCTTCATCTGCATCGGGTATGAGTTCTTGAACCATAAATTTGAACCTTTCTTCGCTCATATCCAATATTTTATCAAGTTTCCTTACCAAGTCATTAGGATCCATATCCACCGGCGGTATTACGAAGTATTCCATGAAATTTTTTATTAATTTTTCCTGATTCTGGGAAGGCTTTCCACTTTGGGAGAGTTTTAAGATAATTTTCTCACCTTTTTCTACCATCTCTTCCAGTTCCAATACCGACCGTTTAACCCGGGACATGATTCTTCTTCGAACCATCATGGGAATTAATACGATCAATAGAATCACTATCAAAATTCCAATGATATCAAAGCTGCTAAGATCAAATAACATAATACTCCCTTTTTAGATTCAATGGATTATTCAATTAATAAATAAATCTAGAATAATAAACTATTTTTAAAAAATCTATAAATAATTCTAGTATTAATAAATCTAATTATTTTTCCTTATAGGCATCTACTCGTTTTTTAATCCTTCTTAATGTTCCTGTGAGTGTATGTGCTTCTCTTCCGGAAATAAAAGATCTTCCCAGTATTCTACGAAATACTGTGGAAGCATTTTTACTCTTATGTGGAGGGTAGCCCAGTTTACCGATAATTTCATCCATACTGGAAATTAGACTTTCTTTTTCTATTAGGGAAGCCTCTTCCATATCCTCGACATTGAAGGTCATTTGATTTTTTAAAATTTCATAGAAAACAATGGCTGCTGCATGGGTCACGTTCATTATGGGATAAGATGGGTGGGTGGGTATGCTCATAACTACATCGCACATGTTTATTTCATGATTACTTAGTCCATTTCCCTCTCTCCCGAATATTAATGCGATTTTACCTTTTATGTTCATGGATGCAGTTAGTTGCTCCGGAGTTACTGCAATACGGGGGACGTTATGACTTCCGCCAGCCACTCCGGTGGTTCCCACCAGGAAGTCTATATTTTCATTTTGTCTAAATCGGTTAAGAGATGGATAGGTTTTACTTTCCCTGATGATGTCTTTGGCGTGCATGGCATGATACCATGTTTCATTTTCTATGGGGCAGGGATTAATCAGGATGAGATTCTTCAATCCGAAATTCTTCATGGTCCGGGCCATGAAGCCTATATTTCCGGGGGATTCTGGTTCTACAAAAACAACGTAAATCATAATATTCACTTTAATATTAAAAAGGTAATCATTCACCTTTTCTATAAGCCATTTGAAGTAACGTTAGGATGTTGAGAACGTCAACATCATATCCTTCTTTTTTAAGAGAATCACGGATGTGATATTCACAGAATGGGCATATGGTTACTAAAGCATCAATATCAAGTTCATTAATCATTTCTGACTTTGTTTTACCCATTTTAGAGGCTAGATCGGGTTTACCTGAACGTACACCACCACCAGAACCACAACACCGGTTGGGTTCTTCCATTTCCACAAACTCAACGCCTTTAATATTATTCAATATTTCACGAGGTGTTTCCCTGATGCCCTGTCCCCGGGCGAGATGGCAGGGGTCGTGATAAGTAACCTTCATATTCAAAGGTTTCATATCTTTTTTATTCAATTTATCAGCCAGAAATTCGCTTATCTCTACTACATTTAAATTTACACCGTATCGTGGATAATCGTTTTTTAGGGTAGCTCCACATCCAGCGCATACTGTTAGAATAATATCATAATCCTTAAAAACCTCTTCATTTTTCCTGACTAGTTCTTCTACTATGTCTGTTTGGCCGGTTCTGATCATAGGTGAACCACAACAAACCTGATCAGTAGGAACTATGATATCTATACCGTGTTTTTTTAACACATCAATTAAGGCCAACCCCACATCTGGCAACCGGTAATCTATCATGCATCCGGTAAAAAAAGCAATTTTAGGTTTCTCATCTTTATGGTCTTCAGTGGTTTCATCAGAATGTTCTAAGAGATATTTAATAAAACCATGGCCTATTTCTCCTTCGTTCAATGGTTCAACAGATCTGCCTGTTTTTTCTATAAGTTCTTTAACAAGTTTATGAGGGGGTAAGGGGCCTATTCCTTCTTTGCAGGATATTTCCCTAAGTTTTTCAATGGCACCGCCTAAGTTATTTATTTCTTTAGGACAGACTTCCACACATTTACCACAGGATGTGCAGCAATATAATCCTTCTTCAAAACCAATTTGGGCGCGATCAGCGCAATCACGTGGATCTAAGGCGAATTTACTTAAATAACGCATGAAATAGGGTCCGGCAAATTCTTCGGTTTCCTTTAAAACAGGACAGGATGATATGCAGGATAAGCATTCAATACAGCTTCTCAGCTTTTTGGAGTTTTCCAGCTCCTCTGGTTTTATTACCGCAGGGCAGGTGAATGATTGGCATTCATCGATGTATAAATTCATTTCCTTTACCCTGCTATCTATAGGGGTGCGGTCTACTATTAAATCCTTTATAATTTCAAAATCTAAGGGTTCTATAATATCTCCATCTTCTATTTCGGCTTTACATGCCAGCACGGTTTCTTTATTTACCTTCACTGCACATGATCCGCACTGTCCTGCTCTGCAGGAGCATCGGTAACTTATCTGTGCATCATATTTCTCATTAATATCATTCAATGCATCTAGGACCTTCATCTTTTCTTTTTTATTTATTTCATATGTTTCCAGATGAGGTTTCTCCTCTTTTTCGGGATCGAATCTTAATACTTTAACTTGAATCATTTCTCTCTCCTATCAGGGGTTCAAAAAATAAAAAAAATCTTGTTAAACAACTTTTTTGGTTATTAATATTAAAATGTAGTTAAAAACCTGTTTGGATAGTATATATTATAATTTCTTTTATGATCAAAGGAGTTTATAATATTATATTTTTTTTTAATTTTTATCATATGAAGTTATTTTAGGATGTAAATATATTTTTATATGGATTATTATGAAGCTGGATTTTTCATCTAAATTAAGGCGCTACCTTAAAAAAATTGAAGCTGAAACCGGTCGCCATATTAAATTCAGGGAAAGCAATGAATTGGGAATAAAGAGTATAACTGCTGCCTATCAGTACCATCCTAAGTATATTTTGATCACCCTTAATACAGATTATCCTCGATCAAGGGATGATATGGAAAGATCCATAGCACATGAAGCCACACATGGCTATTTAATACATAGATTAGGATTCTGCAGGTCTCTATATACGCAGGATAGCACTGAGGATTATAGGAAGGAAGTACAACTTGTTTTCACTATGGTTGAGGATATAGTGGTTAATAAGATTATCGAGGATAATGGATTTCCTCCTTTTGGTCATGAGTATCTGCCTATGGTCCAGGAGGAAATAAAAATAGCTAAGATGGGTGAGGAAGTTGGAGAAAGCTTTTATGGCCGATTCACTGATGATTACAGGTTGGAAGCAATTTTGATGATTTCTAGGCATATAATTGCCTGGGGGTTTTTAAAATATTATTCTCTAAGTCCAGAACAATCAGAGATAATAAATGAATTTATAGAAGTGTTTAAAACATATTATCCTGATTATTATGAATTTTCTGCTCAAATTGTAAAGTTAATGGAAGAAAAGGATATTTTCAATCCAAGAGATGGATGTGATGTTATCTATGAAATATTGAAAATGTTTAAAATGGATGTTGGTGTTCGATTAGTGAGGGAGTAATTTTTCAGTTTCAAATAATTTTATAGGTCTATATATTAACCTCTTTCTTCACTGAGAGCCAATAAATAAATAATAAATCTTCTTTTTCTTTATAATCAGGATATTTTGTTGATATTATTTTCCAGAATTTTTTATTATGATTCATCTCTATTAGATGAGCTGTTTCATGAAAAACTATGTATTCTATTAGGGTTTGAGGCAGATATTTCAGGTAAATATTGAAGTTTAAATTCCCATCACTACTACAACTACCCCAGCGTGTTTTCATCCTTCTATATTTAACCTTTTTAACTTTTACATCCAAATTTATGGTAATTTGTTTAATTAAGAAATTTATAAGTTCTTTTAATTCCTCATCGGATCGTTTTAAATTTAGTTTGATCTTTTTGGATTTTTCTTGGGATTCTTTTATATGGGATATTTTTTTATATAACCAGGATCTATGTTTTTTAATAAGTTCCCGGGCATTATCCTGACCTTCTGGTAATATAACATATACTTTATCTGTTTTAATTTCTAATCGCGGATATTTTACACGACGATGTAAGATTTCATATTCTATGGTTATGTCGTCGATTTTAATGATATTTTCTTGGTTCATTTAACTCTATTATTTTTTTATAAAAAGAAAGTTAAAAGTAACTATTACTTAGATTTCCAAAATCAAAGAAAACAATTTTTTATGGTAAAGTTCAATCAAGATATATAATCTGTAAACCTATATAATTTAATAATAACATCCTAAATTCTTATTTAAAACAAGATGATGGGATTTGAATTAAATCAGAAATATAATAGCTTAATAAACATTATAAGAGGATATATATGAAAATTAAGGACATATCAAAGGCACAAAAAGGGGATAAACTTTTTTTATTAGGTAATGAAGCTGCGGTCAGAGGAGCTTTAGAATCTGGAGTTTCAGTTGCATCCACCTATCCTGGTACACCATCATCGGAAATAGGGGATGTATTCTCAGTGATAGCAAAAAAATCAGGTATTTACTTCGAATTTTCCACAAACGAAAAAGTTGCTCTGGAAGTAGCGGCAGCAGCAGCGGCATCAGGGCTTAGATCATTCACCTTCATGAAGCACGTGGGTTTAAACGTTGCAGCAGACTCCCTGATGAGTTTGGTCTACTCCGGTGTGAACGGAGGTATGTTGATCTTATCAGCAGATGATCCCAGTATGTTCTCTTCACAAAATGAACAGGATAACAGGCATTACGCCCGTCTGGCTAATATTCCAATGTTAGAACCTTCAAATCCTCAGGAAATAAAAGATCTGATGAATTATGGTTTCCAATTCTCAGAAGAATTCCAGATTCCCGTTTTAATGCGCACCACCACCAGAGTATCCCATATGAGGGGCATAGTAGAGATGGATAATATGGATGAGGTTAACAGAGAGGGTTTTTTCCATAAGGATCCCAGTAGATTTGTACCGGTGCCTGAAGTCGCCAGGGTGAATCACCGTAAATTAATAGAAAAAATAGCGAAAATCGAAAAAGAAGTTAATAAATCTCCATTAAATCAAACATACCATAATAATGGTGATCTGGGTATTATAACCAGTGGAAGTGCCTTCAATTATGTGATGGATGTGGTGGAGGAAAATAATTTACCCGTAAATGTGCTTAAATTAACATTTACCTATCCCTTCCCCGAAGAGAAAGTCTTAGAGTTCATAAAGAAGGTTAAGAAAATACTGGTGGTGGAAGAAGTGGATCCTGTGATGGAAAAGGATTTACTGGCGGTGATTGGTAAAAATGGCATTATAAAAAAGGTTCATGGGAAATTAGACGGCACATTACCACTTATATATGAATATGATCCTCAGATTATCAGAGAAGGCATTAATAAAGTTTTAAAAATTGAAGCCGGTGATGAGACACCTGAAAAAAGTAGAAATCTGCCTAAAAGGCCCCCTACTTTATGTCCGGGATGTCCTCATCGTGCGGTTTACTATTCTATTAAGAAGGCCATTGCAGATTTGCAGTTGAAAGATGTTATCTTCCCCACTGATATAGGCTGTTATACCTTGGGAATAGAAGCACCCTATGAAGCTGGTGACTATTTACTTTCCATGGGATCATCGGTGGGAACCAGCTGTGGATTTTCTAAAGCCACCCACCAAAAAGTGATAAGCTTCATAGGAGACTCCACATTTTTCCATGCAGGCATACCTCCCCTAATAAATGCAGTTCATAATAAAAACAATTTTTTACTAGTAATTCTGGATAACCGAACCACAGCTATGACCGGAGGCCAGTCACACCCCGGACTCCCTGTGGATGGTATGGGGGATGAAGCACCAGAAATATCCATAGAGAAAATGGTAGAAGCATCAGGAGTTGTATTTAAAGAAACCATTAATCCTTTGAACCTTAAAAAATCAGAAATTATATTTAAAAAAGCCCTTGAATATTCAGGGGTGGCGGTGGTTATCTCTAAATATCCATGCATGCTCATAAAGAGCAGAGGGAAGAAGAAAAACTTCACAGTTAATGTTCAAGAGGAATGTGATGGATGTAACATATGTTTAGAGGAATTAAGTTGCCCAGCAATCTATCGAACTGAAGATGGCTCCATCAAAATAGATAGTCAACTCTGTCGTAAATGCAGCGTATGCATACAATTATGTCCGGAAAAGGCAATAAAGGTTCATAAAAATAAATAAACGTTTATTATTATAGGAGAACTAATATGAAATCATATAACATTTATATTTCTGGCGTAGGGGGACAGGGGATCATAAAAACCTCCATAGTCATGGGAGAAGCAGCTATGAAAATGGGAAAACCAGTGGTTATGAGTGAAATACACGGAATGGCCCAAAGAGGGGGTGTTGTATCCACCGAACTTAAGATAGGTCCGGCCAGGAGCCCTATTATCCCCGAAGGCCAGGCAGACCTTCTTATAGCTTTTGAACCACTGGAAGCTCTAAGGGCAATAGAGAAGATCTCAAATCAAGGCTACGTTATCACCAATACATCCCCCATATTCCCTTTTAACATAAGTGTCAGTGAACATCCCTATCCTGATATAAATATTATTTTAGAAGAACTAGCATCTAATTCGGATTTATTTGCACTCGATGCTCTGGAAATTGCAAAAAAAGCAGGACATATCTTATCCCTCAATATGGTGATGTTAGGTGCAGCAGCAGCTGTACCAAAATTTCCCATTGATAAAACATTGCTATTAAAATCCATGGAGGAAAATTTACCCCCTAAATCATTAAATATTAATTTAAAGGCCTTTGAAGAAGGATATCAGAGTGTTATTAAGGGAAATAATTTATAAATTCATATAACTAATGGATTATATATAGAATTATTAGAGACAAATAATATTCCAAGATTTCTATACAAAAGAAATAGAAACGGAGACTTAATAAATGAAAAAACTTTTATGGTGGCTGATCGCCGGCTCATCAGGGGGGCCAAATCGGGCGAGAATAATTATGGAATTATATGAAAGACCATATAATGCTCATCAGCTAGCTGAAAAGTTAAATTTGAATTATAAAACGGTGAGACATCATCTAAAAGTTTTAAAAGAAAATGATGTTATTACATCCAGTGGGAAACAAAAATACGGGGAATTATATTTTCTCTCTGAAAAAATGTTACTAAATTACGATTTATTTCATGATATATGGGATGAATTAAGCTAATAAAAAGAATCAATAAAAAGGTAAAAGAGGTAATAAAAATGGCCGGATTAGAATTTGGGCAGATATTAATAACCTATATTGCTTTATCTGTTGGTATTATTAATGTGTGCTTGATGATGGGATTGATATATTATTATGGGAGAACGTATCAGGAAGTAAAATCTAGTTTTACTATAGGCCTGATATACTTCGCATCCTTGATTCTCATCCAAAACGTATTCACCACCCTATACTTAGCTATACAATTAATTTTCCCGCCTGCATTCATTTCATCTATTTCAGAAGTACATGAACCAGTCAAACCACTATTTTTTATAAATCTTATCCAGTTAATTGCTCTTATAATCCTGTTTAGAATAACCAGGAATTAAAAAATACTTTAATTAAACTGGAAAATCCAGATTATTTTTAAATAATCTTATAATTTGTTTTTAATTTCATAATTAGATTCAGGTAAGATTTGTGCAAAACTATTTAAATGAAATTATATTTAAATTAGTTAATGTCATTTTTAATGTTGATGGTTAAAAATCCCTTCAGAAATAAAACCAGAGCCATACTAGCAATTATAGGGATTTCCATTGGAATTGCCACAATCGTTGCCTTGGGAATGGTCACAGGAGGTCTTCAGAACTCCACACAGAACACGCTTAAAGCAGGGAGCGCTGAGATATCTGTCACCAAAATAGGTTCCGGCAGCTTCGGTTCAAGTGGAGGGACCCTTGATGAAAGTTTGGTGGAAGATTTGAAAAATATAAGCGGTGTAAAGGACACTGCAGGTATTCTAAGGGTTAATGCCAATATAAGCACAACCTCCGGAGGAGGATTCGGACCTATGGGCGGATTATATCTGAGTGGAATCTCCCGGAACAAATTAAATATGGTGGGTATCGACAGCATAAACGGTAGTTTTTATACTGAAAATGATTCAAAGGAGATAATAATAGGTAAAACCGCTGCAGGGAATCTTAATAAAACAGTGGGAAGCACCATCAACATATATGGGACTGATTTTAAAGTAACCGGAATATTCGAAACTGGTAATTTCATACAAGATGGTGGGGCTTATGTCTCCCTATCAACACTCCAGAACCTGACCAGTAACCAGGACAAGGTAAGCTCCATAGCCGTGAAGGTAGATCCAGATGCCAACTCCTCCCAAGTAAGCCAGTCCATTCAGAATGCATATCCCAATGATCTATCAGCAACCACAGCAGCTGATCAGGCCAATAGGATAAATCAGAGCTTAGGTGCTATTGACACTGCTTCATGGGCCATATCACTCCTGGCAATAATTATAGGTGGTGTGGGAGTTATTAATACCATGATCATGTCCGTTTATGAAAGAACCAGAGAAATTGGCGTCCTAAAAGCTGTGGGATGGAAAAATAAAAGAATATTAGGAATGATACTTGGTGAGTCTATTGTATTGACATTAGTGGCCGCGGTAGTGGGTGTTATTATGGGTATAATAGCAGTGGAAATTATATTAAATTTCATGCCTTCTTCAGATTCTTTTACACCATTACTTACATTAGACACCTTATTGAAAGCATTTGCTGTTGCTTTCCTGGTAGGTGTAATAGGTGGATTATACCCAGCATATCGAGCATCAAGACTAGCACCAACAGAGGCGTTGCGTTATGAGTGAAGAGAACATAATAGAAATTCATAACCTTAAAAAAAATTATGATAAAGGAAATATTAAAGCCCTAAACGGTATAGATCTGAAAATAAAAAGGGGAGAATTTATATCCATAATGGGCCCATCCGGATCAGGTAAATCAACACTCCTTAACATGATAGGAGCACTGGACCGGGCAGAAGAAGGATCTATCAAAGTAGCAGATATAGATCTGATGGAGAAAACAGATTTAAGCGAATTCAGATCCCAGGAGATAGGCTTCGTATTCCAGATGCATAACCTGATACCGAACCTCACAGTTTTGGAGAACGTGGAAATACCCATGTATGAAGGCAAACTCAACAGCGAACAAATGCGAGAAAGGGCATTAGAACTCCTGGAAGCTGTAGGGCTCAGAGAAAAGGCTGAAACAAATCCCACTAAACTCTCAGGTGGTGAGAGACAGAGGGTAGCAATAGCACGTGCATTGGTTAATCATCCTTCAATAATCCTAGCAGATGAACCAACAGGTGCTTTGGATTCCAAAACCGGTGATATTATCTTGAAACTACTTAAGGATCTTCACAACAAAGAACATGTCACCCTAGTGATGGTTACCCATGAACCCTACGTTGCTAAAATGGCGGATCGTATTTTAAATGTGTTTGATGGTAAAATAAAAAGTTCAAGTTAACCATAGGCATCAAATTAATCATATGGGTTTTTACACAAAATCAAGTCGATTAGATGGCATTTGCATTATTAAATAATATTCTCCAATTATAAAATAGAATTGTTACATATAAAAAATTGAATATAAAAATAAGAAATCATTAATAACTCTAATTACCAATCATAGACTTCTTCTGGTGGTATTAGTTTAGCACCGCCATTTTTAAGGGCTTTTATACCCCCGTCAATATCTTCTGGATGTAACAGTACTATGGCCTTTTCCTCTTTCTCATCCACGAACGCATATAGATAGTCTAGATTGATACTGGATTCATCAAGAATTTCTAAAACAGCATTTAATCCCCCTGGTTCGTCAGACATCTCCACGGCAATAACATCTCCAATTTTAACCAGGAAGTTATTTGCTTCCAGTAATTCTTTTGCCCTGTCCGGTACAGGAACTATCAATCGTAATATGCCGAAATCTGAAACATCCGCAATGGACATTGCCCTGATGTTAATATTATTATGGGCCAGCACATCCAAGGCTTTTCTCATCCTGCCCTTTTTATTCTCCAGAAATATGGAAAGTTGTTTTATCTTCAAATCAATTTCCCCCTACTACTTCACTCATCAAAACTTCTTTTATCTATAACTCTTACGGCTTTACCCTCACTTCGAGGAAGAGTTTTAGGTTCAACCAGGGTCACATTAACCCTTATACCAATTTCATTATGTATTTGATTTTCAATTTTCTTCCTAATATTAACCAGTTCCTTCACTTCATCAGAAAACAATCCTGGTGAAGCTTCCACCTGAACTTCCAATTCATCAAGGTGTTGTGGACGGGTTACAATTATCTGGTAATGTGGTTCCAGTCCATCTATCTTAAGAAGTGCTTTTTCTATCTGTGAAGGGAAAACTGCCACTCCTTTAACTTTAAGCATATCATCTGTTCTACCGGTGATACGGTCCATTTTGACGAAGGTCCTGCCACAGGAGCAAAGATCCCTTCTAAGTGCTGTGATATCCTTGGTACGGAATCGTATAATGGGCATACCTTCCCTGGTAAGGTTGGTTAAAACCAATTCGCCTTTCTCACCATCAGGCAGGGTTTCTAGAGTTTCCGAATCAATTATCTCAGGATAGAAATGATCTTCCATTACATGCAATCCATCCTGCGCATCACATTCCAAGGCTATACCAGGACCCATTATCTCAGTCAACCCATATATGTTAAAAGCTGGGACACCGAACCTTCTCTCTATTTCTTTTCTCATCCCACTGGTCCACATTTCAGCTCCGAAACCAATTGACTTCAGTTTAAGATTATCTGGATTAACACCTTCTTCTTCCGCTACTTCAGCGAGATAGAGTCCATATGAAGGTGTGAAAATAAGTACGTTTGTTCCAAAATCTTCCAGTATCTCTATCTGTCTTTTGGTCTGTCCAGTTGAGATAGGAATAACGGTAGCTCCTATGTTTTGTGCTCCGTAATGAACACCAAAACCACCGGTAAAAAGACCGTAACCATGGGTATTTTGGATGATATCATCTTCGGTTAATCCGAACATGGTTAATCCTCTGGCCATTACCTCTGCCCATGTTTTTATATCTTTACGAGTATATCCGGAGACTGTTGGTTTGCCTGTTGTTCCGGAGGAAGTATGTAATTCCACTATTTTTTTAGATGGAACTGCAAACATTCCAAAGGGATAAGAATCTCTCAGATCATCTTTGGTGGTTAAGGGAAGTTTTTCTATGTCTTTTAGGGTTTTTATATCCCCGGGTTTAATGCCGGCTTCATCGAACTTCTTCTTATAGTAAGGCACATTATCATAGGCTTTTTTAACCACTTCTTTCAGTCTTTTTAACTGTAACTGTTCTCTTAAAGCAGGTGGCATACATTCTGCTTCTTCATTCCATATCATTTACCTATCTCCCACATTTAATTATAATTTAAAAGAATTATGAATGAATTGTTAATATATTACATGGAAACTATTGATCACCAGTTCCATCTCATTTTTATAATCAAGAAGTGAATTATTAAATATAAATATCACGAAATATGCGGTGCCATTTTTTGATATAGCAATTCCCCTGGTGTTGTAAATAGTATTATTCACTTTGTAAGTGGCTTCAATATTGTATCCGCTTATATTATCCATGGTTATATTATTTTCATAGGTAATGCTGCCTGTTTGTAAGATATTCTGCCTCCAGATAAGAACTCTTTCAGCGAAGCTAGTGTTCCTCAGGTTTTCATTCATCACTGAAAAGCTGTTGTTTTCATCTTTGGAAACCGTGACGATTACGGGGTTTTTAGTACCATTGGCAACTTTCCATCCTTTAGGATAGTCAAAACTAACGATTCCATTATCAAAATGATTTTCAGATACAACGGGGGTTGTATTGGTGGTGTTGTTGGTTTTATTAGTTGTTGGGGGGGATTGATTAGCCGCATACACACCAACAGCCACTATAATGATTATTACGGCCATTACTAAAATAAGCTTTCTATTAAGTTTTATATACTTAAAAAAGGACATATCTCTTAATTTTTGAGAATATAACTTGAATGAATTGGTTTTTACAGATTTTCCTAACTGGGGTGGAGTTTCTTTCCTGAAAGAATCATCACTTTTATCCTTTGTTTTATCTCTACTTTTAATCTTGGTTTTTTCCTTAGTTTTATCCTTGATACTGATGGCTTTATTTTTTATATCATCCAGATTAATTGATTTCGATCTGCGGGAATCAGATTTTCCCAATTTAGGAGGGCCATCTTTTCTCAAGGTACACACCAACAAGTTATTATAATCATATTCTAACAATCTATTATTTTAATTAATCTATTTTTATCTATTTATATATAAGTGGAAAGAGTTGTCATTAAAAATAGTAAGGGATAAAATAAATAATTTTAATAAAGTCTTACTTGTTATCATACGCTATTTATATTAATTAATCATCAATATAGTGATAATATTATTTTAGATGGGAGAGTAGTGATTATATGGATATATTAATATTAACCTTTGTTGTTTTAGTTTTCTTAATGATAAACGGATACATAGGCTATATAGCCTGGCGCAGAACGAAAAATGCAGATGATTATCTGGTGGCGGGGAGGGATACCCACCCATTTGTCATGGCCTTAAGTTATGGGGCCACATTCATCAGCACCGCAGCTATTGTAGGTTTTGGAGGAGTTGCTGCTAACTATGGGATGGGAATCTTATGGCTGGTCTTTCTGAACATAATTGTAGGGATATTCATTGCCTTCATATTTTTTGGTAAACGTACAAGAAAGATGGGACATAATTTAGGAGCTTTAACCTTTCCAGAGTTCTTATCACGACGTTTTAATAGTAGATTTATACAATACTTTTCTGGTGCTATCATTTTCATTGGAATGCCCCTTTATGCTTCTGTAGTACTTATAGGAATGGCCAGATTTGTGGAAACAAGTTTACAAATCGATTATAATATAGCATTAATAGTAATGGCAGTTATAGTAGCTTTATATGTTATATTTGGGGGAATAAGGGGTGTTATGTACACCGATGCCCTGCAGGGAAGTATCATGTTCTTTGGAATGATATTTTTACTCATCGCCATTTACTGGATTCTGGGCGGATTAACCGATGCAAACCAAGCCCTTACCAACCTGGTAAATGTGGTTCCAGCTAAAGCCACAGCAGCAGCCACAGCAACAGGATTCACCGGATGGACATCCATGCCATCATTGGGAAGTCCGTTCTGGTGGACTTTAGTCTCCAGCCTAATTCTGGGAGTGGGAATTGGAGTTCTATCCCAACCACAATTAGTTGTCAGGTTTATGACAGTCAGATCAAACAAGGAACTAAACCGGGGAGTTTTAATCGGGGGGTTATTCATATTTGCTATAACATTCGGTGCCTATGTTGTTGGTTCTCTTTCTAATGTTTATTTCTTCCAAACAACTGGACAGACCGCGGTTCAAGCTGCCGGTGGTAACTTAGATAAAGTTATACCCGCGTTCATCACAGCGGCCATGCCTTTATGGTTCACTTATCTATTCATGATAGCCCTCTTATCAGCTGCCATGTCCACCCTATCGGCACAGTTCCATGTACAGGGAACAGCCATAGGTAGGGATGTGTATGAAACAGTCGTCCGTAAAACAGGAGGATCCTCAGTTAGAGTAGCTAGAATTGGCATATTAATCGCTGTAATAATTGCGGTTATTCTGGGATTCATTTTACCAGCCAGTATAGTGGCTGTTGGGACATCCCTCTGGTTTGGTATAACCGCAGCTGCATTTTTAGCAATATACGTGGCGGCGTTATATTGGAAACGAGCTACTAAAGAAGGAGCAATTGCAGGAGTTGTATCTGGATCTGTAGTAAGTTTATTATGGCTAATTTTTGGATTCAAAAAATCAGCAGAAGCACTGGGGATAAGCAAAGCATTAATGGGCCAATCCACAATTATTACCACAGTACCCTGGCCAACCGTCGATCCAATGATCATAGCCTTGCCAGTAGCAGTTATAGCCACGATAGTGGTATCATACATGACCAAACCTCCTGAAAAGGAATTTCTGGATAAATGCTTTGAAGGTGTGGATGAAGCCAAAGGAAAATAATAGGTTATGAAAATCAGACCCTACCTTTATAAAAAAGTAGAAGAAGATAACTGGGATAAAATATTACAAAATCCCAGTGAAATCACTACTTTAAGTTTTCAAACAGGAACAGTTAAGATAAACCTCAAGGGAACCCTAAATCCAGACCATCCTCTGGCAGAAGGTATTGAAGATAAAGAATTAGAAGTTCCCATACTAGCTTATTGTGTCCGTCATCATACAGAAGGGGATATTCTTATAGATACCGGTTTAGATGCTTCTTATATTAATGATCAACATGGTGGATTAATAGGATCAGCTGTAGATGAATTCGGGCTAGAAGAGAATGAAAACATAGCTTATCACATCAAGAAACATAATATTAAACTAAAAAAAGTATTCATAAGCCATTTACACTCAGACCACGCTGTAGGTGTCCGGGAACTACCAAAAAACATACCATATATCATTGCAAAGGGTGAATACAATGAATATCAGCCTCTTATCCATGGTGATTTCCTGGAAGGACTGGAAGAATTATATGAAATAGACTTCACCAATGCACAGAACATACCACCAATGGGTCCCAGCGTAGATCTATTAGGTGATGGATCCCTCTGGGCCATCAGAACACCAGGACACACCCCAAACCATATTTCATTTCTCATAAATAGCCTTAACGGACCTATTTTACTCACAATGGACGCTGCCTTTATTTTTGAAAATCTGAGACGAGGCATAGCCCCCAGAGATTATACATGGGATGTTCTTAAGGCTCAGGAAACCTTAGAGAGAATAATAGATTTTTTAAATAAATATCCGCAGGTTAGGGTGGGCGCGGGTCATGAAGCTTTAAAATAGATTTAAAGCTTTAAATATTATATATGACCGCAATTTTTCATTTAATTTACTATAATGTTTTTTATCTCGAAATGATAAATAGATAGTTATTGATATGTACCATTGGTGTTAAAGATGGATTCTGTTACTCTTGGTTTGATATGTGGATTGGTCTTCGGTTTATTCTCTGGTGGGATAATGATTCCAATGAATTATGATTCCCGGCGTAAAAAGTTGGAAGCAATTTTAAGTGCCTTTGTGGATAGATTCATGATTGGATTAATAATACCCAGTGCTACTTTTGGTTTAGATCCTCTGATAAGTGGGTTAATTGTAGGTATTGGACTCAGCATTCCATCAGCCATAATAACCAGGGCTTATGCACCCATAATGATTGTTGGTGCTGTTGGTGGTTTAGTCATTGGTTTTGTTACTAAGTCAGTGGTAGGTTGATTCTCTATGAATTATTATGCTTATGTAGTAAGGAGGTTTAATAAATGCCAGATGAAAATTTAATAGCTTATTGTGGACTTTATTGTGAAGATTGTTTCAATTATACGGGGTCTATTGCAGATATGGCCAGGGATCTTAGGAAGGAATTAAGGAAGAATAAATTTACTGAAGTAGCAAAAGCAATGCCTTTCAAGGAATTTGATAATTATCAGGAATGTTATGAATGTTTGGGAGCTATGGTGAAGTTAAGGTGTAAAGGATGCCGGGATGGTTTTAGATCAAAATTTTGTAATATTGCCAAATGCGCCCAGAAGAAAGAATACCAAGGATGCTGGGAGTGCGATGAATTTCAAACCTGCCAGAAGTTTGAATTCCTAAAACCAATTCATAAGGATGCCAATATTAAAAATCTAAGAAAGATCAAAAGACAGGGAGTTGAAGGTTTTCTTAAAGGGAAAAAACATTGGTAAAAACATGCAATTCAAGTCAATTTTTAATTAATTTTGTATTCTGTTCCCAGAATGCCTAGTGCGGACACCTCTGTCTCGAGTTTAGGGTGGGACCGGGTCATGAAGCTTGAGAATAGGTTTTAAAGATATTATGTTCATTAATTTTATTCTAGATAATATTTAAAACATTTAAACATCTCTACAAAAGATATAAACCGATTAAAAAGATTTATATGCCAGTTATAAGATTTAAATAGGAAATATAAAGCATATTCGTCTTTCTTAATATGTTAACAGCTCTTTGCCTTTCTATAATATAGAATATCAAGGGTATTTCCAACAGTAACCAATACTTAATTTTTCTTCAAATAGGATATTGCTCATTTTCAATCTGAATCTTCAGAGGACTGTTTAGAATCCTCTTCATGGTACTGGGCAAGTAATTCCTTTTCTTCATCCATTTTAGGAAACTTGTAAAACACGATAGCTGCTCCAAATAGTATTGCAATGATTCCTGCAAGATAAGCCCAATGATCTCCAGCTAAAAATGAAGTTTTTGCACCGGATATAATCTGGGCTGAATATTGGGGATACTGACCAGCAAAAGCAGTTGCACTGGAATATGATTTCTGAAGAGTGGTTTCTACACTGTTTGATATTTGTTGTGGGGCGTTACTGAGTTGATCTGCCACCGCTTTTGCATAACCTGCTGTAAGCAAAGCCCCGAATATGGAGGTCATGATAGCTCCACCAAAATCACGCTGTAAGTCTGCTGTCCCTGATGCCATACCTTCACGTTTAACTGGAACAGATCCGGTAAGAGAATGAGAAGCAGGAGTTCCTGCCAATCCAACTCCAATTCCCACTAGAGCATATGCCAGACCCACCTTCCAGTATGGTATATGATCCTGCCATAGAATAAGCATAGTTAGAAAACCTAATAAACAGAATACATACCCTAATAAGAGTGTAAATCTAGACCCACGGGACTCCACCAACTTCGCTGATTGTGGTGCCACCAGTATCATTAGTAAAGCTCCTGGTAAAATTGATATTCCTGCGTCCAGAGTAGAGTATCCCAGAACATTTTGTAAAAACTGCTGTCCAATGTACATAGCACCCATAAGGGATCCAAATACTATTATACCCGCTGATGCTGCCACCCAGAAGATCCTGCGTCTGGCTATATTAAGATCATAGAGAGGATTTCTAACATTTATTTGTCTCTTAATAAAGAAAAATCCAGTAGACACTGCTATAATTAGTAAACTAACTATCAAAGTTATAGAATTAGGTACGGGGGCAAAATTAATAGCGAGAATCAATGTTCCCAGAAAAATAAGAGATAATAACCCCCCAATATTATCAACAGGATCTTTTGTTTCATTAATATGGGATGGAATGAATTTTATAGCCATAATCAAAGCCATTAAAGCTAATGGTAATGTTATAAGAAACACAGAACCCCAATCAGCAAATGTAAGAAGGTATCCTGAGATTAAAGGCCCCATAGCAGCAATAGCAGCCCCTATACCGGACCATAAAGCGATTGATCTTGTCCTTTTTGGACCAGACCACAAAGCAGCGATCATTGCCAGGGTAGTTGGGAAAGCCATTCCTGCAGCTAAACCACCGATAATGCGGGCTAAAATAAGGATTTCAACAGATGGAGCAAAACCAGCAACTAATGAAGCAGGTATGGCCAGCAGAGTACCGATTATCAGCATCATCTTACGTCCATGATGGTCACCTAAAGCACCAAACCAGAGAACTGATGCAGCCAGACCCAGCGAGTAACCTACTGCAACCAGATTAATTTGAACCTGTGAAGCACCAAAAGCAAGACCTATGGAAGGAAGAGCTACATTAGCCACTGATAAGTTCAGATTAGCCACAGCAGCCACTAGAATAAGGGTGGTTAAAGCTATCATTCCGGGTTCAAGATTTTTATTTTGCTTTAAATCCATTTTATCCCACTTATCACCATTTATTATCAAATAGATATGTTAGAAAAAGGATATATTAGTTACCATTTAAATCAAACTTTTTTTTAAAGGTTTTTTATTATTTGTGTTTTTGGATGGGATCATGGTGATTAAGTGGGTTCCTGGTTTCAATAGCCTATGGTTGGTGTGATATTCTCCCTACATGATTTGGATGTAGGATTTATAAAAAAGCATCCCCATGGATAGCATAATTTTAATTTGTACTAATTTCTTATTTTATTTCTATCAAAAATGCATTGTGTGACAAATTTGTATGTAGTGTAGGATGGGTACTTATCGTTAGTTATTTAAAAGTTCCTATCTCTTATATTAATATATTACCATTTAATTTAATTAAGTATCATAAAGACCAGATGGAGAATTATTATGTGGAAATCCATAGGAAGCCTTTTACATGGAGATCCGGTTGATATAGTGGAAGTAGAGCGTGTTCGAGACCTAATTTTATATGAAGGTAAGGAATTTAAAAATAAGATAATAAAATTTTTTGTCCTGTTAATTCTTGCCTCGGGCATTGCAACTTATGGACTTATAGGTGATTCTGTGGCGGTGATTATTGGAGCCATGATAATCGCCCCTCTAATGCTACCAATTATGGGGCTTGCATATAGTATAAGTGCGGGTGATAGTACCGCTATGAAAAGTTCGCTGATTTTAAGCATGGGAGGGATAATTGTTGCTATTGCAGTGGGATTCTTTTTGACATTACCCATTAATTTCATTTTTCAGCCGGATAATATTACTCAGATAATGGTTAGAACTTCACCACGTCTATTAGACCTTCTTGCAGCCCTGGTTACAGGATTTGCAGGTGCATTTGCAATGTCCCGCCGTGATATATCAGATACATTGCCCGGAGTTGCGATTGCCATATCTCTTGTTCCTCCACTTGCCAATACAGGGATTCTTCTAGCAACTTTTAACTATTCACTTGCCCTGGGAAGTTTCCTTCTTTTTATGACTAACTATTTTGCTATACTCATCACTGGGGCTGTCTTATTCGGAATCATGGGATTTTCAAAGGTAACACTATTAGAAAGATCATTAAATGCAAAAAGAAAGGGCATAGCAATTGTCATAATAAGCTTAATTGTAATAATATTCCCCTTAGGCTATAATGGCTACAATATTTATATGGATAATAATATAACTCAAACAGTTGAAGAAGCATCAAATACATGGCTTGTAGGTAGCGGATATGAATTAACCTCAGTAGATGTCCAATCGCAAAATCACACAGTAATCGTGAGAATTATAGGAAATGGTGAATTACCCCCTATCCAAAAGCTTGAGGATCAGGTTAAAGGTAAGATTTATGGGAGAAATATCAAGGTTGAAGTTATTTATTCAAATAGCTATTTAATTAATACTTAATGTAATGTTTTATTAGAAATTAGAATTCAGGTGTCTTAATTATTAAAGTTTAGCATTTACTGGGATTATTTTTTTATAATTAATTTCTATAAGATTACTGGAATTGAATCAGTGGACACAGGATATTTCTCAATGCAAACATTTTCATAGTTTGGATATTGCATTGATGCTTGTTTTATTATTATTGTATCATTTTCCTGTCCATTGGCGTATATGTCAAGATATAATTTAAAAATATTTTTTCCTAGTTTATTAATGCCATGTGTGACAATTTTTTGCTGTCGTGTAGAGCGAGTGCTGTTCATAATGTAAAATACTAGAAAAATTATTTTCAGAAGAAAATAAACTTCTATTACCAAATTTAGAGAATATTTTAATTTTTGAGCTTTAATTTATAATCTTAAGATTAAAGAAGTATTTTAATTCCTATTTTTTATTTGAATGTAAATAGTCCATTATTTTAGTTGTATTCTCTTTTACAAATTGATAAGCTTTAATAAACCTTTTTATTTCTTCTTCATCCATACGTATTGGTATAATATTCTCTAAACCGTTTTTACCAATTATAGATGGTATTCCCAAGCATATGTCATTTATTCCTTCTATTTCATCTTCCAAATAAGTAGAAACAGTGAATATCTTTTTTTCATCCTTAATAACTGCTTGGACTACATTGGAGATTGATAAAGCAGGACCATATTCGGTTGAACCTTTACTTCCAATTATATTACTGCCTGCAGAAATTACTTTTTTTATAGTTTCTTCTACATTGAAGTCAGAGAGATCACGAATATATTCATATTTGATAAAGTCCTTTATGGGTATGCCTCCAATGGCGGTTAAACTCATAAGTGGAACCATATGTATTCCATGCTGTCCTATTACACGGGTATGGATTTCGTTTACGTGAACTTTAAAATGCTTTGCCATATAAGTTTTCATTCTTAGAGAATCTAAATGATTTCCCAATCCGAAAATCCTGGATTTGCTAATTCCGGATTTTTTAAAAGCCACATAAGTCATTACATCCACAGGATTGGTTACTACCAACACAATAGAATCCGGTGAGTGTCTATAAATATCTTGAGAGTAATTGGAAACTATCTTAGAGTTTATCTTTGCCAATTCCATTCTTGGGATGTTTTTTTTCCTGGCATTTCCTGCGGTTAAAATTATTACATCAGATTCCTGGATATGCTCAATGTTACTGGATGTTTCAATTGAGATATCTGATCCCATAGCGGCCAATGCGTCAAAGATGTCTAAAGATTCTCCTTTGATCTTATTTAGGCTACTTTCACGAGAGATAAGAACCAATTCATCAACAAATCCCTTTTCAGCTAATGAAAAGGCCGTTGTACTGCCTACACTACCGGATGCTCCGATAATACTTACTTTCATTTTATCGCCAAATAATAGACATATAATTTATTTTTGGATTTATTCTGACTAATTCCTTTATGATTTTTAGGCTATGATATATTGTTAAATTAATTCTTTGTATAATTGATATTATCTTACTTCTTTTTCTCTTTTACATTTTAGCAAATTATTGGAAATTTCTTTTAAAAATATTTAATTGTGAAATTGATCCATTATTGATGAGATTATTAAAAAAAGTAGATTAAATATAGTTTAAAATAGATATTAATAATTATGTTATGGACTGATTTCAGCTTACTCCTTTTAGGAATATTTATTCTCTTATCCAGTCTTATATCCTTACGTTTCGGAATATCAGTGGCAATAATTGAAATCATTTTTGGAGTGATTGCCGGGAATATGGGCCTTATAAACATTCAAGACTGGATGATTTTTATTTCAAGTTTTGGAGGTATTTTCCTTACTTTCCTGGCCGGAGCTGAGACAGACATCACTCTTATGAAAAAAAATCTGAAAGAAAGTCTATCTATTGGTATTGCATCCTTTTTCATGCCATTTATCACTGTATTTTTATTAACATATTTTTTCGCAGGATGGAATTATTTAGCATCCCTTTTGGCTGGTGTGGCTCTTTCAGAAACGGCAGTGGCAGTGGTGTACTTTGTATTGGTAGAAAATAACTTATTACTAACTAATACCGGGAAAAGGATAATGGCAGCTACTTTCATAACTAACTTAGGAACCGCTTTGGCATTAAGTTTTTTATTCATAAATCCTACATTTTATACTCTAATGTTTTATGTTATATCCATTGTAGTCATTGTTTTGGCAACCTGGTTTTCGCATCTAATTTTTGATAATGAACGCTTCCAGAATAAGGTTATTGAACCAGAAATAAAATATATATTCATGTTGTTGCTTGTTTTTATGGTTTTCGCCCAATTGGGGGGTGCTCAGGCTATTTTACCCGCATTTATATTAGGATTATCGATGTCACGGCGTTTGGTGGGGAATAAGCAGAGCATTGAAGTAAAAAAAAGAATGAAAACTGTGGCTTTTGCATTCATTACTCCCATTTTTTTCATAATAGGGGGAATGAAATTATCATTATACTTTATTATAGCTAACCTTCCCTTATTCATATCACTTCTTCTGATTAGACAATTAAGTAAAATGGTTGGGATTCATATTTTTGCTCGTCGTTATATCGAAGCCTACAGAACATACACAACTTTACTTCTTAGTACAGGTCTAACCTTTGGACTGATAGCTAGTTTGTTTGGATTTTCTGCTGGTTATTTGGATCAGATGCAGTATTCACTTCTCACGGGTGTTCTTATTGTCAGTGCAATTATACCAACTCTCATTGCCCAAAAGTGGTATAGTCCTCTTCACTCTGAGGATCTGTTAGATGCTAACTTAAGGCAGGTTAATGGTGAAAATTTGGAAGAATAATATAAAAAAATCTGTGAATATGTTATGCCGACACCTTTACTGGCATTGTAGGTGGGGTAATGGACATGAAGCTATTAAAATAAATATTTAAACTATTTACAGATATTTATGATATCATAATGTGCTTTAATTTAATTTTCCTGCCATTTCTGTATTAATATGGACAAATGTGTCTGGTGGTCTTATTTAAGCCATCTATAATGTGTTTCTAATTGATATTATTATAGCTCCATGAAATGGTATTTAATTAAATTATACAAATTTGTGAAATATATCACTAAAAATACATTTATATTTATTTTTTTGTGAAAAAAGACATTGTGTTGGAGAATAGTATTTAATTAAATTAAATTATCATGATTCTTATTAAACCAAAACCAAATCATATTGGAATAAAGAAATGATTAATAAGATACATTGAGTTTTTTAAAAAATGGGATATTTAATTAATTAAAACAATAGGGGGTTATTTGATGTGGTATAAATCCCACTATGAAATGATAAAAAGATTAATTGTTTTTATTCTATTTATAAATCTGATAAGTGTGATTATTTGTGGAGCTTCCTTTGCAAGTGAATCATCAAATGTTTCACAGAACACACCTAGTGGAAATAGTGAAACCCTCTTACAATTTAGTTATTCTTTTGGAGATAATCAGAGTTCAAAATACTCATCCACTGACCTAGTCAATCAGACAGTGAATTTTCTGGACTTATCTGATTGTTGTTCTGTACTTATACACGTTAGTGATAGTCATGATGTTATCGCCCACAGGAGGGACTCCAGTTGGCCTAGAATTATCTATGTCAATGATACTTTTAAGATTAATGGGAAAGATGCTGTTGAACAATATAAAACAAATGAAGGACTTAAAGATTTTTTCCATGTATTAATAACAAATGATGGATGGATAATAGGTTGTGGTGGTACCAGTGAAAATATGCCATTAGAAGTTCTTGCCTCTGAAATAATGAGTTTTGGAAATATAAATTACAATTTCCTGGATCAAGCCAAACTAATTTTAAGTTGTATGACCAAGGGGCATTTTATTATCAAGTCTCCGGACAATACTGTGGGAATAGTTATCACCAATAATAATACTCAAACATTTTTTGAATACTTGTATAAAATGAGTGATGGTGATTTTATCTGCTGCCCAAACGACCCTTTCTATTACCAGGAGGGAAAATATACCACTATTAATACGGATCCCGTTCTAGCGGCCATTTATATCGCCGGAACAGATCAATATGCTCATATTTTAAGGCGTAATTTAATGACATATGATGTCTTAAGAACTTCAACTTCAACTCTAATAACAGTCTATGCTTCATTTGATGGGGGCACCCTGGTGAATGGTAGTGGAAGCCCTGATGATGTAATGTTTAGAGATATATTAACTAACGGCCAAGCATTACCTAAAATCCCTGGAAAAATTAAGATTGGAGAAATTATATTCCAGAAAAAAATAGAACCAGTGATCATTGTTTCAGCAAATACTATTGGAATGCAGGATACTGGACTTCCAATATCCGTATTAATATTAGCTCTTATTTTTACAATCGGAGGAATATTAGTTAATAAAAAATCATAATTTATTTAATTATGTATTCGTTGGTGAAGATTAGATCTTACAATTCATCTTTAAAGTTACTTTCAGTGATTCTTTGGATTTATCTCTTAATTTGATGTCTTTTTCACTCTTTAGAACTTCATCTAAAGCAAAATTAAACATCTCAAAGATAATCCTATTTAAACTGAGTCCTTTTTCAATTAAATAGTACTCCGTCTAACCTGCGGATGAGTTTAAAACTATTTTTTCAACTATGCCGTTGTCATGTGAATTTTAATATTTTTTAAGAGATTTACTATGGGATTATAAATGGAAAGGTGCTTATGGTAGTAAATTGGGATGATATACTAATGCTATAATTAATGGTTAACTAATGACAGAAGAAGAAAATTTAGTAACTTATTGCGTGCTTCATTGTAGGGATTGCCTTAATTCTCCGGGATATGTCGTTTATTTGGTGAAATAGCTGCGGAAGGAGTTAAGGAAATTCAAGTTTAATGAAATATTCCCTAGGTATATGCCGACACATTTGCCTATCGTGTAGGGCGGGTGCTGGTTACTAAATCCTAAAACGAAGGAAAAATGAAAAGAAATGATTTTGAAGGTTTATATTAAAATAAAATATTAAACTTTAATCCCATTACATGAGTGATATGAATGGTAAAAAATAAATTAAACGATTTAGATGATTTAACCAGGGAAAACATAGCCCTTGCCATGTGGATGAAGAAATTAAAATCAAAAAACGTACCAAAAGATGTGCAAAAACGTTTATTAAGTAAAAAAAACAGTGCAGAAGCATTTGGAGAGAGAATGCGATATCGTATTCAGGATCTTTTAGATAATCCTGATTCTTATACTCCCAGCTACAAAAAAAGATATAAAAAACTATTGGATCATTGCGACTCACTTTCATCAATCCAGGCCTATGCAATGAATCATCTATTGGGAACAGACAGTAGCCGTGGTTATCAGAATATTCCTGATCAATCCAATATCCAGTTCCCACGTGACTTTGCTCCCCAATTAGGATACCAGGTAGGATGGCATTTCATCGTGGGCAACTGCAAAGACACACGGGGACGGGAATATGGGATTTTGGTTTCATTTTACCATTATTCGTTACTACCTCCAGAGATAGCCTATGGTTTTGGTTTGTCTGACTGGGATAATCAAATATTTGAGATGCAATTAGCAGTGGCTCGAGCCGGAGAACAACACCTTCAGACCAGGCCATTCGCTATAGCGGGGACTACTGGGCTTTTAAAATTCAAAAATCAACCATTCCATTATGAAGCTGGGAAAAATAGTATAATTTCTGAAAAAGAAGATGAACTCTTCCCACTAAGGGTGAAAGCATGGGGAGTTAACCAGGGTGGTGAGGAAGATGTGGAGATCGAAGTTGACTTGGGATTATCATCCAACAAAGACTTCCTTCTCCAGGGCAATAAAGGATGTTTACCTTGTTGCTGTGGAATTGGAACCCTATATTATTCTGCAACCAACCTTTCTCTGGAATCTGGCAGTCTCTTGATGTTAGATGGTGAGGAGATCATCCTAAATCAGGGTAAGTTTTGGTTCGACCATCAGTGGGGTAACGCACTGGAACCATTGGGAAACAGCAGATGTAAAGTAGTCAGAGCAGCCAGCACCCTGTCTAAAACTTCTCATTCCAGAGGTTGGGACTGGTTCATGGCCCAATTTGAAGGTGAACGGGAGATGACCATGTACGCGCCCCACACCGATAAAAATCTAGATTTCTACTGGCAAAAAAGTGAAGAACCACCAGGGACCATGGAAGTAGCAGTAAAAGGACAATACATAGACCCAGAAAAGAATGTAACAGATATGAAGGGCACACTTATCATTGATAAATGGGTTAAAAGTGTGAAATCATCCTATCCACTACATTACTTCATCACCAACACCTGGTACCCCGACCGCTGGGAGTTCAAGTTTCTAGATATGGTACCGGAAGATATAAGTCATTTCATTATGACTCCCATCGTGGAGGGAGGGCAGACAGGTTACAACGCCAGCGGAGCCCAGTATTCAGAGGGAGGTGTCTATATCCGAGATCCAGAACAACGATATTTGGGTAAGGGGTTCGCAGAATCGGTTTACTATGCAGATGCACATCCCAATATGCTTCACCTGGCAGGTATTCCGAACACCCCTGAAATGCGAAAACTACTAGAAACACCTGAGCCATCCCCTATATTGAAATTAAAGGGCTTCTTATACATGGCCTGGCCCCCGCACCAGAAGAAAATTAAAACGATTCTGGAGAAATGTTTAAAACAGGGTTTACCAACTGATTATATTGGATAAAGAATATGATGAAATTAACAATTTCTTTTATATTAATAATTAATAGATAATTAAGCTATATTCTTCTCTTTATTCGAAAAGTATTATAAAAGTAGAAATAATAAAAAAAGGATGATTTTTATGTATATTATTTCAAATGGGGGATTGCTTCTGATTTTAATTTCTTAATATTTCCCTTAGAACTGTACTGATATAGATTCACAAATGTAGGGTTTTTATTATCATGGGGTGGTGCGACTACTACAAAAGTCATGGTACATTTGTTTTTATCTATCCAGGTTCCCGAGTTAACATAGACCTGTTTACCATCTTCATTTAAACTGGTTATAACTCTTGCATCATGAGTATGTCCAAATATTACTATTTTCTTATCAGAATCAGGATTATCAAAAAATTGAATTCCCGCTTGTTCATCCAGATGACTAGACAAAGCAGCTTTTAATATTGCTTCTTCCCGGGGGATTTTTATAGGAACTAAGTTATTATCCTGCCGCTCATCCCAGCTTTCAATAATTCCCTTATGCAATTTAACATCAATATAACAAGTTTCAGGATCCTGATAAGGTAAAAAATCATTTATAGAATAAAATTCAGTTAACCCATCTAAACCCGTGTTTATAACCTTGTCTTCAAATCCTGAACTCACTGGGAATTCATTAATAAGCTCCATCCAAATGTTCCAGTATAAGAAATATCCGAATTGCTCTGCTCCCAGATCATTTTTGCGAATTACTGGTAAATCATCATTGTTTGCAGAGCGACCTTCAATAACTGAGCTGGTAGCCATTCTAGTGAAGAAATATCCTGGCGGGAGTATGGATTCAGTATCGGTTATTTTACGGTTGGAGAAATCAGGTGCGCAGAAGAAATTATAACGGTGCCCATGTTCAATAATCAATTCTGGAAAATCATCAGGCACATATGCTCCCAGTCCTTTAACATCACGTGCTTCAGATATTCCGGGTAATATACTTTGAATATCACCTGAATCTATTAGGATGTCATGGTTTCCAGGTATATAGGTCACTTTAACATTTCCATCTTTTATAACATCATTAAATGCCGCGAATACTGATTTGTTATTTATAGCCACTGCTTTTACAAAGTCTCGTTGTGTTTTTCCATTGAATGTATCCAGGTGCATGGGAACAAACCATTCATCAACCAAATCACCAGCTATAACCAGTTCTTTTATATGGGGGGAATAACGAACCTGTTTTAAGAAATTAACCAACACATCCCTGTTTTGATTTATTTCAGCATAATCGTCATTGGCACCTAAATGTAAATCACTTATAACCATTATTAAGGATCTTTCATTGTTTAAATCTGAAATGCCTTCCCTATTTAGATTAAACGAATAATCAATGGCAAAATATAAAATAAATTCCTCCTCTAGCGATGAACCATTTAATGAATTCAATTTGGAGTTGATGACAAGTTTATATTCCTCACCTTCGGATAATTTCCCTGATTTATTGATGTATAGAATATCTCTTGAATTCTCTTTAAAAGTTATTCTAATATCTATTTTTACTTCTTCACCATCAGATCTAATTTTATATAGTTCAATTCCATCTGAAATTGTTTTACTATCCACATCATCACTGAATGTTAATATAATGGGGTTTAAATTATCAACAACTATTGGATCTTCGATTTTATTCGAATGAGAGATATTTGATTCAACCCTAAAATTTGGTTTATCTATCTTTTTAGAAATCATATGGAAACCCTCGTTAAATCTAATTTATAGTTGAGTACGTAACCTTTTTAACTAATGAGGTTTATAGTTATTATTCATGAGTAGAAATCCTTCAATGAAAGTTGAGAAATGGATTACTAGCGAAGAGTTGAAAAGACGTATCAGAGAAAAGGAAAAGGATGTTAAGGTTTTAAACCGGTTGCATTTCATGAATTATCTGTACAGTGATTGTAGTGTTCCTGAAGCAAGCGAAAAACTAGGAATAACAAAGGTTACAGGTTATAATTGGCTGGAAAGATGGAATGAAGATGGTTATGAAGGTCTCATCCCACGTTTTGCTGGAGGAAGACCATCTAAGCTAACAGACACAGAAAAACGTCAACTAAAAGAAACATTAAAAGAAAGAGACGATTGGACCACTAAAGAAATTCGTAAACTTATCTGCGACCGATTTGGTGTTGAATACAGCTTAAAACAGGTGGGAATCATTCTTAGAAACA
>JADFDH010000006.1 GCA_018263005.1 Methanobacterium sp.
TATCCATTTTAGGGATAATTATATCTTATGGAACATTTCCATTTAGTGCTAAAAGCCATATATACTATGGAAAATTTCCCATACTCAAGGGATAAGCCAATCTTATAGGGATAAGCCTATGTTATAGGGATAAGCCAATCTTATAGGGATAAACCAATATTATGAGGATATGTACCATTTTTATTTACCAATTTTCATATATTGATATATTTCAATATACTGATATTACTGGTTTATATATTTTATTGAAAATAGAAATTCAAATTTAGAAAGTTATCCATTTCAAATTTAGAAAATCAATATTTCCCCAAATAATCATTCCATGCTTATATTCAATTTTATTACATAAAAAGCTAATGTTCCCCATGGGTCATTATTAATTATTTAGTACATCATCATCCTGCATGGTCTTATGTAACTCGGATATGGCCTGGTTAACCTTAGCCGTGGATCTTTCCACCAGGTCATTGGTCTGGTGTATTTTATCCGGGTCCGGGTTGACCAGTCCGTCCATCATATCAAAGGTTTTACTGATATCCTTAGCCGCTGCTATCTTTAACTTATGATATTCCTTATACTTATTTGGAGGATTTATTTCCTGTATTTCGCTTAATACCTCATCTACTATATTTTTATCATCTTTCAGGTGATTCATAGCGTCTTCTTCACTGATGGAATGTGCTAATAAGCCTTTAAAAACCTTCTCCCCATCATTGATTGCTGACATCTGTTTATAACCCAGCTTAACCATTTCATACTTATACTTTATATCTTCAGGGTCTTTATGATTTATGATATTAGTTTCTGTTGTTTCCACATGTTTTTGGGTCTCATCTCTTATTAGTAACCTGCGGGTGATGTTACCCAGCAAACCCCCCGCAGAGGTTAATAGAACCATCAACAGAGCAGATAATACTATAACACCCCCATCAAATGATAAGAAGATTTTATCTAGATTAGTTATATATAGGAAAAACGCTGCCAGGAAATATACTATTAAAGAAAACAGTCCTACCCGGGCCCCGTTAAGCAAACCATCTTTCAGATTTCCTTCGCTGAAGATGGAACTTATAAAACCACCCAGTACCAGGGGAACTCCGCTGAAAGCAAAAAACAAGTAGTAATTATAAAAGTAATTAGGTATTAATACAATTAAAACTCCCAGAGTTAATCTGGCTATTCTAGGATCCATTATGGTTAATTTCTTTTTATAGGAGTGGTCTTTTTTTTCTAAAACAAGAGATAATGAATAATTAAGATATCCTCCACAGTTACATCTCCTTAAAAAGTCCTCTGGAGATTCTCCTGGTTTCAATTTATAGTAACCTTCACATTTATCACAGATTAAATATCCCACTCTAACCACCAGGGACTAAACTAAGTATTGTTAGCTATAACCATTTTAATAGCCTTAGCTGCGCTTCTCTGCACTTTGGGGTCTTCATCTTTTAAAGTGTCCTGAAGAGGTTTTAACACCACCGGATCGCCAATCTCCCCTAGCGCATGGGCAGCTTTCTCACGCACCATGGAATTCTCATTATTAAGAGCAACAATCAAGGGATCAATAGCTTTTTTACCGAATTTACTGATGGATACAACGATCCTAAGCCGGATCACCTCGTCTTCATCATCCAAGTTCTTAATTAGAAAGGGTATGGCGCGCTCATCACCTATCTCACCCAGTGCACAGGCCACTCTTTTACGAATGTGCGGATTACCATTATTTAAAGCATCCAATAAGGGCATAACCGCCGGTTCCCCTATCTTCCTAAGAGAATCTCTGGCCCTCCACTTCACACTGGAATATTCATCATCTAACACATCAATAAGGGGTTTTACAGCGTTCTCGGTTTTAATCTCACCAAGGACCTCAGCAGCCCTCTCCCTTACTTCTAAATTATCATCATTTAAGAATTCTATCAATATCTTAGAGGCTTCCTCCGGACCTATCCTATCGATGATATCATAGAGGGATTGTTTTTTATTATCCCACTTATAATCTACCTGAGTTTCATCCACCACAATGGGCTGTGTTTTAATACGCAGGTCCAGAATCGACCGGGCACGTTCTCTTACGTCCTCATCATCATCATTAATCACTCTACGCAGATAGTTGAGGGTGATTTCATCCCCTGATCTACCGATCATCTCCACAGCCTTTTCTCGAACATGGACATCATCATCATCCAATGCATTTATAAAAACTTCAGAAGTAGAATCCTGAATTTTAGCCACGGCATTCAGGGCGTTTTTTCGAACATTCCATTTATCACTGTTAATATTATTTAAAAGAGGATCCAGTGCCTTTTCATCACCAATTTCCCCCAATGCCCTCATAGCACCCACTTTAACCTCTACACTTTCATTGTCTAAAACAGAGATTAAAGGCTCAATACACTCCGGATGGGAGATCTTCTCCAGGGCTTCCACAGATCTGATTTTTATGTTATCATTATCCTCATCTAAAGCCATCATCACAAATTCCAGGGCGATTCTTCCGCCTATTTCTCCCAGGGAAAATAAGATGTTCTCTTTTAGTTCATCATCCACCTCATCATAGATGCTGATCAGGGGAACAACCGCTTTTCTTTCTCCAATCTGTCCTAAAGCATAGATAACCATTTTCTGAACAGATTCATCATCATCATGTAAAGAATTAATTAATACATCCACCTTGGAAGCATTACCCAATTTACCTAATGCTTCAGCAGCCTTATACCTGATAAAACTACTATTTTCGTAAGTAAGGGCTTTTTCCAGGCCTTTATAATCTTTTTTTATGATGAACTTATTAACATCTCTTTCATTGATACTGAAAATACCCATGAAAGCCCCCCCGGAGACTTAAGATATAATTTAATAATATATCTGATCTACTAGAATATATAGTTTCACAGTAATCAAACTATAACTTTATAAGTAATGTGATGTTTTTCACATAAAAATAGTAACCATTGTTACAGGGAATATTATGATATAAGATTTAAAAACCAATAATCTCAGCTAAAAAACATGGAATGAATGATTAATACTGATTTACACCTAATTTAAAATCTTAAATTGAATTCACAAAAAATTCAGTCAAATAATTATAGGACTAATTCAAAAAAAAAGGTGATAAAGGATAAGTTTATCTCTAAAAAAAAAAATTTAATTTATCTGGATTGATAATTACCATTTTCAATATTTAAAAAAATAAAATTATTACTTCGTTTAACCATTCTTACTTTAACCAAGTGGTCGTAATATGAAAATTTTTATGTCGGAGTTCTATTTCGTTATAGTCCCATATAACGAAGTTAATTATAATCTATTTTTTACCAGCTTATATTTTACTATTTGTAGAAACTAACCTAAATGAATCATTTGATAAAAACCTAATGGGTCTTAATTAAAGCATTTATACAATTTTCACCTTAATTTAAATTTTTAGACTACTAAAATTTAAAATTTCAACAATGAAAATATATTTTCTTCCCAATTCTATTCACTAATTTGATATAAAAGTTTTTCAGATTTTTAGTTTTTTAATTCTTCTAATATGCTCTCACAAAATCTACACTAAATATCAATATTAGATATTTTCTCCAGGAGCTATAAAAATGAAAAAAAAGTAGAAACCTAGAGGAAATAAATTATATCAAATTAAAAAAGCTCATAAATAGATAATTTCTTCTAAACCTGAATAAAAATTTAAACCAATGGTATAAAGATGTTAAAGCTATCAGATGAAATTGGCTTGATTAAATTCCATAATGAATTTCAAGAATGCCCTAAATGCAAAGACGATATGATTTGTTATGAAATAAATTTACTTAAAACAAGATGAAGTTTGAGTTTATTTGTTCTAATTGCGATTACACATATTTAGAAAAACAAAAAGATTTCTTTGCCTCATTAATACTAAACGCCAAAAAAAACCACCCGGGACCTAAAAAGATAAATAAAAAAAATAATTCATCACCATTAACAAACAAGCTTCTTCTGTATCTCATTACTTATTATTTCGTTTAAGTCATTCAGAAAACAATATGAATACTTTACAATGATGAAATTACGCCTATTAAATATATAATACATAAACAATACAAATTAAGTTTATTGTTCTTTAACAGCAATGTTGACTAAACAAAACAACTTTAAGTTAAATAACATTTTCTATTTAAACAACTTTATTAAAAGTTCAAGCGTTCTAAACTTGAATTTTTATCCATCCACTATTCATCTTATCTTTTATGGAAAAGTTATTAGATAAAATATAGTTATTGTGATTTATTTCACAAATCTCAGTTTATTGGTAATAAGTTTTTCTTTTTTTATTTTTTAGTAACATGTTTAATAATGTAAGAGATACTCACTTTTATAATATATTTTAATAATTTTAGGGGGAATGATTATAGTAAATAAGGTTCTTGTTGGAGCGATTGTAGTTATTGTTATTTTAGTGGCGGCTTTTAGTTTTTTTGCTTTCGCCAAAGTTGATACAACCTTAAATGTGAATTCTGCTTTCTATACTAGTAATATTATTGATAAACAACCAGTAAATGGTAAATATCTCATGATGAATGTTTCTGTGAAAAATAATGGCCAGGGAACATTAACCGTTTCCAATGACCAGTTCACTCCCATGGTAAATGGTAAACCTGTTGAGAAATATTCTGTGTTCACTGGTGATGGTACCGACCTGCAAAGACAGGTAACAGTAGCTAGTGGAGAAAGTAAAGATTTATGGGTGATTTTTGATATTGGAGACCAAAAACCAGACTCCATAGAATATCACGGACCCCTAGCTTGGGCATCCACTTATAAAACCAGCACATCAATAAACAGTATAACACCGGGTGTTCCATTTAATGGAATGAATCAAACAGCTAAAACAAATATGGGGATGAATGGAACTGTTATGGGCATCAGCGTTAATATGAAGATGAATGGTACAGATAATGAGTTCTTTGAAAAAACTGATGATATTAATATTATTAAATTAACCAAAAAAGTATCTTCTACTACAAACTCCAACATTAACGGACAAAATAACACTCAGAATGAAAATACTGAAGAAACAGAAATGATAAATCTTAACACTGGATTATTAACCAATGGAACATCATACTCCACTTTATTACCTAAAAATCTTACTAAAACCGGCGATACTACCAATATCGATAATTCAACTTATACAATTGTTGGCAGTGAAAAAATAGAAATATTAGGTCATAAAATCGATTGCTGGAAAGTCGAATCCACTTATGAAAGGGAAGGATCTAAATTAAAAGCAACGATGTTTTACGATAAAACCACTAGAATGATATTAAAAATGGTCGCAGATAAACAAAATATGCCAGTTTCAGGATACAATTTCGAAGTAACCGCAGAAGCAGAACTAACCAGCACCAACATGCCACTAATCGGAATAGCCTAAACAAATTAAAAGTAGCAACATTCCCCAATGTTTCCATTTACCTCAACTTTGACAATCCTAAGGTGAATAGCTAAAGAAGTTGAAATCCATTTGGGGATAGTTATTTTATTTTAAAAAAATACTCACCTTGATAGAAATTAATGGATAAGGGTCGTCTTATGGTAAAAAAGTTATAGGAATTATTGGTCTTTTGGTTTTGATAGGAGTTGCAGTTTTAATATTTATGGGTTCATTATCTTCAGTTACATGTCCTGCTTGTGGATCTAAAGATGTAATTAATTCAGTTAAAGTAAAAGATGTTAATGGACAATTATATCTCATCGTACCTGTATCGAATTCTTTTCCTGAAGGACAAGTCAGAATACCTAGCAACAACAAAGGAAGCTACTATATATTAGTTGATGGTCGTCTACGGGTGGTTGAGGAAACAGGTGGAGAAAATGGAAAAGCATATGACTGCAAAAATTGTAATACTACCTTTTTCGCTTAAAACCAAAAAAAATAAAATAAATTTGGAGAAAGAATATGAAAAAGTTAATCTCTATTTTAATAATACTTCTAATTCTAGCCGTAGTTGGAATATCCGGATGCACTGATAATACTACATCAAGTCCTAAAGAATTTCAGGTTGGAAACTCAACATTCAAAGCACCATCTGATTACAATGTTAATGAAACCTTCAATGGATCTTCTGATGAGGTTTTTGGTAAAATTAAGCTAACATCTGGGAATAAAAGTATAGAAGTTTTCCAATTTCATAATGAAATTAATATGAAGAACATAATTTTTTTATTATACCCCACAAACAGATTCAAAGAAACTAACACATCAATAGCTAATGTTTCTGTTCGGGTTTTCAAATTGGGAACTACACAAGCCTATTTCTTCCAAAAAAATGGAAAATTTTATGATGTAGAAATCTATGCTAATGATTCAAAAAACGAAACAATTACCATGATAATCAGCTCAATAAATTAAAAAACTAGAATCTAATAAGGTATTGCCAAATAAAAAGTGAGAATTTAGAGGAGTTATTTTTTTTTATGACTAATGATTGTCCTAATTGTGGAAAAGAAAATCCTGATATCGATGAATTTTGTAAGGAATGTGGAACGAAGCTATCACCAAAATCTGAGGAAACCAGTATTTTTAAAGTTATTGGTATAGTTTTGTTACTAGTTCCTTTTTATTTACACATCATACTATTCCTGGGTATTTTCTATCCAGCAATAAAAAACTTTCCTATTGCTTTAATGATTGCTATACTAGTGTCTGGTTTTATCTGCGTAATCTTCTATTATCCTATTTTTAGTTTATATAATATTATAACTTTCATAATAACACTTAATAATTATACTAAAGGAAAAATTGATGAGAAAAAAGTAAATGCAAAATTATTAAAATCCGGCCATCCTGTTTATCTTATTAAAAAGCTTATTGATGCTTCCAATGATGAAAAAATAGATAAAGAAAAAAAGATCTTTTTAAAAAGTATTATAACGGAAATTGAAAGCCAAGAAAAAAAATTTTATACATCTGAAAGCGTTTACAAGGTTAAATTAATTGATGCCACCAATAAGCAAGGTAGTTATAAAGATTTGAGTTAGAAGAAAACTCTAAAAAGTATTCTAAAGGTTTATTTGTTACAGCTGGTTTTTTTGCATTTATCACCATATTTACTTACATTTTAGGGCCAGTTATGTATAATTTATTACCCTATGAATTATTAATTTTCTTCATATTTTTATTGCTTGGAATATTTGTGAGAACTAGGGCAAAACAATAATCAAACCTACTGAAAACATCCTACCTAACAGTGGCAAACATTAGAGAAACTTCATACTAGCCAACTGAAGAGCACCCAACTGGGCACTAACCAGCTAGGCAAAAAATACCTTAGCCAAACTAGTCCGACATGTACAGTTAAGTCATGAACATCTACAGAAACATCATACCAGCAAGACTATCCTACTACGTCAATATCTAAAAAACCAGGCTAAAAAGAAGGAATTATTAAAATTTTTCCCTTATTTTTTTTATTTTTTAAATTGTAAACAGATTTTTATCACTTAATTGGATTTTAAGAAATATCCATCGGTATTCAATTACCCATATAATATCATCAAATTTAAGTAGTTGCTATACTAAAATAATATTTACCTAAAACTTTTTTAGGACTTAATGGGGTTGAACAACATTGAACAAAACATTACTCAACGGATACTTTTTTTATGGAAATAGTCTTTCAATTTATAACAATAACTCGCTAGAACAACCCCTAAAAGAAGAATTATATTAAAAAATTAAAAGGAGGAAAAAATTTGAACAAGAAACTTATCGCAATAGCCTTTACCTTAGTAATGGCAATAATGCTCAGCGGTGCTGTTTCAGCAACAGAAGATTCTTCTTCTGAGGAACTTCTAACCACCACCTCAACGAATACTGTATTACCTGATCCGTTTGTTGTGGAAACCGGTATCAGCTACACAACCATACAGGCAGCTATCGACAGTGTTTTCACCCAGGATGGTATGACCATCCAGGTAGAGCCAGGAGTCTACAATGAAGACGTTCTGGTATGGAAAGACCTGACCATATTGTCCAATACTCAATTTGGAGCGTCGGTTAACTCTTTCTATATAACCAGCACAGGCAGTGGTTCCACCATTGACGGATTTTACATCAACGGCGGAACTGGAGAAGCCATAACCCTAATGGAAGCAACCGATTGTACCATCAACAATAACTGGATCAGCGGAGCATACAGCGCAGGTGTGGCCCTAGTAGACTCAAATGGTAACGACATCACTAATAACAGATTAGATAATACCCTATCAGCCTTATACTACGGAATCTACCTAGACAACAGTGACAACAACTGGATCTATCAAAATAGTATAGGAAATTCCCGATTTGATGCTATGTGGCTATACCAATCCGATCTGAACGATTTAGATAGTAATTATATCTTCTCCAGCGGTGGAAACGGAATATATCTGGAAGAAAGCGATGATAATTACGTCGAACAAAACCAGATATTATGGAACAGCTTCGACGCTATAGTGGTTGACGGATCATGGAACACTTACCTCTACCTTAACCAGATCTGGGAAAACGGTGAAGATGGAATTACTGTTTGGGATTCTGATGATACACTCATAGAAGAAAACACAATCTTCAGTAACGGTGATGATGGTGTAGATGTTTTCTCATCAGATGATGTAACCCTCATCATCAATCAAATCTACTCGAACTCCTGGTTTGGAGTGTATGTGGAGAATTCCCTGGGCACAGCTATAGAAAGTAACAGCATATATGGAAACATCTTCGACGGAGTTAATATATTCCAATGCAGTGAATTCGAAATAGGCCCATATAATCTCATCTTCTCAAATGGAGACAACGGAATATACGTGAATGACTCCCTTATGTTCGCCATAGACTTAAATGACATCTACCTGAACACAGGTAACGGTGTAGAAATCGATAATTCCGCAGAATTCGATGTACTCTACAATGACATCTACCAGAACGGCGGAGATGGAGTTGACATCGACGACTCCGCACTATTCGAAATCAACGACAACTGGATACATAACAATGTTGATGATGGAATAGACTTGGATACCTGTTCTGAAGCACTGATAGATCCTAACCTGATCTATGATAACACCGAATCTGGAATAGAGATGAACGACTGCGAATATATTGACATCTACGATAACGAAATCTACAGCAACGGCCAGTGCGGAATAGAAATGGACAACAGTACAGAAATCAACATAGAGGGCAACCTGATCTACGACAACGAAGACCATGGTGTATTGGTCACCAACAGTTCCTTTGTGAATATCGAAGATAACTGGATTGATAACAACGGATGGACCTATATCGGTGACGGTGTACATATTGAGACTTCTTCTTACATAGACGTGCAAAATAACACCATCAGCAACAACGATGATGATGGTGTGAGCATAAACTCAAATATGATATCCGTATTCCAAAACGACATCTTCGGAAACTCTTGGGGCGTATGGCTCTGGGGCGATGCCGATGATGTATTGGTTAACTTCAACCGCATCGTAGATAACACAACCTATGACCTGGGATACACCGCTACTGGTGATGTGGACGCTACCTTGAACTGGTATGGATACAACGACGCTATCAGTGTAGCCGCTAGGATAGATGACACCGGAACTGGTACTTTAACCTGGGACCCCTGGATTGTATTATCCATCAGCGCTGCTCCTGGAACTGTAAGTATTGGTGGAACCTCTACCATAACCGCAGATCTATTACACGACAGCGACGGATTCTACCACAACCCATTTGTGGGACTAGTACCATATACTGGATCTGCTAATTTCGTAGCCACTACCTTCGGAACCATAACCAACGCCACTAACTTCAGTAACGGTGTAGCCACCGCTACATTGACCAACCTGAATGTTGCTGGTAATGCTGTGGTTGATTCAACCGTAGACCATCAGACCGTATCCACAACCGTAGTAGTGGTACCTGGAGCTACCATTCCAGAGATAATTGCAGCTGCAGGACAGGTTAAAGCATTCTACGAAGCTAACGGCTTCCTACCAGCCAACATACTGGTCGGAGCGCAGAACCTGACCATGCCCCAGTTCCTGTACTTACTAGTGACTGCCACTCAGAACGTGAACGTAGGCAACCTTAACCCCATAACAGTCATACCAGTTAACCCAGCACCCGCACCCGGCGGAAGCTACACCCACGGAAACCTCTTAAAAGCATCCTACCTAACCGTAGCCGGTAACATCAGAAACTTCATCTTAGCCAACGGACGAGCACCCAACTACGCACAAACCAGCCTCGGTAAAGTACCATTCGCTAAACTAGTGTACATGTACAGCAAAGTGATGAACTTCTACGGAAACATCATACCCAACAGACTACCCAACTACGTATACATCTAAAAAAAGGCTTAAAAAAGGTGGAATAATCCCAATTCCCCATCCCTTTTTATTTTTATTTTTTTAATTAGTTACCTATTGAATAAATTCCATTAATTTTCATTCTATAAGATGTTGTGAAATTCTATTTCTGTATATGTTTTGAAATTTTATTTCGGCAAATATAAGTAATTGTGATATTATAATACTTTTGCCTAATTTTTATTAGGAATAATGGGGTGGAAACAATGACCAAAAAACATCACTATTACAGTTGCTACTTTTTTTATGAATTGGACTTTTCTATCAATTTTTTCACAATACTTTTCCGAGTTTAAACAACACCCCCACCCTAAGAATATTTATTAGTAAAAAAACTAAAAAGGAGGAAATAAATTGAACAAGAAGCTTATAGCATTAGCTTTTGCTATGGTAATGGCAGTTTTGCTCTCGGGTTCTACTTTTGCAGCTGATGACATTTCAGTCTCTGACGAGTTACAGACCACATCGTCTAACTCTGCAGTGCCTGACCCATTTGTTGTGGAAACCGGTATCAGTTATACCACTATCCAGGCAGCTATTGACAGCGTGTTCACCGAGGATGGGATGACTATCCTGGTTGAGTCTGGTACCTATAACGAAGATGTTTTCGTGTGGAAAGAGTTGACCATCACCGGTCAAAGTGCAGTGACCACTTTTGTGGACTCATTCTATGTAGTCAGTGATAACTGTGATATATCCGGATTCACATTGAACAATGGAAACGGAGAAGCTATAACCCTGATGGACACCGCCGGATGTTATATACATGATAATATCATCACCGGTCCATACAGTGCTGGTGTTGCGGTGGTAGGAAGTGATACAGATATCTCATATGAAAATGAAGTATCAAATAATATCATAACCGGATGTTATTATGGTGTCTACCTGGAAAATACTGCAGATAATCTTATATATTCCAATGACATAATAGGAAGCTTATGGAGTGGTATATGGGTTAATCAGAGTATGGGTAACGTCATAGATGAAAACCTATTAACATTATCATTATACGATGGAGTATGGGTACTGGATTCAGCGGACACTGTGATCTCAGAAAACACCATCATCGCCAACGGAGAAGCCGGAGTATGGGTAGAGAATTCCCTTGGAACTATCATCAGTAGGAATACCATAAGCGCCAGCATAGAGGCTGGAGTATATGTTGAGAATTCACTGGGAACCCTCATCAATGAGAACACCATCAGCGCGAACTTATTAGACGGAATTTCAATTATAAGTTCTGACGAGACAGCCATTGAAGATAACACCATCACCGCCAACCTATTAGAAGGTATACACGTCCAAAATTCCGATCTGGTGCACATAATGGGTAACGATATCCAAACAAGCCTATTAGGCGGAATCAGAATGGAAGACAGTGACTTCGCCACAATTGCCGGTAACCTGATTCATGCCAACCTCATCGACGGTATAATGGTCTTTAACTGCGCTGATTTCGACATAACCAACAACGACATCTACCTGAACGGTGCTGACGGAATTCTGGTAGTTAATTCAGCTGAATTTAATATAACTGGCAATGATATCTATCTGAACATTGAAGATGGAGTAACCGTTGTTAACTGTGAACTCTTCAGCATAACTGGAAACAACATCTACATAAGTATCAACGGTGTGGAAGCATGGAATTCAGCAGACTTCACCATAGAAAATAATGATATATACCAACACTTAGGAACCGGAGTATACATCAATGATTCAACCGGATTTGACGTCATTGAAAACAACATCCATAACAACGTATTAAGCGGTGTTGATGTGGTGAACGAATCTTCCTATGGTTTAATCGGTGAAAATGAAATTCATCATAACCTGATGTTTGGAATATATGTCCATTTCTCAGAGTATATGGTTATAACCGAGAACTGGATATACAACAATGGTGGTGATGGAGTAGAACTCAGCACAACCTACGATGTTGAAATAGTTGATAACTTAATTGAAAACAACCTACTGGCCGGTATTTACGTCCATAACAGCACAGCTATTTTAGCAGATTACAATTTAATACGAAACAACCTGATAGATGGTATACACTCCAGCAACAATGCCGATGTACAAATTACAGATAATGTAATACATGGACACGTGTTAGATGGTATTGACCTCATTAACACTGACCAGGTAGTTATCTTCCAGAATGACATCTACGATAATGATTGGGGTATTTATGTTGACGCTAATTGCAGTGATGTGGCCATAAACTTCAACAGAATTGTGGACAATACCTTCTGGGGATTAGAAAAAGCCGGCAGCACACCTATAGACGCCACCCTTAACTGGTGGGGTTACAATGACGCTGCTGATGTGGATGATCAGATTAGCGGAATAGCCATAATATACGACCCTTGGATTGTATTATCCATCAGCGCTGCCCCAGCTAACGTCAGCATCGGTGGTACTTCTACCATAACTGCTGACCTGTTACACGACAGCGACGGATTATATCACAACCCAATAAATGGTGTGATACCATACACGGGACTGGCTAACTTCACCACTGACCTAGGAACCATTGTAGATGCTAACTTCGTAAATGGAGTGGCAACCTCAACCCTGACTGGTTTAAACACCGCCGGCACTGCTACTGTATCATCAACAGTGGACCATCAGACCGTATCCACAACCGTAGTTGTGGTACCCGGAGCAACTATCGCTCAGATAATCACCGCAGCCGGTGTGGTTAAGGCCTTCTATGAAGCCAATGGCGTACTACCTGCCATTGTACTGGTAGGTGCGCAGAACCTGACCATGCCCCAGTTCCTGTATCTCTTAGTCACCGCAACTCAGAACGTGAACGTAGGCAACCTTAACCCCATAACAGTCATACCAGTTAACCCAGCACCCGCACCCGGCGGAAGCTACACCCACGGAAACCTCTTAAAAGCATCCTACCTAACCGTAGCCGGTAACATCAGAAACTTCATCTTAGCCAACGGACGAGCACCTAACTACGCACAAACCAGCCTCGGTAAAATACCATTCAGCAAACTAGTGTACATGTACAGCAAAGTGATGAACTTCTACGGAAACATCATACCCAACAGACTACCCAACTACGTATACATCTAAAAAAAAACCAAGTTTAAAGGTGAAAAAACCAATTTTTCCCCTTTTTTTTATTTTATTTTTTAAAAGAACATCAGATTCTTAGCTGGGTTCTAATTTTTTACTCATTTACAACCCCTCATTTAATTGGGCATTTTTACCATTTTAATTTCAGCAAATTTAAGTAGTTCTGAAACTAAAAAAGTATATGCTTATAAATTTTTTAGGACTTAATGGGGTGAATAATCATTTGTTCAAAACATGACTATACAGTTGCTACTTTTTTTTATGAACTGCACTATCTCCATCAATTTATCTTAATGTTCAAAAAATATACCCCCCCTAAAAAGATTTAAAATAAAAAAAAATTGAAAAGGAGGAAAAAAATTGAACAAAAAGCTTATAGCATTAGCTTTTGCCCTGGTAATGGCAGTTATGCTCAGCGGGGCTGTTGCAGCTGCTGATGAGGATACGGTTGCTGATGACACCTCTTCTGGTGATCTTTTAACCACCACCTCATCAAACACAGCCTTGCCTGATCCCTATGTTGTGGAAACTGGTATCAGTTACACCACCATACAGGCAGCTATCGACAGCGTGTTCACCCAGGATGGTATGACCATCCAAGTAGAGGATGGCACCTACAATGAAGACGTTCTGGTGTGGAAGTCCCTGACTATCGTAGCCGATAATCTATATGGAGCGACGGTAAATTCGTTCTATATCACCAGCACAGGCAGCGGTTCCACCATTGAAGGATTCTATATTAATGGTGGTACTGGCGAAGCTGTAACCCTCATGGACGCTACCGATTGTACCATCAAAAACAACTGGATCACCGGCGGATACAGTGCCGGTGTAGCCCTGGTAAACAGTGACAACAACGACATAACCTATAACGTTATTGATGATTGGGCATCAGCCAACTACTACGGCATCTACCTAGACAACAGTGACAACAACTGGATATATCAAAACAGTGTAGGAAATTCCACATATGACGGTATCTGGCTATACCAATCCGACCTGAACTATATAGACTCCAACAATATCTACTGGAACAGTTTTAACGGAGTTTATCTGGACGAGAGCGATGAAAATAACCTAGAAAACAACTACATATGCTGGAACAGTTTTAACGGAGTATATGTAGATGATAGCGATGACAACAATATAGACTATAACTATATCAATGAAAACGGTTTAAACGGTATCTATGTCTATAATTCAGTATCCACTGACATCTACAATAACCAAATATATGACAACGGTGCCCAGGGAATCGAAGTACAATACGGCAGTGATTTCCTTATCGGCGGCTTACTTGGAACTAATGTAATCTACGGCAATGGAGATTATGGTATATACGTTCATGATTCCAGTGATTTCGAAGTATCATATAATACCGTCTATGACAACGCATGGGACGGTATAGGAATCTATAACAGTTCAGAATTCGTCGTAAACGTTAATGCGGCCTTTGACAATGTGAATAATGGTATAAACATAGTAGGGTCATCAGATGTAGATGTAACCGGTAACTACGCATACAGTAACGATGCTGATGGAATACAACTCTACGTTGTTTCCGATGCTTTTGTATACGGTAACAACGCCGATATCAATGTGTTCGACGGTATTCACATTTACTACTCAGATAATATCCTCGTTGAATGTAACGATGTTAATCTTAACGGCGAGGATGGTATAGATGTGGTAGACTCTAATTACTTTGACATCCAATACAATTTAATCTATCAAAACGTAGATGATGGAATAGATATCGGAAATTGCGATAATTTCAATGTATTTGACAATGACATCTACCAGAACGGAGATGATGGTGCAGATATAAACAACTCTACCTTGTTTGAAGTAAACGACAACTGGATCTATGAAAACGTTGATGATGGTATAGACCTAGACACCTGTACCAACGGTCTGATAGACCCCAACTTGATCTATGATAACACTGAATCAGGAATAGAGATGAACGACTGCGAAGCCATAGATATCGTAAATAATGAAATCTATGGTAACGGTGATTATGGAGTTGGAATCTTTGATTCCAGTGAAATCTCTGTAGATGGTAACATCCTAGATGATAACGAGGATGGTGTGCATATTGAGGGTAGTTCCTTAATCATTGTGCAAAACAACACTATTAGCAATAATTCTGATGATGGTGTGAGCATAAACTCAAATCTAGTAACCGTATTCCAAAACGATATATTCGGAAACGTTTGGGGCGTATGGCTCTGGGGCGATGCCGATGATGTAGATGTGAACTTCAACCGCATTGTGGACAACACTAACGTAGATCTGGGATATATTGCAACTGGTGATGTGGACGCTACCTTGAACTGGTGGGGATACAACAACCCAGCTGATGTGGCCACCAGAATAAGCGACACCGGAACCGGTACTTTAACCTATGATCCTTGGATAGTCTTATCCATAACTGCTAGCCCAGCTAGTGTGGGTATCGGCGGAACCAGTACTATTACTGCTGATCTGTTATACGACAGCGATGGTATGTATCACAACCCCGTAAATGGTGTTATACCCTATAAGGGATCTGCTAATTTCACAGCCACCACCTTCGGAACCATAACCAACGCCACTAACTTCAGTAACGGTGTGGCCACCGCTACTCTAACTAACCTGAATGATGCTGGTAACGCTGTGGTTGATTCAACAGTGGACCATCAGACCGTATCCACAACCGTAGTAGTGGTACCCGGAGCAACTATCGCTCAGATAATCACCGCAGCCGGTGTGGTTAAGGCCTTCTATGAAGCCAATGGCGTACTACCTGCCACTGTACTGGTAGGTGCGCAGAACCTGACCATGCCCCAGTTCCTGTATCTCTTAGTCACCGCAACTCAGAACGTAAACGTAGGCAACCTTAACCCCATAACTGTAATCGCAGTTAACCCAGCACCCGCACCCGGCGGAAGCTACACCCACGGAAACCTCTTAAAAGCATCCTACCTAACCGTAGCCGGTAACATCAGAAACTTCATACTAACCAACGGACGAGCACCCAACTACGCACAAACCAGCCTCGGTAAAATACCATTCAGCAAACTAGTCTACATGTACAGCAAAGTCATGAACTTCTACGGAAACATCATACCCAACAGACTACCCAACTACGTATACATCTAAAACTAAATTAAAAATGGAATAAAACAAATATTTCCCCTTTTTATTTTTTTATTTTTTAAGAAATGATCTAAATTTTCATTCTATATCTGCTTTTAAGATTTATCACAATATCAACGGTTGATTTTCATTTTCGATAATATATAAATAGTAATAAAGTGAGAATTATATCTATATAAATATTTTAGTAGTTAATAGGGTGATAATGTTGAGAATTCCGAAAAATGTCCAAATTGGTTTAATAATTGCAGTTCTTTGTTGTATTGTAGCTGTTTCTGGATGTACTTCCAACAATACTACGACCAAGAACAATACGAGTTCTAATAATTCAGATTCAAATCCACAAGCTTCAAGTGAGATTCTTATTGTGGTTGATTATGCTGGTAGTTGGGCGGTTGATGTAAGTGGTGCTTTCGGATATCGTTCATTTTCAGGAACAGGAAGTCAAACCAATAACATAGGAACTGTGAGTGGAACTGTAACTGCTGCCGCTCGCAAAACTGACAACGGTAATGGTCTTTTAACCGTTTCCATAACTAAAGATGGGAAAACACTAGCCTCACAGAGCACATCATACCCCTATGGAGGGGCAACGGCAGTGGCCACAGGGATCTAAAATCCCCATCCACCCTTTTTAAAACAAGTATACAATGAGTCCTAAGGAACGTTTGATCATTACTTTCCTGCTTTTTTTACTGGTTTTAATGATTATAAACCTGGTATTTTTCCTGATTAAATAGAAAAAGCATTATTAGAATCAAAGAGTTGATATCTCCAAACTCATTAAAATCTATGATAATATCTCAAAACTCATTAAACTCCAAGAGTGTATTGAAAAACTCTTTAAAATATGAATTTAGGTTATGTATTTAAAAAATAGTTATTTCATCTCAATTAATCAAAAAATTATCATCTTAAAAAAAAAATAGTGGAAGATTCATCCCCCAAATAAGTAAGGGAATGAACCATTTATTTTCTATTTATACTCCTGCCCCGCCTGAGAGGGAGCTGGCATCCATACCCAAGAGCATGGGTTTTGGAAGTTCTATGCCGATGGTTTCCTTGATCACGTCCTCCACGGTTTCCACCAGGACGAATTCCAGTTCATCTTTAACATCAGCAGGGATATCGTCCAGGTCTTTCTCATTATCATGGGGTAGTATTACTCTTTTTATTCCAGCTCGATGGGCGGCTAATACCTTCTCTTTTATCCCTCCCACAGGGAGCACAGCTCCCCGGAGTGATATTTCCCCGGTCATGGCCAGTTTAGGATCAACTTCCCTTCCGGTGACCAGGGATGCTATGGTGGTTAAAAGGGCTACACCTGCAGATGGTCCGTCTTTGGGTATTGCTCCAGAGGGTACGTGAATGTGCAGGTCCTTCTTATCGAATTCCACCCGTTTAAGACTTAATGCTAATCTGGAGCGGATTAGGCTCTCTGAGATCTTAGCAGATTCCTTCATCACATCCCCTAATTGTCCGGTGAGGGTTAATTTTCCTGCACCCGGCATGAAAGCTCCTTCTATGAATAGTATATCTCCACCTACCGGGGTCCAGGCTAATCCGGTCACCACTCCTGGTGGGTTGTTTTTTCCGGCCTGGTTTATCTGGGTTAGTTCATGGCCCAGTATGTCATAGAGCATGTTTTTCTGTACTTTGTAGGGGAGTTCTACATTTCCTAGAACCACTTTTTCAGATGCTACCCTGGCCACGGCGGATAACTGTCTTTTAAGTCCTCTTACTCCGGCTTCTCTGGTGTATTTTTCGATGATGGTCTTGATGGCCTGATCCTCTATTTGTAGCTGTTCCTCTGTTAGTCCATGTTCTTCCAGCACTTCTTCTATTAAGTGTTTGCGGGCTATGATGAACTTCTCATGGCTGGTGTAGCTTCCGATCTCTATGGTTTCCATTCGATCCCTTAATGGTGCTGGTATTCCCCTTAATGTGTTGGCTGTGCCTATGAAGAACACGTCGGATAGGTCATAGGGGACTTCCAGGTAGTGGTCGGAGAAGGTGTTGTTCTGTTCCGGGTCCAGCACTTCCAATAGGGCGCTGGCTGGGTCGCCACTGTAGGAGGCCATTAGTTTATCCACCTCGTCCAGTATAAAGACGGGGTTTTTACTACCGGCTCTTCTCATTCCCTGGATGATCCTACCCGGCAGGGCTCCTACGTAGGTTCTGCGGTGTCCTCTGATTTCTGCTTCATCTTTAACTCCGCCTAGACTGATCCGTACGTATTCCCTTCCTAATGCCTCGGCTATGCTCTTGCCCAGGCTGGTTTTACCTGTTCCGGGAGGTCCGGCTAATAGTAGTATGGATCCTTGTTTGTTCTGTTTGAGTTTCATCACTGTTAGGTGCTGGATGATGCGGTCTTTCACCTTATCCAGTCCATAGTGCTGCTGGTCCAGTACTTTCCGGGCTTCTTCTATGTCTATATCTTTAATCTGGCTTTCTTTCCAGGGCAGGTCCACCAGCAGGTCTAGGTAGTTTCGGATAACGTTTTCCTCGGAACTGTGACTTCCCTGTCTTTCCAGTTTGTCCACTTCCTGCAGGGCTACTTCATTAACATCCTCTGGCATGTTGGCTTCTTCTATTAATTCACGGTAATCTTTTTTACCGGATTTGCCTTCTGATTCGTTGAGTTCTTCCTGTATAGCTTTGAGCTGTTCTTTGAGCATGGTTTCTCTGTGTTTCTTGTTCATTTCATCGTTGAATTTGGCGGCTATTTCCATCTGGAATTGGATGGATGCTTTCTGTTCTATGAGTATGTCCAGGAATTTTAGACTTTTTTCTTTTAGGGAGGTTATTTCCAGTAATTCCTGCTTCTCTGATGGGGATATTCTCATATAGGGGAATAGGTATGCTATGATGTGTGTTATATCATCCATATGGTTGACCTTTTCCACGTAGGCCTGTGCTCCTTTGAAATTTTCACTTATCTCCCGGACTAGATGGCGGATGTGTCCCAGGATTTCCTGTTCTTCTTCCTGTGTTAGATCATTTATATCCGGTATTGTCTGGTAGGTTGCTTTGAAATTACCTTTATCCTGTATTAGTTCTTTTATTTCTACTCTTTCCAGGATCTGTATTTTCATGTGGTACAGGTCCTTCATTTCCCTGGCTTTTTCAACTTTAATTAAGGTTCCTATTTTATGAAAATCAGATTCTATGTATAATCCTTCCACATGGTCTTCTTTAACTGCCAGGATGATGCCGTAGAAATCATCTTCAGACAATCTGTTGTAGAATTCTCGGCCGATTTCTTTATTTATTTTAAGGTTTATATCAGTTTTCTGTAGATATACCGTATGAGGTATAACTATTACTGATAATTCTTGGTTTATGTTGGTTTCTTTCATATTATCACAGGATAAATGATTTATTGATCCTTATTTACTTAATCTAATAATTATGGGGTGTTGTTTTATTATTTTTTAATTTTGATGATGGTTTTTTTATGTTTTAATGATGATATTTTAATTAAAAAAAAATTTAAGCGTGAATTTATGGTTTTATTTGATTACTTGTTTAAACCATTTTTTTTTAATCATCTCTATATCTTGGTTCTATTTTTTCACATTTCAATAGAAGGCATCCGAATAAGAAATCTATTTTTTCTTTATGTTCCACAAGGGCTTGCTCATTGAATGTGTAATATATGTAGTTTCCCTGTTTTTTGGCGTTGAGTATCTTAGCTGTTTTCAGCACCTTTAAATGTTGGGAGGCTGCTGGTTGGGTTAAACCCATTATACGGGCCATATCTGTAACGCTGACCTTCTCCATTTCACCTGAGGCTAATCTGTAGATTAAAAGCAATCGGTTAATATTTCCCAGTGCTTTAAATAGTTCTTCCAGATCTTCGGATAAATCTGAGCATCTTTGGGGATTAACCTTCAACATATAACATAAGTATATAAGAATATGCTTATATACTTTTCTGTTTTAGAAATAATATCAATGAAAATTTGAGACTAAAAATTATCTAAAAAAAAATAAAAAAACCAGTTTATTGGACAAAAAAATAAACCCACTTCATTTATGGGCGAAATAGAAAGTCAACTTTCCACCCTCTAAACTATCTAAACGGGCGAATCCCACTCTTTCCAATTGAACCACATCACCAACTCTAATTTCCCGAGATTCTGGTTCAATTAAACCATTTGAAACACTGGCATCAGGCATAACTAACTCTACCTGATAATTGGATGAAGAAGGCACCCAATGTACAATCCTAGCATCTGATTTACGAGCCTCCTCCAGGGAAGCGCTGTGATAGGTAACTTCATCACCTATGAATATATTCACCGCATCCATAAGCCTTACAACTTTATCCCTATTATTATCAAGATCTTCCTGGCCGAGATAGACCGCCCCATCAAAGTATAGTTCCCTAAACCCGGCTTCCGGGAAATCAGGGTGCTTTAAACGTTCTATATTGCCTTTTAATACTTCGGGAAGGCCCTTTATCTCAACTTTCTCTGGATTTAAAACGGCGAAGTAACGGTTGCTTTTATCTTCCAGTAAATTCCGGTTCAAACCATATATCTTCTTCCAACTCACCGTAGAATCGGCTATTTTCACTCCTATCTCCAGCATCAGCTCCTCTATAGCTCCCTGCATTATTCCCCTGCGAGCTATGGCCCTGATGGTACCCAGCCGAGGGTCATCCCAACCAGAATAAACACCTTCCTCTATGCCTTTACGGGCCTGGGATGTGCTTAAGGCAATATCCTCCATTTTCAAACGACCGTAATGGATGAACTCCGGGATTTTCCAGGAGAAGTGCTGGTAGAGGTACTTCTGCTTTTCACTGTTGGCCAGATGGTCCTTACCACGCAGCACATGGGTTACACCCATAAGATGGTCGTCCACCGCCACAGAGAAGTTCATCATAGGATAAACCCTAAAATCACCACCTATTCGGGGGTGTTTCTCTTCTACTATCCGCATAGCCACCCAATCCCTGATAGCAGGGTTTTTATGATTAAGATCTGTTTTAACCCTTAAAACCGCTTCCCCCTCACTCATATCCGGCATCTTCTTCCAGAGTTCTAGATTCTCCTCCAGTGACAGGTCCCTGCAAGGACAGGCTTGATTTTGATCCTTTAACTTCTTGAACTCATCTCCAGGACAGATACACATATAAGCCTGGTCTAATCTGATTAATTCCTCAGCATACTGATGATATATCTCCAACCGGTCGCTCTGGATGTATAACTCCTGCCATTCAGTCTTCAACCATTCCAGATCCTCAGGTATCATCTGATATGCATCTGGGTCTACTCTACGGGGGTCTGTGTCCTCCACTCTTAAGATCAGCTTACCTCCGTAGCGTTTAACATATTCCTGGTTTAAACAGGCAGCCCGGGCATGGCCTATATGTAATGGTCCGCTGGGATTAGGGGCAAACCTTAAAACCACCTCACCCTCCACTCCAGGAAGGTCGCTTAGTCCTTTTTCTTGGGTTTTTTTCTCTTTTTTAGTTTCCTGAACTCCCAGTTTGGATAGTTCCATTTTCTGTTCTTCTAAGCTCATGTTATTAACTTTCTCCACCATTTCTGAGCTTAGTATAAGGATTTTCTGGGGGTCTTTGCGTAGTTCGGCGTGGCTCGCCATGATCACACCCATTACTGCCTTACTATGGGCCTGGCCCTTATGATTAACCGCATTTAAAAGGGTATATTGGTATATGAGTTTTCGAGTTTCTTCCATAAAAATACAACCAAATACTAATCATTGCCTGCTATGATAAAAATATAAATATTTAAAAAAATGTTAAAATAATATAATAATTTTAATTACTGCGCTGTAACATGTAATCTGCCAGTAATAATAGAGCCTCTTTTGTCTTTGAATCATCCACCACATCCAATAATTTTTTTGCCCTTTCCACATTTTCCAGGGCTATATCCCTGGTGTAATTTATGGACCCATACTTATTGAAGATGTTAATGGCCTTCTCCACTATTTCTTCATCACTATAATCAGTATTATCAGAACTATTAAGCAGGGAAATGAGTGTCTCTTTATCCTCTGCTGATGCACGGGATAATGTGTGAACCACCATAAGTGTCATTTTACCCTCTACAATATCACTACCCACTGGCTTGCCCAGTTCTTCTGCATCGCTTACCACATCCAGATAATCATCCTGTATCTGGAATGCCATGCCTATCAGTTTTCCATATTCTGCCAGTGCCTCTATCTGTTCTTCACTGCCACCGCCGAGTATAGCCCCTGATTTGGTCGCTGCGGCAATTAAGGCTGCGGTTTTTTTATAGATCATGTTCAGATATTCACTCTCTGATACATCCATTTTTCCTTCAAATCCCATGTCACAGGCCTGTCCTTCACAGATCTTAATACAGGCATCCACCACTGTGTTCAATGCTTTGATCACCTGCTGGGAGGGTATGTCTTCTTCATGGGTCTGGGCTACCAGTTCAAATGCCAGGGAAAAAAGAGTATCACCGGCGAGTATGGCCATTGGTTCTCCCCATATGGTGTGTACTGCAGGTAATCCTCTTCTCATTTCATCCTCATCCATTATATCATCATGGATCAGGCTGAAAGTATGGATCAGTTCCACAGCTGCCGCTGTTTTATAGGCGCCTTCCGTCCTGCCGCCCACTGCTTCAGCACTTAAAAGTACCAATGAAGGTCTTATCTTCTTTCCACCAGCTTTTATAAGATGTTTAGATGCATCATAAAGATTTTTAGGATCAACAGTTCCTAATGATTTATTTATTTCCTCATCAACACCTGCTGAATATTTTTTCAGTATATCTAAAACTTCCAAATCATATCCCTCCATTAAAAACCTGTGCCTGTCCATTACGCAGTAAATGAATATTATTTCCCATCTTATAACCTTCTTCCTCTGCCAGTTCAGTGTAAGCTGCCAGCATCTCCAGATCACCATGGGCGGGGATTATATGCTCCGGGTTCAGCATCCGGATGAAGTCCCGGTGATCTTCTCTTCCAGCATGTCCAGAAACGTGCAAATTAGGATATATTCTAGCCCCGCTGGATTTAAGCCTTCTCTCCATGACATTTCTGTTGGCTATGTTCATGGGACTGGGAATTATAGGTGCCGATATTAGAACATTATCCCCTGGCCTTACATGGAAATTGGTTTTAGCATTGGCAATACGAGGCAGTAGAGCATCAACTTCACCCTGATGTCCGGTGGTCACCAGGAGAAAGTCTTCTCTTTTTTCCTCAGCCCGGGCCAGAGCCCGGTTAACCGCCTTAGGACTTCCGTAGATACTGGCTGTTTCTGGGAGGTTTAGAATCTTCAGTTTCTCAGCAATACTGCCAAAACGCTCCATTGATCGGCCTAAGAGTAGGATCTGTCTGTCGCTTTGATCAGCAATGTTACAAATAGCCTGAATACGTTCTATATGAGATGAGAATGTGGTGATTAGCATTCCCTCCTTTTCGGTTAAAGCCTGCTCCATCACATCCTGTAAAACCAGACGGGCAACCTTTTCCGAGTGTGTTTTGACCTCCTGTTCTTCGGTCATCCTGGTGGTTTCCACTATTAAGGCCAGTACACCATTTCTGCCCAGCTCCCTCAGTCTTTGATAATCTGGTGGGGAGGATAACATCTGATGGTTATCAAATTTGAAATCATTAGCATATACTATGATACCCTCTGATGTATGTAATGCTGCGTTAACAGTCTGAGGAAGACTATGGGTGGTGTTTACAAATTCAAGGGTTACATCAGGGGATAATTGTATCTTCTCCCCGGGGTTTAATATCTGCAAGGGATTGCTTACCTTGAATTTCTTCTCGGATTTGATGGTTTTCTCTATGAGGCCCATGGTATATGGTGTGCCGATGAGTGGTGCCTCATACCGGTGGGCCAGTTTCCCTACTGCCCCTATATGATCCAGGTGACCGTGGGTGAATACAATGGCCCTTACCTTACCATCAACCTCCTTCATCAGAGTATCATCGGGTATTATCCCTCTTTCTATGAGGTCTAAACTGTGCATTCTGGCCATATCTGTATCTTCATGTATATGCACCCGATCCAGATGTATGCCCATATCGAATATTACCACGTCTTCACCGATCTTAACTGCGGACATGTTCTTACCCACTTCTTCATATCCACCTATGGCTATTACTTCAACACTCATAATGATGACCTCCTGGCGTATTTCTCAGTATTTATACCCCTCTGGGTGAGCCATTCCCGGGTTTTTCCCTGTATTATCAGATCACACTTGGCCAGTTCATCCAGGTTGGAAGCTCCCACCAAGAACATGGCCACCTTTAATTCTTCCATATATTTCCTTAATTTATTCATAACTGCTTCATATCCTTTATAAGCTTCTTTAAGCAGCGGTAATGCTATTCCAACCGCATCCGCTCCTAAGGCTATGGCTTTAGCCATGTCCAATCCGTTTCTTATCCCTCCACTGGAGATGATGGGTATTTTTACGGCCTCGGAAACCTCAACAGTACTTACTGCCGTGGGGATTCCCCAGTCCCAGTAAAGATCTCCCAGACTTCGATCCGGCGAACGGTAGGTCTCCACAGCAGCCCAGCTGGTCCCGCCTGAACCAGCTACATCAATAGCTGCAACCCCCAATTTTTCTAAAACAAGGGCATCTTCTCTTTTAATCCCGGCACCTGTTTCCTTAACGATGACGGGTGTTTCCAGCAATTTTATGGTTTCCCTAATAAGTTTAATATAATTTTTAGCATCCACATCCCCTTCAGGTTGTATTGCTTCCTGTAATGGGTTAAGATGAACTGCCAGAGCATCTAAATCCATCATATCTGCTGCTTTATCCGCGTATTCTATTTGGGGCGCTCCTATATTTCCCATTATAAATGTGGTTGGTGCTTCATCTCTTATCACGGTGTATGTTGTTTCAAGTTCCGGATATTCAACCGCTGCCCTTTGACTTCCCATTCCCATTCCTATTTGAAGCTGTTCAGCGGCTTTAGCCAGTTCCCGGTTAATCTCCTGGGATGCTGGATGGCCTCCGGTTATGCCGGTGATGATGATGGGTGCTTCTAATTTCTTATTTAAAAATTCAGTTTTTAAACTGATCTCTTCCTTATCTATTTGAGGAAGAGCTTTATGAATTAATTCTATATCATTAAAACCTGTTTTCTTCATTCTATACTCCACATCGCTGTTGGTGCATATCTTCAGGTGTTCTAATTTTCTTTGGTGAATCATTTTCTTAATTCCTTCTTAATTCCTTTTATTCTTGTTCCCTTTACTTTATCGCCATTTAAGACGTTTTTAATAATATCTATTCGATTAGCATTAATAATTTCAGATTCTATTCCTTCATCTGCCAGTTGTAATAATTCAAATACTTTTCCACCCATTCCCCCAGTCACATCCACTGTTTCTGCTTCTCCTATCTGCAGTGGATCCTTCGATGAAACCACTTCCAATAAGTGGGCGTCCTTATGTTTTTTAGGATCCTTATCGTATATTCCGTCCACATCGGTGGCCAGGATAACTCTCTCCGGTTTTAAATTCAAAGCTAAATATTGTATTAACTGATCACCCGATAGAACGGCCATTTTTATTGAATCGTCCGAGTCCAGTACTACATCTCCATATAGTACTGGTGTGAAGTTCAAATCAAGATAATTCTTTATTATACTCAGATCAGCGCCTTTGATCCTTTTATTTTCTGTTTTTATGAATGATGACGGTTGCAGGGACACTGCGTTTACACCATTTTTTCTTAAGTATTCAGTGACCTTCAGGTTCAACTGCCGGACATGTTCCTGGGTTATAGAGAATCCCTGCATCTTATGTTGTAAGTCTTTAAGATCGCTTATTTTATCCCCAATTCCATATTTCCGGGCAAAGGGATGGCCAAATGAGCCGGCACCATGGACTATGATGAGCTGTTGGTAACTTGACAGTGATATCTCCCGGGCTATCCTAGCTAAATTTTCCGGGTTTATAGTGGGTTTTTCTGCTTCTTTCCTGGTTATAACGCTTCCGCCTAGTTTTAAAATTATCAAACTTAAATCCTGCCTATTTTTTTAGATTTATAGAGCTTTTATGCTTTAAATACTTATTAGTTAAGTCATGACGCCTATTTTGGTTAAATTTACCATTTGATTTTTTATAAATTTATGAACAATCATCGAATTTTTTACCCTAAACTAGGCAGATTACCGATCATTTAAAATTCCACTTACCCAGACATAATATCAAATTGCCATTTTTACCCTTACCAGGTAATATAAATTATAAGATCAAATCCACCAGGCAAATATCAGATCACATCTACCTGATAATTATCTAAATTATCAGATCTCATCTACTTGGCAGCCGTCCCCTGATATTTTAATAGGAAATGCTTTTTCTTCCTTTTTTAGTTGTTTTAGAACTTCATCCTTTTTTCCAGGACAGTAAGCTATGATGCTGCCCCCGCCACCCGCACCGGTGATTTTGGAACCCTTAGCCCCGCTTTCCCTGGCCAGGTAGACCATCTTTGAAAGCACAGGGGTGTTAACGCCCAGAGCATCTAATAGACCATGGTTGAAGTTCATCAGTTCTCCCAGTTCATTCTCATCTTTTCGAGTTAAAGCTTCCCTTGCTTCTAGTGTAATCTGCTCCATAGACTCGAAAATGGGATTGATTAGGGAAGGATATTTTTCTTTTTTACTTCTGACTGTTTTTATTAACTCACCAGTGTTGCTCTCTCTTCTGGTGTGTCCTATTACTAATGGAATATCCCAGTCCAGGTTCAATTTGATGATCTCTCCAGTCTCTGGTGAAAGATAAATAGCACCGCCAAATGTACTTAGGGTGGTGTCAATAGGGCTTGCTTCTCCCTGAACTTCTAATTCTACCTGATGAGCTAGTCTTGCTATTTTATCCCTGTTAAATTCCTGTTTAAAGTATTTAAAAGCAGCTGCTAGTGTGGCTACTGTTACAGCCGCTGATGATCCTAAACCTGCTCCTATGGGTATTTCCAGTTCTAATACGATTTCTAATCCCTTTTCGAATTTTAATCCTGTTTCATTTTGGATTATAATTAATGATCTTAGAATGTAACTTAATATACCGGTTTTATGGTTATTTTCACATTTTATGGTCTCATCTTCCAGTTCCAGATATCCGGAAACTCCCAGTTGAGGTGTTTGAACATGTATCCTGTTGTCAGATCTTTCCCCCATTTTTATATGAACATATCTGTTTACAGCAACTGCTATGGCAGGTTTTCCGTAAACAACTGCGTGTTCTCCAAAAAGAATGACTTTACCAGGTGCAGATGCTGTGATTTTCATATAAGTGTTTACACCCCAAATTTTTTTAAAATAAGATCAGTGCAATTTTAGCTAGATTAAACCAGCCGATGCATAACCCACAACAGCAGAGTAGTCCCCGGTGATATCACCACTGGTAGCATATTTATAAATTTCAGCTTTCTTTACTCCTTTCATTTTAGAGTAAACTATTGTAGCGGCAACTGCTCCGTATCCGCACATGGAAACGTTTAATTCACCAACGGTATTCAAGAATCTGATCTCGTCTAAACTCCTTATGGAATCTAAAACCTGACCATCATTGTTGCTGGCTATTTGCTGGGGTTGGTAATGGGTGAAGTCTGTGCTGGCCACCAAAACCACGTCTCTGTCCAGTTCATCCCTGGTTTTAGCCAATGCACGGCCTATTTCAGAGGCAGTCTCCAGGTCCTGCATCCACATGCATATGGGTACAATTTCAAATCTTTTACCACCCATACCTGCTATGTACTGCAGGAAGGGGAGCTGTACCTCACAGCTATGTTCCTGATGATGTGCTAATGGTTCTGAATCAAGGATTGCTGCATTTTTTAGTAGTTGTTCCGTAAATTCTTCATCGATTGATGAAAGTCCTAAGGGAGTTTCCCACTGGCCCTCGCTTACCGTTGAAACACCGGAGCCCATTCCCGTGTGATTGGGACATAGTATGATAAATGTATCCGGCAAACCATCCTCTGCTAAATTTAAATATGCATGGGCGGCGATGGGCCCTGAATACATGTAACCAGCATGTGGTACTATAATTCCTTTTAGTTCCCTTTCTGTTCCCAGATGGTCTGGTATTTGTCCAGGACCAAGCTCGTGTTTGAAGCACCATTCGATCCTTCTTTTTAAAGAATCTTCATCTGCCTCATAGAAAGAGCCGGCCACTGCAGGTTTTCGGATCATAAAAAAACACTGCCTTTTTATTTTTTTTTATATATTTATCCACAATTTTTCCCATTTTTTTTTGGTCACTTCAACAGATTGAATATTTTTTGGTTCTGATCGAGCCCTGTTATTTTTGGTCCTGATCAGGCCCTAATATTTTGCTGTTAAATTGTGAACCTAATATTTTGCTGTTGAACTGTGAACCATATTATTTGGCTTTTGATGGTGAAATTTTATTTTAAATTTGGACCATTATATTTTCAGTTCGAAATCGGTTGGTTCCGCGTCCAGATCCTGATCTTCTGCTATGGTTCCTTTTTCCCGTAGGATCTGTCGAGCCAGGAGCCAGTAAACTAGTGCTATAGCTTTTCTTCCCTTATTATTTACTGGTACAACAATATCCACATTTCCCAGCAGGTTTTCTGTGTCGCATAATGCCACTACAGGAAGTCCCATTTGTTTTGCTTCTATTATGGCCTGGGAATCTGATCGGGGATCGGTGACCACTACTACTTTGGGTTCGATGAATTTGTTATATTCAGGATTGGTCAGGGTTCCGGGTATGAATCTTCCGGGTATTGTTTTGGCTCCTGTGATTTCTCCAAATCTCTTTACAGGTGCCTGTCCGTATTGTCTGGTGGAAACTACCAGTACATCATCTGGGTCGAATTTGGCTAGGAATTTGGCTGCGGACATTATTCTGTCGTTGGTTTTTCTCACGTCCAATACGTACAGCCCATCGGCCCTTACCCGGTAAATGTATCTTTCCATATCCTTGGTTTTCTGTTGAGTGCCGATGTGTAAACCGGCTGCTAAATATCTGTCCAGTGGTATTAAGAGTTCTGACAACTTATCACCTCATCATATTAATATTTTTTTTGTTAACTTCTATAATTTCCTTCTTATTAGCCTTGATTATATTATTCCAGTTAATTTGGATGTTTAATGACCTTATTGGTAATAAATAGAGGTTAATTTATTATATTTTAATAATTAATTAGAAAATATGGGTTTTTCCATATATTCAATTTTTTATAAAATTTGATTTTTACTTTCTTTAGGGAAGAATATTTAATTATTTTAGTCTTCCTCTACTGTTATTGCCTCGTTGGGGCATATGTCTATGCAAACTTCGCATAAGCTGCATTCTTCACAGTTATGGGTCACCATTTTCTCGCCGTCTAGGATGAATATTTCCATAGGGCATACATCTGCGCATTCTGCACAGTCTGCACCTTCACATTTATCGTAGTCAATTATTATTTTAGCCATTTCAATCTTCCTTAATTTTTGATTTTTTTTTTATACGTTGCAAAATATCCTATTTTCTTTAATGAATAATTTTTTTTATGATTAAAAAATATAAAGTGTGTTTTAATTTATCTGTATTTTTCTATAATGCCCATATGAGGTTCGGTGAGTTCTTCTTCTATTCTAATCAGTTCGTTGAGTTTAGCTATTCGTTCACCGCCTACTGCTCCTGTTTTGATTATGGGACAGGAGAATGCTACAGCCAGATGTGCTATGGTTTCATCGGTGGTTTCACCAGACCGGTGAGATACCACTGGCACGTATTTGTTATTCCTGGCCAGTTCCACTGTTTTATAAGTGTCTGTGAGGGTTCCTATCTGGTTGGGTTTTATGATTATAGAGTTACCTGCCTTTTTACTTATCCCTTCACTTAGGATCTCTGCATTGGTAACGAAGACATCATCTCCACAGATCAGGCACTTGTCACCGGCTTTCTTGGTGAGCTCGGCAAATCCGTCAAAATCTCCTTCTCTTATGGGATCCTCAACAAAATAAAATCCGTAGGTGTCTATAATTTCCTCTACAAAGTCTATTTGTTCTCCGGTGCTCCTATTTACCCCTTCTCTCTGGTACACGTATGTTTCCTTCTCGGGATCCCACATTTCACTAGCAGCCATATCCAGGGCTGGTTTTACCTCTACACCGATCTCCTCTGTGACCGTCTGGCAGGATTTGACCTGTATCTCCAGTGCCTCTTCACTGGTAAGATTAGGAGCCCATCCTCCTTCATCACCTTTACCACCGGTGAATGATTTGTCTTTTTCTTGGATCAATTCTCTGATCTTTTTATGTACACTTACATTTGCAAATACAGCTTCGGTTATGTTGGTTGCTCCCACGGGTATGACTAAAAATTCCTGTATATCTGGTGCATTTTTACCGGCGTGAGCTCCTCCGTTTATCATATTACCCAGGGGATAAGGTATTTCATGGGGCATGTTACCCCCTAAAAAGCGGTATAATGGCATGTTATATGATGATGCTGCTGCTTTGGCCGTTGCCATGGAAACTGCGACGGTTGTGTTTCCTCCGATGGATGATAAGTTTTCTGTTCCGTCAATCTCTTTCAGGACCAGATCTATTTCGTTTAAATCTTCAGCGTCCATTCCAATGAGTTCAGAGGATATGATATCTTCCACTTCTCTGATTATCTTATCCACTCCCCCTACGGGAAAGGCCACTACTTCACGAGCTCCGGTGCTGGCTCCGCTGGGAGCTGCTGCCCTTCCGAAACCATTCCAGGTTATTACATCCACCTCTAAGGTGGGGTTTCCTCTACTGTCTAATATTTTTCTTACACGTATGTCTTCTATAATACTATCCACAATTAACACCTCTTATAAAAAAAACAGTGGTTGTTCAGGTCTTATTTTTGGATTTTATCTTATCTTATAAACCTTTTTATATTATTCTTCGCCTATTCTCTTCACTTTTAGCGGTATTAGATTTTCTTTAAGCTCTAATGTAGCTATGTCTATGGGATCAATGGAACCGGTAACTTCAACCTTTGGTTTGGCGCCCATGGAAAGTTGGAGAGCTCGGGCTCCGATCAGTCTAGCTCTTTCAAACCGGGTTAATACTTTGGGTTTTACTTCCTTTTTTGTGGTTTTTTTCTTTCTGGGCATATTATGCATCTCCTGGTAATTCTATTTTTTAATTCGGATCCTATGCCTTATTAAATAAATAAATGATTTTTAACCCTTAATTATGGAGTTTTTTTCCTTAATATTGATCAGCCTTTTTAATAGGTTGTTTTTTTAATATAAAATGGGGCCGCCGAGATTTGAACTCGGGTCTCCAGCGTTCCGGTGTGTTGACCATCCCCGTTTCAGTCGAAAAAATATTTTTTTTTATGTTCGGAATTTAATTAGTTTCGAACATATACTGAATACTTGTTTCAATGGCTGAGAGGATGGACCAAGCTACCCTACGGCCCCCTTTTTACCATACTTCAACATGAGCTATGAACATTCTTCTGCAGCAATACTTGTCTATTCCAAGATCGTCGAGGACATCCTTAGGATCTTCTCCTTCCTGAGTTCTCTTTTGATATTCTTCAAAATAGGCTGATACTACTTTTCCACAGCTTAAACATCTGACTGGTATCATAAAACCATCATTTTAGTCCTTTTTTAAAATAATTTTTTTTCTTCGGATCTATTCTAGGGGAATAAACATTCCATTCCAATGGAAATAAAGTACTCTTGTAATATATTTCCCTTATTGGCAGGAAATAAAATCCACCATATAGGAATATCCCCCTTCTGGCAGGGAATGAAATTCTCCACCAGGGATTTTAATAGATCAACATATTTGTTTATCGGTAACTTTTCTGTCTGCGGGCTCTGGCCCCTCTTCCACCGTACTTTTTAGGCTCGCTTCGTCGGGGATCTCCCACCAGCATGGTCCTATCGTACTGAGAGTATTTCTCTTTAAGATCCATGTCACTGGTCCATTGAACCAGTCCTTTTGCTATTACCATTCGAGCAGCCTCTGCCTGTCCCATTACACCGCCACCTACTACTTTGACATCTATATCAACATCATCAGCTAGTTTACCGGCCAGTGTTAGTGGTTCGTTTATTTTTAGCCGGGCCAGTTCTGGCTGGTAGAGTTCTGCAGGATATTTGTTAACCCTCACTCTTCCTTTGCCTTCACGGAATTTTCCCCGGGCAATTGCTGTTTTTCTTTTTCCACTGGTATGAATAACTTTCTTCATCATTACACTAATCCTTAAATTTTTTATAATATCAGATTAATTTTCTATTTTATGAACCCTTAAAATTTAGAGCCCAGTAAATGGGACACTCTTCCCAGTTCAACACTTTTTACCAGATTCTTAGGCTGTGCTTCTAATGGTTTTAAGGCTTCTTGATTTTCCAATTCTTTAGGAACTCCTACATAAACCTTTAATGATTTAAAGGCTTCTCTTCCTTTTGATCTTTTATAGGGTAACATGCCCCTTACGGTTCTGCGGAAAATATCATCGGGTCTCCGGGGATATTTAGGCCCCATCCTTCGGGGGTTGGAAATACTAGCCCTATCTATTCTCTGTTTATATTTTTTATAGGCCCAGTCTTTAGTTCCAGATATCACTATCTTATCTGCATTTAAAACTGTTATATCCTCGCCCTGTAAGAGTTTCTTGCTGACCTTGCTGGCCAGTCTTCCCAGAACAAGTCCTTCTCCATCTATGATCATTTTAATACCATTCCTATATGATTTTTTTTTTGAATAAATTTTTTTTTATTCTATTATTTTCACGCCGCTACCCTTGGGATTTTGCTCCATAAGCTGACTTAGCTCTAAGCATTCTCCTCCGGCATTTTCGATTTTTTCAGTTGCTTTCTGGGAAAAATTTACAGCAGCTATCTGTACTTTGTGTTCCAGTACACCCATACCCAGTACTTTTCCAGGCACCAGTACCAGATCATCGGCTTTGGTGTGCCTGTTGATCTGTGATATATTTACCTCGGCCTGTTTTCTGGTTGATTTTTCCAGTTTCCGGGCTAAATCCTTCCAGATTGCTGCCTTCTCCTGGTATGATTTTTCTTTAAGACTCATTATGAGCTCTGTGATCTTGGGATTTGTTTTTTGAGTTTTCATTTAACTTTCTCCTCACTAAATGTTATGATTTTATCAGATTTATCGCTTAATATGTCGCAGGCAGCTTTGATAACTTCTTCCGGTGTAAGTGAGCCATCTGTTTCGATTTTAAATATGAATTTATCATCCTGTCCTTCTACGGTTATGGCTTCAACTTCACAGTCTTTCTGGCATGTTCTGCACATGTTACACTCTTCAGGGTCAGCTATTAGTATCTTGTTATTCTTTTCATCGAATTCCAGAACTCCCCGGGGACATTCTTCAGCGCATTTGGCGCATGCTTCACATTTTTCTTCATCGACCATGATCAGGGGATAGTGTTTATATGCTGCTGATGTGGTGGGCTGCCATTTGGCATGTTCTAGGCCAATACCCAGCTGGGCTATTGCCTCCAGTTCCACCTCTTCATCATCTCTAAGTTTCATTAGGGGAATAGTATCATGAACAGGTACTATTTTAGGATCTTGTGAAGTTAGATCTCCTGAATACACTACTTTAGGTCCTTTCTCTTTTAATAGGAGTGATACACTACAACGAGGGCAGTGATCGGTGCAGTCACATTCTTCATGGAGTATTATGGATTCCAGATCTGTTTTTATGGGAACCAATCCTAATCTATGAGCTAATACTTCGTCGAATATTCTTGAATCGTTTTTGTAGATCTCCACTTCTTCTACGGCCATGGTGGGTACTTCCACCATGCAGATCCTGCGCAGTGCATTCATGAAAGGTACATCTGCACCTTCTATTACCAGGACTATTCTTTCTTCGTCTCTGGATTTTACGTCTATATCCATTTTAGACCCTTCTCCCCCTTTTACCTCCTGGTCTTCCTGTTCCATCATGAGGTATTGGAGTGACATCTTCAATTTTACCTATTTTAATACCAGCCCTGGCTAAAGCCCTTATGGTGGCTTGTGCACCGGGTCCTGGGGTTCGTGGACCATTTCCTCCGGGTGCTCTGACCCGGATGTGTAGTCCTATCAGTCCTTTTTCTTTAACATCATCTGCTGCCCTGGTTGCTGCTTCCATAGCTGCGAAGGGTGATGATTCCTGTCGGTCTGCCCGTACGACCTTACCACCGGACCATTGGGTTATGGTTTCGGCTCCGGTTAGATCGGTGACGGTGATAATTGTGTTGTTGAAAGAGGAATAAATATTAGCTACACCCCATTTTTCTTTATCCGCCATTTTTTTCACCTTATCATTTTTATTAATTTAATAATTTTTATTTTCCTAAGTTTTATCTATTTAGTTTTCACCGGCTTTATCAGAAGCCTGTTGTTTTTGGTATTTTTCCATTGCAGAGCCTTGATAGAAACTTATAAGTTCTTCCTCTCCGCTTTTAACCAGATAACTTGGTGAGTCTATTTTTTTACCATCCAGTGCTATGTGACCGTGAACTACCATGATCCTGGATTGTTTGGCTGTGTTGGCCAGTCCTTTCTGGTGTACCATGGTCTGCAGTCTTCTGCGTAGAACATCTTCCATGGTCAGGTTCAGAACATCTTCCAGTTTAGAATCTTTACCTAGAAAGCCCTGATTTATCAGGTGACTTAATAATTGCTCTCTTTCGGTTTTATTATCTTCACTGGACATACCCAAAAGTTCCCTGGCATCTCTCCTATATCTCTTAACCATAGTCTCGGCTTTCCAAATCTCTTTCTTGGTTTTTAGCCCGTATTTTTTTACTAATTTATTTTCTAATTTTATCCTGTCGGCATTCCATGGATGAGATGGTGTGTCATATTTTTTTCTTGATTTTCTTGGATGTCCCATAATGATCGTCTCCTAATAAATCTACTGTGGTCTTCCTCTTCTTCTTCTGACCCCTACAGATGACCCTTTCCTGAAGGTGGATTTGGTTCTTTGACCCCTAACAGGTAATCCCACTTCATGTCTTCTTCCCTTGTAGCTTCTTATTTTCTTCATCCTGTTCAGGTCATCTCTCAGGCGCATCATTAAATCTGATTCAATCAGGTGGACTGTTTCACCTGTTTCATAATCGTTTCTTCTGTTTAACATCCATTCAGGGATATTATGTTGCTTTGGGTTTCTCACCGCTTCTTCAATTTCATTTATTTTATCATCTGATAAATATCCAATTTTCTGATTTAAGTCTAAACCCATTGATGAGCATATGGCTCCGGATAATGCTATTCCCACGCCTCTTATATCTGCAAGTGCGTTTACCACTGGCTTGTTACCGTCGACGTCTCTTCTAGCAATACGGACCATGTGTTTGAATTCTTCTTCCATACTATTATTCCTCCAATTAAGGCTCGAATCCTATTTTTAATATTATCATTCTATTTTTGAATTTTTTTTTGTTTATTATTGATTTTATCTTCCTTTGTTCATTTTCCCTATTAATTTTCATATTATTCTGGTAAATTTAAAGGAATTTCTTTTAATTTACGTTTTTATAAAACGCCGGGACTGGGATTTGAACCCAGGCGGAGCAAAGCTCCACAAGATTTCCAGTCTTGCGCCTTACCAGGCTAGACTATCCCGGCATCAAGACAATTACAATCTTATAATGATATTAACTTTTTATCATTAATAATGGGCTTTTTTTAGTGAGTATAATACTCTCTAGTTTATGGGGGGAAGTTCTTACAAAGAGCGGTTTTTTTACTTCCACATCTTTGGATATGTTCCCGGTTCCATAAAAACTTTTTTTATATCTACCATGATATCTTTCTTTTTCTCCAGTATATCATGGCATTTATAGAGACTTTCTCCTGCTGCAACCAGTTCATCTTTGAGTGTGAATAGTGCAACGGTAGATCCCTTCTCTATGTCGCTGCTCAGGGAGGTTATTCCTCCCGCAGCCAGATCAGCCCCATGAGCTATGGCATCTACAGCAGAGTCCCTGATATATATTTTGGGAAGATGTGCTGCAGCCTGTTCCATGGGCATTACAACCTCACGTAATGGGGATTCATCTCCTTCCTCTTTCCATTCATGGTAAGCATCAGTGAGATCCTGCAGATTCTTAAGGGTTTCATCCTCTTGGAAGGGACCTACCCTGGTTCTGCGCAGCTCAGCCATATGAGCACCGCATCCTAGGGCTTCCCCTATATCATGGCAATACTTCCGGATATAGGTGCCTGCTTCACAGCCTATGGTGAAAAGAACTTCCTGTCCTTCCAGTTCTAATAGGTGTACGTAGTATATTTTACGTACCCGAAGCTCCCTTTTAACCGCTGATTTTACTGGTGGTGTTTGGAATATTTTTCCCTGAAATTCCCGGAGTATCTCTGCTATACGGCAATCTTCAACTTCCTCATGGAGTCTCATGAGACAGACGTATTCTTTTGGTGCTTCCAGGAGAAGATGTATAACCCTGGTGGCCTGATCAATTCCAATAGGAAGTACACCGGTAACCCGAGGATCTAGTGTTCCCCCGTGGCCGGTTTTATCAGCGGATAGTATTCTTTTAACCCAGGAATCAACTTCATGGGAAGTGGGGCCTGATGGCTTATCCAGGTTGATAACACCCTTGGATATATGCTCATCTATAGGTCTTTTATTTGGTGAACATCCGAATTTGGGATCTGTTTCACCTTCTGCCTTATGAAGCAGTTCAACCATCGATAAAACCCATCATTTACTTTTTGTTTAGGATTTTAAAAAATTATGAAATCCATTAAGAATTATTGTTATCTATTAGTGATTTTTTGGAATCTAAGACTTTATGCTATAGCAGCCTGCAGATCCTTTTTAATCTGTTCTATATCCTCTGATTTTATCTCTATCGTCTGATCTACAGGTTCTAAATGCTTAATATTACATCTTCTATTTTTTATAGAATCACCTACAATTTCTACGAATTTATCATCGATAATCTCTATAATAACGCATTTTTCACCTGCTTCTCTACCTGCGATCTTTACACATACTCTTCCAACTTCTATTGCTGGCATTTAATTCACCTCAACCTATTTTTTTCTTAATTGAATTGTTAAAATTTATTTTAAACTTTTGCCCTATATTTTATGGGGCACTTAAATTTCTTCTGTTGCTTTTAATATGATATTGGCTATACTTTCCGGGTTGAAACTATCGGTGTTTATGATGAGATCATAGATGTCCAGATTATTTATGTCGATGTTGTGTATTTCCCGATATCTTTTAGCCTCACTTTCTCCCCTTTCTATAATCTCCTTTTTCACCACATCTGAATGTTTGTTTTCTCTGTGGCTTATTCTTCTAGCTCGAACATTTAAAGGGGCTATGAAGCATATTTTGATATCTGCATCTATGAAATAGGCGGATAGTCTACCTTCCACTATCAGATCATCTTTTTCACTGGCAATCTGCGCCTGTCTCTGGTCTATCTCATCATCTATCTTAGTGTTTGATTCCGCGTATTTACTGAAATCCAGTATATCCATCTTATGTTCATGAGCCATCTGGCGAAATATATCCCCTGCTGAAATATATGGAATTCCCATTTTTTCTGAGAGGATTTTCGAGGCGGTGGTGGTACCGCTTCCTGCGAGTCCGCCGATGGTTATGATCATCAGGATCTGGCCTCTTTCTTAAACACATCACGGGAGCATTCTGAGCACAGATACCCACCGTATGGTCGGTTTGGCCTTTTCTTTGTTTTAGAAAGTTTTCTTATTTGATATGGTCTTCCTCGGGGGACTGAATGCAGTATTTTTCCGCAGTTAGCACATGTGTGCTTGGAGGGTTTTTTCTTCTTGTAATGTAATACTGTTTTGCCTCCGGGGGTTTTCTTAAAGGTTCTCTTATAAGATCTTGATCTGTATCTTAACTGTGGCATGTTATTTTTTCTCCTAAAGATTTAATTTTTTCTTATTTTAATATTATATTAATTTGATGATGCTTACATCCATGATTATAAATCTCTCTTAATTTAATGGGTTTACATTCCCCCGCCTTTTATTCCCAGAAACTTCCTGAACACCATGGACATGGCAAATGAGGATAAAATATACCAGCCCAGCCATCCTATGGTGGCGAAGGGAGTTACCGCACCAACGGGGTAAAACATGGTGGCTATCCATTGGAAAAACGGCACCAGAAACAGGTAATAACCAAAGGTTGGTAATTGTACATAAAATGATCCGATAAGTGGGTTTCCAGACATCCAGTAGAATACGATTATGATGGGTACGAAGGTCACTATCATTGGTTTGAAGGAGTTGAACATCATTTCCTTCTGTATATCCATGAATTTAGACTGTTTTTTTTGCATCTCAGCCATTAATTTAGGATCACCAGATTTCTGGGCCTTCATCATCTCCTGCTGGTACTCTTTCATCTCCTTCTGCAGGTACTGCAGACGATCCTGGTCTACTAATAATTTATTAGCCAGTGTAATTAAAAAGGCCACTATGGTGGCGATGATGAACACTCCGAAAATAGCCCCGAACATGGGATTGTTAGGATCATTCACTAAAGTAAGTAAAGGGTCTAATATTGGATTTAATATTGGATTTAGAAAGTCAAAGCCTGCCATTTTATTATTTCCTCATCTTTTATATTTTGAATACATGAATATTTTATTTATAAGGTTTTCAATCATCTCTGGGATGTAAATATATCTATAGTTTCAATCATCTCGGGGTATATAATAATTCATTTTAAGGTTTCAAACATCTCTTGGGTAGTATCATCGAGTTGGTTATCATGATTTTCTATTATCTGGACTGTGGCACCAGTCATGGCTGCATAGGCCATGGAGACTGATCGGTTCATCTGCTGATGTAAATCTATATCCTTCAACTTCTCCATATCCCTGGTTCTGGTCTTATCACTAATTCTCCTCAGTAATATCTCCTCAGCATCGGCTTCTATGAGTACGAACTGATCCACTTGCAGTTCTTCCAACACCCAAGGAGGTAGTCCGGGTAGGAAACCATGTGGTGTTTTAATAGTGCAGTGGGTGTCCACGATTATATTATTTTCCTCGGACATTTCTCTAATGCTTTTAGCTGCTTCCCTTTGAACTTCTTTCTGCACATCAGGGGAGAGTTTCCTCATGGAGTCTCTGTTTTCTACTAAATTCATTTTCTGAGCTATCTCCAACATCACATCCCCATAATTAACATGTACATAATCGAGGTTTACCAGGGCCCCTTTAAGAACCGTGGTGCTTCCTGAACCTGGAATTCCAGCGACTACTACCACTCTCATATTTTCACCCATTATTTCTTATTGTTTTTATTATTATCCTGTAATTTTATCTTTTTTTTGATTTTTATTATGCATTAGTCACCTAAGAATCTTCTAAGCATGGGGTGCATGTCCATCAGTTGTTCCTGGGCTATTTCTTCATATAATTTATACACAATACCCACAGTTAGCAGCACACCAGTACCTCCACCTAGAGCTCCGGTTAAATCCGCTCCAAATGCCAGAAGACCAACGAAGGCCCCTCCCATTATGGTTATGGCTGGTATGTACTTTTTTAGGATCCTTTCAAACTGACCCCGGTTACTTCTGAAACCCGGTATCTGCATACCCATCTGATATAATTGTTTGGATACCTGTTTAGGCCCTATTCCACTGAGTTCAACCCATAACCAGGCAAATAATATACAGATGCCAACGAATACCACGGCATAGAATAACACTTGCAGAGGGTTGGTGAAGATCATGCTTAAGGTGGGTGTGGTTAACCATAATGCCAGGCCACTTACTGCTTTTCCATTGGAATATGTTCCGAATATGGGGATTCCCAGTTTCTGAAACAGTGTGGCAAATAGTTGCACGTTCAAGAGAAGTGCGCTGGCTAATATAACAGGCATATTACTGGCATAGATGAATTTAAGTGGATATTTCCCCCGTGCACCTTTAACACCACCATATGATAGTGGTATCTCCACACGCATACTTTCCGCATATACCACCACCAGAAACACTACTATTACCGCGAATACCGGTATGAGCAGAGAGAAATCTGGTTGACTGGTGGTTAAAGTGTATATGAAATGCGGTATAGCTCCTGAAGGTACTCCTGGGGATGTGGGTGAGGATAGGAAGTTGAATGATCCAACTACAATAGTCTGGGCTACTCCTGCTGCGATGAATAGTCCTACACCACTGCCGAATCCCCATTTGGATACCACTTCATCGAGGAAGATTATTAAAATTCCTCCGATGGTTATCTGTAATATGAGTATCCAAACTAACTCGGGTGAAGATGGAGATAGAGCACCGGTTAGTACCAGTACCGCACCCTCAAAAACTGTGAATATTATGGCCAGTAATTTCTGGGTTCCCTGGAATATTACTTTATCCCGGGGCTGGGAGAGATCCAGTTTTATGATCTTACCCCCCACCAGTAATTGTAATATGATGGAAGCTGAAACTATGGGACCTATACCTAGGGTAATGATTGATCCGAAGCTCCCTGCTAAAACAGCCCTTAATGCTGCGAATTGATCTACAGCTGTTGCGCTTAGACCAAATAATGCAACTTGTCCTAATATGAAGTAAAGAATCAGTATTATTCCTGTCCATTTGAGTTTTTCTTTGAAAGGAACTCTATAAGTTGGTGATCCTACCTGAGGAAGCAGGGTAAATATGGGTTCCAGTTTTTCAATCAATGATTTCACTCCTTAAGACTTTACTATTCTGCGTAACAATTATATTTTTAGGGCTTTCTGAATTTAGAAATTTTAAATTATTGATGCTTCTCCTCCGGCATCTTCAATCTTCTTGATGGCACTTTGGGAGAATTTTGGTGATCTAATCACCAGGGATCTGGTTAATCTGCCTTTACCCAATACCTTGTTGTAACCCATCTTGGTAACATCCACTAAAATTTTTCCGTTTTCTTCACTGGCCAGACCCTTTTTGAGTAAATCATCGAGTTTTTCATCCAGGAAGTCTAAATTTATGGGTTTGAATTTGTATATGGTCTTCTGGGGTCTTTTGAAACCATATTTTCCATAATGATCAGGATCGTATTTGACTATCCAGGACCACATATGCTTATGGCCTCCGGCCATTCCTCTTCCACCACGGTGTCCTGCTCCTCTTCTTTTCTTAGAACAACCTCCACCTATGGTTCGTGATCCGCGCATTTTCCTTATTTTCCGTGTTCTTCTTATCATGTAATCAACCTTCAATATGATTATATTAGCTTGAATTTTTTTAGGGATTTTATATAATATTAGGGGATGTTTATTGATCTTAGGGATGTTAATATGATCTTCATATTTTTTGATCAACCTTTTTTAAAAGGTTGATCTATAACATCTTATTGATCAGGCCCTCTATGCTTTCTCCCCTGTATCCTAAACTTCCGTCTTCATTATAGGCTTTTTTGATATTTTTAAATCCTTTTCGGGGTGGGTGTAATCTGAAGACTGGTTTTATTCCTGATTCTTCCAGACTTGCACCTTCTAGAACTGCCTGGGATAGGTCTTCTATGGATTGGTAACTGGTTTTTTCTTTCAGATACTCGTCTGTAACCTTTGAACCTCCAGGTAATGTTCCTCTTTTGGATATCATTTTAACCAGGGTTTCTTTATTTATCTCTCCCCAGGTTATGTAATCTTTTGCCTTCTGGAGCATTCCCTGATAGCTGGGGTTTTCTTCGATTATTACGGCGTGGTTTATCCTATTCAGCCGTAACATTTTCATAGTATCCGTTATGTCCCCCTTAACACCAGTTCTACCCCTTACTCTAATGGCTGCAATCATTTATTATCACCTTAATATTTACTAATCTTAGGTGGAGAGAATACTAATCTGCGCATTCCACTCCCAGATTTTTAAGATCTGATTTCTTGGCCTTGACTTTGCTTAACTGTTTTAATGCTTCGAAAACAGCTCCTGCGAAGTTTATAGTGGTTTGGGTTTGTCCTCTGGTTTCGGACCATAAGTCATCTATACCTGCTAGTTTTAATATGGTTTTACCCACATCTCCTATGGCCAATCCAACTCCTCCTGGTGCTGGTATGAGGGTTACCCTTACGCTTCCTATTTTACCTTCCACTTTAAATGGTACGGTGTGTTCTTTTCCACAGACGCATCCCCAGTCTCCGCATCCTCTGCGTACCTTTATTATATTATATTTAGCATCGTCAACTGCTTTTCTAATGGCCGGGCCTACTTCCTTAGCTTTACCCTGTCCCAAGCCTACGTACCCGTTTTTATTACCAACAGCTACAATGACTCGGAAATTCACTTTTCTACCTGATTTATGCATTCTCTGCACCAGGTTAACATCCATTACTTCTTCTTCCAGATCGGGTAATAGGGTGTTTATTATTTCCAATTCCATTATAGGAAGGCCTCGGTCGAATATCTCATCGATATCACTGATGGTGCCTTCCTTAACCAAACGTCCTAGGTTGGTTTTTGGCTCCCATTCCTGCATATCATTGTTCATGATGATTCCTCTTTAATCTTTTCTTTAATGGTTTTGAAGTGATCAGGGAGATCTGAAGGTTGAAGTCCCCTTTCTAAATATTGTGAAAACTTTTTACTTACCTGGGTATCGTTTAAGGTTTGACTGTAATTTGCTATGTGTTCTCCGTTTATTCTGTCTTCTTCTGGTAAGATGCTTTCATTATATGGTACATCTAATCCGGCGTCCACTGCGCCTTTAAGTACTGCGTATATTTTAGATCCTTTGAGTGATGATTTAAGACCAATGTCCAGGGTAGCTTCGTTTATTTCATTATTTAATGCCCGTTTCCCGCATAAAAATCCGGTGAGATATGCGGCGGAGGTGTTTTTTCCCCCTGCTTTCCAGCCTAATTTTTCTAATTCCTTGGAATTGGCCGATGCCAGGGTTTCATCTCCTTCATTGTTTATCTTAATTATTTGGGCGGTTATATGTTTATTAGAAATCCTTACGACCATCCTGGGCTTATCCATTGTGGTTAGCTTTAATCTGGCTTTATAATTTGTTTTTCCTTGTTTTCTTCTTTTAAATGCCAATTTATATCTTGATCCGTGTGCCATAATATTCCCCCATTATCTGAGAAGGTCATGATCCCGAGCATAGGTTTTCATATATGATTTACTTCGGAATGCGCCACCTTTAGCCATTTTATAAAGCTTACGATAAGTGGTTTTATTTATATCCCTGTTATCTCTCATATCCTTCAAATCTTTTCTCAGTGCTCTTATGGTAGTCATCCAAGCTTTCTTCTTAGGGTTTCTTGCCCCTTTAGCTCCTTTTATACTACCGCGTCCTTTTCTTCTTCCTTTCTTTTTCTGTTGTGCGATCTTCTTAGATCGGTAGCTGCTAATCCCTTTTTTTGGTTTAGCCTTAATAACTCCGTTATTAATTAGTTGCTTAACTCCTTCTCTGGTTATAGCCCGTGATACTTCTTCAGTATTTTCCGGATCTATCCAAACCCGATTTACTCCGACCTTGAGAATATCTGCAGCTAATCTTTTTTGAGTAGTAAGATTCATTAAAAACCTCCCTGAAACAACCAATTTTTTTATGGCTGTTTATTTTTTATGATATAATCCAAAATCTAAAAAACACGTGTTTCTATGATTATTGGATTTGAAATGCGCCCTGAAATCTTGATTCCATGCACATGTTATATTAATATGGATTAATCCATATCTGATTATAATTCCTTGTTTAAAATCTTAATTCCTAATTCTGATGCTTTTTCGAGGATTATTTCTTTTTTCCGTTTTCCTACGGTGGAACTAATCCTGCCGGCCTGGGTTTCCGGGTCTAAATTTTCTAATTCCTTAATATTAGAAACCAATACATCTTGGTATCCTGATGGATGTAAACCTCTCGTTGCTTTTGGAGATCCGTAACCTATAGATGGCATGGCTGGTTTTCTTGCTTCATACCTTCTTCGTTTACTGGTTTTTCCCCGGGCTTTCCTCCATTTATCTCCCAGTTTCTTGTATCTGTGCCATTCCTGACGTTTAAAATGTGGTTTTTTCATTATGGTCACCTTCACTCCTTACTGATCAGGTATATTCCGTCCTGGAATACCCTGGGATCTCTGCCCTTAATTTTAGTGGCCTGTTCTATATTGGCCATGGTTTGACCCACATCTTCCTTATTGATCCCTTCCACGATAACTTCATCACCGTTTACTTTGACCTTGGTTTCGCCTAATACTTTGGCTGTACGGGGGTGTCTTTCACCCAGGAAGTTATCAATGGTTACCCGGTCACTGGATACTTTAACGGTCATGGGAAAGTGAGCGTATACTATTTTCATTTTATAAATAAAACCATCGGTTAATCCCTTGATCATATTAGTTAGATGGGATTTTATAGTGCCTAACATGGCTTTATCCCTTTTTTTAGGGAAAGGTGCTTCTAAAATTATTTTTCCATCTTCGGCGCTGATTTTGATATTTCGGCTTTTAAATTTCCTTTTGAGTTCACCCTTTGAACCGGTTACCACTACTTCATCCTGTATGGTGACCTTTATCCCCTCTGGTATGGGGATTTCATCTCTGATACTTGCTAATTGAGCCATATTAATCACCTTAGTAAATGTAAGCCAGAAGCCTGCCACCAATTCCCTTTTCTTTAGCATCTTTATGGGTCATTATTCCTTCGGGTGTGGTCATTATTATTATTCCGAAGTTTTTAGAGGGCAGATATCTTTTTTCAAATCGTTCAAATTCGTCTTTTTTCACGGCGTGTCTGGGTTTTATTACACCGCATTTGTTTATGTTTCCTTCGAGTTCCACTATGAATTGGCCTGCCTTTCCATCGTCTACGAACTCGAATTCACCTATATATTCTTCCTTCTGCATGGTTCTTAGAACATGCCCGATCATTTTTGATGCGGGGGTGATTTTGCATCTGTTGTTTCCCTGCATTTCATTGTTTCGCATGTTGGTAAGAGCGTCTGCCAGAGGATCCATGAGAGTCAAATTTATTCACCTCTAATTATATTTTTTAAATCCAATTTTTGATGCAAGTTCTCTGAAGCATTGTCTGCATAACATAAGCCCGTATCTTCTTACCAGGGCAGAGTGATCCCCACATCTTCTGCATTTTCTTGATGCCTTTCCGTATTTTCTTGGCAATTTATCACCTTTAATTATTTTGGGTTACTATTCCACCTTAATCTTAAATTTTTCCTGCATAAACACCTTGGTCTCTTCTGATGTGACCTGATGTTTTTGGGGAATCTTTCTTTGTTGAATTTTCCTTCTCTTTATTCTGTAACCGGGTTTTTCAAAGGTAACTGAAACATTCATTCCAAATATACCAATATCAGGATCGTAACGCATCCCCGGGATATCGATGTGTTCTTCTATTCCAAAAGAAACATTACCCTGTTTATCGAATTTTTTGGATTCTAATTTATTACCTATACCGTTTAGAATGAGTTTTATGGCTTCATCTGCTTTTTGATCACGTAATGTGACTTTACAGGCTATGGGCTGGCCTTTCCGTATACCAAATTCTGGATTGGTTACTTTGGAATAGGTTCTGACAGGTTTTTGATCGGTTATACTGTTTAGTAATTTCTCTGCCCGGGCCAGCTTCTCTCCACCTTCACCTACTCCTATGTTTATGGTGGCCTTGGCTATTTTCACTTCTTCCATGGGATTCATTATTTACCCCCGGGAAGTGTTATCATTGGTTTTTCTTTACCTAAAACAAAAACATAATCTTTAAGGGTTTGGAATGTTTTTCCATCTGCGGTTTCTATTACCACCGTGTTGGGCATGGATGATTTGGTGATGGTTATTTCCTTTATATTACCCCTTTCACCTATGTGTTTTCCGCCGATTACCAGACCTAAAGATCCGCTTTCAAATTTTATGTGATCTTCAATTTCCTGTTCTGGAACTTTGAGTTTCAACACATCAGCTGTTTTATAATCATCCTCAGTCAGACAGTTCCTGCCGTCATGAAGGTTTAATTGAGTTTTAGCGTCTTTGATTATGGTTTTATCCTCGATTCGGCATAATTTGAATTCCTTGTTTTCCGCTGATATGGGGTACATTATGAGTTTTCCTTTTTCATCAGGGAGTACACGGTATACTTTACCTGACTTGGGGATTTCAATAACGTCCATGAACCCTATTGGGAACTTATAATCTTTTCTTGGTCGGCCGTCAACCAGGATATCTCCTTTGTTGATGATTATCTTGGCTTCCCTGGCATTATCCGCTATTTCAAGAATGTCCCTTACAACTATCAGGAGGGGCATGGATTTATCCAGGGCATGGGAACCTGCGCTGGTTTTAACTGTCCATTTATATTCTTTAGGATGTATTGGCCAGTTTTCTGGTGCCTTATAACGTTTTAAATGTTTTCTTGAACCCATTTTAGCCATATTTATCCCTTCCTCTCTATTACTTCATTTCTTTCATCGTCATCAAGATCCAGTTCTACCAGCATCACTTTAGAAGGGTGAACTGAATGATAAACTTGATTCCCATCGGGTTTCTGTACCGAAACACCATCGATCATTAACCGGTAATGTTTGAGGTCAACTTTCTCTACTTTTCCTTCCTGTTCCTTGAAATCTCCCCTCATCACCAGAACTTTATCTCCTTTTTTTACTGGTAGAGATCTTGTCTGGTACCTCTCTCTGAGCTCTTCAGAAAGTGTTACGCTCATTAATTTATGACGAACATGTAACGGTGCTTTAAAGCGAAATTTCCTTTGTTTTCTTGGCTGTTTTGACATAATATTCACCGTGTATTAAATTCATTTAAAAAATATTATTAGTTTTATTCATTTTCAGACGATTATGCTGGCCGCACTTCCTATGGAAGGCCATCGGTCTGCTGCTTCCTTAGCAACTGGTCCTCGTATTTCGGATCCTTTAAGCACTCCTTCCGGACTTAGAATTACAGCTGCATTATCTTCAAATTTAACTCTTAAACCGTCTGCTCTGCGGTATTCTTTTTTCTGCCTGACCACTACCGCTGTAGTGACTTCTCTTCTCATTTCTACTGATCCCTTTTTTACGGAGATCACTATCATATCACCCACACCAGCACTGGCTAATCTTCTTCTAACCCCTTTATATCCTTTAACCGATACGATTTCCACTTCTCTTGCGCCGGTGTTATCCACACACTGTAGTCGGGCTCCTATGGGTAGTGATTTGGAAACATTAGATGTGATAGCCTTCATTTCAATCTCCCTTAACCTCGATTACTACGAAATGTTTGGTCTTACTGAGTGGTCTGCATTCTGCGATTTTCACCGCATCACCAATGCTTAAGTCTATGCAGTCAGGTTTATGTGCGTGTATAATTGATTTTCTTTTTTCGTATCTTTCAAACTTACGAATAAATTTATAAAAACTTCTCTCTACAGTGACGGTTCTCTCCGCTTTATCACTGGTCACGATTCCTTCTAATATCTGCCCTCTTACAGGTAGATTTCCGTGGAAAGGACAGTTAGGATCATCGCATTTTGTTTTTGGTTCTGTAACGTCGATACCAATCATTAATATCACCTTTATAGTAAATTTTTTTTTCGAATAGTATTTTTAAGTAAGTTAACCCGTTTCATCCAGTATTCAAATTATAAATTCACAGATTTCTTCTGATGCTTATCAGTTGACCACTGATCCTATAGAGCAGTATTTACTGATCCAGTATCAGTTCTCTGATGATCCTATAGAGCAGTATTTACTGATCCTATATCACCAGTACTTTCTGTATCTCTTTTTAATCCTGTTTTCTGGACGAATCGCTATTATTTGACCGTTAATTTCAACTTTAGCACCATCAGGAAGTTGGAAATGAAAAGTCGCCACTTTTTTGGGGATGATCTTTTCATTTCCCTTGTCATCCTCTATTTTGATGGTGTTCTTGGTTTCGTCAACAACCTTTCCTTTTATCCCTTTATATCCACTATGTGAGCTGCGGACTACCTCTACAGGCAAACCAACAAGCTCGTGTCTGAATATGTTTTGTGGAGTTATCATGATATTATAAGAGACAGAAATTATCTTCTCTTTCTGCCCTTACTTCTTTCATCCCTGTCTTTGATTTCAATGGTGTCTGAAGAAAAGCCCATATTAGCTAGAACTTCTTTCACTTTCCTTTTATGGTCTCCCTGAAGTTCTATCTGGCCTTTTTTTGCAGTTCCTCCACAGGCGCATTTATTTTTTAGTTCCTTGGTTAATTCTCTTATGTCGATGTCATGCTCATCGATACCTTCTACTATGGTCATGAGCTTCCCGAATCTTCTTCTTACTGTGTAGACTTTAACTTTTTGAATCTCCCTTGCTATCTCTTCACATACGCAAAGTTCTTCTGGAAGACCGCATATCTCACAGACTGTCATCTATTTTAGTTCTCCTTCGTTTTTTCACTCATTATGGTAAGTACCCGGGCAATAGTCCGTTTAAGTTCTTTAACTTTACCCGGATCTTCATAAATTCCAGCGGCAGCGCTTTTAGAGACTATCTTTGAATGTTCTGCCCTGAGTTCATCCAATTTTTTCTGGATTTCCCCTATCTCCATTGCCCTTATTTCCTTGGACCTTAATATTACCATTTTTCTACACCTTTTTATAATTTCCGAATTTATCTATTTTTCTAAAGATTTACTGGGAATTTTCTTTGGTTTCTTTAGCAGGTTTAACAAGATCGGCTGTTTTGAATTTTTTAAACTTGATTTCCGGTCCCTTTTTCTCTTCTGCTTCCACAGATTCTTTAACCTTCTTAGTCTCAGCTTCCACAGATTCTTTAACCTTCTTAGTCTCAGCTTCCACAGATTCTTTAGCTTTCTTAGTCTCAGCTTTCACAGATTCTTTAGCTTTCTTGGCCTCAGCTTCCACAGTCTCTTTGACTTTCTTGGTCTCTGGTTCTTCTTCTATGTCTTCCAGGTTATCTTCTGTTTCTTCGCTTATTTCATCTTCAATTTCATCAGATACTGTTTCTTCAGCTACTTCCACGTCTGGAGCTGGTGATTCTTCTTCCTCTGTACTTTCCACCAGGGTTTCACTTGGTGATTCTTCCACAGTGGGCATTATTATATCAACTTTATCAGGCAGTACAGTTCCTGGTGGCATGATCCTTACATAAATTCCCAGAACACCCGGTTTAAGTTGGACTGTTGCAAATCCTTCCCTTACAAAACGGGTGGATGGTTCACCACATTTCTTTATGTATCCATCTATAAATTTGGCACATGCAGATCTGGATCCTCTAATCTTACCAGAAATGGTAACCTCCACACCCTGGGCTCCTGCGCCCATTATTCTTCGAAGTGCAGTGTAAGCCACTCTCCTGAAGTGCATACCCCTCTGTAACATGGCCGCTATTTTATGGGCCATGATCTTGGGATTGAGTTCGGGGACATCCACCTCTTTAACTTCTACCTGGGGATTTTCCAGTTCGTAGTTGTTTTTTAGATTCTGGGTTATATTTCGGACGGTTTTTCCTCCTCTTCCTATAACCATACCGGGACGTTCTGCATAAACCACCACCATGGTTCCTAGAGGTGTTACTTGAATCTCCATTCCACCGTAACCGGCTCTTTCCAGTTCTTTTTCTAAATATTCATCGATTCTAGTCCTTTTAAGACCTTCTGTTACAAAATCCTTTTCAATCATTGAATCTCCCCTAGTACTACTTGTATGTGGGTGGTTGGTGTGTTAAAGGGACTTGCTCTTCCAAAAGCTCGGGGAGTCCATCCTCTAATAACGTAACCTCGGTGACTGGATATATGTTCGATTTTAAGATTTTCCGTATCTAATCCCTGATATTCAGCGTTGGCTTCGGCATTTATCAGCACATCTAAAATTTGAGATGCTGCTTTAACCGGATAACGACCAGTGGGCCATCCTTTAAGACCTTTACGGTGTCCTATCTTTTTATTATGTCTTTTAAAGGGTACTGGTTTCTTCATTTCTATTACGTCTTCTAAATATTCCTTAGCCTCTTCTATTTCCATTCCCCTTATGGTTCTGCATATCTCAACAGCATGTTTTGGGGATATTTTAAGAGATCGGCCGCTTGCCTTTGCTTTTTTTGATGTATCCTCATTGTAAGCGTATTTAATCTTTGCCATGATATTAACTCCTTATTTAAGGGGTACGAACATGGATGATCTGGTTGCACCCATCCCCGGATCTCCGTGCTGGACTCTTTGTCTGGTCACTGCAAACTCCCCGAAATAGCAGCCAATCATCTCTGGCTGGATAGTTATTTCTACAAATTGTTTGCCGTTGTATATTCCAAAGGTCATTCCCACCATCTCTGGTAGGACTATCATATCCCGGCAGTGAGTCTTTATAATGCGGGGCCTTCCTCCCTGGTCTCCTTCTTTTTTAAGTTTTCTAATTTTTTCTAATACCTTCTTCTGTCTGGGTAGGAAGCCTTTCTTCAGGGATCTTCTTTGCCTGGAAGGGAATAGTTGAATAACATTATCCAGTGGCATCTGTTGCAATTCTTCCAGGGTATAACCGCGATAACTAAATTCTTTTCTAGCCAATTAGTCTCCTCCTAATGAATCTGTCTAATATCTATTATTTTCACTAAATTTTCTTGTTTTATAATTTTTTAGGATCTATCTTCTTTTTCCTGTTCGTTTAGCAGCGATGGAACCTACTTTTCTACCTGGTGGTGCGTGTCTGGATATGGTGGTCGGCCTACCAGGATGCTGTCTATTACCTCCACCGTGGGGGTGATCTACTGCGTTCATGGCCACTCCTCTCACACCTACACTCTTCTTACCTTTAGCTTTCATAGCGTAGTGTCTGTTCCCTGCTTTAAGGAATGGTTTCTCTTTTCTTCCGCCTCCAGCTACCACTCCAATGGTGGCTCTGCAGTGGGGGTTGAATGCCTTTAATTCACCGGATGGTAATTCGATGATGGCTTTACCAACATCATGGGTGATCAAAGAAGCGTAAGTACCGGATGATCTGACGAATTTACCGCCATCTCCTGGGTATTTCTCAATGTTATAAATAGGGGTACCTTCCGGAATTTCAGCCAGTGGTAGGGAATTACCAGGACTTATAGGTGCTGATACTCCACAGGCAATATTATCATTAATTTTAATACTTTCTGGTGCTAAAATAAGTAATTTTTCATCGTTTTCAAAGTTAACCAACGCCAGTGGGGCGCTTCTTCCGGGATCGTGGATGATGTCCACCACTTTACCCTGAAGGCTTCCTTCTTTTTCTATATCATCATAAAATCGATAAGCGATCCTTCCCTTAAATCTGTGCGATGCACTTTTATAAGTGGGAGTTCCTCGTCCTCTCCTCTGAATTATCAATCGTTTTCCCATTTTATTTTTCCTCCCTTAGGGATGTTATTATATATTATTATTAGAATACTCCCATTTTCACAGCTATATCTTCTGCACTGTGTTCGGCTTCCAGTTTTATGTATGCCATTTTTTCACCGCGAGAAGTGATCTGGGTGTTGACCCTTTCCACCTTAACAGCGTAAAGATCTTCAAAGGCCGTTTTTATCTGTGTTTTACTGGCCGTCCTTCTAACCATGAAGGTTAATTCATTGTTTTGATCAATGGCATTCATACTTTTTTCTGTTAAATGTGGTTTTATTATTATTGAATAAGAATCCATTTTCAATACATCCTAAGCATTTATTTGTTTTGGAATAATTCTCCTAATTTTTCTATGGCTGATTTTGTGTAAATGGTAAGTCTTCCGGGATGAGTTCCGGGGGCTAGTAATTCTGCGTTAAGGTTATCCACCACCACAATATCTACACCCGGATGGTTTCTTGCGCCTAGACTTATTCCTTTATCTTCTCCAACAACCAGTAAAGGTCCTTTTGGTGTTTTGTATTTCCTTCCCCTTGTTTTACCTCTACCGGCCCGTATTTTTCGTCCTGATTTGGCCCTGACAACATCATCCATTATTCCCAATTTTTTCATGATCTCTCTGGTTTGGCTGGTTCGCTTAACCTTGCATAATTCATCATCAACTACCAGGGGTATTTGGGCAACTTTTTCTGTGCGATGACCTCTTTCTTTTACCAGTTCTGGTTTTGCTGTTGCGGCCACTGCAGATCTTATGGCTAATCTTCTTTCTTTTTTGTTTATTTTCTCATGGATGATCCGAGCAGCTCTTGGTGGATGCGCCCTTCTTCCGCCTACAGCCTGGGGTACGAAAGCCCCTTTAGATCCGGCGGGGTGTCTGGAACCCTTCACCCGAGGAACCATAGCTGCACCACGGCCCGCTCCAAATGATTCGGCGGTGGTTCGCTTTCCAGCCATAGGATCTGTTCCCCATGGTTGAATTCTGGCTGTTTGAGCAGATATTACTGCTCTTTTTATGAGATCAGGCCTAAATTCTTCTGTAAAAATATCAGGAAGTTCGATTTCATCTATTTCTTCACCTTCCAATGAGTAAACCTTGATTTTCGACATTTTAAATCACTCTTTTATATTACCAATGTGAATTTGATTTTTAATTTAAACTCCCTGTTTAGAAGCTGTGCTGATAAATGATATTTGAGCAGGGTCATTATGTTTTCCGTGGGGTCTTATGGCTTTTCTCAGCATCACCAGACGTTTCGATGGTCCGGGTACCGAACCTGCAATTAGCACATAGTTATTTTTCACCAGACCATATTTTACAAATCCACCCTGAGGGTTGACATCATCCACTTCTGATACGTCTCCAATTTTCAGGATCTTCTTATTGAACTCGGTTCTCTTATGGTAGCCCATCTGACCAGCCATGGGTACTGTCCACATGGTCCGGGAAGGTGACCATGGTCCAATTGAACCTACAACCCTTGCTTTACTGCTTCTTTTTGCTTTTCCGTATTGTATCCTTATACCGAATCTTTTAACCGGTCCCTGGAATCCTTTTCCCTTAGTAACTGCTATTGCATCCACATGTTCTCCATTGGAAAAAGCGTCCGCATAGTTGATTTGTGAGCCCAATACTCCTATGGCATAATCCAGTTTCTCTTCTACACTGCTACCCCCAATACCACATTCCAGTATTTCCGGTTTCTTCTTAGAAACACTGGTTAACCGGGGTTTGGTGTGAATTAAAACCCTTATTTCTTCTACTACATCTAATTTCTTCTTTAATTCTTCTATCCGTGCTTCAGGATCATAATCTTCAGGTAGGGTGATGGTTCTTTCCAGATCTTCATCCAGGTCCCCTGCCAGAATGTCGGTCATGGTTGCCAGACCGTAAGTATCCTTACGGTAGGCTCTGATGGCCATTACAACAGCTGGGGGTGTTTCCAGTACGGTTACTGGTTTGCTTATTTCCATTCCTTCTGTTGGTGAGTTTTTTGTGTTGTCCAACATGGTTACGTGGGTCATTCCCACTTTATAGCCTGGAAATCCTAAAAGCCCTACTTCTTCAATTTCAGGCCAGGAGCTGGTTTTTGGTGATTCCTTAGCCGCTCTCTTCCTAGGACTATATGCAATTGATCCTTTTCTTGGTTGGTGATGTCTAGTCATAAAATTTTTCCTCCTTACATTGGCAAGATTCTTTAAATCCGAGTTATTCCGTATTTAAGAGCAAGTTAAATACAGATAATGTTGATAATACCGCCTCTTCAGTCCTTACAGTTTTAGTTCCCTGTTCCGGGACGGTGTTTACCTCAAAGTTCACGTCCCTTTCATCGATTAAATCGTGCAAGCCTGAATATGGACCGCCGAACAAAATAGCTATCCGTTTGGAGCCCTTTAAACTATCTTTAACTTCATCTAAAATAGAAACAATAGATACAGCATATTTACTTGTTCCAATAACCAGATCCGGTTTTGGTTTAAGCATCCCTATACTATCATGCAAATTCTTATAAGTAGATAAAGTCTTATAACCCCAATAAACTTCTGGTTTATCAGGTTCTACAATTATTTCCTTGGCAAGCTTGGTTACCCGAAAGCTTAAGACTTTGTTTACGCTGAGCTTTTCCTTGCACAACGCCAGTCTGTCAGCACCAATGTCAACAATGGTGCCCTTTTTTACTCTTTTTATGGTTAGTCCCTGTCTATAATCACCTTGTCTGACTTCTTCAGTGGGGTGATGTGGAGTGCGCAGCGGTGGAAGTATCCCTGCATAACGCAACTCTTTAGTTATAGGAAATACCTTTTTTTTAAGGTACTGAGGTGTATTCATATAAGTGAGAACATCACTAATAAACTTTACCTCTTCTTTAGTAGAATTATCACTGTAAATCACTATTCTGTCAACCCGAAATAGAGCTGCAGATCTTCCTATCAAGCCTACTTTATAGGTTCTAAGTTTTAAATCTTTTGTTTCCGCCAGAATTGAAGCTGGTAAAAAGATGGATATATGTTTTCCTTCCATCTTTTAATGTCTGTTTACTATAGGTTTATATATATCTATTACAGTAAATTAGTTTTGATTATACTTTTTCCTGATATTTATAAATTACCCATTCAAACCTATATAAAATTATATACAGATCGGATCAAGGGAACGATATATATAATAATATAGATCCTAACCATGACCAGTTTGATATAAATAATAATGGATCCTATCCATGATCGAGTTAAAATCAATGATAAATATCCAATGACCAGTTCGATTTGATTTTATAGAGATCTGATATAGATACTCTTCTATTGAATATTTTTTTTTAAGATTCGAATATTGAATGTAAAATAGCTCACATACAAAAATTAGCATCATCCTTTTACTATCCTTAAAACAACCACTTCCACTTCTACTTCTTCTTTCTGGTGGAAATCATACATATGTGGTATGGGAAAATGATAGTAATAAGATTGAGACACATAAGCACCTTCTGATTCGAATAACTGCTTAACAAATTTCTCAGTCTCTTTTAAATGAAATGAATATACCACTGGAGCTACTTTAACAGATTTAGATATGAAAATCCTATCTGCTTCCTTTCTATGGGCTTTCTGAGCACCGAATGGTGGGTTCTGCACCACAGTATCGGCTTTCTCATTGAACTCACCAATATCTCCGGTAATGAACCGGCAACGATCATCCAAACCTCTTTGAGAAGCTTCCTTACGGGCTATCGCCACAGCCTGAGGATCAGCATCCACACCCACCACCTGAGAAGCACCCAAAAGAGCAGCGCCAACAGAAAGAATACCCGTACCACATGCCAGATCCGCAACTTTCAAACCCCCAATATCACCTAAAGAATAGGCATTCCACAGAATATCCGCAGCAATCCCAGCCGGTGTCTGATACTGTTCCATATCCACTTTAGGCTCTTTGAAAGTTGCAATGGACTCAAGAGCCATTTCCAGGTGTCTTTTCTTCCGAATCATAAAAATTCAATTATATTATCTATAGACCGTTCTAAAAAAATAATACCCTACAATTCATTTAAAGTAAAAAAAATTTATGATTCATAAAATAAAAATCAATCCCAACCACCATTATTAACTGATTGAACTAAAAAATAAGACATATCACCATTCCAATCTGTCCTGAGTAAATTATTGATATCCTAAGCAATAGGCCAGTCCCCAATAGATTAACTCAAACTATATAAAGGAAAAAAATATATAGAATTGTAAATAAATAGATAATAAATATTAGATATAAAAATAAGTAAATTAAACAGGGTTTAACGGTGCTTAAAGAATAGATCATAAATTTATCAGATTATAAGGAAAGATTTTCATGTTCAATAAAATTTTAATAGCCAACCGTGGTGAAATAGCCATAAGAGTGATGAGGGCTTGCAGAGAACTAGGAGTGAAAAGCGTAGCCATATACTCAGACGCTGATAAAAACTCACTCTTCGCCAAATATGCTGATGAAGCACTGCACATCGGAGAATCAGCCCCCAGCCAAAGTTATTTGAATATCGATAAGATAATGGACATGGTTGGAAAGTCAGGAGCAGAAGCCATACATCCCGGATACGGATTTCTAGCAGAAAATCCAAATCTAGGTAAAGAATGCGAAAAACAAGGCATCAAACTAATAGGCCCCCCATACTCTGTGATAGAGGCCATGGGAGATAAGATCACCGCCCGGAAACTGATGAAAAAAGCCGGAGTACCCGTGGTCCCCGGGACAGAACAGGGATTAAAGGACATAAGCGAAGCCACCCAGATAGCAGAAAATATAGGATACCCGGTGATGGTTAAAGCATCCGCCGGTGGAGGTGGCATAGGCATGAGAATAGTCTATGAAGAAGATGAACTATTAAGAGCCATAGAATCCACCAAATCAGTAGCTGAATCTGCATTCGGAGACTCCACAGTATATATAGAAAAATATGTGGAAGAACCCCGACACATAGAATTCCAGATACTGGCCGATGAAAAGGGAAACACCATCCACGCCGCAGAAAGAGAATGCTCCATACAAAGAAGAAACCAGAAACTAATCGAAGAAGCACCATCACCCATCATGACCCCCGAACTCCGGGAAAAAATAGGAAAAATAGCAGTCAGAGCAGCATCATCTATAGGATATACAAATGCAGGTACGGTTGAATTCTTATATTCCAAGGGAGAATTTTATTTCCTGGAAATGAATACCCGTGTACAGGTTGAACATCCCATAACCGAAGCAATAACCGGAATCGATTTGGTGAAAGAACAGCTGAAAATCTCATCCGGTGAAGAGTTATGCTGCACCCAAAATGAAATAAGAGTAAACGGACACTCCATCGAATGCAGGATAAACGCAGAAGACCCCTTAAACGATTTCGCTCCCAACCCAGGTAAGATCACAGGATACCGATCCCCCGGTGGACTGGGTGTAAGGGTGGACAGTGGCGTGTACATGAACTACACCATACCCTCCAATTATGACTCCATGATATCCAAGCTCATAGTCTGGGGAAGGAACCGTAACGAAGCAATCAACCGCATGCGCAGAGCCCTATCAGAGTACATAATATTAGGAGTTAAAACCACCATACCCTTCCATAAAGCCATGATGAACAGCCCCCATTTCCACAAGGGAATACTACACACCCATTTCGTTGATGAATATAGAATTGAGATCACCGACGATATGAGGAAAGTGGTTGAAAAAGACCGGGAAATGGAAGAACGGCTTAAATCAACTTTCTTACCCACGAAAAAAGTAGCAGCAGTATCCGCTGCGGTATCCAGTTATATAGCCCATGCATCCCATAAAAAATCAAAATAAAGCAATATAAAAATAAGAATAATAGGTGATTATTATGCTCCAGAACAAGATATTAAAATTGCTTTATGATAAAAAAGGTGAATTCATCACCAACCAAGAAATAGAAGACCAAACCGGCGTTTTAAAAGAAAAGATAGATGATTATATTCAGATCTTCAAGGAAGAAGGTTACCGGATCGACAAATCAGAAACCGGGTATCGCCTCAGCGGAACACCCAACATACTGCTTCCCTATGAAATAAAGAAGAACCTGAAAACGAAGTACATGGGAGGGAACATCCACTTCTATAAGGAGGTGGACTCCACTAATGATGTAGCACGAAAACTCGCTGATGAAGGAGCTGCAGAGGGAACCATAGTCATAGCGGAAAGTCAGCGCAGTGGTAAAGGTAGAAGGGGTAAAAAGTGGATCTCACCATCCGGAGGTGTTTGGATGACCATAATCCTCCGTCCAGATGTGGAACCTAACAAAGCACCCCAACTAACACTGGTCGCTGGAGTTGCCGTTGCCGAAACCCTGGATGCGGAATGCGGCTTGGATATTGGGATAAAATGGCCCAATGACATATTAATCGGTGATAAAAAAGTCTCCGGAATACTCACCGAAGTGAAAACAGACCTGGGCCAAGTAGATTATGCTCTGGTAGGTATAGGGATAGACTTAAATATGGATATAAACCTATTCCCCCCTGAAATACGTGGAGGCGCAACATCACTGAAGGCAGAGTTGGATAGGGAGATAAAAGGGGCTGAACTGGTTCAGAGATTCCTTCAAAGATTCGAATATTATTATGGAGAATTCAAAGAGGGCAACTTCCGAGAAATACTTAACCAATGGCGCAGACTATCCAGTACCATAGGAACCTATGTAGAAGTGCATAAGAAAGGAAGAACCGTATATGGGGAAGCTGTAGGCGTGAACAAAGACGGTAAACTCATATTAGAAATGGATGACGGTTCCCTGCGCAAGATAATATCAGGGGAATGCATCCATACCAAGAAGGAATGAAAAGATATAATTTAATTATTTAATCCCTAATCATGTGCTTAATGATTAAAAAATCGAAAGCAAAATTATAATTTGGAACTTAGAATTTGAATTCCTTCATTTAGTAAAATATTTATATAAATAGGAATTAATTTTATAATACAGGTAAAACCTGGGAGTCAGTGTACCTTGAGATGCACGTTAATAGTACTTCCAGGTTCTGATTCTGATTTTATTATTATTTATTCCATATTTTTGATATAAAACAATTAATATCAATGATATTAGTGTAGAGACTATTTTTATGTTCATATTTCTGGAAAAAAGACCATGCAATCATATCTGCAAACTGCAACCCAGACCAAGCATGAGAATAACTATGGTAAATTTTTATATTCTTTATAATTGAATTATTTGAAATTTTAGCCCGAAAATAATGATCAAAATCATCCCGAAGCATTTGTTTTCCCTTTGATTTATCAATTCTAACTTCTAAATGGCCATTTATTTTTATTTGATGAGTAAGATATCCGGCTACATAATTATAAAGCATATTTTTATCATTAATAAGGAATTCACTATGAAGATTAGTTTTATTTAAAACTGCGGCCAGGATTTTGGAATTATCAATTTTATTTAGCTCTTTTAACATGTGTATTCTAACTTCAAATGATGATTTATTTCCCTTAATTTCATTTACCTTAGAGAGCTCTTTTTTAAATTTATTCCTCCTCATATTCTTTATTACCCTATCTAATGGTCTGAAATCTTTGATTAAAAGTGCAACAATTATTAAATAATTCGATCCGTTTAATCCGAGATCTCCACTCTCATCAATGTACATATAGTTCAATTAAAACCCCATTATTATGAAGTAAATTCTAAGTAATAAAAATTAGGTAATATATATGATTTAATTATTCAAGTTCATAAAATAATTAATCATTGGTAATTCTTATTAGATGTTAAAATCTACTATTTATATTACAATTTTTTAACCAAGCCTTTCCAATATTCTACTATAATAAGTGATATACATGCTTAAAAAGAGATACATACTGTTATTATCAGTGATAATGGTAAGTATGATTTTCATTTCTTTCTCAACAGGTAATTATCCTATTAAACCCAGTAAACATATAAACAGCAGCCTCATACAATCTGAAGACAGGGTTTTAGTCATCGCCGTCCATCCGGATGATGAATCCATCGCCTGTGCTGGTGTAATCCGACACTGTGTGGAAAACAACATCCCGGTAGAAGTGGTGGTCTTAACCGACGGCTATCTGGGCGCACCGGCCAACATCAGACATGATGAAACAGTCAACGCCATGAATATTCTAGGCCTGGAAGCAGAGCATATCTATTTTTTAGGTTATCCCGATGGTACCTTACCTCTTTTACTCTCTAAAAATTGGGAGTCCACCAATCCCTACCGAATAAACAACACCACCAGCAATGCCAATTATAACTATTCCTACCAGGAAAACGCCACCTACAGTGGGAACAGCTTGTATCATAATTTAGCCGATATCCTGGACCATTTCCAACCAACCATCATATTCTACCCTGATTCGGAAGATGAACAAATCGACCACTGGGCGGGTAACGCCTTCACCGAATATGTTATGGCCCGGACAGGATATAACGGCACTGGATATACCTACATAGTCCATGACCCGCCACACTGGCCATCTCCCCGCACCTACACACCGGAAGCTTACCTATTACCACCTCCGGAGTTAACCTATATAGACTATAAATTCGTATTGTTTCCCCTGGACCAGTACCAGGAACGGCTGAAAGAAGCAGCCATAGGAAGCTATCCTTCACAGATAAACACAGACTCCTATATCCGCTCTTTCATCAGGAAAAATGAGATATTCGCCATCGACCCCCTGATAAAAGCCAGCCCCACCAACCAATCACTGAACTTCTCCATCCCGCCACAAACAGTTATAAAAGAACCTAAGAAGTTCGAAAAAGGAAAAGGATCCATAAAGACCAGGGAGATAACCGCAGTAGGATTCCAGATGGATGGGGAAAACGCCTGGATCAGCATAAAAACCAAGAAAAACATATCATCCGATGCCTGGTATGAAGTACATATCCTCTATCTGGACAGTGAAAACTTAGAAAGAATAGATATCAAGATCCATAACGGAACAGCCTACTATGAAAAATACAACCAAAACAGCTTCCAGGACGGTGATCCTGAAGTTAGGATATTAGGAAATGATCTAATAATGAAACTACCCCCATCCGCTTTTGATGCGGGTAACCTGTTCCTCTTGAGCGCAGATATAATCAGTGGCAACACCCTCATCGACTGGACAGGATGGAGGACAATTGAGATCATCCGCTGAAAAAATCTGTATTTATTTAGTAATCTGGCTCTGTTTGTATCGTTAAAATATATTAGGCAACGGTTTAATCAACTTCAATAACTGCCGGCCATCCCAGTTCGCCTTCCACTTGGAATTTTTTTTCGGTGATTATCTCAGCCACGTGGATGTTGGTGCAGGTATGTGGGGTTAGTTCTGCTGTTTTAACCTCTGAATTCCCTGCTAATGCCATATGTGGTATTATCTGATCTCCCATGTAACGATCCAATGCTTCATTTCGGGAGAGGTGGTATAATAATTCCCGGGTAGCTTCATCTCCCACAAGTTCTGCTCTTTTACCTGGTTTGCCCAGTGAACTGCCCCCTATCCTGTTTTCTCCATCGGTCCATAAAACTATCCCCGAACCGGGGCCCTGGGCCCTGTTTGAATGTTGTATTATAATCTTCGCCGGATAACCGTGTTCTTCCAGCTTCTTTTCCGCGTTTGATGCCTGTCTCTCTGCAACGTGTCTGGGAAGTTTCACCGCATGGGATATGCCTCTAATATTATCAAATCTTAAATCCACTAGTTTGAAAGGTTTTATCTTGTTAATCGGATGGATATTAACCTTTACGATACCCCCTCCCCGGGGATAGTGTCCTCTTTGAATTAGCTGGGCTCGAGCTTTATAGCCCAGTGATTTAAGTAAAGGTAGAGTAACATTTAAGAAGTAATCAATAGGTGGTGACCAGGGGACATCGGTACCTCCTTTCAGGGTTAGATTAACCGGGGTTTTGGCAAATGCTGCGGGAATCATCAAACACTGCAGTGCCAAAGTGATGCTTCCTGCTGTGCCGATATCCACCTCATAATCTCCCCCTTCCAGTTCATGGGGTTCGAAGCTGATTTCAGTGGATCCTAATCTCAATCCATCAAAGTGGGCATTACATAGTTGGGCAACGGATTTCAGGGCGGTTAAGTGCTGGGGCATCAGACCGGGTTTTGGTCTTCCTGCGCGGATATTTGTTATCCTAATGGATTTTCCGGTTATGGTTGATAGAGCTGCTGATATTCTAAGAAGCGCCCCTCCTCCTTCTCCATGGGATCCGTCAATTACCAACATAATTTGACCTTATCCTGGTTTATTAAATTATTGAATTTAAAAAAAAATCATGACCACCATTAATTTGTATAAACAATTAAATGATAAATTTACCCAGTTAATTTAGTGAATATCAGTTGAAAAGGATATCTCGACAGGCCTGCCTATCATTTATTACTTTATTTAGTCTTCTAATTGCATCCTGGAAGGCATTGGTTATATATTTAGCATCGATTCTTTCTGCATCCTTGGAGGCCATATCTAATCGGATGGTTGATGAGGCACCAGGCATACCCACTGCAGGTATGGTGATGATATCATGGTCTTTGAGGAGTATCATGGCCATGATCTGGGCGGCTTCCTTCTGATTAATAACTTTTTCATCCAGATAGTCTATTTCAGCCAATAGATCATCTTCTTTAAGCATAACCCCCGTTGGGGTTTTATTTATACCAGGAAATCCTTTTTTTAATTTTTGATAAATTTCCTCCCTCTTATCCTGAGATCGGAGTATTCTATCCGGACTGAATTGTTCCAGAGCCCTTACTATACCGGCTGTTAAGGGTGGCTGTGCTTCTAATCCGTACTGATGTGCCTTTGATTTTATAAGATCAATATATTCTCTTCTTCCGGACATCAGGCCTCCCCGGGGTCCGTCCATTAGTTTGTCCGTGCTGGTTATTACTATATCCACCCCCATATCCATTGCCCGGGGCTGTTTGTATAGTATGGTTCTGAGTCTGGCTCCTGAGGCATCATCTACTAGTATGGGGATGTTCTGGGACTTTGATGTTTCCACCACCTTTAGGAAATCTTCCTTTTTTATAATCTGATGGTCCATGGTTGAGCCGGTTATGATGGTCAATGCGGTATTATCATCTATTTTAAAATCTGTTATCTGGTCATATTCTGCGTAACTGGCACCAAGGAGTTTTATACTCCGGGGTATGATGGGATGGGAGGGTAAATCGGGTAGATAATGGGCAACTTCATCAGTGGATTTTACCAGTGCCAGGATTGTTGCCAGGATACCGGAGCTGGTCCTGTTAAGAGCCAGAACCTTCTCTCCACCCAGGTGTTCCATTCCTAATGGTTGTAGTTTTTCTTCAAAAATAGCTGGTCCGGCATAGGTTTCCAGGAGATCTATGTCCTCTTTTTTCAGGGGAAACCCTCCTGAGAGGCCGGTGAGATCGTAGAGATGCGTCCTATCCTTGTTCTCTATCTTGGAATTTATGATCTTAAGTGCTGCTTCCCTTCTTTTTGATTCGTCTAGAGGGGAATTTAAAAACATTTTATTAAACCTACTTTTAAAATTAATTAAAAAAAAAATATAGAATGGATTATTTTCTATGCTTCTTCAGCTTTATGGTTTTCGGGCTTTAGTACAATGGCACTATCTGCTGAGTTTTGCAAAGCTGCGCTGAATCCTGGTTCAGCCCCTATGACTATGGTTTCCTTCCCATTTTCTTTGGCTTTGTTTACTATAGGCAGGAAATCAGCGTCACGAGTCATTAGGGCTATAACATCAATATTAGGGTTGTATATTAGTTCCATTGCTTCAACTGCCATGTAAACATCGGTATCACCGGCCACCACTATGGGTGTGAATCCCTGATTTACTATGGCCTCTATGAGTTTATCTGAAGCGTATTGGTTCAAAAGGACTTTACCCACCCTCATATTACCATATTCAGATATAATCTCTCTAACCAGATCAAGATTAAGGCTGAACTCTTTTCTTAACATGTTAGGCCCGTCAACTAATAGGCCTATGTTCTTTCCTCCAGATTCACCCCTCCTAAGAGGTATATAATCCTTCAAAGAACTTAATCTTTCAAAACTACGCATTTAAATCCTCCATTATCATCGTTACAATGGTTGTAAACAAAAAAAAGGCTTATATCATCACTTAAATAATGAACATTGTATCTGGGTTAAAATCCTGCCCTGATTAATATTTTATTAAGATTATCAATGGATTGTACAATTATAAACGGATAAAGGGTTGGATTTTTCAAACAGTGGTGATGGCCTGATCTTTAGTTTAAATTATGATATTATGTATTATTTTATGGGCCGACAAACTATATAATCTTTACAAAAACCATGTTTTGTAAAAAAATACATTAATTTATGGTCTTTATTAAAAAATTAAAATTATATGAAGTGGCTTTAAAGATTTTAAACCATTATAATCGTAATTAAAAGATTTCTATTCAATCTCCAGTGAAAAAGAATCCTTAAACAGCTCTTTAACCACGTTAAAATCTTCTGTTTCTAAACCAGCGATGGTGAGATCATCAGCATCCCGGATATAATATTCAGAATCTACTATTTCACCAGAATCATTCATATATAGGAAAAGACCATCTGAAAACTTTCCTGGTTTCCCTGCTGGGAAGAAGACTTCAAATCTTATGAGAACCTCAGACCCGATAATGCTGTTTTCCAGTTCAATTCTTTTTTCTTCATTATTAAGAGCTTCTTTAAACTGTTCCATCCTTGACTGGAGTTCTTCTTTTATTAATTTTGACTTATCAGTTTTGGTCATTTATTACACCGTCAAATAATTTTCAGCTTACTGTCATTATATTCATCTATAATAAATTAAGTAGCTTTTAAAGATTACCCCCCTAATAACTGGGGGCGTTGATCTTTTTATGGTTATAAACTTCAGTGACTTAAATAGTTTTGTTCATTCCATATAAAAGAAACTAACCATGATATGTATAATCAGCCTTTAAAAATTTTATCACTCGGTGAACCAGTACCTGAAATGACAGACTGAAGGATTCACCCCTACTTTGATCTCCTGTTCCATCCAACCAGCTATGTTAGTCCATTTGAAGGTCAGATCAGCCATGGCATGGCACATTAAACAGAATATCTTGTTTTCCATGGTACGGTTCTCCCATATGCAATGGGATATTCTAAACTCATCATCACCGATTTCTGATTTATAACCCAGATTCTTAAAGAATAGGGATATCCAAGCCAGATAATTGTCGAAAAGCTCTTCCGGATCTTCCTCGTTTAGATCTACCTCTTCTTCCATGTAGGGTTTCACATTATCCTCAAACATCCGGGCGAATGCATTTAAAAAAGCAGCTGTATCCTCAATATGGACACTGGAAGTTAAGGCAGGGGTTGAGCTTAAAATGAAATTGTTAATCACCTTTAAACGTTCCTTCTGATCCTTTAAATCCTTAATATCAAACTGTTGACTGCTTTTATTGAGAGCGATTTCTATGTTGAATTTAAGCTCCTGATCATTGAACGGCTTAAACACATACCCATAAGGTTTGGTTTGTTTAGCCCTTTCAAAGGTACTGTCATCTGCATGGGCCGTGATATAGAGAACCGGGGCGTCAGTGAATTCAGAAATCTTATCCACCGCATCAATACCATCCATATCTCCCTTAATTACGATATCTGCTAATATAAGATCCACAGGGATGTTTTCCACCATATCGATAGCTTCTTTACCATAACTGGCAACAGCTGGAACCTCATATCCCCATAATTCCAATTTAGTTTTAAGTTCCAGTGCAGTGATAGCATCATCTTCAATGATCAGCACCTTAGGATTTGACATAACACACCCTTAACTAGTAAAATTAAATTTTTTACAATAATAGTTTGGATGGAGACCCTTATATTAATTACTATCAAAGCATTTTCAGGGATATTTAAATAATATCAAAGCCCTTAAAACTGGAACTAAAATAAAAAAAAAATATAAAACTATTGAACAGAAGAAAAAAATACAAACAATCATTAAACTGAATCTGAATAAAAAAAAAATCATAACCCATTAAAAATAAGAAGACCAGATTCCAGTCTTAAAAAAATATTTGATAAGGATTTCTGATGCACATATTCTTAATATCCTTCCAGGAGACCCCGTAATCCATAAGAGTATTGATGAATAGTTTAAAACCATCCGTAGGGCGCATGTTATGCTTCTGCCCCAGATCTGTGGCTAGAATAGTTCTACGTGATCCTATTTCTTTTATGGCCTGGGCTATGGTCTCTGGACTTATATGATCATGTCTGGGAAGGCAGGCCACATAACAGTGCTCCAGAAAGGCTTTCCTGGACATTTCCTGTTGCTCATCCAGACTAGCCCCCACTACACTGGTGAGAGGATGGTTGACTATGATATTTTCTAACTGATAGCTTTTCGCCAGATCCAACACCGGGAATATATCACCGACACTCAGATGACCTGTGGCTAAGACCAGATCATTTTCAGCTATCACGGTGAATATGCTCTCCAGGGACTCCCTATCCTTCTTAAAATTAAATTCCATTCTATCCTTGGTGGGGAGCCATATTATCTTCCCCCCTAATGCTGCGGCGGTTTTAACCGCATCCACATTCAGACCACCCACACTACGGTTGAGACATACACCCCCAAAGACTTTCATCCCCGTGGCTACTTGTGCTATGGCCGATCTTCCAGATGTGGGTTCTCCATGACTTTTCAGTACAATAGCCCTCATCTTCTCATTTAAAGCTGCTTCAGCTGCTTCAAGGTCCGACAGAAGTCTGGGCTGATCATCGGGTGCGGTGTGCAGATGAATGTCCATGAATCCCTTAAGGGGATACTTTTTTTCTAACCTGTTCATAGAGATTTCCGCCATGGGAGTCCATGGTTACAAACAGAGGTCCGAAATCCTTTACTTCCAGTTCCCAGATAGCTTCAGGAACGCCCAGATCTATCCAGTACACATTCTTCACCTTCACCACTGATTTAACATATAACGCAGCGCAACCTCCCACTGCACTGAGGAATACAGCTCCGTTTCTTTTAAGAGCTGCTTGTGTCTGCCTATCCATCCCCCCTTTGCCTATAACCGCCTTCACTCCCCGGCCTATAATCTGGGGCTGGTAAAGGTTCATCCGGGTGCTGGTGGTGGGACCTACAGCCACCATCTTAAAACCATCCTCACCCTCTTCTATGATGGGTCCGGCATGAAATATTACAGCACCCTCCAGGTCCACGGGATGTCCTTCTTCCACCATTCTCTTATGGGCACTGTCCCTGGCGGTGTAAATGGTACCCGTTATATGAACAGTGTCTCCAATACTTAATTTAGCTGTGTCTTCCTCTAAAAGAGGTGTTTTTAGTTTTACATCCATGCCTTTACTTCCTTTTTAGATATTATATAAATCTATAAAAATATAAAGACTCTTATATACTATAAAGACTATATGATGGTAGATATCTAACTTAAGTTTAAGTTTGTTAAAAAAAAATTCATGACTTAATTAGATGGATATAAAATCTCTTATTATGATAACTGTTATTTTATTATGAAAACCTGCTTTATTATATTATTATTAGAATTTGGGGAATAATATGTCTGCTATGGATACTATAATGGGTCTTACCAAGTACATGGTTACTCTTCCAGTAACCCATATCTCGGTCTTCATCATCATAATCATCAGCTTCATCACCGGCATAATAGCCGGTTTCATCGAACCAGGAACCAACCAGTCCCTATTAAGCACCATACTATACGGTGGATCCATTGGGTTTTTAATATTCGGTGCCATGTCCATCATGGCCGGGGCCTTAACCACCACCCTGGTCAACATGCTTGAGGGGAAATTTATTAAGATGAAGCAGTCCATGTTTCTAGCCCTTTTATCCATGGTCATAGTAGCCATCATCTACCTCATCGGTAGTTTAGTCTCCCATCTCACCTTCTACAGTTTCACCATCGACGCCCTTATATATGGCTGTGCCATTATCTTCGCCTTCAGAACCATGATCCTCTGGGGTACAAAAAATGTCCGCCTTATAGCCTCGGTAATCATAGCCATAATTCAGCCGGCGCTGATACTTAGCATGGTCATGGTCATAGTATTTCTAACCAGCATCACCACCAATTTAGGAGAGTTCAGTGTAATAGCAGTTCTACTGAAGATAGTTATCGCTTCTCTAATATTAGTCATAGCCATATTCTCATTTGTAGTGGTAATTGAATCACCCATGAGAAAAAATCTCGGCGTAGGTGGTTTGGAACTTTTAAGCCTGTTCATATCCCATATAAGTGAGGGTTCGCAGGCTATGGAGGGAGCCTTCGAAGACATGGGAGAATCCATAAAAACCATAGTAGGCGTATTATCTTTCAAGGGAAAAAAGGGTATTAAAGCAATATTTCTATCCCCCAGCGTACATCCCGGCCCCGTAGGAGAGATAGGCGGGGGTAACATGCCCACGTTACTAGGTAAAAGGTTCAACACTTTCACCATGGTCTCCCACGGCCCGTCAACCCATGATTTTAATCCGGTAGCATCTAAGGAAATAGATAAAATAGAAACCGCAGTCAAAAACGCCCTGGAAGATATGAAATACTCTGACTCTGCAGGGTTCTTCCAGAGAACCGAGAATGAGAATGCTAAAATAGGATATCAGTACTTCGGTGATGACCTGGTATTACTGGTGACCTTCTCCCCAGTGGGCTTTGATGATATAGATTTCGGCGTGGGCCTGGCTGCGATGAACGCGGCGAAGGTCAGAGGAGCACAGAACGTTTTAATGGTGGATTGTCATAACAGTTTCGTGGCAGATAGCAGGATACTACCCGGTCATAAGGAGGTTTTCCAATTATTAGGTGCTGTGGATAAAATAGAAAAACCCACCAGCCAGGAGAAAATACGGGTCGGCAGCCACTTCGACCCCATGGACGACTTTACCAAGGAACAGGGAATAGGACAAAGCGGAGTTAAAGTGATGGTGGTAGAAGTAGGGGGAAAACAGAAAACCACCTATATACTATTAGACTCCAACAACATGGTCATCGGCTTTAGAGAAAAGATACTCGACGCAGTGAAAGGACTGGGAGTGGACCATGCCGAGGTGATGACCACGGACACCCACTACGTTAACACCCTCTCCGGAGGCCACAACCCCGTAGGGAATAAAATGCAAGAAGAAATCATAGAAACCATCCTAGAAGCAACCAAAACCGCCATGGAAGACCTGGAAACCGTCCAGGTCGGGCTTAACATTGCAGAGATAGATGATATAAAAACATTAGGCCCCACCCACGCCACAGAACTGGTGACCACCATAAGCTCCATAATCGCCGTAAGCAAAATATTCGCACCCCTAGTATTCATACTAGCCCTCCTATTCGCATTCATATGGATCTTCTATGGAGTGGGATAATTCATTAATCCATTAACTATATTTAAATCTTAAAAGCTAAAAATTAACCTTTAATAAATAATTTGAACAAAAAAGAAAACTGAAAAAATAATCATAATTAAAATAATCAAAAAAATAAAAATAAAAAAATATTTACAGTTAATAATTTAAAAACAAGGTCCAAGTGACAATCCAAATGAAAACGAAAGGCACTATTCCACTCCACAGCCAACCTTTAAAGCCACCGACCTTTTCCTTACCAAACAGTCTTTCAGACATCTTACCGGATAAGTAGAGAATCACCACACCCAGTAAAACGGCTAATACTTCGTTTTTACCAATGCCCGCGATGACTCCGGTGGCTATGATGAATGATAAGTAACCAGAAATTATGGCTGTTACCGCGTGTAATGCTGTTAATTTAAACTCAATTTCCATACTTTTTTCCTCCAATTTAATTAATTTATGATTAACCATATATAATATTCTGAGGGTACACCCATGAAAGCCATGTCCAACGTAGATATTTACGCAGTCTCCAGTGAGTTACAGAAATTATTAAAGGACGCCCGCTTTCAGAAAGCATACCAACCCAGCAAAGACACCGTTTTAATAAGATTCCATGTTCCCGGCTTCGGCCGGAGAGATGTAATATTCCAGGCAGGGGCAAGAGTGCATATAACCAATTATCCACCACCCAATCCTAAAGTTCCCCCTAATTTTCCCATGCTCCTAAGAAAATACCTCAACGGAGGCACAGTAACCCAGGTACGGCAGCATCATTTTGACCGCATCATGGAAATCGAGATTCAGAAGGAGCATAAATATACGCTGATCATAGAACTTTTCTCCAAGGGCAATATAATACTTTTGGATGAGGAAGGTCAGATCATACTACCCCTCAAACGCAAGCTATGGCAGGACCGCAGAATATCCTCCAAGGAAACCTATAAATACCCGCCAGAAAGAGGATTAAACCCCATCCACGCCGAAAAGGAAGAGATCAAAGATTTATTTTTAGATTCTGGTACTGATATAATCAGAACACTGGCCAAGAGTGGTTTCGGCGGCCTCTACGCGGAGGAAATAGTTTTAAGAGCCGGTGTGCCCAAGGACAAGCCTGCCCCGGAGATAAGTGATGGGGAACTGGAACAAATCTATGAGGCGATAAAGGAGATCTTCCAACCCCTCCTGGATGGGGAGTTCCATCCCCAGATCATATCCGATGGAAAGGATGATGTGCTGCCCCTGAACCTTAAGATCTATGAAGAACATCCGAGTAAAGTTTTTCCCAGTTTCAACGAAGCCGCTGATGAGTTCTACAGTAGCATAGTAGGGGATGATATTAAGAAGGTGCAGGAGGATATCTGGGCCGCGGAAGTGGGTAAGTTCACCAAGAGACTGAGGATACAAAGGGAAACATTGGAGAAATTCGAAAACACCGTGGTGGAGTCTAAGATCAAGGGTGACCTATTGTACTCCCATTACCAGGAAGTGGAGGGTGTGATGCGGATAATCAGCCAGGCCCGGGAGAAATATTCCTGGCAGGAGATCATTAAAATAATCAAGGATGCTAAGAAAAAGAAGGTAAAGGGGACGGAACTGGTGGAATCCGCCGATAAAATGGGAAATCTGGTATTAATACTGGAGGATAAGCGGGTAAACATCGACTCCCATCTGAGCATACCGGAAAATGCGGAGATCTACTATAATAAGGGTAAGAAGGCTAAAAGGAAGATTAAAGGAGTTAACATAGCCATCGGAAAGACCATGAAAGAGATCGAGAAAGCGGAGAGTAGGCGGGATGTGGCCCTGGAGCAGATCAAAATACCCCAGCGAAGGGTTAAAAAGGAGCTTAAATGGTTTGAGAAGCTGCGCTGGTTCGTCTCCTCCGACGGATTGCTGGTGGTGGGAGGTAGAGATGCTGGTACCAATGAATCAGTGGTTAAAAAGTACCTGGAAAACCAGGACATCTACTTACACAGTGATATACACGGAGCACCCTCCGTGGTGGTAAAAAGCGAGGGAAAAGAAATACCAACTACTACGGTTAATGAAGCCGCTTATCTGGCAGCGGCCTTCTCCAGTGCCTGGAATAAAGGATTCGCCAGTCAGGATGTCTATTGGGTGCATCCGGATCAGGTGAGTAAAACACCCCAATCAGGAGAGTTCGTTGCTAAAGGAGCATTCATAATCAGGGGGTCTCGAAACTTCATCAGAGGAGTGCCCCTCCTCATCGCAGTGGGTGTTGTGGATTTCGAAGGTGAACGGATCATGGCCGGACCACCATCCGCCCTTAAAAAACACACCAATAACTATGTGATTATCAAACCAGGATTCACCAAGAAAGAAGAAATCAGCCGCAAGATACTGCATAAAATAGACCCCGAAAACATATTAACCCTGGACGATGTCATCCGAGTACTGCCATCCGGCAAATGCGACTTCGCAGATGAAAGAGATCTGAGGAAACTGGAATATACTAAATAGTTAATATGGGATTAATTTTTTTAAAAATTAGAAATATGTATAAGATTATTCTGAAGACAATGAATTATATTATTGAATTTAGTAAAAAACATCTCTAAAATATATTTCTAAAAAAAAGAATCATTTTATCGAATTATTTTTCTCATTTAATCTTCTTATTCATCAATGATTTAAGATCAATCACGTATCTACCCTCTTCATCGGATATGATCAGTGAATCGTTCTCCAAGAGGGAACTGAGGTTAACCTCATACACTCCCTGGCCTTTAACCAGGATGGACTCTATGGATTCTCCATTAGTTTCCTTGATCTTCTTTACCTTGCCTTTCTTAGTATAGGCGAAGAATTTACTCCCGCATTCGGGGCATCCTTTGATTATAATATCCTCTGAATCTCCCTTGAACTCTAATCCGCATTTAATGCATCGGTGCATCTGAATCACCCAGATTAGCTATCATACTCAGGAAGTTGCTTTTCTTCTTAACCTCTTTCATCACATTAGCCGGTCCGATGATGGTTATGCCCACGGTTTTCTTCCGGGATAACCCGAAGAAGGAGGTCTTATCTTTCTCCAGGGTGTATATGTCGATGCCCATGAAATTCTCCACATCTATCTCTCTCATGGTGGTTTCAATAAGCTCAGCCTCTTCCTCAGGACTTAAACCACCCTCAATAACCACCAGATCCCCATTTTTAACCCGATCCACTATCATGGATACTTTCTCCATGCTGGTTTGGGAGTTAAGCGCTGAAGAGGAGAGGAAATCCATTTTAAGACTTTTGGTATCAGCATCCATAATCCATTACCTCATTGATATTGCATTATTAAATTTTCCACTATACTAAGCGGTTTTTATTATTTAATCCATCCATGTTCTGATAGAGTTCTTTCATCTAAATATGTTCTGATAGAGTTCTTTCATCTAAATATGTTCTGATAGAGTTCTTTCATCTAAATATGTTCTGATAGAGTTCTTTCATCTAAATATGTTCTGATAGAGTTCTTTCATCTAAATATGTTCTGATAGAGTTCTTTCATCTAAATATGTTCTGATAGAGTTCTTTCATCTGAATCTTTCCACCATATTCTGATAGAGTTCTCCCATGTTATCTCCTTCCAGGGCGGATATGGAGATCACCTTGTGCTGGGGGAATACAGAGAATATCTTATCTGGCTCGGCATCGGGCAGGTCTATTTTATTGGCCACGATGATGAAGGGTATTTTGCGTGCTTCCAGGTTTCCCATGATGGTGATGTTGGCCTGGGTTAGAGGATCCTCTGTGGAGTCTATGACCAGTAAAACACCAGTCACATCATCCAACCATTTTATCGCTTCTATTATACCCTTAGTAGCTTCTTTCGCCCTGTCCTTTGCTTCTGTTTCTGATAATCCGAATTCTAAGAAGTTAGTGTAATCGATTTTGGTGGCTATTCCTGGTGTGTCGATTATATCAAAATTAAGTTCTATCCCATCATGTTTAAGTGTCACATGTTCTTGCCTGTAAACTCGTCTGGTTTCATGCGGTATCTGGGAAACCAGGCCTATGGGTTTGCCGATCCAATCATTAGTCATCCTATTGGCTAGGGTTGTTTTTCCCGAGTTAGGATGGCCGTAAAAACCAATTTTTAGTATTTTATTCTTTCCGAGAAGCTTGTTGAAGATGTCTTTGAAAAAACTGCGTCTGAAAAACCGGGGCATGCTCACCACTCTTATCATTCCTCGTAATATTCGCCAGGCTCTAGGATAACCACTTTTGTACCGGTTTTCAATGATTCAACCATTTCTTGAAACTCCAATGGGTTTTGTTCGATTACGGGATAAGTGTTATAATGCATGGGTATCACTATTTCTGGTTCTATCCATTCCACTGCAAGGGTGGCTTCCATAAGTCCCATGGTGAAACGGTCCCCAATGGGAAGCAGGGCTATCTCCGGATGATACACGTCCCGGATGACCGTCCTCATATCCCCATATAGTCCAGTATCACCACTGTGATATATTATCCGGTCGTTCTCCAGTTTGATTATGAATCCACAGCTACTTCCTCCTGCACCGATTTCTTCAATGAAATCCATATCAGAGGAATGGGTGGAGTTAACCATGGTAATGTTAATATCCTGAAATTCAATATTTCCCCCTATGTTCATTCCCCAGCAATCAAATCCCTGTTGGGATAAATATACGCTGTGTTCATGGTTAGAAACCACCAATGCTCCGGTGCGGTTGGCGATTTCCATGGTGTCACCGAAGTGATCCTGATGTCCATGGGTAACCAAGATAATATCAGCATTCAACTCTTCCACCTTAACCGGACAGGAGGGGTTGTTGCTTATAAAAGGGTCTATTAGAATCTTCAAATTATTGTCTGTGATTATTTGAAATGCGGAGTGTCCCAGCCATTTGATGATCATTATCTAATCTCCTAAATATAGGTTTATTTAATCTATATCTATTATTTAATATAAAAATTAGGGTTAAAATTTTAAGGTAAGAATAATGGTTAATGTATTATGAATTGACCACTTGTGTTATTTGATCTCCAGATCGACTTCCTGTGATATTTCCCAGGCGTCTGCAAATAGGTTTTCGATTTCTTCTATAGACTTCTGATCTTTGTAGATGACTCCTACCTCATAACTTTCATATATGGGGTCGGTGGATATGATGAGTCCGTTGGTATCATCGGCCACTATAGCGATGGTGTGCACATGGGGCATGGTCCTTACTTTGACATTCTTATCTATAAGCAGTTTTAATAATTCTACTGATGCATCGTCGTCCAGGCTGGCTTCCTGTACTATTATGGAACTTTCAGTGTCCATGAATTTTTTCAAGATACCCACATCGATGTTCCTGATCCAGGGATACATCATCAGTATCCTGCTGTTGGCCTTGGAGATTATATCTGTCATGGCCTCTTGAACATCACCAGCATCGAAGGACCAGATTATACCTGGCTCCCGGGACTCGGATTTAAGCTTGCCCAGTGTTCCTTTGAAGGAGTCTAATCTTTCATCTATGATGCTCTCTATATCCTTAGCATTTTGAATATAACTCTCTTTCAACCGGTCCAGACGTTTTTTAACATACTCATCTTCTTTATCAGCCTGAGAAGCTTTTAATTTCTCGATATTTGGCCTTTTAGGTATTGGGGGTTTTTCAGGAGCTTCTTCTTCAGTCTTTATAGGAGCGGTTTTTAATTTCTTCTCTTCTTCAGGGACCTTTATATCCTCACTTACAGGTTCAGCTTCACTCTTAGGTTTATCTTCAATCTTAGGCTTAGCTTCGCTCTTCATAATTTTAGGTCTTCTGATACGGGGCATGATTTTCTTAGTAATCTCTGATTCTTCTTTAACCGGTTCTACCTTCTCAGTTTTAACAGGTTCGATCTTCTTAGGTTTAACCGGCTCTGCCTTCTCAGTTTTAACTGGTTCGATCTTCTTAGGTTTAACCGGCTCTGCCTTCTCAGTTTTAACCGGTTCGATCTTCTTAGGTTTAATAGGTTCAGCTTTCTCTGGCTTGATCTCTATTTCCGGTTCTTCTTTGATTGGTTCTTCGACTGATTTTTTTATTTCAGGTGATTTGGATGCTAAATCTGGGGGTAATGTGGTGGATTCTCCAATGTCTGCTTTCTTTTTAGGTTTAATCTCCTTCGTACCAATGGTGGGTTTTGTTTCTTTTGGTATTTCAGGAGCTTCTTTGGCTTCGGTGGATAAGTCTGGTCGATCAACTTTTTTGGGTTTTCTTATCCTTGGCCGGGGCTTGATGGCTTCAATGTTTTCTATGGTTT
>JADFDH010000007.1 GCA_018263005.1 Methanobacterium sp.
GAAATTTCATATATCTTGGTTAAATAACTGTAATTAAATAGTTATTCCAGATTTATGCCCATAATTATACTATTTAGGCCCAAATCTACCCATAAATTAGAATTAAATAATAATAGATTATTTGAAAGTTTTCCTTCCCCTTATAACTCCTTTTAGCAATCCTAAGGCCACTATGTTATGATATATAAAATGGAAAATTATAAGTAAGATTGCCAGAATTTCCTTAGATTTTATGAGGGTATAAATGGAAAAAATTAAACTGCCCAGGAAGTAAAGGCCTAATAAAAATAACATGATAGGAAATAAAGAAGTAAGCACAGATACTATTAATAATAGTTCAAATATTAAAAATAGAAGTGGAACCCACCAGATGAAACGATTATAACCTGTTCTGATGCATAAGCCCTTAACCGCCCCATATTCAAAGCTCTGTTTAATGAAACTTTTCAGCGAACTTCTGCTGAAGTAATAAGATTTTATATCTGGATTGGAGTATAACCGGTAACCATTTTTATTTAAGCGTAAGTTGAGTTCGTAGTCATCTCCTATTATAAAGTCCTCATCGAACATACCAACATCCAGGACCATATTTTTATCATACAAACCGAAGACTACTGTTTCCTTGAATCCTTCTTCTTCTTTACTCCAGAAACTACTTACACCAGCATAAGGAGAGCTATATAGAATTTTAATCATTTTAGCGAAGCGGTTCTTAAATACAATATTTAAGGATCCGCCAACTGCCGCGAGTTCAGATTCATCTGATTTAACTTTCTTATAGGTTAGAACACTGTTTTCCAGGAAGGGATTATCTAGATAAGAATGAGCACCAACCAGAATAAAATATTCTCCCCGGGCGTTCCTAATTCCTTCATTCCAAGCGTAAACCTGTCTTATCTTCTTGTTCTGAAATATAAATAAATCCAATTTTTCCTGATAACTCTCCACTACCTTGAGGGTGGAATCAGTGGACATACCATCAAATAAGAGAATTTCAAACCTATCCTGGGGATAGGTCTGTGTGCATATGCTTTCCAGGAGTTTGCCGATGAATTCTTCCTCATTTTTGGTGGGAATTATTATGGATAGAAATGGATAATTATCAGGGTCATTTACCATTTTTTTTAAACCTGTTCATTTGAAATATTTATTCTATTATTTGATCTAAGATTCTATTGATTTTAAAGTATATCATATCAATTAATAATAATAGCAGCTAATATGAAAACAATATTAAATTTATTGAAAACTAATTCATGTAAAAATAATATTTAAAGTTTAAATTCACAGAATAAAAGGGTATCAGATGTTATATTTTAGAGGATGTGTGGTTAGGGATAAACTTCCCCATGTAGGGGATGCAACTCTTAAGATTTTAGATAAAGCACATATAGATTACCATGTATTAGAAGATGAAGGTTGTTGTGGTTCTTTTCTTTTAAGAACCGGTTTTAAGGATGATGCACTTGAAGTTATGAAAAGGAATTTAGGGGATTTAAAGGATGATATGATAGTGGTATCATGTGCTGGTTGTTTCAATACTCTTAAAAATGATTATAAAGAATTATTAGGTGTAGAGTTGGATGTTATCCATACTTCACAACTTTTCAGGGATTTAATAAAGGATGGAGTATTAAAACCTGATAAAACCTCATTAACTGTTTGTTATCATGATCCATGTCACTTAGGAAGGCATTGTGGAGAGTATCAGGCTCCTCGGGATGTTTTAGATAAAATAACCACACTAGTGGAAATGGAAAATATAAAAGAGAATTCCAACTGCTGCGGAGCAGGAGGAGGAGTTAAATCAGCCTATCCTGAAATTGCAGATAAACTGGCAAGTAAGAGATTAAAAGATTTTGAAGGTACTGATGCTGATTTAATGGTTACATCATGTTCATTCTGCCTTTTAAATCTTGATAATGCCTTTGAACAAGTTAATAATAAAAAAGATAAGGATAGGAAAGTTAAAGATTTATCAGAAATTTTATTAATATCATTAAAGGACGGAAATTGAACTAATTCTAATCTGATCTATATAGGATATGTGGATGAATGAAAGCTAACATCAATGAGAAGGAAATACAGGCTATGAATAAAAGCTTCCGGATCTTAAATGAGCGAAGAAGGAAGTTGCTGGGAAATCCTCAAACCGAAGAATTAAAAAAACGGGTTAAGAAGATAAGGGAATATTCCATAAATCATCTGAATGATCTAAAGGAAAAAGCCCTTAAAAAGCTTGAAGATAATGGTATGGAAGTTATATATGCATCAGATGCTGATGAAGCATTAAAAGCCATCTATGCCATTGTTAAAGATGAAAAAAACGTAGCAAAATCCAAATCCAATACAGCCAGCGAGATAGGAATAAGTGATTTATTTAAAGAAAAAGGAATTAAACTCATTGAAACAGATTTAGGAGATAGAATAGTACAATTCACAGTTAAAAAGAAATCATCCCATCCAATTGGCCCAGCAGCCCATTTAGATATGGGTGAAATAGCCGGTTTATTATCAAAGGAATTTAATAGACCAGTGAAAGAAGATCCTCAGGAGATACTGAACCTGGTTAGGCAGGATGTCCTGGAGGAAATAGAAAGGTGCAATATAGGTATAACCGGTGCTAATTCACTGGCTGCAGAGGACGGATCTCTGGTAATGGTTCATAATGAGGGTAACATCAGCCTGGTATCCATGTTAGACACCCATATAATCATAGTCGGCATAGATAAACTGGTTAGAACAATTGAGGAAGCTATATCTGTGGTTAAGTTAGAAACAATTTATGCTACAGGAAAGAAAGTTCCTGCATATATGAATGTAATATCATCACCTTCAAAGACCGCCGATATTGAGCAGATACTGTTAAATGGTATGTACGGGGCCAGCAGAGTTGTTGTGGTGATATTAGACAACGGACGGAGTAAAGCTTTAAAAAGTTATCCTGAAAGCTTACTTTGCATAGGATGTGGTAGCTGCATTGTAACCTGTCCCATATACAGTATACTAGGATACGATTTTGGATATAACCGACATCTGGGTGGAAGAGGGGTTGTTTTCAGCCGATATTTAAAAAATGAACAAATATGTTATAAATCCGGTCTTTTCACCTGCACTTTATGTGGGCAATGTACCCTGGACTGTCCTTTGGAAATCCGAACTAACCATTTCATACAAGATCTGCGGTGTGAATCAATAAATAAGGGACTATATAAAGATAAACACCGAAAAACAGCCCAAAAAATAAAAGATAAAGGCTCGCCATTTTCATGAAATGGAAATCGTATTATTCATATAAATCTCAAATTATTAGTTAAATTGATATACTTTAATAATAAATTTAAAAAAAATAGAATAAACTCATAAATAATATACTTATAGAGCAATCCTCTAGAATGATCCGAATACTAATGATCATAACAAAACAAGATTAAAAGGAATGAATAATAAGTAACAAATGTATAATTAATCTGTTTATCTCTAAAATACATAATATTATAATAACAGTGATATAATTGATTATTTACAGGAGGTATCAATTTTGCTTCTACTAATCAGTCCAATAAACACAGAGGAAGCACGGGAAGCCATTGAAGGCGGTGCAGATATTATCGATGTTAAAAACCCAAAGGAAGGATCTTTAGGTGCTAATTTTCCATGGGTAATTAGAAGTATAAGAGAATTAACTCCTAAGAACCTATTGGTAAGCGCAACATTAGGAGATGTACCCTACAAGCCAGGAACAGTCTCTTTAGCCGCTGCCGGAGCGGTTGTCTCAGGAGCGGATTATATTAAAGTAGGATTATATGGGACAAAAAATTACTCTGAGGCACTGGAAGTTATGGAAAATGTGGTGAAGACCGTTAAAGATTTTAATGATGACATATATGTAGTAACATCAGGTTATGCCGATGCCCATAGGGTTGGAGCGGTTGATCCAATGGAAATACCCCGGGTTGCAGCAGATTCAGGAGCAGATCTGGCAATGGTAGATACAGCAGTTAAGGATGGTAAAACACTATTTGATTTCATGGATGAGGAAGCCATCGCAGAATTCACCAACCAAACACATGAATACGGCCTTAAAAATGCACTGGCAGGTAGTATTAAAGAGGAACAACTTGAATTACTATTCCAGTTAGGCTGTGACGTGGTAGGTATACGGGGAGCTGCCTGTACTGGAGGAGATCGCAATGCTGGTAAAATTCATCGCAGTGCAGTGACCAGACTGAAAAAGTTAATAGATACGTTCTAGGATAAAAATTAAATAATTACCAGGAATAAAATTATTATAAATACTCTTATCTAATTTGAATAATTATAATATATTACTCTTAACTAATCTGAAGAATCATATATAATACTCTAATTCCTAATCAGAATAAAATTATTAGATACTCTTAATCCTAATTGAAATTAAATTATTTAGATTTATACTGAACCAGATTAGTTCTATCACTTAAAAATTTGAGGTGTATTGATATGTTCTCTAAAAAACTTAAAGAAGCTCCAAAAGGATATACCTTCGATGATTTTTTACTGGTACCATCAAAATCATCAGTAGAACCTAAAAATGTAAAGACCAACACACATATCTCACGGAACTTCAAAATCAACATTCCCATAATAAGTTCCGCCATGGATACAGTTACAGAATCAGAAATGGCAATAGTAATGGCACAGGAAGGTGGATTAGGAGTTATTCATAGGAATATGACGGTTCAGGAACAGGTGGAGGAGGTTAAAAAAGTGAAAACATCAGGTGACCTCACCATCAGAGATGTAATCACCACCAGACCAGATGCCTCCATTTCAGATGCTAATCATTTAATGGATGAGGAAGGTGTAAATGGCCTTCCAGTAGTTAAAGCAGGGCAGGTTGTAGGAATAATAAGCAGAAGAGATATAATGCCTATAATAAGCTCCGATGCCGGTAGAAAAGTAGGGGAGGTTATGACCGAAAAGGTAGTAACCATAAAAGAATCCACAACCCCTGAAGAAGCCCTGGACATTGCCTATGAAAATAAAGTAGAACGTCTGCCAGTGGTTAAAGATAACAAAATCGTAGGCATAGTCACCATAAAGGATATCCTGGAACGAAAAAAATATCCTAACGCATCCCGTGATACTGAAGGAAGATTTATGGTTGCTGCCGCTACTGGCCCGTTTGATCTGGAAAGGGCAATAGCACTGGATAAAGCCGGTGCAGATATAATAGCAGTTGACGTGGCCCATGCACATAAACCAGAAATAATTGAATTTGCCAGGAAAATGAATAAAGAGATAGAGGCCGACCTGCTGGTGGGTAATATAGCCACCAGAGAAGCGGCAGAAGATCTTATCAGTGGCGATGTTGACGGACTTAAGGTAGGAATAGGCCCCGGTTCAATATGTACAACCCGTATAATAGCTGGGGTGGGTGTACCTCAACTTACAGCCATATCAGATGTAGCAGATGTGGCCCGTGAATACGATGTGCCGGTAGTAGGTGATGGTGGATTAAGATACTCCGGTGATCTGGCCAAAGCCATAGGCATAGGGGCTGATTCGGTTATGATGGGAAGCCTCCTGGCGGGAACACATGAAGCTCCCGGTGACGTGGTTATTATGAATGGCCGTAAATACAAACAGTACCGTGGAATGGGTTCTTTAGGAGCCATGACCGGAGGTTCAGGCGCAGGCACCGATCGTTACTTCCAGGAAGTAAAAGGACCAATGAAACATGCTAAATTAGTACCTGAAGGAGTTGAAGGAGTGGTACCTTATAAAGGACCGGTTAGTGAGATTTTATTCCAGTTAATAGGTGGTCTTAAAGCTTCTATGGGATACTCCGGATCCTCAGATATTAAAACGATGCAGGAAAAAGCAAGGTTCATAAGGATCACCAATAGCGGAGTAACTGAAAGCCATCCCCATGATCTGTTAATCACCAATGAAAGCCCTAATTACCCTACCACCCGGCTGATGTAGTGGTGAATTTATCTATTTTTGATTTTTTTGGGAAATATAATCATGGTGAAATTTCCATGAAATCTATTATAATCCTTTGCGGAGGAAGAGGAAGAAGAATGGGGCAGGATAAAGGCCTTATTCAGTTTCGGGATAAACCATTAATCCTGAATGTTCTGGAAACAGCCAAGAGTGTTGCTCAGGAGATTATCATCGTTTTAAGAGATGAAAAACAGATTAGTCAGTATGAGAAGATAATTGGGGATTATAATTTTATTTTTAATAAGTTATCCATCATTGCTGATTCAATCCCTGATGAAGGCCCTTTAATAGGTATTTGCACTGGTATGAGAGTATTAAATTCAGATAAGGCTTTGGTATTGCCCTGTGATTCACCATTTATCACCAAAGAGTTTATTAATAATATTTTTTCTTACTCTGAGGGATATGAAGCGGTTGTTCCTAAATGGCCTGATGGAAAAGTTGAACCGTTACATGCAGTTTACAGTGAAGCGGTTGTTGGGAGGATAAAAACCCTGATAGAAGAGGATGTTAGGGATGTTAAATCTTTACTGGAAATATGTAAGGTGAACTATGTGGATGCGGATTTATTGAATGATACTGGTTGCAGTTTTTTGAATTTGAACAAACCAGAAGATCTAGAATAACATCGATTTTTTTGTGGAATTAAAAAAATCCTATTTTTATTTAAGGGGTTTAATCCCCAGATAAAGCAAAAATTATTATTAAAATAAATATATGATCTATCTAAATACCCGATCCGTCTATCACAATACAGATTTTATAGTATTAATTAATTAAAAACTAGTTTTTTTTAAAATTAGAGGGTGGGGTTCCCTATAATAATTTTATGGAGAATAAGTAATTTAATTATATTTCTAGGTATGGATTTTTTTTAGTGAGCCAGGACCTTTCCCACAGGGGTGAATTTGTTTTCTGTGTTTCCAATCTCTACTCTTTTTGGATTTCTTCCCATTTCCAAAAAGAATTTATTCACCCTTTCAATCATGTCGATGTAGTCGTCTTTACTGATACGACAGCCATCTACGATTGTGTATTTGGGCATTTCTCCATTGTTCTTCTTGAAATCTATTACTGCATCTACCATTTTGCGATACTGTACGAGAGTCAAACTCTCAATTTCCATTGAATCAACCACAACCATTTTTTATAGAATATTAATATGCTTACTTAAAAAGGTTTCTATTTCTTCTTTCATGCTCGATAAAGTAAATCTGGTTATAATAAGGGTTTATTATTCTATCTCCACTTTAGCATCAGGATCGAATGGATTTACCCTTAAGGCCAAAGAGAACAGATAAGGATAATTTTTCATTAAATGTTCCATATAAAGCAGCCATTCGAAGATCAAAAGCTTGTAAACCCTTTCAACATCTCCCTGGAGATGTTGGTAATCAACATCGGATAATTTCTTGATATTTTTTCTTTTATCCAACTCCTCTGTTAGGTGAAATACAGCTCTTAACAATTCTGTGAATGTTTCATGCTCTAATAAATTAGGATTTTCTAATAATATTAGCATAAAACTCCTTTTATCTAATAAGAAAGCTTTTAGATCTTCTAAAAATTTGATAGATCTTTCCTTACCACTAATTTCCAGTCGATAATCATATTCTTTCATTTTGTCTGTAGCGGTTTTAAATTCTTTCTCTGACCAATCACCAGTTATTATTAGATTTTGCCTGATAGAATCTGTGTCTTTATCATATTTTGATATATACTGTAGTAGATCTGTTCCCATTTCACTGAAAAATGTGCCAATTACCATGTTAAGCTTTTCCAGAAGGATTCTCTTCTCTCTATTGCTAATAACGCTTTCAATAACCAGCACAACAAATAATACTTCTATGGGTAGAAAGGCCATATCGATACTAAGATAAAAATAGGTATCCTTAGGGTCTTGGAATAGGACCAAGTTTAAGATATAAAGTAGTAATGATATGATCACCAGTAGCAAGCCCAGTCTAGCTGTCCAGCTTAAATAATCTGATATTTTCATTTAAACCCCATAATAAATTCTTTACATAACTATCATTCTAAATTTTATATAAATCATTCTAAATTCTTTTATTATAAAAAAAACATTAATATTATGTTATTCATTCTTTTTTAGCTGAAATGATGGCTACTGGATTCTTTCCTTCCATCATGGTTCCTCTTTTGATCATTTTTCCCTTGGATATATGTACATCGATAATATCTGGTGTTAATCCTATTTTTCGCAGGTTAAGAATGGCTTCTAAGCGGGTTTCCAATAGTATGGCGGTTACTATTATTTTACCATGGTGGTTTAGTTTTTTGTATCCTTCTTCTATTATGGCGGATAATTCTCCGCTACTTCCTCCTACCATTAATATGTTGAAGTTGGGTAATTCATCAAAAACCCGAGGCGCACTTCCTGTTATTAATTTTACATTATCTTCTAGTCCATGCTTTTTCAGGTTCCTGCTGGTTATTTTAATGGCATTTGGATTTTTATCCACTGCGTAAACCTTCCCTGCTTTCCTGGCAAATTCTAAGGTAAGACCTCCTGTTCCGCAGCCCACATCCACCACAGTGTCTTCCTTGGAAACCCCTGATTTGCATATTACTAAGCATCTTATTTCTTCTTTGGTTGGGCCGGGTATGTCCGGATCTTTAATGAAATCTTCATCAGGTATCATTTTTAGTATTCCTCGTATAATATAAGGTTAATTAAATAAAAAAGCATTTTATGATTATTAATTTATTATTTTTTTGTTCATATTATAATTATTTAGTCCTTTTATTCTTGCCAGCGATGGTAGAGATGATTATCGATTTTTAGACTGTCCAGAATTTTACCCACTACAAAATCAACTAAATCACTTATATTCTTGGGCTGGTGATAAAAGGCGGGCATGGCTGGTAAGATAACACCACCTTCCTGAGTGATTTTAAGCATGTTTTCCAAATGCACGGGACGTAAGGGCGTTTCTCTGGGAACTAATATTAATTCTCTTCTTTCTTTAAGAGCCACATCTGCGGCTCTGGTTATGGCATTGCTGGTGTATCCGTTTGCTATGGCTGAAATGGTTTTCATTGTACAGGGTACTATAACCATGGATTGGAAACGGCAGGAGCCACTGTTTATATCTGTAGTTAGATCCTTTGCATCGTAGTGTCGGTTTACTAAACTGTCTATTTGTTCTTCATCGATGCCCAGCTCATGTTTAAGGATAATCTCCGCGGGTTCTGTAATTAACAGAGTTATATCTTTTTCGAGCTCATTTAAAACTTCTAAAAGTCTTAAACCATATATCACACCGCTAGCTCCTGTTATAGCTACGATTATCATATAATTCTCTCCTATTTTTTAAAAAAACATTTATTGCAATGATTTGAATAGGTTATAGTTGAACTGAAATTATTATGCATGGTATTGGAAATAATTTATAACATGGATTTATTATTTTATAGTTGATAATTGGAATATTGTCATCATTGAATTGGAATATACTCTCTAAATGGGAAATCAAGAGCTTTAGAAGCATTTTCACGGGGTAGATATATGCATAGATCTGCATGGTTAAAACGGGCATCATTTAATGCATTTACTATTGATGAGATTTCTCCTAATTTTTTAATCTCATCCTCATCTAATGCTACTAAAGTGCTCATTTCATGAAATGAAGGATATTCTGGTATATCCATAATTATCTGTTCATAGGGTATCTTCATATCTTCTGAGATATCTTTTTCTATATTCCTTATTTTATATTCATCTATTTGGAATAATGATTCTGGATTATCTAATTCATCCAGTTTAAGGGAATAAACTGTTTTATAGAGAGAACGATTATCCAATCTATGAATCATATCCTTAATATAACCATTCTGGGCCCGGGCGGCGGATATGATGTCTAGATCATCATAGAGGTAGATGTTTGTTGGATCCACCACTTCACTTTCAAAGAGTTTGTAGAGGCATCGCCTGAACATCGAATTTATAATTCTGGTTGTATGATGCTGGTATACGCTGGGATACATAAAGAAACGTGCTAAAAGCATAGATTCTGCTGCCTGTACTCCTTTTCTTTTTAGCATAAGGTTATCCTCTAATATCATATTATAGATTAGTCTTTCCACATCTATAACGCCGTAAGCTACTCCTGTATAATATGAGTCACGTAGAAGGTAATCCATACGGTCAACATCCAGTTCACCGGATATTATCTGGCCTAATGACCCTTTCCCTCCGATGGTGTCTAATATTTCTTTTAAGCGGAAGTCTTCTCTGAGGATGTCCCCTAAAAGTGAATTTTTCAATAGCTGGGATGTAAGTTCCTCATGAGAATTGGGCATCACTCCCTCTGATACATGGGAGAAGGGTCCGTGTCCAGAATCATGTAGAACAGCGCTCACCCTTAACAAACTTTTTTGATGCTGGTCTAAGCCTAGATGGTCGGCTAGTTTTGATGCTAAGTTCATGGTACCGATAGAATGTTCAAAGCGGGTGTGATTAGCTCCCGGATATACAAGATAGGTAAAGCCTAGTTGTTTGATGCGTCTTAGTCTTTGGATCTGGGGAGTGTCGATTAGTTTAACCTCCAGTTCATCCACTTTAAGATTCCCATGAACACTGTCCCTTATGAATTTCAAAAGTTTATCCCCCGGACATTATTATATTCGTACCTTCTTCAGTTTTTTCTTCTTTTTTAAAATCAATTTCATATTTAACTCTTTCAACTACTTCATTCAGAGCTTTCTGGGTTTCCTGTCTGTGAGCTCCAGCTACCATAGCTATAAATAATGATTCTCCTATTTCAAATTCACCTAGATAATGTATCACAGCTATAGAAATTATACCAAATTTATCTTTAATCTGGTTCAATATTTTTTCAAGATCTGCCTGGCAGCTTTTTTTATCTGCAGTGCTTAATCTGATTTTTTTGGTTACTTTACCCGGTTCTACTCCACGGACAATACCCTCAAAGGAATATATAGCTCCGCATTCATTGATATGTTCATTGGTTATGATAATTTCCCGGAGTTTGCCGATATCATAATCTTCTTCTCTTTTATCAACAATTTTTGCCATGATTTCCATAGAGTATCCCTTCTTATGTTTAGAATGATTTATTTTTAATATTATTATAATCTATTATTATTATTACTTTTATACATAATATTTAATTTAAATACCCTCTTTATTGATATGTCTGATTCTCTTAACACCATCGATTTCTTCGATGACTTCCACCACCGAGTCGGGTATCAAGGATTTCCAATCATCACCGGTGATCATTCTTTTTCTAACCTCTGTCCCAGAGTAAATCTCCCTGTTATAGATGGGGGGGTTGGTGACCTTGTATCCTGCTTCAATAAAAAGTCTTTCAACCAGTGAATTTCCAGAATAAATAATTTCAAAAGGAGGGGTTAACATCTTAACCTGGGCAACCCATAATGAATTGCAGGCTACATCCTGTATAGGGGTGATGTAATAACTGGATGTGGAAATTCCATACTCGCTGAGTGCTTTGCTTATCATCATGGTTCTCTCTCCGGCGGTGAAGGGATCCTTGGCTGTGTGGCTTAGCTGGGCGCTACCTATACCAATTACCACCTCATCAACCTCTGCTAAAATTCGCTTAATAACATCCATATGTCCCTTGTGAATAGGCTGCAGTCTTCCCACCAGCAATCCTCTAACTTTATCCACCATTTAATATCACCGGTTAACTTATTATACAATTATTATATTGTTTAATACTGGATATATAATATGAACAAATAAAAAAACAATTTTTCAGGCACAGATAAATAATTAAAAATAAATAATAAAAACCATGAACTTAAATAGACAGGATATAAAATTATTAAAGTTTATCTTCTCATATTTTTTTAAAAGTATCATGATCTAATTCTAAAGGTTTATTCTCTGGTGAAAATATGTTAAAAGTTGAAAATTTATCTAAAACTTATAAAATGAAGGACGGAGCAGAAATTGAAGCTTTAAAAAGCGTAAATCTAACAATTAAAGATGGAGAAATTGTTGGTATTATAGGAATGAGTGGATCAGGAAAAAGCACATTATTAAGAATAATAAGGGGAGTTGAATCCTTTGATAATGGAAAAATAACCCTGGGAGATATTAAAATCACTCCTGATTCAAATTCCTATGAATCTCATAATTTAAAGAAAGCTACTGCCATACACTTGCAGAGATCCTTTGGTTTATGGGCTGAGACCGCTTATCAGAATGTGGTAAGAAAGCTTTACGGTGCTAAATATGGTGATGAAGCCCTCACTGATTTTGAATTTGCCAATGATGAATTTGGAGAAGAAGCCATCGAGCTCCTGAAGGTGGTTGGCCTGGGCCATAAGATAGAACATTTCGCCCCAGTATTAAGCGGAGGGGAAAAACAGAGACTGATAATGGCCAGACAATTAGCTAAAAAACCCGAAATACTGCTTTTAGATGAACCTGCCACCATGTCCTGTCCCAAATCTAAACAGGAAATATTAAACGCTATTAAAAAAATTAATCAGGAGATGGGTATAACCGTCCTACTGGTATCACACCTTCCCGAAGTACACAATTACCTCTCACAACGACTGCTTTTAATGGAAAACGGAGAAATAATAAAAGAAGGAACACCAAAAAACATAATCAGAGAATTCGTACATAATATGGAGCCCATGGAAACTCTAAGAGATCCATTAGAAGTAGGTGAAACCTTAATTAGAGTAGAAGATGTAGGACGCAGATTCACACTTCTTAAAGGAGGAAACGTACTTAATGTCGAAGACGTGAACTTCAAGGTACAAGAAGGGGAAATAATATCCTTGATGGGGTTAAGCGGCGCTGGTAAGACAGTTCTTCTAAGGATGATAGCTGGTCTGGACATTCCAGATACAGGGAAAGTTTACTTCAAGTCAGATGGTGATTGGGTGGATATGCATCAACCAGACATTCAGAGGATGAAGGTAAGAAGGAAGATGGGTTTCATGCATCAGGAGTTTTCCTTAGTACATCACGCCACCATTAAAGACCAGATAGCCTCGAGATTAGGGGTTAAGAATGAAAATGTAGTATGGCAGGCTAAACAGAAAGCAAAAGAACTTGAAATTTCTGATAAAATCTTAGATGTACTTTATCAGCTTACTGATTTACCTGAAAATGAGGCTAAAATGCGGTTAGAACAGATAGGATTATCAGCAAACATACTGGATGAACTATTCCCCAGCTTCCCTGATAAAAAAGTGAAAGAATACTCACAACCCATATTCGAAGCATTGAATTTACCCATGGACATACTGGACCGGAGATCCTATGAATTATCTGGAGGACAGAAGGTAAGAGCTACCCTGGCCCTGGTTTTAGCTTCAAAACCAGATATTCTAATACTGGATGAACCATTCGGAGATCTAGATCCCATAACCCTGAGAATGGTGTCAAATTCACTTAAAAGGATAAATAAAAGCTTTAATACTACCATTATAATGGTCAGTCACCATATTGACTTTATAGAGGAAGTTACCACTCGTGCTATTATGATTGAGGATGGAAAACTGATAATGGAAGGAGAACCACACAAAATGTGCCATGAGTTCATAAAAAGATGTAAAGCAGAGTATCTTAAGGATTTAGATGATATAAGAGAACAGATGACAGGATAGATTAACTGAAATATTGTTTAATGAGATAAATAACTGAAATATTGTTTAATGAGATAAATAAGGGTGGTAAATGATGTTTAAAACTATAATGGTTCCCTCTGACGGATCACAGTTTGCTCTTAAAGCAGAAGAAGTGGCTATATCCATAGCCAGGAAATTTCAGGGGAAACTAGTTGTGGTGCATATCATAGATGAAAAACTAATTAACCCCTTTGAAGTCTTGGAAGAGGAAGGAAAATCTATATTGGAAAAAGCAGCTCTTAAAGGCGAAAAACAGGGTGTACAAGTAGATCAGGTGTTAATAGTAGGTAGTCCAACCCATGATATGTCTAAGATTGTTGAAAAAACCGGAGCCGACCTGGTTGTCATAGGCACCCATGGAAAAACCGGACTTAAAAAAATATTACTGGGCAGTGTAGCAGAAAATACATTAAAAACCGTTAATATCCCTGTTTTACTGGTTAAATAGGGAATTATATTAAAAAATTTGGTTAAATATTTCCATTAATTATTATTCAAATAGTTTAAATATACAAAAAACTATAAAATGCAATGAATAAATAGCCTTACATAATTATTATCATAAGGCTATCTGGAGGTTATAAATGGACAAATACATTTGTACAGCATGCGGATATACCTACGATCCTGAGCTTGGCGATTCCAATGGCGGAATCGAACCGGGTACATCTTTTGAAGATTTACCAGATGATTGGGTCTGTCCACTATGTGGTGTAGGTAAAGCTATGTTTAAAAAAGCAGACTAAAAGCAAAATTAAACAATTTTTTTTAATTAGAATTATTTTTTGGAGGTTAAAAAAAATGCTTGATGAAGAGATGGTCAGCGCCATTAACAAGCAGTTAAATGCAGAACTCTATTCTGGATATCTTTACCTTTCCATGGCCGCCTACTTTGAATCTACAGATCTCAGTGGTTTTGCCAACTGGATGCGGGTGCAGGCCCAGGAAGAATTATCCCATGCCATGAAATTCTATGATTATCTTGTACAGAGAGGTGCAAGGGTCATTTTGACAGAAATCGAAACCCCTCCCACTGAATGGGATTCAACTATCGCTGTATTTGAACATGTTTATGAGCATGAGCAAATGGTAACCGGGTTGATCAATAAACTGGTGGATCTGGCCATATCAATAAGTGATCATGCTACCAACAATTTCCTACAATGGTATGTCGCTGAACAAGTAGAAGAAGAAGAATCAGCCAGTGGAGTGCTACAGAAAGTAAAATTAGCAGGCGAAGATAACAGCGGAATCCTGATGCTTGATCAGGAACTTGGTTCCAGAATTTTCCATCCCCCAGCAGCAGATGAATAAACTCATTTTCCCTTTTTTTTATTTTATTATTTAGAAGTTATTATTTTAAGATTCCATTTACCATTTCAATTTAAATTGATTTTTAAAAGATCTAACTATTTTTCACATCTCAACGAAAGAAATAAATAAAAAAATCACCATATATTAAGACAATAGAAATGAATCTAGGGGGTATTATTATGGGAGACAAAATTTACGAAGTAAAAAAAATGAAAAAGAAAGATAGAGGAATGCCACTTATAGGAGATGAATTCCCAAAAATGGAAGTTCAAACCACCCATGGAATGATGAAATTACCCAAAGCCTTTAAAGGAAAATGGTTTGTTCTCTTTAGTCATCCTGGTGACTTTACTCCAGTTTGTACCACTGAATTTGTGGCCTTTCAATTGAGATATGATCTATTTGAGGAATTGAACTGTGAATTAATCGGTTTATCCGTAGATCAGGTGTTCTCACATCTTAAATGGATCGAATGGATTTATGAAAACTTCGATATAGAAATAGAATTCCCGATTATTGCAGACACTGGAGCTGTTGCCAAAAAATTGGGATTAATACACCCAAATAAAGGCACAAATACAGTAAGAGCAGTATTTATCATCGATCCTCAAGGAATTATCAGAGCCATGCTATATTACCCACAGGAACTAGGCAGAAACATAGATGAGATACTGAGAATGTTAGAAGGATTCCAGACAGCTGAAGATAAAGGAGTGGCCATACCAGCTAATTGGCCCTGTAATGAGATAATAGGCAAAGGATTAATCATACCACCCGCAGCAGATATAGAAACCGCAATTAAAAGACCCGAACAGTACAAGTGCTTTGACTGGTGGTTATGTTACAGAAACTATTATAAATGGTAGGAGGAGATTGAAATGGAAACTAAACAATATGAACTTCCCAAATTACCCTACGACTTTAAAGCATTAGAACCATACATATCAGCTGAACAATTGCAAATACACCATGATAAACACCATCAGGCCTATGTTGATGGTGCAAACGCATTATTAAAGAAATTTGACGCAAGAAAATCTGGTGAAGAGTTTGATGTTAAAGCAGCAGCCAAGGAATTATCCTTCAACGTAGGAGGATTCAATCTGCACAACCTCTTCTGGGAAAATCTGGGCCCTGCAGCAGAAAATGGTGGCGAACCAGTAGGAAAAATAGCTGAGTACATCGAGAAAGACTTCGGCAGTTTTGAAACATTTAAAAAGGAGTTCACCCAGGCAGCGGCGAGCACTGAAGGATCAGGATGGGCTGCTCTGTCTTTATGTAAAAAAACTAACCGTATATTCATAAATCAGATAGAAAAACATAATGTGAACCTGATCCCCAACTTCAGATTCATGCTGGTTTTAGATGTTTGGGAACATGCTTACTATTTAGATTATAAAAACGTACGCCCAGAATATATCGCAGCATTCTGGAACATAGTAAACTGGGATAAAGTCAATGAAAGGATAGAAGCATGGTTGGCTACTGAAATCTAATTTTCTATCCTTACTCTTTTTATTTTTTTTAAAATCAAGAATTAGAAATATTAAAATTTTGAAGGTAATGTTTTTAAACAATCAAGCTTAATTTATTAGTGATACTTCTAAATTATGGGGAATAACTGATTTTTTTGGGCCAGAGGGGATTTAAATGATCTGGAATGAAGAGGCAGAGTGTAGGGCTGCAGAAGAAAAGGAAGAATTACAGCTTAAGAGACTACAGGAAGTTGTAAAACGTGCTTATGAAAACGTATCTTATTACAAAAAAGCCTTTGATGAGGTAGGAGTTTCACCAGAGGATATACAAGCTTTAAATGACATAGAAAAACTCCCATTTACCAGTAAAACTGATTTAAGAGATGCATACCCTTTCGGAATGTTCGCGGTTTCTCCGGATGATATTGTAGAGGTGCATACCACATCAGGTACCACCGGTAAACCCACGGTATCAGGATACACCCAGAATGATCTGGATCTATGGGGTGAAGTTATGGCCCGTTCCTTAACCATGGCCGGAGGAGATAGGACCGATCGTATACAGAACTGCTACGGTTATGGTCTTTTTACGGGAGGATTAGGTGTACATTATGGTGCTCAGAAGATAGGGGCTACAGTAATTCCTATATCTGCGGGAAATACCATGAGACAGGTGGAAATCATGCAGGATTTCGGATCATCCATTCTAACCTGCACCCCATCCTATGCTATGTATCTGGCAGAAGTCCTGGAAGAACAGGGTGTGGGTCCTGATAAACTTAATCTGAAGGCAGGAGTTTTCGGTGCTGAGATGTGGACTGAAGAGATGAGAGAGGAGATAGAAAAAAGATTAAAACTATCAGCCCTTAATATTTATGGCTTAACTGAAATCATAGGGCCCGGAGTAGCCCAGGAATGTTACAAGAAGGATGGACTGCATATATTCGATGATCATTTCTACCCGGAGATCATAGACCCGGAAAGCCTAAAGGCATTACCTCACGGAAGTAAAGGAGAGCTAGTATTAACCACCCTTACCAGGGAAGGCATGCCGGTTATCAGATTCCGTACCAGGGATATAACAACACTTCGACCCGGTAAATGTGAATGTGGCAGAACCCTGGTGAAAATGGACCGCATTACCGGAAGAAGTGATGATATGCTTAAGATAAGGGGAGTTATTGTATTCCCCTCCCAGATCGAAAGAGCTCTTCTAAAAATAGAAGGATTACATCCCCAGTATCAGATCATAGTAAGCCGACCTCATCAACTTGATGAATTGGAAGTGCAGGTGGAGGCTTCACCAGTTCTATTCTCTGATGAAGTGAAACATGTGGAGGGAGTGAAGAGGAATATTGAGGAACATATTCATGATGAAATAGGATTGAGGGTTAATGTTAGTCTGGTAGAACCGCAAAGTCTCCCTAGAAGCGAAGGTAAAGCAGTTAGGGTGATAGATAAGAGAAATCTTTAAAAAATCTAATATTTATTAAGAGGATGGTAGTGTTTAAAATGAAGTTGAAACAAATATCTGTATTTCTAGAAAACAGGAAGGGAAGATTACAGAAAGCATTAGAAGTACTGGGCAATGCTAATGTTAATATTAGAACCCTTTCTATAGCTGATACATCTGAATTTGGTATTTTAAGAATGATAGTACCTGATATCGACCAGGTTCAAAGTATCCTGGAGGAGCATAATTTCGTGGTTAAGGTGAACGATGTGATTGCTGTAGGTGTTCCAGATGAACCAGGGGGCCTGGAGAAGATCCTGGGAATATTGAATAGGGCTGATATAAATGTAGAATATTTATATGCATTTGCAGAGAAAAAAGTGGAGCAGGCCATAGTGGTGTTGCGCACAGAAAATATCGATGCAGGTATAAAGGCCTTAACCGAAGGAGGAGCCAGTGTACTATCGTCTGATGAGGTTTATGAATTGTAAACCATATTTAATATTATTTATTATCTAGATTTGATTAACTTAGATTTTCAGATTGGAATAATAAAAAAATAGGATTAGAAATAGTGTTAAGGTTTAATTTATTAAACCTAGGTTATTCGAATTTTAAATATTGGGTTAAATAGCAATATTTCATCCGAATCTTTTTTTCAGTCTGAGTATTATCTCTTGTAAATCCTCTCTACTCATATTGCAGAGATCTTCCTGGAGTTCATCCCATAGTATTCCTTTGAAGTTCTCCACAATATATTCTACGTCTTTTTCCATCTATATCTCCTTAGATTTTTTTTTGAGGTATCATTATTTTTTTAAAAGGTTGGTATTATTATTCATTTAATCAGGCGAATTTATCCATGAATTCATCTTTATATTCATTTTGAATTAATGGCTTAATGGCTTCCATCATATTTCCCATGATCAAAAAGAAATCTTCATTTTTTTCTTTCATAGCATTCATCAGAGATTGTTCAACATTTTTCCGGGAGCTAATATCTGTAAGTATGGAAATTGCCCCTAAATATGAGCCATCAGCTTTATATAAGGGGTTTGATGATACCAGGGCATAAATAGAACTACCATCCTTTCGCTTTAGTTTTAATTCATAGGTGTGACCCGATTTTTTTAAGTATTCATTGAATAATCTAATTCCATTTGCATCTGTAAAATAGGACAGGTCTTTTTTTACCATATCTGATATTTTGTAACCTAACATTTTAGCAAATGACAGGTTGATATAGGTTAACTTGTTCTGTGAGTTCATTAAGAAAATGCCGGATTGCATTTTTTCTACCATCAGACGATATTTCTCTTCACTTTCCCTTAATTTACGTTCTATATTTTTTCTTTCAATAGCGTATTTAATAGATTTAGCCAATAATTGACTCTCGATCTGACCCTTAACCAGGTAATCCTGAGCACCTTTTCCCACTGCATTAATTGCTAATTCTTCATCAGAAAGACCTGTTAGAATAATGATAGGGATATTAGGTGCTTTTTTATTCATCTTATAAAATGTATCTATCCCAAAACTATCAGAAAGGTTAAGATCCAGTAATATGATGTTTATTTGTTCTTTGGAGATAATTTCGAAACCATCATTTAAACCAGTGGCATTTATTAACTTAAAATTCATACCTATGATTTCCTTTAACATCTCCCGGATGATGACAGTGTCTCCGGGATTGTCTTCTATTAATAATATTTTGATGGTTTGTTCATCCATTTATTTCACCCTGATGGTAACTTAACTGTGTTAAGCCAGAACTCTTCAATGGTTTTTATTACTCTTATGAATTGGTCAAAATCAAATGGTTTGTTTATGTAACAATTGGCATTGTTTTTATAGGTCTCTATGATGTCTTCTTGTGCATTTGAAGTGGTTAAGATGATTACAGGGATACATTTAAGGTTTTCATCTTCCTTAATTTCTTTTAAAAGTTCTCTTCCATCCATTTTTGGAAGGTTTAGATCAAGTAAAATAAGATCCGGACGAGTGTCCTGTGAATGTTCTCCTTTATTTCTGAGCATTTCCAGGGCTTTTTCACCATCTTGTGCTATTTGCATGTTATTTTTGATCTGTGCATCCTTGAAAACTTCTTCAATTAATCTAATGTCACCTGGATTGTCTTCTATCACCATTATTTCAATAGGTTTATTAAACTCACTCTTCATATTTCCTCCAGGGCTATTTAAGGGTTTATAATTATATTTATTATTTTTTAGGTTTTTTTGAAGTATTAATGGTTATATTTTGTTCTAAACTTCTTAATCTTTCGGATAAGAAGTCTAAAACTATTTTTCTCTCTTCGTATGATACGTTTTTCTTTGAAAGCATGTTAATTAATTCTGTTATACTTCTTGCTGATTGTGTTCCGCTTTCCTCTTCCATTAAGAGGATGTCTCTTTTGCCAAGCTCCTTAGCTGGGGCCACACATACTGCTCCTAAAATTTTTCCATTTTTATCCTTTACATCCATGGTGCTGATGAATTTTTTTTCTTCTTTCAAACTATATCACCTAATTACAATATTAGACATTATATATATTAAATATTTTCATTAAAAATAGTTAAATTTTAATTGAATAGTACTCGTTATTAAAAATAGGTGTTCATAGGGTTTTTAGACCCTAGGAACACTATATCATGTCTTTAATTTTTTTGGAGGCGGTAAGGACATGAATTTCATATAAAATTATTTGATCATAAAAAAATCAAACGACATTTTCATCTTAATTCATCTAATAACAACTTATGATATCCATGGTTTATAAATTTTCCTAGTTAAGAAAAGATACATTATTTTTTTTATGCGGTGTTAAGATTGATTGTGAGTTAAGAGTATATACAAAAAAGTCTTAAGATTTATTTAGGGAGAAATAGAAGATACTGCCTTTACCTAACTCTGATTCAGCCCATATTTCCCCACCATGCTGATGGACAATCCTCTGAGCAATTGAAAGACCGATTCCAGAGCCTTCATATTCCTGATGGGTGTGTAATCTTTGAAAGATGGTGAAGATACGATCTAAATATTTAGGGTCTATTCCGATTCCATTATCTTTAACAACAAAAACAACATAATCCCCTTCTTCATGGGAGGTTATATGTATTTCAGGATTTAATTTGCTGCGATACTTGATAGCATTGCCAATAAGATTCTGGAACAACAAAATCATCTGGTTCTTATCAGCTTTAACCCCCATAGGTAGGTTATCATAGGTTATTTTGGCATTATTTTCTTGGATAGTCACATTTAGATTTAAATTGATCTGAGTCATCACATCTTCAAAATCAACTTCATTGAACATCATATCTTTATTAGCTACCCTGGAATATTCTAACAGGTCCATGATCATATTATCCAGACGTTTGGCACCATCTACTGCATAATATATGAATTCATGGGCATCTTCATCTAACTGATCTTTATAACGCCGTTCCAACAACTGTAAAAAGCTAGTGATCATCCTGAGAGGTTCCCTAAGGTCATGAGAGGCTACATAAGCGAATTTTTTAAGGTCTGCATTGGATTTTTCTAGTTCTTCTGTTCTTTGCCTTACTTGCATTTCCAAGCTTTCCTTGTATTCCTTAAGTTTTTCTTCAGCATGTTTACGTTCTGTGATGTCCCTGGCAGCAGCGAAAACTCCTACTACATCCCCCTGTTCATCCATATATTCGGAAGCGTTGTATAAAACTTGTGTTAAACTTCCATTTTTATGTTTTATCTCCAGAGGGTAATCTCTGACCATTCCTTCCTTAAAAACACGTTGATATCCATCTTCAGCTTCTTCAGGTTTAGTGAAATAATAAGCAAAATCTGTTCCTATAAGATCTGTCCTTGAATAACCAGTGACCTTTTCCGTGGCTTTATTAACGTCTGTGATCTTCCCATCAGGACCTATGGTCACCATAGGATCTAAAGAGGTCTCAATAAGATTACGGTTATATTCATTAGCCATTACTAATTCTTTGGTTCTTTGGTGAACTTTTTCCTCTAAATTTTCTAACATCTCATTGAGTTTAATATCCATGAGCTTGCGTTCTGTGATATCTATACAGATCCCAGTCATTCGTAATGGATGGTTATTTTCATCATATTCTGCCTGTCCTAAGGAATCAATCCATCTAATATCTCCATTAGGATGTAATATCCTGTATTGGTTGTCCAGGAAACTTTGTTCTTCAATAGCCTTTTGAATATTTTCTTTTGCTATTTCTAAATCTTTAGGGTGCAATCTCTTTTCCCAAGTTTTAAATGTAGCATTATCTTTATCCTGTTCAAGACCAAATAGTTCAAACATAACCGGGGACCATTCGATTTCATCTGATAGGATATCCCAATCCCAAATTCCAACTCCAGCAGCTTTAGAAGCGATATCTAAACGTTCATTTAATCTGCGGAGTTTTATTTCATCGTTAACCTGTTTGGTGATATCTCTATAGACAACAATGTATTCAGAGGTATCTTCAAATCCTGGTTCAATTCTGGTACTATTCACATCTACAATGATTTCTTTCCCGTTCTTATGTTTGGTACGCACAGTAACACGAGAGATACCATTTCGCTTTAATTCATCTATTATTTTATCTCTATCACCAGGTTCATATTTGGGGTTTAGAAGTTCAAATGTAGTTTTACCTAACGATTCTGATTCATTATATCCAAAGATTTGTTCAGCGCCTTTGTTCCAGAATTTAATATGAAAATTTGAGTCTGTTCCAATTACCGCATCATTTACTTGGCTGAGAAGATAGGAATGGTATTCTATTTGTTTCTTATATTCTAAACCCTCACTGATATCTCTTATGATTAAATTAGATTTGATTACACCATCTACATCCGTGAATAATGTGGAAGTAACTTCTCCTACAAATGTGGTTCCATCTTTTCGTTTAAAGGTTAATTCTGCTTTAAATCTTCCTTTTTGAGATCTCATCTCAAGGGCCGATTTAAGTGCTTCATCTTGGACTAATAACTCATCTCTTCCAGCAGATATAATTTCTTCCTGGGTCATGCCAAACATAGCTCTAGCCGTGGGATTAGCTTGGAGAATGGAACCATCAGGTTTGGTAATTAAAATAGCATCTAAACTAGCTTCAAAAATTGATTTATATATGCCTAAATCTTCATCTGAATGATAATTTTCAGACAAGAAAATCCCACCACCATATTCAACATATTATAAATTCAAAAAAATTTCTATATAAAGAAATAAATAGAGTAAAATGGTTTATAGTAAATCCAGATACTTATTTTTTATCATATCAAATTCTTCTTGCGTAATCGCCCCAATATCCAGAAGTTCCTTGGCTTTTTTAATCCTCTCCACAGGATCTACCTCTGATTCTGTTTGGGATTCCGGGGTTATTTCCTCTGGTTCTGTTTTTGTTTCAGGGGTTACTATTTCTGGTTCTGTTTTGGGAGTTACAACTTCTGGTATGGTCTGTTTAACCTGCGGTGGTTCAGGAGATTTTTCTTGAACTGGTTCTGCTTCTGGAGCTGTGGCAGTTGATGTTTGTTCTGTTTCAGGTGCAGAAGGTACTATGGGTTCCAGTTTCTCTGATACTTCTTCAGTTGGTTCTTCAGGTTCTTTTATTTTAATCCTTTGTTTTGAGGTGTTACTAAAATCATCAGGTCTATTGGTAACTGTTTTAGCTTCAGGTTCTTCATTTTCACTGGTTTCTGGTCCTCTTATATCTGGTTTAAAACCGGTTTCAGGTTCCGGAGTTTCCAGTTTCTTACCGCAGCCCACGCAAAATTTAGCAGTTGATGGATTCATTGTATTACAATAAGGACACTCCTTAGCATTATTAGGACCTCTTCCCACGCGTTCTTGATATTCGATTCCCTTTCTTTTTGCTTCCAGTCTTCTTTTTATCTCATCACTTGAAACCATGAATACACCTCAATTTTTTTTTATAAAATAATATTTAAGATTATATTTGTTAATTTTAAATATTCATTTTTTTTATTTATTTTTCAATTTTTATAAAACATTATCTGATCTTAACACTTTCTTAGAGGATATAATCTAGAACTGATTATTTATATTTCCAGAACTGATCCAATGTTCCTTTTAAACCGTCTTTAATGCTTTTTTTGGTGAATTCACCGGCTTTAAGGATGGAGTTCTCGATCCCCAATCCTCTATTTAAATACACTGTACAGGCTGCTGAGAAGGTGCATCCGCTTCCATGGACATTGTCACTATTCAATAATTCACCCTCCATTACCTTAATGGAGTTATTAAAAAGCACATCTGTTCCATTAAGATGTCCTCCGGTCACCACTACTGGACAGATTTCTCCAATTTTAGTAGCAGCATTAATAGCATCCTCCCTATTTTTCACTTCAATTCCTGATAGGGCTTGTGCTTCGAAGATATTGGGGGTGGTAAGCTGGGCTAATGGTAGTAGATATTTTTTTATAGCGTGAACCATACTTGTTTTTGATAGAGGATCCCCCGAACCAGCTATCATAACCGGATCCACCACTACCTTCAACTCATACTCCTCCACTTTACGAGAGACGGCTTTGATAATCTCTGGAGAGTATAGCATTCCTGTTTTAGCATGAACTATATTTTCTTGTTCTAAGATTATATCTATCTGTTTCTCAACAAATTCCACATCTATAGGAAGGATTTCTTCCACTCTTCTTATGTTTTGGGATGTTAATGCGGTGATCACAGCAGTCCCGTATTCCTGGAGAGCATGGAAAGTTTTGACATCATTTAAGATACCGGCACCTCCAGATGGGTCGAATCCTGCTATACTTAATACCGACATTTTTTACCAACAGATTTTTTTTTAAAAATTATCTTTATATTAATCTCTTAATACGCGTAATCTTTCAATCCCATGGTTAGAACGGACTTTAAGGTTTATTTTTTCCAGATAGGAACGTGTTTCGGTATTTTTACCATGAATAATGATCTCACCCAGGTCTTCAGCAGTATTAACGTCCAGGGAAAGATAAAAGGAATCAAATATTGAATAGGAGAATCCTTTGTTTTCAGCTACTTTCAGGTGTTCGAAGAAGCTGCATTCTCCGAATTTCATTTCCATTCCCTCGGCAGGAACTAGGAGGGCGTTGGTTCCTCCTCCTTTTGCCGGTGCTATCACCATATTTGCTTTTCTTCCTTTTTCTAATATTTTTTGTACATGTTCCTCTTTAATTAGTGGAATATCCGATGGAACTATTAGTACTTTCAAGCAGTGTTTAGAGCACCAATTCAGTGCCTGGGTTAAAGCCCCATTTAGGTCTGTGTTCCCCTCCTCTTTCAGTGATATGACCTCTAATTTTTCCACATATGCTAATACATCTGGATCTGCACTTATTACCAGAACCTCAGTAACATTTTTTTTCAAAACCTTTATAACATCCTTTAACATGGATTTTAATAGGTTTTCTCGTTCATTAGTGGTTAGGGTTGGTGATAATCTTGTTTTTGCATTGGAGAATCGGGATACGGGAATTATGGCATATGTTTCCATAGTTGAACCTTTAAATATTTGTCTTAAAAAAGTGAAGGTTTGATTTGATAAAAGTATTTTTTTTATCCGAGTTAGAAATATTTGTTTTTTTGTTTGATTTTTTTGGGATTTGTTTAGTTTATATTATTAAATTTTCCTCAAGATTAGTTTATGTTGAAGGAATATTTGATCCAGTTTACAAACTCGTTTAATAGGTTTAGGATATCATTGTAACCGAGGTTGGAGCTGGAATTTAAGTTTTTCAGGTCTCCTTCTGTAATGTTTAAACTTTTAATTATACTGTTTTTGGCGGTTTGTAATTTTTTGGATATTTCATCAGTGTTGTTACCTTGTTTTTCTATGAATATTGCTGCTTCTCCTGTATTTATATTTAGATTATTTTTAGATACCATTATCCATATTTGAAGCTGTGATTGGGTAGTATTTTGATTATCGGTTAGATTTGTACTTTTTATGATTTTTTGGATCTCTGCTGAGGCTTTATCTGTTGGTTTAAGTTTTGCTCCAGGTGTTGCTGTTTGATTTGGTTGGAAGCAGTAGGCCCTGATGAAACTGCTGGAATTCTGATTCACTTTTTTATCTTCTGCTATGACCAGATCTTGAGAAGTGTTGCTTTCAAGGATCTGTCCTGTCTCTATCATTATTGGTTTTTTACCGCTGTTTTTTACTAGAACTACATGGGGTATTGTGCCTGCTGCGGTGTTCTGGATGATTTCCACATCTCCCTGGTTATAGGTATCCTTAAGTGATGTAGATTCAAAGTAAGTGTTACTTACTAGTATACATCCTAGTGTGAAGATAATAACCACCAGCACCAGTAAAATGACTCTGAAATTCATATTAATGGTTTACCTCAACTTTATTTTTTTTGGGATTAATCAACTTAAATTATTATCATTAATAACTTCAAAAAGTTTTTTATATCTATTAATATGTTTTTGCCATTAATGTAGTTTTTCGAGCAGGTTTTCCGCAGTTAACGCATATTTCTCCTTCTTCAGATGATGATTGGACCCCTAGTAAGTCCACCCGTAATTTTTCTTCCATATCCTTTCCACATTCACTTTCACCGCACCAGTTGAAGGATATTATGCCCTTATTTCCCGTAATCTGTTCTATTGCTTCATCCATGGTTTTAACAGTTCTGATGTTTTCATTCAGGAAATTCCATGATTTATCCGTCATCTTCCTGGTTATATTATCCAGAAGCTTGTTGATATCCTCTACTAATTTTTCTGGATCCATTTTCTGGGTTTCCTTCTTCAGGTTGTACCTGCTGAATATAACCATTTCACCATTTTGTATATCCCGGGGACCTATCTCTATTCTTAATGGGACGCCTCTCATTTCCCATTCATAGAACTTTTTACCAGCTCTAATATCCCGATCATCAAGATAAACCCTTAAGTTACCCTGATCTCTCAGTTTATCTTCCATTTCTCTGCAGAAACTGAGTACTTCTTCCTTTCCCTCCTTGAATAGGATGGGTACTATGACCACTTGAAGGGGGACAACGGCTGGTGGAAGACATAATCCCTTTTCATCACCATGCACACCGATTATTGAAGCAATAATCCTATCTGAAAGCCCATAGCAGGTTTGATATACATATCTATGTTCTCCGGATTCGGTTTCATAGGTAATATCAAAGGTTCGTGCAAATGTCTGGCCAAGATTATGCACCGTACCGATCTGGAGAGTTTTGCCATCTGGTAGTAATGTATCAAAGGCTACTGTATAATCTGCACCGGGAAATTTATCCCATTCTGGTCTGGTGGTCACCACGTAAGGTACGCCTAATTTATCGAAGAATCTTTTATATATTTTTACAGCATCCTTTACCTGGTTTTCGGCATCTTCTTTATTTACATGGACTGTATGTGCTTCTTTGAAAGTGGTTATTTCCCTGACCCTTATCAAGGGACGGGTGTGTCTGGTTTCATAACGGAAGGTGTTAACCACCTGATAATATTTAAGGGGTAGATCGGTGTGGGATCTGACCCATAAAGAGAACATAGGATAAATAGCTGTTTCACTGGTTGGTCTTAATGCCAGTTTTTTATTAAGTTCCGTCAATCCACCATGGGTTATCCAGTAAACTTCATCCTCAAATCCTTTTACATGTATGGCTTCTTTAGCTAGTTCATCTTCCGGAATAAGTAAAGGAAAAAGCACCTCTTCATGGTCTTTATCTAAAATTTCCTTTAATATCTTAAGGGTGTGTTTTCTTATTTTAAAACCCTCAGGGAGCCATACATGCATGCCCTTTATTGGATATCTGGTATCGATTATTTCTGCTTCTTCTAATATTTTATGGAACCATTCACTGAACTTTGACAATTTTATCCGCCCTGATAAACTTCATTTGATATGTTTAATCAATCTCTTTATGAATAATATATGTAGCATTTAATTATAATCAATTTAAATTAGACTAATACATATAATTAAGAGTCTGCATATAAATAATATCTGTTATTAAAAGGAATGATAGCCATGGACTATAGGAAGATACAGTTACCACGTGAAATACACACAGGCCCGGGGATAATAAGAGAAACAGGAGCCATATGCCGTGATTTAAAATTTAAAGGCAATGTTATAGTGGTAAGTGGTACAAACACCACTAAAATAGGTGGTGAGGATGCTATGGAAAGTTTAGGGAACCATGGCTATGAAGTTGAAAGCATCACCATTAAACAAGCTTCTATGGACAGTGTTCTGGAAGTTCAGGATATGATAAGTAACCATTCACTAATTTTAGGGGTTGGTGGGGGAAAGGTAATTGATGTGGCTAAACTCTCCTCTACCAGATCTGGTATAAATTTCATAAGCATTCCGACTGCAGCATCTCATGATGGAATCGCTTCACCAAGAGCATCTATAAAAAATGAGGGGAGTAGTGTATCTTTACCAGCCGAATCACCTATAGGAGTCATAGCTGATACTAAAATAATAAGCAAAGCACCATTCAAGCTTTTAGCAGCAGGATTTGGGGATGTAATATCCAATCAAACAGCAGTAATGGATTGGAAATTAGCACATCGTCTTTTAAATGAAGATTTCAGTGATTCAGCAGCGGCATTATCTTTAATGACTGCACAAATGACCATGAAATCTGCAGAGGCAGTTAAAGAAGGGTTAATAGAAAGTGCTGAACTGGTAGTTAAAGCTTTAATATCCAGTGGCATGGCCATAAGCATAGGAGGAAGCAGCAGACCAGCGAGTGGTTCGGAACATAAGTTCTCCCATGCACTGGACATGTTGGCACCGGAACCTGCATTGCACGGAGAACAGTGTGGTATTGGGACCATTATGATGATGTACCTTCACGGGGGTGACTGGAAATCTATTAGAGACGCACTTAAAACTGTAAAAGCCCCAATTAATGCAGAAGAAATAGGTATTGAACCAGAATATATTATTAAGGCTCTAACCATTAGTCATACCATACGGAAAGAAAGATACACCATACTGGGAGATCGGGGCCTAACCCGGGAGGCTGCTGAGGCACTGGCCATTAATACTGGGGTTATATGAGTTTAAAATTGTATAGTTTTGGTGGAAATTATAATGGAGAAGATATATGATAACTCTAATAGGAAACAGCCTAGCAATAGAAGGACTTGAATTCATCCATTACGGCCCAGCACCTGCCTGTGGTAAATGTAGGTTCAAAAATACATGTATTGATACCCTTGAAGAAGGACGGATGTATATAATCACCCAGGTTAAGGACACACAACATCCCTGCGCTGTACATGACGGAGGTAAGGTCAAAGTTGTAAACGTTCAAAAAGCCAATATTAACGCTTTAATCGATTCTAAGATAGCTTTTGAAGGATCAAACATAGTATTCAATCCTCCTCCCTGTGATGAAGAATGTGATCAGAAGTTTTTATGTACTCCCGCTGGGCTTTATAAGAACGACCGATGTAAGATAATTAAAAATATAGGTAAAAAGGTGCGATGTGCTAAAGGATTAGATTTAAATCAAGTAAGTCTGGAATTGTAATTAAATAAAATAAAAATTAAGGAATAATAGAAAATGAATCTAAAAAAACTCGCCGGATATGAAGCTGCCCAACTGATAGAAGATGGAGATGTGGTTGGTTTAGGCACCGGATCCACTACACACTACTTCATAGAAAAACTGGCCCATAGAATAAAAGAAGAAGAAATGGAGATTTTTGGAGTACCTACTTCTTACCAATCATCATTTCTAGCTCGCAACTTAGGGATAGATTTGACCACATTGGATGAGCACCAAATAGATGTGGCGGTGGATGGGGCTGATGAAGTAGATCCCCAACTTAATCTGATAAAGGGGGGAGGGGCTGCCCATACCATGGAAAAAATAGTGGACAATGCAGCGGAAAAATTCATTGTAATAGTGGACGATTCCAAGTTAGTAAATGAATTGGGAAAATTCCCAGTACCAGTGGAAGTAATACCCCCCGCTTACAGGGTGGTAGGGGAACGATTGGATGAAATAGGTGGAACGGCGAATATAAGAATGGCGGAGAAAAAAGACGGACCGGTCATCACAGATAATGGAAATTTTGTTTTGGATGTGAAATTTAACAGGATAAACAAGCCTGAAGAACTGGAAATAACACTTAACTCTATCCCAGGAGTAGTGGAAAATGGTATCTTCACCAGAATAGTTGACCAAGTACTGGTTGGTACAGTTGATGGATTAAATATCATAAATAAGGGTTAAATATTATAAAATTATAGTAAACAAAATTCAATTCTTTAATTATAATTAAATTCTCCAGGAGGTCTATTTTTTGAAAAAAACCGGGTCACGGGAGAAATTTAAAGACTTAGATTTGAAGAAACGCACGACTGAACTGGAAGAATTGAACCAGAAACTTCTAAGAAAAGATGAGATAACCTCAAAATTAGGAGATTTAAAAAAACAGCTCCTAAAACCATTAAGTTTAGATGAAAAACTTAAGATAATAACCGATGCAGTAGTAAGAATATTTGAAGCTGATTTTGCAAGGATATGGTTGATAAAACAGGGTGATATATGTCATGACGGATGTATACATGCCCAGGTTAGAGAAGGACCTGACGCCTGCATGGACCGCACCTCCTGTTTACACTTAATTGCTAGTTCTGGCAGATACACCCGTATAAATGGAGATCATCGAAGAGTACCTGTGGGTAGTTATAAAATCGGAAGAATAGCTGCTGGAATTGATTTAAAATTCATTACCAATGATGTAGTTCATGATCACAGGGTTCATGACCGGGAATGGGCCCGCGAAATAGGCCTGGTGTCTTTCGCTGGTTTTAAACTCACATCACCGGACGGAGAGCCCATAGGTGTATTGGCCTTATTTAAGAAGGATGAGATAAGTGCTGATTTAGAATTCTTATTGGAAGATTTAGCCACCACCACATCCCAGGTAATTTTAGCAGGCAATGCTCTGAAATTACTCCAGGAAAGTGAGAAAAAATATTACAATCTCTTTGAAAACTCTCCGGTTGCTATGTTTCGTTCAAAAATTGATGGATCAGAAATATTAGATGCCAATAATAAATTCATGGAATTGTTTGGTTATTCTAAAGAAGAACTATTGAATAAACCTTCCATAATTCATTGGGCTGATCCCGGGCTGAGGGGCAAGTTGATTAAACAATTGGAAATTGAAGGAACCATAAACTATTTTGAAATTCCACTATTAACCAAATATGGTACGATAATTGTCCAGGCTTCAATTAAATTATATCCTGGAGAAGGATATTTAGAGGGAACTTTATATGACATTACAGAGCGAAGGAAAGTGGAAAAGGCTTTAAAAGAAAGTGAGGAGCGTTACAGGAGGTTGATTGAATCTTCTCCTGATCTGGTTTTAATTTATGGTGATGAGGGAATTGTATATGCCAATCCAGTGGCCCTACAGATATTTAAAGCTGAAGATATAGGAGATGTTACTAGATTAGCAATTGAGGATATTGCCCATCCAAAGGACTTGCCTAAATTAAAACAGCGAATTGAATTTGCTAAAAAATATGATAAAAGAAATCAACCGACCAAAAGTCAGATCATAGACTTGGAAGGAAATATTATTGATATGGAAACCGCTTCGGTTCCCATAATCTTCGAAGGAAAAAAAGCAGCACAAATAGTAGGAAGGAATATATCGGACCATAAGAAAAGAGAAGACAGAATAAAATTACAGAATAAAACCCTCGAGGGTATAAATAAGATATTTGAGATAGCAATAACGGTTGAAAATGAGGAAGAACTAGCTAGAAAATCATTAGAAGTTTGTGAAGATATAACTGGCAGTAAATTCGGATTTATTGTTGAACGCAATCTGCAGGGCAGAATGGATACCATAGCCATAAGCAATCCCGGATGGGAAGAGTGTTCAATCGAAAAAAAAGATGCTGTTGTTCTAATTAAAGATATGAAAGAGCACGGACTTTATGGAAAAGTATCCCAGGATGGAAAACCGCTACTGACCAACGATCCTTCTAATCATCCGGATAGTATAGGCATTCCTGAGGGACATCCTGTATTGAATTCATTTTTAGGAGTTCCTTTAATACAAGGAGGAGAAGTAATCGGTTCTATCTGTCTGGGGAATAAGAAAGAAGGATTTAATCTGGATGATCAGAAAATACTTGAGAAACTTTCCATTGCTATTTCCGAATCTTTGATGCGTAAGCGGGCTGAAAACTCTCTAAAACAAGCTTTAGATGAAAAAGAAATATTGTTAAAGGAGATCCATCACCGGGTGAAGAATAATCTGATGGTCATATCCAGTTTACTAAACCTTCAATCACAGTTTATTAAAGATGAAGAAACCCTTGATGTATTCAGGGAAAGTCAGAACCGTGCTCAGTCTATGGCTTTAATTCATGAGCGTCTTTATGAATCAACTGATTTAAAAAGAATTAATTTTGGTGAGTACATTTCTTCTCTAGCCTATGAAATATACCATACCTATGTTAAAGATCCAAGCCAGATCAGCCTTAAATTAAACCTGGATGATCTTACCCTTGACATCAACACCGCAGTTCCCCTAGGATTAATAATCAACGAATTACTTTCAAATTCCATGAAATATGCCTTCCCAGATGGAAAAGATGGGGAAATAATCATTGAATTTGATAAGGATAAGGGGGAATACATATTAATCATAGAAGATAATGGAGTAGGATTCCCAGAAGATCTGGACTTTAAATATACAGATTCATTAGGTTTACAGTTGATAAACAGATTATCTGAACAAATAGATGCTGATATAACTTTAGATGTTATGAAAGGTACTAAATTCACGCTTAAGTTTCGAGAAAAATTTACAGATTAATTTAAACACCCTATAACTTAATATAAATATTTTAGTGGAGTAATTTAATATGAAATTTACAGCACACAGGCTAGATTTTTATTGGCAAGCGATAATACTATTTTTAATTATCTTAGATTCAATAATCATCTTTTTATCAATTATCTCCAATTTAAGATTATTAAGCATGGAATATATTGCGGTGATTGATCTCATAATTTCAGTTATTTTATTGATTTTGTTCATATCTGCAGTTGTTAGCCGTGAAGAGAAATTAGATTTTGTCAAAGGAAATCTAATAGTGTTGTTTAGTTTCATTCCCTTTTATTTCATTGGATTATACACTGGTTTAATTGATTATATCTTCTATTTCAAACTGTTAAATATTCTCAAGCTGATCAGCCTATACTTCTTCGCTAGTAAATTCGCTAATGAGGTTCTTAAATATCAGGAAAAAACTAGATTAGTTTATGCTTTAGCCATTTTTCTCTTGGTTTTATTTATCTGTTCTTTTATATTCTATGAGGCAGAACACCTGGTAAATCCGCAGGTTGTTAATTATGAAGATTCTCTATGGTTTATTTTACAAACAATAACCACCGTTGGATATGGGGATATAAACCCAGTTACTGGGGTTGGAAGGACGATGGGGGTAATTTCCATGTTAAGTGCTCTGGTACTTACCAGTATCATCACCTCAGTAGCTACCTTTTCTTTAATTGAAAAGTTCAAAACAGGCACAGAAAAACTCACAGAAAAAACTAAAGAATCTGTGGATATGATTGATAAGAAGTTAAATGAAATAAATGATCATTTAAAAGAAGTGGATAGATCTAATGAAATCGATGATATAAAAAGCGATTTAAATGATCTTAAAAATGAAATTGATGATATTAAAGACTTGATTCTTAAAAATAAATAAATTAGTTATTTACTATAGGATAAAATATTTCTAGCTAAATAATAAAACAATCAACATGGATTATGAACTTTATTTATTAGTTCTGGTGTTAACAGGGGTAGGTGTGGGATTTACCACTGGACTTTTAGGGATTGGTGGTGGGTTCATAATGGTTCCCATACTCTATTATCTGCTGATTAACATGGGATTTGATCCCACCCTAGCAATTAGGGTGGCTTTCGGTACCAGTCTGGCAATAATAATACCGACTGCTTTAAGCAGTGCAATTGGCCATTATCGTAAACAGCAGGTTGATTTAAAAGCAACTTTTTATATGGGGTTATCTGGTTTTTTAGGCGCCCTATTGGGTGGTTACATTGCTACTCATATCCCTGGTGATCTATCCCGAATTTTATTTAGTACACTTCTCTTATTAGTAGCGTTCCGGATGCTTTTCTTTAAAGAACATTTAAACTATGGGGATAAATTGGATAATATTTTATTATTCCTATTGGTGGGTTGTTTTGCGGGTATAATGTCTGGTTTGTTCGGTGTAGGTGGGGGTATAATTTTGATTCCTGCTATGGTTTTATTTATGGGTTTTAATATGAGAGAAGCTGGAGGAACAAGTAGTGCCATTATTATTTTAACTTCTATAGGTGGTATATTAGCTTATATACTTAATGGACTTCAGATAACTGGATTACCTTCTAGTTCATTAGGTTATGTTAATCTATTGCAGGTGTTGGTTATTGTTTTATTCAGTATTCCTTTAGCCCAGATTGGAACATGGGCTTCTCTTAAACTGCCTGAAAAGCAACTCCGTTATATTGTCACTGTTTTAATGATTTATATATCCTTTAAGATGATAGGGATATTTAATTGGTTAGGTTTGCCGTTATAATTAAAAAAATAGGTTATATGCTTTTAATTAGTAATAGTGAATATTAAAATCAATTTTGTTATATTAATAAACAAATTTTGAAAAATTAAGAACTTACTTGTCTGTTCAAATAAAAAAATATTCGATGATTAATAAAATTCTCTTTTCATACAAATGATAATTATAGTATGAAAAATTATCATTTATTTAGTAATACTTGATCTAAAATAAGGATTATAATATCCATTTTACACTTGAAACCCATGTCTAAATTTAGAAAAATGACTTTCAGTACAAGAAAAACCTTATTTTTAAAACGTTAGTACTTACATAGATTTATTTTCTTGTTTAACCTAATAATCATCGGATAAAATATCATGAAATGGTTCCTATTCATCCTTACTATTCTGTTTTATTAAAATTTTAAGCTCCAGTATCATAGCCCAGGCCTCTTCAACCTGGGCAGAATCATCGCCTACGCTCAATTCTATGAATTTCTCTAAACACTTCACCGCTGCTATATAATCTCCCATGAACCTTTTAACTGAGCCTTTACCTGCCCAAGCCTGGGCATTATTAGGATTAAATTTTAAAGCTTTATCATAGCAATTTAAAGCTTCTGGATAATTTTTTAGATTGAAAAAAGCAGTACCCTTATTATTCCATGCATCATCATTTTCAGGATCAAGTTCCAGGGCATGGTCGAAACAGTTCATAGCTTCCTCAAACCTCTTCAAAGCACCCAAAGCCACTCCCATATTAGACCAGGCTTTAATATTATCTGGTTCTAATTCTAGTGCAATTTCAAAGGATTCTATAGCATCATGGTATCTTCTTGCCCGGGATAGAGCAACCCCACGATTATCCCAGATTTGACTATTATTTTCATCCAATTCCAGTGCATTATCATAACAGATAACGGCCGCCCGGTATTGTCCCCCTGTTAAATGGTTATTACCTTCATTTATTAATGATCTGATTTTTTCCCTATTTTCCTTTTTATTTTCTTGCATATTTTAAACCACATAGTAAAAAGTATTATTGGAAATTATCTGTTTTGCCAGGAGTATCGTTCCTCTTTCCAGGGATCTCCACGCATATGATAACCATTAGACTCCCAGAATCCTGGTGTATCTTCCTTTATAAACTCCACACCATTTACCCATTTAGCACTTTTCCAAAAATATAAATGGGGAACAACCAGCCTCAGAGGATAACCATGTTTTCTACTTAATTGCTTACCATTATGGTGGGTAGCGAAGAGAACATCTTTTCTAAAAAAGTCTTCTAAGGATAGGTTGGTGGTGAAATTTCCTTCTGCATGGATCATTACAAATTTAGCTGCGGGTAAGATTTCAATTTCTTCTTTCAATTGGGATGTGCTTATACCCTGCCAGATATTATCTAGTTTGGACCAGCTGGTAACGCAGTGTATATCTGAGAGAACCTTAACCTGGGAAAGTTTAATGAACTCTTTTAGGGTGTATTCTTTCTCTTCACGGACTAAACCAGTAATTTTAAATTTCCAGTCTGATAAATCTGTTTTAGGAATTTTTCCCGCATGCAATACAGGCCATTCATCTATTTGCTTCTGGCCTGGTGGGATTCTATTTTCTCTTTTTGTATCCGGGCTGATAATCAATTCTTTGTCAACCATTGCATTCAATATAATCTTATCTTCTTTGTTTTTAAAGAATTTCATGATAATCTGCCAGTATTATTATTAAAATTTATTTTTCTATATCAATTTCTATGGCACTAATAATGGATTATTTATCATAGTCTAAATATTTAATATCCGGCGAGATACTTATATGATATTATGGATGAAGAGGAAGATATGGGAATTTCCTTTGACCTGATCTGCCCTGAATGTGGGGTGGGTAATCCTAGAGGGGCTTCTAACTGTCTGGTATGCGATAAGAATTTGGAGGATACAGTTGCTTTTATGGAGGATGACTTCTTTGATCTGGAGATAACCAAGGATTGTTTGGTGGAATATCGTAAGAACTTCTGGGGCACCAACAGAACAGGGAAGATCGTTACATATCGTTTAGATAAGATACAGGATATAGAATTCGGATCACCGATTAACCGTTTTATATTTATCTATGAAGATAAAAGAGTGGTAATTCCATTAAGAGATGAAAATATGGAAGTTTTAAGGAATTTTTTCAGTAGAGAAGAGTAGATGAACGATTTATTTTTTTGAATATAATTTGGTGTAATTGAGTAATTAATATATATCACTTATGAAAGAGTAATACCATGTTTAAGAAAAATGGGAAACTGATTGAGCTTCCCAGAAAAGGAATTGCCCTAATTGTTACAGATATTCATGGTAATATAACTGATTTTAAAAAGTTTATGGATATATGGAGCTCATTTGAAGATGATGAAGATAATCATATTATTTTAACTGGAGATTTTATACATGCCATGGGTAGGGATAATGACCAGTCAGTGGAGATACTGGAGTATGTAAAATTTAGATCTGAAAATTCCAATAATTTCCATGTTCTATTGGGAAATCATGAATGGGCTACTATGTCTAATAAAGTTCTTTTTAAGGCAGGTATAAATCAAACTTATAATTTTGATGAGCTTTTAAAGGAAAAATTCCAGGATAATTGCAAGGAAAAACGGGATGAATATATTGAATTCTTTAAAGAACTACCCATTGCGGTTCGCACAGATAACAGAATTTTCATCAGCCATGCTGGTCCGCCTCATAATATTCGCAGTCAAGATGAAATTGCCAACATCACCAGTGAAGGATATGATAATCCTAAACTATTGGAGTTTTTATGGAATAGAAAGGATGATTTCAACAAACAGGTTCTTAAATCTTTCCTGGAAGCCGTGGATTGTAAAATGATGGTGGTTGGCCATACACCAGTTAATGGTATTAAAGTGGTACATAAAAATCAACTGATAATATCCAGCAGTTATGGAAAGGGAAAGAAGGCCTATGTGGAACTGGATCTGGATAGGGAAATAAGAAAGAGCAAAGATCTGTTAAAAATGGTTAAATATTTAAAGTAGGTTATTAATTTTTTAAGTCCCATAGTTCATTGTATTTGATTCGTAATGTTTTGGCAATCTTTATTTCATCACCATCATTTAGACGATACATTTGGGAACCTTTTAATTCTTCACCGTTAACACTGGTGCCGTTTTTTGTATTTAAATCCTGAATAAAGAAGCAGTTATCTTTCCTGGTTATTTTGAAGTGGTCTTTTCCTATAAAGTAAAGTTTATCTGAAGTTATTACACCTAGAAAATCTTCTCGACCAATGACTTTTACTGCTCCATCCACCACTATATTATTATTATTGGGTAGAATCAGCCGGGCTAAAGAATCTTTATGTTCTGCCATATGTGTTTGGGTGGTCTTTAACATCTTTGATTGGGGTGATAATATTTTATAAACGGATTCCACCAAAACACCAGCTATAATGGCCATGATCAGTGCAATTACTATTTCCTGGGTTTCATTTTGAAGCCAACCATAAATATCATTTAATTTCCAGATAATGGCAAAAGCTACAACAACAGTTAATATAACAGTTATAATCCCCAAGAGTTGTTTTTTATTCATTTTAATCTTTTTAGATCTGATAATAAATGATTATATAATTAATTATTTATGATTATTAATTTATTTACTTTTCTTTATTTTAATAATATCTTCCAGTCCATTTTCATAGCCACGGCGATAACCCATCTGGTATCCGTCCTGATAAGATTTTAAACCCTTTTTATCCTTTAAATTTTCTATTAAATCCTGTTTTAAATCTTCATATCCTTTATTATAAGCATTTTCAGTTTCCTCTGAATCAAAATGTGCTATAATTTTTTGGATTATATACTGGGCTTTTTTTAAGTTATTAGTTTTATTTTTTTCATAAGAAACGGCTATTACCTTATGTTTAACACCTATTTGGGCTTTCATTATATCGCGAGAATCACTGATAGAGTTAACGCTTACACCTGATCTTGCTCCCTTTAATGTATTACTATTGGGATTGGAATTTTCATCGAAGTTCCGGTTCTGGGTTATGCCCGGATATGCATCTCCCTCATCACCCATCATATCTTTTCTAACTTTTTCTCTCTCTTTTTCTTCCAGATAAACTGAGTAATCACTCTGTAATTCCTTTTTTCCATCGGACTGTTCCAGTGTGATGCCAAAATTCTCCGGATCAAAGTTAGGATTCTTATGCACGCATCTATTCTCATCAATATGCCAGATAAGCAGACCATTTCCGGGTAAATTCCGTTCAAATCCTTTTTGTCGACGATTTTCCAAAAGGAAGTATTCTCCTCCGTCTGTTCCTGGTACTTCGATTTTATAAATTACTCCATCTTCGTTTATTACCGCGGGTATTTCCATATCCTGAGGTACTTCCGTGATAATTTTTGGTTCTATCCAACCTAAATGTACCTTGCACCATGCACTGGGATGTGCCGGTGTTTTACCCTCATTTATATGGTCACCGTAGGCCATTAGACACCAGCTTCCCACTATAGGCCCCATTCTTTCATTATACAAGTCATGCAGCCCTAATAGGTGACCCATTTCATGGCAATAACATCCTAAACTTAAGGGACGTTCAGGAACCAGAGCGTAATTATCTGCATATATTCCCGGTTGCAACTCAACAGGTTCTGATAGCCGGCCCCGATGGGGTCTTATATATTTTAGAGCGTTTTCTTTAGAGTCTTGACCGAATCCAGCGTATACTATAATTAAATATTGGATCTTACCGTCCTTGGCAAATGGTTTAAAATCAATGTCACTATTTTTAGCCTGCATAATGGTTTCTATAATCAGTTTTCTTGCTAAAGGATAATTTAAATGCACTGTTTCATCAATATACTCGGTCATATTATTAGAAACAGTATACCAGTGGTCATTGATCTTTCCTGTTATATCCAGCTGATTACAAGATGCTTCTAAGAAATAATCCCTCATACTACCGTCAGACCCTTTAGTGAACAGTAATTCTTCAAATTCAGCTGTTTTATGAATATGCTGCACATCTTTAAATTCAGTTAAAAGAACCAAGGCATTTTTTGTACCTATTACCGGATCTATCTTCTCAAAAGGACCCAATGAAAGAGGAGCTGCTTTTAGTGAACCATACTGGGCAATAACTTCTTTTTTATGATCCTCCATTATTTGTTGTTGTACCTGCCATCTCTGCTGCAGAGCTTCATAGGTAGTTAGGTCCAGCCCACCCCTATACTGGAAATCTGCTGGATCAACTCCTTTATCAATTAATTCTCTGGTTTTATTAAATTTTTTGTAAACTGCAGGATTAAGAAGCCTTTCTTGACAAAAATTAATCTCTTTTTTTAAAATAAGATCAATCCCCCCATTATTTAATTTTTTTATCCTGTTTATGATGTGTTACTGCTTATTAAAGTTTTTTTCTAATCTTCCATGGGATGTTACCTTAAGTGCTCTTCTAATCAGTGAAAAGAGATGGATCAAAAACAAATAGAAAAATATAATAAGGTAAAGTGAGTAGATATTATCATAAGAGGGGGATTATGATGGTTGAAGGAAAAAGAAGTAAAGAATATAATGAAGGATACAATGACGCAAAAGAAGATTTAAAAGATGAAAAGAATATGAATCTTTTCACGGAAGGCTATAAATCAGGATATCGTGATGGTTATAAAGCAGCCATGAGCGACTTTAAAATGATGATGATGGGCAAGATGCCACCAGAAATCAAACAACAGATGGAAGAAGGAGCTGAACCAGGTCCCTGGATGTGGCCTTGGTAATCATAATCTAAATTTTTTATTTTAAATTATTTTATAGAATGAGGGGCGTTAAAGTAAATATGGTTTAGTATTACCAAAAAAGGTGGGGTAAATTGAATATTAAAGGGGATAAACTAAGAATCTGCATCCTTTTTTTATTTTTTACCTCCTGTTTATTCTTTTCAATAAACACGGTTTCTGCGTTAGATGATGGGTATAAAATTTTATTCGATGAATCAGAACCATATAATGGTAAATTCTTCACTATAAATAACATAGGAGCATTTGGATCGTCTGGTTTCGCCACCATGCTCCAGGAAAATGGATATAGTATTACCAGAGTTACAGATAGGCCTCTAACTCTTGAAAAACTCAGAGAATATGATGTATTAATAGTGATGGCCAATTATCGAAATTATACCGATGAGGAAGTAACAGCTATTAAAGAATTTGTTAAAGAAGGCGGGGGACTGTTTTTAGCTGTCACAAGCTGGGGAGATATAGAAGGATACGATGATTTCACTGTTAATAAGATAGCCCGTAGTTTTGGAGTTTCCTTCACCAATAATGAAGTAGTGGTTGATAGTGAAAATTATATCTTCTTTAAAAACTTTGCTGCGGTAAATGATATAAAACCCAGCCCACTGACTAATGATGTCTCTACATATTATCATATCATGGGATCTTATATTGAAGAACCGGGAACATCCACGATAGTTGCCTATTCCGGTAAGGATTCCTTCGGTGATCAAGGTTTTACCATTCCAGATAATCAAACTACCAGTAACCTGGAAAAGGATGCAAACGAAAAAGCAGGTCCTCTTCCAGTGATATCTTACATGGAATATGGTAAAGGAAAGGTAGTTTTCATGGGGTCAGCTGGTTCATTTGTTAATTATTTATTTTACAGGGATAACGTATGGAAATTAGGATTAAATATTGTAAATTGGTTGAGTGATAAACCTATTCCTTCTTCTTATAAAGCAGCCGGTACAATTCCCTATAATCTTCCTGATTTCTTATATAGGATAATAGGAACAGTTGTATTAGCTATAATTTTATGCGCGGGATTATTTTTAAAATTAAGACATGATAAAAAAACAGAAAGGTCTTTAACCAAAATAGAAACCATTAAAAACTGGAAATTCCGCTCTCTAGTAGCCATAAATGCGGTGTTCGCTGTTTTGGCAGGAATAATTTTTATTCCCATTAACTTCTTCCTCTTCGATCCAACTCAAACAATCTTTTACGACCCTAATTTGGGTTATACCCTAATCATTACTGGTGTTTTATTCCTTTTCTTCATGGCAGTGATATTATATAATATGATAACCCGTCAAATCCTTCTAATAAAATACAACTACTACAACACCATCATAATAATATTTTTCATTGGTTTAACCATCATATTAGGTGATGTTTTTGGTTTCCCCATTATGCAAGTATTCACCGTGGGTGGTTTGATATTAATCATTCCACTGGCAGTTAATATATGGTTCCATCGAAGTTATGGACATTATCTAATTATTGAAGGTAAAGAATTCGATCGTCTGGAGAAGTTATCAGCAAATGCTTTGCTCTACGAATTCAGGGCAATATATACTGATTTGGATTATCTGGGGGAGGGTGGTTTTGGCCGGGTTTTCAAGGCGGTAAATAAAAAGGGTCAGAAGGTGGCTATTAAAATACCAAAAACCTTTGATAAAAGGGCGGAGAGAACTTTTATCACTGAAGTTTCCAATTGGAGTCATCTGGACCATCCTAATATCGTGAAACTCTATGATTTCAAAATACTTCCTATTCCATATATTGAGACAGAGTTCTGTCCAGATAAACTAGAAAAAGAGATGAAGCCATTAAAAGAATCAGTTAAAATTATTTATGAGGTGGCTAAAGGTTTACATTATGCCCATACTAAGCATATTATTCATGGGGATGTTAAATTCTCCAATATCCTTATAAAGGATGGTGTGTATAAGATTTCGGATTGGGGACTTAGTAAACTTAAAACTGATGAATCATTGAGTTTATCCGGGGCCACTCCATCTTATGCAGCTCCTGAGCAGATTTCCCACGATTTTGGTAAGGCTGATGAACGAACAGACATATATCAGTTGGGAACAGTTTTTTATGCTCTTATAACCGGTAGATTACCCTTTAAAGGTGAGGTCTTCCAGATTTACAGCTCTACCTTAACCAAGATGCCTAAACCTCCTGCTGAGATCAATACCAATGCAGGACCGGTAAATGATATCATAATGAAATGCCTGAACAAGAACAAAGAAGACAGATATTCATCCATGGAAGAATTAATAGAAGCATTGGATGAGTTCATAGCCAATGAGACCATTTTATATGATGATAAAAAAACAGAATGATTAAATATTTCATATTATTTAATCTAAAAACCGGTAAGGCTCTAATATAACCGGGGGAAAGTTTATTGAACAGACCAATTATGGGTGTCATTGGTGGATTGGTAATATTCCTAGTTATCTTATCGTTTATTATTTACAATCATTCTGATTTTGATGTACAGTTAATTGAACAGGTGAACAATGGAGTTCCTGCAGATGAATTGATCATCCAAATAGATGAAGAAACAGAGAAGATGCAGATAAGAGCAAAAAGACGTATAGAATCTTTCATGCTGAATAAAAAATATTGGGGAAATGGTAGCATGATCCAGGAAAATGAATGTATTTTCTATGTTACCAGTTATGAAAGTGAAATGAAGATAATTCATGATTATGATAAAATCAGAAAAAAATTTGCCAGAAGGGAAATAACCAAAAGAGAGTTTTTAGATAATATAAAAACTTTAAAAGAATTTTTCAAGAATTATTCTGGATTTTAAATAATAAGATCAACTATACTAGTTTAAATAAATTATCTAATCATAAGAAGGATCAATTCTATGATGATACATTCTGAATTATGGGGCCGACCAGGACTAGATTGTGGTGGTTTTTGCCAGTTCTGTTTTTATAAAAATATAGATCCTAATAAATTACAACCATGGGGATGTGTAAATTGTCCTCCGGATATTATAGGTTGTGAATATTGTCATGGTTTAATTAACCGCATTAATAATAAATTTAAATTTCTTCCTGAAGTCCTATATGATTTGAAAAAAAAATTAATGCAAATGGAATTATTAGGTTTATTGGACCATAATGAGCCTGAAATTGTAATTACCAGTGGCGCTGACATATTTTTTTATCCATACCTCCATCAACTTGTCTCCCTGATTAAAGAATATGGATATCATTTAAATCTTAGTTACACCAGTGGAAAAGCCATAAAAAAAGGTATGGCCGAAAATCTAATCACTCAGGGGGTTGATGAGGTTAGTTTTTCAGTTTTCTCAACAAATCCGGAAATGAGAAGGAAATGGATGAATGATCAAAATCCTGAAGAATCTATTAATGGTTTAAAATTATTTTGTGAAAATATCGATCTTAATGCGTCTGCTATTGTTATTCCCGGAATAAATGATGAAGATCAGATCTTTCAAACCTGTGTAGATCTTGAAAATTGGAATGTTAAAACATTCAGTTTAAGAAGATTTGCTAATTTTAAATATCAGGGTCTTATATTTAATAATAAAAGAATAATGAATAGCATAACTCCGCAGAGTTTCGAAGAATACCAGCAACTGGTCAGGAAAGTTTCAGATGAATTTTCATTTAAGGTGCTGAGCTTCCCCTTCTATGATCATAAGAAAGATTTCCCCTTTGCAATTTCTAAAAATAAAAATAATAAATATCTGACTGAATTACCATCTATTAAAAGAGAAGCAACCATATTAACCAGCAAATTAGCCGGGCCTTTTATTAAGAAAATATTTAATTTTATAGATAAATCGAATCTGGTCAACATCATTGATTTGAATAAGGATATAGCTGATTTAATAACAGAGGAAGACCTAGAATCATTAGATCTAACTGAAATTGAAAGAAGGATAATTATTCCCCAAGGAGCGCTGGTTCATAAAAAACAAGCTGAAAAAATTTTAAGTAAAGACGGGGTAGATAGAAAAATCATCAGAGGTCCTAAACTTTTAACCCACCCCTACTATGAGGGAATAGAATTTAAAGAAACAGAATTAATAAACTATGAGTTGAAGTCATTTAAAAAATTAATTGATAAAATAAACCATTAAAAAGAATTGTTTAATAGTAATATAATGGGGTACAATTTTCAATCTAATAAAATATTAAAATTTTTTTAGGGGTAATAACATGGATATCATGGCCATGGTTGGGGGAACTCCGGGTAAGGACTGCGGAGGATTTTGTAAATTTTGTTATTATAAAACAATTGATTTTAAGAAATTAGATACCATTTCTTTAGGCTGTAAATACTGCCCACCAGATCAGATTGGATGTGATAATTGTCATAAATTTAAAGATGAACTAAACAATGGTTTTAAGCCAGCATCTCAAGTTCTGTATACATTGATGAATATTTTAAGCTGGCACAAATTTTTGGATAATTTGGATTATAATAATCTTCGAATTATAACTGCAAGCTGTGCTGATATAATATTTTATCCAGAACTTTACAAACTCGTATCCGAATTAAAAGATCAGGGATTAAAGGTTCATCTAGGATATACCAGTGGTAAAGGCATAAATGATATGAAAATAGTGAAGAAGCTAATCTCTCTAGGTGTTGATGAGATTAATTTTTCGGTTTTCTCCACTGATCCGGAAATGAGAAGGACTTGGATGAAGGATAAATCTCCTGAACAATCCCTTAAAGCCTTAAAAATATTTTGTGAAAATATGGAGGTTAACGCAACCAGTGTAGTTATTCCTGGTGTGATCAACGAGGAAGAAATCATCAGAACGTGCAGTATCCTGGAGGATTGGGGTGTAAAATCTTTTATATTAAGTCGGTTTGTAAATTACAAAGACCAGGGACTTATATTGAATTATGGTCCGGTTATAGATGGAATAGAACCCCAACCCTACCAACAGTTTGAGGAAATGGTGAAGAGAGTTGCTCGTGAATTCTCCATCCGAGTAATCGGTTCACCAATGTATGATCCAGAGAATAATATTCCCTATATGTTATCAAAAAGAGAAAATTGGAAATATTTAAAAAGATTAAAAACAATTAATGGTGAAGCCACTATAATAACCAGTAAATTATCCCTTAAACATCTTAAAAAAATATTTGATATTATAGCAGGGGATAGGGTTAATGTTATTGCTGCAGATAAGGATATTGGGGATCTGATAACCCAGGAAGACCTGATGGAGCTAGATTTTGATGAAGTAAAAGAAAAGGTTATCATTCCCGGCGGAGCACTGGTCCATGACCAGGTTGCTAATAAAATTTTCAACCATGATAAAAAAAGAACAATGCTTAGAGGGCCTTTCTGTTTATTTTTAAACGATTTCGAAGTATCAAATAAGGAAGATGTTCTATTATATGAATTAAGATCTTTTAATGCATTAATAGATAAAATAAATAAATAAATGTTTTAATTTAGAAGCCCAAATAAATATTAAATATCAAAAAAAAATAATTTAATATATAACTAAAAAAATTATTTTAACTGATGAAATAATAATATAGAAATGAACTAATTTATACTTATTAACTACTATAATTTCTTTTTTTTTAACCGCAATGTTTATATATCAAACAATACTTAGTATAAAATGGGTGTGTTTTATACACACCTCACCCCCCCCTTAATTTTTTAGCAAGTATTAACATAAGAAATGACCAGTGGCCATTTTTTTTAGTGGAAAATTTTTGTGCATGAACATAAGAAAATTTTACACTTGAACCGTAACTTATTTATATGATGAGATGCATCAATACTTATTGGTGTGTACTTTTCACACACCTACCCTACTATGTCAAGGAGATTTCAACACTCACCCCATAATTTTTTAAAGTTGAAATCTTCAAGCTTCCAGAGATGATAATTTCATAGTAAATTTTTCCCACCTACACCTCCCATCTCTGGAAGCTAATTCCCCCTAATGTAATAAGAAATCCAATAAGAATAATAAACTATTTTTTTATAAAAATAAACTTAGGATTTTTAATTTCAAACCAACCATCATAATCTGATTTTATCATCTAGTAAAACAAAATATGTAAACAGGCCCTATATTATTCGGCCAGTATATACTAAGCAGATAAAATACAACAGTTTCTAAAGTTTTTAACTGTTTTGTATAAAATAATAAGGATCTTTACTAAGATCAATTAGGATTAAATACAAAATTCATATTTGTTTTAAGTTGATTTTTTTTATGAATAGAACTTCTAATAAATATTAGTCAGATATATTTTCAAAAATTATGATCAGGGATATTTCAAAAAAATAGAATCATTATATTATGATCAGGTTCTTAAAAAGAAATAAAAAAAAAATTTGATGAGGAATTAGATAACCCCATTTTTCTTCAAGAGATCAATAACGTAATCTGAGGATAAGAAGAAATTGAAACTCCCAGTATCACCGAATCCTAGAACTAATACTCCTATCACCTGATTATTAGAATTTAACACAGGTCCACCACTATTTCCATGATTAACAGCTGCGTCTGTTTGATAATAGGTTGTTCCCTTTGGTGAATTTCTCTCAGCACTAACTATTCCTTTAGTAAGGGTGGCGTTTGCCATGCTCTCTAAGAACTGTTTCTGATTACCAGTGGAAGCTATAGATTTAGCGAAATCCATCTGCTCCTTAGGATAACCGTATATAGATACACTATCCCCAGTTTTGGGTTTCTGGCTGCTAATAGATAAAGATGGCAAGTTTGCCGGGGGATTATCCACCTTCAAAAGTGCCAGGTCTTTTTCCTGATTATCAGAAGCAGAATAATCAACTATCTGTGCCAAATAGGTTTGATCAGTCATACTATCTGGAAAAGAAGGACCTGCGATATAAATATCCAAATTGGAACTGGTTACTTTGACATTTCCATTGGTAATAGCGTAATCGGTCAGATCATCCAGGTCGCTCTGGGTTAATTTACTGAGAGCTGATGGGTTCTTCTCTTTTAAATAGATGTACAGGGCTCCCTGAGCAACGTACCATTTAATATCTTTATCATCCATCTTCCTTATGGTGTTTTTATAGCGCAGATCATAGGGATCTGAGACAACATGTGCTGCTGTAACGATATAACCTTTGTTGCTCACTATAAACCCGGAGCCGCTGCCTAAGGCATAGTAATCAACAGTAACCGGATAAGTTGAACCGTTAGCTGTTACAGTTGCTGATCCGGACACTGAAGGAATAACCACTACCGTCGCCGCCTGGGGAGATACTAAAAAAGATGGTAGAACAAAATAAGCTACTGCTGCCCCTATCACAGCCACAGCCACTATAATCAACACTACTAATTTAAGGTTAACACCTTTCTTACTCTGGGATGCAGGCGTGGTGATAACTCTATCTTCACCCGTGGAGGGTTTGCCCTGCCCTGCGCTTCCAGATTTTGGTAATTCTTTACCACATTCATTACAGAATTGGGCTCCCTCTGGATTGGGAGCTCCGCAATCTGGACAATTCATAACATTCCCCCTATTATTTTGATAATTTCACTCTATTTAATATTAAATAAATACTTTATCCTACGGGGGTTGGATTAATTCAATTTCCACACCATCGGGACCATTTAAGAAGGCAATTTTCGGACCTCCAGGTTCACCGAATGGTCCCCGTGTTAAAACCACTCCTTTACTTTTTAATTTAGCTATTTCAACATCCATATCAGTTACTTCAAATACCCAACATATAAAGACCTTTCTTACCCTCTTCACCCTCTACAAGTTCAATCAAAGCATCTGTCATCCATATAGAATGCAATGGAAAGTCCGGGACGGGGGTTGAATTTTCTAACCTCTTCCAATCCTAAAATTTCCTTATAAAACCTGGCGGATTCTTCCAGATTTTCTGTCGCTATAACTGAATTTTTCTCTTCAAAAATAATACCTCCCAACCAATTTAATTACATTTTTTTTACTCTAATACTAATTTATATAAATCATATTCAATATGTTTAATTATATGTTCCACTACAAAAAGCCGGAAAGAAGAAAAAACGAACCAATAATCTGTAAATGTCAGAAAAGGGCGATTGAACGACCGGAATCAGAACTGATAAAAGTACAATGTCGTGAGCGTGGTAAGATATTTAGAACTAACCAGGAGAAGGAATTCTGCTATGATTGTAGTAAAAAAATTAGAGATTAATCTTATTGGATATTTTATTTAAAAAAAATAAATGCGTGGTGGGAGGTAAGGGATTATTATATCCAAAATAGAGGTAGTTATGGATTCGGGGCAGCTCATAAAAATAACACCCTTTACCTCCCGTTAATATAATTTAGTATAAAAAATAGTATATATGATTATACCAGAATCATGCACAAATTAGGCCAAAATTGAAGATCAGTATATAAATACCACACCTTCCAGACGGTTAAAGCGAGTCAGACATAAACAGATATTTTTTTAAAATTAGAATCTATCTGATGTATCCTGATTGTCTGAAATAGTCTCTTATTATTTATTTTACAATTTTATTTTATATTAAAAAAAAAGTTTATTAATTAGTAATCTTCTTTTAACAACTATGATAGATTCATGTATATTATGTGGAGAGGATGGAACAGATCTATATGGTTACATCATCTGTGATACTTGTAAGAAGAAATTAAAACTAATCAAAGACGAAACCATCAAAAAACATAGGGCAATGTATGATTTGAAAAAAGACCATTCATATCATGATGAAATTGAAAATCGATTGGATTTACTGGAAAAAGATCACATACAAAAGAAGATCAAACTCCTACACATACAGGACAGATTGAAACACATCTAAAATTCTTCATTGGATATTTTTTTGATTATATAAATATATGAAATTAAATAATTTCAAAATCATTTACTAATTTTAAGCCTCTAAATGTGAAGTTTGAACAATTAAAATGAATTTTACAATTCAAATAAAGTTTACAATTCAAATAATCATGATTATTTGCTATTCATTGTTTACATCATTTTCGTTATAATAATCAATATAAAAAATTTAATTTAATGTATTAATTTCTCTACAATATAGCATATTTTTCCACAATTTTTTGCTAACTTCAAATAATAATTTACAGTATCTTAGAAAAACTATGGAATTACCTTCAAATTAATCAATACATGTAGCCCAGATGATCTATATATGCTGATCTCTCTAATTTTGAATAACAGATATCATTCAGCATTTACTTCGCTAAACTATCCTATAACGAAGTAGAATTATTGACACATCATTTTAAGAAAAAGTATTACACATATATGATATAAACTGCTAACAATATTAGTGATCATTTTTAAAAATGATTAATATTTAATTTTTTTAGATCTAAAGAAGAAATAGATATTTTCAACGATTTTATAATGTTATTACATAAAATATTCCAATGTGACTATTTTCACATGATTTATATTGTTTTTAGAATTTTCACGTGAAATTTATATACAGTTATGTTAATAATTACTCTATAAGCATATTGAAGTGAATAAGTGCAATGATTAATATGCATAACATAAAAAAACCTTTATTCTTATTACTAATCCTATTAGGAGCAGTTGTACTATCCGGTGCTGTTTCTGCAGCGGATAACGACAATATTACAGCTAATGAATTGCAGATAAATTCTTCATTCTCTAATACACAGTTACCGGATGCTGTGATATCTGGTGAAGTTGATAGATGTTCCAATGGAGAACCATTTCCTGGGGTGACTGTCTCGGTAGATGCAGATGGTGCGCAAATAGCAAGCACCACAACACAGGAAGACGGTACTTACCTATTAACTTTCCCCTCAACTAACCAGTTATTACAAGTCACTGCCAGTTGCACCGGTCATAACCCGGTAACCAAAGAATTAATTTTACGAGAAAACACAAAAACTGCAGTTATAAACTTCCAACTAGGAATGGATGAAGTCTACATATCCACCACTGGTAATGACACCACAGGTGATGGTACCATAGGAAACCCCTACGCAAGCTTATCCAAGGGCATCCTGGAAACCAACCCCAACGGCACATTACACGTTGCCACTGGAACATACACCGGAGCCTTGAATGTAGGAATAACCATAGATAAAAACATTTCCATAATCGGAGATGACCAGGCCACCACCATAATCGACGCAGAAGGTAATGATAGAATATTTACTATTGAAACTGGTTATACGGTGAACATCCAAAATTTAACACTCCAAAATGGAAATTCAGATGTAGGTGGAGCAATTTACAATTCAGGAACCTTAAATATCACCAACACAATACTAACTGGAAACAAAACAACCATGATGGGAGGAGCAATTTACAACTACCATTGGCCAGCTGAAGACACTATCACAGCAAACATAACCGGCTGCACATTCAATAGTAACACATCCAATGGTAGCGACTCAGGCAGCGGAGGAGCTATAGAAAACTTCAATAGTATAGTAATTATATCCGGCTGCACATTCACCGGTAACACCGCAATGATGGGAGGAGCTATCGACCAAGACAGTACAGCCATCACTATATCTGGCTGCACATTCACCGGTAACAGCGCCGTATTCGGAGGAGCTATCAGCAGCACCAGCCAAGTTAATGATAGCACAGCAACTATATCTAACTGCATATTCAATAGTAACAACACTAGTGCTTTTGGTGGAGCTATTTACAGTATTGGTGATGTAGTAACCATATCTGGCAGCACATTCACCGGTAACACCACAACACAGGAAGGAGGGGCCATCTATAACCGGCCCTTTATTTCTGGTAAAGGTGGAATATTAACCATATCTGGCAGCACATTTACCGGTAACACAGGCTATAATGGAGGAGCCATAAGAAACTTCGATGGTACAGCAACCATATCTAATAGTATATTCACCAATAACACCGCTGGACAAAACGGTGGAGCTATCGACAACTACACCACAGCAACCATATCTGATAGTACATTCATCGGTAACACCGCAGAATACGGAGGAGCTATTAATAATAATGGTGATCTTACTGTAGACACAGGCTGCTCATTCACCAGTAACACCGCAGAATATGGTGGAGCTATCTGTAACAAGAGTTACTACACAGTAATTATTTCCGATAGTATTTTTACTAGTAATACTGCAGAATACGGGGGAGCCATCTACAACGAACAATGCACAGCAACCATATCTAATAGCATATTCAAAACTAACTCCGCAACCTATGGGGGAGCCATTGATAATTATCATGGAACAGCAACTCTAACAGGATGTACATTCACCGGTAACTCTGCTACTTATGGAGGAGCAATTGAAAACATGGGTGGAACAGCAAATATAACTGGAACCCTATTCGAAACCAACATAGCAACTAGCGGAGGAGCAATAGAAAACTATAACGGTACAGCAAATATAACCAGCAGTAATTTCAACGTTAACAGCGCAGCATCTGGAGGAGCCATCTACAATGGCGGACCTCAAGGCAGTATTCTCTCTGTTAGCATAGGCTGCACATTCACCAGAAACACGGCAAACAATGGAGGAGCCATCACTAATGATATTGATACTAGGGGTATTACTATGAGCACAGCAACTATATCCAACAGCTCATTCACCGAAAACAGTGCATCCGGTGGATCTTGGATCAGCAGTGGAGGAGCTATCATCAACGCAGGCATAATAACTATATCTAACAGCTCATTGACTGGTAACAGCGCAACTAATGGGGGAGCTATCGAAAATGGTGGTACTGCAACCATAACAGACAGCATATTCACCGAAAACAGCGCAACTAATGGGGGAGCCATCTATAACAACGATGGATCAGCAACAATATCATACAGCTCATTCACTGGTAACAGCGCAACTAATGGGGGAGCCATCTATAACAACGATGGATCAGCAACAATATCATACAGCTCATTCACTGGTAACAGCGCAACTAATGGGGGAGCCATCTATAACAACGATGGATCAGCAACAATATCATACAGCTCATTCACTGGTAACAGCGCAACTAATGGGGGAGCCATCTATAACAACGATGGATCAGCAACAATATCATACAGCTCATTCACTGGTAACAGCGCAACTAATGGGGGGGCCGTCTACAACTATAGTTATGAAAGATGCACAGCAGATATATCATGTAGCACATTCACTTTTAACACTGCCTCTATCAATGGAGGAGCCATCTATAATTATGGTGAACTTTGGCATCCTATAATAACAATTCACTTTAATCGTATAGTGAATAACATTGCTAATGGTGTAGATAATGCTATCTATACCAATGATGCAGTTGATGCTATTAATAACTGGTGGGGCAGTAATGATAACCCCTCCGGCTTGTTCACGGGAACTGGAACTTTTAATTACTCTCCTTGGATAATATTAAATGCTACTGCTACCCCATCAAGTATTACCACTGGTGGTACTTCAGTTATCGCCGCTGATTTGACTTTTAATAGCGATGGTCATGATACTACTTTATTATATCCTGGTCAATATGTCCCTGATGGAATTTCTGCATTATTTGTGAGTGATTCACTTGGTAGTTTCGGTGGTCTATCTTCTGTTACTGTTAATACCGTAAATGGAAAGGCAACAACAATATTCAGTCCATTTACCACTACTGGAGTTTCTACTATTAATGTTTCAGTTGATAACGCACTAAACATACCCACCACAGTCACAATAACATCTGGTCCTATTGTAAACACCAGAACCACCAAAACTTATGACACCATAAAAGCAGCTATAGAATCAATTGATACTATAAATGGAGATACAATTAATGTTGGCAGTGGAACCTACTCTGGATCCTTGAATGTGGGAATAACCATAGATAAAAATATTTCCATAATCGGGGCTGACGAAGCCACAACCATAATCGATGCAGTAGGACAGAACAACAATATATTCACTATTGAAACAGGTTATGCTGTGAATATCACAAATTTAACCTTTCAAAACGTATTCAACATGGGTCTCGGTGGAGCAATATTCAACAACGGTATATTGAACTTGTCGGATTGTAACTTCTTCAATAACATATCAGAAAATTCAGAAAATTCAATGATAGGAGCATATGGAGGGGCTATATTCAATAGTAATGATGCCACAGCAACAATATCTGATAGTACATTCCTCGGTAATAAAGCACTGAATCCCGATTGGGATCCCGAAGATACCTGGTCCATCCCGGGTAAGGGAGGAGCAATTTATAACGAAGGTGTTCTTATTGTAAATAACTCATTATTTGAGTATAACAATTCACAGTGTGGAGGAGCCATCTGCACAGGCAATAGATCAGCAACAATAACCGGCAGTACATTCACTGGTAACAGCGCAACCTATGGGGGAGCCATCGATATTATTGGTTTTGACGAGGGATGCACAGCAGATATATCTAGTAGCATATTCACTTTTAACACTGCCTCTATCAAAGGAGGAGCCATCTACTATAACTATGGTGGATTGGGGGGGCATCCTATAATAACAATTCACTTCAACCGCATAGTGAATAACACTATTAGTGGTTTAGATAATGCTATTGATACTAATTCAGAAGTTGATGCTATTAATAACTGGTGGGGTTCAAATGATAACCCATCTGGCTTGTTCATGGGAACTGGAACTGTTACTTACTCCCCTTGGATAATATTAAATGCAACTGCTACCCCATCAAGCATTACCACTGGTGGTACTTCAGTTATCACTGCTGATTTGACTTTTAACAGCGATGATCAGGATACTACTTTATTATATCCTGGTCAATATGTCCCTGATGGAATTTCTGCATTATTTGTGAGTGATTCACTTGGTAGTTTCGGTGGTCTATCTTCTGTTACTGTTAATACCGTAAATGGAAATGCAACAACAATATTCAGTCCATTTACCTCTACTGGAGTTTCTACTATTAATGTTTCGGTTGATGACGCATTAAACATACCCACTACAGTCACCATTATAATTGGTCCGGTAGTAAACACCAGAACCACCAAAGATTATGTCACCATACAAGCAGCTATAGACTCAATTGATACTATAAATGGTGATACCTTAAATGTTGCAACGGGTACTTATGACGAAAATTTGTTAGTAAATAAGCTTTTAAATTTACAAGCATTAGGTACTGTAACAGTTCAGGCTGTTAATACTGGTCAGCCGGTTATCCTCATAACTACTGGAGGCAGTGGTTCCACCATCAATGGTTTCACCTTTACTAATGGCTGGGCTGGTATCTGCCTGGACGGTTCTACAGGAAACACCATAACCAATAACACCCTAACAGGCAACCAGGAAGGAATAAATATAGCTAACAGCTCCAACACCAACACCATCAGCAGTAATAACATACATGATAACACTGGATTTGGGGTAAACCTAAACTCCTCGGCAGGTAACACAGTCAGTTCTAACACTGTATCTGCCAATGGAGTTATGGGTGTTTTCATACAAAACTCCAATAACAACAGAATTAGTGGAAATACTATACAGACCAACGGTTGGACAGGTATATGTTTAGACAATGCCTCTCATAATATCATAGATGTTAATGAAGTTAGTGGCAATGGTGAAGGATTATTATTGACTAACGCATCGTCTATAAACAACATCCAGGGAAATAACATACACCACAACTATGGCGGGGGTATAAACTTACTGGGAATCTCCAATAACAATCAAATAATCTCAAACACAGCCATATCCAACAATGGGGTGATGGGAGTCTTTATACAGAACTCAAATGGTAATAATGTCAGCGGGAATACCATACACGATAACATATGGGCTGGTATCTGTTTGGACAACGCAATGGGGAACATGATAAACGGATCCAATAACATATCCGGAAACCAGGAAGGAATAAACATAACCAATAACTCCACTGGAAACACCATCAATGGGAACAACATACATGATAATACCAACATCGGCATAAGCGTTATTAACAGTTCAACCCGCAACAACATTATTTCTAACACCATTTCCCATAATGGAGTTATAGGAATCTACCTACGTGAGTCCAGCACCAACACCATCTCAGGGAACACCATCCAAATAAATAGTTGGACAGGGATCTGTTTTGATCAATCAACAGGAAACACCATAAACAGCAACAATAACATATCCGGTAACTTGGAAGGATTATATATAGTAAACAACTCCAACGGGAATAGTATTACAGCTAATAACATACATGAAAATGCTGATACTGGAATATACATCGACGGTAGCACAGGAAACAACATATACGGAGCTAACACCATATCCAACAATGGCGTGATAGGAATACTGCTGAGAGGAGCCAATACCAACACCATCAGCGGCAACACCATAGCAGGTAATACTTTCTCAGGTATAGCCTTAGACAACGCCGATAGTAACAATATAAACGGAGCCAACACCATCAGCGGTAGTCAGATGGGAATATATATTGTCAACGCTTCCAATAGCAATAAAATCAACAATAATACATTACAGAATAACACCTGGGCAGGAATAGTATTGGACAACGCTACCAACACCATAGTCTACTATAACAACTTCACGAACAACCCATTACAAGCACTGTCACAGAACGGAACCAGCAATACATTCTACCAAGGAACAATAGGTAACTACTGGAGTGACTGGCCCAGCACAGATCCCAGACCAATCTACGGTAATGAAAACCTATACGACGAACACCCCAGTACAACACCATTCTAGTCTAAATCAACTTCTTTTTTTTTATTACATTTCTAGAAATAGTTATGACTGGCCCTATGGCCACATATGTATCTTAATAAATTGATTAACACCAGAATTCTATTCAAAAAAGCAAATATATCGTAATTTTTTTATAAAATTTTTATAATAATTTAGTTATCATTTAGTAACATTTAAGTAGTAGGGACTTCAACTAAATATAGGAGGGGTGTAATTTTTTTATGCCTGATAATTATTTCTATTATCCTTAGTTAAAATTGTCAGAATTATCTATTAGATTACCCTCCTGAACAAAAAAATTAGAATTAAAATAAAACAAAATTGAAAAGGAGGTAAAATAAGATGAATAAAAAAATTTTAACAGTTGCTTTTATCATAGTAATGGCAGTTGTGCTTTCCGGTGCAGTTGCCGCAGCTGATGAGGATACGGTTGCTGATGATACAGAACTTTTAACCACCACATCATCGAACACAGCTTTGCCTGATCCTTTCGTTGTGGAAACCGGTATCAGTTACACCACCATACAGGCGGCTATAGATAGTGTGTTCACCCAAGATGGTATGACCATCCAAGTGGAAGCTGGAACCTACAACGAAGACGTTATAGTATGGAAAAGCCTGTCTATAATCGGCGCTGGTAATACTAATACTTTCGTGAATTCATTCTACATCACCAGCAGTGGAAGCGGCTCAGAAATAACCAAATTCCAGATAACCGGCGGAACTGGTGAGGCTGTCACCTTACAGGATGCGGATGGTTGTTACATACATGACAACATAATATGGGGAGATTACAGCGCAGGTGTAGCTCTGGTAAACTCAGAAAACAATGATATCTACAATAATATTATCGATGGTTTCTTTTCAAACCTTTACTATGGAATCTACCTGGACAACAGTGACTACAACTACATTCACGGTAATATCATTGAATTCTGTCTCCGTGATGGTATATGGGTCAAAAACTCCAACTACATAGACATCTACGGTCAGAACTTTATATTATTTAATGGAGACAGCGGAATAGTTGTAGAAAACAGTGATTACGTAACCATGAGTGGAAATGAAATATATATCAACACAGATGGTATCAACGTCATCGACTCATTTGGAACCACCATACAACTCAGTAACTTGATATATTCAAACAGTAATAACGGAATATACCTGACCAATTCTGATTCCACAGTCATAGACAACAACCAAATCCACGACAATGGCCTAGATGGTGTATATGTTGCGGATTCCGATGATGTGAATGTCTCTAGTAACTGGATATATAATAATGGAGAGGACGGAGTTACTGTAACAGATTCAGATTCAACAATCATTGAAGACAATGAAATCGAAGGAAACACTGATGATGGTACCGATATTTGGAGTACTACAAATACCGAAATCAAAAACAACGAAATACATAACAATCTCGATTCTGGAATCGATGTTTACTGGTCAGATAATGTTGAAATCACAGATAATAATATTATATACAGCAACACCTGGGACGGGATCTACTTATACGATTCTAGCTTCCTCATAGATAATAATAAAATCTATCAAAATGGTGATGACGGAATAGATGCATCAACATCTGCTGAATTCAGCATAACCAATAATGAAATATACCAGAATGGTTGGAGCGGTATAGAATTAAATAATTCATCAGATTTCAATGTGGAAGGAAATGAAATTTATTCTCAGATTGTTGATGATGGAATTGAAATATTTAATTGTGACTATTTCACAGTAACCGATAACTACATTTATTGGAATGCCGTTGACGGAATAAACATCTCTGACTCATCCAGCTTTGAAGTAAACGACAACAATCTCTGGGCCAATACAGATGACGGTTTAGATATGGACACATGCGAAAGCGGTACGATAGACCCTAACACTATCCATGAAAACGGTGGAGATGGAATAGTAGCAGCTAATTCTAACGGCCTGGGAATACTTGACAATTACATAGATGGTAATGGTGATGACGGAATAGACCTGAATACCTGTACCTATGTCCAAATTACAGGTAATGGCGTGTACTACAATGATGATCATGGTATCATAGCCGTCAACACTGAACACAGTGAAATAGATGACAACAACATAAACAACAACGGGGTAACATTAGGTGGTGACGGAGTATACCTGGAAGGATGTTATTATATCCTGGTATCAAACAATGAAATCAATACCAACTTCGATGACGGAGTAGATATTAACAACACCACCAACACCAGTATATTCCAGAACAACATCTACAACAACAATTATGGTGTATATATACGTGGTACTTCTGATGATATCCCAGTTAACTTCAACCGAATCGTGGATAACAACAACTGGGACATGCTGTACACCGCTAGTGGTGATGTAGATGCCCGTTATAACTGGTGGGGTTACAATGCCGCAGTTGACGTAGATGCCCAGATAAACGATATCGGATCTGGTACTTTAGTGTATGATCCTTGGATGGTTTTATCCATCACCGCTAGCCCAGCTAGTACCGGTATAGGTGGAACTTCTACCATAACCGCTGATCTGATACATGACAGTGACGGTTTCTATCATAACCCAGCAAATGGTGTGATACCAATCACTGGTTCTGCTAACTTCCAAGCAATCACCTTCGGAACCATAACCAATGCCACTGACTTCAGTAATGGTGTGGCTACTGCTACTCTGACTAATCTGAACGTTGCTGGTAATGCTGTGGTCTCCTCCACGGTGGACCATCAGACTGTACAGACTACTGTGGTGGTTGTTCCTGGCGCTACTATCGCTCAGATTGTTGCTGCAGCTGGACAAGTTAAGGCTTTCTATGAAGCCAATGGCGTGTTACCTGCTAATGTACTAGTTGGTGCGCAGGCCCTGACCATGCCTCAGTTCCTGTACCTGTTAACCACAGCTACCCAGAATGTGAATGTGGGTAATCTGAACCCTATAACGGTTATTGCGGTTAACCCTGCAC
>JADFDH010000008.1:0-27884 GCA_018263005.1 Methanobacterium sp.
CGGGGCTTTGATCATCATTTTTGCAGCTTCTGTCTGGATAACCTTCACCCTCATTAGTAAAATTCCTATTTCAGGATCAGATGCTATTGTCAGCTCTGTTTTCGGCTTTGGATTAGCTGCTGCTGGTCCGGCCTATATCAACTTCGATGTTATGGGTTTCATCGTGCTCAGCTGGATCTTATCTCCCCTAATTGGATTAGCAGCCGGGTTCATCCTATATTACATCCTTAAAAAGGGTTTTATTGATAATATTATTTCGGCAGCTGTGAAGGATAGGGTGGAGAAAATTTTCTCCTATTTACAAATAGGGAGCAGTGCCTTTTCCGCTTTGAATGTGGGTGCTATTGATATCGCTGTCACCACCGGTGTAATGTTATATGCCTTTGGAAACGTGGGTTTTGATATTATTTTGGTAGGTACGGTTGCCGTGGCCCTTGGTGTGTTACTCCTTGGTGGGAGGGTGACCCGTACCGTTGGTAAAAGGATCACAGAACTGGTTCCTACCCGGGGGTTTTCTGCCCAGGTGTCCATGGGTGGGGCGGTTTATTTGTTTGTCATGCTGGGGATGCCCATATCCCCTACTCAGACATTGGTTGGTTCGGTTATTGGGGTTGGGCTGGCCCGGGGTACTGATACGGTGAAGTTCGATGTGATCAGACATATAGCCACTACTTGGATAGTTACCATACCTGCATGTATAGCTCTCTCGGCTGGTATGTACATGGCTTATCATCTATTATTTTAACAAAATTAGTTCGGATAGTTCGGAATAAAAAGAAATATTAACACTGAATTAAATAATTAATATGTTAAGTGGAGGTTAAATGATGAGAGCAACTGCAGTTAAAATAGCGGACGGAGTATACTGGACCGGAGTTCTTGATTGGGATATAAGGAACTATCATGGATACACCCTGGGCGGAACTACATATAATAGTTATCTTGTTTTCAGTTCAGATAAGGCGGTGTTAATTGATAATACCTATCCTGGTTCTTCGGCCCAGATGTGGGGAAGAATTGAAGACGCCTTCGGGAGGGAAGGAAGAGATCTGAAGATAGATGTTATAATCCAAAACCATATTGAAAAGGATCACAGCGGGGCCTTGGTGGAGGTTCATAAAAGATTTCCAGAGGCACCGATTTATTGCACAGCACCAGCTGTTATGGGATTGAAAAAACATTACCATGGACTGGAGGATGCTGATTTTAACCTGGTAAAAACTGGTGATACTTTGGAAGTGGGGGACAGACAGTTCGCCTTCCTGCAGGCTCAGATGCTGCACTGGCCAGACAGTATGTTCACTTTACTGGCAGATGAGGGAATTTTATTCTCCAATGATGCCTTCGGCCAGCATCTCTGCTTTAAAGAACGTCTGGACTTAGAAATACCAGAATATATGCTGATGGATGCTGCAAAAAAATTCTACGCCAATTTAATCACTCCTTTTTCCATGGTTTTACTTCAGAAATTTAAGGAGATCACTGAACTGGGTCTTTTAGATAAAATAAATATGATAGCACCTTCTCATGGACAGATATGGACCGAACCTGGTAAGATTATCTCAGCTTATAATGACTGGGCCACCGGGAAATGTGAAGACATGGCCACCATCATCTATGATACCATGCACTACTCTACCAGGACCATGGCCCATGCCCTTGCAGAGGGACTTATTGCCGAGGATATTAAGGTTAATATGTACTTCATACATGAGGATGAGAGAAGTGAAATGGTTAAATCCATACTGGATAGTAAGGCCCTGCTGGTTGGAGTGCCTACCCTGTTTAACGGCCCCTATCCCAGTGTTGGTGATTTGATGTATTACCTGAAAGGTCTTAACTTCGGTATGACTGGTGTGAAGAGACGGGCGGTTACCTTCGGATCCAAGGGTTGGAGTGGTAAAGCTGTGGATCAACTGGCAGAATCACTGGAACAATGCGGATTCCAGGTGATGGATAAGTATGAAGTTGATTATGTTCCCACCGAAGAAATGTTAGATAAATGCTTTGAAATCGGCCGCAAATTAGCTGAAGAGATTAAAAACAACTGGTAAATTCTCCTCTATGTAGATGATATCAATAAATTTAGCCATTACACCGGATAAACAAAAAATTAGCCATAACACCGGATAAACAAAAAATTAGCTATTAGAGGAAACAATTAAAAAAAATAATTTTTTTTAGAAAAAAACTTTCAAAATCTTTGATCTGAATAAAAAAATAAACCATGGAGGAAGTATTATATGAAAACCCTGGAATTTGAAAGTGGATTAGATCCTAAAAAGAAGTTGATGGTGATTCTTTTCTGGACTAACCGTAAATCAGCCCGTACAGAGGGATGCGCACCGTTTCGGTTGCTTGAGATCACCACACCAGAGAAAACCTATCAAGCTGAGGGAAATAAACTGCTTAAGCTGAGTGATGAGATAATGGATGATCTGGCGATGAATATTGAAGAGGGAAACCCATTATACTTTGAAATTAGCATTGGAAACGAGATAATCAAAGCGTCTCTGGAGGGAAACACTTATACTGTTTCTACCACAGTAAGCCCTGAAATTGAAGAGGAAATAGTAGAAAAATTGAATATGGAACTTCAAAAGAAATATCCCAACATATGCGAGTCCTTCACTCCCCGCGTAACACCTCTAGAATGATTTTTTTTATTAAGGAGTTATTTTTTATTTTTTTATTTTATGATGGACTCTACAATCCTATTAATTAATACTATCTTCTACGTACTAAAGAAACTTTTAAGTAATTGTTAAGTGTTATATAATAATAGTCTATAAAACTGTCATGTTTTATCGGCCTCCCATTACTTTAATAACAATTATAGTTGGCGTTTACAGTGGATTATAATAATCGTATTGAAAATTACAGAATTGGAGCCCTAGTGGTTCTTCTATCATTATTTTTGGTTTTTATTTATTACTTTCAGACTAATAACATTCCTAACAATACATTCTTAGGCTGCCTAGCTCCCCTGGTCTTAACATCCGTCTGGATGAAGAGGAGAACCTGGTTCGCACCTGTTTTCTTGGCTTTGATCCTGATCTTTATCCAACTCCTGGCCAATAGATTTGGAATAAGATTTTATGAGGATTACTTCTTAATTGTGATGTTCATCTTTGCCGTGGTCATTGTAGCCTTCCTAAGTGAAAGGATAGAAAAGGTAAGAAGTCTTAACCGGCTTAATGATGAGTTAGAAAAAGAGAGCAAAAAATTAGAAGACGCCAATAAGGAATTAGAAGCATTTGCATATTCTGTTTCCCATGACCTTAGGGTTCCCCTGAGAGCGATAGATGGTTTTTCACGTATTTTAGTTGAGGATTATCAGGATGACCTGGATGATGAGGGTAAAAGACTCATTGGCATTATCCGGGAGAACACTAAAAAAATGGGGCAGTTAATTGATGATATACTGCACTTATCCCGTGCCGGGCGTCAGGAAATGAACATCACCCAGATAGATATGGAGAGTCTCTTTAAAAATACCTTCGATGAGTTGAAACGCACACATGAAGATAGAAACATTGAACTGGAACTTAAAACACTCCCTCCTGCTTATGGTGATCGTACATTGCTACAGCAGGTGGTTAGTAACTTAATTGCTAATTCGGTTAAGTTCACCTCTCCCCGGGATCCGGCTATAATCGAGGTCGGGTCTAAAAAGGGTGATAAAGAAAATATATATTATGTAAAGGACAATGGTGTGGGCTTTGATATGAAATATTCCAGTAAATTATTCGGCCTGTTCCAGAGATTGCACGGCCAAAATGAGTTTGAAGGAACTGGTGTAGGCCTTTCCATTGTTCAACGCATTATCCGGAGACATGGAGGAGATGTCTGGGGAGAAGGAAAAGTAGACCAGGGAGCTACCATCTACTTCAGTCTTCCCTATAAAAATAAAAAATAATTTATAACCTATAAGGAGTTTTTATGATGGATCTTGATGAAGTAGAAATTCTCTTGGTGGAAGATAATGAAACAGATGCTGAACTAACCATCAGAGCCTTGAAGAAGAAAAATCTGACCAACAAACTGGTCTGGGTTAAAGATGGTGCTGAGGCTTTAGAATTCTTATTTGCCACAGGATCTTATTCAGATAGGAGTAAGGAAGGACTTCCTAGATTGATCCTTCTGGATCTGCGCATGCCCAAAGTAGATGGTCTGGAAGTTCTGCAGAGGATTAAAGCAGATGAAAAAACCAGGAAGATACCGGTAGTGGTTTTAACCTCATCTAAGGAAGATAAAGATATCGTGGAAAGTTATAAATTAGGTGTTAATAGTTACGTCAGCAAACCAGTAGAATTTGATGAATTCACCCAGGCAATTTCAACCTTGGGATTGTACTGGATGTTGCTGAATAAACCACCAGAATAGTGATGTTTATGGAGGAAAAACTGAAAATTCTAATACTGGAAGATGTCCAGTTCGATGCCGAGCTCATGGAATATGAAATGCGCCGTGAAGGTATTAGTTTTATATCTAAAAGAGTGGAAACAGAGGACGAATTCACCCAACACCTGGGTGATATGGATCCTGATATAATACTGGTGGATCATTCTCTTCCTAATTTTGACGGAGTAACTGCCCTGGAGATCGTTCAGGAACGATCACCAGACACACCATTCATCTTCGTAAGCGGTAAAATAGGGGATGAATTCGCAGTAGACGTCCTTAAAAAGGGAGCAACAGATTATGTGTTTAAAAATAACCTCACAAAACTAGTACCAGCAATCGAAAGGGCTTTAAATGAGCGATTAGAATTGTTAGAACGTGAAAAAGCCGAAAAAGAGCTTAAGGAAGCCTATGCACAGATGGAGATAAGAATAGAGAAGAGGACTCAGGAACTTTCAGAAGCCAACCAGAGGTTACTTGGAGAAATAGCTGAACGAAAAGTGGTAGAGGAAGCATTACGTGAAAGCGAGAACAAGAACCACACCCTCCTCCAGGCAATACCAGACCTGATGTTCATCATCACCGAAGACGGTACATTCGTCGATTTCAGAGCTAAAGATGAAAAGAACCTGGCCATGCCCCCAGAGGAAATAATAGGTAATAAAATCAGTCAAATCGGACTTTCTACTGATGATCTTAAAACAGCCCAGGACAAAATAAAAAAATCCTTAGAAACAGGTACTTTACAAAGCTTCGAATATCAAATTCCCCTTAAATCAGGGCTATTCTACTATGAAGCCCGTATAATAAAGTTAAATGATTTCGAAGCTCTATGCATTGTTCGTGATATAACTGAAAATAGAAGGGCAGAAGAGAAGATCAACAAATCCCTGAAAGAAAAAGACGTACTACTTAAAGAGATACACCACCGGGTTAAAAACAATTTACAGATAGTTTCCAGTCTATTAAGCTTACAGTCACGTTACATTGAAGATGAGGGTACCGTGGAAATGTTCAAAGACAGCCAAAGCAGGATAAAATCAATGGCCCTTATACATGAAAAATTATACCAAACGGGAGACCTGACCCGTATAGATCTATCAGAATATGTAAATGAACTGGTATCCGACCTGTTTAGATCCTACAGTGTCAACACCTATCTGGTCAAATATAACATCGAATCCAGGAGCATATTATTAGATATAAACACCGCCATACCCTGCGGTTTAATTATTAACGAACTGGTAACCAACAGCATAAAACATGCCTTCCCCCATGACCGGGCTGGAGAAATCAACATAGAAGTCAACTGTATAGATGATAATTTCCTATTGATGGTAAAAGACAATGGGGTGGGTTTCCCAGAAAATCTGGAACTGGAAAATATAAAAACCCTAGGTTTACAACTGGTAACCAGCCTCACCAAACAACTAGAGGGCAATATAAAACTGAACAGGGAAAATGGAACCGGCATCAGAATTGAATTTAAAGAAGAAGCCTGTCAATAAATTAAACCAACCGATCTTATGGAAAATGACCTATTTAGTAAACATATAAAAAAAATCTAATTTTTTTGGAATAATTTCAATTCCTTTTAATAATCCAATTCCGTTTAATAACTTATCAATTTCATTTCCTTTGATTAACTGGTTATTCTGATCTATTCTGGTTTTATGACCTTAATAATATCTCCATCAGATATTATGCCCTTTATATTATTATCTTCCATCACTACCAACTGATTTATTATCCCCTCAGGATTTGATGTGTTCATTTTCTTCACAGCAGTTTTTAGATCATCATCAGGGCTGATAACTGCCACTTCCTTTACCATGACCTTCTCTACGGTGGTTCCTAACTCATATTTGTCCAGTATTAGATTATGGCCCAGATCTGTTGCGGTGACTATTCCCACCAGATCATCCCCATATACTACGGGGAGGGAGCTTATCTTATGTTTCATGAGTTTTTCAAAGGCAAAAACAACATCCTCTGTTGGTTGGACTGTTATAACATCCTCAGTCATAATTTCTTTAACTTTTTTCTTCTCCAGCATCATCATCACGTCCATAGGTCTTGGTTATGTCTTCAATTATAGAATCCAGAGTGGTGGTGACATCGATATTCTCAATAACCGGAACATGATACTTATTGGCCTGGCTTTCAAAGTATTTATGAGTCCTTCGGATAGCTGCGAAATAGTTCATATACCGTTTAAGAGGCCTTCTAGCCCATAATTGCCTGCATCTTGAGTAGAACCTTCCTTTATGCACTTCCTGGTCTTGTAAGGTTAATACATACATATTAACATTCTCCCGGGCGACCAGATCTTCTCTTATGAAACCGGGTACGATGTGCACTCCTTCAATTACTATGCTAATTCCTTCTTTCAGGGCTCTTTCAATAACCGCATCCACACCTACACTGACCGTGTCCACATGGTCACGAAATCCTATTAAAACTTCATCAAGTTCGGGTGGTGGCGGTATACGCAGTGAACGGTAGGCTGTGTAACTGGATTCGTATATGGTGGGCAGTAATTCCTTGCTGACTATTTTCCGCATTACTTCCCGGATCATATCCGTACTGATCATGTTCCTGATTCCCAGACGGTTGGCCACTTCAAATGCTATGGATGAGGTTCCCACACCAGATGCTCCGCCTATAAGGATGATCAATGGTTCCCGGCATTTACGGATCCGCTTCCACATCCCATATTTTTCAGCTATCTCATAATCTTCATCTTTAAGTTTCTCAGCCACGATTTTTATGAGATCATCCAGATCAATTACCTGAAAGCCTTCACTGTGTAAGTAGGCTTCTATGTGTGACGCGAAAGTGTAGGCTTTGTTGGGATCCATCTCGGCCCGAGTTAAAGACCTGGCTAAAACTCCTTTAGAAAATGGTTCTCTATATTTTTTACCGCCTACCTGTCCTTCTACCAATATCATCTTCAATATTTACACCTCAAAAAAGGATGGAACAAATATAATCTACAACAAATTGAATCTGTAAGTTTAACAATAAAACATTTTCCATAAATGCCTAGAACAAAAGTAATCGAAAGAATTAATTTAAAGTTCGATGATCTCTGCCTCTAAAGATTTATCCTCTGTAGAATCATCGATTCTGATTAAGCAGCCGTATCCCTGGGATATTTCACCAGGATTTATTATTTTTGTCTCGCCGATTTCATCTACACCCCTTGATTCATGTATATGTCCACATACGCATAATGAGGGTTGATATTCTTCTATTATTTTACGGATACTGGTGCTCCCTGCATGCTCACCGGAAGGTAGTAGATCGGTTTTAGTATCATAGGGTGGTGCGTGGGTTACAAATAGGGTGATTTTCTGATTTGAGATTCCCTTTAACACTTTACTAGCTTCGTCGTATATTTGTACTTCCTCAAATTCCAGGGGAGTGTCGAATGGTGTGGGATTGGATCCTCCGAAACCGCATACTCCTATATTCTTGATTATCATGCTGCGGCAGTGGATATTCACTGCTTTACTGTTATCAATTTTATTATGGATGGTTTCCGGGTCACAATTCCCGGGAATAGCTAGTACAGGGATTTCGAAACTGGCTATTTCATTTAAGATCTCCTCGCCTAACTCCGCCGGTCCGAACTGGGTGATGTCTCCAGTGATGATGACCAGATCGACCTTGTGGCCTTTAAGATATTTTATGATCTTCTTATAATCACCATGCACATCGCCTACTGCCAGGATTTTCATATTATCCCTCTAGAAAATTTCGAATAAATAAGTTATTTCTTTATTGTATTTGTTCGTTGAAAAAAGTGGATAGTTCCTTTAGACTCTTTTGTATATTTTCTTTACTTCCGTAGAGGATTATCACATTATCCTCTTCAAATTCGATTATCACATTATGATACTCAGCAATATCATGTAATCTTTCCTCTAAGATAGGTTCTTTGAAGGTTAGTCTGGCCATGGAAAAGGCGGATGGCGCTCCTACCACGAATCTTGGTTTTTTATCAGGAATTTTATATACTTGCTCTCCCAGGGAGGCCTTTTTAAGCTTTTCAACCCATTCGTCCTGGTATTCATCTCCTAAATCTCCAGCGATGGTTAATAGGGTGTCCTGTGTTGAGGTTAACAATTCGTTGATCCTTTTTATTTCCTTAATCCTCTCCGGATCCGTGGGATCAACTTTGTAGAAGTTTAATGTGGTCTTGGCCATCTGAATATCCTTATTTAAACCAGATGGTATTTCCATATCCTTTTTTCTTAGATCGGCTAATAAATCGACTAGTATCATCCAGGTCTGTTCTGCAGGTAAGTCATTCATAGATGTTCTTCCAATATTTTCTGGCTACTGTAATTTAATTTAGCATCTACTTCTTCGAGTTCTCCTTTTATATCTTGTATATTCTTGTAAGAATCCAGGAAAATTACATGATAACTTTCTGTACCACTTATATTCAATATAGCTATATTCTCATCTTCTTTAATTGTCTTATCATCTAATGAAGCCTTATATTGTACGAATGGACCGTATTTTTCCGGTAATTCATTATATTTAAATATTCCTACCAGTGTTGCGATAAACAAATAGTACACCTCATTTTGAATTAAATTTTCATTTATTATAATTATTGATATAAAATTAAATATACTAAACGGTTTGTAATAAATATTTATAAAATCGTATTAAAATAGTTTTAAAAAAAATAAAAAATTTGGGAAAATTAATTATTCCCCTCCAGTTATTTCATCCAGTTCTGAAAAGTCCCAGCACTTCTCCATTGCAGAATCAGTGCATACCTGATGGGCATCCAGTGTTAGTTCATCTCCACCCAATCCCATGGCCAGTCCAAAGAGTTGGGCTAAGTGAAATACTGGAATTTCGAAGTCAGTGCCAAATTTATCATTTGTTTCAACCTGACCTACATCGAACTGCAGATGGCAGAAAGGACAGACATTGACGATAGCATCTACACCAGCTTCTCTCATGTTGGTTAATTTTTCCTTGGTGAAATCAGCGGTAACATCCAGATCTCTGGATCGGAGACCTCCACCAGCACCGCAGCACATCATTTTGTCCTTATAGTTAATGGATTTGGCTCCGGTTAATTCTACCAATTCATCCAGGATGGTGGGTTTTATTGGGTCATCTATATCGATTTCAGAGCTGGGTTTGAGAAAGTGACAACCATAATGCACTGCTACATTAAGATTCAGTGGTTTGGTAACGGCTTCAGCTAGTTTATCCATTCCCACATCGTTGTAGAGAATTTCTGCGAAATGTCTTACTTTAATTTCTCCCTTGAATTCTCTGCCCACTTCAGCCAGTACTTTGTTGATCTTTTCCTTCATTTCTTCATCTTCATTGAGCATGTGGTTGGTTTCATAAAGTGAACCGAAACATCCGTTACATTCAGTCATGATGTCGTTACCCTGATCTTCTGCAATGGTGATGTTACGAGCGGCGATGGATGCCCAGGTTGTTCGGTCAAATGAACCGAAAACACCCGGAGCTGGACAGCATGATGCTCCTTCCATGTCTTTTAGCCCTACACCCAATTTGTCAAAGAGTATTCGGGTGGATTTTTCGATACCAGGGTATCGGTTGTTCATAATACATCCTAAAAAGTATGCGAATTCTTGATCTGCCATGTTAATCACCTTATTCTAATTCTCCTTTCTCCCAGTTGTAACCAATAAGGCCATCAAAACCCGTGGATTTGGTTATCTTCTGAACTTCTTCCAGTGCTCCAGGGAAGCTATGGGTGGTTGGTGGTAATTCATCCAGTCCAACAGCTTTTCTAAGATCCTGAGTGGCGGGGTTTATTGGTACAGCATGTCCTGTTTTTAATACAAATGATCCGACCATTTTATGTGCTTTTCCCATGTAACCGGCTTTGGCAGCGTAGTTTCTGGCTATTTTCACGATGTCTACAATTTTAATACCCCGGGGGCATCTTTCCTGACATTCGTAGCAGGTGGTACACATCCATAGTGTGTCGTCTGATATTACCTGTTCTTTTAAGCCCATCACAGATTTTCTTACTATTTGTCTTATTCGGTAGGGGGTTCTCCTTCCAGATGGACATGCTCCTGTACATGTACCGCACTGGAAACATAATGCTAATGTCTCAGCACCAGCATCCATCACTTCTTGTTTGAAATTTTCATCTATATTGTCACGAGTTAAAGTGTCTTCTTCTCTTCCTTCAAGTAAAGTCATACTATCACTCCTCTTGGTTTTGGGTTTTTCTTCAACTTCTGGTTTTTTTTCTGATTCTTTGGTCTTTTCTTCTGACTCTGATTTTTCTTTGGTTATTTCTTGAGTTTTTTGTGTATCTTCTTTTTCTTCTTCCACTGGCTCTTTCTTCACCGGTTCTTCTGCTTTTGCTTCCGGTTCTGTTTTTTCTGCAGTTTCTGTTTTTTCTTCTTTGACTTCGGTTGTCTCTGTTCCCTCTTCTTTCATCTCTGTCTCAGACTGTTGTTCTTCTGTCTCCTTCTGCTCTTCTGTGTCGTTTCCTCCACCTAACATGTTTTTTAAGCGTTTTAATTGTTTCATTCTTCTTTCACGCCCTGAATGTCTTACCAGTCTGTGTGAAATCTTATGATTTTCAATAATAGGTTTAAGATTTGCCTATTTAAAGATTACTAAAAAATTGCTTATTGTAACCTTTTAGGTTACAGTATGGTGATGGACAAAAATTCCAGGAATAAGAATAATACATCTCATAGATTTTAGAGGGGATATAATTGGTATTTTGCCCAAAAAAAATAACCACAGTCAGGGGCAGTGGTTTCAGTTCTCCCTATTAAAATTTCTAACATTTATTTTTTTTTGGACAAATCTTATTATTCAATAAAAACTTAAAGATACACTATGCTGGAGATCATAATGCACGACGGCCCTGCCAGACTGGGCCGATATAAGGAAATGAAAACACCGAACACTTTACCATCTGATGGTTCCCTATCCCTTGGTTTAGATGAACCAATGCCCTATAACGTTCCCTTATCCCTGGCGGAATTTTCTGTGAAAAAAACCATAGAAAATGCTACAGAAAGCAATGAAACAGGCATAGGTGTGGTGCAGGGTTCGAAATATCCTGAATTAAGGGTTAAGTGTGCCTTAGAACTGGAAAGATTGGGTAATGAAGTATTGATGGTCGCCCATTGTGATGATCTTCAAAAAAGACCCCTGGAACTCCTGAAGATAGTTGTTGAACTCCGGGAGAGTATAAAACCTAACACCGCATTATATTTTCCCTTCGTTAAAATCCCATTCATACCCTTACTGGCCTATATTGGTGTTGATTTCTTTGGAAGTGCCTCCAATGATATATACGCTGACCTGGGAATGTTGACCACCTCTCATAAGATCTATGACCTGGATAAATATGAAATATACCAATTAAACCAGGAAGAACTGAGAGATTACAATTATAATACCATGGATTTTGTTCTAAGAGAAGTGAGGGAGAATATAAAACAGGGGACTTTAAGAAACCTGGTGGAAGAAAGGTGCTGCTCATCTCCAGAGACCATGACCGCTTTAAGAGTGCTGGACCGGGATTATTATGAATTCTTGGATAAATACACCCCACTATACTAGTTTAAAAGAATAAGGTGTTAATTACCAGAGCTGTGAATAATAAACCCCCTAATGCCGTATTCACATAAGGCAAATACCAGTAAACTTTATTTATATCCGAACTAGTTTTAATTAAAAGAATTAGGGGAAATAAAGGATATAAAAATACCAGAAAACTTAAAGGGAAGAATTGGGCCAGATATATCACTATGAAAGATAATATTAACCAGAAAATTAGGCATAAAATTAAGGAGGCTTTTTCTCCAATGAAAACGGGGGTAGTGTTGATTCCAGCATCACCATCGTATTCAATATCCGGTATGGCAGAAAAAATATGCATGGCAGAGATATGGAAATAGGCGCCTAAACACATAATAAGGGAAGGCAGAGAATTTGAAACCAGATAGAAAGCAAAAATACCGGGTACAACATATAAATAATTTGATGAAAAGTCTAAAAATGGTTTATCTTTAAATCTTAATGGCTTAGCACTATAAAAATAGGAAAGCAGTAGGAATCCGGCGAAGATCAATCTTTCCCCGGTATTCTGGAAGAACATTAAAATTAGACTGAACCCTATTAGTAGATATATTATGTTTAAGAGTTTTTTTCTCTCTTTAATCTGAATTCTATACTCTTTTTCATCCTTTTTAGGGTTTAGAATATCTGTTTCCATATCCCAGTAATCATTAACCCCATAAATAAATATATTCGCTGGTATGAAGAAATAAAATAGGTATAGGTAATATTCTGGACGGAAGAAGTCTGCTAAAATACTGAATCCCAAGGCATATCCAACTACATAGGTTCCGCCTGTGTAAATCCAAAACCGAAAACGGGATATCTTAAATAAAAAAGAAAGAATGTCCCTCATAATCAATTCAATCCCTAATGATAAATTACTCTTAACAGTATTATAATTTTATTTTATTAACTTAAACTAAGACGAACTGAATTGGAAAATATGTTTGAAACTATCTTGGGTATTGTTGGTTTCACCTTCCTTTCATATACTAAGAAAGGATCTTTTTCTATCTGTTTAGCTGTCCATAAGTACATATCAGATGCTGTTTTTATGGGAATCAGATAACGGGTAGGGATGTATTTGAAACCTTTTTCAGCTTCATTTTGCCACTGGTAATATGTTTTTAATTGCTTTTTTAGGAAATATTGGAAATTATCTGGTTCTTGTTTATTCAGATTTGCATCTAAGCTTTTTATACCATATTCCTCCATTTCATCCTGGGGGAAATAAATCCGGCCCAGTTGCAGATCTTCGGAGATGTCCCTGATAAAATTCACATATTGCATGGCCCTGCCTAAATATCTGGCGGCAGTGTATGATTCGGTGGGTAAATCCAGGATACTGGCCATGAAAAGCCCTACTACTTCAGAAGAACCATATAAATAGATTAATAATTCATCCATATTTTGATAGTTGGATTTGTAGAGATCCATCTCCATAGATTTGAGAAAAGCTTCAACCCATTCTTTATTGAAATTTTTTCTCTTCTCCAGTCCAGCGAAGGAATCAACCACCACATCACCAGTGACGGTGCCTTTTCTAGCTTCCGGGTAACGATCCTTAAAATTATAGAATCCTTGATCATCCTGGGGGATGCTGTCCACATAATCATCCGCCTTTCTAAGGAAACTATAGAGGATGAATACATCTCTTCTAACACTCTTAGGGAAAAAAATAGTACTATAAAAATAGGTTTTACTTCCTTTTTTGAAAATAGAGTAGATGGTCTTATCAGTTTTCATTGTATCCAACCATGTGTCCTTTCAAATAATTTCAAACTATTAAATTTCAAATTGAACCTCATCTAGTAATATTATCTTGTTTTATTCTATGGTCTTTTTATATTTCATATCCATCATTATTTATATGTATTCATTATTTAGAGAATTGGTCTTTAATCTCCTCTGCCACTATCTGTGAAGATATCAATGTCATAGGCACACCTATACCGGGATGAGTGTAATGCCCCGAGTAGAATAGATTTTTTACTTTTTTACTCTGATGTGCCGGTCTCCATAGGGCTGATTGTCTTAGAGTATGGGATAAACCTAATGCTGTGCCTTTATAAGCGTTGTATCTTTCTTTAAAGTCATTTAATGCGAATATTCTTTTAACCACTATGTGATCTCTTATATTTTCTCCTAATTTAGATTCCAGGTCATCCATAATCATATCGTAGAATGATTCGCGTAATTGTGGTGTGTCTTCTAAACCCGGGGCGAGAGGAATCAAAAGGAATAGTGTGTCTGATCCAGATGGAGCTGCTGATTTATCAGTCCGGGAGGGTACATTAACATAATATGAGGGATTTTCCGGCCAGGCTGCCTTCTTAGGATCGAAAATTGTGTCAAATCCATGCTCCCAATCTTCATCCAAGAATAAATTGTGATGTACCAGTTTTTCAAACTGCCGATCCACTCCCAAATAAACTACCATAGCAGATGGTGCCATTACCCGGGAGTCCCAGTATTTCTCATCATAGGTTCTGTTATCCTTAGTGAGAAGATCTAATTCTGAATGAGCATAATCCGCGTTAATTATTGCTAGATCAGTATCATAAGCTCCTTTATTGGTTATAATTCTTTTTAGTTTATGTTCATGGATTTCCAATAGTTCCACAGATTCATTAAAATGAAATTCTACACCATAAGACTGGGCCAATTTATACATTGAATCAACCACTTTCCTCATCCCTCCCTGCGGATAGAAAACACCCATGGTAAGGTCCACATGTGACATGAGATGATAAAATGAGGGAGTGTTGGCAGGGGAACCTCCCAGGAATCCGATGGCATATTCTAATATTTTTCTTGCTTCATCGCTTTCAAATTTCTTATTTACATAGTGCTGTAAATTTTCCCAGATGTTTAATTTGTAACCCCTTAATAATAATTTACCATTTAAAAAGTCCAGAATGGATCTGTAATCTTTATATAACATCTCATGTAATGAGAATTCATATAATTCTTCAGATGATTTGAGATATTCTTTTAATTTCTCAGCTCCATTTTCTTCTAAACTATCGAAGAGTTCATAATTCTTTTCAATGTCAGAAGCAACATCTACTAACTTCTTATCTCCAAAAAATATCCGGTAAGATGGATCCAGCTTTTCTAACTGGAAGAAGTCTTCTGGTTTTTTTCCGAATTCAGCATAAAAATTCTCATATACATCAGGCATCAGATACCAGGAGGGGCCCATATCAAAATAAAAATCTTTATCTGCATAAACACTAGCCCTGCCGCCTGGTTGTTCATTTTTCTCTATAACTGTTACATCAAATCCGTCTTTAGCCAATAATGCCGCTGCAGATAGACCTCCAAATCCTGATCCCACCACTGTTACTTTCATTTTTTACCACTACCCGGAAAATTTTTCTTATAACTTCGCAATCCATTAATCAATAATATATATTAAGTTCATATTAATAAAAATTTACCCTAAATGTAACTTTTTGAAGTTATTGAGTGATTATTAAATTATAATAACTACTTAACATTCATCTTAAACCTAAAATTGAAATAAACAACAATAAAATGTTTAATTTCAAAACTCCCCCACTTTAAGCCTGGTCTGCCATAAAACGTAACCAATTAAAAACATACCAATGATTCCGGGTATAAATAGTTCTAAAAAAATACATACTGAACTCCAAAAAATCAGGATCATAAATAAACTAGAAACTATCCCCTTTGGTTTAGTTTTAAAAATGTCTTTAATTAAAACTAGTGTAATTAATGAAGCAATGACCCCGGTGATGATCCATCCCAGAAAATTCATAAGGGGAACACCATAATATAAACCGTTTGTTTCATATGTCCAGAAATTTAGAGCCACCGCTGCCGGATCAAGCATCATATCAGTGATTAATACAAAAAATGTCGAAGATAGAACAAATTTGATTTTATTAGTAGTTATTATACTGGCCAGATATAGGCATCCTAATATAATGGGCACATAAGCAAAAGGAACAGTATAAGGCGCGTATCCGCCGATCTGATATCCTATAAGATGATTATAATGGAAGGATGAATATGGAAATCCAGTTATTAGGGCTATGGTTTCTATAGAAATAGCATAGATACTTAAAATTAAAAGGAATACAAATGCTTGCTTCATACCCAACCATTTATAAACAGCATAATAAGAGGGTAAAGCCATTAAAATTATGAAAAATCCAGATATAAAGGTTAAATCAGGGCTTATAGTAATTCTTGACAGGAATAACGCTGCGATTATAAGAAATAATACTATTATCCAAAAAATCTTTGAATAATCCTTCATATCCATCACTTTATGAAATATAGTATTTCCTTATGGTTAATTCTATTATTGTTTATTCTTTGAGAATAATTTGGTTAACAATAAAAAGTATTATATGATCTAAACTGAAATTTTGTTTTATGAACATAGGTACTTTCCAAGAGGAAAAACCTGACTTCAAAAGAGTAAGAGAAATAGTGGGAGTACTAGCCAAATATCAATTTGGAAATCTACTGGAACGATTAGGGTTGAAGAAAAAATTCAATATCCCCTATATTAGTTCAGGGAAATTAGATGGAGAACTGGACAGCACTGCCCCGGAAAGATTACGTTTAGTTTTAGAAGAGCTGGGCACCACCTTCATTAAACTGGGTCAAGTATTAAGCACCCGACCAGATTTAGCGGGGAAGGACGTGGCCGATGAACTGGTCAAATTACAAGATGAAGTACCACCCTTTGATTTTCAGTCAGTAAGAAATATGGTGGAAACCGAACTTGGAGATACTTTAGAGAATCTTTTTACTGAATTTAAAGAAGAACCTATTGCTTCAGCTTCTATCGCACAAGTACATGAAGCAAAACTAAAAGACGGAACACATGTAGCTGTTAAAGTTCAAAGAAGTAACCTAGAAGATCAGATAAATAAAGACATAGTTATTATGCGCTATCTGGCCCGTTTGGTGGAACGTAGGATAAAAAATCTTAAATATTATAATATCCCCGGAATAGTTGATGAGTTTGAAAGAGTTATAGCTAAGGAAATGGATTTTGAATTAGAAGCAAGGAATATGGAAAGTTTCAGAAGCTACTTCGCCGATGATGATCATGTTTGTGCTCCCCAGGTGTACAATGAATACTCTACCCGCCGAGTTCTAACTATGGATTATATTGACGGAGTAAAAATAACCCAAATATCACAATCAAATTATAATATAAACCCTAAAAAGATTGCGGAGATAGGAACGGAGTGTTACTTTAAACAAATCTATATGTACGGATTTTTCCATGGAGACCCCCATCCCGGAAACCTGTTAATCTTACCTAATAATACCCTATGCTTCGTTGATTTTGGAATAGTAGGACATCTAGATAAGGAATTCATGGATAACCTGGCAGAACTATTCGTATATACCGTTAACTATGATATCAAAGGTATGATCAACCAGTTAAGATACATGAGATTAATTGACGATTCCACGCATATCGAAGAGTTAAAATTAGATCTAATAGATCTAATGGACAAATACTACGGAGCAGAGATCAAAGACATCGGTGGCCTGATCACCGAATTCAGCAAACCCAACATCCTGGTCAAACATAAAATCAAACTTCCCCGTGATTTCATACTCCTAGGAAGGGTTCTGAGTATGGCCGAAGACCTGGGAGTCAAATTGGATCCTAATTTCAATGGTATTGAAGTAGCCAGACCCCTCATAAAAAAACTTTTAAAGAAAAGATTAAATCCTTTACGACTTTTAGATTATCAAACCCAATATCTGTTCGAACTGGAACATATAATAAAGGACATGCCAGAAACCATTAATAAGATGTTTTTACGTATTGATGAAGGGAAGATCAGAACAGAACTGGAATTCAAGGAATTGGACAAATTCTCTAAACACTTGGAAAAAATCACCAACCGCATAACCCTGGGATTAATCGTATCATCTTTAATCATCGGCTCAGCATTAATTTTACAAACAGATAAAGGAATGCCCATGCCTGTAATCGGATTTTCTACAGTTGGAATAGTTATATTTCTTATAGCAGCTGTTTTTGCGTTAATAATAACCATTACTATTTTAAGAAACAGGGAATAAAACCTATTTTTCATTAAAAATCTTATCTAAATAATATGATAAACAGGGAGTGTAATTAGGAAAAATTTTATATCATAAAGACCATAGAAATTTTTATAGAAATCACAGGTGGAACTTATGAAAAACCATAACGATCTTATGGATATGAGAGATTTTGTAAAACAGATGTTAGAAGATACAGCAAAAACTGTGGATGTGGTCCGGCAGGATATTGAAAAATCCATAGTAGACTACAACTTCTTACCAGGCAAATACCTATTTGAAACTGATGAAAATATCATAGTTAATGTGGCATTACCCGGTATTAAAAAAGAAAACCTGAAACTAAAAGTAACCGAATCCCAAGTGATGGTTGAAGCAAAATTCGATGTAGAACACGCCATAAGCGGAGCATATGTTACCCTCTCAGATAAGAAAAGCGGCACTATTCACAGAACAGTTGAACTTCCCAAAAAAGTAATTGCCGAAGAAGCTAAGGCATCATATAAAAACGGCATATTAAAAGTGGAAATTCCTAAAGTGGAAAAAGAAGCCAGTATAGAAGTAAAAATAGATTAAATCATCAAATTTAATCTTAGATTTTTTATTCTTTTTATTAAATCAAATTAAAATATATTTTTTATTAATCCATTCCCTATCAAATCCATATTAACCATTAATAAGGAGATATTAAAATACTGGACTATATTGAAGTTATTATTGGCGCAATTCTTACATTAATACTTAGTATGGTCTTAGGAAGCCTTTTCGGGGCTTTAGGATCCTATGCAGGATTTATTCTGGTTACTTTATGGGTGGGTTACCGGGTAAATGAAGATGTGGCCAATGGAGCATTAAATGGTGCATTAACAGCTTTATTAGCTGGTTTTCTATCACTTATTTCCATGTACATCATGGGAAGTATTTTTAATATAGGCCCCGGCATGGATTTACTCTCCTTCGGCATATCAGGCATAATAATCGGTTTACTAGTAGATGTCATCTTAGGGATGATCGGTGGAGTTATTGGTTCTTATTTAAGTTCAAGAACTTAAAAAAAAGAAACTCAAATTAAAGAAGGAATAATTCCCTGATATTATTTCTCATTAACTGCCTTAACCAGGTAATGATATTTACCAACTTCCCTGGTTTCTGTAGTCTTTAAATTGTAATTAATCAGAAGATCTTCCACTTCATCTGGACTGATCCTTACATTATAGGGCGGACCACGCGTTCCTTCGCTTTTAATAAATTCCACCACGGCAAAAGTTCCCTCTGGCCTGATAACCCTGCTGATTTCACCCATCACTTCTTGAACCTCGTCATTTGCCACAAATCCATGTAATACATTGGCCATGATGCAGATATCAACAGAATCATCTTTTAAGGGAATTTTATCAGTTATATCAGCCACAGTTGCCTCTATATTACTAATTCCTCCCTTTTGGATTTCTTCTTTAACCATCTCCACTGATTGTGGATAAACATCAATAGCACAAACCTTCCCATCATCACCCACAATCTTTGAAGCTGCGATGGAGATAAATCCATCACCACAACCAGCGTCCAAGAAATAATCCCCGGATTTAAGTCCAGCAGCAGCTAATACAGTTTCTGCATTTAGAATATCCCTGGTTGATTTGCTATGGTGGACGTGTCCATGTTTATTATCGCTCATAATCTTCATCTCCCATTAACTAATTACAATTTATCTAAATTTTACTGATTACAATTTTATATTTAATTATCAACACTTAATCTACTTTTGCTGAATAGGATCAATCCGATTATGAATAAAATCACGGTTAGAAGTGCACTGGCTGCTATTTGAGAGGATATAGCATCCCATCCCCCACCATAGATCAGTGTAGCACGCAAAGCATTTAAAGTATGTGTCCAGGGAAGGAAATCATTGAACTGGAATCCCCATACCACTAAATTGGGCAGCTGGAAAAATGCACCTACTAAGAAGCTGATAGGCACGGTGACCAAGATCCCTAGATTAGATGCCTGCCGATCATTTTTGGCAAAGGCAGCGATGATCATGCCCAGTGCAATGGAAGCAATACCCCCTATTATTCCGGCGAAAATTGCTAAAACTATAGAATTTAGCCCACCCTGCCAGTTAAATCCTACGGCCACGGCCACGATAAAGAGTATCAATACTTGGGCTACTACTATAAGAGACCAGGGAAGCATACCACCAAATAAGAGATCGAATCCGGTCATCTTGGATAATTTCAGTCTTGCCAGGGTTCCCTGCTCCACCTCCCGGGTGAGGTTGGCTGCTACGGTGGTGGCCAGCATGAGTATGGCAAATACCATTATTCCTGGTGCTAAAAAGTCGAAGTTGGTGAAATTCTTGGTTCCGGCCATGGGTTGCACATCATAACTAATATACTGTATTGATGAAGCTCCGGGGGTTCCCTTAACCATATTTTGAGTGCTGGTCTCTATTTTATCCTGGTACTCTGATAATACACCTACCAGGATGCCCTGAGAAGTTCCGAAGTTTATATATCCAGTATCACCACGGATGATGAGGGTGGAAGTTACGGGTGATGTGTTAACCGAGGATAGGGGGTTTGAAGTGGTCTGTATAGTGTTGTTGATTAAAGCCACAACAGATCTGGAATAGTTTGCTGGTATGATTAGTACTGCGTCTATTTTTCTATTTTTAAGTAGACTATCTGCTTCACTTTCACTCATGGTGGTGACGTTGAACATATGCGCCGAACTATTTCCTTGATAGGTTACATCCTTCAATAATTGGGTTAGATTGTCACCATAATTGGTGGTTTCATTACTGGTTGGTAGGGTTGCTGGTTCATCATAATTTACAATAGCTAAATTATATTGCTGATTGCTCTGTCCCATTCCTCCAAAGGCAAAACCAAACACCACTATCAGTAGCAATGGGAAAAAAAGTATGAATATTAGTCCTCTTTTATCTCTGATTAATTCTTTTAAATCCTTAAGAGCTATGCTTAAAAACTTCATTTTATTACTCCCGAAGACTGGTTCCTGTTAAATAAATAAACACATCTTCTAAGGTATTATGTCTCATGGAGATGTCGGCCACATTTATACTATTTTTTTCCAGATTTTCCAGTATCTGGGGAAGTTTACTGATAACATTCAATCCTCTTAAATTTACCTTCCCATCTGCCTCGAACACCGATAAAACGTCTTCGATTTCTTTTAAGGCTTCAGTTACCTCAGAAATCTTCTCAGAATCTGATAGAGTTATTTCTACTATGTCTCCTTCCCCAATTTCTTTTTTAAGATTATCAGGCGTGTCCAGGCGGAGTAATTTACCATGATCTATAATGGCCACTCTATCTGAAAGCCTATCTGCTTCATCCATAAGGTGGGTGGTAAGTATTACGGTTTTACCTTCATCATCACGTAAGCTGCGTATATATTCCCATAGTACTCGGCGTGACTGGGGATCCAGACCTTCTGATGGTTCGTCTAGTACCACGATCTGGGGGTGATGAACCAATCCCAATGCCAGATTCAAACGGCGTTTCATACCACCGGATAAATTTTTGACCAGTGTATCTGCCTTATCAGTTAGGAATAAGTCATCCAGGAGCTTTTTTACTCTTTCTTCGGTGATTGCCTTGGGAACCTGATACATATCCCCCATTAATTTAAGGCTCTCGGCACAGGTTAGGTTATCCCAGAGAACCAGTTCCTGGGGACATACGCCTATAATACCTTTATCTAATTTTCGCATGTCCTGACCATCGATTTTTACCTGTCCACTGGTTGGTTTGAGTAAACCCACCATCATTTTTATGGATGTGGTTTTTCCTGCGCCATTAGGACCCAGGAAACCAAATACCTCCCCTCTATTAATTTGCAAACTCAAACCATCTACCGCCGTAAAACCATTGAATTTTTTGGTGATATTCTGGGTTTCTATGATATAATCAGTCATTTTCAATCTACCTATTCTCAATTCTTAATTTAAATTGATCTCTAAGAATAGAGTAATTTTATCATATATATCATTACTCAATTAAAGCTATAATTAGAAAAAAAGATAAAAGATAACATATAAAAGGCAGTTAGATGATTGAAATGATCGACAAAATCGAGATAACAATGATAAATGAAACCGTGCATAACTTTCGCAAAGGAGAGTTTGGGGTTCAAAAGATTCTAATCGACGAATCCCGGGGCTTTATTGAAATTGAATACGGGCTCCAGGAAGGCGGTGAAAAGAAAGTTATGATCCCCCTACAGAACGTGGAAAAATGCGAATTCATGGTTAAAAAAATTGAACCCATAGAAAAAACCGAACCATTAGCAGAATAGATTTAATTATTATAATATTACAGTATAAAGAATTGAAACGTTATTATTACAATAAAATGTGATTATGCCATTAAAGAACAAATGGATTATAATATTCCGATGAAAAAATCTTAAACTATTTTTTTTCAAATGAAATTGAAACAAAAAATTAGACTAATAATATTTTAAAAATAATTCCGGACTATCAATTCGTTTATAAAACCTCTTTTTTTAGCGTCCCGGTTTATATTACGTTTTGCCAGTACTCTTTCCAAGTTATAGTCTGCGTATAAATCGTCGAAGAAATGATCCTGTTCATCCTGGTTTTTTGGGTCTGAATTACTAAGTATTAAATTAGCACCTCTCTTATCCATTTCTTTAAAGAAATTCGCCAGTTTATTCTGGTCTTCATCATCAAAACCGTCTTTAGAATAATTAGTGAAATAACTGGTTCCATTTAAAGGACGGTATGGCGGATCCATATATACTAAACTATTATTATTTATATAGGAAGCTGACTCAGTGAAATCTCCACAGATGAGTTCAGTATCTTTAAGGGCTTTATTTACCAGTTTCAAATTATTCTCATCACATATCTTAGGATTCTTATAACGACCAAATGGAACGTTAAACTCTCCTTTACTATTCTGGCGGTATAATCCGTTAAAACATGTTTTATTTAAAAATATAAAATAAACAGCCCTATCTATCCACTTAGTATCATATAAATTGAAATTGAAATTGTGCAGTTGTTGGTTATAGGCTTCTCTGATTTTATAAAAATTTTCTTTCCTTTCTTCCTCTGATCTCTTCAAATGATCATCTTCAATTTCACCCAGCTTTTTTATTAGTTTCTGATGATGATTCTTAATCACATCATAGGTTATGACCAGGTCAGGGTTATTATCCAATAAGAATGACTCTTCAAGTTTATATTTAGTTATCAAATAGAAGAACATCGCCCCACCACCTACAAAGGGCTCAATGTACCGGGGGATAATTTTTTTTTCTAATATATCCTGGGGTAATCTCTTCTCCAGCTCTAAAAGTAACTGGGCTTTCCCCCCCACCCATTTAACGAAAGGTTTAGCTTTCATAATATGTCCTATTAAATAGTATCTTTTAGAATATCCGGGGATGCTCCTCCCAGGACAACCAGGGCCTCAGCTTCCAAAAAGTGCAGTTGTGAAGGTATTATTAGACAGTGCAATGGCCCTCCGAAATCCTCTAAGAGAAGGTTTTCTACCTTATCTGCTCGTACCAATGGTTTTTCAGCACCTGCACGTGCTATAACAATTACTAAAGTATCATTGGTCACTATATTTTTTTTTCTTTCACCCTCCACCTGTAATAAATATTCTAAGCCCTGATTTGCCGTCATATAACGATTTATATGGGATTGAATATCCAGAAGTACCAGAGTATGCATTTGATTGTCTAAATTAGCTTCTATAGCCTGATATGGTGAATGTGGGAAGTAATTTTCATGGGTAAACGGTATGGTGGTGACTTTGCCGAATTTATAGGCCTGTAATCCAGCTATACCTGGGGCGGCAGATAGAATAGATGAAGAATGAATAACCACCGTATCTATACCTGATTTTTTGGCCTGAATCATCATATCCATATGTGTTGTGGCAATTAAAGGGTCACCAGCGCATAAAAATGCAACATCTTCTGTTTCTGATTTTTTTAAGGGTATGTTCTCTTCTTCTACCTCTTCCCTGCTTAGAATAATTATCTCCTTATTGATGGTTTCCTCCAGAAATTCCAGGTCACCACCAAATAAGCGGGAGGTGTAGAATTCAGCATATATTACATCAGCTTTCCTAAGGGCTTCCAATCCCTTTAATGATATGTCTTTTTCATCATATAGTCCTAAACCCACCAAATAAAGCATTAAATATCACCTTGATTTATAATTTTAAAGATATAAACCAATATACTAAAATTTATTCTACAGTTTAAAGTTATATTCTTATTCCGCATAATAATTGATATAATAATTTTACAAAGAGCATGATATAATAATTTTTTTTAAAGAGCAGGTTTATATGTTTTATTTAATTGGATCTCAATCAATTATTTAGATTTTATTCAGGGAGAATCAGATGATCGCAGCAAAAATCCCAAAAAACCAGGCCGACTACGTGCGCAGGATCTTGCTTAAATATTCATTTATAGACCGGGAATTTAAAATAAAACGTACAGATACGCATGTATTAATCCCTCTCAATAAGGAACCCTCAGAAGAGATCTTAGCGGAAATAGGAGCTCATCTGGATGTGGTGGATGAATCCTTTGATGTTCAGAAAAAAAATCCCCGGAGTATGAGAGAATATCTAAAAGGACGAATTGAACCAGGAAAGATTGATGAAATAAATAAATCATTTGATATAATTGGTGATGTAGTTATCCTGGAAATACCAGATGAATTCGAATCTATTAAATATTTAATAGCCGATGCTGCGTTGAAATTCACCAAACGCCGGTCAGTATACCGTAAAGGAAGTAAAGTGAAAGGGATAAAGAGAACACGGTCCCTGGAATTTCTGGCTGGTGAAGACATCTCAGAAACCATACATAAAGAATACGGTTCCAAATTCATGTTAGATGTACGGAAAGTATATTTCAGCCCCCGATTAGCAACAGAGAGGGAAAAGATAGTTCGGCAGGTTGAAGATGATGAAATAATACTGGACATGTTCGCGGGGGTGGGTCCTTTCTCCATAAGTATCGCAAGAGAGCATATGGTACGAATTTATGCAGTGGACATCAACTCTGATGCAATTCATTATTTGAAAAAGAATATAGAGCTTAATAAAGTTAAAGGTGAAATAATTCCCATCCTCGCAGATGTTAAAGAATTCTTAAAAAATAGTGATGTTGAAGCAGATAGGATTATTATGAATTTACCAGGTATGGCCTGTAAATTTTTAGCTGATGCTATCTCATCCCTAAAAAGGGGTGGAATATTACATTATTATGAGTTTTCCTCAGACTTCGAGGTACCGGTGGCTAGAATTCGAGAAGCCGCGGGTTCTCGTGAAGTTACCATTCTTGATAAAAAAAGGGTTAAATCCTCCAGTCCCGGCAGATGGCATATGGGAATTGATGCTAAAATCCATTGAATAAGAAAACATCGCACAAATATTTATTTAAGCTGTACCATAATAAGAAGATAATTCATTAAATGAAATAATCACAGGTTATTGTACCATGTCCCGCATAACTTTTTTAGACAACACCACCGGTGGAGAGAACAATTTTTGGAGATATCTATTCACCATCATCTTAACCTGGGGATCCGCTATAATTTTTGAAATCATACTCCTCCTAGCGGTAATGGTTTATTTCATATCCCAAGGATTTGATACCAGCTATTTCCTGGAAATCATCCTGAATAATCCCCTGGTAACCATCGCAATCCTTGGTGTTACTTATGTTATCTCCCTGATATTTCTATACATCGGTGTGCGATTCATCCATCAAAGAAAATTCATCACACTTATTAACACCGACTTCCAGTTCAGCTGGAGAAAGCTGATAAAGGGAGGGGTAATTTGGATTGTCCTATTAACCATAGGAACCATATTAACTCTTTTATTTGATCCGAGTAGCCTGAAGATAACTTTCAACGCCAGTGCCTTCTCCATCCTCTTAATTGTTAGCCTTCTAGTGTTTCCTATCCAGGCTTCTTTTGAAGAATTGTTTTTCCGCGGTTATCTGATGCAGGGATTTGGTTTACTATCAAAAAAGCCCTGGATCCCTTTATTAATCACTTCGGTTATTTTTGCTTTACTTCATTATTTTAACGCAGGCACTACCCTCGTCAGTATTGATATGATACTACAGGCTTTTATTGTAGGACTGATGCTGGGAATTATCACCTTAGGCGAAAACCGTTTGGAAACTGCCATGGGAGTTCATATAGCCAATAACTTGTTTGTGTGCTTAATAGCCAACAACCCCACCGGATTTACGGAGAACTTACCCTCTATTTTCACCTACACCGCATTACCCGATCCTCTGATAGATTCATTAGGTATTAGCCTATATGCTCTGGTTTTATTAGTCATAATATTCTGGGGTAGAAAAGAGGATGTTTATCGCATATTCCGCCAAGAGTAAAAAAATAGATAATAGTTCAATATAAGCTAATGATAAAAAAAATAGAGAAGTTTTCATATGGGATTTATGGACAGATTTAAAAGTGCTCAAAGATGGTATAACCAGGGTGTTAAACTGGCACAGCAGGGAAAATATGAAGAATCCCTGGAATACTTTGACAAAGCCCTGGAGAGGAATCCTAAATTAGATATAGCATTAAATAGCCGTGGATTAATATTGGAGAAACTGGAACGATACCAAGAAGCTGTTGAATCCTTTGATGAAGCGTTGCGGATAGATCCAGAATATATCATTGCCCTGATAAATAAGGGAATCGTCCTGGGAAAATTAGAAAAATACCCTGAAGCTATAGTTTGTTTTGATCATGCCCTGGAATTATACCCGGATCAGGTTCTAGCCTGGACCAACAAGGGTATTGCCTTGTGTAAGCTTGTAAAATATGATGAAGCATTATTATGCTTTAATAAGGCTTTAGAGATAGAACCGGATAACGCTTCAGCCTATTATAATAAGGGACTGGTCTTTAAAGAACTTGGAAAGTATGATGAAGCAGTAAATTCATTTGAAAAAGCGTTGAAGATCAATCCCGGCTATGAGGCCGCTTGGAAAGCTAAGGAAGAAATCATAAAAAATAATATAGCTTAACTCTGTTAATTTTTAACTAAATATTTTATAATCCTAATTTTTCTACCAAAAATTGATAATATAATTTTTTTTCTCTTTAATTATGATCTATGTTCTTTTTAAGTTTCAACATATCCTCTTTTAGTTGGGGTAAGAGTTTACGAGAGTATAAAGCTGCTGCCGGATGGAATAATGCCATATATTTTCTACCATCAACTTGATAGGTCTGTCCATGGATCTTTTTTATGTTACTTTCACCGATGAGAGCGTAAATAGCGCTGTTTCCTAATAGGCCAATGATATCCGGGTTTATTATTTCAATCTGTTTCTTTAAAAATAGTCTGATACAAGTGGAGTATTCCGCCTTCCTCGGTTTTCGGTTGTTTTCTGGTCGGCATTTTACTATGGATGTGATATAAATCTGGGATCGATCCATTCCTGCATCCTGGATCAGCTCACTTAACAACTTACCGGAACTGCCTATGAAGGGTCTTCCTGTTTCATCTTCATTCCTACCAGGCGCTTCACCTATGAGCATTATTTTAGCATTCTCCGGGCCTTCCCCAAATACTGTGTGTGTTCTACTTTCATTTAAAGGACATTGATTGCAGTTATTGGCTTGGTTACAGAGTTCCTGGAGTTTCATGGTTTCAATAAATTATTAAATTTTAAAATCTTCAATTATCCTATACTAGTTTAAAATGGTTAAATATCTCTTCTCTATTAAAAAGAATTTAATTATCCTCTGC
>JADFDH010000008.1:28344-58060 GCA_018263005.1 Methanobacterium sp.
GCTTAAACGGGCGCCCTGACAAACCGGCCGGGTCTCATCACATATCACCTGAATGGTTTTTCCCTGCTCTACAGCAGCCCTGAAAACCCCTAGTGCTGTTCCATAATCTACACATGCCAGTGCTCCGGCGTTACAGTGAGTTAAAACCTTGTCACCGTCATCTATCACCTGAGCCCCATATTTTCCCATCTTACGATTGGTCACTATGTCCTCCTTGAACATATCTAAAGCTTCGTCCTTAGCGGATTTTCCATTAGAATTAGCCTTTAATATCCTGTCTACTGCCCAGAAAAGGTTCACCGCCGTGGGTCTTGCTGCTTTAATTTCTTGAGCGGCTTTTTGAATGTCTTCACCAGCTATTTCAGCCAGGGCCATAGCGAATGCAGCGGCCACCCCGATCGCCGGCGCTCCTCTGACCATAAGCTTTTTTATAGTGTTTATAACGTCTTTATAAGTTTTACATTCATAGTAAATTATTTCATGGGGTAATTTAGTCTGATCCAGGACGAAAAGATGGTCATCCTTCCAGTACATGGTTTTCATAGGTTTATTCACCATTTAATATAAAAAAAGAAATTATTTTTTTAATAGTGGCTGGCTGGTGTCATATCCAGGTGTTTATCTTCTTTTCCAGGCACACCATAGGCATCAGCTCGGCATTGGGTACAGGCACGGAATACTGGTATTATCTCTTCTACAGCATCCCTCACCTCACTTAGTTCCGCACATCCTGGACGTGGGGTGTCTTTGAATTTATAGAGTGGTATGAGGGGTAGTATATTCATTAGAGATGCTCCCTGTGCTTTCACTTTTCGAGCGATATCTACTATGTGTTTGTCGTTTAATCCGGGTATCAGGACACTGTTGACTTTGACCACTACTTCTTTTTCAGCTATTAGTTTGATTCCTTCTAGCTGATTTTTGGATATTACTTTAAAGGCCTCTTCACCTTTATAGACTTCTCCCTGGTGCAGTGCCAGGGAGTAAATATGTTTACCTATTTCCGGGTCCACTGCATTTACAGTTACGGTTACACTGTTGATTTTTATCTCTGATAGTTCGTCTGCTTTATCTGGCAGTAATAATCCATTGGTGCTTATGCATTTAATTAGTTCAGGGAATTTTTTATCCATCTCCCGGAAGAATTGGAAGGTTTCCGGGTTGAAAAGTGCATCTCCAGGCCCGGCCACTCCAACCACTGAGATGGGCATTTCTTTAGTAACTTTATCCACATGTTTTACAGCGTCTTCCACGCTCATTATGCAGGAAGCTACTCCTGGTCTCATTTCACATTTGTTGATCTCTCTGGTGCAGAAGTTGCACTGAATGTTGCATTTAGGGGCGATTGGTACGTGTATTCTCCCTACTTTATCATGCATTTTCTCATTAAAACAGGGATGTACCTTGGTTAAATGGGCAAATTTAGATTCATTCATAGATTCTTTCCCTCCAATATTTGGATCATAATAAATATAGTTCGTATTGTATAAAACTTTATTTGATTTTATATCTATTCTCTTCCTTCCTCATTTTCGCTATTATTTCACTGGTCTTGGCCAGCCATTCTTCCTTGATGGTTTCATCTGAAGCAGTTAATGCGATGATATTACCTTCAGAATAATGCTCCACTACCCTCAGACCTTCAGGTATTATACGGAATAAGGCATCGTATATTTTTTTTCGTAGATCTTCTTCAGGATCATGTACCACCATATTCTTGATATCGGTGTGGGGATTGTCCACGATGATCTCATATCTGCTGGTCTGATGAACGTTATTCCTTCCTTCCAGTTCCCAAAGGATTGCTAAAAGATCAGGAAGATAGGTTTCATCTTTAATCCTTATAAATAGTTCATCTGCTTCTTTATCCAGTTCAGTGAAGTCTCCTATCCTTACAACTGGGGCTGTTTTTTCATAACTGATTACGATTATAAAAACTGGTTCTCTGGGATCTACATAAACTCTTAAATCTTTAATGGCTCGTGTTATCTGCAGGTCCTGTATTATCTGTCTAACCACCATATCATAGACTTCTGCACCTTTTTCATCGTAACATTCTACTTCCATGTGATCACAACTTATTTGGTACTTAATCCAGATACGATAAGTGCACTGCCTACTGCTCCTATATACTGGGAGTACTCCGGTACGATTACATCTATATTTCCCAGAGTTTTACTAACCGCATCTACCAATCCTTCAATAAGTGATGTGCCTCCAACTTGTATAAGAGGTTCACGTACATCTATTTCCTGGAGTTGTTGTTCATATACCTGTTCTGCTACAGAATAACAAGCTGCTGATGCGACGTCTGGTTTACTGCCCCCAGCAGCCAGTGAAGTAACCAGATCCTGGATTCCAAAAACTATGCAGTAACTGTTTAGAAGGGCTTTCTTATGATCTCCTTTCAAAGCCAGAGGACCTAATTCACTGATGTCCACTCCTAATCTGCGGGATGTTATCTCCAGGAATCTACCGGATGCTCCTGCGCATATTCCGCCCATGGTGAAATTGTCCGGTATTCCGTCGTTTACGGTGATGACCTTGTTATCCATTCCCCCGATATCCAGTACAGTGGCTTCACCCCGTTGATGATCGGCCAGGTACACCGCTCCTTTGGAGTTGACACTGAGCTCCTCCTGTATCAGGTCAGCATTTAAATATTTTCCAATTGTTAATCTACCGTATCCTGTGACTCCTATACCCTCAATATCAGATTGTTTATAACCAGTGCCTTCCAAAGCATCTTTTATTCCTACTTTAGCATTTTCAATGACATCTGTGGTTGGTAGCCATCCGGTTCCTATGATTTTGTTGTCTTCCATGAGCACTACCTTGGTGGTGGTGGAACCTGAATCGATGCCCATGGTTAGACCTTCCTGTTTCTCCCTGGCCAGTAAGCTCTTTCTTGCTACTATAGTGGATAATGCTTCCATCCTGATGAATAATTCATCTGCTTTGGTTCGCTCGGTGAAAGAATATGTAACCACTGGTAAGTTGGTGTTTTGCTGGATGAAACGGCGCAGTTCATTCCTTAAAAGAGCACCTTCGGCACATCTAAAACAGGTTGCTATAAAAACAGCGTCTGCATCGGATTTACCTTCAACTATGGACATGGCCCTTGCTATCATTAATCTTATCCCGGAACTGGCTGCGTTAAAACCAAATTTTCCATAGGCTTCATCGATATAATCAAGATCAGCTTCAGGTATAACAATTTCAGCTCCAAAGGTTTCAGCTGCTTTTTCAATCTCTTTTTGTACACCGCTGTAATCTGTTCCGCATGATATTTGGGCTATTTTAACCATTTTTCTCCTCCAGGCTGTCTAAAAATTCGTTGATTTTATTCACCAGTTCTATGGTTTCTTCCTTGCTGGTGGGATATTTTAATTCAAGTACGGGTATGTTCCTTTTTCGGATGTTGAACATGCATAATTCGTTGGTCCGGGCACATCCTATGCACCCGAAACCGAACGGTGCATCTTCCATTATCATAGCAGCATCAGCTTCATCAATTAAAGGGCCGAATATGGCCATTCTACCCCTTACACCAGAGGGTACCTCTATTGCTGCGTATTTAAGTCCCTTTATAGGATCTTCTTCTGTTATATTGAGGGGTGGGGAATCTATTTCTGAGGAGGTTACTTTTTTTCTGATTTCACTCTGAAGTACCAGGGGCTCATGCCCTCTCCTCTCCACTAAATCCGCTAAAATAAGAGAATTAGGAGGGAATATCGCTATTTTCAAAATAATTCCTCCTGATCTTTATTATTTTGCGGTCTTTTGGTTATCTCCATTATATCACTGTAAATTCCCTGGGTAGTATCAACCACCCCAATGGCAGCTATAATCTCATTTTTCTCTATCAGAGGAACCACCAACACAGGTATTCCCTTATATGGCCCGGTTTCAGGTATTTCACCTGCTTTTTTACCCTCCTGTAATACTTTCTCCAGTACTGGTCCGGTGTAATTAAAGTCCAGTATCTTTCCCTCTTCTATTCGTATGCCCTTCGAGTTTTTGGTACGCATGGTTAGCGGGAGTTTATTTAATAGTTGATGTATGGTTATGGCCAACGGTTCTATTTCTTTTCCTGTTGAAGAAGCGTTTAATTCCATTTTTAACACTCCATATTTTTTTTATTTTAGGCAATTAATAAGTTTTATAACTGTTATTTGCATTCTTCTGCTATTTTCCTAAATTCTTCTGGACTGATCTTCTTACATTCCTTGACTTTAACTTTCTGGGGGTTTTTAAGGGCTTTACTTACATCTTCCAACAGTTCAAATTCTTTCTCCAGCTGATGGAATCCCTCCCGGGCTCCTCCCCTTTTAGCACGGCATCTTCTGGGATCTCCTGGTGGAAATCCCCTATCTTTGGTGAATATATTGTATTCATCAACTTCTCGGATTTTCTGTACAGCTTGTTCAACTACATCCTTATCTCCGCCGATAACTGCACCATAACAGGTGGATTTTATGGTTAAAGGAATTTCCATCATATGTAATATTCTAACCAGTTCAGTTTGACTGATATCTGCTGATGGGCCCAGAATGATCATCCTGGTTACTTGGTCATCTGGATTTTTTTCAGTTACTTCTGGGTTTTTTGGTGGTGACATAAACCGTCTCTCCTTCCTTGAATTTTTCCAGGTTTTCCAGCCCTTTCACTATCTTGGCGAATATGTTCGTTGATTTAAAAGGTTCTCCGGTAGGGCCGAATTCCATATTATCCTCAAATCGCACCCCAAATATTCCAATATTTCTCTTTGACATGTTGGTTAATCCAATTTCACCAGCTGCTACCTTATCTTCCGGGGTGTTCTCCGGTATCAGTCCTTTGGAGTCCCGGGCACTACCCTGAAACATCATAACATTGGTACCGGGATAGGCGAAATGAATTTTAAGGGTCCCTACTGGTGAATTCAGAAGACCAGTGGTCTTTCTAAAGTACCAGGAAGAGCGTGGGGCGGTTTCATCATTTATTTCTATATAAATTAGCTTTTCTTCATCAATTCCCAGGGTTTTAACCTGTTTTTCTTTGATTATGTCCATGGTATAACGGGGTTCCTGCACAACTACTACTGCATCGTCTTGGGTGTTTCCTTCTCTAATTTGCTTTATATCTTCGGTTAATAATTCTGCTACTTCCCTCTGAGTGTGTGCTAGGGTCATTATCCTGTGTGGTTCAGTTTTAAATGTGACCAGATCATTCAATCTGGCGATGTCCAGTAGCTGCATTCCCTTATTAACTTTACCTACCATGCTGTGTGAAGGAGTGGATACCCTATCTTCCCTGTATATGTATATTCTCCCGGTTCCTTTACCAGTGTTTCTCAGGGTAATAGTTCCTCTTTTTCTTTGTTCTACATGTTCTGGAGGGGTTTCCAATCCCTGTAGTCCGTAAAAACCCAGGAAAGAATCCGATTCATAATCTATCTGCATCTTATCCTCTTCTGAAAGAGCGAAGAAATGCTCAGCGGATTGGGGGGATTCATTAGACATATTAACTTGGGTAAAAGTGAATATTTCATTTCCAGCTGATATTTTTGTATCCAGATCTGTTATAGCTGCACTTTGAACCACGCTTTTTCTTTCTAGGACTGGTTTAATCTGTTTTATTGTATCCTGGGATTCTAGTTTCATCACTGTCCTCTTTCCACCCACTACATTGGCAAAGACTCCGTTTTGATTATTCTTAGTTTCCGGTACTCCATACACTGCTCGGTGTTTGTCTGTGCTGAATATGATGTGAGTTGCTTCAGAGGTGAATCCTGAAAGACTTAAAATTACATCCCATCTTTGGTATAAATGTTCGTCATGGGTTGGTTCCAGACTGGTCTTTATGGGGCCTAATGCCACATCTGTGGATGTGGTCCACCGAATGTGTAGATTTTCAAAATCTTTATATTTTTCTTTCCAGGTTCTTATGATTTTTTTAGGAGCATCAGGTAGAAGTTCAATTATTATGCTTCCCTTGGTTGTTTTTAACTTGTATTTATTTACGTATCTTTCCACTTCTTCTTTACCCTTAATTACACCTAATACACATCCCTTTTTATATGGCGCTCCTGATGCCTCGATGGCGTCTTTTATAGTGGAACCCTCAGGAATTTCAATCTTCTCCCCATTTATCTTCACCTGCATGGAAAAAAACCTCTTATTTTTGTAGAAAAATCATGAAGTTCGAGTTTATAACTATTGTTTTTTATGCTTAGTTGGGATATACATTTTATGATTTTAATCTGAATCCCCTAAAATTGATTATATCTCCTCTTTAACCCCCATTATACTATCTTTATTAAAGTCAAATAGAATCTCTTTTTGATCCTGATAGGATAAATAAAGTTTTTTATCCTCTATAATCTCTCCTGCCACTTTTGAGGTGATGTTTACTTCCTCTAAGATATCTATACATTCATCAACATTTCTTTCATCTGCTGTTAATATGAAACCAGCTCCAGGATATAATTTTAACCAATCATCCCATTCAACGCTTTCATTCCTGGGTATTTTCCCTAGTTCAATAGATGCTCCTACTCCAGAAGCTTCTAAGAGCATTCCTAAGGTTCCCAGGGTTCCAGGGTTGCTTATATCCCTTCCAGAGGTGACCAGGTGCTTACGGGCAATTCTATTCATGACTGATATCTGATCCTGAACCAGTTCTGGGCTTTTAAAGGTGGTTGTATCCCAGTTCAGTGAGAATTTTTCATGTTGTTTACCGTCCAAATCCAGGGCCACTATTATCTGATCACCAATTTGGGCTCCTCCACTGGTAATTACATCATCTTTACCCACTATGCCTGTAATTGAAACATCCAGTGAATTATAAGGAGTATCCGGATGCAGATGTCCACCCACCATAGGCACTCCAAATTTTAAAACACCTTCATTTATACCGTTCATTATCTCTTTACAGACTTTAGTATTACTTGTAGATAAAACATTAGTCATTCCCATGGGTATACCACCCATAGCAGCTATATCGTTAACATTCACAAGTACTGAGCAGTATCCTGCCCACCAGGGATCTGCTTCCATTAATTTACCCCACATTCCATCGGCTGCCAGTAGAAGTAATTGCTGATTGCCGATGTCAATGGCGGATGCATCATCCCCAAAACCTAAAACAGTTTTACCAGCCACATTGTAGCTATCTTTCAGTAAGCTGGTAACATCTTTTATCATATTCTTTCGTTTTATTCCTTCAAAATTCCTGATAGAATTAATAAGTGCTTTAAGATCCAATGGAAAACCTCTGTTAATTTATTTAAAATGGAATAGTTTTAATTAATTAAGGGTTATTTAATCTACTTTTAGGAAGTATTTAATCTTTGATTGTGAAGCCTTTGCCTGTTTTACTTATGATCTGTAACAATTCACTTTTAAAATTTTCTATATTTTCAATTTCTATGGTTTCTTTTCCTTTAAAACATTCTAGAAATATTTTTTCACCGATTATATCGTCCCAGCCTCTTTCTAATTCCACTATAAGTGATTTTTTATTTTTAAACCCCTTTTCTACTACTTTATCTAAGTCTCCATCAGTTATTCCAATAATAGGTACATTGAAACGATAAAGAATATCCGCAGCGACCAGTGTGGTATCATCCCCTACAGTAACTACCAAATCTGTGTCTTTAAGTTTATAGATATCCTCTGCTGCATGACTTAGATAAGCTATTTTATAGGAGGTTTTGCTTTTTGCAGGTTGTATTCTTTTATCTTTCCCTATTATCCTGGGTTTTACTACTGCTTTTCTGAGTAACCCTGTTTTCACCACAGCTTTATCAATATCAATTCTTCCCAATTTCTCCAAGCCGTGTTTTTTTAGGATGCCTCCCTTTATCTCTTTTATAATTCCATCTTGAGCTACAAGAGTAACCTCAGAGGCCTTGGATCTCCCAACTACTATTCCATTGATAAAAATGTTCTCTCCAGGGGATACGCCGGCAATTTTACGATGCATAAAAGAATCATGCCTTATAATTCCTGTTAGGCCTTTAATCTCGTCTTTTACTTGCTCACCTGTCAATAATTTAAGATTTAATTCTTCAGCAATTATATTTGTAAATTCATACAGCTCAGGCGTCCAGGATACTATTGTTCCATCTAATTCTCCCGGTCTTTCAATCTGAATAAGTGGAGGGTTATCGCACTTTCTTTGCACCTTATAACCAAAGGCATGTCCAGTTATACTTGATTTACCATAGTTTAAAAGAAATATAACATCCATTCCTTCATCAATGAATGTTCTTACCGATTGGCTGGGGAGGAGTTTACGAGTGATGTCTATAGTATCCTCCAGATTAGCGTCTAGAACTGCAGTTCTACCCATGGTACCTCCTAATCTGGCTTTTATATCACCATGGCTTGATAAAATTTTCATAATTCTTTGTGCCTGTCCCGAGTCCACTATACCCGGTCCATGCACTACTATTCCTATTTTCATCTGATCATCCGAATATTTATTTAAATTAAAGTTAGCTTTCTAACTATTTTTTTCGTTTTCTGGAAATGGGTGATCCACATATCTCACAATCCGTGGATGAATAGTCAGATGGATATATTTTTTTACATCCTTTACAGAACTTGATCCAACCCACCACATCATGGATACCACGGGTTAAAACACTCCTGAATGGTATTTCCATTATTTTTAAAACATTTTGAATAGAATAATCATCAGTTACTACTGTAGGTAACCTATTATCTTTTTTAAGAGTTATTGCCAGGGCAATAACCTGTTTATCCACATCAGATAGTCTTAAAATATCGCCAGACTCGATTATGACTTTCCCGACCTGATTAACATCCTCCTGAGTGGGTTCTTTAATTATTATACGCCCTTCTTCCAATGCGGACTGCAGGAATATTTTAGATTTCAAGTCCTTTATTTCCATGATAACCTGACTGGTAGTAAAATTAGGAGATTTACCAGAAAGAAACCCTCCTATAATCCCCGAACTATCTATAACATAGACCTGATCTTTCATATTTCCAAAACCTTTTAAATTCCATTAAAACCCTTTTAAAGACATTCTAATGGCGATATCTTATGAATTTAGACTATTTAATTTTTGTTTTTATATAATAAAGGTCTTTAAGGTTTTTTATAAATTTAACCCTATATAGTACCAAAAATTTATATATAATAAAATATTAATATATAATTTGAAGGAAGGTGAATTAAGACTTCTTCTTATATGTTCGCAACGGAATTAACCGCCTCCGATTTGGACCAAACACCTTCCTTCCCGTTTATAATTCTAAACAGCCTCTTATAATTTATTTTGAATTTTAGTCAATATTTAATTGAAACTCACATTTATTTTTAAACTGAGCTAATAAATAACCACTATAAAATAAATTTACTAATATACTCCAATATCAATCAGTGCTAAGTAAAATATCCCGACCATATAAGTTTAATTAATACAGAGTGTGAAGTAATTTATGGTCAAATTTTAGAGCTATCTTTAGGTGTGGATATGAAAAGCGAAAGTATGGAAGAACATAAACAAAAATCGCCATTAAAGGTCAAAATAGGAGTTATAACATTAAGTGACTCCAGATATAAGGATAAATCTCCTAAAAAATCACCAGACATTTCAGGACAGATCATAACCGAATCTATAGAAGACCATGAACTAGTTCACTATGAGATAATACCAGATGATTCACAACTTCTATTAAAAACAGTGAACGACCTAATTGAGGACAAAGGAGCCGAAATCATAATAACCACAGGCGGTACAGGCATAGGAAAGAGGGACATAACCATTGAAACCCTTAAACCCTTATTTGAAAAGGAACTGAACGGATTTGGAGAAATCTTCAGATATGAAACCTACAAAGAACTAGGAACCGTTGCAATATTAAGCAGAGCAACCGCAGGCGTATATAAAAGAACAATAATAATATCAATGCCCGGATCACCTAACGCGGTTAAATTAGGGCTTAAAATAATTTTACCAGAATTAGGGCATCTAGTTAAACATTTAAAAGAATAAATCCCCTATTAAAAAATAATAAATGAGACTCAAATATAAAAATTCCAAAGAATCTTACCGAAGTTCACTTACCCAAAAAAAACAACAGTTCATATTATACAAAAAACCAACAACAGCTCATATTATACAAGAAGCTAAGTAAATCACACCATAAAAGATCTTAACGTAGTTCATTTATGGATATCAGTGGTGTGAGTATGATTCCTTTATCTTTGAGATTTTCTAATGCTCCCTCAGCACGATCAACCACAACAAAGGCCCTTTCTATCTTTCCGCCATTTACTTGGATGGCATCTATTGCATCTTTAAGAGAATTACCGGTGGTTGTCACATCCTCCAGAACCACCACACGATCCCCTTCATTAAGATCACCTTCTATTAACTGAGAGGTTCCATAATCCTTTTTAGATTTTCTGATCATCAGCATGGGTATTCCGGTTTTAATAGAAACTGCGGTTACTAATGGTATGGCTCCTAAAGCTGGTCCTGCGATTTTATCGATTTTATTTTCTCCTATGCTTTCAGCTACCAGTTCTGCTGCTTCTTCCAGGATAAAAGGATTGGTTATGGCTCTTTTCATATCCACATAGTAATCGCTCTCTCTGCCTGATGATAGGGTGAATTTACCGAATTTAATCACTTCATTCTCTTTTAATAGTCTGATTAGATATTCATTAGTTTTATGCATTTATTACCCCCTAAATGGATCTATTTTTCAAATTTAAGACCAGATTTACAGGAGTTACAGATCCTATTCTTTATTTGGTAGCAGTTTATACAGAACGACCCGCCGCAGAGTGAACAGGTATACATCTTACCTGTCCGCCCACAACTGACGCATATGCCAGTTACCTCCATAAAAAACACCATATTTATTTATTTACATGAATTTCTAAAAAAATATAAAACATGAGGATTAGACGGTATATTCCATTTCATTATCTAAGAGTATTTTATCCCCGATCTGTTTAACCCTATCAAATGGAATCACCAAATCACTATTGGAAAGTCCCAGGCTTTCTGATATACCGCCTTTTCCAATGATAAATGCTTCCATTTCATTGGTCTCTGTATTAACCTGTACATCCTTAACTTTTCCTATAATCATGGCCGAGCTGTCTAAAACTTCTTTACCTATTATATCTTCCATTATTCTCAAATTTATCACCCAATTAATCCATCTTATTCATGTTATTTTTTTATTTTAAGAATTATAATTAGTTTTCTAATACTTAAAACTTAACTGATCCTAATGGATGTAAAAAAATAGTCTAACTAAAAAAAAGAAAAAAAATTTAGGAAGTATTTAAACTCCGCTAAATACTTTATCTAAATGCTCTTTGCTTGGTGGTTTGGTTAACAGGCTCACTATCACAGTTAACGCAAAAGCAATAGGCAGAGCAATTATAATGGAATCAACCGTCGGCCATGGTTGCGCTGATACCAGAACAACATTACCGGTTAGTGCTTTACAGATACCCAGTGCTTCTGCTGATTTTTTAAATTCAAACACAATCCAGAAAACACTGATCAGAGTACCAACTACCATTCCAGTAATAACCCCTGCTCGGGTAGAACGTTTCCAGAAACAAGCGAATGCATACATGGACAGGAAGGCCGCTGCAGTTATACTAAACCACATAGCAGTTCCCACTGCGATTATGTTAGCTGGGAGTATTAAACCCAATATAAGAGCTATTATCACAGCTATGGTAATTCCTGCCCGGGCTACTAATACCGATGCTCCTCCTGTTTTATTCGTTACTGTCTCATATACATCACGTCCCAGAGCTGTTCCCTGCACGTGGAAAAGAGCACTTAAAGTGGACATTGCCGCTGAAAGAAGTGTTATCATGAACAGATAAGCAAACCAAGCAGGCATAGCTGCTGCGATGAATGCTGGTATGATTTTATCTGCATTACCACCTACCACTTGCATGGCTATTTTTCCCATGGTATCAAAGAAGTAAACGTTAGACAGGGCTCCTACAATAAAGGCTGTTCCTGTCATCAGGAAAATGAATACTCCCCCAATTAGAACTGCCCTGTTTAGTTCTTTGTTTGATTTAACCATCATGAATCGTACAGCAAGCTGTGGTTGGGATAATACTCCTATACCTACTCCTAAGATCAAGGTACTGACCAGAGTCCACCAGAAGGGACTTCCAAATGCGGGTATAGATGTCCAACCCGTGAATCCTGTTGCTGTAGCCGCCGCTACTGTCTTGGCAGGTACAACATTAACCAGGTTGGTCAGAGCTTCATTTCCAGCCACTAATCCACCGGTGATCCAGTATATCGCCACTAATAAAATAGCCATAACCACAAACATGATGGTTCCCTGGAGAGCATCAGTGTACATAACACCTCTGATACCACCAAAAATAACATATAAAGCCACAATCACAGACATACCTACTAAAGCTATGGTATAATCAAGATTAAGCGTTGTTTCTACAAAACGAGCCATACCAATTAAAACAACAGCTGCATATAAAGGCATTCCCAAGAATATTACCGCACCACTAAACCATTGTATGAATCTACTGTTAAATCGCTTCGACAAAAATTCCGGATATGTCAGTGCAGATAAGTTGTGCCCGATCTTTCGGGTACGTTTTCCAAAGAACACGAATGCAATGAATATACCCACCAGTATGTTTAAAAAGGTGAGCCATAAAAGTCCCATTCCATATACACCGGCGGTTCCTCCGAAACCAACAATAGCCGATGTACTAATAAAAGTAGCACCATAGCTTAAAGCCATGATAAACGGGTGTGTAGCTCTGCCTGCGACCAAATAGTCATCTGCACTTTTAGTACGCCGCCAGGCCACATAACCCACATAAATAACCAGTGCTAAGTATATTATAATAATGACACTTAGAACAAGTAAATCGTTAGCCATTTAAATCACCTACCCCTCTTCATCCCATATTCCTAGTTCCTTCTCTTCCATCTCTTTTTCCTTTTTATGCCATTCAATTTCCTCTTTGATCTGTTCTTCCTCTTCTTCTTCGCCTTTATTCCAGTTTAAAGCGCCGTAGACGACACACAAAAGCATGGCTAGAATGCTCCCTATATAGGCACCCCAGACCCAGGGATCTTCAATTCCTAAAACCACCTTTCTCACCTCCCATTTAAGTTATTTATTAAGCACTATTTTCATTATTATTAATGATAAATATATATTTTTTCATTTAATTTTTAAAAGTCATAATTGAATGGTAATTAAAGCTATCCAATGACTTATAAATAAATTTCATCTAATTTTAGGGTAAAAATTTATATCAAGACAAAAGTAAGAAAGAATTTATACATTATTATTTTATTCTATTAAAAAATAAAAAATTAAAAGAAAATAATTGATTTAATCTAGAAAACATAACTAACCTAAGCTCAAAGTTTTCAGAATAGTGTTATAGGCCTCTGTTGTCTGATTTAAAGCAAATGGAGGGCAGATATAAGTTATCACTATATAGTAATTGTTTTTTTCAATGATGGTTACTTTCTGTGATATTCCATTCCCCGTACTTCCCAGTTGGGTGGCTGTGATATTATCTACATTTACCGAAGACACCGATGAATTAGAGGTGTTTGTAACTATGGTGCTGGTGCTTGGAAGATTAATCACTCCCTGAGCTTTCTGCTGCAACTGAACCAGTATATACGCTGGTTGAGTGTTTCCATTAGAATCCATGATATTAGCTGTGAACGTTACCTGTGAGTACAGCGAGGTATTGCTGAAGTTACCGACCATGGAACTTTGGGACCATCCTGCAGGGTACTGGAAGGATATTTTATCGGACGTGAAGGTGTTGTTACCTGAAAAAGCCACTACCAAAACCAATACAATAATCAGAACCAATATCAAAATTCCTGGTAAAATATAATTTTCCCGATCCATTAAATCACCATCTATATGTTCTGTAGAAACTTATGGATATTTTTTTGGTAAAAAAAATTATGGAACAGAACCTTAAATTTCTTCATTAATGAATAAATCTAATTCATAAAAATTTATGATAAACAACAATGTCCATGGTCATTAAAATCCAATTTTTTCTTTTAAACAAATATGATAAACAACATTTTCCAAATGATAAACATAATTCCACCAAAATAATAATTCACCAATTTTTAAAGCAAATAATAAATAATTTAACAGATAAAAATCAACTAATGAAAGGATGGTGATTCAATGACAGGAGTTCTGGAACCAATTATCTTTAAATTAAAGGAAGAAAAGGATACCAAGGATTTAATAGTTCCTAAAGAATTTATTAGAGACATCGATTTCCATAGGGAGCATCTGATGGTTTACATACGGGTTACCGGCCCTGATACTGGTAAAGTAACTGATTTTTTCAACGAATGTGAAGGTAAATCCTTCCATATCCAAACCACAGAAAATCATGGTGAAGAAATATCAGATGAATTCATTTTAACCTCCATATATCTGGATGAGGGACCACCCCTATCAGTGGACATAGACAGTGAACCAGCTATGATCCGGGCGATACTGGATTTTGAAAGAAAATAACAGTTTTAAATTATTAAAAAAAGGATAAGATATTGATAAACTCATTAATATTGGATTTCTAAATTGAATAATTATTTATATCATTTCTAAACAAATCTATTTAACAAATAAAATAGAAAAGGGGATTATAAAAATGGACATGCAAAGAAATGTTTTCATAGGTGTTTTAGCCATAATATTAGGGCTGATTGTAATAATTTTTCCATTAATAAGTGTATTCACCTTAAGTGTGATAGCTGGAATTGGAATTATATTTTTAGGCATCTGGCTAATATTCCAGGGTTATAAAAACTGGAGTAAGAATTTAGCAGCAGGCATAGCAAGTTTAATACTGGCTTTCTTCGCCATAGCCCTGGGAATAGTATTTGTTGCCGATATAGCAATGTTAAGCTTTTTAACATTCCTAGCATTATATATAGTGGGCTTTTTCCTGATTATAACCGGTTTAACCAGCCTATTTTCTGAAAAAGGGGCCAAAGCTAAGGGAATTGGAATTCTAGGTGTGATATTTGGTTTACTATTTATGTTCATGGGCATCTATGTAGGAAACCCTCTATTTTTAGCTATAATAATAGGAGCATTCCTAATCATCGCCGGTATAATGGAGATATTTATCCTACCACCGGAAGATAGTCCTGCTTGAAAAAAAATTATTTTTTTCTTCTTTTTCTTAAAAAAAATATTTTAATTATATTTTTTTCTCCTTAAAAAACTCATTTACATTATTAATTCCCTTATATGCCCTCTTAATTTTCCTTATATGCATATATACATTATTCCTTAATTTACAGCTTCTTTAGTTACGAACTCTTTGCTTGGGAAGGAATAAACTGATGATGAATCCTAAAAATAGGATCAACGCCAGTGCGGTAAATGCCATTCTCATGGATGAACTGATGGTTGAATCTATTATTTGAGTTGCTTGAGGAACTAATTCCGGTGGTATGCTGGGGGTTCCGGTCTGCATCTTCTCCACATAGTCGAAAAGACTGTCCTGTATTTGTTTTTTACTCATATTTTCCGCCAGACCAGTAGCCTCTATTCCAGAAGATAAACCTCCAAATATTCCCAGTAATAACAGGACACCGATCAATGCTGTACCTATGGAGTAACCAAGATTTTTAAAGGAGTTATATAATCCTGATGCATCTGACTCCTGATCCTCCCGGGCAGCGGACATGGTAAGGTTGGTCAGTTGCGATAGCAGGAATCCAACTCCTACACCAAATACTATTGTACTGGGTATGATATCCATCATCTGAGTATTAACATTGAACACACCACCTAAAATATAGGCTCCTATTGCTGATATTACAAAACCAAGCATTAGGATGTATTTAGCTTCTATTTTTGAGGCTAATCTAGCTCCCAGTATGGAGAAAATAAGAATTACTATAGAAGCAGGTAGTAGTGTTAATCCAGTGTCGAATGCGTTCAATTTAGTTACCTGCTGCAGAAATACTGGTATGATGAAAAGGAACCCTGCCAGCGGTATCTGTTGAATAACCGAATTTAGATTACCCAAACCAAACAGGCGGTTTTTTAATAGTGAAATATCAGTTAATGGTTCTAATCCTTTCTTAGTCCTCCTTCTCTGCCATAATAAGAACCCTATGAATAATATAGAACCTAGGGGTATTAATACAGCAGCGTATCCCCAGTATTCAGGGCGGGTAAGGAATAATATTCCTAAGACAATTAAAACTAATGAAATGATGGAAATTATCGCACCTAAAATATCTAAATCCTTCCATTTTAGGGTAGGTACACTTTCTGTTAGATAATGTCTGAAAATCAATATCAACGCAATGAATACCAGTTCTGATCCAAAAACCAGTCTCCAGGATAGGAAAGTAGTAAATAAACCTCCTATTATGGGGCCAATGGCAGCGCCCATTGCTGCTATACCTCCCCATATTCCGAATGCCGTGATTTTATCCTTTCCCTGGTAACTGGAACCTACCAGGGTGGTGGTTGCGGGGAACATCATGGCTGCCCCTATGCCTTCTAAGACAGCCCATCCCACAAGGAGCATGCCTGCGTTTATGCTTAAAGTAGCGATGGTGGTACCTGATCCATAGATGAGTAATCCTAATAGGAATGTTCTCTTTCTGCCCAGTATATCCTGAAGTTTACTCCCCAACAGCATGAAAGATGCTATTATAAGAGCATATAATGCGATTATTGCCTGGATTACGGATAATGTCGTGTTCAATTCAACCACCAGGGTGGTTATTGCCACATTCATTGCGGATGAATCTAAAACGATGATGAATATCGCCATACAGGCTACTAAAACTGTCCCCCATTTATACTGACCAGATGCCATTAATTATACCCCTGAATTTCTTTTAATTAAATTAATGATTATTTGTATTTTGAATTTTATTCAAATATTAGATTATATTCTGTTTCGGTGATAACTCCTTTATCTTTTAAAAGTTTTGCTAATTTTTCTAATTTTTCAGAATAGACATCGGTTGTAATTATTTCATCAGGTCCATTATCTCCTTCTTGTTCCTGCTGCTCTTTTGTTTTCTGCGCCTCATTCATTACCGTCATTCTTCTTCTGGTCCTTCTTCTTGCCCCTCCACGACCCAGGGGTCCTAAATCTGGCATATTATAACACCTCAACTCTTTTAATTTCAACATTATTATATATTTAATAATGAATCTAATTTTTGGGAATTTATATTTCCTTAAAAAGGAGATTTAAAGAAATAAAATACCTTAACCCGGAGATTAAAGATATAAATATTAATTTGATCATCAGATAATTAGTGAGGTAATCTATATGATTGAACATTTTAAAATCCCCCCATTTCTAAGACAAATCATAATCATAGCAATTATTTTAGTTACTGCCGTGGCATTAAAAGCCACTGCCTCTATTACCAGCCTGATATTACTCTCTATTTTTCTGAGTCTGCTTCTATACCCTTTTTTAAGATGGTTAGGAAGAAAAGGCCTGTCTTATAATTTGTCAATAATTTTAACTTTAATCGGAATTTTTGCCCTGGGTATGGGCATATTAGCGTTTTTAGTGGTTACTTTAGAACAGTTAGTTAAAGAAATACCCGAATTTACCATTAGCTCTTCCAGTTTTATGGCCCAATATGGAAATCAAATTTTACAATTAATTCTTTCAAATATCAACCTATCCGATATTGGCGGCCTCCTAGAAGCAGGAATTTTCATAGTATTTGCAGTCATATTCCTGGTATATGAGCTTCCCCAGATAAAAAAAAGACTGATCAATGAATTAGGGGCAGATAATCCTACTTTGAAAAAGAATTTCGCCCTGGTCCATGATTTCATTAAATATTTCATAATCAGAGTTAAAGTTAACTTTTTTTATGGAATAGGAGTTTCAGGAATCCTCTTTGTATTTGACATTAATTTCGCAGTTCTCTGGGGCTTATTAACTTTTATTTTAGGATTTATCCCCTATATTGGTATTGTAATAGCGGCTATTCCACCGGTACTTGTAGCATGGGCTAAATATGGTATAGAAGGTGCTGTTATCATGGCAATTTTCTTCGTTATAATCAACACGGTAGCTGAAAGTTATATATTCCCTAAACTAACTGGTAAAGGTCTTCAAATGTCAGTCTTTGTAGTTTTTGCTTCATTATTTGTATGGGGTTGGATCCTGGGTGCTGTTGGATTTTTCCTGGGAGTACCTTTGACTTTGATTATCATAAGATACCTGGATCAGTTTGAAGAAACCCGCTGGTTAGCTAAACTGATGATGAGTGGCGATGAAGAAGATACCAAAAAAAGTGAAGAAGATACAAGTAAAAAATTATAATTTTACTCAAAAAAAGGGAAAAAAAGATAATTTTTTAGTCTTTTGCAAATAGCAATACTATTCCGGTTATTATTAGCCAAAGTCCTATCAACGCACCTAAAATTATCGGGTTAGCAACCAGGGTGCCTATAATAACATATAATATACCAATTATTAATGCTATTACTCCGTTCCATCTGCTTCCGCCTGCTTTTGATAATATGCCTATTATTCCAGCTATTATTAGGAATAAACCTACTATCCATACTATGAATCCTATTAACCAGCTGAATAGTCCGGGGTTTATGATAAATCCCACACCTAAAATTAGTGCAATTATCCCCAATATTATCTCTAGTATTCCCATACCGGCACTTTCACCCATGGTAGCTATTCCGCCTATAATAAGGCCCAGACCAAGGAACAGGACAATGAATCCACTAATCAGGCTTAAGGGGATGATGCCTAACATTGGAACTGCCAAAATTATCAGACCTAATATTATTAATATCAGTGCTATGGCTTTATTTCCCATATTTTTAACCTCCAACGATTTTATATTAATATTATTAAACTTCATCCTATTAAATTTTTCTTAAAGGATTTTTATAACCTTAAGTCTTTACTTTCATTTTGAAAACCCTTCTACTATTTTTTTTTGATTGATCAGCTAATGTCTAAAAAAAGATGGAATGGTAGGTTTAAATAAAAAATAATTCGCTATAAACCATTAAGTAATTAGTTTCTTTATTAAATTAATCTAAAAGTATATTTAGTGGATATACGATATTATATTCTAAGGGTTTGTTTGAAAAGATGTAGGAGGTAGTTTCATGGCAGGCAGTAATGTTTTAACCGGTATTGTAGCAATAATTCTTGGTATTTTAATTATGGCATTCCCCTTGTTAAGCGTTTTTACTCTTAGTGTTCTAACCGGATTTGGTCTGATTTTGATAGGTATCTGGTTACTGGCAATGAGCTTCGAGTCCTGGAGCAGTAGTAAAGGAATGAGCATAGCGGCTTTAATACTGGGAATAATAGGTATCGTTGTAGGGATCGGATTATTTGGAAGTATACTTGCATTCAGCATATTTGTGGGTATGGTAATTTATATCGGCGGATTTTTCCTTATAATAGCCGGTATTATAGCTTTAGTTTCTGGAAAAGGCGCTGCTGGAAGATGGGGCGGAATTTTAGGTATAATCCTAGGTATTCTATATCTAATAATTGGATTATATGCCTTAAATCCATTATATCTGGCCTGGTTGATAGGAATCTTCCTAATCTTCAGTGGAATATTCCAGATATTTTTACCAGCAGCAGAAGAATAAAATTTAGAAAATCAAACAAACCCTTATTATTTTTTTATTAACCATAGTGTATTTTAAGAGTTGAAGATAAAAGATAATTAGGTGATTTAAAAATGCTGATACTAACTTCGCCAACCATCCAAGGAAAAGAAATAACCGAATATTATGGCATTGTAACTGGAGATGCTCTTCTAGGAGCTAATTTATATAAAGATCTGTTCTCAGGAGTCAGAGACGTGGTAGGGGGAAGAACCTCCAAATATGAAGAAGAACTTACTAATGCACGTAATCTTGCCCTGGATAGTATGAAAGAAGAGGCCGAGAAAATAGGTGCTAATGCAATCATAGGCACCAGGGTAGCCTATCATAATCTGGGCGGTACCATGGGGAATACCATCATGGTTACCGTAGTTGGTACAGCTGTCTCTTACCAGGAATGAAATATTATACATCCTTAGGAGATTTTTATGGTAACTGCGATAGAATCTTTAATTGAAAAACGATGGGCTTTAATTGCCGTGTTTTTAGGAACCTTAGTGGGTTTTCTTTCCGCGTATCTATGTATCATCTGGCACCTGGTTATTTTTGGATTCAACATAATGTATATTGTATCACCTTTATTGGCCGGGCTAGTTGAAACATTTATCGCTCGTAGAAAGTATGGTCGAAGCACCGGTGCAATTAGCGCTCTTTTCACATTTATTTTAATAAATATCTATGGCTGGTTCTTACCAGGATATCTGGTAGATCCAACTAAAGAACCGGCTACACTCAGTTTCATTACTTTAATCGCTATTGCGCTTACAATACAAGCTGCATTCCCCATAATGGTTAATTATATAATCTTTGTAGTAGTGGTGGGCCTGTTCGTCAAACTGGTTAGCTTACCCTCTCGGATAATAAGAAGAACCCAAAAAAAAGATAGAAAATTCGTGAAGACAGAATTTATTCCAATCGATGAATTATCCATGCCACTGCTATCATTACCAGATACTGATGGAAATGTTATAGAAAGTTATGTGGGAATGGTAACGGGAGAGGCAGTAGCTAAGGAAAAACAAATCGATGGAAGGTTTCAGAAATTGATGAAGATCATTCAACCAGTTGAATTAGATGATATTTATTTAGGTGAAGCCCGTAAATTAGCCATTTCTCGTATGATGGAAATGGCCCAATCCATGGGAGCCGATACGGTGGCAGATGTTTCTATAGACTTCGTTTCAGTAGGTGGGTTGCAGGGTAATGCTACCATAGTAACCGCTACCGGGACTGCGGTAATCTTATAATTTTTTTGGAAAATAATTTATTATTTAAATCCATTTTTTCTACAGTAGAATAACTAAATAAAAAACTTGTAATAATAATCCCAACATCATATACTATTAAAAATTTATCTAATAATATCATAATATACATAACCATTAAAAAGCAACATGACCTGAATGACTAAACAGATCAGGCTTTTTAATAAAAAAGGGGGGTGTCCAAAGTGGGAACGCTTGGTAAATTTTTCTGGATAACATTTGTTTTTGTCATAGTTTTAGGATCAGTAACAGCACCTTTTATGTTCAACAATCCAGATACTATTCCATTTGCTGATCGAAGTTACTCAATACCCCAGGCAGATTTAGATCTATTCATCCAGGACACGGGTAATATCAATGTTATAGAAAAACTTGATTTCTCATTTAAAGGAACTTATAACGGAATTTACAGAGATATACCTATCAAAAATGGAGAAAGCATAGAAAATATTAAAGTAACCACTGATGGAGCATATTCCAAGATATCTGTATATAACACCACCAAGAATTGGCAGAATCTAACCAAAATAACGGTTTATTTATACTCTGATTCAGCTAAAACAACCCCCATTACTGATAAAAATGTTAAAGTGACCATTGAATATGATATGGTGAATGTAACCAAAATTTATGATGATACGGCAGAGGTACATTATAAAGTATGGGGGGAAGACTGGCAGGTTAATGTGGGCCAATTAACCACCAGAGTACACCTACCATCTAAAGACGGAGTGCAATACTGGTTAAATCCCCCTTATTATGTCAAAAGTGCCGGTTGGGAAGGTTCCGTGCTAAATATATTAACGGGATCAATTTCCCCCGGGAGATTCTTCGAAGTAAGACTGACAATACCAAAAAATCAGTTCACCAATCCCATATACGCTCAACAGATCACTGGAAATGGCCTGGCCAGCATACAAAATAACCAAACAGAGTACCAAAATCAACTTAACTTCAAACAAACCATATACTATTTGATTACCATCATATTACTCATCTGCTCATTATTACCATTACTTATTTACCTGAAATATGGAAGAGAGTTAAAAACAACTTACCAGGGAGATTATAAAAGAGAACCACCAATTGATGACCCTCCTGCAGTTGTTAACGCCTTAATAGGAGCAGAATCTGGGGTTGGAGAACCTCAAAGTGATGGATTCAAGGCTACAGTGATGGACCTAATAAACCGAGGCTATCTACTCCTGGATCATGAAGATAAAAACAGCAGCAAAGATAAAAAAGCAGTAGATCTGAAAATAAACTACGAAAAAAATATAAATGAACTTTATCCCTTCGAACAATACGTAATGAACTTCTTCGGCTCCTCCGAACTCTTCGGATTTATCAATCTGGTACAACTACAGGATAAGGTGAAGGATCAAATGATGGCCGGCACCTTTAGGGGTTATTATTTCGGCTGGTTCAATGATTTGAAAAGAGAGTTTTTAAGTAAAGAAAATGTTGCTAGGTTCTTCGATAAAACCGGTAGCAGATATTTCACCATCTTCGGCATAATAGGTATCATAATATCCATCATCACCTATCTGGTTCTGTTCTTCCTTTTTGATCCAATACCCGCTTCATTTTACGCACAAGTCTCTGCTATAATTCTGGGAATTTCTTCCATCATAGCATTCTCCCTACCAGATAAGATAGGGGGCCGCTGGACACAGTATGGTGTGGACTACGAGACTGAATGGAAGGCTTTTAAAAAATACCTGAAAGATTTCTCACTAATAAAAGAATATCCACCCGAATCCGTGCTTATCTGGAATAAATATCTGGTTTACGCCACAGCACTGGGAATTGCTGATGAGGTCAAGGAAGCTATGGAAAAAATCCTACCTGAAGAAGAACTATACCAAAGCAACACTTACCAATTCCATCATACAGGCGGTTACCATGCTTTATCATCAGTTATAACCACCGGTATGTATACATCTACCAGCAGCTCCGGTGGAGGAAGCTCTGGTGGTTCGGGAGGAGCAGGAGGAGGCTCCGGTGGAGGGGGCGGAGGGGCATTTTAACCTTCTTTCCCATGAATATAAAAATCTTCATTTTTTAATATTACTAAGAAAAATGTCACTCTTTCAGTGATGATTGCTAGAAAATTATTATCATCAACAAAACAACAGAAATAATAAAGGTGATTGTATGAAGAGTTTGATCTATATTTTAGTAGTGGTTTCGCTGGTGGTTGCCATTTCCGGATGCACCAGCGACATATGGGCGACCAATAAAACCTTCTCCGGTAGTGGAATATCCTTCACATATCCCGGGGCCTGGAGTGAGGAAAATCAAAATACAATGTCAAGTTTTACTTTCTCCGGAGCCACATTAGTAACTTTACTTGGAAATAATGACTACACATTAGCCATATATACTATGAGCTTTCCTCAAACCACCAACCAACAAAATCAGCAGTTATTACAATCCTATAAGTCCAATATGAGTTCAGTGCAAGGGGGTACAAAAACCTCAGATAAAGATATAACCATAGACGGGACCCAGGGCGCACAGGTTGATTTCAAAAATAACGAGCAGAACGCAGCCGATCAGTATGTCTCCATGATTGTATGGTTTAAAAATGGTAAAGCATACCTACTCGCTTATGGATCCCGAAATAACGACACTCAAACCCTGGATAAGATAATCAGTACCATTGCAACCACATAAATTATTATTTTTTTTATTATCCCTTTTATTATTTCACTATTCACTTCTTTTTTTTACTTATCAGGTTAAATAAATATATGAAGAATCATATATTATAACTGGTGATTCTATGAAGAGTTTGATATATATTTTAATAGTGGTTTCGCTGGTGGTTGCCATTTCCGGATGCACCAGCGATGAATGGGCGACGAATAAAACTTACTCCGCTAATGGGGTAACTTTTACTTATCCTGGTACATGGAGCTCTGATCTAAATAAAACAATTACTATGCCTGCGGGATCTGCTAGTCAGGCCATACTCGGAACCAATGATCAGGCCTTTGCATTGAGCACAGTGAATGGACAAAATTTAACCAATGACCAATTACAACAGGTAATAAATAATGTTGTAACCGATTTCAAAAATCAGGGATATGGATCTGAGAAGAATATGACCGTAGATGGTGTAACAGCAACCATGATTACATCACAAAAAGCCGATTCTGATGGATTCTATACATCTTATGTAGCTTGGGCTAAAAATAATACGATTTATTATGTAACATACGTGTCCAAGTCAAACAGTACCGATACTCTTGAAAGAATACTCACCACATTCAAAACTACATAAATAAACCTAAATTTTTTTTACATTTTTTTTTAAATCATAATTTTTTTAAATAATTTCATAAAATCATATGGATAAAATATTATGGAAATATTCGATATAGCAGTGATCGGAGCAGGCCCCGCCGGTTGTATGGCAGCTATAAGAGGAAACCAACTAGGTAAAAAGGTAATCTTATTGGAGAGAAACAATGAAATCGGTCGTAAGCTACTTATAACCGCCAACGGGAGATGTAACCTTACAAATTCTGCACCTCCAGAATTTTTCCTCCGGATGTTTGGTAAGAGAGGTTCCTTTTATCGTGAAATTTTCAATAAATACTCCAACCAGGACCTTATGGATTTTTTCAAAAAAAACGGCCTGCAACTAAAAGAGGAATCTAATGGTCGCATATTTCCGGTAACTGACCAGGCTAAATCTGTGGTGGATGTTTTAAAAAAGGTTATGGATGAAACTGGGGTGATTATAATCTACAACTATCGGTTAAAACATCTGCAAAAGGATTCAAATATCTTCAATATACTATCACAACAGAATAACTTAATTACAGCCCATAATGTTATCCTCGCCACAGGAGGAACATCCTACCAATTTACAGGATCTTCTGGGGATGGTTTTAAAGTAGCAGAATCATTGGGACATCATATATCCACATTAAACCCCGGAGGTATTCCTTTATTGACAGATGAAGAATGGACTCACGAATTGAAAGGAATCACCCTTGATGATGTGGGTTTAAGTATAGGATATCAGGGAAAAATAAAATCTTTAGCACGCGGTAATCTGCTTTTAACACATTTCGGTATTTCAGGACCTGTAATACTTGATTTAAGCCATGATATTCTGGATATGATGAATGAATATGGTGATTTAAATCTTCATATAGATTTAAAACCAGATTTATCACTAGAAGAATTAGAAAAGCAATTGGTGGATGATTTTACAGAATATAGACGAAAGAATTTGAAGAATTATCTAAAAAATCAACTCCCCCATAAGATTATAATACCCATTTTAAAGAACATATCCCTGGATCCGGGAAAAAAACTAAACCAGATAACCAAAAAAGAAAGAAAAATTCTACAAAAAACATTAAAATCCCTTATATTAACCATAACCGGATATTTACCTCCTGATAGAGCCATGGTCACCTGCACCGGCGTATCTAAAAAGGAGATCAATCCTAAAACCACGGAATCAAAGTTAGTGAATAATTTATACTTCGCTGGTGAGATTATAGCTGGATGTGGTCGTAGAGGAGGCTATAATCTACAACAAGCATTTTCTACTGGCTATGTGGCTGGGGAAAGTGCCTCCCATAAATAAAGAAATAATTAAATGGTTTCTATGAAAGATGGAACAATCTATGTTAATGGAATTAAATCAGATAGCACTGATAAATCATTGATATACAATATAGAAGATGTACTTTTAAAATCCACCAATAACTTAGAATGGCTCTCCCCTGATGATATTGTATTATTAAAACCTGCCTTAAACTCCCATTATCCCTACCCATCAACTACTCATCCCCTGGCAGTGCAGGTCATCTCCAGAATATTAACTGAACATGGAGCTAAAGTCGTTGTTGGGGATCAATCTGGTATAAGAAGTGTTCTCCACTATCCGGGGGGTGTTTTACATGGTAATACCCGGGATAATTTTATAAAAGCAAGTAAGGGCCTAGCAGAAAATGAAAACTTCAAGAGCTTCGAGGAAGAAGGATGGATGGAAGGTTTCTATCATCATCATTCCAGCCGAACTCCATCTTGGCCAGAAGGGTTCTACATTACCAGATGGATCAAGAAGGCAGATCATATCATCAGTTTGCCCTGATTAAGCACCCATACCCAGGCAGGAGCCACACTTGGCTTTAAAAATATGGTTGGTTGCCTTAGGGATGACAGTAGACTGGAATTCCACACTAACGGTCCCTATAATTTTGCTATTAAAAATGGTGCCCGGGGTAGTGGTCTTAAATCGGTGAATGACCATAGTGGTACTTTTTTTGAAAAAATAGTTGAGATCAGTGATGCCCTAAGGGAGAAGTTGAAATTAACTTTATTTGTGGCAAATCAAGCACAAACCACCTTCGGACCGGATAAACAACTTTTAGAGCTTGGAAAACTAAAAATAGCCAGTGCATATATTTCAAACCTAAAACCGGGTTTGTTATTTGCCAGTGCCGATCAAGTAGCTGTTGAATCATTTGCCCTTGCCCTTTTAAAATATTTAAGAAGCTCTTTACCAAAATTACCAAAATTATTAGAGCAGATCATACTCCTGTATAAAAATAACACCATCAAAGTAGATAAAATACCTATAAGAGAACATCCATACATAAAACATTCTATAAAACTAGGTTTGGGTAAAATGGTTTCTGAGATAGAATATTTTAATGTTCCAGTTAATATAGAGCGGATTCTGGGAGAAATCCTGGATTAACTAACCACAAATTATTATATAAAAAAGATTTTACTTAACCACAGGAAGTTTACTGACTTTCCAACCCACAAATCCGCCTAAAATATTATAAACCTTAATGAAACCTAATTCTTTCATAATCCCCATGAAATACTCTCCACGCACCCCGCTTCTGCAATAAATGATGTAATTTTTATCTTTATCTATATTCTGCACCTTCTTTTTGAACTCGTGACCATCATAATCTAAATTCTGAGCACCATATATATGTCCTTCCACGAATTCATCAAAGGGTCGAACATCAAGAATAACTAAATCAGAATCATTTCTATATTTTTCAATTAATTTGTAGGCTTCTTCTGGAGTTATAGTTCTAACTGTTTGTTCATTTTTGTTTTCAGTCATTTTAATGCCTCGATGTTTAACTATATAATAACTCCATGAATTTGAATTTTTCCTAAATCGAATTTATAAAATAGGAGAGATCATACAAGATAGAGTAATATCAGGTTAATGAAGATCAGGAAAAGAATCAGAGCATATAGTATAGGTCGTTTCTAATGAAAACAGATATAATCAAAAAAAATGATCGAATATTTTGGAAAAAGGATCAATCATTCGATTAAAGTGCTTAAACCTTTGCTCAGATTATAGCCAATTCTGAATACTTTGATGAAATCCATGATACTATCAATTACTCTGCAATTTCAGGATATCGGTATTAAAGTCGCTGCTAAGAAATATAACTCATCAGCAGGAAATTATCAGGAAATAGAAGGATCAATGTCTCCAATAATGATTAATTAATTCAGGAAAAAATAATATTTTTATACCAACCTCAAGAGAAAGAATATGGATTTTATTTCAATAATTTTCTTAGCCATTGGTCTGGCCATGGACGCCTTCAGCGTAAGCATAACCCGAGGATTAACTTTAAATTGTAATATCAAATACGCACTAATTATCGCCGTATCTTTTGGAGGTTTTCAGGCTTTAATGCCAGTTTTAGGCTGGTATTCTGGTATACAGTTGCAGAGTATTATATCCACTTTAGCTCCCTGGATAGCATTTCTATTACTCCTTGCTATTGGGCTAAAAATGATATTTGAATCCTTCAAAACAGATGAAGACATATGTAAAGTATTTTCGTTTAAAGAATTGCTTATTCTCTCCATTGCCACCAGTATCGATGCTTTTGCTGTTGGTGTAACCTTTGCTATTTTAAACACAGCCATAATTACCCCCATAATAGTAATCGGCCTGGTAACTTTCATACTCTCATTTATTGGGGTTTATATTGGTAAAAACATCGGACATTTATTTGAAAATAAAATTGAAATTATAGGTGGTATTATTCTTATTCTGATAGGTTTTAAAATATTATTAGAAAACATCCTCTAAAGATGATAATAGGTAATTATAATTAATATTCATCGATTTGTAGAAGAATACTTGCAAGCTCATCCGGGGCTGTTGGTTGACAAACATGACCTGCTTCCAATTCGAAGTTTGTCCACTGTTTTGGATCATTTTTTATATTTTTAAGTGAGGTACGAATAAAAGGTGCCAGTTCACTCCGGGTGCATCTGATAAAGAATTTTTTAATGGAGCTAATAATCTGGGGGTCAAATTCTAGTTTATCAACATACGCCATGGCAGGTTCCAGACCCGGTATTCCTGTTAATGGATCATTACCACTTGATTTAAGAAAATCAAATAGTGACTGCCCTGGATCTGGAATTGCAGCATCTAAATATACCAATTTTCCAATTACATCTGGTAGTTGTGAGGCAACACCAGTTATAATCATACCTGCATAACTATGTCCGGTTAATATGATGTTATCTAGTTTATTTTCTGTTATTAACTGACATATCTGTTCAATATGCCCCTGTAAGTTGCAGTTATGCTCATTGATAAGTGTGGGGGTGAATGTCCGATGCCCTTTCTCCTTTAAAGCGGGTGTGATGTTTTCCCATACTCTTCCACCTAATCTTCCATTGGCAGTATAGATGGGTTCTCCTGTGGTTAGTGAATTCCAAGTCTCTGTGGATACATCCCCACCATGGACCATAACATAATCAGTCATCTACCTCATCCCCCTGTTTCCTATTATTATTTAATCCCAATCTCAAAATGAGTTAAATGAAGGATATTTGAACATCATATTCTTTGTTTATATACCAATTCTTTGAATATAATGTTATATTGCGTTCCATTAGCTTTATCGATTTTTATTTTCCCATCCAATTGATTTGATAGGGATTTTACTAGTCTAAGTCCTAATGTGGTTACGGTGTTGAAATTAATTTCATCTGGCATTCCCACTCCGTTGTCACTGATGATCAATTCATATTTACCATCTTTATTAGTGAGATTAACCGCTATTTCTCCGTTTTTATCTTTTGGAAATGCATATTTTAGGCTGTTGGTGATTAATTCAGTTATTATTAGTCCAAGAGGAATAGCTGTTTCGATATTCAAGTAAATTTGTTCAACAGTTAACAGTGAAGTGATGGTGGATTGTCCCCCATAAGAATGGAATAAATTAGAAATTAAACTTCTTATGTACTCTGAAATGTTAATTTGGTTTAGATCTTCGCTTTGATATATCATTTCATGTATCATGGCCATGGATAGAACACGGTTCTGGCTTTCTGTTAAAACATTCACTGCAGGTTGATTATCTTTAATATATCCTTTTTGAAGGTCCAGTAGACTGGATATTATTTGTAGATTGTTTTTCACCCGATGATGTATTTCCTTTAATAGGATTTCTTTTTCTTCTAGAGATGCTTTAATCTTATCTTCATCCTTTTTTCGTTTGTCAATATCACTGTTTATGATTAAGACCAGATCAGGTGTTTCTTCCTTTTTTATGACGGTAAGGATTGTTTGAACCCAGCGTATTTTTCCATTTCTATCATAAATTCTGGATTCGTAAGGAGCTACATATTCTCCCGCGAATAAACGTGAATATTTATCTTTATGTAAGTTTAAATCATCTTCTGGGAAAATTTTTAAATCCTTAAAATTCTTTCCTATAA
>JADFDH010000009.1 GCA_018263005.1 Methanobacterium sp.
GACCCACTATACGACACCACCACCGGAATATGGACCCTACCCAACCTACCAAGCGGAGAAGAATACCAACTCATCATCTACGGACAAGTAAACAAATACGGAACCTTCACCAACACCGCACACATCAAAGAACAAACCGAATGCGACCCAGACTGGACCAACAACAGCAGCACCGTAACCTTTGATGTTTTATAAAGAATTGAGAAAAATTATTAACCCCTTTAGGGGGTTATAAATTTTATTTTTTTTAGAATTTTATGAAGTATATTTTTAATCAAAATTTACTTGAAATAAAATATTTGGAGAATGTGAATTTTTTTTACTTTACTGTAAAGTGAAGGTATTTACTTCATATTTTGTGATTATTTATATTCTAAATTTGTGAGATATTTCACATAGCCCTTTTTTTAGTCCATAACTATAAATACTAATTCACACTAATTGTTATCCAATGTGATATTTATGAATATTATAATATTTTTTTGTGATTTTGGGGCAAAAAATTACAAATTTTTGTGAAGTAGAGGTGATGAAAATTAAAAAAGTAGAGGTGATGAAAATTAAAATTGATAACAAACATTTGCTGCTTGTTTTATTTTTATTTGTTTTTATTTTCGCCATTTGCGGAGCTACTGCGGCAGCAACGAGCGATACGAGTACTAAATACATAAAACATGTTAATAATCAGGATAAACATGTTGTTTTAGATAATGATGAATATATGTCTAATATATCTGAATTGAGTAATGATAAAGTTAGATTGAATGATAAAATAGAGATCCAGTCTAAAAAAATAAAAAATGACACTGGTTCATCTTATAGTGGCAGTGACCCAATTATCAGCGGTACTGTTACTATTAATGAATTTGGGCATATCAGACCATTGCCTAATGCTACCATAACCGTGGTTAATGATGGGCGTACTTTGGCCATGACCACCACCGATGCTAATGGAAATTATACTGTTACATTCTTCAGTGCAGCTACCCAGTTCAGTGTAACTGCCAGTTATATGGGATGTACTTCCATAACTAATACGGTGAATGTTACTAAAGCACCAGATCCTGATCCTAACTACTATGGAACGTCTAACTTCCAATTAACACCTTTAACTGCTGATGTTGATAAAACAGTTTCTGGTAAAAACGTCTATTTACAGGGGCAGAGTAAAAGTGTTTTTGCAGGTACCATCCAGGTTTTAGTACAAAATTCACCTTACCTTTCTTACTGTATCGACTTATTCACACCAATAACAACATCAGACTTTTTAAGGGTTAACGGTCCTTTACCAGGGACTGCTGGTGATTTACCATCTGGTGTTGATTGGGGTAAAGTTAATTACATCATTAAAAACTATCAACCTACTAGTGCTTCGGAAGCCGCGGCGATACAGTGTGCCATATGGTACTTCACATCTGCAGTGTACGGCCCTTATGATCAATATCATCCCAGTGAAAAATATCAATTCTTAACCGCTCCTTACGACGGCAGAGTAGGAACCAGTGATTATTCCGTACGAACCAGAGCTTACCAAATTATAAATGCAGCTCAATCCATGCTATATCCTACATCTGTAACTGTAACACCAGAGACCATCAGGATACCATACGATGGATCGGCGACTGTTACTGCTACTGTTCTGGATAATAATGGCAATCCTTTACCAGATATTCAAGTTGAATTCACCAGTACTGGTGGAACCTTAACTATACCTTCACCAAAAACAGATGCAAACGGACAGATCATAGCAATATTATCAGGCGTTCCATCCAACACTAGTGTGACTGTTACCGCATCTGTAAGTGGAAATTACGGAAATCTTCTCTATGATAATCAGTATGCCACCACCCGTAAACAGAACCTTGTCGCGCTTAACCTTTTACCCTCAATTGTATCCGATATATCTATAGTTAACTCAGATCCCACGGCCAATGTTACCTTGAGTAAATCAGCTAATACACCGGTTAACGTTAATGATACAGTTACTTTCACCATAACCGCCACCAACAACGGACCAAGCACAGCTACCGGTTTAATGATCAGTGATGTTGCACCAGCAGAGCTGAGTAACGTGGTTTACACACCATCTGCAGGCACTACCTATTATAATGGAATATGGACCATACCATCACTTAACAATGGATCCAGCGCCACCTTAACTATAACTGGAATAGCCACCTCAACCATGGCTGGAAAAACAATCACCAACACCGCAACCAGAATTGCTCAAAATGAATATAACTCAGAGCCCAGCACAGCTACAGCCAGTGTTTACACTAAAAAGGCCGAAGTAGAAGTGGACATGGTTTTACTTAACTTCACTCATCCTGGACAGCCAGTTCAACTAAACGACGCCATAGAATACTGGACCACCGTATCAAACAACGGACCAGACACAGCCACCGGAATACAAGTATACCAAAACTACCCCACCTGGCTAAAATGCCTGTACTACTGGGTATCCTGGGACAACGGAACCACCTGGAACGAAACAGACCCATCATATGACCCATTAACAGGTTATTGGACCATCCCCTCTTTACCTGCAGGGACAGAAAACAATGCCATGTTAGTTGTTTACGCCATAATAAACCAAACTGGTGTGGTTTCTAACGATGTTATTAAAACCTCTCAAAATGAATATGACCCTACTGAACCTGATTTCACCATAATACAGTTTGAAGTCAATTCTGGAGAACAACCAGAAATCATCCACCCCGACCACTCTGGGGTTGATCCAAGTAAAGTAGCTGATGTTGATCTGGACATGACCTATATGAACTTCACTCATCCTGGACAGCCAGTTCAACTAAACGACGCCATAGAATACTGGACCACCGTATCAAACAACGGACCAGACACAGCCACCGGAATACAAGTATACCAAAACTACCCCACCTGGCTAAAATGCCTGTACTACTGGGTATCCTGGGACAACGGAACCACCTGGAACGAAACAGACCCATCATACGATCCTAACACAGGAATATGGACTATTCCATCCTTAGCTACTGGAGCATCAAACAATGCAATCCTGGTAACATATGCTATAATTAACCAAACTGGAATAGTATCCAATGACGCCATCAAAATTAAGCAAAACGAATCAGACCCAACAGAACCAGATTACGATATCGTACGTTTTACTGTGGCTTAAATAATCAATTAAGATATTAAACAAAAAATCACTATAAATGAAATCTTATCCTTTAAAAATATATTATACATAATAATGGATAGGATTTCAAATTTAATATTTTTTAGAAAAACCATCTTTATGTGATGTTTTTCACAGATGAAATGGATATATTTATAAAGAGAAAACTTAAACCATTATTATAAAAAAATGAGGGTGAAAATGAAGAAAAAATATATTAAACCTGAAATAGAAAAATTCGGGGATGTCACTGATATTACTAAAGCTGCAGGACCGGCATGTCCTAAAGATCATCCATTGAACGCGGGATCAAGGGTTTGTTGATTATTTAACCAACAATATATACTGATAACTTGCCATAACTGAGGACAGGTTATTATCTTATTTTTATTTATTAAATCATAATTAGTTCTTATTTTATCTAAATCCACATATTTGTCTATTGTCTGAAATTCTTCGTATAATATTTTTTCTATCAATGTTTTCTCGAATAATAGTAGATTTCTGCTGAATATGGGGGATAAATCAGATTTTTCTTTACGCCATTGCACCTTCTCAGGCAGTATATTGGTCATTGCTCTGCGTAATATTATCCTATCCCATCCATTCTGTAGTTTTTGTTCAGGTGGTAAGGCTAGGCAAAATTCAATTAATCTCTTATCAAAGAATGGATATCTGGTTTCAATTGAAAAAGCTGCTGATGCTTTATCATGTAATTCTAATGCACTTTGTAGTAAACCGGTTTTAAGAAAAAAATAATGCAAATATTTAGAATTATGGTAACCGTACTCTTCTCTATCCATTTCTTTGAGCCGGGCATAAATACCCCTTTTTTCTGCAAAATCTTTATTTATAATTCCACGATGTTTCCAGGTTTCTTCTTTACCTAAAATTGCTTTTAAACTGTTGATCTGATTATGAATTAGCGGAAGAAGAGCATTCATTAATAGTTTACTGGGGCTAATCTTGAAGATTTTGGAAACTTCTGTAACTTCTTTAATTAGTCTATGGTATCTGAATTTCAGAAAATATTCCATTAAAAATCCAGCACCATGTTTATGTAAGGTCGTATCACCGTCAAATCCGCTTAATATTACTCTCACATGTTTTTGTGCTTCAGCATATACTGACCAGGTTAAAAAGAGGTTTGGTCCGAAAAATGGTTCTTCCTCATACCACATGACATTATTAAAATCCTTTAAGGGACTTATTTCATCTGCTAATATGAAATAATGTTTTAAATCATTCTTTGACAGTATTGAATTTATGTATTCACGTTCATCTGATTCGGGGACCTGATCAAATATATTTGAAAAAGTATAAAATGGTTCATCTTTTATTAATCTTTTAGCGGTGCATACTATGGATGATGAGTCCATACCCCCACTTAACATTGAACCAACGGGTAAATAGCTTCTTAAACGGCATTTAACTGCTTCTGTGAATATTTCCAGGAATTTATTTTTATATTCCTCATCTGATTCTAGTTTTATTTCTTTTTCTGGATCCAGTTTCCAGTATCGTTTTAATTCATGATCTTCTTCTTTAATGATTAAATAATGGGCTGCTGGCAGTCGGTATATTTCTTTATAAAATGTGCTTTGGCGGTCTTCAAAATAAGCTGTTAAAAAATTGGCTATTTGATCTTCATTTATTTCATTAATACCCAGGATACATGATATGGCTTTTATTTCTGATGAAAAAATGAAATCTTCATGATTTAAATGATAATAAAATGGTTTGACTCCCATATGATCTCGGGCGCAGAATACCTCATCTTTTTCTCCATCCCATATGGTGAATGCGAAATCTCCTATTAGTTTTCCTGGACATTTTTCTCCCCATTTTTGATAAGATCTTAATATTATTTCGCTATCCGGAATAGATTGAGCTTTCTTTGTTATTTTCAGAGCTTCAATTAATTCCTCTCTATTATCGATTCTGGCATCGGCAGTTATTGCTAAATCATGCTTTTTCCAGTGAAAGGGAAGATCTTCATATTTAGATTCGGGAGTTGTCATTAACATGCATTGACCTAGGCCTATTTTTCCTTCGGCCCAGTACTGACGTTTATCAGGGCCCCTGTGAGCTGTTATGTCATTCATTTTTTTTAATGAATGGGGTTGGATTTCTTGGCCTATCCTTGATATTATCCCGTTAATACCGCTCATTTTTTTTCTTCCTTTATGATGATATCCGCTAGATTATCCAGATTCTCCAGATCTTTACCTGTGCTCAATAGTTTAATGGGAACTTTTTCAATTATTTTATGGCACTGCCTGAAATTATCTAATTTTTCCTGTTTATTAAAAAGCCTGATTAAAAAGGAATTAGCTATTAAAGCTAAAAAGGCTTCATGGCCATTATATGTTTCTAAATTTATCTCATCTTCATTTTTAAGGATGTATATAGATTTTAATCTTAATGTTTTTTTATTGGTCCAATCTTTTATTTGATAGAATTTTTTTATGGGATTTTCATAGAAAATTTTACCAATATGTTCCTCTTCTTTTAATAATTCAGTGACATCATAACGTAATTTTATTACCGGAGTACCGGGATTTACTGTAGGATATTCTCTACGGGTTAGATTGACCGATAAAATATCATCCGATACCATAGGATGTCCTTTTCTTTGCAGGATCATGGCTGTTGTGGATTTGCCAAAACCCGTATCACCCATAAATGCTACAGCTTCGCCGTTCATTTCCACCGCACTAGCGTGTAATATCACTTTTTTACGCTGATGAAGCAGTACTGCCAGAGCAGGGCCTAAAATGAAAGGTAAAATTATGTCAATTTTTTGATTTTTTTCTGGATTTATTAAAATCTCAGTTCCATCTTTTATTTTTATTGAACCAATATCCTTCCAAAAAAGGAATACTGCGTTTTCTGTTACTCTGAAATTTATTCCTTCTTTTAGAGCTTCATCTTTAAACGGGTCAAAATCTGATAATCTTATTTCAGCATCATAGCTTGTGGATTGAACCAGGCTTAACTGTGATAGTTTAATCTCAGATTGAATATTTATCCCGTGTAGTAAATAGTGGTACATTTATTTTTCACTGCCCCCGGTTAAGATTAAGAATATTATATTATTTTATGCTTTAATAGGATGCTTGATTTTATATTACTTATAAATATATTTTTATTAAATAGTGTGATTATTTTCACTAAATAATTTTTAAATTATTATAATGTGTGATATTATATTATGTTTTAAGAAGACAATGATAAGGAGGTTTATAAATGCGAAAAACTTTTACTTTATTTTTACTCCCTTTTTTAACTGCAATCATATTAGCCGGTACTGTATCAGCATGCTTATCCGCCAGTACCAGTACAGATAGATATTACACAGATATTAATGGAAATACAATAACAACCGCTAATATTGGAGATAATATCTATGGTGTTGTGAATGTGGTGAACTATGATTCAGTGAGCACAGCCGGCCTAGTAGAAAGAGGTGTTACTAACCCTGCCCTAACATATATGAACTCCTATTCTACCAGTCAGGATAATGGAAATACTTGGAATGATAATGATGGTTCTTTTGACTTTGCAAATAATGCATGGGAATATGGAGATATGCAATTAGGCGATTCTTACCTTTTAAGAGAACTATTCCAGGTTAATGGACCAGAACCTATTGACTTAACCATTACTGATGGTGAAATGCCTCTTCAATTTTCAGCGAATGCTGAAAGCACCTTAATAAGTCCTTTAAAAGTTAATTCATATTCCACTAAAACAAGGAAACTTCATACAACAACAAAAAAAGCTCCAGCAAAACTCACTGCTTTAAATTCTGCCAATTTAAACCCCACCTATTACGCTGCTTTATTAAGAATGAATAAATAACAAAACCTCCCTCCCCATATATTCTTAAATAAAGCCAATTTATCTTTTTTTTTTTTTTTTATTGTTTCAAATCTAAGATAGGAATATATTCTTTCTCTGATTCGCCGATAACCACTTCACCAGCATATTCTAACCAGGCGTGTGCTTCGAATTCTCCTTCAAATGATTTTCCCACCCCTATCTTAATCATACTGGGATAACCATGTTTTGAAAGGACAGAATATCCGGTTAAGGCGTTGGTAAGGCAGGTTGAACATGGGATATGGTGGCTGGTCATTTTCACAGCCCATACTAATTTAGAAACAGGAATATTGCTTTTAATTGGATTTACAGCCGATAATGATTTCTGTATCCTGGAAAAGGGCATAATCCATAACATCAGTCTAAATTTAACCATAACCAGTAAGGTATTTAGAATTAATTTTTTATCATTCCCGGATAATCTTATAAAATTGTTTATTACGGTCATTCCACTTTCACAAGTTCGTTTTCTAGTAGTTGTCCTAGTAATTCGAATAGATCATTTTTACATACATCCCTTTCCACATCATATTCATCAAGGATCACTTCCAATATCTCACTGACTTTGATGGGTTTCTGGATGAGGTTCCAGATACGAGCTCCCACCGGGTTTAAACCATAATATACTCCATCTTTTAAGTTGAGTATAGCTGCTTCTTCCACCAGGTCACATGATACCACATCTGAAGCTACCGTAACAGTTGAGTTTAATGAAATTTCCATATTATCTGTTCCTCCAGTTAGATTATATTCATAAATAATAAGATTTAGAGTTGCCTTTTTATATTCAAATTGATAATACCTATAAATATAAATATATAGAACTCTATTTATAAGTTATATTTACATTATTTAGATGCAACGAATATTCTTTTAAGAGAAATTTAACAATAATAATAGAAACTTAATTAAAGGAATCATCACATGATAAAACCAACTTACAAGGACCTGGCAGTGATTCTCGGACTCACCATACTATCACTGGTCTTCTCCATCATCCCCTCCCTAAACTCATACCCCCTGAATCTCATACCTGCCATTCTACTTTTACTCTTCCTACCCGGTTATTCCCTCATGGCAGCCTTCGATCCATTATTCGACCGTAGCGGAATAATAAAGAAGGCCTTACTAAGCATAATTGTAAGTCTAATGATAACCATATCCTTAGCCCTCATATCAACCTACACCCCCCTGAAAGCTTACAGTTACCTTGTTCTAGTGGCTTTGACTATTATCTTCTGTATCATAGCCATGTACAGGAGGAGAAAATTCTCCAAAAGACTATACTCCATCACCCGAGAGGATGTTCCAGCAGAAAAAGAAGAACCCACCCAGATAGAATATGAAAGAATCGTGAAAACAGAAGAAGGAGAAGCTGAGGAAACTGGGGAATATATAACAGAAGAAGAAACATCACAATTATCAAGACCAGAAAGGATTGAAACAGTTACAGAATCTGTTGAACTAGAAGAAGATGAAACACAAATAGAAGAAGATCAAATTGAAGATAAATTCTATGAAAAAATAGAAGAAACGGATACCACAAGATTAGAAGCCCCGCCATTAAAAGAAACCCTAGATGATAAACCTAAAAGTGAAGGATCCAGATCTTATAAAGAAATAATAGATAAAATCCGCTTAGCCGATAGGGAAGTAAAAGAAGAACAGGGACTAGTTGAATCTGATGAAACTAAAGAAGAAAGATTAGCAGGATTATCTAAACCCCCGAAAAAGGAATCAACAATACCTGAAAAGAAACCTTCAAAACCCGAAAAAGAAACCCTAACAACTAAGAAGGAACTCCCAACACCAAAAAAAATAGATAGAACCCCCCGTAGAAAATCACCTTACTTAGACCTTATATTAGTAATCATCCTAACCGGTCTCTGCGCTCTATTCGTCCTGGAACCTACCTTAAATAAAACCGCTGTTAGAACTGTATTAGGTTTGCTCTTGGTATTATTCTTACCAGGTTATTCCCTTATCGCTGCTTTATTCCCTAAAAAGGATGATCTGGACAGTATTGAACGTTTAGCTTTGAGTTTTGGTTTAAGCATAGCCATCACACCTTTGATTGGGCTGGTTTTGAATTACACACCCTATGGTATCCGGTTAGATCCGATTTTAGTATCACTTTCCAGTCTAACTGTGCTTTTATGTATTGTGGCATTTATCAGAAGGAAAAGAATCTCTGAAGATAACAGGTTCAGTGTGGATTTCAGGGGATTCTTCAGTGGTATAAATGAAAGTTTCCAGGGTGAATCGAAAACGGGGAAGATACTCTCAGTGGTACTCATTATTTCCATTATCTTAGCCATCTCCACCACGGCCTATATTATTATTAAGCCCAAGGAGGGAGAGAGTTTCACTGAATTTTATATCCTGGGCCAGGATGGTAAGGCCAGTAATTATCCCACCAACTTAACTCCGGGACAGGAGGGTAAAGTGATCATCGGTATTGTGAATCAGGAAAATAATGATACAAAATATCGTCTGGTGGTCACCTCCAACGGAACGGTGCAGATGGAACAGACCTTAACCCTTAAAGATGGGCAGAAAGTGGAGATTCCCTTTAATTTCACGGCTGGTGAAGCGGGCGAGAGGAAGATGGAGTTCTTACTCTATAAACTTCCGGATAATAAGAATATTTACCGGTCACTACATCTGTGGCTGAACATTACCGGCAGTTCCAATGAGACAACTTAGTAGATCAAATTCACAAAAGCTTATATTTATCATGTGAAATTTCAATTAAAAATAATTAAAAGAGAAATCAATTATTATACCACCGATTCACTATCTTAATTCTTGTGATTTCCTTTATAAACAAAAAAGATTATCAAAAATTATATATACAATGAAAGTTAGACCTACATAACATGATATCAACGGTAACTACAACCACAACGACGGTTACTACCGCTCAAGTAATGGCTTACAGTATAATAGCTGTGGTCTCTCTTATTGTTTTCCTGGCTCTAAAGGAAATTCTAAGCTCAGAGACTCATAAACCATCTGTTAAGTTATTTTTAAAAGGATCTAACGTCGCTATTATCCCACTACTCCTGGTTTTCGTGGCAATAGTAGCTTACAAAGTGGTCACCATAATTTAAGGAAGTGTTTAAATGAAAAGCAGCGTTATAGTAATAGCCATAATTATAATTGCAGTTATAATTGTAGGTGCTTTTGCAGCAATGTCCATGATGGGTAGTACTACTACCGCACAAACACAATATAATCTTACAGAAAAAGGTACTAAACTGAACCTGAAAAACAACAACACCCAACTATGGCAGCATATGGATATAGTCATAGAAAATGTAACACTAAAAAACGGATCTAAACAGAACTTCTACTTAGAAGCCTGGGTAAAACCTGGAGAAAATCTCACAATTGATCTAAGTAGTCTGTTTGGTTACGGTAACGAGCGATTACCAACTAATTATACTATAAAACCATTAATTTGGGGTGCTGTATTTAAAAATGGAACAAACGCAACAGGAAACAGCACATTTACCATGACCCTGAATGGATGGTCCAATACTTTTAACCCACCTAGCAACGACCCATTCTACAATATTACACAGGATAAAATGCCAATAATGACACTACCACCTAAAGTCACCGGTAACATGTTCTATTACAATAACACCATAGCCGGTGTGGATGCCATGACCAGAGCAAATTATCCGCACGATGACACCAATGAAATAGTATTCACAGTAATAACCATGACCGTGAACGCAGAAGGTAACATAGAAATGGTCTTCAATGTTCCACCAACACTCTGTAGTACAATTGCACATATAATATCTGCATAAAAAAAAAATTAACCTCTTTTTTTATTTTATTTTAACCCATATAAGGGATGATTATGGAAAAAAAATACATAACACTCATCGCTGTGGCAATAATCCTCGTTAGTTTAGGTGTTCTGGAATACACCCAAGGAACGGTCAGTGCATTGGCCTTTGACCAGATGCAATACAGTTACGGTTCCCATGTTATAATACCACCAACCACGGATAATGGCAGTTATCTGGGTGGTAGTTATAAGATAAATGGCACTGGCCGGGATTTTAAAATGGTACTGGCCTTATATGGTGCTGAGAAAACAGAAAGTCCCCTGGACTACACCTCCGATGGGCTGAGGGTTACCGGACGGATCAATACGGTTAAAGCCACACCACAAACCATCATGTACCTATTTCAAAAAAATGTAACCGGAGCCATGTTCAACACCATATTCACCGGGGATATGAACATGACCTGCGCAGCCTGGACCGGAACATCCAACTTCCAAAATGACGGTAAAATCTTTTCCGGCACATTCTTCATCAACGGAATATACACCGACTGGAAAGGTAACTATACATTAGCCCCGGATCCGGTGAGTGGTAAAATGATGATCACCGCCGATTACGTTTACTATAATAAGAACAAAACCGATGATATTAGAAATCTGCACAGTGTTTATTATATTTAAATAAATTATTATCTCAGAATTTTAAATTATTTTTTCTACAACATATCATGTCTTAAAATAATATAAAAAATTAGAAATTCTATTTTTTTTTAATGTCTTATACTGTCTATCATCCTAGCCATTGAATGTAATATTATACCAGTAAATGCAATGAAAATACCGCCTAAACCTATTAAACCAGCAATTATAGTAGGCATTAAAGTAGCAGTTTGACCATCTAAATACATCCCAAAGTAATTTAAACCAAGAACCAATCCTATGAGAATAAGCACCAGTCCGGGTAGTGTGAAATAGTATAGTGGTCTTCTAAACTCCATATCCTGTAAGATCCTTACCAGCACGCCTAACCCATGGCTGATCGGGTTTTTTTTATGTATATTGCCATTGGTAGTGTCATAGCTCACGCCGATAGCGACTTCCATGATCTTATAACCATTTTCTGCTGCGTCGGTTAACATTTCACTTTCAATAGTGAAACCGGATTCTTTGAATTTAAATGCAGGGATGGTGTATGTGGCGAAGGCCCGGAATCCGCTCTGACTATCAGTGACATCTAGCCCACTGCTAATGTTAGTGGCCTTGTCCAGTACGGTCTGGCCTAATCTTCTGTAAGATGGTGTTTCGGTGTCTTTTTTATCCAGGTAGCGGCTGCCGTTGACGATGTCTGCTTCTCCATTTTCTATGGGTTGGATGAGTTTCGGTATCTCCGCCGGGTCATGCTGACCATCACTGTCCATGGTTACTATTATCCCCGTATTTTTAACCGTGTTAAAACCGGTTTTAAGCGCTGCGCCTTTACCCATATTCTGTTTATGTCTTATAACCTGGGCGCCGGCTTTCTCTGCTATCTCAGCTGTTTTATCGGTGCTGCCATCATCAACCACCATAATATGATCCACATAGTTACTGGTGCTGATAACTACGCTTCCGATGGCTAACTCTTCATTGTATGCTGGTATGATGGCGGTAATCCGTGGCATTCTGTTTTTCACCTTATTTCACAATACTATATTATATATATTGCCTTAATAGAGGTATATAAACTTATATAAACTAAACATTTATTAATGGAGAATATGTAAGTAATTATATTATGCTTTATGCCTGATTATTAGATTTTAGATAAAAAAAGTAACATCCATAAATACTACGGTGTACATTATGCAGAGACTGGAATCAAGGGAATTCTTAGAACTGGCAGATAAATTCTATGATCAAAAGAACTACGAAGAAGCCCTGGTATACTACAAGAAAGCCTTAAACTATGTTAATGAATCAGATGATAAATCAGATGAAGCAGATCTGTTCCTGAAACTAGGGAACCTCTACTCGGATATGAAAGAATATGACACTGCAGAGGAATATTATAAAAATTCTCATAAAATCTATTCTAAAAAGAAAGACAACATCGGCCGTGGATACTGCCTCACTGGCCGGGGGATTATACATGAACATTCCAGTGAATATGACCAGGCCCGTAAATATTATGACCGGGCTCTTAAGAGCTTCCGAAAAATAGGGGATGCTGAAAGAGAGGGGATAGTCCTATCCTTAATCGCCAGCACCTACGAATCACAGGGAGCATGGGAAGACGCCCTGATGGAGTATAAAAGATCCATCCATAAATATGAGGAAAGCGGGCATAAACCACCTGAGAAATATGAGGAGATAACTCAGAGGGTTGAGGAGAAACGTTCCATCAGGAAATTCTCCAAGCAAGAGTTAATTTTATCAATAACTTATTTACTTGGTTTAATCGCAGCTGAGGTATTGGTAGCTCATTATAATCTGCAGCTGGGATTATTATTAGATTCTATAATATTATTCGCGCTTCTATTTAATTCATCCTTGAAGACTTCTTATAATTTCTCTGTGTTACTTCGTTCCATGATGGCGTTGCCCATTATCCGGATAATAGGGTTATCCATACCCTTGATGCAGATCGATCCATTGTACTGGTTCCCCATAATATCCATACCCTTATTTGCAGCTTCATATACTATCATGAGAGCTCAGGGCCTATCACTTAAGAATGTTGGGTTTATCTGGGGTAATATACCCTTTCAATTGGTAATTGCACTTACTGGTATCTTCCTGGGTACCCTAGAATATCTGATCCTGCAGCCTAAACCATTGATTGCTACCTTCAACCTGCAGAATCTAATCTTTGCATCATTAATTCTCATCATATCCACTGGACTGGCAGAGGAGATACTCTTCAGGGGTATTATACAGAAAAATGCGGAAAACGTCTTCGGAGCAGCATTAGGACTATTATATACGGCATTATTATTTACCGCTCTTCACATAGGCTGGAATAGCTTCTACGATCTTGTTTTCGTGTTTGCTGTGGCATTGTTCTATGGTTATGTCTTCTATAAGACCAAGAGCATATTCGGGATCACCCTATCCCACGGAATATCCAATACATTCCTGTTTTTAATAGTGCCTTTCTATGCGCCGCTGCTTTATAGCTGGCTTCCATTTTAAGATGCAGTGGGAACGATTTTTAGAATAAGTGGGAATCAGTTATAAAAAAATGGATTTCTTTTTTTATATACATTAAAAAAAATTTTTTCAAAATAGAATATTTTGAAATTCAAAAAAAATAAAAAAAGGGAATAATAGAAATTTTATCCCTCTATATGTACTTGTTTTTTAGCTTTAACTTAGTGCTTCGTTGTATATGATCTCCGCGAGTTGGTTGACCAGGCTGTTGGTGTAGCCTTCGTAGTAGTGGTAGCCGTTGTTTAGCAGGTACTGGTCTGGGTTGGCCAGTCCAGTGAATGTGGCTGGTGAGAAGTTGTCATCATGTGCTCGCGGCATCCATTCTAGTCCGGTTATCTTGGTGGCTCCCTCTGTCCAGACGAGGAAGACTTCTCTGGTGCCTACTAGGTTCTTGTAGTATTGGTATCCCATTTCGATCAGGGTTCCACTGCAAACTCCACCAGAAATGGACACTATAAGCGCATTGCTGGTTACGTTGGTGTTTCTTAATATGGCGAAGTTATCTGTTCCCGCCCCATAGTTGTAGGCGGTTACTCCCAGATTATTTAAGGCACTGACCAGGATGTCGATTCGTTGGTTGTCCACGGTTTTACTGTTGATATTATCGGATATTATATAAACAGGTCTCAGACCAGTTGCTGGGGGAGTGGATGTTCCCCAGGGAGATACAGAAACATAGTTGGGCAGTCTTTGATTGGTATTGTAGAAGTTAATTACCTTCAAAAACATGTTGAGCGCTGATTCATATCTCATCTGTCCCAAGCTAGTGTTTAAATAGTTGGGTATGCGGTTGTTGGTGCTCGTAAAATTTAACAAAGTCAAGGCCATACTCAGATATTCTGATTTGGTAATAGTTCCTGATGTAAGGTTTTCCACGGGATTAATTGCCGGGGATGTGCTTATTATCGGGAGGGAACTGGTATTGCCACTGTTAATATTTAATAGGCCCTGGGCTAAAATTGGTAATAGTTGTGTTATGGTAATTTTTTGACCTGCTATGGTCGTATTGGCGGGTATAGCATTATTACTTCCCATATAAGATTTCAGATTAACCGCTGCTTCAATTAACTGTGACTGGCTTACGGAGTTTCCAGGGGTAGTGTTTCCTACATTCGAACCCTCTAGCCAGGGTGTAATTGTCACATAATTAGGTGTTCTCTTATTGGTGTTGTAGAAAGTCATTATCTTACTGAACATGACTACTGCACTTTCATATCTCATATTACCCAGGGGAGTGTTGATGTAATTGGGTATTCTGTCATTGGTTTCTATGAAGTTCTTCAAATTATTGGCGATGGTCAAATATTGTGCTTTCTGAATCTTCCCTGAACTGATATTTTCAACTGGTGCTGAAGCCCAGTTTACGTCTTTCGCTGGTATGGTGGCTGTGGTACCCTCACTTCCTATTTGTGATGTTTCACTGGCCATGAGATATAAAAATTGAGGCATGCTAACCTGCTGGTTGGATATGGTCACATAATTGGGCAGTTTCTTGTTACTGGTATAATAGTTGTTCACGGATACAGCTGCACTGGAAATCTGAGTGGCAGTGTAACTGTTGGTGGTTGAAACTGCACCGGACGACTGGTTACTGTTAGCTGCTGCTAACACCCCAGTTGCATTTAAAGGCAGTGTTAAAGCTACAAGTAATAGCACTGCAAATAGTACTTTCCTATTTATTTTACCACCTCAATTATCCCCATAAATTCCCGAAGGGATTTATTTGGATAGTAAATATTTAGAGCTATAACTAAATAAATGTTTGTTTTATTAGTGAAAAAAAATCATCTTTTAACACCCTATAAACCATTTAAGACCATAAAATAGTGTTAAAAAAATAAGCAATTAACGATAGAATCACAAGTTTTTAAGGGAATATAAAGCATCATTACCCTATTGAAAAAGTAAAACAACCATTTATCTGTTTTATCCATAATCATAAGAGTATAAATAAGGATATAAACCAAAGTAACAGTATAAGAATTATAAATAAAACAAGGGAAGAAGATCATAAATGAAAGGAAACGTGGTATTCATCGGAGGCGGACCCGGAGACCCGGAACTCCTCACCATCAAAGCATACAAGACCATCGGAAAAGCAGATGTGATCATCTACGCCGGATCACTGGTCAACAAAGAAGTACTAAGATCAGCTAAACCAGATGCAGAGATACATAACAGCGCCAGCATGAACCTGGATGAAATAATAACACTCATAGAAGAAACAACAAAACAGGGAAAACTAGTGGCCCGGGTGCACACCGGAGACCCATCCATATACGGAGCCATCGGAGAACAAATACAGGAACTAAAGAAAAGAAACATACCCTACCAGATAATACCCGGGGTAAGCTCATTATTTGCAGCCACCGCAGCATTAGAAAACGAACTAACCCTCCCCGACATATCACAGACGGTGATCATCACCCGACCCGAGGGAAGAACACCCAAACCAAGAAAAGAAGCCATCCAAATCCTAGCAGAACACCAGACCACCATGTGCATCTTCCTCGGAGTGCAAGCTATAGAAGAAGTAGTAGAGGATCTAAAAACCCATTACCCCCCAGACACACCAGTGGCCGTGGTTAAGAAAGCCAGCTGGCCAGATGAGGAGATCATAAGGGGCACTTTAGATGATATCGTAGCTAAAGTGGAAAACTCAGGGATAAAGAAAACCGCCCTCATCATAGTAGGCCGGGTACTTGACCCTGGAACTATAACACCCAGCAAACTATACCATAAGGACTTCCAGCATGAATACCGTAAATAAACCAATAGAAAAGTTATATCCGGGTGAGTAAATTTGAATAAGAGAAATAAAATAATCATCCTAGTACTCCTCATAATCATAGCCGCAGCAGCAGTATACTTAGTTTATACTGAATATAATAATAGTAAAGCCAGAGAATACATATCCCAATCACAGAAACATAAAACAGCAGCCAACGACTACCTCAACCAGGCATATAGTTATGATAACAGTGGTGATTATGCTAACGCCATCATCTATTATCAGAAGAGTAGTAATGAAATCTTTGCAGCTCTGCAATCTGATAAAGACGCACAACCATATGCGGATGGCGCCTACAATGACTATTTAGATGTAGATATCCAATTATTAGAGAAAACCAGTAAGTTAATAGAATATAAAACCTACGCCGCCAATTACAAGAACAATTCATTAAACCCCACCCAGGAAAGGGTGAACCCCACCGTACTAGAACCCTACATAACAAATCTGAACTCGGATATCGCGAGTTTAAAAAGCCAGTTAGAGCAGATCATCGCCGCCCATCCTAATGAGTTCAAATTTCTCCAAATCACATAAAGATTTTAAAAAACATTGTTAATATTAAACTCTAGTTGTTAATTTTGTTTTTAAGATGGAGAAGTATGGGGGGTTAATAGTATTTTGTTTTTAAGTAGAAAGAAATCCTTAAATAGTCTATTCTATATTATTTGTAACCATTTTATTTTTTAACAGGCACTATGGCCTCAGCGGCTGAGGTGAATGTCTATCATGGTGATAACATCCAAACAGCCATTGACTCGGCATCAGAAAATGATGTGATCATCTTAAATGACGAGAACGGCACACCATATACTTTACACCACCAATTGTCTGGTAGATAAGGCTAACATGACCATAAAAGGTAATGGATAGTGTGACGTTAAGCCCCTCTAACCAGTATTCTCCGGTGTTAGATGTTAATACATGGGGACCGGCTGCACAGTCCAGGATCAGAGCTTCACCGGAGGTTTTATAAACAATATAAACTCAGTGGGAATAAGATTATCATCCACCACCCTGTGTACTTTAGAAAATAACAGTTTCTCCACCTTCTTCGAGGGAATATACATAGTAAACACCTCAAACGGTAACACCATATACAACAACACATTACAAGATAACACCTGGGCAGGACTAGTCCTCGACGGAGCAACCAACACCACCGTCTATCAGAACAACTTCCAAAATAACCCCTTACAGGCTTTGGCACAGAACGGATCCGGGAACGCGTTCTATCAAGGAACTATAGGTAACTATTGGAGTGACTGGGGTAGCACAGATCCCCGGCCGATCTACGGTAATGAAGGATTATATGATGAGTATCCTAACATTACGCCGTTCTAGTGAGAAATTTGATTATTTCTCCTTTTCTTTGTTTCTTAAAATAACTGTCTTTTTCTAATATTTTTAAAGGTATAAACAGATTAAAAATTAATATTAGTAAATATCATAGAAAAAAAATTATTTTTTTTTGTTGTTATGATTGTCAATATTTCCTTTTTATCCTACTCCCCAATTTATTGTGACGTTTTTCACTGAAAACGGCTTTTTTAGCAAGATTTATTATTTAATAATTAGATAAGTATACAACAGAAAAATGGGCATCATAAAAATAAAAATATCATTTAGGGAGGGGTGATATGTTTTATAGAAAAGTTATAATTCTATTTTTAACATTAATTTTTGCCTTAATTTTAAGTGGAACAGCATCAGCCAACTGGCACACTGAAACCGTGGACAGCACAGGAGATGTGGGCATGGATACTTCTTTGGCCCTGGACAGCAACAACAATCCCCACATCAGCTACACTGACTATACAAATGGTGATTTGAAGTATGCTTACTATGATGGTGCTTGGAATGTTGAAACCGTGGACAGCACCGGAATTAGTGTGGGTTGGTACACTTCTTTGGCTTTAGACAGCACCAACAACTATCCCCACATCAGCTACACCGATAATACAATAGGTGATTTGAAATATGCCTACTATGATGGGACACAATGGAATCTTGAAACCGTGGACAGCACCGGACAAGTGGGTTATTACACTTCCTTGGCTTTAGACAGCAATAACAATCCCCACATCAGCTATTGGGACGTTACAAATCGTGATTTGAAATATGCCTACTATGATGGTACACAATGGAATCTTGAAACCGTGGACAGCACCGGAGATATGGGTTGGTACACATCTTTGGCTCTGGACAGCAGTAACAATCCCCACATCAGCTACTTTGATAATTCAAATCGTGATTTGAAATATGCCTACTATGATGGTACACAATGGAATCTTGAAACCGTGGACAGCACCGGAACTGTGGGAGCTTACACTTCTTTGGCTCTGGACAGCAGTAACAATCCCCACATCAGCTACACCGACATTACAAATGGTAATTTGAAGTATGCTTACTATGATGGTGCTTGGAATGTTGAAACCGTGGACAGCACCGGAGATGTAGGTTGGTACACTTCTTTGGCTTTAGACAGCACCAATAACAATCCCCATATCAGCTACACCGACATTACAAATGGTAATTTGAAGTATGCTTCCTGGACCGGTAGTAGTTGGAACATCAAAACCGCAGATAGCATCGGAGATGTGGGCTCGGATACTTCATTGGCCCTGGACAGCAACAACAATCCCCACATCAGCTACTATGACACGACAAATAGTAATTTAAAGTATACTTACTGGATTGATGTTCTTTATGTTAACAGAACTACGGGTAATGATTCTTGGGATGGCAGCAGCCCCATTCCTCTTGGGGGGAATGTTGGTCCTATGCAGCACATCCAAACCGCTATAAACGCTCTAGACCCTAACGGGATTATTTATGTGGCTGCGGACACCTACACTGAACATCTCACCATTAACAAACCATTAAGCCTCATTGGGGATGAAAGGGATACCACCATCATAGATGGGACCAACACTGGCAGATGTATCTATATTGAAGCGGTCTCTCCAGTGAATATACACAATTTCACCATAACCAATGGTACAGCAGATATTAACGGAGGTGGAATATTCAGTAAGGCCTCTTTGAATATGGAAAATTGTAAGATCATGGGCAATTTCGCTAATAATACTGGGGGAGGAGTATATGTTGAGGGACCCACCAACATAAGCAACTGCATAATCACTGGTAACAATGCAACAGTAGATGGTGGTGGAATTTTCTGCATCGGAGTCTCATTAATAATCAACTACAGCCAACTTCAAGGTAACACAGCCGCTTATGGTAATGAAATTTTTGATTTTTATGGTTCTGTTGATGCCAGATACAACTGGTGGGGTCAAAACAGTGGCCCAGCAGTCGGGCAAATATATACTTATGGAACAGTGACTTCCACCCCTTGGTTGTATATGACTTTAACTGCTTATCTGGATATGATTTTAAATGGTGAAACCAGTCTGTTAACTGCTGATTTCAACAACACCTATGATGGGATTACGGTTAAAACTATAAACCCGTTAAATGGCCATTTGCCTGATGGTTGTGTGGTGACCTTCCAAACCGACCTGGGAAGTGTGGGCAGCCATACTACTACTAAAAACACCTTTAACGGAACAGCCCTTGCCACTTTAACCGCAGATGAGACTATTGGAACTGCTCATGTATCTGCAGAGTTAGACAACCAATTACTTACTACTAATGTGTATATAGTGGGTGTTAAAAATGTGGATACTGGTAAACTTTTCATAACCATACAAGAAGCAGTAAGCCATCCATCCACATCTAATGGTGATACCATTACAGTTGCGACAGGAACCTACCATGAAAACGTCTTTGTGAATAAGAAGTTAGATATCCAGGCTGTTGGCACACCAACCATCATAGCCCCTGACATCAACTCATCAACCATTACTATTAACTCATCTGGTGATGGGACGGTGATTCAGGGTTTCAACATTACCGGTGCTACCAACGCGTTTGGTGTTTACTTAACATCAACCTATAACTGTCAAATAACAGGGAACAACATCTATAGTAATTTTATTGGCTTTTACCTGCAAAACTCGGACACCAACACCATCTCAGGTAATAATATACAGAGTAATGGCTGGATCGGTATATGTGTGGATAAATCATCAAATAATATCATCAACGCCGGAAACAATATATACAATAATGTGGAGGGTGTCTACTTAGTGAATACTGCTAATGGGAACACCATCACCAGTAACAACATACATGATAACACCAATGCTGGTATAAATATTCTGAACAGTTCAACAGGAAATAATATCAGTTCCAATTTAGCCATATCCCGTAATGGGGTGATTGGAGTGTTAATACGAGATGCAGACAATAATACCATCACTGGAAATGACATACAGGATAATTGCTGGGCAGGAATAGCCCTGGATAATGCTGATGGTAACATTATAGATGGTGGAAACTACGTTAATGATAACCTGGAAGGTATAAATTTAACCAACACCTCGGAAAATAACACCATAACAGAGAGCATCATCAAAGGCAACATCAACATAGGAATAAGCCTAATCAACAGTTCAAATGGTAATTTCATCACCAATAATGAAATTTCCAATAGCGGTATTATAGGAGTGTACATCAGAGATTCAAACACCAACACCATCTTCGGAAACACTATTAAAATTAATATTTGGGTGGGTGTCTGCTTGGATAATGCCGCCGAAAACACTATAAAAAACGACAACAACATAAATAGTAACCTGGAAGGACTGTACATAGTGAACAACTCCAACAGTAACACCATAGAAGGCAATAACATACATGAAAACCAAGACACCGGAATATACATCGAAGGCAGCAAAGGAAACCAAATAATCAACAACACAGCCATATCCCATAATGGAGTCATCGGTATACTCCTAAGAGGAGCTGACGTAAACACCATCGCAGGAAACACCATAGCAGATAACAGTTGGACAGGAATAGCTTTAGATACATCCAATAACAACATAAATGAAGCTAACACAATATCCGGCAATCAAATGGGAATATACGTAACCAACAACTCTAGAGAGAACATTATTACACATAACACTCTACAAGAAAACACTTGGGCTGGAGTAGTCCTGGACCATGTGGTTAAAACCACAGTCAACCAGAACAACTTCATCAAAAACCCACTACAAGCACTAGCACAGAACGGAGATGAAAACACCTTCTATAAGGACACCGCCGGTAACTACTGGAGTGACTGGGATAAAACTGATCCCCGACCGATAGATGGTAATGAAGGATTATATGACGAATATCCTAGTTTAACACCATTCTAGATGGAAATAAATTCCATCTCTCATATTTTTTTTATTACTAACCAAGGAAACGATTATAGATTTTTAACCAGACTATTTATAATCTTAAAACCAATAGCTATCTTGGGTGTTATCTTCTTGAGTATAAGAAATGTTTTAGTGATATTATTCATACTAGGTTTAGTCGTCCTTGTTTCTGGTTGTACTACTCCTAATACGGCTAATAATACAACTAATTCTTCTAAATTAAAGGATTCTATTGATGGTGAATTGAATAGTACATTAGAAAATTATAGTTCACTTAAAAATGACTCAGAATTTAAGAAATTAGCTTCAAATACTATCTATAATAAGCTAACCCCTTATGGCTCCACAGATAAGGAAGTATTAAATATAACCTTTACTAGTGTATCTGATTCCCGGGTTGAGGTTAAGGTTCAGGCCTATGATACGGTGACCAAGGAGAATTATAACTTAGAAATAACTTTTAATAAGAACAACGGCCGATGGTCCGTCGATGAGACCACCGGCAATAAAGGATCATGGACTTAAAATTTTAATTTATTTTTTTATTTTTCTTACATCGGTTTTTTTATATTAGATTATCATAATATATTATTAAGAATGTAAAAGGTAGTGAATTTATGGCTAAAGCAATTGCAGCAACACCAACCTTATCTGGGAAAGCTGCTGATCGTTTCGTTCAAAATTTGGACAAACCAGTCACAGAAGAAAAAAAGAGATTTCTAAGACAATCAAAGAAAGTCTATAAGGTAATTAAGGAAAATAGCCAAGGCTAGGCTATCCAATCTTCCAGATCTGTGTACATAGCAACATGTCTATCTTCACATTCTGCTAATTCTATGAAGAAATTTTTTTTATAAAACTCCTCAATCCCCCTATAGGCATCCACTGAAATAAAACGTATCCCTACTTCATTGCCAATTTCTAATGCCATACCCACTGTATACATGATTAAGATACTACCTACTTTTCTATGCATATAATCCTGATGAACTGCTAACCTACCTATTTTTATTGCTGGAAATGCGTTATAATTAACTCCTATCCTCCCTTTATCCGTATTATTAATTTTTATAGAATCAGCGGATACTGTAAAAAAAGCAATTACTTTTCCCTGGTATTTACAAATGTAAGTTTGATTCAGACGTTCCTTTCGTTGATGAAGAGCATCTATATTTATAAATTCGTTTAAATCATCATCTTTACATCGAAATCCTGATAAATCATGTTCTGACGATAGTTTTTCGATAATAAGTTCCCCATATCGAATATCATTTTGAACCATAATTAGTATTATGATTAATCATATATTTAATACAATAGGTAAAAATTAAAAAATATTCCCTTTAAATCCTCTTCATATATTCCAGTTCCCGGAATCGTATGAGGTATTTGGTTCCTTGTTTGCGTTGGAGTTCCACTGTTCCGTCTAATTGGTTTACTAGGGATTCTACCAGTCTCAGTCCCAGTGATTCGGTGGTTTCCATGTCGATGTCCTGGGGTAGGCCTACTCCATCGTCTTCTATTATCAGCTGGTATTCACCCTCTTTTATCATATGGAAATCTATGGTTATCATTCCTTTTTTATCCTCGGGGAATGCGTATTTTAAGCAGTTACTGACTAATTCGCTTATTATTAATCCGAGGGGTACTGCGGTTTCTATGTTGAGGTATATATCATCTACTTGTAAGTTTAATTGCATTTTATCAGTTTTTAATATATAAGAGTTGAACAGGTCATAGACCAGGTTCTGAATATATTCCAGGAAGTTTATGGTGCTCAGGTCTTCACTGTTGTAGAGCATCTCATGGATCATGGCCATGGATAACACCCGGTTTTGACTTTCCTTTAAAACTTCTACTGTTTCCGGATCATTTACATAGCTTTCCTGTAAATTAAGTAAGCTGCTGATGATCTGTAAATTATTCTTAACCCGATGATGGATCTCCTGTAGGAGGAGTTCTTTCTCCTTTAATGATTCCTTGATGCTCTTCTCCGCCTCTACCCTTTCGGTGATGTCCTGATTAGCTCCGTAGGTTCCTATGGTCTTTCCATTTTCGTCTTTAATAACCCCGTATTTAACCAATATGGTGCGTCTTTCTCCATCAGCCCTGATGATGTTGTGTTCTATTTTACCATTATAATCCGGATCATCAGTTTCCAGGGCCTTGGCCATTTCAACACCCACCAATTCCGCTTCTTCCAGGGGGATGAATTTATCAGCGTATTCCGATGGGGACATGGTTGCCCCTCCTATAGAATTGGTGGTGGTGCCGTATAAGGAGTAGAACTGGTCATCGAAGTGGAATAGATCCGATTTAAAATCATATTCCCAGTGCACCAGTTTAGCCAGATCCATGGCTACTTTAAGCTTGTTCTGGCTTTCCTTTAATTCCTTCTCCGCCTCCCATCTATGGGTGATGTCCCTGATGATGGAGGTGTTATACTTCTCTCCCTGTGATTCCCAGGTGGCCAGTGACATTTCGAAGGGGAATTCTGTTCCATCTTTTCTCAGGCCGGTGCTTTTAAATGTTTTTCCACTGAGAACGTGTTTACCAGTTATTCGGAATTCGGAGAACCTCCTCTGGAAATTATCCCTTAAACTGGGCGGTATTAGTATGGAGACTGGTTGGTGTAACATTTCCTCTCTGGTGTATCCGAATATGTCCAATAGACTCTGATTGAATAGTATGATCTCACCCCCACTATCAGTGGTGAGTATGGCATCCGCGGCAGACTCCGCCACCGCCCGGAAACGCTCCTCACTTCGATGCAGCTTCATTAAAGTAGCTTTGCGTTCTGTTATATCCTTTATGAATCCTTCAATATATTCTACATCTCCCTTGGAATCTCTTACTGGCCTGGCGGTTAATTCGACGGTTATTATTTTACCATCTTTTCGTTTCAGGGGGAATTCATAATCATGCCATCCCTGATCACCTATAATTCCACCAACCAAACGCTTTCGATCTTCTCCTTTAACATATACCGTTTCCTGCAGGCTGGATTTATTTACATTGGAGATGAATTCATCCACTGAATCATAGTGTAATATGTCGATTAATGCCTGATTAGCCTCATAGACTTTACCTTCTAGGGAAGTGTGGAATATGCCAATGGGCGCATGATCAAATATATTCTGAAAATGATTCTTACTAAGTATTAAATCGTTTTCAGCCTTTTTCTGGGATGTTATATCATTATCCACCCCACGATAGCCTTTAAATTTATTATGTTCATCATAAAAGGGTACGCCGCTGGTTTCCAGGATGACTGTTTCCCCATTTTTATGCATATTATGGTTTATGAATGAACTGAAAGATTCTCTTTTGTTGAAGATGTTAAATGCGGAATTTTTCTTATATTCCCTGTTTTCTGGTGTAAAAAAGTCATAGAAATGTTTTATCCCCACGATTTCATCTGTACTGTATCCTAAGATTTTCTCAACTACCGGACTGGTATAGGTGTATAATCCCTGCTCATCCACCTCCCAAATCCATTCCTCAGCATTTTCCACCACTTGCTGGAAACGATCCTTACTCTCCTGTAATTCCCTTTCAGCTTTTTTACGTTCGGTGATGTCCATCAGAGCAACTAAAGATCGAGAGGTTCCTGGTATAACTGAGGCATTTACCAGGGCATTTTTTATATTCCCTGCTTTATCCTGGAAATGGAACTCGTAACTCACCGGTGCGGTGTCTTTATCCATCCGGCGCAGGCGATGGTATTCCAGCATCATCTTTTTTTCTGCAGGGGTGGCTACGAATTCGGTGAAGCTCAGCTTACCCTCCACTTCTTCCTTCCTATATCCGGTTATATGTTCAAATTCCCGGTTTACCAGGGAGATCGTGGAATCTGCTTCGACGAATATTATGGGTATCCCGCTTTTTTCAAAGATGGTCCTATATTTCTCCTCAGATTCCCGGAGTTTCTTCTCTGCCTTTTTTCTATAGGTGATATCCCGGATGGATTCCACCGCACCCATTAATTCTCCATTCTCATCATATAGTGGGGAGGCCTTACCCCAGAGATAACTTTTTATTCCTCGAGGAGCAGGCAGGGTGGTCTCAGCCATCAATGCCTGACCCTCCTTGTGGATGCCTAGATAATGCATCTTTTTTATCTCTTCTTCTGATTTAAAGATTAGATCAATCAAAATAGGCCTTCTGTTACCATAGAAGGGAATAGCATACTCATAATCAGCTTTACCCATGATATCAGCTGCTTTTACACCGGTCATCGTTTCGATGGCCTTGTTCCAGGCTATTACCTCACCATCCAGGTTTATGGCTAGGGTAGCATCCGGCAGATGATCGATGATATCATGGAGTTGTCTCTTTGATTTTTTAAGAGCCTTTTCATACATAACCCGAGGGGTTATATCAAAGTCCAGACCACGGTAACCGATGAACTGTTTGTCCTCGGATATTATTGGAACTCCACTGACCTCTGAGATGACTTTACTCCCATCTTTATGCAGATTAGGGATCTTCAAATCTTTAAAAGACTTCCTCTCCTGGAATAATTTAAAAGCAGCTTCCTTCAGTCTTTTACGGGATTCGGGAACTATCAGTTCATAAAAATATTTCTTACCCACTATATCATCTGGAGTGTAGCCGATGATACTTTCCACAGCCGGGCTCGAGAAAGTGTACAGTCCCTGAGCATCAATCTCCCAGATCCATTCCCCCGCACTTTCTGCCACCTGAGAAAAACGCTTCTCACTCTGATATAATTCGCTTTCTTGTTCTCTGGAAGTTTCCTTTAAAGATTCGAATTCTTCCAAGGATCTCTCTAAGTCAACTACTCTTTCACGGAGTTTCTTAAGTTCCAAATCCTTATTATTGGTTTCCATGATTTATTGAATTTTATTATTTAATATCACAAAAATTGGAAAAACTTATTACTCAATAGATATTTGGAATTTATCGATATTAAATGATTCGTTTTAGTCACCATAATATTAAGAATAAGAAACTAAACATGGAAAATAGTATTTATATTTCTTCATTTACAAAAAAATAGCTCTCTATAACTATTATTTATTGAAAAATAGATGTTCATTTTTTTCCCTGATTTTTGAGTGTCTGGGATTAACAAAAGGTATTTAAACTTAAAAAATAAATGTATTTTTTTAGTCCCTTGGGGTAGTGGCAATCCTGTGAGGCTCTGGACCTTTCGACGGCGGTTCGACTCCGCCAGGGACTACTTTTTACTTTTTCTTCTGGATTTTAATAACATCCTCATAGATACCAAGCATAACCTCATCAGCCAGGGATAGTTCACCTGATTTCTTCACCAGAGCCAGTTCATCATGCATCTCTTCTATTTTTTTGAGCTTACCCTGCTCTAATAGATGGTTTGCCTGGCCTAATAATTCATCATACTTCTTATCTATCTTCTTCTCCTGTTTTTCCACCTGTTTATATTCGGCCATAGTATGCCTCCTAAGAAGTAGTCTTATACTATTATATGGGTGATGATGGTAAAAAAAAGTTTGTAAAAAAAAACCACTAGGGTAAGATGAAATAGGTAAATAATATGTTTAAAAAAAATAAAAAATTAAATGCCATAATTAACAAGATTATTTATAAATGCCTTAATTAAAAAGATTATTTAAGAAAAAAATAGTGTAAAAATTATTCTTATTAAAAAATAGTAAAAAAATTTATCTGAAAAATTAATGAAAAATAGTAAAAAAAAGTTTTGTTTTTATTTGTAAAATTGGTTCCTAGAGCAGCTCGTCCCGGAGGTCTATGGTATCTTCTAGGTCCGGGCCTGTGGAGATTATGGTGACCGGTACTCCGGTTTCGCCTTCTATTTCATCTATGAACTTCTTGGTCTCCGCTGATAATTGGGAGTAATCCTGGGCTCTGCAGCAGTCCGGGTATAGTTTGTCCACACAGGTCAGGGCTATCTGGGTGGCTCCGTTGATCATACAGGATTCCCGGGCCAGGTCCATATCGAAGAGGCCGATCCTTCTCCTTCGCCCGGTGACGGTTCCGTACTCTTCTATTCCCATTTTCACAGCTTTTTCCTGGTTCATCTCTGTTTTGAACGGTCCCTCCCCTACACGGGTTATGTAGGATTTGAATACCACTATGACATCATCCACCCGGGTAGGTCCCACTCCCACATCCGCGGCGGCGGTGCTGGCGGTGGTGTCTTTACTGGTTACGAAGGGATAGGTCCCGTAATATAGTGACAGGCCAAAACCCTGGGATCCTTCGATGAAAACGTATTTATCATCATCTAAAGCCTCATTCACTTCCAGGGGTACGTCAGTGGTATGGCCTTGCATTTTCTCAATATCCTTAGCCATCTTAGCCACCCTACCAACCCGGTCAGCGTTACCCGGTCCGCAGCCGGTTCCGGTGCTTCCGATCTTCTTGGATAGATGGTCTGATGCCCTATCCCGATCTTTATGTTCCTGTTCTATGATGGAACAGCGAAAATCAGCGAATGTTCTCTCCGCCACATTGTACTTATTTAAGTATTCAAGTTCATGCATGAAAACATCCGGATCCACTAAAACACCCGCTCCAATCAATAGACGAGCGTCTCTATGGACGAAACCAGATGGTATCAGTCTTAATCCATACTTTTCACCATGAAACTCTACAGAATGCCCTGCATTGGGCCCTACACCTGCTCTTGCTATTATTTCAGGTTTATCGTTGTAACAGAGGTAGGTGATGCACTTGCCTTTTCCTTCATCACCCCATCCTCCTCCAACTAATATATTACATGTCATTTTGATATTCTCCGAAATTAAAATTCTAACCTCTCATATATATGGTGACCTGGATAAAAACCTTTTGTCATTTACTGTTTATGTGAAAAAAAATATCTCAATTAATTAGAAAATTAGAATTTGTTATCTTTATTTTTTATCTTTCTGATGGCTTCCCGGGCTCCCTCTTTTACAAAGGCATTTTCATCATTAAGAAGTGCTTCTAATGGTTCTAAAGCTGCGGGATCTCTTATCTCTCCCAGTATTTCAGCTGCTTTTTCACGTACCAGGACGTCTTCATCTTTCAAAGTCTCTATTAAATCTTTAACTGCTTTTTCTCTAAATTTAATCAGTGATATAGCTGCCTTCTGCCTCACCCGGGCATCTGTATCTTTAAGTTTACCTACCAGGGAATGTATGGACCGTTCATCTCCCAGTTCACCCAGGATTATAGCAGCCTTCCTCCTTAAATGGGTGTCCTCATCATCTAAGAGGTTGATCAAGGGCTGAACTGCTAATTCTCCCTGTTCTATCAGGGATTCCTTGGCTGTTCTTCTTACCTTCCTTTTTGAATCACTTAATGCCTGTATTAAGGGACGAATTGCTTTTTCATCATTTATCTCACCGAGAACTTCGGTGGCCCGGACCCTTATTTCCGGATCTTCATCATCCAAATATTCGGTCAGGTAATTAATGGCCTCTTCTTTTCCAATTCTCCCTATGACCTCTTCTAATTGTTCTTTCTCACTTTTACCTCTATCTTCATCGGATTCTATTACTTCTGCTTTTCTGCGGCGTTTATCAATAACTTTAAGAACTCTCTGCCTGACATCCTCATCAGGATCATTTAAAAGCCGGTTGAGATAGGTTATACAATCATCAGCAGCGTATTTGCCCACCAGCTCCACTGCTTTCTCCCGAACATGGCAATCCTCATCATAAAGGGCGTTTATAAATGGTTCTATGGGGCTTTCTTCTATCTTCCCCAGGTTATTTAAGGAACACCTTCTAACAATCCATTTATCACTATTAAATGCTTTTATAAGTGGTTTGATGGCTGTTGGATCTCCTATTTCTCCTAAAGCATTCATTACCGCTGTTTTAAATTCTGTATCATCATATTCCAGGGAATTTACGAGTTCATCCACACTATCAGGGTCTGATAGCTTCCCCAGTGCCTCAGCCGCCCGGACCTTGATGTTAAGATCATCGTCCAGTAGGGCCAGTAGCAGATATTCCACTGAATCCCTTCCACCGATCTCTCCCAGGGCATAGACCATCAACTCCCTAAGTTCAGCTTCAGAATCATCGAACATAGCCACTAAGGGATAAACCGCCTTTTTAGAACCTATCTTACCCAGGGAAATTATGGCCATCTCCTGCACCAGGATATCATGATCATCTAAAATAGATATTAAAGGATCCACTGCCTCCCCAATTTCCATTTCTCCCAGTGCCTCAGCTGCCTTATATCTGATGTAACTATTTCGATCTTTAAGAGCCCTTATTAGACCATCAGTATCCTCATTTTCCAAGAACAGCTCCAAATCATTATCATTTAATCCGAACAATTTTATTAAATAACCCCCAGGTTGTATGAATTGAAATTTCATAATTATATTGGAGAGAGATTTCCTAAAAATATTGTATTTGAAATTCACTAATAATATCAAATTGTGATTATAATATCATCACCATAATACTTTAATATATTTATTAACCGGTTACTAAACTCACATAAAAGGGGTTAACATTGATAAGAGTGTACCAATATTCACTTTGACCGGATTTAGAGAAAAAAATGTAGAAGAGATGAAAAAGTTAATGGAAAAATAGAATTGTTGAAAAGGATTTTAATAGAATTTAATTAAATTTTTAAATTAAATTTCATTTGAAACTGGCTTTGTTTGCGAATATCCTTTCAAATATCTCAGGTGTATATTTTCTCTGAAGCACTACAAGTATATGTCTTTCTAGGGCTTTTTCAATAATATCCTCAGTGATGCGGTCTTCGCCCTTCATAACCTTCACTGCCTGTGCTATCTGGGCTATGTCACGGGCATGAGCAAAGGTGGGTTTTAAACGTTCCCCTCCCTCAGAGCTGGGGGTGTACACCATCCTGAACCTTTCAATGCCTGCTTCATCATATTCTTCACCAAGTTCATCCAGATTCCTCTTGAAGACTTCTACTATTTCTTCTATGGTCGGCTGATCCAGTGAAACATGTATGGGCGCTCTTCTCAGGTGTGCTTCATCTATTATGCTGATATCCAGGTTAGTGGAGAGTGCTGGTATGAAATATGAATGGAAGACAACAGGCGATCCTTTGATATATATCATGTCCCTCTTGTTTTCTAAGGGTACGATCAGCCGGTTTAACAGTGCGTTGGGATCCTCCCTCTGCCTGCCCAGATCATCCAATAGGAGTACGCCGCCGTTGGCTTTAATTATGGGGGATGTGTCATATACTCCTCTGTTAGGGTTGAAATTGGTCTCCAGTTTGTCAGTGGAGAGTTCTGAAGCGGTGAATACGAATGGGGCGTATATTTTAACCCACCGGGGATCTTCTGGTTGTTCAGGTCTTAGTTTATGGAAATCTGGGTCGAAGAGTTGTATAATGTTTTCATTGAACTCCACGAATTTGGGCATGATCAGGGGAGGTAATAACTCGGACATCTTACTGGTGAGGAAGGTCTTACCCGTACCTGGTGGGCCGTATATGAAGAATCCTTTACCCCCTATAGCGGCTTCTACTAATATTTCCTTGGCTAATTCCACCCCTACAACATCCTTAAACGCGTTTTCAGCCACTTCTTCCGGGATATAAAGGGGATACCGGCCTTTAAGCTGTATTTCCATTATTTCGAAGTATTCATCATACACCACCGGAGCCATACCTACATAGGGGTTCTCTTGAGCTAATTTAGCGGCTTTATCAACCCCTTTCTTTTTAATGGTGTATTCTACTGTGGCGAAGAGGAATCCGCCTGCGGTCTGGGAGCATAAGTCTTCTTTTTCCAGTTTACCCAGGACCTCCTCTAATATGTCGAAGTGTAAACCGGTTATTTCATTCAGTTGACTGCTTTTCATGCTTCCATGGGCAGCCAAGGTTTTTATTATTAAATTCTTTATCATGCTCTCTGTAAGATCTATGGTATCCAGAGTTTTAGGTTGCACCAGTAACTGGAACAATTTCTGCATTTTTTCATCGTGATAATAGCTCAATTTTAGGGCCTCTTGAAATTTTTCATACTTTATGTGCACTATAATCTCATATCACATTAGAATAAATTTAATAATCTTCTTTGTGAATTAATTCACATTAGGTTTTTTTTGATTTAAACCCCCATCTAGTTCTTATGATCAACCCAACAATTTATAATAACTATCCGTTCCATCCAAAAGATTTATGATCAAATCTGATGGTCAACATCATAAGAATCATCTTTAGATTAACATAACATTCATGTACTCATAAATTTCAACAGGGACCTATCTAATGAAATCATCTTCAGGTTCAACACAACATATCTCCTGGATCA